>NZ_JBAZPS010000002.1:0-380330 GCF_041648055.1 Brevundimonas sp.
TGAAAGATGCTCTTGGCGAGATCCAGACCAACAGTGCTAACCTGTCCCATGGACGCCTCCTCGAGTGTTGTTCAACACCCTCACTCTGGCACATCGATGCCGTCGGGGGGCGTCCACCCCATCACCCTTAGCGGACCCTGAGAGAGTCCGCTTTCGGGAGTTGTGCGTTTGCTGCCTTGGGGGCCTCCAAGGAGGGCGCAATGGCCCAGACCGATCTCTTCAGCTTTCCTCAAAAACCCTGGAACGCTGGCCGGGTAGTTGGTGCAAAGGCACCGCTGAAGCCGAAGCACATTTGGGGGATACGCCAGCAGCTGAAATCTACAGGGCGAGTTCGCGATCTAGCGATGTTCAACTGCGCCTTGGACGCGAAACTGCGAGGCTGCGACCTTGTCGCGCTGCGCATCGGTGATGTGGTGCAAGGCGGCATTCTTCGCGCGAGATCGGTTGTCGTCCAACAGAAGACAGGACGCCCTGTCCCATTCGAAATAACGTCACCTGCACGCGACGCCCTTGCCCGTTGGCTAGAGATACGTGGCGATCATGCATGCGATTGGCTGTTTCCAAGCCGCATGCGGGAGGGCCAGCACATCAGCACCCGCCAGTATGCACGGCTCGTGGACAGTTGGGTTCGGACGATTGACTTGGACGTCGGCGCGTACGGCACCCACAGCCTGAGAAGGACGAAGGTCGCGCTGATTTATAAGCAGACCGGCAATCTCCGCGTTTGCCAGCTACTTCTTGGACACGGAAAGCTTGAGAGCACTGTGCGATATTTGGGTATCGAAGTTGACGACGCCCTCTCCCTTTCGGAGCAGATTGAGCTCTAGGCACTCATCCCGAAAGCGGACTCTCTCAGGGTCCGCTAAGGGTGGAAAGCGGACATTGTCTAGCCGCCCGAGGGCAGACATTCAGGTCGTCACCTGATCCGGGCCGACACCTAGTCCTCGTTCAGACAGATGCCCAGCTCCCCATGAGGCGTTCAGGCCCGTCATACTCTGCGGCGGCGCGCGTTGCTGTTTGTGCGCTGAGAAGCGGCAGCGACGCGGAACATCTCCCGAAGGTTCACGTTCGTGAATCTCACTTTGGGAGGATCAACATGACCAGGATTTTTTTTGCCGGTGTCGCTTCAATCGCGCTGCTGACAGCCTGCAACGAACAAGGGGCATCTCCAGCAGTCGACGCAGCTCAGGATGCAGCGTCGGCTCCCGTCGGCCAGACTTCGGCAGCGACGATGGGCGGCAACCTCGTGAGCGCCTACGTGCCTAACGCCGCTATGGGCGACATGTATGAGATACAAGCCTCAGACATAGCTCTGGAGCGCTCGACAAACGACCAAGTCAAAGAACTGGCTACGATGATCAAGGCTGATCACACCGCAGCCTCCACCAAGTTCAAAGCGACGGCCCCAGCAGCTGCGCCTGACGTCACCATGCCAACTTCGCTGGATGAACGTCGGCAAGGCCTGATTGATAACCTGCGATCAGCGAGCGCTTCCGACTTCAACAGGGTCTACCTGGACCAGCAAATTGCCGCCCACCAGGAAGCCATCACACTGCATCGTGGCTTCGCAGACAACACCGACGCCCCGGCGCTGGCTGCACACGCCAGAGAAGTTCTGCCCAAGATCGAAGCGCACCTTCGACAAGCCGAAGAGCTCAAGGCAGCAATGTAATCCTATCGATAGCCAAAGCCCGTCGTCCCAGTGGGGCGGCGGGTTTATGGTTGAGGCGCAGCCTTATGTCCCGATCCTTAAAGCTAAAGTGCCACGTCAGATTTGGTTGGCGTGGCCTTTGCTTCGCTGAGTTGTTTAGCCGCCGTCCTGCACTCTTTTAAGAGGTCGCTCCTGACGCTGGGCAGTGACAGGGACGCTACTTCTACGTTGTTGTACCCTTCGCTCTTCAGCGCCCGGTCAATGTCCCTTGAGACTTTGAACCGTCCCGAGTTTGCGAGCTCGAAGGCTCGCTCCATCGCCGGTTTGTGCATTGCTATTCCTCAGTGTCGGGCGATCAAGTGCTGGACGACGGGATCCATAAGCGAGGCGATGACTTCCAGGTCGAACGCATCTTGTGCTTCGGTCAGGTCCGCCAACACCATCGGCTGGTTCCGACGCATGGTCGATATGCGGTAGTGACAGCCATTGGCCTTGCCAAAGGACTTCGGCTCACCAACCTCGAAAAGCTTTACCCCTGCCTCTTCGCGCAACAGTTTCCTAGTCGATGCCATGACGTCACCTCCTTGAGCGGAAGATCATCACAGGGATGCGCCTATGTCGAATCTGCCGGAACCTCAGGCCGGTTTCGCGCACTGTCTATGCGGAGCCGGCCCGGACCTTTCCCCCCGTTAGCCTGGGTCGCTCCGCTTCTGATAACCGATCCTTAGACCCCCGGTGCCTCCAGCGCCGGGGGTCTTTGATTGGTCGCTGTCGCGATAGCTGCAAACCGGACTCTTGGGATGTCCGCTTTGGGTGGTGAGCGGACGTTCGTTAGCGGCTTCCGCCCTGCATCGCTGTGGTGAATTCGGCGTCCAGTGTTTGGAATTCTTGAAAAAGCGCGTCGCAGGCGGAGCGTTCTGCATCGCAGCGCATAGATCGCTTCATTCGAAGTGCACCCCCGTCTTCATATAGTTCCCGACAAGAAACTGCCGGATACGCTGGCTCCGTGGGCAAGGTGGCGACCAGTTGATATCTGACAGGATCGCCCCCTTCGAATATTTCGAAGCGGTCAGAAGCGATCGGCACTGCCGTAAGGTCTGCGGATTGACGAGCGGTCGCGAGGAGGTCAGTGGCGTCTGCCCCCACAATCCCACACATCGCGGCCGATCCATCTGCAAATCGATGGACTCCCTCGGGAACACTCTGCGCGGAAGTTGGGGAGGGGGCACCCATAAGTAGGGCAACTGCCAAGACCAGCCTGTTCAATATAGCCTCCCGCGTCGAGCCCATCTTACCGTCCGGGTTGGGGAGCACAATGTCCGCTTTGGGTCGAAATCAGCCCTTCACGCCGAGCCGCATAGCCGACGCTCTAGCCACGCGGGCAGCTATCAACCTAGCGGCAGTCGAAGCGTGCCACTTAGCGCCGCGAACAGTGGCGATGCCCTGTCGGTTGAGCTCGGCTGCCACAGCCGAGGGCTTCGTGTGTCCGGCAGCCATGATCGCAGCCACAACGGGAGCGAGCTCGCGATATCGAGTGGCCGTTCGGCGCGCACGCGCCCGCCGAGCTAGCGTCAAATCTCCTGCGTATCTCCCGAGCGCTCCTTCAGCACGAGGATTGCCCAGTCCCTTCACAGGTCGTCCGCTTCGGCTGGATAGGTGTGTCTCACCACGAGCGATCTTGTGTTTGATTGCGGCCAGGGCCTCGGTTGTTCTCCGCGAAATCATCTCGCGCTCAGCCTGGGCGATCACGGCGAGCACGCCGATGGTTAGGTCATTCGCATCCGGGACATCTGCAGCCAAGAACCGCGCACCGCTGTCTCTCAGGGTCAGCAAGAATGCCGCGTTACGAGACAGCCGATCAAGTTTCGCAATCACGAGGGTCGCCTCAGTCAGCTTCGCTCTGGCCAGAGCCTTCTTCAACACGGGACGGTCGTCGCGTCGGCCTGTTTCCACCTCGGTGAACTCGGCCAAAATTGACATTCCACGCCGCATTGCAAGTTGCTGAACGGCGTGTCGTTGAGCGTCTAATCCCAGACCGCTGCGCCCTTGGGAGGCCGTGCTCACTCGGTAATAAGCGATAGCTTTCATCGACGTTTCCCGACCTACCTCACGGCAAATGAACGTTTGCCGAAATGGCCGGGGTCACCCGAAAAGAGCGTTCGGGCAACGAGGCTGGGCGGAGGCCTGCGCTTCGTCAGCCCTGCGCCAAATGCAGACCTCGGCGGTCCCTCTCGATCTCGGACGATTAGCCTCCAGCAATGCCATGTGGGTGCGGGTTTCTGGTGTCAGTTACAAATCAAGCGACCCTAAAGCGGAAAACCCTTCGAATTCATCATATTTTTCAATGGGGTTTTCTTGGCTTGAAAAATGGGGAAGGCACGAGGTAGAAGACTATATAAATTAAGCAGTGTGACATGGTGAGTGACGACGTCGTTCAGTTTCTGAAGAAGCATGGTCCTTCCCGCGCCGGCAGGATCGCAGAGGCGTTTGTCAAAAAGGGCGCGAGTGCCGAAGCGGCTCGCCAGAGAGTCTTCCGAACGCGAAGTGGCATTCACCGATTCCCGGTGCAAGTGTTGCCCAAGCGCGAGGCGTTCCTCTATCTGCATTCGCAGCGCAGCCAAGAAATTTTCTGGGCCAATCTCATGCGAGATTTGCGCGAGACGAATTCCGTTTTTGGCGCAGCGCTCGATGGAATGGCCGCAAGAGGTGGCTTCGTCACCGAGAGCGAGTTTGCTGTCATCAGCGCCGCCTACGCCTATCCGCAACGCGGCCAAGTGACGTCACATGCGCTCGCGAAGTCGATGCTCGCGGCCGACTTCATCCGACAATATCGCAACGAAGAGCTGGGGAAAGGATACCTTCTTTGCCCAGGGCTTGCCCTCGGCTTGGGGGAAAAGGATGTCCGCGCCCGTCGTACCGCAGAGCGCGTTTTGATTGATGCGGTCAGAGAGTGGGCGCGGAAAATTGGCTTCGCCGGTTACAACTCGATTTCCGTGCGCGGCGAGGAGCGGCTGACACCAATCGGGCCGTTCTCATACGACCTGGCCGGGCCAAGCTATCTTCTCCCGTTAAAGCGCGAGAAGCAGGAATTCGGCTTCCTTGTCGCTGACGTTTTTGTCGACCGGGTGATGACCGTGCACGACATCCAGTATTTCATTCGTAAGGCGCGCATGACGCGATCAGCGTTGCCGAGCGCGGGGGTCGTCTCGATCCTTGTCGCTGAGCGTTTCACGGGGGAAGCGCTGACTGCCGGTCACCGGGCGGGCATCATGCTGGCGACGCCTTACGATTTGTTCGGGCGTCGCACCGGGGCGGCCCTGGCCTCTCTCGTGGAGACGTTGAAGAACGCTGCTGCTTATGCCGCATCGAGTCCGAAGCGCCTTCTCGACCTTGTCGACAATCTCAGCGACATCGAAGGCCGCGCGGGTAATCTGCGCGGCATACTGTTCGAGCTGCTGGTCGCCTATCTCGTCCGCCGCAATGCCGCGTCCATCGACATGGGCATCATCGCGCGCGACCCCGACACCCAAAAGCCCGTCGATATGGATGTCATCGCATTCAACAATGCGGGCAGCGACATCAGGACCATCGAATGCAAGGCGAAGGAGCCGGGCGGTGTGCTGACCTTGGCCGAGGTCGACGAGTGGCTGACGAAGATCGCCGTGATGCGGGCGCACTACAAGAACGATCCTTATCGACGCGAGGCGAAACTCCAGTTCGAGCTTTGGACAACCGGCACGATCGAGGCCGATGCGCTCGTGAAACTCGCGGCCGAGAAAGCCGCGCGCACGCGCACGCCGATTGACTGGAAGGATGGTCAGGCAGTCCTTGCCGTTGCCAAGGCGGACAAGGAGAAGGGCATCACGGACGCGTTGTACCAGCATTTCATCAGGCACCCCCTTGTGACGGTTGCCGTCGAAGGAAGAGCGAGCGGTTTGGTCGTGCCGTCTGTGTTTCCTGACCTCGACACCGAGCTCGGCGGGGGCGCTGCGAGCCGTCCCAAGTTGACTGCCTTGTCGCGCGACAATCTTCCGATGGTGGCGATGCCGCTGTGGCGAGATCGTATCGACGATTTCGGAGATCTGGACGAGGACTAGCGCGGCTTCGGGCGATGAAAGTCTCGCACGTGCCCACCTCGGTCAAATAATGAAAAGCGGGCTTGGCCGCGCCCTAGAGACGACCAGCATGAGGCTGCGCTTTGCGCGGCTCATGGCGACGTAGAGTTTCGCCCTCGCTGCCGGAGTGCTGGAAAATGATGATCGGTCGCAAGGCATAAGCATGACGTTGTCAAATTCTAGCCCCTTGGCCTTGTGGATGGTACTGATTGCTTTTTCAGGCAGTATCGGGCGTGTGTGAGTGCGCCACCTAGCGATCTCCGCGAACCCTTCGTCCGGATCGTCGAAGCCGGCGAGCTGGATCGCCTCGGCCAACTCCCGGGCGTGATGAATATGGACATCGGCAAACGACCTCTGGGAGGCTCTTAGCTCGCGCAGCCGGTTTAATGCGGCCGCTACGCCTCGATGATCAGGTCGTTCGACAATGGCGCGGGCCATCGACTGGACGAGTTCAGGCTTGCCTCGGCGCTTGCCGGTACATCCGGTCTCCGCCTCTTCGATAAGTATCTTGCCCTGATCGCTGAGGGTGAAACCTGACCCGACTTTCTGCAAAAACGAAACGGTGCCGCGCGCCAGCGCGCCGGGATTGCCAGCGTTGTCTCTGGTATGGACCACCAACGCGGCCATGTGGTCGCGGACATGTCCCTCCCAGAGCGGGATCGAGCGCCCAAAGAACGCTCGAAGTGCGGTGCAGGTGTCGTTCGCTCCGGTCAGAACTAACATCTGCGGAAGTCTGCTCCGGGCGTATATCGGAGGCGACAAACGCCGGTCCACACTGAACCCCAGAGCTGTCTGGGCGGTATTGTCTGCGTAATGAACGGTGAGCCCGCGCGGCAGCACGCCCGTAAGATCAATCTGCCCGCCAGCTTTGAGGGCATCCCTCGCATCCAAGATCCAGCGTCCAAGTTCAGGCTCTCCGCTGTCCCACCTGTGCGGATAATCAAGTTCTTCAAACTTGCAGGCCGACCCCTTCAGGTTGACCCATCGCGCTTCTGCCTGAGCGATCTCTGCAGTTCTCGCGTGCGACCCATAGATTTGCTGCATCGGGTCGCCAAAAATCCGTAAGCGCGAGCCAGCGCGATGAAGGCTCATGATGATGGCGTGTTGGTCCGCGCTGGCGTCCTGATGCTCGTCGCAAATGATCATCGGGTATCGGTGCGCGAGGCTGGCCGCGATGAAAGGGCTTCGCGCAAGTAGAACTGCAACTTGGGCTGCGAGTTGGTCGTAGCCGTCGTTTCGCCGTGCCCATGCTCCAACGTCGGCAGGTAGACCAAGAGCCTTGTGATAGGCCCCCGCGATCTCTGTGATGAGACCATGGATGGTGCGGATTTCAGTGGAGCTGCCGATGCCCTTGGTTCGGTGCGCGAACACATCGCACGCTGCGTTCGTGTGCGTGAGGATCAGAAGCCGCCCGCCCCCCAAAACTGGAGCGGCGTCTCGTGCGAACTCAGCCCCCTGATAAGTCTTACCGCAGCCACCCGGCGCTTCCACGACAACTAAGCGCGCGGAAGATCGAAGAGCCTCTGCGACCGACGCATCGCTCATCAAGCTACCAATTCAATGTCTTCTAGATCGACGGTTCGCCGGACAGCATTCACGAATGGCAGGAGTTCATCAGAGAGTTTTGGCCAGATGCCCAAGGCGAAGACTTTTTCGGCCAGTTCCTTCCCGCCGTCGCGGGTTTTAAACCACCGCTGACCATGCTTTTTCCAAGCCTTCTTGGTCTCCTTGCTCGCTTCAGGATCGGGATGCGAGGCGCCGGTGGCCGCCTCAATGATGAGCTGTCTGAAGGCGGGACCATTTTCCCGAAGAGCCACTGTCGATGTGTTCGGCAGACCCAGCCGGTCAGCCATTGTGCGCAGACGTTCGCCCGCGTCTCCGTCGGGATCACGGATGAACTCTTCCAACTTTTCGTCTGGAATATGCGCAATGACGTTGGCTTCGAGGCAGCCCGATTTCCATCGGAGCAATCGGTCGCCTAGCTGATTCTTCACACCTGCCCAGCCAGTGCCATCAGTACCTTCGTCGTCCGCAAACCCGCCAAACGTCAACCGGCTTTTTGTAAGTGCCTGAAGGACGGCCAGCGTCTCTGTGTTGCTACCGCCGTCGCTCACCCAAAGGCCATGTCGGCGAATGTCACCACCAAGAGCGCGGGTCAGCAGTTCGGTTACGAAGCCGACTTCCGTCTTGCCTTCAGCGATGATCGCCAACCTAGCGAGGAAGGTTTCTGGGTCGCGGGCTCGCTGAGCGGCTAATGAAGATGGAAGGTGACCGATGGCGCTTGTGGAATCGACGTACCAGAGATCGGCACCCTCCGCCGCGCTCACAGCCGCGGCGCTGTGGGTTGTCACGAACGCTTGTGAGGGGCTGCTGATCAGCTCTTCGACCAAGACGCGCTGGCGGTAGGATTCTAATCCCCGTTCGATCTCGTCGACCACCATAATCGGATGTGCAACTTGATGGGCGTTGGCAACCTCCAGGGCGGCAAGTCGTCGTGTGCCGGCACCCCAGCTGGAGAGTGGTAGATCTACTCCGTCCTTTTCGGAAGTCAGGCCGACCAAAGCGCTTAGGGAAAAGCCCGGGCCGCCTACAAGGCCCAGCCCTAGAACGCTTGGTAAGTTGCGTTCTTGGAACCGCTCGCCGAGCGCGTCCAACGCGTCCTCTGCCTCCGGCTTTAGCGCGCCTTCGATGTCGCTTTCTGCAACCTTCTGACCCAGCTTTGCCCGAAGCGTTTTGTCGTTGAGAAGACGCTCCAGCGCCGAACCCTGAACAAGCCTCAGGTCTCGATCATTCCGATCATCCCCGGTTAGCTTTACGACCCCGATTTTACGACGGACTGCCACCGAGAAGTGGTCAAATGTATCATCGGGTTGACCGATCTCGTAGACCAGCTCGAAGTCAGGCGAGCCGGTTACGCGAACGCAGTAAACGGGCTCTTTTGGCGACGGATCGCCTGCTTCCGTGGCCGGAAGCTTCGGGTTCTCTCCATCCCATTCCCAAGGCCAGACCGCATTACGTTGTTCGGCAATTCCAGTCGCTAGTGGGAGCGACATTGTCGCGGCTATCTGAAACCCTTGATCGTTGTCCCGCTGCCAATAATCGGAGTCAGACAGCGCCGTCGCATTGGTCGGGTTGAGAAGCAACGCGATTGCCTCAAGGATAGTAGTCTTACCGACATCTCCTCCACCGAGGAGGATGTTGACTCCCCTGGCGGGCCGCCAAGTCAAACCCTCAATCCCGCGAAACCGTTTGATGGTCAGCAATCGAATAAACGGCACATCGGCCGCGATCTGAGTCTCTTGTGTCGACATAACGCTAGATCACCCGATGCCTGCGCCGCATGAAAATCCAGTCGAGTAGGCTGTCCTGAGTATTGCACGCCCTCTCGCCTATAACAGACGTTTTCACTGCCGCTTTGAGTCACATGCGGCGATCAATCAGACGATCTCTGTGCCGCGTTCGTCGAGCCGCACGATGGTCGTGCCGCCTCCGTCCATTGCACCATCCGTGAGATCGTCTCGCAACTTCGCTTCGATCTGCTTCGTCAGGAGTGTCGAAACATCACCGTCGAGCGCCGCTTTGATTGCGCTCCGCTCAATGCCGATGAAGCGCGGTGACAGCTTCAGACGTTGCAGCGTTTCTTGGTCACTGACCGAGATGTCCTGTTCGGCAATCACACCGCCCCGAGTGACGAACCCGCCGATCAGGTCGTCAGACAGCTCACCGGCCGCCCCGTCGCCGCGGCGGACCGTTTTACTCTCGCCACTGTCGAGCAGGGCTTCGACGCGAGTACGAGCGAGCGCCTCACGGTTTCGGAACGATGTTTCTGCCAATTCATCCAGAGCGGAAGCGAGCTCCACATGACCGAGAGGGCGAAGGAGCGACGCCATGTGCCGTCGTGCGATGCCTACGCCCGCTTGGGCAAGTTGTTCCTCACTGACATCCTCACCCTCTTCGATAGGGTCCTTCACTGCCAGGATAGGCTGAGATGGGCTGCCCAAAGCTAGGAAACCCCATCTTGTCGCGATGGCGTACCGTTTGAAGCGTGCTCTACGGCCGCCGATCTGGATTTCGACTCTCTCTGCTTGGCGGTAGGCACTGGCGAGGATACGGCTGGGACCCGCGGGAGCATGCGTGCCTTTGGCTTCAACTATTCCCATGCCCATGCGCGGGCTCCAGACCGCCCAGTCTGGGAGATCACCCCTGTGCCTCGGCCGCCGCACGACAAGAGCCCGGCTCAACCGATGCAGGCGCATCGGGGGACTGTGGATGTGCGCAAAATGGGTGAAGTTCAGATAGCGGCTCGCGTAAGCGCGAGCGACGAAACGGCCGAAGAGACCGGAGATCGCAGTCTTTACCTCCCGTGACTTTCCGAGGGTTTCGCGAAAGACGAAGTCCGGATTGCCCGGATCAAGGAGAGGATCGAATAGCCCCCAGTGGCCCACCGGCGCACCCGGCGTTTGCAGAATCTCGAGAAGACCCGCGTTCTCGATTTCGATTGTCGAGAGCGCGCATGTGGAACCAACCGGGTCTGCAGCGGCCGGATCAAACCGGTGGATGAAGTTTGGCATGTCAGTCCCAGAGCTCCGGTCGCAAGTGCGCTCTCGCGAGGCATAAAAAGTCCTCAGTCTGAGCAGCTGTGAGACGCGTCCTGATTGACATCGGAAAGTCGTCCAGTGGGCGAGTACGTCGTGCACCGAGCCCGGACTTGAGGGAGTTGGCACCCGCGCGCGGCCCCCGGTGCAGATAAACGGCGGTCGGTTGCAAGCTCAGACGATGACTGAGCCTTAGCGCGATGTCGTACACTAGCAGCGGCTTGCCATTTTTAGGGAGACTCAGGGCTCGCTCAACCGCCTCATAAAGCTCGTGAAAGCTGGTCACCTGTGAGAGCTCAGCCTCGTGAGAGGCGAGCTGCTTTGCGAGCGCGTTTAGATCAGCTTTCGAGAAGGTCCATTGATGAGCGTCACGTGTCGTCTCGCTGCCAAGGGTGAACAGTGCTCGCTGGCACGTGTGCTCAAAGGAGAGTGTTGGGTCTCCCCACCAGAGCGCCTCACGTTGACCACGATCACCCCGCTCTTTCAGAAATAGCTCGACCATCTCTTTCAAGGACCGACATCGACCGAACGAGAGCGGTCCGCAACCAGATATCGGCACCTCGGTTCTACAGCTCACCAGACCCTCTTTCGGACCGCCAACGCTTCTATCTCATAGCCGACTTGCCACGCCGCCATGACCTGAACACGTGCAGCGACGACTCTGTGTCAGAGGATCGTTTGATGCACCCGCTCAGCCAGGAAATAGAGGCCCTGGATGGTGCAAAACAGCACACTGGCTGTGATGAAAGTTAAGAGAGCCACGAATGACAGGCTGACCACCAGAGCGGTGTGCTCAAGCAGTTTGACGTCATTAAAATCGGCAGCCCAGGTCGCGACGCTAGGAGCAATCAACGCCGCACCTACGCAGATGAAGAAACCGACGAATGAAATCACTGTTAGGTAGGCGAACAAATAGCAGAGGAAGACTCTCAGGCTGATAGGCAAGTTGTCTTCATCTCCGTTCACCACCATCGCCACTGTTACGCCGGGCAGCTCCTTATCTAGGTCACCGCCGTTAAATGTGGCGACCGCGGCGAGGGCGGCAATGAAGAAGCCGGGCAATGTAGCGAAAAATCCGGCCATGTAGTCGGCGGCCGATTTGTCGCCAACGAGATCAACTCGCTCAGGCAAAAGCACGTAGGCCAGTAATGCAATCACTGTCACAGCCACAGGCCAGACAAGGCGGTATAGACCGAGGCTAGGACCATCAATCGTCATGAAGGCGAGCGGGCGGAGGAATTGATAGCGCTCGCTCACACGGTTCTCTCCTTTAACAGAAGCGTGGACATGAGATCGGCGAAATGGGTCACGATGGCGTCGGCAGAACTATTTTCAAGCATAGGCGTAATCCCGGCGAACCTGCGAGAGCGGATATACGCCTCGCCAATGACCTTGCCCGTGGTGGTATCAACGTCGACGTGGAACGATTTACCACCCTCTTCGGGTTGGACGTAAATTCGCGCCAGCGGGAATTCAGCGTTCTTGGACGCGATGTCTGTGAACAACGTCTTCCAACGCTGCCCTTTCGGTATGTCCTTCGACACGCTTACGTCCATCGAGTAGTTGTTGACGTGTAAGAATGGACTTTGGCCCAAGACCTGTTTGCCTTGGGGAGCGATCAGTTTCAGGCCCGAGACTTTGCCTGTTTCTAAATCACTCAGGAACTGCTTCGAGGGGTGCCCTCCAAGCACGATGTGAGGGACATACGTCTTCGGCTTCTGCTTGATCCCGCCCGCCTTCACAAAGGTGAAGAGGCTATCATCTGCCTTGCATAGAAGCCGAATAGCCGTGTTGAGAGTGGACTGGATCTTCGCGATCGACACGCCAGGAATGGCTTCGATAAGGGCTAGATACGTATTCGGTTGTCCCTTCTGCTGCTTGAGCGACAGGACGATGTGAGCGGAATGACCATTACCCTCGGGCTTGGCCTTGGGCAGATGCCTAGCAGTTTTTGCTTCGTGGTCCAGATAGGTCTGGTTCGGAGCATTTTTGTCTGACACCTCGATCAGCAGAGTTGCGACGTCGTCAGGCACGATCGAAATGTCTTTGATGATGGATGTGATCGAGCCCTTCTCGAACTCTTTGGCCGGAAATTTTGGGTTGGCATGGGCGGTAGCCCAAAGCGCGACTAGTGCCGACAGCGGAGGAAAGGGAGCCTGATTGGTCCGGCGTTCAACGATCACGTCAAAGAACAGAATATCACGGGCGTGTTTTGATGCTGCCATAATAGCCTCCCTTACGAAGCCATCCGCGGCCCGCCAATCCCAGACGGAAGCTAGCTTAACGCATGAAGATTCACCAATGAGTAGAAGATACCTCATTCTCTGACTTCATAATTGGGGCGGATGTACCTATTATGTTCTGAAGCGCGACGATCTCGTGATCTACGTTTCGCTTAGGAGACCAATTGCAGCCGATGCGCGTAAGGCAGGCAATGCGAAGAAGGCGAATGGCGCGCAGGTCGCTGGCGCGGGAGCCGATGCGTTTGCAGGCATAGAACAGTAGCCAAGGTTTTGCCGAGTGGGATCACGCAGGATCAATGTGCCGAGGCGATCAACGACCACTTGCCCTTGAAGTCGTCCTGAGAGATGGGCTATTCGCCCACCGCGCTGTTCGGCGTCGTCTCCTCAAACGTAATCAGTAGGCCGAAAAGCTTTGCCAGCCGGCCTCTAGAAACGAGAGCTGCCAGAGCGGGCTCATTCGAACCTTTCTTGATTTGATCGCAGAGGCCAAACGTCACCAACGATCCTCGCCCGGCTGTGCTGCCTGCTGCTCTTCAGCGTACGCGATGCAGCCTTCTTCAAACGACAAGCTGTTGCCGCCGCAGTCAGCGGGATCGGCAACGCCATTTTCCTCGGCCCAGGTCCAACCAGCGTCGTGGCCTGAGCAGTCATCGGTGCAGCCGTATGGTGCGCCCGCGTCCTGATAGCCGGAACTGACATATGGCTCAGGCGAACCATAATCCGTGGCCGGATAATCGACGGTCGGATATGCTGGATATTCCGTCTCTGGCACTTCGATGGTGCTGAAACTGGAGTAGTCGGTTTCGACCTCTTCTGGCGTCCGATCGCGGGTGCATTGCCAAACGACGACCGCGACAACCGCAATCGCTATCCAAGCGCCGCAACCGTTGCCGTTAGCGCTCATAGCCAACTAGCCACGCCACCATGCCCTGAACACGTGCCGCGACGGCTCTGGGAGAAGCTGTATGTCCCGTCACGACAACGAGCTGTTGCACCCGATGGAATGTTGGAAGTGCCTAATAACCCTTGCGCTTGACCGGCTCTTGGACGGCGCGGCGACGGAATGCAGTTGCCAGCCGAATTGCGATAATAGCCCGAGCCACACGACAGCGCTTCGGCCGGGACAACGCCAACAAACACCGTCGGCATCGCCAGCGCAAAACACACTAATAGGATTTGAAGCCGCACAAGCCCTCCCCAGGACGCCTCCAACCTATCCGGCAATCATCAGCACCTGTCTAGCCTCTAGTTGTGCAAGGCATCTAAAGGCTATTGAAGTGGCCTCTTCGCTTCGCTCATCGGCGCTCCTTCGGAGCAGTCAATGAGGTAGGTTGAAGCTCTAAAGGTCTGAGCTCAGTAAGAAGACTAGCCCTTCTCCCCAACGGGACTTTTACTGAAGCAACCAAAGCAAGGGGATCAGCCCTCCCAGCCTGCGCTGGGAGGGCCAGCCTTATGCGGCTCGGGGGTATTTCCACAGTCGCAATCCTAAGCGACGCCCATCCGCCGTTAGCGACCCCAGGTTCGCCAAAAGGTCCAGCTTGGTCACCGTGAGCAGTTCTGATGGACGGAGGCCCGGCAACTCTTTTGCCAAGGCGGTTAAGGCTGTGGAGACAGGCCCAGACGCCGTCACGCTATGGGGTGTGAAGACCTTCTTCTTCCCGTTTTCAACATCAGTCCGCTTGCAGGGTATCCCGGCAGCGGTGAGTTTCATTGCAAACTGCGCAGCGGTCAGACCATCGCTGTCTTTGTCTAACCCAGCCTCACCGTGGTGCCGGGCGGTACAAAGAACCTTCCGTAGAAGTTTGATGTCGGGGTTTTCGGCGTGGACATAGCCTACGTCGCCACCACTCGCCTTCAAAGCGATCCGCATGGCAAAACCGGTGTAGTCATCCTGGGTCATTATGCAGCCGCGCTGTGGAGCCGATGCCCCACCCTCGGCGCTGCCAGCTTTGTTGACGGCGCGATAAGCGTCGAGTTCATCACGCACAGTGTTAAACTGTTCGACCGTATCCCACGGCATGCTGCTCCACGAGACGTGGCGGTATTCGCCGACTACACCGCTCCCGATGGCCTCAGGTCGGCGCTTGAAATCGTATTCCATGCCGAGCCGGCGCGTGTAGTGCCTATCGACCAAGTCGTTCTTATCGAGAACAATGTCCCGTACGCCCGTCAGCGACTTGATAAGAACCGTCGTCGTCGGAGTTCGGGTCAGGAAAAGCTCCACGATGTGTTCGTTCTGCTCGGCAACCGTTTGACATTGAGCAGGCGTGCGAATCCCAGCTTTTGCCAAGACGTAGTTGAACGCTGGCTCATCGGCCTTTGGCTCTCCAGGCTTTAACGTCGCCTGCCCTCTGGCGCGCCACCCCAGGAGCTGGCCCGTCTGATGTTTGGCCTCAACGATCTGGCTTGATCCAGCGATTAGCATCCGCGCTTCGCGATAGGAGGTTGCCAACGTTCCAGTGCTCGCGGCGTCGATCTGGTCTTGCGTTGCCGTCGATAGGAAGCCGTCCGTCGTGCAGCTAAAAACCTGCACCTGCACGGGCAGGGCGTTCATGATCTCGGCCAAGATCGCACGCACGTAGCCCGTTACGAATGCCGCGAAATACGGATTGGTGATCAGGCTAGGTTCCAGGGGCTTCATCGATGAATCTGACACGTTGAAGACGCGTTTCACCCGGAGACCTTGAGCGAGCTTGCCGTAAAGGCTGTTGACCAACTCTTTCCAGAATCGGTTCTCCAGTGACCCCTTGGCGTGCTTGTTGCGCTCCTTGATTGCGTCTTCGACGAAGGTACCGAACGGCCGGATAGAGGTTGTCAGCCAGGGCACAACGGCACCCTCTTTGACCGTCACCGTTGCACCGAGTTCAACCGCAAGAGCGATCTCAGGGGCTGTGCAATAGCTGCGACCGCGACGTGGAAAGATGATCCCCCGATCAGTGCGGATGGGCAGGCAAGGAAATCGCACCGACACAGGAAACTCGAAGTCGACAAGCGCCACACCCAAGACCGAGTGGCTGAAATCCGATAGCTCCGGCCGCAAGTTCATATTGTCCCAGTCCGGATAGCCGATCAGGGACATGGCGGTCGGATAGGCGTTCGATAGGTCGAAATCGTTCCAGACCATGGGAGGCGATGACGCGGTCGGCACCAAAGGCCTTGGTGCGTGCTGTAGCCAGGTCGCTGCTTGGGGCTGATCCGGTCCTGGACCAAACCAGAATTGCTCACCTCGCCCGCCATGGTATGCCTCAATGGCTAGGGCTCGCCTCAGGTGCACGAGCTCCCGATCCACGACCGACTTCTTCTTAAAGACTCGCCCAGTCCGATCATCGAACGTCCGCCCCTGAACCTCCTCAAGGCCCAACACTTGCAACGGTTCGATGGCCTTATGGCGAACCCACATTTGTTCAAGGCGTTTCACCCCGATGCCGCTAAGGGTGAGCGGAACTTTCGCCGTGCCGATGGTCTTTCGGCAAAGCTCACGCAAATGTTCGTAATAGCGCACGCATATCTCCGCATCGGACAGGGCGTAGCGCTCAAAAAGATCGGGATCTGTAGCTAGCACCAAGTCCATACGAGACTTGATCGCGGCCTCGTCCTCAGGGTCCTCGGCAAGCTTGATCTTGGGCACACCGACAACCTCGCCGAGGTCTTCAAGACGCTTTGCGCCTTCGGCAGTCAGAAGATACGTGTCACGGATCGAGACCTTCAGGTCGATCGGCCCGGTATCCAACGCGTAACGCAGCTTGAGCGGTTGCAGAGTGACGAACACGCCTCGAACCGCGTCCAGAAATGGAGTGAGTTGATCGAGGTCTTCCAGCATCGGCATGTCAGCACGGCTGAAGTGGCTGATGAGTTCAATGCGGCGCGGCACCTTTGTGACGTGGCCCATCTCAACGCCCCGGCAAACCGCAAAGCTGATTACTTCATCGAGATGAAAGCGGTCGTCGGCGGTGACGGGATAAAAAACGCCTGACCACTCTTTGCCATTCTCGGGGCTCTCCCCGTCCACCAACCGGCAATGCACTTGGTATGACACCGGCGTGGCTTTGCCTTTGCCAGCTTTAAGGTCGTCTCGAGAGGTCAAAGGCGGAGGGACGTATTCGGTGTCAAAGCCAATCACGAGGCAAGCGTCCTCACCTCGACCGCCACTGACATCAGACGCCTTCCGTGCAGAGCCTTTGGGGGGTTTCGGAGGGGTTCCGTAAAAGTAATCTTCCCTCACCCCAATTGGGATTTTACTGAACTCTCCAGCGATACGAATGCGGACTTCAGACTGAGGGCGGGCGGCAGTGTAGAATTGGGTCTGGCGGCTCATGTGGAGCTCCTGAGGTGTCTCGAATGGTGTGGGGGGCCGCCGCTGTCATCACAGATGACGAGACGGGCGGCCTCAGTGAGCGAGGGCAGCGGTTTGGCGGGCCGCTACGTCTGCTCTGCCTGCTGCTGAAATTTCCTGGACAGGATCAGCACTGAGCCTGCTCCCCACTCTTCGCCCGAGCGTCGATGCAGTCTGACCCTCTCAGCGGGATCAGAACCAAACGTTCTGTGGCGGGCATTGTCCCCGTCCCAGCGTTCTGCAGCCTTGCCGAAGCGGTGGTTAAGTTGGCTGGCGATCGAAGCCTGGGTGGAGATGAAGGTCTCGGGATCAGTGCAGCGCAGGTAGACGGCCCAGTGGGTGAGCCTCTCGCCATCTACCTTCATCGCTACGTAGAGCCGGTCACCTGCTAGGCCTTGGCGCACTCGAGCGCCCCAATAGTCACCACACAATTTGAGATCAGCGAACGTCTGCTGCACCTCGACCAGGGGGGTCGTAGGCGTGACGATGAAAGCATTCCGGATAAAGGCGTTGGCAGAAGCCATAGGGACGTCGAAGTCGGACGTGTGAAGGCCTTCGAATTCTTGGACGACGTCGACCGGGGCCTCATCCGCACTGGTGAGAATGTCGGGCGATGAGCGGCTGGATCGCGGCTGCTCAGCTGGATGGGTCTGTGAGGGTGAACCAGCGTTTTCGCGGTACTGGGCAACCGCACTTTTTGCCGGCCCGTCGGGTGACAACGGCTTAGCGCTCATGTCTGAGCTGCCGTCGACTACGGTGGCAGAGCTCTGGATCCTGGGGTAGGAAGATTGATCGCCGATCGGCTTGGTTGACCTAATCAGGCCGACGTGATTGTTTGCCGTCGCTGCGGTCGGGTCGCACAGCTGAATGGCTGATATGTCGTTCGTTGTTCTGGTCATATTTGCCTCTGGGGTGAATAAGAGGCAGACCAAGTAGACGGTATTTTCCGACAAAATTACCGAAAAGAAACATTGCCCATCAAACAATTAAAGCAACCAACGCTCGCTGACGTTGGGCCGTATGAGACCATCATCGAATTTTTGCTGGTGCGCCGAGGTTCCGGTTTTTTTGCGGTTCTACCCGGCTATTGGAATTTCAGGCAGTTTGCCCCGGCGACGACAGAAGGCCGGTTCAAACTGCCTGAGAATCGATTTTTCGCCGGGTTTGATCGGATGATCAGAACCGATTGAATGAGCTGTCACGCTGCTGTTGGGTCAAGCCGGTCATGTATGCCGTGAATGAATCCCAGGTGGCGTTGGAAATGGCAATCCGGCCGATCCAACTGCGCTGCTGTGGTGTGGGATTCTCGCACGCTCCTTGCCCTCCCTCGTTCTTGGTGAGCCAGATGTTCGTCCCTGTTCCGGCCCAGTGATACTGACGAATGGACGTGCCCCGGGTGTCGACCGCCGTTGGTTCGCCAAGCGTTGTGCGGACGTATTGATCAAACTGCGAGCCGACTGTCGCTTGATCAGGGCCACACACGGAATCCACCAGGCGATAAGGCAGGTAGTAGTCCCGATTGAACGCCACGCTGAGTTCGTAATGCCCGCCGCCTTCTCTCCGGCTCGGGCATCTCAGGTCGAACTGATAGCCGTTGGTCGGGTCGTCGGTTGGGGCCGTTCCGATCCCAGGGTCGTCCCGGCGTCGGATGTGGCACTTCGCTAGCTGCTCGACATCGGTGTCCAGCGTGTTGCCAGCGAAAACCTGACTGATCATGTCCGGCTTTGGGTCAAGGGTATCGGCGAAGTTCTGCGTTGGGATACAGATGTCTTGCGTCCGAGGGGCTGCGATCGGGATGAAGGCATAGCAAAGGCGATCACCGACACGCCGAGCCGTCGGATCGAGGTCGGGATATCTAAACCTGTCTGGGTTTGGCGTGCTGATTGGGGGTGCTGGACGGCTCTGGGGAACGCCGGCTTCGCTCCCGCCGATGAATGTTTCCGCATAGGCGGGCGTGCAAAGGGTTCCGGCAACGAGGATGGCGGTCAGGGACGTTTTCATTGGGGCGGCCTCGGCTTGGCTTTGTTGGCGATGGCGTTGAGCGACGCAATGTCTTCGGCGGAGTAGCCGTCGGGACGTTCATCGCTTTGGAAATGGACCGTGGCGAACAGCGCCGGGATCTCGGTCTCAGGCGGGGTTTTCAGTTTGCTCTTTGGCTTGGAGCGCTTCACGTCCTGCGCCCTTGCACATTAGCCTTGGCAATCCCGTATGCGAGCCACAGGATGACCACGACAAACGGCTGGACCAGTGTCATGGCGATGCCCGTGAGCAGGTTGGTCTTGCTGACATTGACGACCAGCATGACGAGGCACGTAGCGCCGAAGAACACGCGGCCCGATGCGGGGACGCCCATAGTCGAAACGAATAGCCCGCCGACGATGCCAACGAGGTAGGTGACGTTCCACCAGTTCAAGATCAGCGGCCACTGGAACTGGCGACTGGTGTGTTCGGCGAGCGACTTGGTCGCCAACAGCCCTGCGATGATGCCGAGAAGCGGGATCAGCAGCAGGCCACCGAACGCCGCCTTTTTCCATTCAGGCACTTTGCGCTTCGCCGGTGCGGGTTCGCTCCCCTCAACTGGTATTGGCGAGGCTGGTTCGAACGAGTTCTCATAGCTTTCGGAAGCGGGAAGCCTTTCGACAGGTGCGAGGTCGAACGTCGGTTCAGTGGGTGGCTCCTCGATGCTTTGAATCGGTGCCGGGCTGGGTGGTAACGCCAGTTCTGGCTCTGGATCGGGTACCGATAGCCGTTCCCCCACCGGCCTTGGTCGGCTGGCGTATTCCAGCGCCTCAAGCTCTTCATCCAGCAGCTCTGCGAGACATTGGCGATCAGCCCCGCAGATGGTGAGGCTGTTTGCCCATGCGGTGTGGTTGTCTCGCACACGGTTCGGCTCGTCGGCTGAATCGAGTGCCCTGGAATAGGCGGCGTCAACCTCACGGTCTTTTTGGGCAAGATGCGGAGTTGCGCAGATCGTGGCCACAGCTTCTGATCGAGGCCGACGGCAGTCAAAACTTGATTGGGCAACGCTGACCTCGGTCGCAAGCAACATGAAGCCCATTGCAGCAAGAGCGGTGTGCGTGATCTTCATGCCGTGTCCCCTCGTGAGAGGCCGGCATCCACCAGCTCCCCGCCACGGACAACCGCACCTATTATTCTTTATATGGAATAAACTTGAGCCCTGGTCACCGTCAACGGTGGTCGGATGGACCTGCGCAAGACAATTGGCGGCAACGTGAAGCGGCTTCGCCTAGCGGCCGGTCTCACTCAGGAGGAGCTTGCCGTGAAGGCGGCGTCCGATCAGCGTTTCGTCAGTGAGATGGAGCGAGGCGAACGAAATCTGACAATCGACAATCTCGAAAACATAGCTCTGTCGCTTGGCACCACCGTCGTTGTCTTGGTGTCGGAGCCGTCGGAAACCGGCCGGAGAGGCTGATCCGCAGCCTTCGGAGGCCGACAATGTCCAATGAACCCAGCGGGCCAATTCTCTTCTTGGAAGCCTTCGCGGAGCACATTCGGAGATGGCGGACGGCCCTAGAGATCAGTCAGGCGGCGGTTGCGAGGCACTCGTGCCTGTCAGTCTCCACAATCCGTAGGATCGAAGCGGGCAAGGTGGACATGAAGGTCACAACATTCTTGGCCCTGACCAAGGCCATGGACGCTGAGCTTTACGAACTCGTGGATGTTGGATGGGACGAATTTGCGGTCAAATCGGACGCCTATTTCAAGGCCACGAAGCACTAGATCCATCCTCGAGACGGGCCCAAGGACGGCGAAATAGGGGCCCGCCAAACATCGTACTGTTTAAGAAATAAGCTGAGCAGATTGTGACCGCCGGCGGCGGCGATCTCCAGCGCGCGCTTGGCGCTTTCCTGACCCTTGACCTCGCGCAGATCAGGCACGCGGGCTCCATCGCGCATGGCCCCCGGCTCGGGCCGCCGCAGCACCTGCACGCCCTTGAAATGGTTGACCAGGCCGATCAGCGAGCGCGGGGCCAGCACGGCGACATCACCCGCCCAGGCCGCCTCTGGCCCGTTGAACTCCGGACAGATAAGACCCAGCCCCATGGCATCGGCGGCCACGGCGGCGGGCAGGGCTCCGCCCACCGGCGCGATCTGGCCGTCCAGCCCCAGCTCCCCGATCGCGGCCCAGCCTTGCAGGGCGTCCGGCGGAATGACGCCCATGGAGGCCAGCAGGGCCAGGGCGATGGGCAGGTCGAAATGGCTGCCTTCCTTGGGCAGGTCGGCGGGGGCCAGGTTGGCGATGATGCGCTTGGACGGCAAAGCCAGTCCTATGCCCGCGAACGCCCCCCGCACCCGTTCCCGGCTCTCGGCCACCGCCTTGTCGGCCAGGCCGACGATGGTGAAGGACGGCTGGTCGCTGGACAGCTGCTGGACCTGCACGTCCACACGCCGCGCATCCACCCCCTCGAAGGCAACCGTGACGACACTGGCGACCATGACCCGCTCCCGCTATCCGAGAAAGAACGAACCATGAACTAAAGTGGATTGCAATACCAGAAACCCTGTTCAGCGAGCGAGGGCGGCTTCGGGGGCGAGGGTGTGGATCACCTCGCCGGCGGCATTCAGAAACTCGATCGCCCCATAGCCTTCCGGCGTCACGGTCATGCGAACGCGAGTACGGTCGTCGCTGTCTGCAAGACCAACGGCAGGGGTTCCATCTGCGGCGACGCTCAACTGAACGCGCGTGGAGGTCTGGACGCCGGGGACAAGCCGGTCGCCCAAGGCGGGGTCGCGGATCAGCGGAGGAGCCTGATTTATGCTGAAGCTGACGGAACCGTCCGGGGATACTCGCCAGCCGATAGCGTCCATGGCTGGATGATCGAGAGCCAGCACGGCCATGCCGCCGTCTACGTCTGCGACACCGAAGCCGCCTCGCTCACTGCCATCCTCGTCATAGAGGATCAGTCCCGAAACGCCGAAGGCCCGGCGATACTGGATGCCATCGATGATCGGGGCCGGAGTGTCCGCCGCCAGTGTCATGCGTATGGTGCCGTCCTCATCGACGACATCGATCCGTCGAACCGCGATCCGGTCGTGATCCACGGTCTCCACGCGCGTTTGCGGACTGCGTGTCTCGATGATGGATTTCAGCTGTTCGATTGTCGGGCGGCGAGGTGACGCGGCGTCCTGCGGCGGAGCCGGTTGGGCTGAGAGGACTGAAGCAAGAAGCAAAAGGGCCTGCATTGAAAACTCCGATACAAAACTACGCTGATGGGATGCGCCGCGTCTCGATCGCGTCCCACATCAGGGCGGCGGCATCCACGCCGCTGAACTGCTTCAGCTGCTGGGCCCCCGTCGGCGAAGTGACGTTGATCTCGGTCATCCAGTCGCCGATCACGTCGATGCCGACGAAGATGAGGCCGCGCTCCCTCAGGGTCGGGCCGATGGCGGCACAGATTTCCAGGTCGCGCGGCGTCAGTTCGACCGGAGCCGCCGTGCCACCGACGCGCAGGTTGGAGCGGACCTGATCCTTCAGCGGCACGCGGTTGATGGCCCCGACGGGTTCGCCGTCGACCAGCAGGATGCGCTTGTCGCCCGCTGACACCGCCGGCAGGAATTTCTGGATCACCAGGGGGTCGCGCGAGCCGGTCGCGTGGATTTCGATCAGGGCCTCCAGATTGGGGTCGTCCGCCTTCAGCCGCACTACGCCCGAACCGGCCGCGCCGTGCAGGGGTTTCAGCACCACATCGCCGTGGCGCTTGTGGAAATCGACCAGGGCGACCGGGTCGGAACTGATCAGGGTCGGCGGGGTCAGGTCGGGGAAGTGGGTGACCAGCAGCTTTTCGGGCGCGCTGCGGACCTGGGCCGGGTCGTTGACGACCAGAGTCTGGGGGTGGACCGTCTCCAGCAGATAGGTGGCGGTGACATAGGCCATGTCGAAGGGTGGATCCTGACGCATCAGGATGACGTCGACGTCCTTGCCGAGGTCCAGCTTGACCTCCTCGCCGAAGGTGACGTGGTCGCCCTCGACCTGGCGCAGGGTCACCGGGCGGGCGCGGCAGTACAGGCTCCCTTCGTCGAGGGCCAGGGTGCGGAAATCATAGACCCAGAGCGGATAGCCCCGATCTTGCGCCTCCATCGCCATCAGCCAGGTGGTGTCCGAGGCGATGTTGACCCCTTCGATGGGGTCCATCTGGATGGCGACTTTCATGGGCTCGGTCCTCGGCTGCTCTGCCCCAGACTAATGGGCAGGCGGGCAAGGCGGCGCAAGGCCGGGCGGTCTCAGTTCAGCTGAAGCCGGACCCGGTCCAGGCTGATCTGGCGGCGCGCGGCCAGCGGGTCGTCCAGGGTGCGGGCGCAGGCCAGGGCCTGGAGCGCGCCGGTCAGGGCCCCCTGCTTCTCGCGCGCGGTGGCGACGTCCAGCCAGGGACGGTGATCCTCGGGGTCCAGCAGGGCGCATCGCAGCGCCGACCGCTCGGCCCCCTCATAGTCATGGGCGTGGATGGCGCGGACGAAGACCATGTTCTGCAGCCGGATCAGGGCCTCGCGGTCGCTGACCGGGGCCATGAGCAGATCCAGCCGGTCGGCGACGTGG
Organism: Brevundimonas sp.; assembly: GCF_041648055.1. Lineage (GTDB taxonomy): Bacteria > Pseudomonadota > Alphaproteobacteria > Caulobacterales > Caulobacteraceae > Brevundimonas. The sequence goes on from NZ_JBAZPS010000002.1 coordinate 23,493, forward strand.
GGCGTGAGGCCCGCCCGCAGCGCGCGACGGCTGAGCTCGGACGGCAGGACCAGCCGCCCCTGGCTGAACGGGTCCAGGGCGACTGGCCCTTCGGCCGTTTCCACCCGCAACAGGAAGTGGCCGGGAAAATCCACGCCGTCGGCCCGCAGGTCGTTGCGCCGCGCGGCGTCCAGATAGAAGACGCTGAGCGCTGCCGACAGGCCACGCCTGCGCTCGGCGATGTCGATGATGTCCGTATTGGCCGGATCGTCGTGATGCAGCAGGTCGCCGTTGAGGCGGAAGTCGCTGCACATCGTTTCGGACAGGGCCTCGTCAGGACTGTCCTCGATCAGTCGCTCGGCCAGGCGTTCGGCGGCGCGGTCGGCCAGGTCGCGGACGGGCGCGGGGTCACGCAGGGGGGCGTCGTGGATAGCGCAGGCGATGGCGGCGTCCAGAAGCGGAAAGGCATCGTCCTCGGCCTGACCGGCCTGGGTCAGAACTTCGATGGCCTCGTCGCGCGTCATGTCGTCAGCCCCTCTTAGCCCCTCCCCATGGGCTCTATGCCGCGACGATGAACCGGAAACCGTCCGGGGGCCAGCGCCACAATATCGATACGCAGCAGATGCCCGGCCAAGCTGGGTCTTTGGCGCAACACCGCGCGTCCGGCGGAGAGCAGGCGCTCGTACTGGTCCGGGCCGATGGCCAGCAGCGCCTGTTCGACGCTGGCGCGGCGCTTGACCTCGACCACGGCCAGCGTCTTGCCCCGGCGGGCCAGGATGTCGATTTCGCCGGCGCGGGTCTTCAGGCGAAAACCCAACAGCTGATAGCCCTTCAGCATCAGCCAGGCCGCCGCCAGCCATTCGGAGCGATGGCCTTGGCGGTGGGCGTCGCGGCCCAGGGTCATGCGCCAGCCCTGCTTGGCCCGCGCGACGGCGGCGGGTTTCAGCCGGGGGGCTTTGCGGCTCACCGGCCCTGCATCTCCAGCGCCCGCTTGTAGAGGGGCTTGCGCGGCAGGTTCAGGGCGCGGGAGACCTCGGCGGCGGCCTCGCCCGGCGGCAGGCGGGTCATGGCCTCGGCCAGGGCGGCGTCGGTGTCAGCCTCACTGGCGACCTCGACCTCGCCGGGGCCGATGACGACGACGATTTCGCCCTTGGGCGACTGGCAGCGGGGGTCGGTGGCCAGTTCGTCCAGCGTCCCGCGCACGCACTCTTCATAGAGTTTGGTCAGCTCGCGGGCGACGGCGGCGGGGCGGGGGCCGAGGACGGCGGCCATGTCGGCCAGGCTGTCGGCCAGGCGCGGTCCGCTCTCGAAGACGACCAGGGTCTGGCGGGTGGTGCGCAGCTCTTCCAGGGCAGAGCGGCGGGCACCTGACTTGGGCGGCAGGAAGCCGGCGAAGGTGACGCGGTCGGCGGGCAGCCCTGCGATGCACAGGGCGGCCAGCAGGCTGGAAGCACCGGGGATGGGATGGACCGGCAGGCCCTCGGCAATCACGGCCCGGGCCACGACGAAGCCGGGGTCGCTGACCAGGGGCGTGCCCGCATCCGAGACCAAGGCCACCACCGCCCCGTCACGCAGCCGTTCGATGGCCAGTTCCGCCGCCCGGGCGGAGGCGTGGTCGTCGCAGCGTTCCAGTTTGGCCTTGAGCCCATAGGCTGACAGCAGCTTGCCCGTGACGCGCGTGTCCTCGGCCAGGACCAGATCGGCGGCGGCCAGAACGTCCAGCGCCCGCAGCGTCATGTCGCGCAGGTTCCCGATCGGTGTCGCCACCAGATACAGGCCCGGCGAAACCAGGCGCGGCGGCGGGGCGGTCGGCGGAAAGGGCGAGGGCTCGGTCATCTGCCGCGACCCTGCCAGCGCGGGCGGTCAGGGTCGAGAGTCTTCATCGCGCCCGAAAAAGGCGCGGACGCGTGTTTCGGGTGAAACGGAGCATCAGCGCGCGGAGGGTTCGCCTGTGCGTCCAGGCGCAACAGAGGAGATCGACGTGTCAAAGGCCGACTGAATCCCGCGCGGACAGGGTCCGGCAGGTTCAGACGAGGATTATACCCCGGCTGGAGAGTGTGGTGAGGAGAAAGCGGCCCTTGCGCCGGACCTGAGGGTCCAGTGTCTCCATTCACAGGCGCGAAGGGACGGGAGGATCAGGGTCCGGATTACACCGCTGCCACCGCAAAAGGCTTCGGCTTTTCGGCCGAAACCATGGTCATAAAAACCGGGTGTCGCTCAGGCTTGCTTGATCGCCATGACCGTTGGAAGCGGCTCATCACGTTCGCCACGGCGATTGCGCATCCTGAACTGGCTTTGATAGCGGCGGCGTTGCTTTGCGACCTCGTAGATAACGATACCCGAGCTCGTCCCAAGGTTGAGACTTTCGATCATGCCGAACATGGGGACACTGACGCACATGGCGCTGCGTTCCACCGCGCGCTCGCTGATGCCAATGGACTCACTTCCGAACCATACTGCCAGTTTGGCGTGGACCGTGTAGTCACCGTCGTCCAGATACAGGCTCGTCTTGCCCTTCACATGGGGTGAGGTGACGATGGACACGAAGCCCTTCTTTTCGAGATAGTCGAAGCACTCGTCTGTGCTGTCGAAGCGCTTCACGAAAGTCCACTTCACTGCCGAAACCGAAATCTTGGAGATGGCCCTGTCGCTGCGCAACTCCTGCCAATCGTCGGGCAAGGCACGGCGCGGATCGACCACGTAGACTTTCTCAACGCCGAGCGCGTTCACGTTTCGAATGACCGTTCCGATATTCTTTATGTCGGCTGGGTCTTCGATCACTGCGATGAGATTCTTGCAGCGAAACGGCTTGATGGCATCCGCCTTCGCGCGAACCGATCGTTTTGAGGTGGCGGTATCTTCCATCGCTTATGACTAGCGCTGCTTTGGGTGATCTTGCCACGCGAAACTGACTCGGCGCCCGTCTACGTTTATGTGAGCAAGACTTTTAGCACCCCGTCCAATACAGGCCGCCCCGTCGCCGTCGCGCGGACCTGTCCGGTCTCGACCTCCAGAAACCCGTCTGCGATCAGGTCTGCCAGCGGCCCCGCCTCAACTTTTCGGCCCAGCGTCGCCAGCTCCGCCAGCGCCAGACCTTCGACTGTGCGCAAACCCAGCAGGACCTTTTCCTCGGCGGCGTCGGTGGGGGAGAGGGGCTGTTGCTCGCTCCAGGGGGTACCGGCCGCGACGCCGGTGACATAGTCGGCGATGCCCCGGTGGGCGACGGTGGCGGTGCGGACGCCGTCCAGGGTCAGGCGGCCGTGGGCGCCGGGACCGAGGCCCAGATAGTCGCCGCCGCGCCAGACATGCAGGTTGTGGCTGGAGCGGGCCGCGACGCCGCGCGCGTGGTTGGACACCTCATAGGCTTCGAAGCCGGCGGCCTGAAGCACGATCTGCGTCGTCTCATAGAGGTCTGCGGCCAGATCCTCATCCGGCGGCGACCAGGCGCCGCGCGCGACGGCGCGGCCGAAGGCGGTCGTGGGTTCGATGGTCAGTTGATAGGGGGAGATGTGCTCGAACCCCAGATCGAGCGCCTGGGTCAGGTCCTCGGTCCAGCCGGCCACCGTCTGGCCGGGGCGGGCATAGATCAGGTCGATCGACAGTCGGTCGAAGGCGCGGGCGGCGACGGCGACGGCGCGCCGGGCCTCGTCCGCCGAATGGTTGCGGCCCAGAAACCTGAGCGCCTCATTGTCCAGCGCCTGGACCCCCATCGACAGGCGGTTGATGCCGGCGTCTCTCAGGGCCGCGAACCGGTCGGCCTCGGCATCCGTGGGATTGGCCTCCAGCGTGATCTCGATGGGGCCGAGGGGAGCGAACCGGCCCGTGGCGGCGGCGATGATGCGGGCCACGGCGTCCGGGTCCAGCAGAGAGGGCGTACCGCCGCCGAAGAAGATGGAGGCCAGACGGCGCGGACCAATCAGGGCGGCCTGCGCCTCCAGATCGGCCAGGATCGCCTCCACCAGACCGGCCTGTTCCTGATCCCGCCCCCGGTCGCGCACGACGTTGAAATCGCAATAGGGGCAGATGCGCGCGCAGTAGGGCCAGTGGACGTAGAGGGCCAGATGGTCTTTGGGGTCGCTAACGCTCGCGACGCGGTCACTCGCTGCTTGAGCGACAGGATTGACCGCGTTGGTGACGGCGTCAGTCAATCAACGCATCCCGCAGCTTTTCGAAGGCCCGGGCGCGGTGGCTGATGGAATCCTTGAAGGCGGGGTCCAGCTCGCCGAAGGTCTGGTCGTGGCCCTCGGGGATGAAGATGGGGTCATAGCCGAAGCCCCGCGTGCCCCGGGGCGGGAATGTCAGGATGCCGTCGACGCGGCCCTCGACCACCACGGCCGGACCGTTCGGCCAGGCCACGGCCAGGGCCGAGGTGAACCAGGCGCTGCGGTCATGCGCGCCGATTTCCTCCAGCCGCTGCTCGACCTTCTTCATGGCAAAGGCGAAATCCTTGTCCGGCCCTGCCCAGCGGGCGGAGAAGATGCCGGGGGCGCCGTCCAGCGCCGCGATCGACAGGCCGGAATCGTCGGCAATGGCGACCTCTCCCGCCAGGTCCGCCGCATGGCGCGCCTTCAGCAGGGCATTACCCACGAAGGTGCTCTCGGTCTCGTCCGGTTCGGGCAGGTTCAGGCTGCCGGCGGTGACGACGCTGTAATGTCCGCCCAGCAGGGCCTCGATCTCGGGCACCTTGCCGGGATTGTGTGTCGCCAGGACCAGACGCATCCCCTTGATTAGCTTCAGATTCATCGTCTTCACCCGCTCGGTTACAATCCATTGCCAAAGTTTAATATCGTTAAACGATATGTAACATGACTTCGTTCAGCGCACGGCCTATCTATTGTTTCAAGGACGGACGCCGCGACGTTCTCCGATCTAGCCGATAACGGCAAGATCGATGCAGCGGAAACAAAACGAGGGGTGAAAACATCCCTCACTCAGGATCAACGGAGAACGACAATGAACACCATGAACGCTTCCTACTTCATCGAAAAGATCGGCCACGGCGTGATCAACACAATGCTGCTCGCCGCCCTGCCGGTCGCCCTGATCGCGACGCTCGTCCAAGGCCTGTAAGAACAAAACGGAGCTTTGACGATCGGCATGACAAGCGCGAGAGTTAAGACCGCGTGTGGGTTCGCCGGACCCCGCGCGGCATCCTCGCCCTCTGCCCCGGCCTGACGACGAATAGGCCTTACTGCATGCGCCTGCCGAGACTGAAATTTCCGGTGAATCGCCGAACTCGTGTTCCCGGCCTGTCCCTCGGTTCGATGACCAGCCTGTTGAGCGTAGCCCTTGGGGCCGCCTTCTGGATCCTGGCCCTGGTGACCATCGCCGTCACCGCTGTCTTCATTTTTCTCGTGTTTTTGCCTCTTGAGCAACTGAACCTGACGTTCAGGGACACGCAGGTTCCCGTAGGCCGGGCCTACATATTGTTCGGTGTCGGCGCGGCCTGTGCCTACCTGGGCGGATTTACCCTCATTCTCAGGCATCTGCGCCAGATCGTGCAGACACTGCGCATCGGCGACCCCTTTCATCCTGCCAATACCGGGCGCCTCAAGCAGATCGGCTTCATCCTGGCCGTCGTGACCGGCGGCGCGTGGATTGGCCAGAGCCTTGTGTCGCGCCTGGTGCGAGGCGCTATGGAAGCGCCCAGTCTGTTCGACCTGGTGACGCCCGCCTTTTCCGTTCTGGTGGTGACCGTGCTGGCGCAGATTTTCCGCGAAGGGGCGCGCCTGCGCCGCGAATCCGAACTGACCATTTAACTGGCAGCGCGGTCAGAAGGCTCCGCCCTTCTGACGCTTCGCGCCGCCCCTCGGGTCGACCCGATGATTGCCGTTAGATAGAGAGACATCATGGCCATCCGCATCCAGCTTGACCGCATCCTGCTCGAACGGCGCATGTCGCTGACCGAGTTGGCCGATCGCGTGGGCGTGACCCTGGCCAATCTGTCGATCCTGAAGACGGGCAAGGCGCGCGCCGTGCGGTTCACCACCCTGGACGCCCTGTGCCGCGAACTGGACTGCCAGCCCGGCGACCTGCTGGCCTATGCGCCGGGGCCGCAGGATCAGGGTTCGGACGAGGATGCCGACGGGACCGCCTCCGGCACGACATGAGCCCCGCCTCGTGACCAGACGCGATGATCTGAGCCCCGACGACCGGCATATCTGGTCCCGCGTGGCCGGGTCGGTGACGCCGTCACGGCCGAAGAAGGCTCCGCGCATCGTCGTCGGGGCGGTCCAGCCCGATCCTCCAGCGGCTCCCCATCCCACCGGCAAGGGCAAGGCTGCGCCCCGGCCGGTGCCGTCCTTTTCTCCAGCCGTATCTCCCCCCGCCTCCCGTAGCGTGCCGGAGGTTCTGGAGCCGCGCCGCCAGCGGCGTCTGTCGCGCGAGCGCGATCCGATCGAGGCGCGGATCGACCTGCACGGCTATGGCCGGTTCCAGGCGCAGGACGCCCTGACCGCCTTCCTGATGGGGGCGCAGGCGCGCGGCTATCGCTCGGTGCTGGTGATCACCGGTCAGGGGCGACGCGGCGGCACCGGCGTGATCCGGGGCTCGGTCCATGAGTGGCTGACCGGCCCGGCCCTGCGCGGGGTCGTCTCCGGCTTCGCCCCGGCGGCACGCCACCACGGGGGCGACGGGGCGCTTTATGTGACGATCAGGCGGGGGTGAGGGTCAGTCCCGCGTCCTTCGCCAGCGCTTCCAACGACGTCATGGGTCGCGGTCCCCAGTGGGCGATGACTTCCGCCGCCGCCAGCGACCCCAGCGTACCCGCCTCCTTCAGCGACAGGCCGCGCGCGAGGCCCAGCAGGACCCCGGCGGCGTACTGATCGCCTGCGCCGGTGGTATCGATGACCTTATCGACCGGGAAGGCGGCGACCTCGACCCGTTCGTCGCCGGACAGCAGAACCGAGCCCTCGGGCCCGCGCGTGATGGCGGCGACTTCCGTCATGGAGGCCAGGCGGGCGGCGGCGGCGTCGAAATCATCTGTTTCGAACAGGGCGGCCAGCTCGGCCTCATTGGCCAGGACGATGTCGGCCGACGCCTCGATGAAGGCCAGCAGTTCGGCACGCCAGCGGGCGACGACGAAGGTGTCGGACAGGGTGATGGCGACCCTGCGGCCTGCCGCGTGGGCGGCAGCGGCGGCGGCCTCGAAGGCGGCACGGGCCGGGGCCGGGTCGAACAGATAGCCCTCCAGATAGACGATGGCCGAGGCCGCGATCTGTTCGGCGTCGATGTCGTCGGCCGACAGCTGGTTGGCGGCCCCCAGAAAGGTGCACATTGTGCGTTGCCCGTCCGGCGTGACATTGATCAGGCAGCGACCGGTGCCCAGACCCTGTTCGGCCCCGCCGGTCAGGACCGGGCTGTTAAACGCCACGCCGGCGGCGCGGATGTCGTGGGTGAAGACGCCGCCCAGGGTGTCGTCTGCCACCTTGCCCACATAGGCCGCGCGTCCGCCGAAGGAGCCGACGCCCGCCACGGTATTGCCCGCCGATCCGCCCGAGGCCTCGACGCCCGCCGCCATGGCATCATAGAGGGCCGCGCTTTGCTTCGCATCAACCAGCTGCATCGAGCCAGGCGTCAGGCCCTGGGCGTTCAGGAAGGCGTCGTCGCAGGGGGCCAGCACATCGACGATGGCATTGCCGACGGCGCAGACGTCGAAACGGATAGGCAGAGAGGTTTGGGTCATCGCGAGGCCTTACCCGGCGCGGGGCTTTCGCGCTAGATCGCCGCCATGACCCAGATCGCCGTCCTGACCCCCGACCCGTCCGATCCGTCCTATGCGGGCCAGTGGCCGGGCGTACTGGAAAGGTTGCAGGCTGCGCTGGCGCTGGAGGGGATCACGGTCGAGCCGATGCCCTGGACGGACCACATCGAGGATGGATCGCGGCTGGCGGCGTTTCCGCTGGTCCTGCCGCTGATCGTCTGGGGCTATCACCGCGATCATGCGCGGTGGGTGCAGGCCTGCGCCACCTGGGAGGCCGCGGGGGTACGGATGCTGAACCCGCCGTCGGTCCTGAGGTGGAATTCGGACAAATCCTATCTGCGGCGGCTGGCCGAGCGCGGCGTGGCCATGCCCCAGACGCAGTGGGTCGAGGGCGTGACCCAGGCGAATGTCGATGCCGCCTTCGACCGGTTCGGCACCGAGACGGTGGTGGTCAAGCCGCGTGTCTCCGGCGGGGCCTGGCAGACCCTGCGTCTGTCGCGCGGCGAACAGATGCTGGGCGCGCCCGACGGGGCGGCGATGATCCAGCCTTATCTGCCGTCCATCGAAACGGAGGGGGAGATCTCCCTGCTGATCTTCGGCGGTCAGCTCAGCCATGTGGTCAACAAGCGGCCCGTCAACGGCGACTTCCGCATTCAGGTCCAGTACGGCGGTCAGTATGTCGCCCTGCCCGAGCCGCCCGAGTGGGCCTGGGACCTGGCGCAGCAGACGCTGGCCGCGATCGACGAGGACCTGCTGTATGCCCGCATCGACATGGCGCGCGGTCCCAATGGCGGCTGGCTGCTGATGGAGGCGGAGCTGATCGAGCCGGACTTCTACCTGGGCTCCGCGCCCGAGGGCGGACGGCGGTTCGCGCAGGCGGTCAAGGCCAGGCTGGCCCAGGCTGCGGCGTGAGGTCGCCTGTCGCGGACGGGTCGGCGTCCCCATGTCGATGGGCATGAAACGCCGACATCTCCTCGCCGCCGGCCTGAGCCTGCCCGCCCTGTCCGTACCTCTGGTCGCCTGTGGCCAGTCGACGGTGCCTGCCCCGGCGTCTGCCCCTCGCACAGAAGGTCTGGATGCCGCCCTGACGGCGGCGGCGGTCGAGGCGGCGCGTGATCTGCCCAAGATGCGCGCCCTGATCGTGGCGCGGGACGGCCGGCCCCTGGTCGAGGAGGTGTTGCGCGGGCCGGGGCTGGATACGGCGGTCAACGTCAAGTCCGCCTCAAAGTCCGTCCTGGCCGCCGTCGCCGGGGCAGCGATCGGAAAGGGCCTGCTGACCGGGGTGGACCAGACCGTCGCGCCTTTCCTGTCCGACCGGTTTCCGGCCGATCCCGATCCACGCCTGAATGCCCTGACGGTGGGCCATCTTCTGTCGATGCGGGCGGGGCTGGCCTCGACCTCGGGGGCCAACTACGGGGCCTGGGTGTCCAGCCGGGACTGGGTCCGCTACGCCCTGGCCCAGCCGTTCGAGAGCGATCCTGGCGGGACGCTGATCTATTCCACCGGCACCTCTCACCTGACCTCGGCGGTGCTGACCCGGGCGTCGGGACGATCCACCCTGGCCCTGACGCGCGAACTGCTCGGTGAGCCGTTGGGTCTGACCATTCCCGAATGGCCCGCCGATCCGCAGGGGATCTATTTCGGCGGCAATGAGATGCGCCTGTCGCCGCGCGCCCTGCTGGCGTTCGGTGAACTGTATCGCAACGACGGCCTGCATGAGGGCGTCCGGGTCCTGCCCGAGGGCTGGGTCGAGGCGTCGTGGGAGCCGCGCGGAAATTCGCGCTGGACGGGCGACGGCCACGGCTATGGCTGGTGGATGCGCAAGGCGCGCGGCCACGATGTCTTCTATGCCTGGGGCTATGGCGGCCAGATGGTCTTTGTCGTGCCGGACCTGCGGCTGACGGTGGTGATGACGTCAGACTCCGCCCCGGTCGAGGCGCGCGACGGCCACGTCCAGGCCCTGCATGCGCTGCTGGCCAATGGCTTTATCCCGGCCGCCGAGCGCGGGGCCTAGGCCGCCTCTCCTGACGCCATCAGGTCGCCGCGCGACGGGCACAGGTCGGAGATCACGCAGGCTGCGCACTTCGGTTTGCGCGCCGTGCAGGTGTAGCGGCCGTGCAGGATCAGCCAGTGATGCGCCTTGGGCAGCCAGGCGGCAGGCACGACCTTGTGCAACTGAGCCTCGACCTTGTCCGGCGTGGCGGCATTGGCCAGACCCAGGCGGTGCGAGACGCGGAACACATGGGTGTCCACCGCGATGGCGGGCTCGATGCCCAGCTCGTTCAGCACTACGCTGGCCGTCTTGCGCCCCACGCCGGGCAGGGCCTGAAGATCGGCGCGGTTCAGCGGCACGACCCCGCCATGCTGCTCCAGCACGATCCGGCTGAGGGCGATGACGTTCCTCGCCTTGCCGCGATACAGGCCGATGGAGGCGATGTAGGGCACCAGCCCCTCCTCCCCCAGGGCCAGCATCTTTGCGGGCGTGTCGGCGACCTTGAACAATTTGTCCGTGGCCTTGTTGACCGAGACGTCCGTCGCCTGGGCCGACAGGGCGACGGCGACGACCAGGGTGAAGGGGTCGACGAAATCCAGCTCGGTCTTCGGCTCCGGCATGATGGCCGCCAGCCGCTGGAAGATCGTCTCGACCCGATCTTCGTCCGGCGGCCAGCCCAGGGCGCGGGGCGCGCGCTTGGGCGTCTTCGAGCGGGGCGTTGAGGGCTTAGGCACGGGGGGCATGATCATGGCTTCGCCGTGCACGGCTTCCGGGTCAAGCCGAAGGCGGGCCGTTCGCGGTTGGCCACGTCCGGCAATCGGCCTAAACCGCACCCATTGTTGTTTAAGGAGCGTCGCCCATGCTGATCCATCTGTCGTCCTGGCCCGAGATCGATGCGCGGCTGAAACAGACGAAGACGGTCGTGGTGCCGATCGGCTCCAACGAGCAGCACGGGCCGACCGGTCTTCTGGGCACGGACTGGATGTGTCCCGAGATCATCGCCCATGCGGCGGAGCAGGCCGATGAGAATCTGGTGGTCGCCCCGACCTTCAACATCGGCATGGCCCAGCATCATCTGGCCTTTGCGGGGACCATCTCGCTCCGCCCCTCGACCTTCATGGCCGCAATCACCGACTGGGTGTCGTCGCTGAGCCGGCACGGGTTCGAACGGATCTATTTCCTGAATGGGCACGGCGGCAATGTCGCCACGATCGAGGCGACCTTCGCCGAGATCTATGCGGAGTGGAGCTTTGTCGAGGAGCGGCCTCCGTTCGTGCTGAAGCTGAAGAACTGGTGGGACCTGCCGGGCGTCAACAGCCTGTGCAATCGCATCTTCCCGACCGGCCACGGCATGCATGCGACCCCGTCCGAGATCGCGGTGACCCAGGCCGCCTATCCGGACCACATCAAGTCTGCTCCGTACAGCCCGCAGATCGCGCCCATTGGCCCAATCCGGGACGCGCTGGACTATCGCGCCCGCTTCCCCGACGGCCGCATCGGCTCCGATCCGGCCCAGGCCAGTCCGGAAAAGGGCCAGACCATCATCGATGCCGCCGTGCCCGCCCTGCTCAAGGATGTGGCCGACTTCTCCAACGAGGTCTTGCCGGAGGCCTGAATGAGGCGCAGGGCTGAGCCATGACACAGATCGATCGCGCCGTGAAAACCGGCCGCAAGCTGACCCGTAACGCCAGTTCGGCCAGCCACACGGCCCTGTCCGGCGGCGAAATGCTGAGCGCGGCCGGCGACGTGATCGCCGCCCGGATGAAGATCATGGCCGATGGCATGACCGATCCGGCCAAGGTCGACCTGAAGGAAATGTCGCTGATGAGCAGCGAAAAGGTCGAGGCCCTGTCGGAATCCGCGGCGGCTATGGGCAAGACTTTCGGCGACATCGGCCAGCGGCTGAACGCCAATGCCGTCACCGAGGCGGGCCTGGCCAGCCGCGCCGCTTCGGCTATCGCCGGGGCCTCGACCCCGGCGGCGGCCATGCAGGCGCAAGTCAGCTATGCCCTGGGCTGGTGGAGCCGGGCGGCGGGCCAGATGCTGACGCTCAACACCGAACTGCTGAAGGGCCAGGCCGAGGCGCTGAAGCCCATCCACCGCACGGCGGTGGCCAATGCCCGGCGGCTGAAGAAATAGTCTACCTGAACGGCGGCTCGTCGAAGGCGCGCAGCTTGCGTGAGTGCAGGCGGTTACCCTCGGCCCGCAGCAGGTCGATGGCGTGGATGCCGATCTGAAGGTGTTCCGAGATGGAGCCCTCGTAGAAACGGTTGGCCTGGCCCGGCAGCTTGATCTCGCCATGCAGGGGCTTGTCCGACACGCAGAGAAGCGTGCCGTAGGGGACGCGGAAGCGATAACCTTGGGCCGCGATGGTCGCGCTTTCCATGTCGATGGCGACGGCGCGGCTCTGATTGAAGCGAAGCGCCGATTTGGAATAGCGCAGCTCCCAGTTCCGGTCGTCGGTGGTCACGACCGTGCCGGTGCGCAGGCGACGCTTGACCTCTTCGCCCGGCGCGCCGGACACCTGTTTGGCCGCGTCGTACAGGGCGCGCTGGACCTCGGCGATCGAAGGGATCGGAATGTCCGGCGGCAGGACCGCGTCCAGCACATGGTCGTCACGCAAGTAAGCGTGGGCCAGGACATAGTCGCCGATCGTCTGGCTGGGACGCAGGCCGCCGCAGTGGCCGATCATCATCCAGGCGTGCGGGCGGGTCACGGCCAGGTGGTCGCAGATCGTCTTGGCGTTGGAAGGCCCGACCCCGATGTTGACCAGGGTGATACCCGCATGGCCCGGTGCCGTCAGGTGATAGGCCGGCATCTGGTGCTTCTTCCAGGCCGCGTCCATCGCCGCCGCCTCCAGATCCGGCGTGTCTCGCGTCAGTACCACGCCGCCTGCACAGGACAGGGTCTCATAGGCGCTGTCCGGGTCGGTCAGCTGGGCGCAGGCCCAGCGCACGAACTCGTCGACATAGCGGTTGTAGTTGGTGAACAGCACATAGGACTGGACGTCCTCGACCGGTGTGCCGGTGTAGTGGCGCAGGCGTGCCAGGGAGAAGTCGGTGCGCAGGCCGTCGAACTGGGCCAGCGGAAAGTCCTTGCCCAGGTCGAACAGGCCGTCGGAAATCTCGTCGCCGATATGAGCCAGGTCCGTGGTCGGGAAATAGCGGGCGACGGCGGCGGTCTGGGTCCGGTCCAGCACGACGTCCGAGCCGTCCATCACATAGGGAAACGGGATTTCCTGTTCGGACGGGCGCACCTCGAATGTCGCGCCATAGTCCTGTTCCAGCAGGGTCAGCTGTTCCAGCAGATAGGATCGGTACAGGTCCGGCCGGGTTACGGTGGTCGCATAGACGCCGGGCCTGGACAGGCGGGCATAGGCGCGGCTGGCCAGGTTTTCAGGCCGGTCGCCGAACCAGCTGACCCGCAGTTCGGGATAGGCGAACAGGCCCTTGGCCCGGGCCTCGGCATCGGCGCGTTCGCCGGTTTTCAGGAAGCTGCCCACGGCGGCGCGCAAGTTCGCGACGGATTGGGCGTAGAGGGTTTCGAGGCGGTCCAGTGCCGCCAGGGCCTGCGTCGAGGCTGTCATTGTGTTTGTCATGATCTCCCCTAGCGGAAGAAGATGACCTTGGCGAGACGGCCACGCTTTGTTGTGGCGCTAGCGCTCGCAAGGCGGTTGCTCGCTGCTTGAGCGCGCGTTCAGCCCAGCTCGCGGCGCATAAAGCCGGTGACGTCGTCCAGAACGGGGGCCTTCTTGCGGAACAGGGGAGAGAAGGTCGCGATCAGGTCGGCGTGGTTCAGGCCGGGATAGAGTTTGGCCTCGCAGCGTCCGCCGACGGCGGTCATCCGTTCGCACAGGATGGTGGTGTCCTCGTCATGCACCACGACATCGTCGGTGCCGTGGCCCAGCCACAGGGGAGGCGCATCGGCGCGGGCGAAGGTAACCGGCTGGGTCAGGGTCGGGTCGGGCGCGCGGCCAAAGGCATTGCGCGAGGCGGCCACGTCGAAGGGCAGGAACTCATAGGGTCCGGCCAGACCCGCAGCCGCCTTGATCAGGGTCGGCTGGTCCACGGCCGCCATGTAGCGCCGGTCCAGCGCGATCATCATGGCCAGATGGGCCCCGGCGGAATGGCCGATGACGCCCAGGCGGGCCGGGTCGCCGCCATAGGTCGCAGCCAGCGCGCCCGCGCGGGCTGTGGCCTCCGCCGCGTCCTGGATGAAGGCCGGGAAGTGGACCTGGGGCACCAGACGGTAGTCAGGCACAAAGACGACGAAGCCGCGCGCGGCCAGAGCCTGCGCCGCCCAGCCATAGACGGTGCGATCCCCGGAATCCCAGCCGCCGCCGTAGAAGAAGACCAGAACGGGCAGGTTCGCGGCCTGGGCCGGAGCATAGACGTCCATCCTTTGGCGCGGGTCGTCACCGTAGGGCAGGTCCCGGGCGATCCGCCCGGCCCCGCGATCGCGCGGCCCGACCGCATTCAGCAGCGATAGCGGCGAACAGGCGGCGGCGGCAAGGCCCAGCAGGGGGGCGAACAGGCCTCTTCGGGTCATGGGTGTCCTGTTGAATGCGGCTTCGCGTCAGATACGCACGAAGCCGCGCTTCGGCTCAATCTCGAACGAAATTAATGCCCTGCCGGTCGACACTCGCCGCGTGCGTCATTTTTCATTCCCGAAACTGTCGTCAAAACTTTACAAATGCAGAAAAGAGCGCATTCTTATGTCCGAACCCGGAGCGAATTCGGGATGATTTGGAGGATTTCCTGATGCGCTTGTTCGCAGTTTCCGCCGCCACCCTGCTGGTTCTGGCCAGCGCCGCCCCTGCCCTGGCCCAGAACTTCTCGACGCAGAACCAGACGCAGCTTCCGCCCGCCCCGCGCGCGTCGCAACAGGTCGCCCAGCCGCGGGCCGTTATGGTCTGCGACGCCGACGCCGCCACCCGCGTCGCCTTCACCCGCGAATATGGTGCCGCGCCAGTGTTTATCACCGCGCGCCAGGCCGTCGAAGTGCGCCGCACGGGCGAGACCTGGTCCATGCCGCGCTGCATGACCGCCCGCGAACACGATCGCTACGTCAATCTGACCCGGTCGATCGCCGCGCGCTAATTTGCGCGCGCTCAAGCAACGAGGTCCCGCGGGCCGAGAGATAGCGTCCTAAAAAGAAAAGCCCCGCAGTCCGGTCGACTGCGGGGCTTCTGGCTGTTGTCAGCCCCGGATCACTCCGCCGGCTTCAGATACTTGTCCAGCCAGCCGAACACTTCGTTGTGCCACTGCTGGCTGTTGGCCGGGCGCAGCACCCAGTGGTTCTCGTCCGGGAAGACCACCAGCCGGCTGTCGATCCCCTTCCGTTGCAAGGCGGTGAAGGTCGACAGGCTCTGGGCAGTGGGGATGCGGAAATCCAGATCGCCCTGGATGACCAGCATCGGGTCGCGCCAGTTGCGGACGTGGTTGGCCGGGTTGAATTCCTGATACCCACGCGGGTTTTCCCAGGGCGTGCCGCCATATTCCCACTCGGTGAACCACAGCTCCTCGGTCGAATAGCCCATGCCGAAGGTGTCGAAGACGCCGTCGTGATTGACCAGGCATTTGAACTCACCGGCCCAGTTGCCCGCGATCCAGTTGATCATATAGCCGCCGTATGACGCGCCGAGCGCACAGGCGTTCTCGCCGTCGATGAAGTCGTACTTCTCCTGCGCGGCGGCCCAGCCCTTCTGCAGGTCTTCCAAAGGGCGGTCGCCCCAGTGCTGGCTGATGGAATCGGTGAAGGCCTGGCCGTAGCCGGTCGATCCGTGGAAATCGATCATCACCACCGCATAGCCGGCACCCGCATAGGTCATAGGGTTCCAGCGGTAGGACCAGCTGTTGCCGAACGACCCTTGCGGTCCACCGTGGATCAGGAAGGCGACCGGATACTTCTGACCTTCCACCGCATTGGCGGGCTTGATGACATAGCCGTGGACCTCCTCGCCGTTCCAGCCCGCGAAGGTGAACTGCTCGGCCGCGCCGAAGGCGCGTTCGTCCAGCTGCGAGTTCACATCGGTGATGCGGCGCGGCATCTCGCGACCCCGGAACGTCTTGACGAACAGCTCGCTGGGCCGGGTCAGGCTGTCCTGGGCGAAGACGAAGCCGGACGGCGTCTGCTGGAAGGCCGAGACATGACCCTCGCCTGTGATCGGCACGACGGAGCCTGATGTCACATCGATGGCGAACAGCCGGGTCTGACCCACGTCGCCCGCCGTCGTGTACAGGGTCTGGCCGTCCTTCGACCATTGCAGGCTATCCGCCGAACGGTCCCAGTTGGCCGCGATCTGGCGCACCTGCCCCGAGGCCACATCGCGCAGGAAGACGGCATATTTGTCGGCCTCGAAGCCGGGGCGGGCCATGGCGCGATAGGCGAGGGTACGACCGTCGGGCGAAAAGACCGGGCCGGTGTCCCAGGCCTCGTTGTCGTCCGTCAGGTTGTTCAGCTGTCCCGGAGCCGAGACAGAAACCTGATAGAGGTCGAAATTGGTGCTCCAGGGCTCGGACTGACCGGCCTGGCGCGAGGCGAAGACGACGGACTGGCCGTCGGGCGCAAAGGTGAACTCGCTCTCGTCGCCGAAGGGCTTGGAGGGGGTGTCGCCGTCGAAGCCGCGCGTGACCCAGACGGGCTCGCCGATCGCGGCACCGGTGGCACCGATGTCCTGAACGAACAGATGGTTCTGGGTGTGGTCGTTCCAGGTGTCCCAGTGGCGCACGAACATGCGGCCATAGACCTGGCCGGTGTTCTTCTGGGCCGCCACGGCCTGGGCGCGCTCGACCGAGGCGGCCAGGGTTTCGGCCTCGGGATAGACGGCCAGGGAAACCACCACACGCCCCGCGTCGGGGCTCAGGCGATAGGCGTTGACGTCGGTCGGCAGGTCGGTGACCTGCACCGGTCCGGTGCCGTCCGCCTCGGCCCGCCAGACCTGGCTGGAGCCGGACCGGCCCGACAGGAAGTACAGCTTTCCGTCCGAGCCCCAACGCGCCGTATTGGCCCCGCCCTCATTGATCGCCAGACGCACGGGCTCGCCCGGATTGGTCAGGTCCAGGGCATGCAGGGCTCCGGCGCGGCTGTTGGCCGCCACATCGGTGGTTGTCACCGAATAGACGACCCAGCGCCCGTCCGGCGACACCTGCGGATCGCCCAGGCGATTGGCCGGGATCATGTCTTGGTAGGTGAAGGGCGTCTGGCTCTGGGCGGATGTCGTTGCGGCAGGCGGCGCAGCGGCGGGGGCCTCGGCCAGGGCCGGGACGGCAACGACGAGCGCCAGGGCGCAGCAGGCGCTGGCAAGCAGGGAGCGGTGGCGCATCGGACGGTTCTCCTTGATCAGGCGACTGGCCTAGCACCGTCATCCACACAGTCAAAGCCGGGCCGCTTGCGGAGGCCCATGCAAACGGCGACAACCGGACCTGCATGACCCCGACCGCTTCGGCCCCCTTAAAGACAAAGCCTGCACCGCACATCTGCGAGGTGCTGATCGCCGAGCGGGCCCCGCAGCTGACCCGATCGGTCATCTGGCCGGCGGTGCGGCCGCTGTTGTACCGGGTGCTGGGGTTTCGGCATGCCGTGCGGATGGCCGATGCGATCCTGCCCTTGTCGGGGCAGGAGGCGCTGCACCACGTCAGCAATCTGCTGGATCTGCGGGTCTCGACGCTGAATCTGGAGCGGATACCCGCGACCGGCCGCTGTTTGATCGTGGCCAATCATCCAACGGGCATCGCCGATGGCATTGCCGTCTTCGATGCGGTGCGCAAACGGCGAGACGACGCCATCTTCTTCGCCAATGCCGATGCCGTGCGGGTCGCTCCCCGTCTGGGCGAGGCCATCGTGCCGGTCGAATGGGTGACCGAAAAGCGCACGCGCGAGAAGACCCGCGCCACGCTCCAGGCCGCAAAGGAGGCGTTCGAGGCGGAACGCTGCGTGGTCATGTTCCCCGCCGGCCGGCTGGCCCGCGTCGGCCCGGATGGCAGCCTGACCGACCCGGAATGGGCCCAGACGGCGGCGTCCCTGGCCCGCAAATACGATGCGCCCGTGGTGCCCATCCATGTGGCGGGACCGACGTCGAAACTGTTCCATCTGTTCGACCGGTTCTCGCAGGAACTGCGGGACATCACCCTGTTTCACGAACTGCTCAACAAGAAGCGCGGGGCCTTCCAGCTCAAGGTCGGCAAGCCGATCCCGGCCCGACGGCTGGACATCGACGCGGGCAAGGCGACCTATGCGCTGAAGGCCTTCACTGAACGGGTCCTGCCTGGCCAGCCCGACGCGGATTTCGCATGAGCCTTCTGACCCTTCCTCTCGCTGATGCCGACGCCACCACACGGTTGGGCGCTACGCTTGCCCCACTCATGGGACACGGTGAAGCCCTGCTTCTGTACGGCCCACTGGGTATGGGCAAATCGACCCTGGCGCGAGGCCTGATCCGCGCCCTGACGCAGCCCGACGAGGATGTGCCGTCGCCGACCTTCACCCTGGTTCAGTTCTATGACAGCGAGCCGCCGGTCGCCCATTTCGATCTCTACCGCCTGACCCGGCCGGAAGAGGCCGTCGAGATCGGGCTGGACGAGGCGCTGGACACCGGCTTTGCCGTCATCGAATGGCCTGAGCGTCTGGGCGACGATCCCGCCGCCTGGCTGGGGCCGGACCAGCTGATCGTCGCCTTATCCGAAGACGGAGACGGACGTGTTGCGACCGTTTCTGGCGTAGGGGCGTGGGAAGCCAAGTTGAAGGATCTGCATGTCTGACCGCGAGCATCAACGCATCGAGTTTCTGAAGGCCTCCGGTCTGGGCGAGGCCGTGCGCGCGCCCCTGCCTGGCGATGCGTCCACGCGCCGCTACGAGCGGCTGACCCTGCCGTCGGGCACCACCCTGATGCTGATGGACCAGGCTGCCTCGGCCGAGAGCCCGCCCGCCGACCCCGCCTGGACGCCCGAGCAACGCCGCGCCTCCGGCTGGAACGCCACCGCCCGCCTGTCCGCCGGGCGGATCGAAGCCTTCGCGGCCGTTGCCGCGCATCTGCGAAGCCTGGGCCTGTCCGCGCCAGAGATCATCGCGGTCGATGCCCCTGCCGGGCTGGCTGTGCTGGAAGACTTCGGCGACGACCTGTTCGCCCGCGTCATCGAAGCCGGCGAACCGGAAGAGCCGCTTTATCTGGCCGCGGTCGAGGCCCTTGCGACCCTGCACGACGCCCCGACGCCGGACGTCCTGACCGGGGCGGCGGGCGAGTGGTCGCTACAGACCTACGACGCGACGGCGCTTCAGGGCGGGGCCGATCTGTTCGCGGAGTGGATGCCTCAACTGGAGCCGGGTCTCGCTTTCGACGCCGCCGCCATCGACGACTGGCGCTCGGCCTGGGCTCCGGTGGTGGCGCGGGGCGAGGACGAGGCGACCGTCATGGCGCACCGGGATTACCATGCAGAGAATCTGATCCGGCTGCACGGTCGGGCGGGACCGGCCATGGTCGGACTGATCGACTTTCAGGACGCGGTGAAGGCTCATCCGTCCTGGGACCTGCACTCCCTGCTCCAGGATGCGCGGCGGGATGTGTCGCCTGCGCTAGAGGCCCGGGCACTGGACCATTATTTCGCCCTGCGGCCCCAGGTCGAGCGCGAGGCCTTCATGCGCGACTATGCCGGCCTGGCGGCCCTGAACGAGGCCCGCATCCTGGGCATCTTTGCCCGCCTGATCGTGCGCGACGGCAAGCCGCGCTATCGCGCCTTCATGCCGCGCATGTGGCGGCACCTGAATGCCAACCTCGACAAGCCGGGGCTGGAGTCGGTCCGCGACTGGTTCGCCCGCCACCTCCCTGAGGACAGCCGCCGATGAGCACAGCCCCAAAGACTGCCATGGTTCTCGCCGCTGGTCTGGGCACCCGCATGCGTCCGCTGACCGACGACCGGCCCAAGGCGCTGGTCGAGCTCGGGGGGCGAGCGCTGATCGACCATGTGCTGGACCGGTTGGCGGACGCCGGCGTCGAAAAGGCCGTCGTCAATGTCCACTGGTTCGCCGACCGTCTGGAGGCGCATCTGGCCGCACGCGGGAGCGGGCCTGAGATCGTCATTTCCGATGAGCGGGCCGAGCTTCTGGAGACGGGCGGCGGGCTGAAGAAGGCCGCACCCCTGCTGGGCGACGCCTCGGTGTTCGTAGCCAATATCGACAGCGTCTGGCTGGGCCGGGGCGAAGCCCTGTCTGAACTGTCTCGCTTGTGGGACCCTGAGCATATGGACGCGGCCCTGCTGCTGGCCCGCCGTGAGGGCTCCATCGGCTTCGAGGGCGACGGGGACTTCTTTCTGGCGGACGACGGGCAGCTGACATTCAGGGGCGAGGCGGCGTCTGCGCCGTTTGCCTATATGGGCGTCCATATCTGCCGGCCCGACTATGTCGCCGAGGGGCCGGAGGGGCCGTTTTCGCTCAGCGGTTTCTGGCGAAAATCGGCAGAGGCGGAACGGCTGTTCGGCTGTGTGCTTGACGGCGACTGGATGCATGTCGGAGATCCCCAGGCCCGTGACGAGGCCGAGGCCCGGCTGGCGCAGGGCGGATGAGCACGGCTTTCGATCCTTTCTCGGGTACCTCGCCGCGCTGGTACGCCATCGAGGCGCGGCGGCCGTTTCTGGACGATCTGGCGGCGGGGGTACTGGCCTGGCTGGGCGAACATCCGCCCGAGGCCTTGTCTGACGCGGTCATCCTTCTGCCCAACCGCCGCGCGGCGCGGGCCTTCACCTTGGCGCTGACCCGTCAGGCGCAGGGGCGGTCGCTGCTGCTGCCTCAGGTCACACCGCTGGGCGATCTGGAGGAGGACGAGCCGCCGTTCGCGCCTGGCGAACTGGGTCTGGACCTGCCGCCCGCCATCGCCCCCCTGACGCGCCGGTTCGAGATGGCGCGGATGATCGTCGAGGATTTCCGGCCCGGCCTGACGCCTCTGCGGGCGCTGGAGATGGCCGATGCCCTAGGCAGCTTTCTCGATTCCTGCCAGCTGGAGGAGGTCGAGGACATGGCGCGGGTCGCCACCCTGGTCGAGGGCGATCTGGCCGAACACTGGCAGGCGTCGGCCGAGTTCCTGGGGCTGGCCGTCGAAGCCTGGCCCCGGCGGCTCGAGGCCATGGGTCTGGTCGATCCGGCCTGGCGTCGGGCGAAGCTGCTGCGTCTGCTGGCCACGGCCTGGACCGAGCGCCCGCCGCAGCAGCCGGTGATCGCCGCCGGTTCGACCGGCTCAGCGCCGGCCGCCGCCGACGTGCTGGCCGCCGTGGCTGCCGCGCCCCAGGGGTGCGTGGTGCTGCCCGGACTGGACTTTGAGCTGGATGCCCGCGTCTGGGACGGGCTGGGGGACAGCGAACAGCATCCTCAGAACGCGCTCTGGCGACTGCTGGATCGTGCCGGGGTCGCGCGCGATCAGGTCCGCCCGTGGTTTCAGCCGCCCGAACCGACCGAGACCGCATCGCGTGGTCGAGCGCGTCAGCGCCTGCTCAACGAGGCCCTGCGTCCGGCCCAGGCCACCGCCGACTGGCGCGAGACCATCCGCGATCTTCGGGCCAATGCCGCGAGCGTCCGCTCCGTCGACCCCATTGCCGAGGGGCTGGAGGGCCTGTCGGTCGTCACCGTCCGCGCCGAAGAGGACGCCGCCGCCGCCATCGCCCTGATGATGCGCGAGACGCTGGAAGAACCCGGCAAGACCTGTGCCCTGGTCACCCCCGACCTGGACCTGGGGCGACGGGTGGAGGCGCGGCTGGAGCGATGGGGGATCACGGCGGACAGCTCGTCCGGCCAGCCTCTATCGCGGATGGCGGCAGGGCGGCTGGTCGATCTGGCGGCGGGGTTCATGGCCGAGCCGCTGGACCCGCATGTGCTGCTAGGCCTGCTGAAACATCCGTTGGTCCGGATCGACATGAACGACGCCGATTACGGGCAGGCGGTTGCAGCTCTGGAACGTCATGCCCTGCGCGGCCCCCGCCGCCGGGACTGGGCCGGGGCACGGCGCGCCTTGCTTAAGGCTACACAGCCTCGCGACGACGGCCAACTGCCTTCGGACCGTACAAGGGCCGATGTCGCAATGGCGGGACACTTGCTGGATCGACTGGAGTCGCTGTCGGGCAGGGCACGCCAGGCCCTGTTGCCGACCGACTCGCTGGACGAGGCGGCGCGCGCTCTGACCCGCCTGATCGAAAGTCTGGCAGGCTCCGAGGTCTGGGCCGGTCCGGATGGAGAGGCGGCTGCGGCCGTGCTGTCCAGCCTTATCGAGGGTGGTGCAGCCCTGCCGCCGGTGACGCCGGCCGAGATGGCCGATCTGGTCTCGACGCTTCTGACGGAACAGACGGTGCGGACGGGTGGGGCCAGCCAGCCGCGCCTGCGCATTCTGGGGGCCATCGAGGCACGGCTGGTGCGGGCCGACCGGATGATCCTGGCCGGGCTGGAGGAGGGCGTCTGGCCCAATGCCGCCCCGACCGATCCCTTCCTGTCGCGGCCGATGCGCAAGAGCCTGGGCCTGCCGCCGCCCGAGCGTCGCCTGGGCCAGACCGCCCAGGATTTTGTCCAGGCGGCCTGCGCCGATGATGCCATCCTAATCCATTCCGAACGCCGCGGCGGCCAGCCAGCAGTCAAGTCGCGCTGGCTGTGGCGGCTGGAAATGCTGACTCGCGGTGCCGATTCCGAGGCCACGCCCGTGCAGATGCATCGTCCGTGCGTAGGACTGGACCAGGCACGGGCTCTGGATGCTCCGACCCGCGCTACGCCGGACTATGCCCGCCGCCCCGCGCCCCGTCCCCCGGTCGAGCGCCGCCCGCGCCAGCTGCCGGTGACCGGCGTCGAACGCTGGGTGCGCGATCCCTATGCGGTGTATGCCCGCTATGTGCTGAATCTGCGTCAACTCGACCGGCCCGGTCAGTCGGCCGAGGCCATCGCGCGTGGTCAGGCGGTACACAAGGCGGTGGAGCGACTGACCCTCAGCTGGCCCGACGTCCTGCCCGACGATTGCGAGGGCGAGATTTCCAAACTGCTGCATGAGGAACTGACCCATCACGGCTTCGAGGACGCGGCCATGGCGCGCGAGGCCCCGCTGGCCCGCAATGCCGCCCGCTGGCTGGCCGGGTTCGAGATGCGGCGTCGCGCGCGCGGCATCGACATCCGCGTGGAGGAAACGCTGTCCCTGACGTTCGAGGCCCCCGCCGGGCCCTTTACCCTGACGGCCAAGGCCGACAGGATCGAACTGTCGGGCTCGGGCGCGGCGGTTCTGGATTTCAAGACAGGCCAGATTCCGTCGGCCAAACAGCTGAAGACGGGTTTCTCGCCCCAGCTGACCCTCACCGGTGCCATCCTGACCGAAGCCGGGTCGAAGACCTCCGGACCCGTCGAGCCGGAGGAGCTGACCTATGTCCGCGTCGTGGGCCGCAAGGTGCCGGGCGAGGCGAAAACCCTGGCCGAGGGTGCGGAGGCGGCGCATCTGTCGCAGGCGGCGCTCGCCGGTCTGAAGGCGCGGGTGGCGCGCTTCGACAGTGAACGGACGCCCTATCTGAGCTGGGTCGCGCCTCAGTTCATGGGCAATTTCGGCGGCAACTACGATCATCTGGCCCGCGTCTGGGAATGGCATGTCGTCGGCGGCGATGAGGGGGAGACATGAGCCTAGAAGCCTCCACTCGCATCCTGCCCGACCCCTATCAGATCGCGGCGGCGGACCCGCGCCAGTCGGTCTTCGTCACGGCCAATGCGGGGTCGGGCAAGACCTCGACCCTGGTCGATCGGGTAGCGCGATTGCTGCTGGAGGAGGTCCAGCCCGGTGAAATCCTGTGCGTCACCTACACCAAGGCCGCCGCAGCAGAGATGCAGGCACGGCTGTTCGACCGTCTGGGGGCTTGGGCGGTCATGGATGACCGGGCGCTGGCCCGTTCGCTGGCCGATCTGGACGGGCGGGATGAGGCGGCGCTGTCGGACCTGGACCTGTCCAAGGCGCGCCAGTTGTTCGCCAAGGCGCTGGATACGCCGGGCGGGCTGAAGATCCAGACCCTGCATGCCTTCTGCGAAAAGCTGTTGCGGCGGTTTCCGATCGAGGCGGGTGTCACGCCGGGTTTCACCGTGCTGGAGGATCAGGCCGCGACGGCTCTGTCGCACGGCGCGCGCGAGGATCTGGCGCGTGAGGCCCTGAAGGACGAAGACGGCGCGATCGGCCGGGCCTATGCCCATTTCGCGGTCGAGCTGAGCTGGCCCGATTTCGAGGCCCTGCTGGCGCGGGTGGAGCAGGATCGCGTCCGTCTGATCGACTATACCCGCCGCGTGGTCGAGGGACTGGCCCCCGGTCCGCACGCCCTGGTCGGGGCCGATCCAGACCGCGACGTAGCGTCTATCCACGACGACTTCATGCGCTGGCTGGACCACGCCGAATGGCTGGCCGTCGCCGAACAGATGGCGACCGGCTCGGTCACGGATCAGGCCTGTGCCGACCGCATGTGGAAGGCCGACTGGACCTTCCCCGATGTCTCGTCCGTCTTCCTGACCGGTGGTTCGCCGCGCAAGTCGATGGCGACCAAGAGCGCCCGGCCTCACGCCCGCGACTGGCTGACGGCGATGCAGGACAAGGTGGTCTCGGCACTGGGACAGGTGCGCAAGGCTCGCGTCGCCGAGGACACCGTCCACGTCCTGACCTTGGCCCAGGCGCATGGTGCCCTCTATGACCAGGCCAAGGAAAAGAAGGGTGCGCTCGACTTCGGCGACCTGGTCGCACGCACCGTCGAACTGCTGACTGTCCGGTCCAGCGCCGCCTGGGTTCTGTACAAGCTGGACGGCGGCATCGAACACGTCCTGATCGACGAGGCGCAGGACACCGCCCCCGAGCAATGGGACATCCTGAGGGCCCTGACCGAAGGCTTCTTTGCGGGCGAAGGCTCGCAGCGTTTCGGGGCCGGTCATGTGGACCGGACCGTCTTCGCCGTCGGCGACGAGAAGCAGTCGATCTATTCCTTCCAGGGCGCACGGCCCGAGCGGCTGCGGCAGGAGGCGCAGCGGTATGACGGTCTGGTGCGCGGGGCAGGACAGGCCTTCGAAGGCGTCGAACTGGCCACCTCTTTCCGCTCCACGCCCGAGGTTCTGGCCTTCGTGGACGCGGTCTTCGAAGGCCCGGCGCGCACCACTGCGTTGGTCGGGCAGGAGATCGCGGCCATCCCGCCTCATAGAGCCATGCGCGCGGGCGATCACGGCTGTATCGACCTGTGGCCGCTCTACATCGACGAAAAACCGCCCGAGCGCGACGCCTGGGACGACCCGCTGGATCAGGAGCCGGTCCAGAGCGCGCGCAAGCGGATGGCCGGGGACCTGGCCCGCGAGATCAAGCGCCAGGTCGAGACCGGTGTGGCGGTGCAGGACAAGGCTAAACGGGAACTTCGCCCCTGCGGCTACGGCGATTTCCTGATCCTTGTCCGCCGCCGCGACGCGACGTTCGAGGAGATCATCCGCGCCCTGAAATCCGCCGGCGTGCCGGTGGCAGGGGCGGACCGGCTGAAGCTGTCGTCGCATATCGTATTTGACGACCTGATCGCGATGGCGAGGTTCGTTCTGTTCCCCGACGACGACCTCAGCCTGGCGGGCATCCTGCGCAGCCCGTTCTGCGACGTGGACGAGGACGGGCTTTACGAACTGGCGGGATCGAATCCGAAGCGACGCAGGTTGTGGCAGGAGTTACAGCGTCGGGCGATCGAGCGCACGGAATGGCGGCGGGCGCGCGACCTGCTGGCATTTGCAATCGGGGCCCGCGATCGGGATCCCTTCGCCTTCTTTTCGGCCCTGCTGAACCGGGTGGACGAGACAGGTGTCTCGGGCCGGGCGCGCGTCCTGACCCGGTTGGGGCGCGAGGCGGAGGAGGCGATCGACGAGACGTTGAACCAGGTCCTGGCCGCCGAACAGCGCGGCGCGACCGATCTGGAAACCTGCCTGGCCCTGCTGGAGGCTGCCGACGTCGAGGTGAAGCGCGAGCTGGAGGGGGCGCGGGGCGAAGTACGTGTCATGACCGTGCACGGGGCCAAGGGGCTTGAGGCACCGATCGTGATCCTGCCTGACACCACGGCGCGGGCCAAGGCGCAGGGGCCGACATTGATGCCGGTGGAACAACCGGACGGAACCGAGGCCTGGCTGATGTGCCCTGGCTCAGAGAAAGAAGACTGCGAGGCCTCGGGCGAAGCGCGTCAGGCGCGTCAGGACCGGGTCGATGCCGAGACGCTGCGACTGCTTTACGTCGCCCTGACGCGGGCGCGGGACCGGATCGTGATCCTGGGGCGTGGCAGCGGCAGGTCGAAGCTGGGCTATGACGATGGCAGCTGGTGGGCGGTCCTGACCGAGACCTTCGAGCGTCTCGGCGCGCAGGTGCGCAACATCGGCGACGGCCGTCAGAGGTTCGGTGTCGATCCGGCCGTCCTTGCGGTGGGCGTCGGTGCCGTCGCCGAGACAATCGAGGTCCCGGCCTGGGCAAGCACAGAACCCGCGCTCGATACCGCCGCCCGTTTCGCCTCGCCTTCGACGATGGAGGGTGCCGTGCGCATCGCTGCGCCATCGCCGCTCGCGAAATCGGGTGTGTCGCTGGGCCGGTTCCGCCGGGGCGACCTGATCCACCGCCTGCTGGAACGGCTCCCTGACATCGCGCCTGACGACCGCGCAAAAGCGGCCTTGCGCATGCTGTCGCGCGAGCGAGACATCGACGAGGTGCAGCGCCATGAGATGATCGGGGCAGCTTTCGGCGTTCTCGACGATCCCCGGTTCGCGCCCGTGTTCGGGCCGGGTTCGCGTGCCGAAGTGGCCCTGACCGGCGTCGTGGATAGCGTACCTATCTCGGGACGGATGGATCGGCTGGTGATCGAGCCGAACCGCATTCTGGTCGTCGATTTCAAGAGCAATCGACCCGCACCGGACCGGATCGAAGACGCCGATCCGGCCTATGTGCTTCAGGCGGCGCTTTATGTCTCCATCCTGCGACAGCTTTATCCGGTCCGCCCGGTCGAAGCCGCCCTGGTCTGGACGGATGGGCCCAGACTGATGCCGGTGCCCGATACCCTGCTTGAAGCCGCACTGTCGCGTTAAGCCGGAAAGGCGCGTTGACCCGCGCGACTGTCGTCCCCACATTCGCGCCAACGGCCCGATTCAGGGCTATGAAACCAGCCCGCCGCGCGGGTCAGAAGGATCGTTTCTCATGGCCACTGTCAAAGTCACCGACGACAGCTTCGACGCTGACGTTCTGAAGTCCAGCACACCCGTGCTGGTCGATTTCTGGGCCGAATGGTGCGGGCCGTGCAAGCAGATCGGCCCGGCCCTGGAGCAGATCGCCGACGAACTGTCCGGCCAGGTGACGATCGCCAAGGTCAACATCGACGATTCGCCCATGATCCCGTCCAAACTGGGCGTGAAGGGCATCCCGACCCTTATGCTCTTCAAGGACGGTCAGATGACCTCGATGAAGGTCGGCGCCATGCCCAAGGGCAAGATCGTCGAATGGCTGGCCGAGGCCGGCATCGGCCAGACCGCAGCCTAGGCGCTTTCGGCCATCCGGCTGAGCTGATCCAGCACCGCCGACCCGTAGCGTTCGATCTTGGACTGTCCCACTCCGGCGATTCCGGCCAGCACGGTCAGATCGCCGGGCTGGCGGATGGCGATTTCCAGCAGGGTCTTGTCCTGGAAGATGACATAGGGCGGCACGCGCTGTTCGGCCGCGCGGTCACGGCGCCAGGCGCGCAGGGCCTCGAACCGGGCGCGGACGTCGGCGTCCATCGTCTCCAGCGCGGCGTTGCGGCCCGTGCGGGTGCGCTCGCGCGGGGACGATGAGGCGCGGGCCGGGGCATTGCGGACCTCCACGACCCGCTCGCCACGATAGACGGCGCGGACGGCCTCCGGCTCACCCAGCCGGATCAGGGGCTTGCCGTCGTTGGGGTCCTCGACCAGCAGGCCGTCGAACATCAGGTGATCGACCACGTCGCGCCAGGTGTGACTGGCGGTGTCCGCCCCGATGCCCCAGGTCGACAGCGCCGTCTCCCAGCCCTGCACATCCCGCGTCTTGCCCAGCAGATGGTCGATGACGCGCGTCTTGCCGAACCGTTCGCCCAGACGCTGGACCGCCGCCAAGACCTTCTGCGCCTGGACCGTCGCATCGAACACGGCGGGCGGATCGAGACACAGGTCGCAGACGCCGCAGACCTGGGCATCGGTTTCACCAAAATAGCGCCGCACCGCCTGGGGGCGGCAGGTGGCTCCGTCCAGCATGGCATAGAGGCGGCGGGCCTTTGACACCTGGACCGCCTTAACCTCCTCGGCCATCGGGCGACCCTCCAGCCGCTTCAGCGTCCAGGCGATGTCGGAGGGACCATACAGCGTGATGCCCTCGGCTGGTTCGCCATCGCGGCCCGCGCGCCCGATCTCCTGCCAATAGGCCTCCAGCGAACCGGGCGGATCGGCGTGGATGACGAAGCGGACGTCCGCCTTGTCCACCCCCATGCCGAAGGCGATGGTGGCGACCATGACCGCCCCGTCCTCGGCCAGGAAGCGCGCCAGCAACCGGTCGCGCTGACGCGCATCCATGCCCGCATGATAGGCGATGGCATTGACGCCGGCGTCGCGCAGGGCCCCGGCCACGCGCTCGCAGCCGTCTCGGCTGCCGCAATAGACCACGCCGAACTTGCCGCGCCGCTGACGGACCAGTTCGATCACATGGGCATCGGCCTTGGCGCGCGAGCCGTTTTCCTTGCGCTCGGCGGACAGTTGCAGGTTCGGCCGGGCGAAGCTGTCGACGAGCACCCGCGCCCCGTCCAGGCGCAAGGAAGCGACGATGTCCTCGCGCGTGCGGGCATCGGCGGTGGCGGTCACGGCGATGCGCGGCACATCCGGGAAAATCTCGGCCAACCGCCCCAGACCGCGATAGTCGGGCCGGAAGTCATGTCCCCATTGCGAGACACAGTGAGCCTCATCGATGGCAATGAGGGACAGCGGCAGATCCCGCAGCCGATCGATCAGATGCGGCTGGGCCAGTCCCTCGGGCGAGACATAGAGCAGATCGAGCTCGCCCGCCCGCGCCTGCCGCCAAATTTCGGACCGGTCGTCCATGGAAACGCCCGAGTCCAGCCGCGCCGCCGCCACCCCCTGCTGTTTCAGCGCCTCGACCTGATCGGTCATCAGGGCGATCAGGGGCGAGACGACCAGCCCAAGGCCGGGGCGCAGAATGGCCGGTATCTGATAGCAGACCGACTTGCCCCCACCCGTGGGCAGGACGGCCAGCACGTTTCGGCCCCCCAGAATCTCCGTGACCACCTGGGACTGCAGGCCACGAAAATCGCCATGGCCCCAGACCCGCTCCAGGGTCGCACGGGCGTCGTCCAGGGTCGGCGGGGGGGCATTCAGGACTGAGTCGGCCAGCATCGGGGCCTTGTGCCGGATTTGTTCCGGGCTCGCCAGCTTCGCCTATGGCTTGAAAGCGGATAAGGAGCCGCAGATGACCAGTACCCTCCTCTATGGCCGCCCGCCCGCCGTCTTCGATCCGCCCGGTAGCGCGATCCAGGTCTCGCCCCTGATCCCCGGTTCGACCTCGCTGGAAGACGTCGCGCCCGGTTCGGTCGATGACATCATGATTTATGCCCCGCCCGGCGTACTGGAGCGGCGCTATACCCTGGCCCTGGCGCTGCGGGCGCTGAAGCCCGGTGGACGGCTGGACGTCATGGCCGCCAAGGACAAGGGCGGCTCGCGCCTGAAGAAGGAGCTGGAGGCTCTTGGCGTCACCGTGGGTGAGACGGCCAAGGCCCACCATCGCCGCTGTGTCGTCACCGCGCCCGAGACGGCGACAGGCCTGGATGAGGCGATTTTCGCAGGCGCTCCGCGTCTGGTCGAGGGACTGGATGCCTGGTCCCAGCCCGGGGTCTTTGCCTGGGACCGGATCGATGCCGGATCGCTGTCGCTGGCCCAGCGCCTGCCGCCGATGAAGGGGCGCGGGGCGGACCTGGGCTGCGGCTACGGGGCGTTGAGCACCGTCGTGCTGAAATCGCCCGCCGTGACAGCTTTGCATATGGTCGATCTGGACCGGCGCGCGGTCGAGGCGGCGCGGCGCAATGTCGAGGACGCCCGCGTCACCATCGACTGGGCCGACGTTCGCACGCTGGACGCCGCGGGCGATCTGGATTTCGTGGTCATGAACCCGCCCTTCCACGACGGTGGAGCCGAGGATCGCCGTCTGGGTCAGGCCTTCATCCGAAAGGCGGCCGAACTGCTGGGCAAGGGCAGTGTCCTGTGGTGCGTCGCCAACCGGCACCTGCCCTATGAGGCCGAGCTGAACGCCGCCTTCAAGCGCGTGCGGCTGGTCGCCGATGCGGGCGGCTACAAGCTGTTCGAGGCGGTGAAGTGACCCTGCCCTCGAGTAGCCCGACGGGCGATAGGGCAAACAAGAAAGTCCCCACAAGCCGAGTGGACAAGCTGCTGGGCTCGATGGGCTATGGCTCGCGCACCGAGATGGCGCGGCTGGGTCGGGCGGGCGGCATCGTGCTGGACGGGGTCGAACTGACCGATGTGTCCAAGCGCATCCCGGTCACCCCCGACCTGCCGATGCGGATGCAGGTGGATGGCCGTCCGCTGGACCCGCCCGCCGGCCTGGTCATGATGCTGCACAAGCCGCTGGGCATGACCTGTTCGCGCAAGGAGGACGGGGCGCTGGTCTATGACGTCCTGCCGGACCGTTGGCGCAGGCGAGACCCGGCCATTTCGACCATCGGGCGGCTGGACAAGCAGACGACAGGTTTGCTGCTGCTGACCGACGACGGCGACCTGCTGCACCGGGTGATTTCGCCCAAACGCCATGTGGCCAAGGTTTACCGCGCCACCCTGGCCCGACCGCTGGTGGGTACAGAACAGGCGGTTTTCGAGGCGGGCGGTCTGGTGCTGGAGGGCGAGGACAAGCCCCTGTCACCCGCCGTTCTGGAGGTGCTGTCTCCCACCGAAGCGCGACTGACGGTGACGGAAGGCCGCTATCACATGGTGCGTCGGATGTTCGCGGCGGTCGGCAATCACGTCGAGGCCCTGCACCGCGAGCGGATCGGGGGCCTCAGCCTGCCGGACGACCTGGAGCCCGGTCAGTGGCGGCTGATGACGCCGGACGAGATCGCGCTGATCTTCGCCTGACGGAACCGCAAGGCTTGTCGCCGCTTTAGCCTGCGCCCTGGAGACGACGGACATGAGCGGCGCGACACACAAGCGGGATTTGCGAACCAGCCAACCGCTCTGGGCGGACAGCCCGGGCCTGGGCGTCCCCGCGCATCCCTTGAAGGCGGCCATCTCCGTCGATGTCGCCATCGTCGGCGCAGGCATCAGTGGGGCCTTCATGGCGCATGAGCTGAGCCGCGATCATTCCGTCGCCGTGCTGGATCGTCGTCCGCCGCTGACCGGATCGACCATGGCCTCGACCGCCATGCTGCAGTGGGAGATCGACCTTCCGCTCACGGCCCTGACCGACAAGATCGGGGCCGAAAAGGCGCGCCGGGCCTATCTGCGGTCATTCAGCGCGGTCGCCGCCCTGAAGCGGACCGTGGCCGAGGAGCGGATCGTCTGCGGCCTGAAGGACAAGTCGTCGCTGTATCTGGCGGGCGATGAATACGGGCACCGGGCGCTGGAGGCCGAGGCGCAGGCCCGCGCCGAGATCGGGCTGGACAGCGCCTATCTGAAGCCTGCCGACCTGCGCGAACGCTTCGGCATCGATCGCACCGGAGCCCTGTTCAGCAGCGGCTCGGCCGGGGCCGACCCTGCCCGTCTGGCGGCAGGCCTGCTGCGCCGCGCCCAGGCGAAGGGGGCCAAGGTCTATTCTCCGGTGGAGGTCATGCAGGCCGCGAGCGATCCGGAGGGCGTGACGCTGCTGACCGACGCCGGTCATGCCGTGCGGGCAAAATCGGTGGTGTTCTGCTGTGGCTATGAGTTTCCTGAAGGCGTTCCAACCCCGGGGGCGGAGATCATCTCGACCTGGGCTCTGGCGACGAAACCGCGCACGGCGTGCCCGACCTGGCTGCGCGATGCCCTGGTCTGGGAGGCGTCAGATCCGTATCTGTATTTCCGCATGGGCGGCGACGGGCGACTGATCATCGGCGGCGAAGACGAAGCCTCGCCCGATGCGCATGAGGATCAGGCCAAGCTGAAGCGGAAGTGCGAGACCATCTCCGCCAAGCTGAGGCGGCTTCTTCCCGAACTCGAATTCGAGATCGACTACAGCTGGGCCGGGGCGTTCGGCGAGAGCGCGACCGGCCTGCCGTCGATCGGCCCGGTGCCCGACATGGACCACACCTGGGCCGTCATGGGCTTCGGCGGCAACGGTATCACCTATTCGGTGATCGCGTCGCAGGTCGTCGGTGCGGCGGTGAGGGGGACGAGGGATCCGGACGCGGACCTGTACCGTTCCTAGGTGGACGATGGCCATCCAGATGGCTATATTCTATGCATGACCCATTATTCCGTCGCCGAGGCCAAGAACAACCTGCCCAAGCTTCTGGACCGTATGCTGGCAGGGGAGGATGTGGTGATCACCCGTCGCGGAAAGCCGATCGCTCGGCTTGAGCCGGAGTCCAAGCCACAGACGGATTTCAAACTCGATCTGGAATGGCTCGACGCCAATCGCATCAAGCCCGCGTCCGGTCCTGTCGATACCGCCGCATGTGTCGCCGAAATGCGACGGGGATATCGGTATTGAGGACCTATCTTGATACCAGCGTCATCGTCTCCTTCTTCATCGACGACATACACGCGACAACCAGCCGAAACTGGGCGGCCACCCAGCCGTCTGTCGCCCTGAGCGAATGGACGCTGACAGAATTCACATCGGCCCTTTCACACCTCGTGCGCGCTCGGACACTGAGCGAACGAGAACGCAACATCGCCGAGCTTGCATTCGACCGATGGGCTGCGGGAGGGATCGTCCTTGAGGTTCCGCGCGAGCGATTTCAGGAGGCCCGCACGCTGATGCGGATGCACCAACGTCTTCGTGCACCCGACGCCCTGCATCTGGCCATTGCGCGTCACGCTGGACTGGCGTTGGCGACAGTCGATCGGGACATGAAGGACGCGGCGGTCGCCGAAGGTATGGACGTTGTGGACCTATGACCCACGTCAAGATCTGTGGCCTGACTACACCCGACACCCTGAACGCTGCGCTTGACCATGGCGCAGCCTTCGTCGGAGCCGTCGTCTTCCCGAAAAGTCCCCGCCATATCGACCCCCTGCATGCCGCCACCCTTTTCGAGCGGGCGAGGGGGCGGGTGAAAATCGTGGCGGTGACGGTGGATGCCGACGACGCCCTGCTGACCGAGATCGCCCTGATCCTGAAGCCGGATTTGATCCAGCTGCACGGGTCGGAGACGCCTGAGCGGGCGGTCGAGGCGCGTCGCCTGACCGGGGCGGGGATCATCAAGGCGCTGCCGGTCTCGACCCCAGCTGACCTGCAATCTGCTGACACCTGGGGAGACGTCGCCGATCACCTGATGTTCGATGCCCGGCCGCCCGAGGGGTCCGATCTGCCCGGCGGGGTCGGTGCCCGGTTTGACTGGACGATGATGCAGGGGCGAACCTATCGCCATCCGTGGTTTCTGGCGGGCGGATTGAACCCGCAGAATGCGGCCCAGGCTGCGGCGATCAGCGGCGCACCGATGCTGGACGTGTCCTCTGGCGTCGAAAGCGCGCCGGGTGTTAAGGACAGCGCCCGGATCGCGGCGTTTCTGGACGCCGTGCGCCGGTCGTAATTCCGACGCCCCCTTGCGTGAAAGCTGCGCCCGTGAACGCCATCATCCCCAATGAGTACGCCATGCCCGACGCCGAGGGCCGGTTCGGCCCCTATGGCGGGCGGTTCGTGGCCGAGACCCTGATGCCGCTCGTGCACGAGCTGACGGCGGCCTATGAGGCGGCCAAGGCAGACCCGTCGTTCCAGGCCGAGCTGGACGGCTTCCTGACCGACTATGTCGGCCGGCCCAGCCCGCTGTATCTGGCAGAGCGGCTGACGGAGCACTACGGCGCGGCCAACATCTGGTTCAAGCGCGACGAGCTGAACCACACGGGCGCACACAAGATCAACAACTGCATGGGCCAGATCCTGCTGGCCATGCGGATGGGCAAGACGCGGATCATCGCAGAAACAGGCGCGGGCCAGCATGGTGTAGCGACCGCGACGGTCTGCGCCCGCTTCGGCCTGAAATGCGTGGTCTACATGGGTGCGACCGACGTCGAGCGTCAGATGCCCAACGTCTTCCGCATGAAGCTGCTGGGGGCCGAGGTGGTGCCGGTCACGGTCGGTCGTGCGACCTTGAAGGACGCCATGAACGAGGCGATGCGCGACTGGGTCACCAATGTCGAGGACACCTATTACCTGATCGGCACGGCGGCGGGTCCGCACCCCTATCCGGCCATGGTCCGTGATTTCCAGAGCGTGATCGGCAAGGAAACCCGCGCCGCCATGCTGGCCCGCAAGGGCAAGCTGCCTGACGCCTGCGTCGCGGCCATCGGCGGCGGTTCGAATGCCATCGGCCTGTTTCATCCCTTCATCGACGATGCCGAGGTTCGGTTGATTGGCATCGAGGCGGCCGGGCGCGGTCTCGACGGCCCGGACCATGCGGCGTCGCTGCAGGGCGGTCGCCCCGGTGTGCTGCACGGCAACCGCACATACCTGCTTCAGGATGACGATGGCCAGATTCTGGAAGGGCATTCGATTTCGGCGGGTCTCGACTATCCTGGCATCGGGCCGGAGCACGCCTGGCTGAAAGACATCGGCCGCGCCGAATACCGCGCCACGACGGATGCCGAAGCGCTCGAAGCCTTCCAGCTGTGCGCCCGGCTGGAGGGGATCATCCCTGCTCTGGAGCCCAGCCATGCCCTGGCGCGCATCGGCGAGATCGCCAGCGAAGTTGGCAAGGGCGGCGATGTCGTGCTGAACATGTGCGGGCGTGGCGACAAGGATATCTTTGCCGTCGCGGCCCATCTGGGTGTGGAGATCTGAGTGCATGAGTATTCTGGCAATCGCCGCGGTCACGGCCGCCCTATCGTCACCTGTTCCCTCGCAGGCCGCTCCGGACACTGACAGCGCCACTCGCCCGGCCCTGAACGTGGAGCTTCCCAATGTGGCGGGCACGACCGCCGACCCCACATGCGGTGGATTGGCCGAACTGGCGCGCATCGCCTTCTGTGTCGCCTCGACGCAAGCCGGGATGCAGGCGGTCGCCGACGCCTATACGAGCGATTTCGCACAACAGGGTTGGCTGGTCGGCGCAGGTGATGAGAATCTGATCGTCTATGTGCGTCGTCGCGAAGGCGGCGGATGCGACGCGTTCCAGATGAGGGCTTTTACGGACGAAAGCCGGGTTCCCGCTCCCGGAGCGCCTGCCTATCTGGCCTTCGCCACCATCCCTGGCGACATCTGTTCGACCGCACCTGTTGAAAGCGCGCCACCACAATGAGCTTCATCGTCGCTGCTTTCGCCCTCGCTCTGGCCTCCCAAACGCCGCCCGCGACCAGTCCCTTGCCCTTCGTTCCGGGAACGACGCCCGCCCCCGACTGCGGTGGCATGCGGGATGTCGTGAGCCGGGGAAACGAGGCGATGCAATGCATCACCTTTCCGATCGAACAGGCGGCTGACCAGTTCAATGCCCAACTACAGCAGGTCCGGCTTGCCGGCTGGTCTCCCGCAGGCGGACAGGCCAACATCATACTGTTTCAGAAGCCTGACGCCGCAGGAGGCTGTGAACGCCTGACTGTCGCCGGGTTTTGGGACTTCCGACAGCATCCCCAGCCAGCGGGGGGTATTCCAGCCTACATCGGTTTGATGATCGAGCCCGGCCAAGCCTGCCAGACGCCAAATGGTTCGGCCGCCCAATGACGACTGCCCGTATCGATGCCCGCTTCGCCGCGTTGAAGGCCGAGGGCCGGGCCGGCTTCGTCGCTTATGTCATGGCCGGCGATCCTACGCGCGACCAGGCGCTGGATATCCTGCGTGGCCTGCCTGCCGCCGGGGCCGACATCATCGAGCTGGGCTTTCCGTTCAGCGATCCGATGGCCGAAGGGCCGCCGATCCAGCGCGCGGCCCTGCGTGGATTGAAGGCAGGCCTTACGCTGAAGGGTACGCTTGATCTGGCTGCCGCCTTTCGCCAGGGCGATGCGGACACGCCCGTGATCCTGATGGGTTATCTGAACCCGATAGAATCCTACGGCTATGAGGCGTTCGCAAGCGACGCGGCGTCCAGTGGCGTGGACGGGATCATCGTCGTGGACTGCCCTCCGGAAGAGGCTGCACCGCTCAGCGATGCGCTGGATGCGGCCCATATCTCGCTGATCCGTCTTGCCACGCCGACATCAGACGACGCGCGGCTGAAGATCATCGCCGAGCGGACCTCCGGCTTCGTCTACTATGTCTCGGTCGCAGGTGTGACCGGGGTCAAGGAAGCCCAGGCTCTGTCGGTGGCTCCGGCCGTCGAGCGTGTCCGCAAGGCCTCTGGCCTGCCCGTCGCCGTCGGCTTCGGCGTCAAGACGCCCGAGCGCGCCGCCGAGATCGCCCGCGTCGCCGATGCCGTCGTGGCCGGGTCCGTCCTCGTCGACGAGGTCGCGGCCGCGCTCGAGGCGAACGAACCCGCCGCCCGGCGCGTTCTGGCCAAGGTCCGCCAGCTGGCCGATGCGGTCAGGGGTGCGCGGACGCCGGAAACCGTCTAAAGCCGCGCCATGATCGACAAGACCAAACCCGCTGCCCCCACCGTGAAGCCTGACGCCAAACCCGCCGAGAAGCGCGGCGGCTGGCTGTCGCGGTTTGCCCCAGGCGTGCGCAAGATCGTCAACCGGCGCGACGCGACGCCCGACAATCTGTGGGTCAAGGACCCGGACAGCGGCGAGATGCTGTACCGCCCGGACCTGGAGGCCAGCCTGTGGGTTACGCCGTCCGGCCGTCATATGCGCATCGACGCCCCGACCCGCCTGGCCGCCACCTTTGACGACGGCAAATACGTCTCCATCGACACCCCCGACGTGCCCGAGGACCCGCTGAAGTTCTCGGACGGCAAGCCCTACAAGGATCGTCTGGCGGCCGCGCGCAAGGCGGCGGGCCGCAAGGACACGATGGCTATCGGCTTCGGCACCCTGGACGGCACGCCCGCCGTGGTGATCGTTCAGGACTTCACCTTCATGGGCGGCTCTCTGGGCATGGCCGCAGGCGAGGCCTTCATCGCCGCCGCACGCGAGGCCGTGAAGCGCGGCGTGCCGCTGGTCTGCTACACCGCCGCCGGCGGAGCGCGCATGCAGGAGGGCGCGCTCAGCCTGATGCAGATGGCCCGCACCACCCTGGCCATCCAGGAACTGAAGGCGGTCAAACTGCCCTTCGTCGTCGTGCTGACCGACCCGACCACCGGGGGCGTGACCGCCAGCTATGCCATGCTGGGTGACGTCCATCTGGCCGAGCCGGGTGCCCTGATCGGCTTTGCCGGTCCGCGCGTGATCGAGGCCACCATCCGCGAGAAACTGCCGCCGGGTTTCCAGCGCGCCGAATATCTTCAGGAAAAGGGCATGGTCGACAAGGTCGTGGCCCGCGCCGATCTGCCGGCCACCCTGGGGCGCATCCTGTCGATGCTGATGGACGGCCAGCGCCGCGCGGCCTGATCGCGCGCCGATGGACCCCATCTCCGCACGCCTGCGCGCCCGCCACCCCCAGCGGATCGACCTGTCGCTGGACCGGATGCGTCTTCTCTGCGCGGCGCTGGGTGATCCGCAGGAGCGGTTGCCGCCTGTGATCCATGTGGCCGGGACCAACGGCAAGGGCTCGACCGTCGCCTTCATCCGCGCCATCGCCGAGGCGGCCGGGCTAACGGTCCACACCTATACCTCACCGCATCTGGTGCGGTTCAACGAGCGCATCCGGCTGGCGGGACAGCTGATCGAGGACGCCCCGCTGAACGCTATTCTGGACCGCATCGAGCGGGTGGCAGGCGAAGCCACGGTGTTCGAGAGCACCACCGCCGCCGCCTTCGTCGCCATGAGCGAGACACCTGCAGACCTGGCCATCGTCGAGGTGGGCCTGGGCGGCGTGCTGGACGCGACCAATGTCATCGCGCGCCCGCTTCTGAGCGTCATCACCCCCGTCGATCTGGACCATGCGGAGTTTCTGGGCACTTCCCTGCGCGGCATCGCGGTCGAGAAGGCTGGTATCCTCAAGACTGGCGCGCGCGGTCTGATCGGTCGTCAGTCCGAAGAGGCGATGGACGCCATCGCCGTCGCCGCCGACGCGGTTCACAGCCCCCTGACGGTCATGGGCACGGACTTCGACGCCTTCGCCGAGCGCGGCGGCATGGCGTTTCAGGATCAGGAGCGGTTTCTGGACCTGCCGCTGCCCGCACTCGCCGGCGCGCATCAGATCGACAATGCCGGGCTGGCCGTGGCCGTGGCGCTTGAGCTGGATCTGCCGGAGGCCGCCATCGTCGAAGGCCTGTCATCCGTTCGCTGGCCCGCGCGGATGCAGCGGCTGACGGCTGGCCTCTATGGCGAGATGGCCCGCGCCGCAGAGGCCGAGCTGTGGCTGGACGGCGGGCATAATCCCCACGCCGCCCGCGCCCTGGCCGAGGCCCTGGCCCAGCGCCAGGCCAGGGCACCGCGTCCCCTGGCCCTGATCGTCGGCATGCTGGGCAACAAGGATGCCGGCGGCTTCTTCGAGGCCCTGAAGGACAGCGGTGCCCACGTCTTCACCGTGCCCTTCGACGGCGCGGCAGCAGAGCCGGAGGCGCTGGCAGCGGTCGCGCGCGGTCATGGCCTGGGGGCCACGCCCATGACCTCGGCTCAGGAAGCCCTGTCGCGCGCCCTGGCCCTGGGGGCCGGGCGTGTCGTCATCTGCGGCTCGCTGTATCTCGCAGGCGAGGTCTTGGGGGCCAGCCGCGAGACGTGGCCGGACTGATCGCGGATCAGGGCTGCGTCGGCGCTGCAGCCTGGCCCGTCAGCATCTGGGCAAAGCCGCGCAACTGCTGAAGCCAGATCACGGTCGGCTCCTGAAGCTGGTCAGGGCCGGTCTGGGTCAGCAGGACGTCGTACTGCAGCACGATGCTGGGGTTGCCGCCGGTCGCCGGGGCCGGAGAGAAGGCGGCCTTCAGATAGCGGCTCTGCAGATTCCACTGATTGGCTTGCTCGATGGTCAGGGGACCCGTGAAGACGGCGCTGAACTGCAGGTCGTCGCACAGGGCCGTGCAGGCGTAGAAGGTGAGGTTCCAGGGCAGGGGTTCGTCTGCCACGCGCAGGATCTGGGCCCCGGTCACGGCTTCCGGCTCGCCCACGGATCCGCCCAGGCCCGTCAGCCAGGTTCGGGCATCGGCAACCGTGACGCCGACGGCGGGGGCTGGCGCGGCGGTGGGCGCAGGCGTCTGGGCCAGCGTCACGGTCGGCAAGGCGGCGCTCAGGGCGAGGGCGGCGAACAGGGCGGGCAGGCGCATGAGCAGGTCTCTCTTGAGGGAAGGCGAGGCAGTTGCGCCGCGCGGTCCAGCAGAATTAAGGCCAGCCTAGACCGAACGCTCGCGCGTCATCCAGTCGGCCGCCTGCATTTCGTTCAGACGCGAGGCGGTGCGCTCGAACTCAAAGGCACCGACGCCCTCGGGATAGAGCGCTTCCGGCGCGGCGGCGGCCAAGGTGACCAGTCGCGTCCCCGCTTCGTACAGAGCGTCGATCAGGGTCACGAGACGCCGGGCCTCCTGCTGATTGGCGGGGCTGAGCAGGGGCACATCCTCGAGAAACAGGGTGTGGAAGCGCTCGGCGATGGCCAGATAGTCCTGCGGGCCCAGCGGCTTGCCACACAGCTCGGCGAAGGTGGCGCGGGCCATGCTGCCGGCGGTACGCGTAACGACCACGTCGCGGCCCAAGACGGTCAGGTGCGCGGGCTCCTCCGGCTCGCCGCCGCGCAGGTCGGACCACAGGTCTTCGAACCCCTGTCGCGCCGCCTCGTCCATCGGCGAGAACCAGACCTTGCCGCCTGTCAGCCGGTGCAGGCGCCAGTCGCGCTCGCCAGTCAGCGACACCACCTCGCATCGCGCCTCGATCTGTTCGATGAAGGGCACAAACAGCTGGCGGTTGATGCCGTTCAGATACAGCTGGTCCGGGGCGCGGTTGGAGGTGACGGCCAGCACCACCTTTTTCTCGAACAGAGCCTCGAACAGCCGCCCCAAGATCATGGCGTCCGCGATGTCGGTGACCTGCAGCTCGTCAAAGCACAGCAGCCGGGCCTCCGACGCGATCAGGGCGGCGATCGGCGGGATGGGGTCGTCGCCCTTGTGCGTGCCGAAGACGGCCTTGCGGGTCTTGGCATCCCCCTCGCGCCACTGGCGGACAAGGTCGTGGATACGGGCCATGAAGGCGTGGAAGTGAGCCCGCAGCTTCTTCGGCTCGGGCGTCGAGGTGACGAACAGGTCCATCAGCATGGACTTGCCCCGCCCCGGCGGCCCCCAGATGTAGAGCCCCCGCACCTCGGGCAGTCCGCCGAACAGGCCGCGCCTGGCCAGATCCTCCTCCAGCCGCTCCATCGCCGCGATCAGTGGGGCCTGGGCCGGATCGGGCGCGATGACCCCTTCCTCGATGCGAATGTCATAGGCGGAACGAATGCGGGACGTCATGGCTCCGATTACCGAGGCAACGACATCGAAGGAAGAAAAATACAGTCCACTCAGTCCACTCAGTCCACTTCGTTCGCCGGGTCTGGCCCATCCAACCGACGGGAGGTCCGTCGCGCTACGGACCGTGGGGACATCCTAAGGCAGCCGCACGTCAAAATCGGACGCAAGTGATGAGAGCGGATTGTCCGTAGCAGCAACGC
Source organism: Brevundimonas sp. (assembly GCF_041648055.1). Classification (GTDB taxonomy): domain Bacteria; phylum Pseudomonadota; class Alphaproteobacteria; order Caulobacterales; family Caulobacteraceae; genus Brevundimonas. The sequence continues at coordinate 63,966 of NZ_JBAZPS010000002.1, forward strand.
CATAAGGACGATGAATGGCATGGCGTTGCGAACTTGACGGAGTTAAAGCCAAAAACCGTTGCTTCGCGCCTGCGAAGGCCTACATGCAGTGACCTCCTACCACCGCACATTCCGCGCTCAAGCAGCGAGCCACCGCGTGGCGAGCGTTAGCGCGTCCGAAGGACCAACAAAGATGAGCTACAAGGTCGCCATCGTGGGCGCTACCGGCAACGTCGGGCGCGAGATGCTGAACATCCTCGAAGAACTGGAATTTCCGGTCTCCGAAATGCACGCCGTCGCCTCGCGCAAGTCCAAGGGCGTCGAGGTGTCCTGGGGCGACAAGACGATCAAATGCGAAGACATCGACAGCTTCGATTTCTCGCAGGTCGATCTGGTCCTGATGAGCGCCGGCGGCGACGCCTCGCGCGCCTGGTCCGAAAAGATCGGCAAGATGGGCCCCATCGTCATCGACAACTCGTCCGCCTTCCGCATGGACCCGGACGTGCCGCTGATTGTGCCGGAGGTGAACCCGGACGACATCAAGCTGGCGTCCAAGAAGAACATCATCGCCAACCCCAATTGCTCGACGGCCCAGCTGGTCGTGGCGCTCAAGCCCCTGCATGACGCGGCCAGGATCAAGCGCGCGGTGGTCTCGACCTATCAATCGGTGTCGGGCGCGGGCAAGGCCGGCATGGATGAGCTGTGGAACCAGACCAAGGCCATCTACGGTCTGGGCGACGCGCGGCCCAAGCTGTTCCCCAAACAGATCGCCTTCAACGTCATTCCCTTCATCGGCTCCTTTCGCGACGACGGCTTCACCGACGAAGAGGCCAAGATGTGGGACGAGACCCACAAGATGCTGGATCCCGACATCAAGCTGACCGTCACCTGCGTGCGCGTGCCGGTCTTCGTCGGCCACTCCGAGGCGGTGGCGCTGGAGTTCGACAAGCCGATCACCCCGGACGAGGCCCGCGCTATCCTGCGTGACGCGCCCGGCATCCAGGTGGTCGATAAGCAGGAGCACGACGGCTACATCACCCCCGTCGATGCCGCCGGCGAGCACTCGGTCTATGTCAGCCGCATCCGCAAGGACCCCTCGGTGGAGAACGGCCTGATGCTGTGGATCGTGGGCGACAACCTGCGCAAGGGCGCGGCGCTGAATGCCGTCCAGATCGCCCAGCTGCTGGACGAGACCGGCATGATCAAGCCGTCCTCGGGCTATCGCACCATCACGGTCTGAGGCCGTGACCACCGCCCCGGCCGGGGAGGATCGCAAGGCCCTGATCGCGGGCGTCGCCTGCTATGCCATCTGGGGCTTCATCCCCCTGGTGTTCCAGGCGATGGACCGGGCCGGGGCCGATGCCTTCGAGATCATGGCGCACCGCACCGCCTGGGCGGTGCTGTGGGCCGGGGCGCTGGTGCTGGTGGTGCGTCAGGGCGGGCAGGTCATGCAGGCCCTGCGCTCGCCGCGCGTCATGGGCTGGATCGCCCTGTCGACGACGCTGATCGCGGTGAACTGGACCACCTATGTCATCGCCGTGAACAACGGCCGGACGCTGGATGCCAGCCTGGGCTACTACCTCAACCCCTTGCTCAATATGGCGGCGGGGGCCTGGCTGTTCCGCGAGAAGATTTCGCGCACCGGCCTGGTCGCCATCGCCCTGGCCGGGTGCGGGGTGGTGCTTCAGGCCGTGGCCCTGGGGCATCTGCCCTGGGTATCGCTGCTGCTGGCCACGACCTTCTGTGCCTATGGGGTGATCCGCAAGCGGGTGTCCGTCGACGCTCAGAGCGGCCTGTTCCTGGAATGCCTGCTGCTGGCCGGGCCCGGCCTGGCCTGGGTGCTGTGGATCGCCTCCCAGGGTCAGGGCCATTTCGGCCAGTCGACGGCGGCGACCCTGTGGCTGCTGGCCGCCGGGCCGATCACCGTGGTGCCCATGGTGCTGTTCGCCTGGGCCGCGCGGCGCATGCCCCTGTCGACCATGGGCTTCCTGCAGTTCCTGGCCCCGACCATCGTCTTCGTCATCGGGGTCAGCCAGGGTGAGCCCTTCGGCCTGCTGCGGGCCATATCGTTCGGCTTCATCTGGGCCGGGGCGGTTGTCTTCGCCATCGCGGCCGTCCGGTCGCGGCGCAGGTCCGTCGTCGTCGCCCCCGAGCCCGGCCTGCTGGACGACCCCGCCGAGGACCGGAGCCGTCAGCGCGAAGCGTAGAACGCTTCGATCAACCGCGTCGCCCGGGGGTCGCCCAGCAGGTGCGGCGACTGGCGGGTCATGACATAGGCCGCCGAGATCCTCCCGCCCGGATCGGCGAAGGCGCAGCTGCCACCCCAGCCACAGTGTCCCAGGGTTTCGGGATTGGGGCCGAAGATGTTCAGCCGCTCGTTGCGCATGATCCCCGCCGCCCAGCTGACGTCGAAGGGCACGACCCGATCCAGCCCGGCAATCCGCTCGCGGCGCAACTGGTTCAGGGTGTCGGGTGACAGAACCGTCCGCCCGTCCAGCACGCCCGTCGTCAGCACGCTCATGAATCGCGCCAGATCGGCGGCGGTGGCGTGCATATTGGCCGACGGAATCTCCATGGTCCGCCATTCGGTCGAGCCCCGCCCGCCGGGGGCCGAGCCCTTGTCCAGAAAGGCCGCACGTTTGACCGCGTCGATGACACCCAGGTCGGGTGCCGAGGCTGGCTTGCGCATCTGGGCCACCCGCCCGTGCTCGGCCTCGGGCAGGCCGATCCACAGGTCCAGGCCGGAAAAGTCCTGACGCAGGGCCGTGCCCATGGTTCGCCCGTCCACGATGCGGAACAGCTCGCCCGCCAGATAGCCGATGGTGATGGGATGATAGCCGCTGGCCGTGCCCGGCGGCCACATGGGGGCCTGGCCGCAGAGCTGATCCAGCACCGCCTGCCGGTCGAACCAGATGGTCGGATCGACCGTCTCCGAAAAGCCGGGCAGGCCCGACTGATGGCTCATCATCTGGGCGACGGTGATGGCGTCCTTGCCGTTCTGGCCGAAGGCGGGCCAGTAGCGCGAGACCGGCGCGTCATAGTCCAGCAGGCCGCGCTCGACGCAGGTGGCGATCAGGGTCGCCATCACGGCCTTGCCGGTCGAGAAGACGGGCGTCAGCGTCCGCTCGCCGAACGGCACCGTCCGCGCCGCGTCGGCCCAGCCACCCATCAGATCGACGACCATCTCCCCGTCGATGCAGACGCTGAACCGCGCGCCCTGTTCATTCAGCCCCTCGGGCGCATCGGTGAAGTTGGCGGCGAAGGCGTCCTTCACGGCATCGAAACGCGGCGGGCACAGGCCCTGGATTTCAGGCAGGTCGGTCATGGGGGGGTTCTAGCCAAGGCGAGGCGGGCCGTCACCCGGCACTGGCGCGGTCTTCGGTTCCGAGCGTGGCACCGCCGCCCATGCCGCCACCCATTCCTCCGCCCATGCCTCCACCGCCGCCGCCTCCACCGCCCTGACCGCCGCCGCCCTGACCGCCGCCACCTCGGCCACCGCTGGAGCCGGACGGGCGCGAAGGCCCTTGCGCCGGGATCGCCAGTCCAGCGGGAATGGGATCGAGGTCCAGAGCATGGCGGATGAAGTCTCTCAGCGACACGACCAACTCATGCATCTGCGCCGGTCGCCCTTCCACGAGATCGAGCGCCGCCCTCTGGGCCAGTCGCACGTGTTCCTCAGTCCCCAGCAGGATGATGTCGGACAGGGCGGCCTCGACCGCATCGCGGATGCGCCGCGCGCGGTCGGAGCCATTGGCTGAAGCGTCGGCGGCTGCGCCCTCGGTCGTTTCGGCCTGTGCCCGCCTGAGGTCGCGCATGTGGCGCGGGTCCACGGCCAGGTCGCCCGTGAACGATCCGCCCAGCACCTTGTAGGCCGCGATCAGCGTCTTCAGCCGCTCGTTGATCTGGCGGTTCATGCGCTGCTGGCGCTGCTGGAAGGTCATCATCATGACTAACCGGATGCCCACCCCGATCAGGGCGAACAGGGCCAGCCCGACCAGACTGGCCACCACGTTTTCCCACGAACTCAGATCGATGCCGCGCATGCCGTCCTCCTCAATCCGCCTGCGCCCGGTCCAGCCAGGCCAGCACCCCGTCCGCCGCCACGACACCCGAGGCCATCGTCGCCTGCAACAGATAGCCGCCGGTCGGGGCCTCCCAGTCCAGCATTTCTCCGGCCACGAAGACACCGGGCAGGGCCTTCAGCATCAGGCCGTCGTCGATCTGATCCAGACGGACGCCGCCCGCCGACGATATGGCCCGCTCCAGCCCCTGCACCCCGGTCAGGGTCAGGCGCACCGCCTTGATCCGCTTGGCCAGTTTTTCGGTGCCCAGCGGCAGGTCTCCGGGAATCTCGCGCAGCAGGCCGACCGCCACCGGTGAAAGACCCCCCGCCTTCCTCAGCCAGTTGGTCACGCTGTCCTTGCCGCGCGGTTTCGCCAGCCGCTGGGCCAGAGCCTCCTCGCTCAGGTCGGGACGCAGGTCGATCACGACGCTGGCGGTGCCGTCCCGTTCGATGGCGTCGCGCAGGCCTGCCGACAGGGCATAGACCACGCCGCCTTCCAGCCCATAGCGGGTGATCATCGCCTCGCCACGCACCGTCTCGCCATCATGAGTGAGGGCGATGGGCTTCAGCGGCTGGCCCGCGAAACGCTCGGCGAAAATCTCGCTCCAGCCCACATCGAAGCCGACGTTGGAGGGGCGGAACAGCGCGACCTCGACGCCGTCTGCGATCAGTCCCTCGCGCCAGGCTCCGTCAGACCCCAGTCTCGGCCAGCTGGCTCCGCCCAGCGCCAGCACCACCGCATCAGGCCGCTCGATCCGCTCTCCGTCGGGCGTGGCAAAAACGAAGCCACCGCCCCTGCGTCCGACCCAGCGCGAGCGCGTTCGCACCTCGACCCCCAACTCCGCCAGTCGTCCCAGCCAGGCCCTCAGCAGCGGCGAGGCCTTCATCGCGCGCGGAAAGACCCGACCCGACGACCCCGTGAACACCGGCTGGCCCAGCCCCTCGGCCCAGCCAATCAAATGTGTCGGCGAGAACCGCTCCAGCCACGAGGCCGCCGTCGCTGACGCTTCGCGGTACCGCGCCGTAAAGGCCTCGATCCCTTCCGAATGGGTCAGGTTCAGCCCGCCACGTCCGGCCATCAGCAGCTTGCGCCCCACCGACGGCATGGCGTCATGCACCACGACCGACACCCCCGCCCGCGCCAGCCGTTCGGCCGCCATCAATCCGGCGGGTCCGGCCCCGATGACGTGGACGGTGGACTTGGAAGGGGCGGGATCGGTCATGTCGTCTTCCTAGCGGCAACCGCCCGGAACGCCTATCTTCCGTACCATGAGCGTTGCCTTCACCCGCGAGGAGGATCTGGAGGCCACGGCCGCCGATCTTCCCGACCGCCCGATCTCGCCCCATCCGAATCTGGTCACGCCTGCGGGCCTGGCCGCGATCGACGACGCCCTGGCCTCCTCGCGTGCCGCGTATTCTGCGGCCCAGGCGCACGGGGATATCGAGGTCGACCGCACCGCCATGGCCCGCGCCACGCGCGATCTGCGCTACTGGTCCGCCCGCCGCGCCACGGCTCAACTCGTCGAAACCAAGCCGGAGGGCCGCGTGCGTTTCGGGGGCTCGGTCACCATCGAGCGCGAGGATGGCCGTACCCAGACCTGGCACATCGCCGGCGAGGACGAGGCCGACCCGGCCGCCGGCTCCGTCAGCCATGTCTCGCCCCTGTCGGTCGCCCTGATGGGCAAACAGGTCGGCGACGAGGCGGTGATCGCGGGTCAGACGGTCGAGATCGTCGCCGTCGATTGATCTTCCGATCACGGCAGAGGTTGTCCCCGACGCCCGCTTGCTCCACCTTGTCTGAAAATAGAGAGACCAATATCTATGGCCCGTAAGCCCAACTACAGTTTCGAACGTCAGGAACGCGAGCGCGCCGACGCCAAGAAGGCCGCCGAGAAGGCTGCCGCCAAGGCCGAAAAGAAAGCCGCCGCCGCCGCCCGCAAGGAAGCCGGCCTGCCGCCGCTCGAAGAGGACTGAGCCCTAGACCAGCCCTGTAAGGGCCGGAGCCTCAGCCGCACTGTCGGGGAAGACCCGGGCATCCAGTGCGGCCTGGTCCACGCCCAGGTGATCGCGCAGCACGCCTTTGAACACCGATCGTACGTCCAGCGTCGGGGCCAGATCGCGGTCTTCGAACAGACGATTGTCGGCCAGGGTCGGCCAGTCGCCGATGGGCCCGCCTGGCTTCAGCGCCCCGCCGGCCAGCAGCAGAGACGAGGCCGTGCCGTGGTCCGTGCCTTGGGTACCGTTGGTGCGGGCCGTGCGGCCGAACTCGGTGGCGACCACCAGCACGGTCTGGCTCCATTGCGGCCCCAGGCCGGTGCGGATGCCGCCGATCAGGGCGTCCAGTCCGTCCAGCCGGGTCTGCATCTGCGCATTCTGGCGGGCGTGGGTGTCCCAGCCATCGACCGACAGGGCCACGACATCGGCGCCCTGTTCGCCCGTCATCAGACGCGCCACCGCCTGGCCCAGACCGGCCACATCGGCGCGGCGCAGGGGCGTGCCGTCGCTCATGGCCGAGGCCAGCGCCTCGGTCTCCAGCCCGCGCGCCAGGCTCGTGCCCAGCATGGGATCCTCGACGTAGAGGTCCTGAAGCAACGAGGCGATGCGATCCTCGCCCTTGACCTGACCGCCAGGGGCCCAACTGGAGGTCTCGGCCCGGCCGCGCAGGATCAGCGGCGTCTGGGCCCCTATCGACAGGCCCTTCAACGTTCCCTGACCACCTGCAGAGACCAGGGCGCGGTTCAACCAGCCATCGGACTGAGCCCTCAGACCCTCGCCGCCGTTTTCCAGCACATCTTGGGCGTCGAAATGCGAGCGGACCCGCACGGGAATGGCGACGGCGGGGGCGAACCGCATCTGCCCCTCGCCATACATCTGATGCAGGGTCGTCAGGGCCGGGTGCAGGCCGAAGCCCTCTGACAGGGCCATCGCCCCGTTCGCCTCGCCGGGCGCGGCAATGGCCAGTGTCCCGCGCAAGGCGCGATAGTTGGCATCGCCATAGGGGACCGTCACCGACAGCCCGTCCATGGCCCCGCGCGCGATGACGACGACCAGCTTGGGCCGGGTCGAGGCGGATTGCGCCGCCACCCGCCCGGCATAGGCCAGGCCGACACCAGCGGCCCCGAGACCGCCCAGCAGCAGGCGACGATTGAGATGGATCATCTGGGTCATCGACGTTGGAACTCCGGCGACATCAGGAACAGGGTCAGGGCCTCGGGACGGCTTTCGGCGCGGGCGATGGCCAGGCGACTGCGCTCGCCCAGACGCGGCCCTAGCGCGGCGGCGGCCACGGCATCGGCGTCGGTTTCGGCGGCGCGATCGCCCACCGTCTTTGCCCAGTTCAGGCGTTTGACCAGGGCATCGGGTCCCGCCCAGTCCGCCGCCGTATCGGGCCAGCCCTCGGGTGAGGGGGCGGAAAAGGCCGGTTGCCCCATCTGGATCAGGGCCTGCTGCAAGGGCTGCGGGCGCTGCGGCCGGGTGCCGAGCGCCCGGTGGGTGGAGACGATGAACTCATAGGGCGTCTTGATCTTGGTGGCCTGCGGTTCCCACGCGTCCGGAGCCTCGATCAGGGCACGGGCCACCTGGGCCAGGTCGCCGCGCGACGAAGTCCAGGCCGCTTCCAGTTTTTGAACCAGGGCGGGGGACGGCTCGTCCGCCACGAAATGCCGGGCCAGATTGTGGCTCAGACGCCGGCCCGTCTGGGGCGCATTCGCCAGATCGCGCAGGATGGCCCGGCCCTGTTCGGCCCCACCCTCTGCATAGGTCTTGCCGAGCACCGTCCGTGTGCCCGGCTCGTGAATGATGGTGCGGAAGACGAAGCCGTTCTCGCTTGCGGGTTCGGCCAGGGCGGCGCCCCGGCGTCCTCGACGCCTCTGGCCCCGTCCTTGACCGCCAGCGCCCCGATTGGTGGGGATCGACCAGCCGGTGAGGGCCCGCGCCAGTTCCGTCACATCGGCCTGGGTATAGCCGCCGTCGGTGCCGAGGGTATGAAGCTCCAGGATTTCCCGCGCCAGGTTCTCGTTCAGGCCCGCATTGCGCCTCTGGCCCGCGACGCTGTTCGGACCCACCGACTGGGCCTGATCCAGATAGGTCAGCATGGCGGGATGGCTTTCGGTCGCCAGAACCAGATCCTCGAACCGGCCGAACACGTGGGGCCGGATCGCCTCGCGCTCATAGGGGCCGATGAAGATGCCGGACTGGAATTTTATTGCCGAGACCGTGAAGGCATTGGCCCAGAACAGGGCCCAGCGTTCTGCGAACCCGTCGGGCGTCGTCGCCCCCAGATCGGCCCGGGCCACGAACTCCCTCGCCGTCTCCTGCGCCAGATCGCGCCGGCTCTCGCGTCGCGCATCGAAGGCGGCCTGGGCCTCGTCCGACAGGGGTGCCGTCTGCGCCGGGGTCTGCCCCTGCTGCGCCATGCCCGACATCGCCGCGCCCTCGGCCATGGGCTGAGCCCTTGCCGCGGGCGGTAAAGCGTTCTGCGGGCCTGCACCTTCCTGTCGGCGAATCTGCCGCCGTTGCTGACCCGTCTGCTGATAGGCCAGCCAGTCCTGCACCCGCTCGTCAGTGGTCGGCAGGTCGCCCTGAGGCGAGGGTGCCCCATCGGGCCGGATCTGCGCCGCCAGCCAGTCGCGCGCATCGTTACCGACAGCCTCGATCTCGCCGGGGCCCGCACCCAGCCCGAACCGGGTCAGGGCGATGGCCGCATTCAGACTGGCATTCTGGCTAGGACTCTGGCGCATCCACCGTCTCCTTGTCGCCCCGACAGTGACACGGGGCAGGCGCAAGAGTCCGTCGCAGATGCAAAAAGGGCGGGCCCAATTGCTGGACCCGCCCTCCTGTTCGTTCAGCGTGAGCTGGGCGTGGATCAGAAGTCCATGCCGCCCATGCCGCCGCCCATGCCGCCCATGTCGGGGGCACCGCCGCCGGACGCCTTCTTGGGCGCATCGGCGACTGCGGCTTCGGTCGTGATCAGGATGCCGGCCACGGAGGCGGCGTCCTGCAGGGCGGTGCGGACCACCTTGGCGGGGTCGATCACGCCCATGGCGACCAGGTCGCCGTACTCTTCCGTCTGGGCGTTGAAGCCGAAGGTGACGGAGTTGTTTTCCAGCACCTTGCCGACCACGATGGAGCCTTCGACGCCGGCGTTTTCGACGATCTGACGGATCGGGGCCTGGATGGCGCGGCGGATGATGGCGATGCCTGCGGTCTGGTCGGCGTTGTCGCCCGTCAGGCCTTCCAGCGACTTGGTCGCCTTCAGCAGGGCGATACCACCGCCGGGGACGATGCCTTCTTCAACGGCTGCACGCGTGGCGTTCAGCGCGTCGTCGACGCGGTCCTTCTTCTCTTTCACTTCCACTTCGGTAGAGCCGCCGACGCGGATGACGGCAACACCGCCGGCCAGCTTGGCCAGACGTTCCTGCAGCTTTTCCTTGTCGTAGTCCGAGGTGGTGTCCTCGATCTGCTTCTTGATCTGGCCGATGCGGGCTTCGATCTCGGGCTTGCCGCCGACGCCGTCCACGATGGTGGTGTCGTCCTTGGTGATCGTGACCTTCTTGGCCTTGCCCAGCATGTCGAGGGTGACGTTCTCAAGCTTGATGCCCAGGTCTTCGCTGATGACCTGGCCGCCGGTCAGGACGGCGATGTCTTCCAGCATGGCCTTGCGGCGATCGCCAAACCCAGGCGCCTTGACGGCGGCGACGCGCAGTCCGCCACGCAGCTTGTTGACCACCAGGGTGGCCAGGGCCTCACCTTCGATGTCTTCGGCGATGATGACCAGCGGGCGACCCGACTGAACCACGGCTTCCAGGATCGGCAGCATGGCCTGCAGGCTCGACAGCTTCTTCTCGTGCAGCAGGATCATCGGCTCTTCGAGCTCGACCTGCATCTTGTCGGCGTTGGTGATGAAGTAGGGCGACAGGTAGCCGCGGTCGAACTGCATGCCTTCGACGACATCCAGCTCGGTCTCGGCGGTCTTGGCTTCTTCAACCGTGATGACGCCTTCGTTGCCGACCTTTTCCATGGCCTTGGCGATCATCTCGCCGACTTCCTTGTCGCCGTTGGCCGAGATGGTGCCGACTTGGGCGATTTCGGAGTTGTTGGAGACCTTCTTGGCCGAGGCCTTGATGTCGGCCAGGACGGCGGTGACCGCCTTGTCGATGCCGCGCTTCAGGTCCATCGGGTTCATGCCTGCGGCGACGGACTTGAGGCCTTCCTGCACGATCGATTGCGCCAGGACGGTCGCGGTGGTGGTGCCGTCGCCCGCCTTGTCGTTCGTCTTCGAAGCGACTTCGCGGATCATCTGGGCGCCCATGTTCTCGAAGGCGTCTTCCAGCTCGATTTCCTTGGCGACCGAGACGCCGTCCTTGGTCGAGCGCGGGGCGCCGAAGGACTTCTGGATCACGACGTTGCGGCCCTTGGGACCCAGCGTCACCTTGACCGCATTGGCCAGGACGTTGACGCCGCGCAGCATCTTTTCGCGCGCATCGGTGGAGAACATTACTTGTTTGGCGGCCATGAGGCAGCTCCTAGTCTTGAATTGTCAGGGAAAAGGTCGGCGACGCGGGTGCTTAGGACAGCACGCCCAGAACGTCGGATTCCTTCATGATGATCAGGTCTTCGCCTTCCAGCTTGACCTCGGTGCCCGACCACTTGCCGAACAGGATGCGGTCGCCGGCCTTCAGTTCCAGAGCATTGATCACGCCTTTTTCGTCGCGCAGGCCGGGGCCAACCGAGACGACTTCGCCTTCCTGAGGCTTTTCCTTGGCGGTGTCGGGGATGATGATCCCGCCCTTGGTCTTGGATTCTTCTTCCACGCGCTTGACCAGCACGCGATCGCCGAGAGGACGAAACGCCATCTGTGTGTTCTCCGATGAAGTCTTCTAAGGTTTCTTCGCCAGTTCCCTCGGATCGGCCGTTTTGGCAGCCGCCACCCGAGAGTGCTAACGCGTCGGGGACGTAGGAGGGGGTCGCTCTCACGTCAAGCGCCGGCGGACATTCTTGCCTGCATTGGCAGATCAAACCGGCTCCGAGCCGTGACTTTGCGATGAACGCGCAATGAACGACCACCTCGCGGGGCGTTCAGGCTCGACCCTCTAGGGTGATTTCATGTTCGGCATGGTGCCGCACGAAATAGTCCGGAAGGAATGATCATGAACATGTTTTCCAAGATCGCTCTCGCTTCGCCGGCCGTGATCGGTGCGGCGGCAGTCACCCTGATGTCGGCCAGCCCTGCCGATGCCCAGAGCTACCGCGACCGCGACAACAACACGGGCCGCGACGCCGTGGTCGGTGCCGTGGTCGGTGGCCTCGCCGGGGCCCTGATCGGTCAGGGCGACGGGACCTACATCGCCGGGGGTGCCCTGGCCGGTGCTGCCCTGGGTGCCACCGCCTCAAACCGTGGTTCGGGCTGCGAATATTACCGCGGCGGCCGCTGCTACCGGAACCAGGGTCACTGGGAACGCGAGCACGGTATCAACAGCCGCGATCCGCGCTGGGAACAGCGCCGCGACTACCGCGAGCATCGCTACGACCGTCGCGACAATCGCCGTTATAACCGGGACTATCGTTACGATCGTCGCTGGTAACAGCCTCCTGCCGGTCGCGTGAGTAGGACCGGCCGTTGAAGGCGAGGAAGGGGCGGGGATCTTCGGGTCTCCGCCCTTTCTGCGTGGGCAGAGCTAACAGGGAGCGCGGACCTCCAGGTCCGCTCTTGCATCGCCTCTGACAAGATGCGGACCTGGAGGTCCGCGCTCCTCAGACCAGCAACCGCTTCATCAGCTCCGCCGTCGAGGCGTCCAGATCCGGCGAAGGTTCGCCCCTGCGCACGTCTTCAAGCACCGCCCTGGCCAGTTGCTTGCCCAGTTCCACGCCCCACTGGTCAAAGCTGTTGATGTCCCAGATCACGCCCTCGACGAAGGTCTTGTGCTCGTACAGCGCCAGCAGCGCCCCGACCGCCTCGGGTGTCAGCGCGTCCATCACGATCGTCGTGGATGGCCGGTCGCCGGGAAAGGTCTTGTGCGAGGCCAGACGGTCCGCCTCGGCCTCGTCCGCGCCGGCCGCGATCAGTTCGGCCCGCGCCTGGGCTGCCGTCTTGCCGATCATCAGGGCCTGGGCCTGGGCCAGGGCATTGGACCACAGGGGCGCATCGCCCTCTCGATCATCGACGGCGGCCTTGGATGTATGACCGACCACCACGAACTCGGCCGGGACCACCTGTGGTCCCTGATGGATCTGCTGGAAGAAGGCGTGCTGGCCATTGGTCCCCGGTTCGCCGAAGACGATGGGGCCGGTCGCCGTATCGACGGGGGCGCCGTCGCGCTTCACCCGCTTGCCGTTCGACTCCATCTCCAGCTGTTGCAGGAAGGCCGGCAGGCGGCGCAGGCCGTGGGCATAGGGGGCGACGGTGCGGGCGTGTCTCCCGCGACCCTCGACATTGTAGATCTGGGCCATGGCCAGCACGATCGGCGCATTGACCTCGGGCGAGGCCTCCAGGAAATGCTGGTCCATGGCCCGCGCCCCGTCCAGCACGCGCTGGAAGACGTCCCAGCCAAGGGCCACGGCGACCGACAGGGACACCGACGACCAGAGGGAATAGCGCCCGCCGACCCAGTCGCGGAACCCGAATGTGCGCCCGCATCCCCAGGCCTCGGCCTTCTCCGGCGCGGCCGTGACGCCGACCAGATGCTTGACCATGCGGCGCGGCGACAGGCTTTCGGCCAGCCAGGCCTTGGCCAGTTCGGCATTGGCCAGTGTTTCCTGGGTGGTGAAGGTCTTGGACACAACCACGACCAGCGTCGTCTCCGGGTCCAGACCCGACAAGGCCTCGGCCATGTCTCGCGGATCGATATTGGCCACGAACCGCAACTGGATCGTCGGCTCCAGCGGCTTCAGCGCCTCCCATAGCAGACGCGGCCCAAGATCCGATCCGCCGATGCCGATGTGGACGATGGCATTGAACGGCTGGCGCGTGCCCCCGACCTCGGCCCCCGAGCCGATGGCCTGGGCATAGGTGGCGATCTGGTTGCGGGTCTCGGCCACTTCCTGCGAGACCGGCTCGCCCAGGGCATGAAAGTCGGCATCGTCGGCGGCACGAAGTGCGGGGTGCAGCACCGCCCGCCCTTCCGTGACATTGACCGCTTCGCCCGCGAACAGGGCGTCGCGTCGCCCTTCGATGTCGCAGGTCCGCGCCAGGTCCAGTGCCGCCTCGAAGCCCTCCAGGCTCCACGACTGTTTCGACACATCGAGATACAGTCCCGCCGCCTCGATGCCCATGCGCTGCACCCGGCCAGGATCGGTGGCGAACTGGTGCACGATACGGGTGCCCTCGTCCTTGCGAGCGACGGCGCGAAGCATGTCCAGGGCCTGGGTGCGGGGGGTCATCGGCGGCACTCTGAAAAGGGGTCGGGTAAACCCTCGTTTACGGGTGAGGCGTAGAGGGGTTCAACCGCCGAATCGTGAATCGGCCTGAATAGAGATGAGGTTCGCCATGTCCTGTGGTGTCGCCCTGGCCGTTTCCCTCCTGCTCAGCGATCCGAATGTAGCCCTGGCCGCAGCCCAGCCGCCCGCCTTGGCGTCGGCTCCGGTCTCGGTTGCGGGCGAGCCCCTGTTCGTCGACATCGTGACCCGCTCGACCACGCTGAAGACGATGGTCGAGGGCTGGGGCACCTCGGGCCTGATTGATCAGGACGGCTTTCTGAACGGCGCTGCCTTCGCCGATTTCAAGGTCCAGGCCAATGCCCTGGCCGAGATGGACATGCAGGGTCACCTGATCCTGAAAGAGCGCGGCATCGACGGCGACCTGAAATGCATCCTGCGCGGCATCTCCGAGGACATGCCCAAGAAGGTTGCGGCCGTCGAGACCGCCGCCACCTCCGCCGAGCGCCGCGTCGCCCTCGACGAACTGGCCTATCTGCTCAACGACAACGTCGAAGTGATCACCGCCCCGCCTCAGCCGGAGGTTTGATCGGGCCGGGTGCGGAGGGCCTCAGCCCTCCACCGTCTCCGGATATTTGACCGAGCAGCCATAGGGCGTGGCGAACGCCGTCTGCACCGGGCGGCCCGCCTCCATATCGGCCAGGGCGGCGCGGACGTAGTTGTTGGCGCCGTCAAGGTCCTCGACCTTGTTGGTGGGCCGGTCGTCGATCCCGCCGACGAAGCGCACGATGCCGTCGGCATCGATCACCCGCATGTCTGGCGTGGTCTTGGCGTCGAACAGCTTGCCGACCTCTCCGGTCGGATCCAGCAGCAGATGGGTCGAGGCGCCATTGGTGCGCGTCCGCCATTCCCGCGCGGCCTGACCCTCGACGAACCCCTGGGTGCCCGGTGCCGATGAAATGATGGTCAGCCAGATCACGCCGTCGGCCACCGCCTCGCGCTGCAGCGCCTGCATGGCCCCTGAATAGTGTTTGATCACATAGGGACAGCCCTCGTTGGTCCATTCCAGCACGACGGTCTTGCCGCGGAAGTCGGCCAGGGAGCGCGGCGTCCCCTCGGCATCGACCAGGGTGAAGGCCGGCGCGGCCTGACCGGCCGACGGCGGCGTGGTGGCGGTTGTCGCGACGGGCGCGGGCGTTTCCGCATTGTCTGGAGCGGTGGTCGGCGGCTGACAGGCCCTGAGGAAAAAGGCCGCAGCGGCAACGGGTATTGCAATGGAGATAGCGGTAAGATGTTTCATGACGAACTCCTTCTAGGGGCGGACATCGTCCAGGGCGTCGATGACGACCCCCTCGGTTAGAAGTTGGGGCAAGATGCGCGGCTCCGACGAGCCTGGTGAATACAACAGATACAGCGGAACGCCGGAGCGGCCGTGCCGCTGCAATTCTGCGGCGATGACGTCGTCGCGCCGGGTCCAGTCACCGACCAGATAGACGGCATTGGCCTGTTCCATCGCTCCCTGAACCTTGGCGGACGACAGCGAGGTTCGCTCATTGATCTTGCAGGTCACGCACCAGTCGGCGGTGAAGTTGACCAGTACCGGACGGCCCTCGGCCATTGCAGACTGAACCGCCGCTTCGGACCACGCCGCGCTGGCCAGTGTCGTGCCGCTGTCAGTGGCGGATGCCTCGTCGGGCGCGACTGGTGTGCGCGCGGCCAGAAACAATGCCCCGCCCGCCAGCATCAGGCTGACGATACCCGCGGTCAGATGCAGAAGGCCGCGCCGACCTGCGGTTCGTTCCGCCTGCCCCCCCCCGATCAGCCAGACCCCCGCCGCCAGCAGCAAACCCGCCACGAACAACAGGCCCAAGGCGTCGGTGCCTGTCTGTCTTCCGAACACCCAGGCCAGCCAAAGGGCCGTGCCATACATGGGAAAGGCCAGCAGGCCCTTCAGACGCTCCATCCACGGACCGGGGCGCGGCAGGCGGCTCAACAGGCCGGGCGTCACGCTGACGATCACGAAGGGCAGGGCCAGGCCCAGGCCCAGACCCAGGAACACGCCGAGCGCCAGCGGCCATGGCATCACAAGCGCCGCTCCCAGCGCAAAGGCCATGAAGGGGGCGGTGCAAGGCGCGGCCACGATCACGGCCAGCACGCCGGTGAAAAAAGCCCCCACGCCGCCGGGCAAGCGCGAAAGAGGCCCGGACCCCGCGCCCTGCAGGCCTGCGCCGATATGGAAGACCCCGGACAGGTTCAGCGCGACCGCCAGCATCAGCAGGGCCAGAGCCGCCGTGACCGGGGGCGATTGCAGCTGGAAGCCCCAGCCTACCGCCTCACCCGCCGCCCTCAGCGTCAGCAGCAACCCGGCCAGCAGAAGGAAGGTGGTCAGGACGCCGGCCAGAAAGGCCAGGCCGTCGCGGCGCGCATGAGCGGGATGGTGCGCCGCCGACGCCAGGGATGCGGCCTTCATCGCCAGAATGGGGAAGACGCAGGGCATCAGGTTCAGGATCAACCCGCCCAGCACGGCGAACAGCAGGGCTTGGAAGAAGACGGCCAGACCAGTGTCCGGGGGGCTGGTGGCTGCTCTCTCGGAAGCGGCGTCGGGTGCCGCCGTCAGCGATCCCGAACCGGTCGCGCCGGGCAGGGTGCCGCCAGGCTGGGCCGTGATTTCGAATGCGCCTTGGGCGGTGACGAGGATGCCCTGAACGGGTTCGGTGATCCCAGCGGCGCGCGTCGCACCTCCAGGCGTCAGGCGAAGCGTCAGGCCTTGAGGGCCCCAGGCCCCGGTCTGGGGGGCCGGATGACTGATCACCCCGCTGCCGAAGGGAAAGAAGTAGCTGGGCCCGGGGTTCTGGCCGACCAGCGGCCCTCCCGATGCCGTCAGGGTGAGTTGACCGTTTTCAAGGACGATCCGCGCCTCGATTCCGGCCGGGCGTGGCGCATTCTCAAGGACCGTCTGGATGGCCTTGCCGTGTTCCGGATCCAGCGGCGCGGCTCCGTCTCGAATGGGCAGGTCGAGCACCAGGGTTAGCTCGTCCGGCACGCACATCTCTGCGCTGCAAACCAGGAACAGGGCCTGGGTGGTCAAACGCAGGGTCGTGCCTGGGCGCGCACTGGCCGGTATCTCGATCGGCACCGGCAGATAGACCGCGCCGGAATAGCCATAGTTCATCAGCCCCGACAGCCGCTGGCGCTCAGGCACGGGCCAGACGATCTCGCCCGCCGTGACACCTGCAGGCAGGTTCCAGCTCAGGGTTGTCGCCCCGCCGGAATCGCCGGGATTGCGCCAGTAGGTATGCCAGTCCGGCTTGATGGTCTGCTTCACAGCCACCACGGCTGTGGAACCAGGGGTCGCCCAGGCAGACATCGGCACCAGTTCCGCCTCGATCCGGTCGGTTCTCTGGGGGCCCGGCCCGGCGATACGGCTTGCTGTCGCCTGGGGCGCAGTCGCCTGCGCCACAACGGGCAAGGGCGACAGGCACAAGGCCAGCAGGATCAACAGACGGGCAAAAGGTCTCACGCGGCCTCCGGAACGCATCCGGGCGACCTTAGTCGTCCGCGTAGCCTGGCGTCCACCGACCCCGCCGCTTGCGCGGCGTCACGCCTCAGGTTCGTGGTGACGCCTCGACCAGCACCTCGGTGCGACGCCGCATGGGTTCGTTAACGCCTCCGGGCATGGCGGCCCCCTGATCGCCAACGCCATCCACATCGAACACCGGGGCGGGCCAACCCGCCGCTTCGAAGGCTTCGACGACGGCGATGGCACGGCGTTCGGATAGCGTCTGGTTGGCGCTGTGCCCGCCGCTGGCATCCGCCAGGCCGATCACCTGCACCTTGTCGATGCGGCAACCCTGAAGCTGCGTCGCCGTCAGGCCGATGGCCTGGCGCGCCACATCCGTCAGCCTGGCTTCACCCTCGGCAAAATAGACTTCGAACCGCTTCGTCGTGCACGCCGACGGCTCCGCCACGATGTCGCTTCGGCTCATCGTCGGGGCCAGATTGCATCCTGCCGCCGTCAGCCCGACCGCGACCAGTCCGCCCACCAGAAATACTCTCACAAGCCCACCCTCCATACTCACTTCACCACCGTCGCAGCCCGCAGCGAACTGCGCCAGTGCCCAATCGCAAAAAGGGCGGCGCGTCTTTCGACCCGCCGCCCTCTTCAAACCAGTCTACAGGATGGGTCTAGCGGCGACGCTGACCATTTTCCCAGTAGCATTCGTTCTGACGGCCATCGTAGCAGTAGTAGTAGCCGCCGTTGTTGTCGCGGTAACGCTGCTGGTTGGCGCGGTCCTGGCTGGAGCCGCGCACGGCCCCGGCCACACCACCCACGGCACCGCCGATAAGCGCGCCGGTTGCGGCATTGCCGCCACCCACGTTGTTGCCGATGATGGCACCGGCGACAGCGCCGATACCGGCACCGATTGCGCCCTGACGGGTCGCTTCATTGACGCCGCTGCCGCCGTAGCCGTCGCTGGCACAGGCGCTGGCCATCATGCCGGCTGCAGCAATGGCGAGAATTGCCTTTTTCATGGTGAAATCCTTTGTTCCCGGGTTCGCCCCTGTCGTCACAACGCCAAGCTAGCACCCCGGTTCCCCCAATGGTCAAGGTTGTTGTGGCGGTAGCGGTCTGCTCGCCTGGATGACATAGTCAGCGTAAAGCAGGGGCCGGAACATCGGCGAGACGAGGGCGTTCGGGCGGACATGACAGACGTTGAAATCCCCGTCGGCCCTGCCGAAATCCCTGAAGCGCCGCTGCCGGCTCTGACCCCCCATGTCTCGCTCAAGACCGTGATCATGCTGGTCAACTCGCTGTCGGGAAGTGTGAGCAACCAGGCGGCCGAGGAAGCGGGGGCTATATTTTCGGAGTATGACTGCCAGGCAAGCGTGGTGTCTCTGGAGCCCGGGCAGTTCGATGAGCAGATCAGAACCGCCATTGAGGCTTGCCCCGACGCCCTTTTCGTCCTGGCGGGGGACGGCACGGCCGGAACGATCGCGTCTCGTGCGGGCCCTAATGGACCGTTGGTCGCCCCGCTGCCGGGCGGAACCATGAACATGCTCCCCAAGGCCCTGTACGGCACCGCCGACTGGAAGGCCGCCCTCAGACTGGCGCTGGAACAGGGCGAAGCCCAGGACGTAGCGGGCGGCGAGGTTTCGGACGGGGTCGTCACCCAGGCTTTCTATTGCGCGGCCATCCTGGGGGCCCCCGCCCTGTGGGCCCCGGCTCGGGAAGCCATGCGAACCGGTAAGGTCAGCCTGGCCTGGACCCACGCCCGCAAGGCGTTGAAGCGTGCGTTCTCGGGACGCCTTCGCTACTCCCTGGACGGCTCTGCCATGAAGCGGACCGAGGCCCTGGTCTTGATCAGCCCGATGATCTCCAAAGCCATGGACGAGAATACGGGACTGGAGGCAGCGGCCATGAATCCGACCGATGCGGCGCAGGCGTTTCGCTTGGCCGCCCACGCGGTTCTTAATGACTGGCGCAACGATCCTGCCGTGACCACCAAGGCGACCCGCAAGGTGGAGGTCACCGCCCGCTCGCGCATCCCGGCCGTAATCGATGGCGAGCCGATCCTGCTTAAGTCCACGGCCAGGGTGAAGTTTGTCAAGAAAGCCTTCAAGGCCCTGGCTCCCACACTCCCTGTGGAGGATGCCGCCTGATGGGGCGCATCCTCCAGTTTTCGGACATCCATTTCGGGTGCGAACACAAACAGGCCTGTGAAGCTGCCCTGGACTACGCCCACGCCAATCCGTCCGATCTGGTTCTGATCACGGGCGACATTACCCAGCAGGGTTTGCCGGACGAATTCGAGGCTGCGGCCCGCTGGATCGACCGCATGCCGGACCCACGCTTCGTTATCGTCGGCAATCACGACGTGCCGTATTGGGGACTGTTCGCGCGGCTGTTCCATCCCTGGAAGGCCTTTGAAAAGGCGACGGGTCACCCCGCTCATGATCATCAGTTCCTGAGCCCTGGTGTGATGGTGCGCGGCGTCGTGACCGCCAGGGGATGGCAAGCACGCGCCAACTGGTCCAAGGGCGTCATCGATCTGGCGCAGACCCGAAAGGCTGCCGAAGCGTTGCGCCAGGCTCCAGTCGGCGCTCTTCGCGTGCTGGCCTGCCATCATCCCCTGATCGAGATGATCGGCACGCCCATGACAGGCGACGTCAAACGCGGCGATGCGGCGGCGCTGATCTTTGCCGAGGCGGGCGTCGACCTGATCACGACCGGCCATGTCCACGTGCCTTTTGCTCTCCCGATCGCGTTGGGTGATCGCTGCTCCTATGCCGTCGGCTGCGGGACGCTGTCGCATCGCGAGCGGGGCTCTCCGCCCAGCTTCAACCAGATCGAATGGGACGCTCACCACATTACTGTGACCGTCGTGGCCTGGGTGGGTGACCGGTTCGAGCCCAGCGACGTGTGGAAGCTGGCCCGCCGTCAGGACACGCGGAAACTGGCGACAGCACCGAATCCCAATGCTCCTGGCGAGAGGGAAATGGCCGCCACCTAGATCGAGACCCCACGCCAAAGACAAGGGCCGCAGGATTGCTCCTGCGGCCCTCATTCTTCGACACTAGTCAGTGGCTAGTACCGGCGGCGTCCGTGCGACTTTTCGGTGAACGCGGCAGCGACCATCGTGGCCAAAGCCGGGTTCCTGAGGAAGATCCAGCCGCCCGCCAAGGCCGCGACGGCTCCCAGAATCGGGCGCTCGCGGAACAGCGAAAATGCGCGCTGACCCATGCCGACGGGCTCGTCATCCTCTTCATCGCCGCTATCACCCTTCAGGTAGACCAGGGCGACGATCAGAGCGATCAGACCAAATATGGCGAAGGTGATCGCGGCTGCACCCATCGCCGGCACGACCAGGCACAAGGCATAGAAGATCGTCCCGCCCAAGGCGACCAGCGCCACGAAGCCCGCCCCGGCCGCGACTGCGGCAGCGACAGCCTTCTTAACCAGCCCGCGGGCAAGCCCCCCGCCCAACATCAGCGACGACGGCCCGACAGGAGCATGCCCAGAACGACGCCGACGCCGAGCGCGATGGCGGTCGACTGGATGGGACGCTCTTGGACCCGCTCGACGACATAACGCTGGGCCTCGTCGATGCGCTCGGACGCTTCATCGTAATATTCGCGGCCACGCACGCGGGCCGTGTCGTAATAGCCGCGAGCCCGCTTGCGCAGCACTTCGCTCTGTTCCCGCAACTTGGTTTCTGTCTCTGAGGCCTTGGCACGAACCTTGGCTTCGGCGGCGGTCGCCTTCTCGCGCAGTGCGGCCTTTTCTTCGGCTCCCAGAACCTTGAGGTCATCCTTCAGGGTATTGAGGTCGTCTTTGACGGTTGCCCGTGCTGTCTTGTTATTGGCCATGATGCGCGCTCCTGTCGTCAAGCTTGACGGTTAGATAGATAATCTTGCGAGGGAACGCCACTCCACCGTCGCGGTTCCCGCATTGCAGCACGACGCCGCGCCCGGATTGGTGGCGATTCCCGGAATGGCGAGTTAGGAAAACAACATGACACAGTGGTTGTTCCCGCCTGCCCAGACACCCGGCCTGCCGATCGCGGGGCGCACCGAGCGTTTTCCTGTACGCCGCATTCTTTGCGTGGGTCAGAACTATGCCGCCCATGCCCGGGAGATGGGGCATGAGCGCGCCGAGCCCTTCTTCTTCTCCAAACCGGCCGATGCCCTGCTCACCGACGGGGCCCACCCCACCTATCCGACCGCGACAGGCAATCTGCACCACGAGGTCGAACTGGTGTGCGCCATCGGAGAGGACGGCGATATCATCGGCTGGGCGGTGGGTTGCGATCTGACCCGGCGCGATCTTCAGGCGGCAGCCAAGGACAAGGGGCGGCCCTGGGATGCGGCCAAGGGGTTCGACCAGTCGGCGCCCTGCGGGGCCCTGACGCTGGGTGCCCTGCCTGATCCGGCGGCGGCGATCGCCCTGACCGTCAATGGCCAGACGCGCCAGTCCGGGCGGCTGGACGACATGGTCTGGAGCCCGGTCGAGGTGCTGGAGAAGGCGCGGACGCTGTGGGACGTGCAAGCCGGCGACCTGATCTTCACCGGCACGCCGGAGGGCGTCGGCCCGCTGGTGCCCGGCGACCGGGTCGAAGCTATGATCGCGGGCCTGTCACCCCTGTCCTTCACTGTGAGGCCCCGATGATCCTGCATGGCTACTGGCGCTCCGGTGCCGCCTATCGCGTCCGTATCGCCCTGGCGCTGAAGGGCCTCGCCTATGAGACGCAGGGTCGCGACCTGCGTACGGGCGCCCAGAAGGCGGCAGACTTTGTCGCCCTGAACCCCCAGGGGATGGTGCCGGCGCTACAGATCGACGGCGCGGTCCTGACCCAGAGCCCGGCCATTCTGGAGTGGCTGGAGGAGACCCATCCCCAGCCGCCGCTGTTGCCGTCCGAACCGCTAACTCGTGCGCGGGTGCGGGCCATGGCGGCGCTGATCGCCTGCGACATCCATCCGCTGAACAATCTGCGTGTCGGCAAGAGCCTGCGCGAGGATTTCGGGGCCGATCAGGCGGCCGTCGATGCCTGGGCCGCGCGCTGGATCGCGCCGGGCTTCACGGCGCTGGAGGCGCTGGTAGAGCGCGACGGACAGGGCTGGTGCTTTGGCGACACCCCTACACTGGCCGACGCCTGCCTGATCCCGCAAATCTACTCGGCGCACCGGTTCAATGTCCCGCTGGACGCTTATCCCCGGCTGCTGGCGATCGACGCGGCCGCCCAGGCTCATCCCGCCTTCATCGCCGCCCATCCGGACTGCCAACCGGACGCGGACTGACCGCGCTCCAGTCCCGGAACATCAAGCCAGAAAGCGGTTCACGGCAGCCAGGAAACGGTCCGGCTGGTCGATCATCACCATATGCTCGGCCCCCTCGATCCGTTCGAAGGTGGCGGGCGAGCGCAGGCGCGCATAGGCAGACCGGAACAGGCTGTCGGCCCGGCTGCGCGGTGAGGCGTCGTCCGGGCTCCAGCCATAGACCACGGTAACGGGCACGCGAACATCGGCCAGCCGTGGGCGCAGGTCCACGGTCATGACCTCATACAGCGCCTGGGCCAGCACGCGACGGTCGCCGCCCTGCCAGCCTATGGAGCCGAACAGGGCGTCGCTGGCCCCGCCCAGCTCGACACCCATGGCGCGGCTGCGGGCCAGCAGGACGTCGTCGCCGAGGAACTGCAGGGCCTGATAGGCCACTTGGGCCAGAGGCTCGACATCGCGGGTCGTCGCCTGGGGGCTGATCAGGGCCGGGAAGAACGGCGAGGAGTCCACCGTCATGACCCGGTCCACACGATCCCCGGCATCGGCGGCGACACGCAGACCCAGTTGTCCGCCCATGGAGTGGCCGATGATGGCAGGTCGCTCCAGCCGTTGCTCGGCAATATAGCGGCGCACCTCATCGGCAACGGTCGCCAGGATCGGCCCGCTGGCATTGGCCTGGGCCGGCAGGTCGCCGAACCCGCGGATCGAGACCAGATGCAGCCGCCGCTGACCCTCCAGCCGCTGGGCGGTCCCGCGCCAGACCTCGGCCGTCGAGGCCAGTCCGGGGATCAGGATCAGATCGGGGCCCTGCCCGCGCGAGCTGATCGCTATCCGCTGTGAGGCAAAGGCCGACTGGGCCCAGCCCGCAGGGGCGGCCAGGCCCGCCAGGGTCAGGCCGCCGATCGCTCTCAGGATGTCGCGTCTATGTGTCATGTCACCGTCGTGCCAAGGTCGCGTCCAGGATCGCATTCAAGGACAACGCAGGAGAGACCGAAATGAACCCGTCACCACAAGAGATCGTCCTCTACACCAATCCGATGTCGCGCGGCCGCATCGCCCGCTGGATGCTGGAAGAAGTGGGCCAGCCCTATCGCACCGTGGTTCTGGATTACGGCACGACGATGAAGGGCGACGACTATCTGGCCATCAATCCGATGGGCAAGGTGCCGGCGATCACCCATCGCGGGGTGACGGTCACCGAATGCGCCGCCATCTGCGCCTATCTCGCCGACGCCTTTCCGCAGGCGGGCCTGGCCCCGGCCTTCGACGATCCCGGGCGCGGGACCTATCTGCGCTGGATGTTCTTTGCAGCGGGTCCGCTGGAAGCGGCAGTCACGGCCAAGTCGTTGGGCCTGCTGGCCCCGACGGAAAAGTCCGGCATGGTCGGCTACGGCTCGTTCGATCAGGTGGTCGACGCACTGGAGACGGCGGTGACCAAGGGCCCATGGATATTGGGCGACAATTTCTCGGCGGCCGATGTCTATGTCGGCAGCCAGATTGTCTGGGGTCTGCAGTTCAAGACCCTGCCCGAGCGTGATGCGTTCAAGGCCTATGCCGACCGGCTGCAATCGCGTGAGGCGGCGGGACAGGCGCGGGCTCTCGACGACGCGCTGATGGCCCTGGCGAGTTGAACGAACAGAATATTTTCCGCTCATCCCGGCGAAAGCCGGGATCCAGTACTGTCCAGCCTGACACCTGCGTCTCAGGACCACCGCCCATGCTGGATTGTATCGACTGATCATCCAAAGCACTGGGTCCCGGCTTTCGCCGGGATGAGCGGATCAAGGAGGGACGGAATTAACCTTGGGTGGACGCCGGCCGAAGCGCCGCGCTCTGAACCTGCGGACGGCGTTCGCCGCCGGCGGCGCGGATGCGGTCGATGCGGGCCTTTTCGGCGCGGAAGGCGTTCAGATCGGCCCCGGCCAGGACGGTGCCTTCCTCGGTACGGACCCCGGCGGGATTGATCCGCTGGCCACCACGCCAGATTTCATAGTGCAGGTGTGGACCGGTCGAGGCTCCGGTCGAGCCGACATAGGCGACGACCTGACCCTGACGCACGCGCTGACCGGCACGGATACCGGAGGCATAACGTGACAGGTGGCCGTAGCCGCTTTCCAGACCGTTCGAATGGCGGATACGCAGCCAGTTGCCATAGCCGCCCCAGCGACGCGCCTCGACGACCACGCCATCAGCAGGAGCCACCACCGGTGTGCCGGAGCCTGCGGCGAAGTCGATGCCCTGGTGCATCTTGCGATAGCCGGCGATCGGGTGGCGGCGGAAACCAAAGGACGAGGAAACACGAAAGCCTCGCTCCAGCGGCGTGCGCATGAAGGCCGAGCGGGTGTTCTTGCCCGTGGCGTCGAAATACTGCGCTTCCTTCGCGCCCGCAGGCTGGAAGCGATAGAAGGCCACGCCCTTCAGCTCGGCATACAGCAGGCCGTCGGTGCCGATGGTGCGGCCCGCCTCGGTGACGGTGCGGCCAAAGACATAGGTGAACTGGTCGTTGGACTGGATGTCGCGATCCATGTCGAACTTGTGCGAGAACAGGCGACCGGCGACCCTGGTAATATCGGCGGGCACGCCTTCGCGCCGGGCGGTGCGGGACAGCGACCCCTCGACCTTGCCGCTCAGGACAACGGTCTCGTGGGCAACGCGCTCTTCCAGCGCCCGGAGACGCAAAGCGCCGTCAAAGCTGCGAGACACGGTGACCTGGGTCGCCGGCCCGGTGCGCATCGTCAGGCCGATCAGGCGGGCATCGCCCCGGCCACCGCGCGGACGTGAAATGGCGGTTTCGAACTTCTGGCCCGCGCGCATGGCGGTCACATCCACGGCGTTGGACAGGGTGGCGGCGACGGCGGAGGCCTCTTCCGGCGCGATGCCGGTGCGGCGCACGGCCTGCTCGAAGGTTTCGCCGCGGCGGATCTGGACGGGAATGGCCTCGGGCGCGGTAAGACCGTCAGGGGCACTGGCCGTGGCCAGGGCATTGGCCTCCATCGCGGCCATCTGGGATGCGCTGGGGGGCGGAACCACTTCCGCCTGTGCGGGTTGGTACGAACGTCCTGCGAACAGCGCCACCGAGAGCGCGGCCACGGCCGTGAGGGCGTGTGGCGCGATGCGCATCGGTTGGCGACGTGGGTCGAACTGAGCCATCGGTCCCCGAAACATAACGACGCCGGTCGGCGCCAAGCCACTGGTAATCGGTACTGCGCGACGTGACTTTGTCCCGTTGCGAGACGGGGCCTATAACCCGTCCGTCCCATGATGGGAAGACAGCACGTTACAAACTGTTAACCGCCGCGATAACATCGGTGAGTTTCGCCGTTCGCCGGGTGTGGCAGGCGCGCATCTTTCGAGTAATCGCGGGGTTTTCTTCAAGATCAGTGAGTGCCAAAGATTCTCTTGCCTGGACGCGGTGCGCAGTGTTGGAGAGGTGGCTGATCTGACACTCTACTGTGGTTCGTTCGCAACGGGCCTGATGCTGTTTCCGGAGCCGCTCTTGCCCCACGTATGTTCAGAGAATGACTCTCAAGGATGTCGCGTTTGAACACGGACTCCGATAGCCCGACGCCACCCAAGGCCACCGTGCGCAAAAGCGGCTGGCGACGCCTGGGGTTGGCCCTCGGCGTGTTCGTCGCCATCGTCCTGGTCTTGCTGGCGACGCTGTATCTTAATCGCCGGGCGGCGACGCGCGAGGTCCTGATCGGCTGGCTGGAGCGTCAGGGGATCGACGCCGACATGCAGGTCGAGCGGGTGGAACTTGACGGCATCGTCGCCAGCATCCGCATCGGCGATCCGGCAAACCCCGACGTGATCATCGAGCGGGTCGAGGTCGATTACGCCGTTGCCGCCCCCTGGTCACGCACCGGCCTGGGTGTGACGCCCAGCCGCATCCGGCTGATCCGCCCGGTGGTCCGGGCCGGATTTCGTGACGGCAATCTGACCTTTGACTCCCTCGATCCCCTGATCGATCGCTTCACCGGCCAGCCACCCCGCCCCGACAGTCGTAGCCCGCTGGTCATCGTCGAACAGGGGCGTCTGCGGCTGGACACCGACTATGGCCCCGTCACTGTCCTGGCCGATGCGCGGGTGGACAATGGCAAGCTGATGCAGCTGAACGCCCGCCTGCCCGAAACGGCCCTGCGCAGCGGCGATATACAGGCCCAGGGCCTGAAGGCCACTGTTCAATTGACGACGACGGGCGACCGGGTCGATGTGCGGGCCAGCGCCTCGGCGGATGCCGCGACTGTATCGGGCGTGTCGACCGAGGCCGGGTCCCTGAGCTTGACCGGTACTGTGCCCTATCCCGACCTGAAAACGCGCCGTGGTGACGGGGCGGCGGACGTGCAGGCCGTGGTGGCGGCGCGTCGGCTTCGCTCCGGCGTGACGGATGCGCGTGACCTCAGCGCCCGCCTGAGTTTCGACGGCCAGATGCGGGGCTGGATCGAAACCTTCACGATCGAGGGCCAGACCAGGGCCGACATCCGCGCGGCCCGTCTCGACGCCTCTGACGCAAGCGCGACCGGTGCCCGTCTGATGCTGGAGCGCAATCCGGTATCGCTGTCGCGCAATGCCGACGGATTGGCCTGGCGTGTCGATGGCCCGCTGCAGATGACGGCGGCCCGCGCGTCGGGAGCGGGGCTGGACGGCGAGGGGGTGCGGTTGTCCTCGCGCGTTTTCACCCTCGGAGGCCGAGGCGAGGCCGTAGAATTCCAGGCCCCTCTTAGGCTTCAGGCCCGCCGCCTGACATGGGATGAGCTTTCTCTCAGCGGCGTGGATGGGGCGGTCAGCCTCGACGCCGTCGTCGATCAAGGCTTCCGGGTCACGGGCACCGGGCGGCTGCGCAGCGCGGGCGGGGCCTGGCCCCTGTTCGGCCCTCCGGCGTCGGACGACATTGCCGAGCTGGGGGCTATGAAGCGGGCGCTGGGCGACTTCGCGGTCGACATCCCGGCGTTCACGGTCGCCGTGTCTTCCGCCACCACCCGCGTGACGCTGGACCGGCCTGCGACGCTGACACCGCGCAACGGTGGCGTGCTGACGCTCCGCCCCGCTGCCACCCCCATATTCAGCGCCCGCGATGGTCAGGCGGGCGGCGGAGCTTTGTCCCTGACCGCAACGCGCGGTGAGGGCCTGCCGGAGGCCACCTTCGACATTCCGGCCTGGCGACTGACACCCGGTGGCTTTACTGCCACCCTGGACGGTCGCGCGGCGCTCGACTTCGACCTGGCAAGAGGCATTGCGCTGCAGACGCGCGGCGAGCTGGCCTCCTCCAATGGCCGTCTGACCTATGTGGCCGAGAGTTGCATTCCCCTGACGGTCGAGCGGCTGGAACTAGACGAGAGTGACGTCACCACGATCGCCGGTCAGATCTGTCCCGCCGACCGCCCGCTCGTCACTGTGGCCGACGGCGGCTGGCGCGCGGAGGGTCTCATTGCGGGCCTCGACGCTGCGGCCCCTTTCCTTGCGCTGAACTTCACCGACGCCAAGGGCAGCTTCGTGGCGACCGGGGGACCGTTCGGCGTGGGGCTGGAGGCACAGGTCGCCTCGGCTCTTGTTGTCGACGCCACCACCCCCGCCCGGTTCAATCCGGTCACGGCCCAGGGTTCGGCCCGCCTGGCCAACGAAAACTGGACCGGCACCTTCGACCTGGCCCGCAGCGGCACGGCCCTGGGTCGCATGACCCTGGCGCATGACGGGCGGGCAGGGGCGGGTGGTCTGACCATCGATGCGCCGTCCATCGTCTTTGCCGAGCCGGGTCTTCAGCCCGACGACCTCAGCCCCCTGGTCGCCGATTTCATCCAGTCGCCCGCCACCGGCTCGGTCGGCTTTCAGGGCCGGATCGACTGGTCGTCGGACACCGATGGCTCGAGCTCCGGTCGCCTGACCATCCCCGGCCTGGACTTCGTCAGTCCCGGTGGTCCGGTGAAGGGGCTGCGCGGCACGGTCGACTTCACCAGCCTGGCCCCCTTGGTCACCGCGCCGGACCAGCGGCTGACCATCGACACCTTGGAATCGGTCGCGCCGATCACGGACGTCGCCGTCACCTTCGACCTGGCCGCCGACGCCTTCATGATCGACGGCGGAGAGATCAACATCGCGGGCGGCAAGGTGACGGTCGAGCCGTTCGCCGTGCCGCTGGACATCTCCAAGGGCTTCTCCGGCGTGATCACCCTGGACCGGGTGCAGCTGGGCGAGGTGGTGGCCAACTCCGGCTTTGCCGACAAGGTGACGATGGATGCCGTCGTTTCGGGCCGGCTGCCCTATACCTATGATCCGACCAACGGCATCCGCATCCAGTCCGGCACGATGGAGGCGGTCCAGCCGGGTCGCCTGTCCATTTCGCGCGACGCCCTGACCGGCGTCCAGGCCGGCGGTGCAGGCGGCGAGGTGCCACCGAATACCGTTCAGGACCTGGCCTTCCAGGCGATGGAGAACTTGGCCTTCGACGTCCTGACGGCCCAGCTCAACAGCTTGGACGAGGGCCGGATCGGCGTGCTGTTCCACATCCAGGGCCGTCACGAACCGCCGCAATACCAAGACCTGCGCGTCACCATTCCCGACCTGATCAGCCGCGAGTTCCTGAACCGGCCCATTCCCCTGCCGTCGGGCACGGCCATCGACCTGACGCTGGATACGACACTGAACGCCAATGAGCTGGCAGGCGATCTGATGGAGCTGAACCGTTCGCGCAACGGCGAGGTGAGTGCACCCAGAACGGAGCCAGACCCGGAGCCCGAAGCCGCCGCCCCGACTGAGCCCGCAGCCGAAACGCCTTGATGAAGGCACCTTGGCCGTTCAGAACCCATTCACCCTGAAAGGTGTTAGTCAGGGGCGACAGTTTGAGACCGGAGACCACAGCCATGAACCGGACGCGTTTGACCGTCGCCCTTCTGGGCCTCGCCGCCGTGACCACTGCGGCCTGCACGCCGACGATCCGGCTGCAGGTGGACCCTATCCAGATCTATGCGAAACTTGACGCGGACGTGCGCGTCCGCCTCGACAAGGAGCTTCAGGACCTCCTGGTCGAAAACCCCAACCTGTTCTGATGCGAAAGTTGACCGCCATGTCTTTCCGCAAACTCTTCGTCGTGACGGCTGCCGTTGCGGCCATCGGCGTGGCCGCGGGCGCGGCCTTTGCCCAGACCCCCGCCCAGAAGTCCATGATCGACGCCGCCAAGGCGCAAGGCACCGTGGGTGAGCAGGCCGACGGCTATCTCGGTTTCCGCACCCCGTCCTCGGACGGCTCGCTGACCCAGGCCGTCCAGGCGACCAATGAAGCCCGCCGCGCCGCCTATGCCCGCAGCGCCCAGGCCGCCGGCACCGCGCCCGACGTCGCCGCCGCCCGCGCCTTCGAGACCATCGTCTTGCCGCGCATCAGCTCGGGCCAGTGGTACCGCAACGCCTCGGGCCAGTGGGTCCAGCGCTAGGCCGGGTCTGACGCCGTGGGCACCGTTCGTCAGCTCCTGATCGTCCTGGCCGTCGCCGTCGTCTCGACCGTGGCGGTCGGTGCGGCCTGGATGGCCATCGGCGGCGGCACACTGCCGATCCACGGCTGGATCGCGCTCAGCCTCGGCATCGCCGGCACCGTCGCCCTGACCTGGGTGCTGATGCGACTGGCCTTTCGCTCCGACCGCGAGGGATGGGACGCCCGCGCCGATGACACCTCCGACCTGACGCCGGGGCGCAACTCGCCCGAGGCTTGAGCCCATCGCCGCGACGGGCGATAGGTCGCCCATGACCGCACCTGCCGACACGTCCCGCGCCGACATCACCTATGCTGGCTATCTGTCGCTCGACGACCTGCTGGCGGCCCAGCACCCCCTTTCGGACGAGCACGACGAAATGCTGTTCGTCGTCATCCACCAGACCAAGGAACTGTGGCTCAAGCAGATCCTGCATGAGGTCGCCCAGGCGCAAGCCCTGGTCCGCGCCGGCGATCTGGTTCCCGCCTACAAGAGCCTGGCGCGCGTCAGCCGTATCCAGGCCGTCATGACCATGAGCTGGGACATCCTGGCCACCATGACCCCCGCCGACTATCTGCGCTTCCGCGGCGTGCTCGGCTCGTCCTCCGGCTTTCAGAGCGATCAGTTCCGCCGTTTCGAGGCCATGCTGGGCCTGAAGGACGCGCGCTTCCTCAAGTTCCACACCGAACGCCCCGCCGCCCTGGCCGCGCTACAGGCCGCCATTGACGCCCCCAGCCTGTATGACGACGCTTTGGCCCAACTGGCGGCGGCGGGCCTGCCTGTGCCTTCCGAGGTCCTGAACCGCGACGTCAGCCAGCCCTATGAGCCGTCGCAGGGCGTCGAGGATGCGTGGCTGGAGGTCTACCGTGACACCACCCGCTGGTGGCCCCTGTATCAACTGGCGGAAAAGCTGGTCGATCTGGACGACGCCCTGCTGACCTGGCGGCACAAGCATGTGGTGACGGTCGAGCGGATCATCGGCCGCCGTCGCGGGACGGGCGGCACCGAGGGCGTGGCCTATCTGACCGAGACCCTGCAACGCCGCTGCTTCCCCGAGCTGTGGTCTCTGCGCACGAAACTGTAACCGCCATTTGTCGAATTTGGCGTCATGTTGCGCCGCAACCTCCGCCGTTTCGGGCCGTTCTAGGCACCTGACATTGCGGAGACCTCCCATGACCGACGCCAACCGCCACGATATCCAGGTCCTGAACGGCCTGATCCAGTCGATGATCGACAGCGCCGAAAGTTATGGCGAGGCCGCCGCCGAAACCACCAATCCCGAATACGGCGAACTGTACGCCCGGCGCGAGGCCGAGCGCCGCGCCCTGGCCGAGGACCTGTCCCAGCATGTCCGCCTGCTGGGCGGCGAGCCCCAGACCTCCGGCTCCATCATCGCCAAGGCCCAGCGCGCCCTGACCGACGTCAAACACGCCCTGATGCGCAATGAGGCGACCGTGGCGGGCGGCCCCGAACAGGCCGAGGACGCCATCAGCGCCCGGTTCGACAAGGCCGTCGCCGACACCTCCATCTCGGCCACCACCCGCGAAACCATCCGCCGCGTGCACGCTGCCATCCGCTCCGGCCATGCTGAGATGAGCGAGCTGAAACACACCCTCGAGAGCCGCCAGACCGCCGAGAGCGGGCTGTTTCCGAGCTGATGGCTATACGCGGGGGATTTGACTGGATCACGAAAGCGGTCTTCGCCCTGGGCGGCCTTCTGCTCATGGGCATTGCGCTGGGCCTTATGATCTATGCGCCAATCACTTTGGTGCGTGCCTTCACCCAGACCGAGGGCCTGGACGTGGAGCTGTTCCGCTCGATCGGCTATCTGATCGTCGCCATCGCCGTCTTCGACGTCGCCAAATACATCTTTGAGGAAGAGGTGCTCAGCGATGACGAGCGGCGCAATGCCGCCGAGACGCGGCGGTCACTAACCAAATTCGGCTCCACCATTGTGATCGCGGTCCTGCTGGAAAGCCTGGTCATGACGTTCGAGATTGCGCGTGAGGAGCCTGCCGAGTTGATCTACCCCGTCTTTCTGATGCTGGCGGGAACTGTTCTTTTCCTTGCCCTCGCGGTCTTCCAGCGCCTCAGCGCCTCGACTGAGCGCATGGTGCAGGAACGCGACCCGGAGGCGGCCGCAACACCGCCCAAGCCTTCGACACGGAAGCGCGCATAAAAAAGGCCCCGGCGTTTCCACCGGGGCCTTCTTCAATCTCGAACCGATGAAGCGGCTTAGGCTTCGGTGTCGGCGGCCTTGTCGGCGGTGCCGGTTTCCGGAACGGCCACGCCCTTGGCGGGACGCACGGTCTGCTTTTCGGCGATCCGGGCCGACTTGCCGCGGCGGTCACGCAGGTAATACAGCTTGGCGCGACGCACGACGCCGCGACGCTTGACCTCGATCGCGTCGATGTTCGGCGACATCAGCGGGAAGACGCGCTCGACGCCCTCGCCGAAGCTGATCTTGCGCACGGTGAAATTCTCGTTGATCCCGCCACCGGCGCGGGCAATGCAGACGCCCTCGAAGGCCTGGATGCGTTCGCGCTCGCCTTCCTTGATCTTGACCATGACGCGCAGCGTGTCGCCGGGCTGGAAGTCGGGAATGGCGCGTTTTTCGGTCAGGCGGGCTTTTTCTTCCGCCGCGATGGTCTGCAAGATGTTCATTCTATTCTCCTCGAGCTTTGTCGCTCTTTACCTGTGATTTGGCGAGGTCATGCCCCGCTTGGGTCTTGTCCAGATGCGCCGCCCAGAGGTCCGGCCGACGCGCCTTCGTGGTCTCTTCCCGTTGTTGCTGACGCCATCGGGCAACCTTCTTGTGGTCGCCCGACAGCAGAACATCGGGGATCGTTTGTCCCTCGAACGTCCGCGGTCGCGTGTACTGCGGATGTTCCAGAAGACCGTCCTCGAAACTCTCTGACGACAGGCTGTCTGCCGCGCCGAGCACTCCGGGGATCAATCGTACGCACGCCTCGATCACCACCATCGCCGCCGCCTCGCCACCGGCCAGGACCGCGTCGCCGACGGCGACCTCCTCGAACCCGCGCGCGTCCAGCACGCGCTGATCCACCCCCTCGAACCGGCCGCACAGGACGGTGATCCCGTCCGCCTTGGCCCATTCCTTCACACGTGCCTGGGTCAGGGGCCGACCCCGGGCACTCATGTACAAAAGCGGCCGCGAAGACCCCGGAATGCTGTCGAGCGCCCGGGCCACCACGTCCGCTTTCAAGACGGCTCCGGGGCCGCCACCCGCAGGGGTGTCGTCCAGGAAGCCGCGCTTATCCTCGGAAAAGTCCCGAATGTCCAGCGTCTGCAAGGCCCACAGCCCCTTCTCGCGCCAGGCGGTGCCGATCAGGCTCACACCCAACGGCCCCGGAAAGGCCTCGGGGAACATGGTCAGGACGGTGGCGGTGAAGGGCGGACGGGTCGTCATGGCGGGGGCACATACACCAAACCTCACCATTCAGCGACCTGTGCGCTCAAGCAGCGAGCGACCGCGTCGCGAGCGTTAGCGCCCTAACAAGACTGCCCCGCCGCCCATCCTGACGACCAGGCCCACTGAAAGTTATAGCCGCCCAGCCAGCCGGTGATGTCCACCGCCTCGCCTATGACGAACAGGCCGGGGACCGGGGTCGCGGCCATCGTCTGCTGGTCCAGCTGGTCCGTCGCGACGCCGCCCAGGGTGACCTCGGCTGTGCGGTAGCCTTCGGAGCCGACGGGCTTGACGGTCCAGGCGTTCACCGCCTCATCCAGCCGGCGCAGGGTCTTGTCGCCGATCTCGGCCAGCTTGCCCTTTACGCCTTCGCGCTCGGCGATGCTTTCGGCCAGGCGGCGCGGCACGATGTGGCCCAGCGCCGTGTGCAGCATCTGCTTGCCGTTCTCTTCCTTGGCCGCCTTCAGCCGGGCATAGACGTCCGCGCCGGGGGCTAGGGCGGCGGTGATCGCTTCGCCCTCGCGCCAGTAGGAGCTGATCTGCAGGATCGACGGGCCGGACAGCCCGCGATGGGTGAACAGGAGGCCTTCTTTGAAGACCGTTTGCCCATTGGGCCTACCGCGCTCCGCGCTGCTTGAGGCCCGGTGTGTTATCTCCGCCTCGACCGACAGGCCGGACAGCGAGGCCAGCTTCTCCAGCAGGCCCGGCTCGAAGGTCAGAGGCACCAAGGCGGGGCGGGTTTCGGTGACCCTCAGGCCGAATTGACGGGCGGTATCATAGGCCCAGCCTGTCGCCCCCATCTTGGGGATCGACTTGCCGCCGGTGGCCAGCACCAGGGAAGCGCAGCGCACGACCGCGCCGTCCGACAGGGCCGCCTCAAAGCCATCGCCGTAACGTGCCACCCGATCCACGCCCGTGCCCATCTTCAACACGGCCCCCGCATTGCGCATGTCGTCCGTCAGCATGCGGACAATCTGTTTGGCGCTGTCGTCGCAGAACAGCTGGCCCAAGGTCTTCTCGTGCCAGGCGATGCCGGCGCGATCGACCCGCTTGATGAAGTCGTGCTGGGTGAACCGCTTCAGGGCGCTGGTGGCGAAACGGGGGTTCTCGCCCAGGAAGTTGGCTGCTGTGGTGCCCAAATTGGTGAAGTTGCAGCGACCGCCGCCCGAGATGCGGATCTTCTCGCCGGGATTGCGGGCGTGATCGACGATCAGGACGGAGCGGCCGCGCCGGGCCGCCTCGACCGCGCACATCATCCCGGCGGCGCCGGCCCCGACGATCAGGACGTCGATGGATCGGGAAGATGAGGCGGCGGGCGTGACCATGACGCCCCATACATCGCCGGAGCCGTCTGGCGAAATGGGCCGGCTTCATCGTTTCGCATACCGCCGATTGACTTGGCCGTGGCGTTTTGAATAGCTGCGCTTGTCGGAAGGGAGAGAGACGATGAAGCGGCTATTGGGGGCGACCGTCGCGGTGGCGGCGATCATGGGCGCGTCGGCGGTGGCGGCGCAGGACTATTCGCTGAGCCCAAACTATGGCGAGGTGCGGCTGAGTTCCGGCTTTTCGCCCGACCCTCACACCGTCTCGGTGACGGCGGGCGGGACGATCGACGCGGCCAAGCTGGGCTCTCCCTGCTCGGGCCGCATTAGCGATGCGCCGGACGTGCAGGTGACCTATTCACCCGGCAGCCTGCCGCTGATCTTCCGCACGGCGTCGGACAGCGACACGACACTGGTCGTTAATGCGCCGGACGGCCAGTGGTACTGCGACGACGACGGCTTTACCGACCTGGGGGCCGAGGTGCGGTTCAACAGTCCGCGCAGCGGCAACTACGACGTCTGGATCGGCACCTTCGGCGGCGGGACGGCGGCGGCGACGCTGTATGTGACCGAGCTGAACGACGCCAGCGACTACGGCGGCGGCAACAGCGGCGGGGGCGGCACGATCAACTCGGGCCTGACCGCCACCTATGGCGAGGTGCGGCTGAACTCCGGCTTCACGCCCGACCCGCACCGGGTCAGCCTGACGGCCGGCGGCAGTATCGAGGCCTCGACCGCGGCCCGGGATTGCAGCGGCATGGTAGCGGCGGCCCCGGACTATCAGATCACCTATTCAGCCGGCAGCCTGCCGCTGGTGATCCGCACAGAGTCCGGATCGGACACCACCCTGCTGGTCAACGGGCCGGGCGGAGAGTGGTATTGCGACGACGACAGCGGCGGCGGCACCAATGCCCAGGTGCGGCTGAACAAGCCGTCGTCGGGCGTCTATGACATCTGGGTCGGCACCTTCGGCAGTGACACGGCCTCGGCCAGCCTGCTGATCACCGAGGTGCCCTGAGGGCCCGGCGACCCGCCGACAGGGTCGCCTTTCCACTACAAGCGGTAAAAAAACCGGACCGGCCCCCGACGCAAAGCGGGGGCCGGTGTCGGCGTGCGGACAATCGGGCCGGACCTAGGGCGGTCGGGCGGCATCGGGGCTAGCGCTGTCAAAGACCGGTCAGGCAGGGCGGGCTCGTGGAGGGCCCGGTGCGCATTATAACCCGGCGAGCCCATGGGGCGGGAAAAAGGGCGCGGCGTGGGGGTGTCGGGCGGCTGTCCGGGCGGTGACGGGGCCAGAAGGGCCAGCTGAGGGGTCGCAAAGGGCGACAGGATCAGGGTCGGGAATCCACCCTTCAGGGATTGGCGGGGGTGCCGATGCCGGTTGTGGAGAAACGGAACAAAGCAGGAACAATTGTCTTGCCAGAGACGCGCGGCGGGTCTTGTGTGAGGGCCTCGCCGCCCCCCCGCCCAGAGCCCTGCCCAGAGCCCCGCCTAGAGAGCTTTCATGACCGTCACCCCCAACCCCGCCCCCGACCTGCTGGCTTCGCTACAGGGCCTGGACCTGACCAGCGCCGACGGCCGCGCCGGCATCCGCACCCTGTTGTCAGAGATCGAGCGCCTGTCGCCCGGCCTGATTCTGCAACAGGCCGCCGGTATCGAACTGCAGCGCGTGGGCATCCGCCGCTCGGCCCGCGAGGCTACGTGACGGGAGTCCTGCGCTTCGCCTTTAGCTTAGATTATTCCACCTTTGCCCCAAGCCGTGCTGTTTGGCTGCTTCTAGCTCCCCCTAATGCGCCTCGTCCCAGTTCGCCGCCGCTCGCGCCTCGACCACCAGCGGCACCGATAGCGCCACGGCCGGTTCCGCCGCCTTTTCCATCGTTCGCTTGATCACGGCGATGGCGCGGTCGGCCTCGGCTTCGGGGGCTTCGAAGACCAGTTCGTCGTGGACCTGGAGCAGCATGCGGGTGCCGAGGCCTGCGTCGGCCAGGGCCCCAGGCATGCGCATCATGGCGCGGCGGATGATGTCGGCGGCGGCACCCTGGATGGGGGCGTTGATGGCGGCGCGTTCGCCGAACTGGCGCTCGGCGGCGGATTTGGACTGGATGGCCGGGATATGGATGCGGCGGCCGAAGATCGTGGAGACCGTACCGGTTTCGCGCACCAGGGCCTTGGTCGCATCCATATAGGTGCGGATGCCGGGGAAGCGTTCGAAATAGGTCTTGATGTAGGCCCCAGCCTCGCCCTGGTCGATGTTCAGCTGATTGGCCAGGCCGAAGGCGGAGATGCCATAGACGATGCCGAAGTTGATGGCCTTGGCGCGCCTGCGGGTCTCGGGGTCCATCTGGTCGACGGGGACGCCGAACATCTCCGAGGCCGTGGCGGTATGGATGTCGATGCCGGCGGCGAAGGCGCGCTTCAGCTCCGGGATGTCGCCGATGTGGGCGAGGAGGCGCAGCTCGATCTGGCTGTAGTCGGCGGAAATCAGGACGTGGCCGGGGGAGGCGATGAAAGCCTGGCGGATCTGGCGGCCGGTCTCGGTACGGATGGGGATGTTCTGAAGGTTGGGGTCGCTGGAGGCCAGGCGGCCGGTGGTGGCGGCGGCCAGTTGGTAGCTGGTGTGGACGCGGTCGGTGGTCTTGTCCGCCGCCTCGATCAGGGCGTCGGTATAGGTGCCTTTCAGCTTGGACAGCTGACGCCAGTCCAGCAGGACGCGGGGCAGGTCGTGGGTGAGGGCCAGGGTTTCGAGGGTGGCGGCGCCGGTCTCCCACTGGCCGGATGCGGTCTTCTTGCCGCCGGACAGGTTCAGCTCTCCGAACAGGATGTCGCCGATCTGTTTGGGGCT
Source organism: Brevundimonas sp. (assembly GCF_041648055.1). Lineage (GTDB taxonomy): Bacteria > Pseudomonadota > Alphaproteobacteria > Caulobacterales > Caulobacteraceae > Brevundimonas. Next base: position 101,208 of record NZ_JBAZPS010000002.1, read on the forward strand.
GCCGATGTTGAAGGGGCGGCCGGCGATCTGATGGGCCTGGGTCTCCAGCTCGGCCATGCGCAGGCCGAACTCGCTGGACAGCCGTTTCAGGCGGTCGGGGTCGACGCGGATGCCGGCCCGCTCCATGTCGGCCAGGACGGCAGGCATGCCGCGCTCCAGCGTCTCATAGACGGTGACCAGACCTTCCTCGGCCAGGCGGGGCTTGAGGATGTGCCACAGCCGCAGGGTGACGTCCGCATCCTCGGCCGCATAGCGGGTGGCGGGGACCAGATCGACATGGCGGAAGGACTTCTGGCTCTTGCCCGTGCCCGCCACCTGTTTGAACGGAATGGGGTCGTGGCCCAGGTGCAGCCGCGCCAGCTCGTCCATGCCGTGGCCGTGCAGACCGCCCTCCAGCACATAGGAGATCAGCATGGTGTCATCGATGGGGGCCACGCGGATGCCGCGCTGGGCCATGACGGCCAGGTCGTATTTGCCGTTCTGGACGACCTTCAGCACGCCGGGGTCCTCCAGCAGGACCTTGAGCCGGGCCAGGGCCGTGGGCTTGTCGATCTGGGTCGGGACGGGGGAGCAGGCGGCGTCGTTGTCGGTGCCGCCGAAATCGAGGCCGCCGGTGCCGGCCACAGGCTCGGCCTCGTGCGTCAGGGGGATATAGCAGGCGTCATTGGGCCCGATGGCCAGGGAGATGCCGCACAGCCCTGCATGGGTCGCGGACAGGGCCGAGGTCTCGGTGTCGAAGCCGACGAGGCCCGCCTCTGTGGCCCGGGCGATGAAGGTGTCCAGAGCCTCAAGCGTCTGGATGCAGACATAGGCGTCCAGGTCGAAGGTCTGGTCGGCGACGGGGGCCGTGGCTTCCTTCGGCGCATAGCGGGGCGTCATGACCGGGGCGGTCAGGGGCCTGGGCCGGACCACGAAGGCGGTGCCGTCCTTGGCCGGGGCCACGCCGTCGCCGACACGGTTGCGAAGGCTGCGGAACTCCATCTGGTCCAGGAAATCGCCCAGCACCTGGGGGTCGGGGTGGCGCACGACGAAGTCGTCGATGGGCTCGGGCGCGGGCGCATCGCAGGTCAGGCGTACCAGCTCGCGGCTGAGCAGGATCTGGTCCTTGAAGTTGATCAGGGTCTCGCGCCGCTTGGGCTGTTTGATCTCGCCGGCGCGTGCCAGAAGCGTGTCCAGGTCGCCGTATTCGTCCAGCAGCTGGGCCGCCGTCTTGGGGCCGATGCCGGGGGCACCGGGGACGTTGTCGACGCTGTCGCCGATCAGGGCCTGGAGGTCGACCATCTTCTCGGGCAGGACGCCGAACTTCTCCATGACCGCCTCCTCGGCCAGGCGGCGATCCTTCATCGGATCCCACATGACCACCCCGCCGCCGATCAGCTGCATCAGATCCTTGTCGGAAGACACGATCACCGCCTCGCCGCCCGCGTCGCGCGCCTTGCAGGCATAGGTGGCGATCAGGTCGTCGGCCTCATAGCCGGGCAGCTCCAGACAGGCGACGCCGAACGCCGCAGTCGCCTCGCGCACCAGCGGGAACTGGGGGATCAGGTCTTCGGGCGGGGCGCTGCGATTGGCCTTGTACTGATCATACAGGTCGTTGCGGAAGGTCTTTTCCGAATGGTCGAAGATGGCCACCAGATGGGTCGGGCCGTCCGATCCCTTCATGTCCTGCAACAGCTTCCACAGCATGTTGCAATAGCCCTGGACCGCCCCGACGGGCAGGCCGTCCGACTTGCGCGTCAGGGGCGGCAGGGCGTGATAGGCGCGAAAGATATAGGCCGAGGCGTCGATCATCCACAGCCGCAGCGGCGGGCCGTCCTGGGTGAGGGGGCGGTCTGTAGTTTCGGGCGCAGCGTCGATCATGCGGCGAACATAGGCGGGCAGATCGCCGCCGTCATCGCCCGTTTGCCGCTACTTCGCCCGCAGGCCCGTGATCGTGCGGTTGGGGGCGATGTCCTCGGCCGAGGTGATGAGGTGAAGCAATGCGGGGCGGCCGGCCTTGCGAGCGGCGTCCAGGGCGGCGGGGAAGTCCTCGGTGCGCTCGCAGCGGATGCCGAAGGCCCCGAAGGCCTCGGCATATTTGACGAAGTCGGGGTTCTTCAGGTCGGTGGCGATGACGCGGTCGGCTCCGGGATAGTGCCCCTCCTGATGCATGCGGATGGTGCCATAGGTGCCGTTGTCGACGACGATCACGACGGCGTTGATGCCGTACTGGACGGCGGTGGCCAGCTCCTGACCGGTCATCAGATAGTCGCCGTCGCCCGCCACGCAGATGACCTCGCGGTCGGGATGCAGGCTCTTGGCCGCCAGGGCCGCCGGATAGCCATAGCCCATGGCTCCCGACGTCGGCGCCAGCTGGGTCCGGCAGGCGCGGTGGCGATAGAAGCGATGCAGCCAGGCGGCGAAGTTCCCGGCCCCGTTGGTGACGATGGCGGTCGGCGGCAGGGCCTGACCCAGATGCGCCATGCATTCGCTCATGTTCACCGCGCCTGTGACCGACACGGGGCTCGAGAAGGCCTGATAGTGATCGTGGGCCGCCCTGGCCTGGTCATGCCAGGTGCGGCCCGGGTCGATGGTGGACAGGGCGTGGGCGGCCAGGGAATTGTCGGCCGTCGCGCTGAGCAACGGTGTCCAGACGCGGCCCAGTTCCTCGGCCCCGGGATGGATGTGAACCAGCGTCTCTGCCGTGCGGGCCCGGTCGAACAGGGTGTAGCCCTGGGTGGGATTTTCGCCCAGCCGCGCGCCGATGGCGATCAGAAGGTCCGCGTCCTTGGCGCGCTTCATCAGTTCGGGATTGCAGCCCAGGCCCAGATCGCCCGCATAGTTGGGGCGGGCGTTCGACAGGATGTCCTTGCGCCGGAACGACAGGCTGACCGGCAGGCCCAGCCGTTCCGACCAGTCGCCGATGGCGGCGGCGGCCTCTTCCGTCCAGCCGGAGCCGCCCAGGACCAGCAGGGGCCGCTCGGCCCTCGACAGGCGTTCGCGCACGGCCTCGACAAAGGCCGGGTCCAGTGCCGCACGCGCCGGAGCTACGGGCCGGATCGGGGCGGGACCGCCGTCCTCATGCAGGATGTCTTCGGGCAGGGCGATGACCACGGGCCCCATCCGGCCCTGCTGGGCGGTGGCGAAGGCGCGCTCGACCACCTCGACGGTGCGGTCGGGGCTTTCGATCTCGGTCGCCCATTTGGCCAGGCCGCCGAACACCTCGCGGTAATCGACCTCCTGAAAGGCCCCGCGCCCCCGATCGGTCAGGGCGATCTGGCCGACGAACAGGATCATCGGCGTGGAGTCCTGATGGGCCGTGTGCACGCCGATGGAGGCATGGGTCGCGCCCGGTCCGCGCGTGACCATGCAGATGCCGGGCTTGCCGGTCAGCTTGCCATAGGCCTCGGCCATGTTGGCGGCCCCGGCCTCATGACGGCAGGCGATGACTTCGATCTTGTCGCGCACGTCCGCCAGGGCATCCAGCACGGCCAGATAGCTCTCGCCCGGCACGCAGAAGACGCGGGTGACACCATTCATCACCAGGGTTTCGACAAGGCGGCGGGCGGCGGTGTTGGCGGCTTGGGTCATGAGGCGTCGCTTAGCAGATCACCTGCGTCCCTGGCCATGCAACCGAATGGCCACGCTTGGCGTTACGGCGCAGGTTCAACACCAGTGAAGGGGATTTCCCATGAAAAAGATCATCGCTCTGTCCATCGTCGCCGCCGCCCTGGCCGTTTCGGCCTGCAACACCGTGTCGGGCGTGGGCCGTGACGTTTCGGCCGCCGGCCAGGCCGTGTCCTCGGGTGCCGAGCAGGCCAAGAACTAAGGGTCATTCCAGACCTGAATGACGAAGCCCGCCGGGACCCGGCGGGCTTTTTCATGTGCGCGGTCCGTCATCCCGGCGTAGCGTAGCCGTGCCACGCTGGCGTCACACCGCAGATGGAGACGGACAATGGGTATTCTGGACAGTGTTCTGGGCAATCTGGGCAAGGATGCCGGAGGCGGCATCGCCGATCTGCTGAAGGGTCAGGGCGGGGTCGGCGGCCTGGTCGAGAAATTCACCCAGGCCGGGCTGGGCGACACCGTCGGCTCGTGGATCGGTACCGGACCCAACGCCAACGTCTCCGCCGAACAGATCCGGCAGGTTCTGGGCAGCGGCCCGATCGCCGATCTGGCAGCAAAGCTGGGCATCTCTACCGATCAGGCCAGCGAGACGCTGGCAGGGCTGCTGCCGGAGGCGGTGGATCGTCTGACGCCCGGCGGCGACGCGTCCGGGGCCGACGGCCTTCTGGACAGCCTGCCCGGCGGTCTGGGCGACATGATCGGCGGCTTCCTGAAGCGCTAGGAGTCCCCGGCGTATTCGACGCCGGTCAGATACAGCCCCGTCGACGGTGCCACCGGCCCGCAGGCGGCGCGGTCGCGGGCCTCCAGAGCGGCCTTCAGGTCGTCGGGGGTCCAGCGGCCCAGGCCGACCTGGACCAATGATCCCGTCATCGACCGCACCTGTCGATGCAGGAAGCTGCGGGCCTCGAAGATCAGGTGAACCTCGTCACCGACGCGAGTGACGCGGGCGACGTCCAGCGTCTTCTCCGGCGACTTCGACTGGCAGTTCACATCGCGGAAGGTGGTGAAGTCGTGCAGCCCGACCAGGGCCCGGGCCGCCGCTTGCATGGCCTCGACTCCCAAGGGCTGTTTCACATGCCAGACGCGGCCCCGGTCCAGCGCCGGGCGGCCGGGCCGGTTGAGGATGCGATACAGATAGCGCCGCCCCGTCGCGGAAAAGCGGGCATGCCAGTCGTCGTCCACCGTCACGCAGTCCAGAACCGACACGGCCTCCTCGACCATATGGGCGTTCAGGGCATTCATGACGGTGGACGCGGGCCAGGCCTTGTCGAGGTCGAAGCTGATAACCTGACCCGTGGCATGGACACCCGTATCGGTCCGGCCCGCCGCTGCCATTCGCACGGCCTCGCCGCAAAAGGCGGTGATGGCGGTCTCGACGGCGCCCTGCACCGTCGGCTGATCGGCCTGGGCCTGAAAGCCGTTATAGCCCGAGCCGTCGTATTCGAGGGTCAGCCGATAGCGGGGCATGGGGGGTGTGTCCTAGCGCTCGCCGCTTGAGGACAGGACGGTGCCGGATGGGAGCGCCAGCCCTCTGAGCATCTCCTGCGCCGACTGAGCCGCCTTGCCCGCGCGCTGGACGCGGGTCAGGCTTACCGCGCCCTCGCCGCAGGCGACGGTCAGGGCGTCGTCCAGAACCGTGCCGGGCGCGGCGTTTCCGTCGGCGACCTGGGACATCAGGGCCTTGATACGGATCGGCCCGTCGGCACCGGACACCTCGAACCAGGCCCCCGGAAAGGGCGACAGGCCGCGGATGTGGGCATCGACGTCGGCGGCCGGGCGTGTCCAGTCGATACGGGCCTCGGCGGAGGTGATCTTGCGGGCATAGGTCGGCTCGCCGGTCTGCTCCGTGCCGGTGACCCCACCGCGCTCGATGGCCGCCAGCGCCCGGGGCCATAGCCCGGCCCCGATGTGCGACATGCGCTCGGACAGGCTGGCGGCGGTGTCGTCGGCACGGATATCCATGACCTCCGACAGCAGGATGGCCCCCTCGTCCAGACCCTCAGACATGCGCATGATCTGGACGCCGGTCTGGCGGTCGCCGGCCATGATGGCCCGCTGGATCGGGGCGGCCCCGCGCCAGCGCGGCAGCAGGGAGCCATGCAGGTTGAAACAGCCCAGACGCGGAGCCTCCAGCACCTCGGGCTTCAGGATCTGGCCATAGGCCACGACGCAGGCGGCATCCAGGTCCAGGCTCTGGAAGGTGGCGATGGCGTCAGGTGATTTCATGGAGGCGGGCGTGAAGACCGGCAGGCCCATGGCCTCGGCAAAGGCCTGAACCGGCGAGGGCGTCAGCTGTTGCCCGCGTCCCTTGGGCCGGGGCGGCTGGGAATAGACGGCCACGATCTCGTGCCCGGCGGCGATCAGCTCGGCGAGGGAGGGGACAGCGAATTCGGGCGTACCCATGAAGGCGAGGCGCATCAGCTCACGCTCTTGAACAGGTTGTCGACGGGCAACCTGACTATTCCCAGCGGGTGGAAACGCCGCCGCCTTCGTCCCATTCGCCACCCGCATCCAGGGCGTCGTCGAAATCCAGCAGACGATCCAGCACCACGCCGGCGATGACGCCCAGGGCGGCGACGCCGACCAGGGTGGCCAGGCTGCCGATGCCGATCTTCTCGTTGCGCGTCAGGCGACGGCGGCCCATGGGGTCGATGATGCGGTCACGGTGGCGTTTCAGACGGGCCATCAGGCAGCCAACCTTGCGTTCTTCTTGACCTTGGCGACCGCGCGGTCGCGCTTCAGTCGGGACAGGTGGTCGATGAACAGCACGCCGTTCAGATGGTCCATCTCATGCTGGATGCAGACGGCATACAGGCCCTCGCACTCTTCTTCGACCGTCTCGCCCTGATAGTTCAGGTAGCGGATGCGGGCGCGGGCAGGACGTTCGACGGCGTCGAAATAGTCCGGGATCGACAGACAGCCCTCTTCGTAGGGCAGGGTTTCTTCGGACGTCCACAGGATCTCGGGATTCACGAAATAGCGCGGGTTGCGGCGTTCCGCCTCCCATTCGGCGCGGTCCTCGTCGCTCATCTCGGCGGGATCGTCATCGCAGGCGACGCCGTCCTTGTCGCCCAGGTCCATGACGATGACGCGACGGGTGTCACCGATCTGGACGGCGGCCAGACCGATGCCGGGGGCGTCGTACATCGTCTCCAGCATGTCATCCATCAGGGTCCGCACCTCATCGGTGATCGGTCCCTCGACGGGGGTCGAGACTTGCTTCAGCACCGCCAGGTCGGCGGCGTTGTCGATGGTGAGGATGCGACGGATGGCCATGCCCGGCAGGTAGGCCGTGGGGGGCAAAAGGTCAAGATTTCCGACCGTTTCGCTGGGTTATGCGACGACGCCGGGCAAGGGACGAGGGTTGCGGTCCTGATCGATGGCCACATAGGTGAAGACGCCCTCGGTCACCCGGTCCGAGGTCGCATGGGCCTGATTGCGCGGGCGTTTCCAGGCCTCGACATGGACGCGGATCGAGGTGCGGCCTGTCTTGATCACACGGGCATAGATGGAGACCTCGTCGCCCACCGACACCGGCTTGTGAAACACCATGGCGTCCAGGGCCACTGTAGCGCAGCGCCCTTGGGCCAGTTCGAATGCCGGGGTCGCCCCGGCCAGATCCATGTGTGCCAGCAGCCAGCCACCGAAGATGTCGCCCTCGGGATTTGTGTCCGCCGGCATGGCGATGACGCGGCCCACAGGCTGGCCCAGCGGCTGGTCGGAAGGCACGGGTACGGGGGCGTCGGTCACGCGGGTCGTTTCCTGATCGAGAGAATGGCGCACCCGACACGATTCGAACGTGTGACCTTTGCCTTCGGAGGGCAACGCTCTATCCAGCTGAGCTACGGGTGCGCACTTGCGGCGATGCGCGGACGAAGGGCCTTACAGCAGGATGCGGCGGCCCTCAATCCCGAATGCATGACGGTGGGGCTCGCCGTGGGTTGAGCGTCATGGCGGCCACGCCTAGCGTGCAATCCGTACGTCGCCGTTTCTGTCCGGAGAGCGCCATGCGCCGCCTGATCCCTGCCCTTGCCCTCCTGCTGGGAGCCTGCGCCTCGACCCTGCCACCCGCGACACAGCCGGAGCGCCCCGGCGTGCGCATCGGCGGCGAGGGCGGGCCCATGAGCGCCGGCCTGGTCGAACAGGTGACGATGAGCGCCTTGGCGCGGGACTATGTGGGGCTCATCCTCGAGATCGGCGAGCATGAGCCGGGCTATGTCGATGCCTACTATGGACCGGCGGAATGGCAGGCGGAGGCCAAGGCGGACAAGCGCGCCCTGCCCGACCTGCTGGCGTTGGCGAACAGGATGGTCGCGGATCTGGAGGCGGCGCGACCGACCGAGCCGGAGGTGATCCAGCGCAAGGCCTATCTGATCGCCCATACCCGGGCGGCCGCCGCCCGCATCCGCATGCTGTCGGGCGAAAAGCTGGGTTTCGCCGATGAGGCCGAGGCCCTGTTCGGCATCCGGCCGGAACTGCGGCCGCTGGCCAGCTTCGACTCCATACTGGCGCAGATCGACGCCCTGGTGCCGGGACAGGGTGAGCTGACGGATCGCGTCACGGCCTTCAAGGCGCAGTATCAGATCCCCAAAGACAGGCTGCAGGTCGTGATGGACACGGCCATCGCCGAATGCCGCCGCCGGACGGTCCAGCATATCGCCTTGCCGGCCAATGAGCGGTTCACCCTAAGCTTCGTCGGCGACAAGCCGTGGTCGGGCTATAACTACTATCTCGGCGACGCGGCCAGCCGGATCGAGATCAATGCCGATTTCCCGATCTACACGGAGCGGGCGATCGATCTAGGGTGCCATGAGGGTTACCCCGGACACCACGTCTACAACGCCCTGCTGGAGCGGACCTTTGTGCGCGAGAAGGGCTGGGTGGAGATGAGCGTCTATCCCCTGTTCAGCCCCATGTCCTTCGTGGCCGAGGGCAGCGCCAACTATGGGATCGACCTGGCGTTTCCGGGTGACGAGGCGACCGCGTTCGAGCGCGACGTGCTGTTCCCGCTGGCCGGGCTGGATCCCTCGACGGTGGAGGCCAAGGCCGAGCTGATGGCCCTGACGCGGCAGCTGGCACGGGCGGAGTATACGATCGCAGACGACTATCTGGCCGGGCGGGTCGGCCGCGAGGAGACCATCGCGCGGCTGGTGAAATATACGCTGGCGGAGCCCGACAAGGCAGCCCAGCGCCTGCGCTTTATCGACACCTATCGTAGCTACATCATCAACTATGGCCTGGGCCGGGACGTGGTTCAGGCGTGGGTGGAGCAGCAGGGTCCGGATCGCTGGCAGGGCATAGAGACGCTGCTGTCCAGCCAGATCCTGCCCGTGGACCTGATCCCCGAAGCATGAGCGAGCCGCGCATCTTCATCGACGCCGACGCCTGTCCGGTGAAGGACGAGGTGTATCGGGTGGCGGCCCGCTATGGCCTGCATGTCTTCGTCGTCTCCAATGCCTTTGTGAACACGCCGCGTGAAAGCTGGATCGAGCGGGTGTTGGTCGATGCGGGGCCGGACGTGGCGGACGACTGGATCGCGGAGCGGGCGGGGCCCGGCGATATCGTTGTGACCTCAGACATTCCGCTGGCCGATCGCTGCCTGAAGGCGGGGGCACAGGCGTTGAAGTCGAACGGCCAACCGTTCACGTCCGACTCCATCGGCTCGGCGCTGGCCGGGCGCGAGATCGGCGAGCATCTGCGGTCCATGGGCGTGGCGACCAGCGGGCCGCCGCCGTTCGGGCCGAAGGATCGCTCGGCCTTTCTTCAGGCCCTGGATCGCGCGGTGGTCATGGCCAGACGCGTGGCGCGATGACGACCATTCCGGAGAGCGAGCTGGAGTTCCGCTTCTTCCGCTCGGGCGGCCCCGGCGGGCAAAACGTCAACAAGGTCTCGACTGCCGTGCAGATGCGGTTCGACGCCCGGAATTCCCCGTCTCTGACCGAGCCGGTGCGCGCGCGGCTGATGAAGCTGGCAGGCAGTCGTCTGACGCTGGACGGGGTCATCCTGATCAGCGCCGTGCGGTTCCGGACTCAGGAGCGCAACCGGGCCGACGCCATCGCCCGCTTGCAGGCGATGGTGGATCAGGCGTCGGTCGCCCCGACCTATCGCGTGCCGACGCGCCCGACGCGCGCTTCAAAGGAGCGAAGGCTGGACGGCAAGGCCAAGCGATCGACGATCAAAAGCGGGCGTGGTCGTCCGGGCGCGGACGACTGAGCGCCAGTCCGAAGCCGGTGAAGTCTCGCCTTACTGGGCAGACGGAGGCGTCGTCGAAGGCGTGGCCGAGCCCTCGGCTGGCCGGAACAGCAGGGCGGCAACCTTGCCGCTCTCGTTAATACCGACGATCCATTCGGTTTCGGCCTGGGCGAAGTTGACCACGAAAAGGTCCGCGCCACTGCGGCTGCCGACGAAATCCAGCGCCTGGATAGCTCCAAAACCCTGCATGATCGGCACGATCGTCTCTGCCTGAGTGCGCATCTGGCTGGCCAGATCGTCAGTCAGCAGGCTGTAGTCCGGTGTCCCGGCCTGGAGGCTGGCGATAATGGTGCGCAGCGTCTCTTCGGACGCCGCATTGGCCGGTGTCGGCGACATCACCGGGGCAGCGGCCGGAGCAGCGGCCTGCGCCGGTTGAGGGGCGGGGCGCGACGGGGGCGCAGCGGTTGCGGGGCGGTCGAAGGTGTTGGGCATGGTACCGGCGGCGACCTGGGCCGCAGCGACAGACGGCAGGGTCAGGGCTACGGCGAGGGCGGCCGGGGCGGCGATGGTCAGAAAACGCTTCATGGGCATTGGAACTCCAGAACTATGCCGGAACCATATCCTGCTCAGGATGAACGGCGTCCGACCCGATCAGGTTCAATCTGGCTCAAAGGATGTCGGGCCAAAGCGACAGAACAAGGGCGGCAGCCGAAATCGCCAGAGCCAGGGTTACGCCGACGATCAGCCAAGCGGGGGTGTAGGCCTCCCGCACGACGATCGTTTGGGGCGCGGGCGGACTCTGCACCAGGCGTGACGCCGCCTTCAGGGTGTCGCGGATTTCGTTTACGGCGTCCCGCACCTGGGCCTGCGGGCCCAGCTCGCGGCGGATCCAGCGTTCGACCACCGGCTGTGCCGCGGCCCACAGGTCGTGGTCGGGGTTCAAGCGCCGGGCCACGCCCTCGACCGACACCATCGTCTTTTGCAGCAGGATCAGTTCGGGGCGCAGGCGCATGTCGAACAGGTCGGTGATCTCGAACAACTGGCCCAGCAGGCGGCCCATGGACACCTGCGACGCGGCCTTGCCGATGACGGGCTCGCCGACGGCACGCAGGGCCTGGGCAAAGGCCTCGACGGAGTGTTCAGGGGGAACATAGCCGGCCTCGAAATGGACGCGGCTGATGCGGTCGTAGTCTCTGGAGATGAAGCCCCACAGGATTTCGGCCAGGTAGCGGCGCTCGGCCGGGCCCAGTCGTCCCACGATGCCGAAGTCGATGGCGGTCAGCTCGGCCGGCGCGTGGCAGAACAGATTGCCCTCGTGCAGGTCGGCGTGGAACGCCCCGTGGTCCAGCGCCTGGATCAGGAAGGAGCGCACGACATTGTCCGCCAGGGCATTGATGTCCAGACCTGGTTGCTCGACGGCAGTCGGGTCGGTCATGGCCTTGCCGGGTGCCCATTCCATGGTCAGGACGCGCTTGCCGACGCCGTCCCAGACCACGGCGGGCGCATCCATGTGGCCACCCAGTTCGGTGCCGCGATCCTTGGCCAGGACCTCCTTGATCTCGGACGCGGCGGCCGCCTCCAGCCGCATGTCCAGCTCCAGCTGGAGCGCACGGGCGATGATCTCGACGAAGGCTTCGGGCTGCAGGCGGCGCGACAGCGGCACGAACCGGTGGGCCAGACGGGCCGCCAGGCGCATGGCGTCCAGACCCTGGGCGACCTTGCGCTCCACGCCGGGACGCAGGATCTTGACCGCGACCTTGCGCCCGTCGGCCAGCCAGGCGGGGTGGGCCTGGGCCAGGGAGGCGGCGGCGACGGCGGGGCCGAAGTCGGTGAACAGGCTCTCGACCGGCCGACCCAGCGAGCGCTCGACCTCGCGGCGGGCCTGATCCAGCGGAAAGGGCGGCAGATTGTCCTTCAGCCGACCCAGGTCGCGCGCGAACTCCACGCCGAAGATGTCGGCCCGCGTGGCCAGCACCTGTCCCAGTTTGATGGCGACGGGCCCCAGGTGTTCGAAGGTCCGGCCCAGGCGCTGGCCGGGGCGTCCATCGCGGCCCTCGCGCCCGGCGAAGATGTGCAGGAGATGGGCGATCCACCGCACCCAGGGCGGAAGCAGCGGCGTGATCTCGCGCGGCACCAGGGCGTCATGGCGGATCAGAACCGCCAGCCAGCCCAGCAGCCGAAAGGACGACTCGACCGGATGACGCACCGGCTGAGTGGTCGGGGCGGGCGGCGGGGTGGCGGCGTCGATGCGGCGGGTCAGATCGCCCACCCGTGATGAATGGCGGCGACCCCGCCCGACAGGTTGGTGACGGTGACCCGGCTGAAGCCCGCCGTCTCGATCATGGTCTTGAAGGTCGGCTGATCAGGGAAGCGGCGGATGCTTTCGACCAGATACTGATAGCTGTCGCGATCCTTGGCGATCCAGCCACCGATGCGCGGAATGGCATTGAAGGACCAGGCGTCATAGGCCTTGCGGACCGCCGAGGCGGTGGGGCGCGAAAACTCCAGGCACAGGAACCGCCCGCCGGGCTTCAGCACCCGCCGCGCCTCGCGCAGGGCCTGATCGATGTCTGCGACGTTACGGATGCCGAAACTGATCGAATAGGCGTCGACCGAGGCATCGGGCAGGGGCAGGGCCATGGCATCGCCGACCGACCAGGACATCTCGGGCTCGCCGCCCTTCTGCACACCCGCCATGATCATTTCGGCATTGTAGTCCAGCACGATGACGCGGGCGTCCTCGCCACCGCGCCGCTGCTGGGCCGCGCGGGCCATCTTGGAATAGCGGCGGGCCATGTCGCCGGTGCCGCCCGCGACGTCCAGGATGACCTCGCCGGGGCGGGGGTTCAGCTTCGCCGCCGCCGCATCCTTCCACAGACGGTGGACGCCGCCGCTCATCAGGTCGTTCATCAGGTCGTAGTTGGAGGCGACGCTGTCGAAGACGCCGCGCACCATCTGCACCTTCTCGGTCGCGTCCACGTCGCGAAAGCCGAAGGAGGAGGTCTTGCGGGCAGTGGCGGTATCGTCGGTCATTCAGGCGGTGTAGCCGCTGGCGAGGGCGGCGTCACCGGTCCGTGTGGTCGCGTATCAAGTCCGCTTGTGGCGACGGGTCCGGCGCGATACGGCTGATCCAAACAGGAGCGCCCATGACCAACCGGATTGACCCTGCGGAAGCCTTGAAAGGCCTGCCCCTTTGGCGCGTGGACGAGGGTGAGCGCGAGGCCATCGCGCGGTCGCTGACCTTCGCCGATTTCAACGCGGCCTTCGGCTTCATGACCCGCGTCGCGCTTCTGGCTGACAAGGTCGATCATCATCCCGAATGGTCCAATGTCTACAACCGGGTGCAGGTGCTTCTGACCACGCATGACGCAGGCGGCGTGACCCATCGCGACATCGACATGGCCGGCTTCATCGACGAAGCCGCCGCCGCCCTGGGAGGCAAATAGATGGATGTTCAACGTAAAGGCCGGGTCGAGGGCAAGGCCGCCCTGATCACCGGGGCCGCCGGGGGTCTGGGCGCGGCCATGGCCTGGATGCTGGCGCGCGAGGGGGCCAAGGTCGCCCTGACCGACGTCAATCTGGACGGGGTCCAGCTGCTGGCTGACGCGATCAATGGCGAGGTGCCAGGTTCGGCCTTCGCCTATGCCCAGGATGTGACCGATGAGGCGGACTGGGTCTCGGTCATCGAGCGCGCGGTCGCCGACATGGGCGGGCTGTCGATCCTGATCAACAATGCCGGGATCGGCGGGGCCTTCGTCTGGTCCGAGCAGGACACGCTGGAGAACTGGCGCAAGGTCCAGTCGGTGAACATCGAGTCCATCATGCTGGGCTGCAAACACGCCATGCCGCATTTGAGGGCGTCGGGCGCGGCCTCGATCGTCAACATCTCGTCCGTGGCCGGGCTGGCGGCGGCACCGGGCATGGGGGCCTATAACGCCACCAAGGCGGCGGTGTGGATGTATTCCAAGACCATCGCCTTGGAAGCCGCCAAGGCCGACTGGAATGTTCGCTGCAACTCGGTGCACCCGGTCTTCATCAAGACCCCAATCCTGGATCCCTTCATCGCCATGGCCGGTGGCGACGAGGGCAAGGCGCACGAGCGGCTGGCGCGGGGCATTCCGCTGAAGCGGATCGGCGAGCCGGACGATGTCGCCTATTGCGTGCTGTATCTGGCGTCGGACGAGAGCAAGTTCGTGACCGGCTCGGAGTTCAAGATCGACGGGGGCATGCTGGCCCAGTGAGGCGGCGGAACGCCGCCTCACTGGTTTAGATCAGCGCGTATAGGCCGGGGGCATGGCCCCTTCGCCGCCGTCGCGGTAGCGGTCGCGCAGCAGGAATTGGCGGCTGGTCGGGGCCTGTTCCTGGCCGTTGACGAAGATGGTCTCGGCCAGGCTGAGCGGTTCCAGCGGGTCGCCGGACCAGACGACGACATCGGCGGCGGCCCCGGCGCGGAGCTCTCCGAACTGGCCGGTCATGCCGAAGATGCGAGCCGGATTGACGGTCAGGGCCGCGATCGCCGCCTCATAGGGCAGGCCGTGGGAGACGGCGTTGCCGGCGTTGTAGCGGGCCTCGCGCGCCCGGTGGATCGAGCCTTCATTGCCCTTGATGGCGATGACCACCCCGGCCGCATTCAGGGCGGCGGCATTCTGCATCCGCGCGGCGCGCGTCTCCAGATTGCCGGGCAGGTTGGAGATGGGGTTCAGCAGAACGGGCACGCCAGCGGACGCGATCTGGTCGGCGACCAGCCACGCTTCTTCGGCCCCGTCCAGGATGACCTTGACGCCTTCTTCGCGGGCGAGGCGCAGGACCTGCTGGATGTCGGCGGCGCGGCGCACCGTGACGATCAGCGGCATCTGGCCGTTGGCGACCGGGATCAGGGCCTCCAGATCGGCGCGGGACAAGGAGAGCTCGCGCAGGCCCGCCCGGTCATAGGCGGCCTTGTTGCGGGCATAGAGGCGGACCTCGGCCAGAGTTTCCTTGAATTGGGTGAACTGGGCCCCGCGTGCGCCGCCGACGATGCCTGCTCCGGCCTCGCCGAACGGGGCGACCATGGCCACGCGCGGCTTGACCAGGATGTCGGTGCCTTCAGCCAGATGGATGATCGCGGCCTGACCGGCGAACAGGCCGGGCGATTGCAGGCCGGCGTGGCCGACGCCCGCGAAGTCGCTGTCGTCGTGGCTGTGGCCGCCGCCACCGCCACCGGCGTGGCTGGGCATTACGATGGCGCGGGTGATGCCGCCCAGACGGGCGACGGGCAGGGTGAAGGACCAGGGGTCCAGACCATAGGAGACGTCGAACGAGGCGCTGATCGAATTGGCGCTGTTCCGCAGATCGTCCGAGCCGCCGACCGACGACACTTCAGAGCCGCCCAGGCCGCTGTCGACCGCGACGAAGCCGGGGGAGACGACCTTGCCGCGCGCATCGATGACGCGGGCGCCGGAGGGTGCGGCTCCGCTGCCGACCGAGACGACCCGGCCGTTCTGGATGACGACGGTGCCGTTCTCGATGATGGACGAACCGGTCAGGACGCGGCCGCCGGTGATGGCGGTGAGTTCCTGGGCCAGGGCGGGAGAGGCGATGGCGACGACAGAAGCCGCAGCGAGGATGAGGGTCCTGAGGCGCATCAGCGGGCTCCCTGCGTGACGTTGGCGGCGGAGAGGCCGAAGCCGGGCTGGCCCAGTTCATAGTCGGAGACCGGCTGATAGGCCGGGTTCATGCGGTCGAAGGCCAGACCGCCGTCGACGAAGACCTGATCGGCGCGGGCGTAGACGCTGAACGGATTGGCGCTCCAGATCACGACGTCGGCGCGTTTGCCCGCCTCCAGCGAACCCGTCTGGTCCGCGATGCCCAGCGAGCGGGCGGCGTTCAGGGTGATCCAGCGGATGGCGCGTTCCTCGGAGATGTCCATGCCGATGCGGCGACCGGCGGCCAGGGAGGCGGCGGCTTCCTGGTTCAGACGCTGGGTCAGTTCGGCGTCGTCGGAGTGGATAACGGCACAGCCGTTCTCGGGCGCGTCGACCAGGGCGGCATTGGCCTCGATCCCGTCCAGGCTTTCCATCTTGAAGCCCCACCAGCCGGTCCACATGTCGGCGCAGATGCCTTCGCGGGCCAGCATGGGTGCGACCTTGTAGGCCTCGATGGCGTGGTGGAAGGCGGTGATGCGGAAGCCGAACTCGCGCGACAGATCGACCATCTGGGCCATTTCATCGGCGCGATAGCAGTGGTTCTGAACCAGGATGGAGCCGTCCAGAACGCCGACCAGGGTCTCGTTCTGAAGGTTGCGGGTCGGGGGCGAGCCCTCGCCGTCCTCGCGCCACTTGTCCCATTTGGCCTTGTAGTCGCGGGCCGCGATGAAGGCGGCGCGATAGCCGGCCATATTGCCCATGCCGGTGGCGGGCGACTGGTTGCGGCTGCCATAGACGCGTGAGGGATTCTCCCCGCAGGCCATCTTCAGCCCATAGGGCGCGCCCGGCATCTTCATGCCCTGCATGGTGACCGAGGGGATGTTGCGCACCGTCACGCCGCGCCCGCCGAACAGATTGGCTGAGCCGGGCAGGATCTGGAGCGTGGTGATACCGCCCGCCCGTGCATGGTTGAAGCCGGGATCCTGGGGCCACAGCGAGTGTTCGGCCCAGACCTGGGCGGTGTTTGGGCTTGTCGCCTCGTTGCCGTCGCTCATGCCCTGCACGCCGGGCGAGGGGTAGACGCCCAGGTGGCTGTGGGTGTCGATGATGCCGGGGGTCACGAACCGGCCGCGCGCATCCACGCTGCGGTGTCCGGCCGGGATGGCAGTGGAGGCGTCACCGACGGCGACCACGCGGCCATCCGTGACGACCACGACGCCGTTCTCGAACCGGCGTCCGGCCCCGTCGAAGACCGTGCCGCCGACGATGGCCATGTTCTCGCGCGGCAGGCCGCGATAGGTCGAGGGGAAGGGATCGCGATTGGACGAGGCGTCCAGCCCGGTGGCCAGCGGGGTCCGCTCGGCGCGGTCCGAAGAGCCGCTGCTTTCAGAGCTGTCGTCACCGGTGGTGGCGCAGGCCGAAAGGCCCAGGCCGACGGCAGCCATTACCGCAAGGCTGACGCCCCGCATGCGATCGATCTTCATTCGGAACGCTCCCCGCGCGCCACCCCCTGGAGGCGCTGAACGGGGCGCATAGAAGACACTGCGGGGGCCGCCGTAAAGCCCCCGCGTCATCATTCCTCGCGCAATCTCGAAATCGTCCGAACGCGCGAGGAAATCCGGTCAGCCCAGAGCCGTCATCAGCTCCGGCACGGCGGTCTTGTAGTCGGCGACCAGGCCATAGTCGGCGACCTGGAAGATCGGGGCGTCGGCGTCCTTGTTGATGGCGACGATCACCTTGGAGTCCTTCATCCCGGCTAGGTGCTGGATGGCGCCCGAGATGCCGATGGCGATGTAGAGGGCGGGCGCGACGACCTTGCCGGTCTGGCCGACCTGATAGTCGTTGGGGGCGTAGCCGGCGTCGACGGCGGCGCGCGAGGCTCCGACAGCGGCACCCAGCTTGTCGGCCAGGGGGTCCATGACGGCGTGGAACTCTTCGGCGGAGCCCAGGGCGCGGCCGCCGGAGACGACGATCTTGGCGGCACCCAGGTCCGGACGGTCGGACTTGACCATTTCCTCGGAGACGAAGCTGGCCTTGGTCACGTCGGAGCCGGAGGCGGTTTCAACGGAGGCGGACCCGCCTTCGGCTGCGGCGGTGAAGGCCGTCGGGCGCACGGTGATGACCTTCTTGGCGTCGGACGACTGGATCGTCTCCAGCGCATTGCCCGCATAGATGGGGCGCACGAAGGTGTCGGCGGAGACGACCTCGACGATGTCGGAGATCGGGGCGACGTCCAGCTTGGCGGCGATGCGCGGCATGAAGTTCTTGCCGTCCGTGGTGGCGGGCGACAGGACGGCGTCATAGCCGCCGGCCAGACCGACGACCGTGGCCTCGACCGCCTCGGCCAGTTGATGACCCAGGCCGGCGCTTTCGGCCAGCAGGACCTTGCGGACGCCCGCGATGGCGGCGGCGCTGTCGGCGGCGGCCTTGGCGCCCTGGCCGACGACCAGGATGTCGACGTCGCCGCCCAGGGCGAGGGCGGCGGTCACGGTCTTGTGGGTGGTGTCACGCACGGCGGTGCCGTCGTGATCGGCGATGACGAGAACGGCCATTTACAGGACCCCCGCAGTCTTGAGCTTGGAAACCAGTTCGGCGGCGTCGGCCACCTTGATGCCGGCGCTGCGCTGGGCCGGGGCGGTGACTTTGACCACCTTCAGGCGCGGCGCGGTATCGACGCCGTAGTCGGCGACCGCCTTCATGGCGATCTCCTTCTTCTTGGCCTTCATGATGTTGGGCAGGCTGGCATAGCGCGGCGTGTTCAGGCGCAGGTCGACCGAGACGACGGCGGGCAGAGGGGCCGCCAGGGTCTGCAGGCCGCCGTCGACTTCACGCGTCACGGTGGCGGTGTTGTCGGCGATGACGATCTTACCGGCGAAAGTGGCCTGGGGCCAGTCCAGCAGGGCGGCCAACATCTGGCCCACCGCATTGTTGTCGCCGTCGATCGACTGTTTGCCCAGCAGGACCAGATCCGGCTTTTCTTCCTCGACCACGGCCTTGAGCAGCTTGGCCACGGCCAGGGGTTCCAGGTCGGCATCGGACTGGATCAGGATGCCGCGATCCGCGCCCATGGCCAGGGCGGTGCGGATGGTTTCCTGGGCCTGCTGCACGCCGATGGAGACGACGACGATCTCGTCGACCGTTCCGGCGGCGTGATGCTCCTTGCCTTCCTTCATGCGCACGGCTTCTTCGACGGCGATTTCGTCGAACGGATTCATGCTCATCTTGACGTTGGCCAGATCGACGCCGGTCTGGTCCGCTTTCACACGGGCCTTGACGTTATAGTCGATCACCCGTTTGACGGGGACGAGTACCTTCATTGCGCTGTCCATATGTTCGCCGGAATATGGGGGCAGGGAATGGAACGGCTGTCACGGCCTGTCAACGTAACGCAGCGTCAAGGGCTCTCAACAGTCCGTGCGCAAGATGAGGAAAGTGCGCATGAACCGCCTTCTGACCATGAAGCGCCTCAGCATCCTGTTCGCGGTCCTGTTTGTCGTGGGGGTGGGCGGGCTGATGGGCTACAAGGCGCTGGTCACCGAGCCCAACGAGCGCTGTCAGGCCCAGGGTCAGTGGTGGGATCCGGAGGGCGGCGAGTGCGTCACCCCCATCTTCCTGCCCGACATCACCGGCCGACCGATCGATCAGAGCCGCGCGGACGCCTCCGCCGAGAAGAACCGGGAACTGGTCGAGATCGAGGACGCGCTTGCGGCCCAACGTCGCGCCGCCGCCGCCGACACGGCCCGGCAGCGCCAGGCGCTGGAGAACTGATCCGCCTCAGCGCGTTGCGCCCGGCTTCCATTTGACGTCTTCGGCCCCGTTGGCATTGGCGCGGCGGGCGGCACAGAAGAGGTGGTCGGACAGGCGGTTCAGATAGCGGATGGCGGCGGGGGTGACGGCTTCTCCGGCCTCGACCAGTCTCACCGCCTCGCGCTCGGCCCGGCGGGCGACGGTGCGGGCCAGATGCAGGTGCGCCGACAGGGGCGCGCCGCCCGGCAGAATGAAGCTGTCCAGGGCTTTGAGGCTTTCGTTCATCCAGTCGATCTCGGCCTCCAGCCGTTCGACCTGGCTGTCGATGATCCGCAGGGCCTCCCATTTCGGAGGTGGATCCAGGGGTGTGGCCAGATCGGCCCCGAGATCGAACAGCTCGTTCTGGATGCGCGCCAGCATGGCGTCGATGCGATCGTTCTGGCCCGAGTGCAGTCGGGCGACGCCGATGACGGCATTCAGTTCGTCGACACAGCCATAGGCCTCGACCCGGGCGTCGCTCTTGGACACCCGCGCGCCCGAGGCCAGACCCGTCTGCCCGTCATCGCCGGTCTTTGTATAGATGCGGTTCAGGACCACCATGGGCTCAGGCCCCGTAGGTGGATTTCCACCACATGCCGGTGACCAGAAGCACGACGGCCAAGGCCTGCAAGGCCACGCGCAGCCGCATCAGCTTGTTGGAGTTGGATCGCGCATAGTCGCCGCCCCGGTACAGCGAATAGATCCCGAACCCGAGGGTGATCGCCACGGCACCGATGGCCGCCAGAATGAGGATGTCGAATACGTTGCCCATGTGCGCAACCTAGGCCGGACCCGGCCGCGACGCCATAGGACAGAGGCGCGCGCCACATGACGAATTGCGACAGGTTCGCAATTACTTCTTGCATTCCCGCCTGACTCGATATTGAGAAGCGCTCTCAAGTATCAACGGGGCTGTTTCGAATGTTTGCTTCTTCTCATCGCGCCACGCGTTCCGTCTGGCTTTGCTCCTCCGCCCTGCTGGTGATGGCAGGCCCGGTTCTGGCGCAGGACCGGATGATTGTGGCGGCCACAGAGCCGACCCAGCTGGAAGAAGTCGTCGTCACGGCCTCTGGCTTTGAACAACGCATCACCCAGGCCCCGGCTTCGATCAGCGTCATTCCCCGGGCCGAGATCGAGGAGACTCGCGCGACCTCGATCGCCGAAATCCTGACCAGCATCGAAGGCGTCGATGTTGGGGCCCCGGTCGGAAAGACGGGCGGCCAGACCATCAACATCCGGGGCATGGGGTCGGACTATACCCTGATCCTGATCGACGGCCGCCGCCAGAATACGGCGGGCAGCGTGACACCCAACGGCTTTGGCGAGACCTCGACCAGCTTCCTGCCGCCCGTCTCGGCCATCGACCGGATCGAGGTGGTGCGCGGGCCGGTGTCGACCTTGTACGGGTCGGACGCTATGGGCGGGGTGGTCAACATCATCACGCGCAAGGTCGGCGATGTCTGGGGTGGAGCGGTTACGGCCAACTACACGCTGCAAGGCGACGATGCCTTCGGCGACCTGTTCGGGGGCGACGTCTATCTGAGCGGACCACTGGTGCCCGATCTGCTGGGCCTGTCGCTGCGCGGCAACTATTCGGCGCGCGAGCAGTCGGCCCTGACATTCGAAAATGTGGGCGGGGTCGAGACGCCCGTCAGCGGCTTTGGACGCAGTTCGACCGAGAACGAGATCTGGTCCCTGGGCGGGCGGCTGAGCCTGACGCCGCATCCTGACCATGACCTTTGGCTGGACGTCGATGTGGCGCGGCAGTGGTACGACAACGCCAATGGCCAGTTGGGTACCAACACCACGGCCGGAGGATACGCCAATGCCCTGGAGTTCAACCGCGATCAGGTTTCGCTGGCCCACGACTGGCGTCTGCCGTTCGGCCAGCTGTCGTCCAACCTGTCCTATGGACGAACCGAGACGATCGGGCGGATCATCCCCAATGGCGTGGCCGGGGCCGGGGGTCCGCGCACGCTGGAGTCGGAGAACACCATCTTCGATACCAAGCTGTACTCTCAGTGGCGCAACCACACCTTCACCGTCGGAGGCCAGTTCTGGGACGCCCAGATGGTCGACGGCGTCGCGCCCGACATCTTCGAGCACCAGCAGTGGGCCCTGTTCGCAGAGGACGAATGGCGGTTCAGCGACACCCTTGCCCTGACCCTGGGGGCACGGCACGACGACCATTCGGTGTTCGGCGCGCACTTCAGCCCGCGCGCCTATCTGGTCTGGAACGCCACACCGGAATGGACGATCAAGGGTGGGGTCAGTCAGGGGTTCAAGACCCCGCGTCTGGAGCAACTGGCCAGCGGCATCAACGGCTTTGGCCAGCAGGGTCGGCTGCCGCTGCTGGGATCGCCTGGCCTGATGCCCGAGACTTCCACTTCGACCGAAGTCGCGGTCTTCTATGACAACGGCGGGGCGTTGAGGGCCAGTGCGACGCTGTTCCACAACCAGTTCGACGACAAGATCGCGACCGGCTCGCCGGTGGCCAACTGCACCTTCGGCCTGACGGCGGCCCAGTATGAAGCGGGCGGATATCCGACCACGGGCTGTGTTGATGTCGGCTTCTGGCCGAACTTCGCCACCTTCGGCCAGAGCGTGAATATCGACGAGGCGGAGACGCAAGGCCTGGAGGTCTCTGCCCGCTGGCGGTTCGCCACCGACTGGAGCCTGCAAGGCAACTATACCTATACCGACAGCGAGCAGAAGTCGGGCTCCGGTGCCGGCCTGCCGCTGACGAATACCCCGCAGCATATGCTGAACGGCAATCTGCGGTGGGCGGCGACGGACCGGCTGGGCCTGTGGCTGCGCGGCGAATACCGGTCAGAGCGGTTCCGGGGCGTCGGTGCGGCGCGGGACGCATGGGGCGACTATGAGGCCTACAGCCTGTTCCATCTGGGCGGATCGTATGACGTGACCGATCGCGTCACGGTCAATGCGGCGATCTACAACCTGTTCGACACCGACTTCGTCAGCCTGCTGCCCTACGGCACACCGGTTACCTACACGCCGGAGTATGCCAATAATCAGGAGCCGCGCCGCCTGTGGATGTCGGTGGCCATGACGTTTTGACGCACGGGTCAATGCGAATGGTGACGCTTCGCTAAGGGCATGGTCATCTTTTTCTGAGAAACGGGGTTCTTCCAAGGAATCCTATGACCGACCGCTCTGTCCGCAATCTGGTTCACCTGCGCTCCTCGGCGTCGACGGCGCGCGTGCTGAATCTGCTGAACGTCTACAAGGAGCACGGCGACACCGAGGAATGGGCTGAAAAGCCCATGTTCCGGACGCCTGCCCTGAACCGGTCGATGATCATCAAGCACCGTTTGCGGCGTGATGAACTGGACGCCTTTCCGATCAAGCGGCAGGTGGCGACCAAGATCGTCATACCGATCGACACCAACGATCTGCGGACCGGCGGACGCTTCCTGTTCGTGGGCCAGCGCCATTTCGAGCGCCTGCTGAAGGAAGCCTTCGGCATGGAGCACGATCATCCGGACATTGCTGTGCTGCGTCTGTTGGACCGTTTGCCCTCGCTGGACCCGTTTTTGTTGCGCGAACAGCTCAAGCGCAACGGGGTCGAACCGGCCCCCTGCTATCTGGCCATCAGCGAATCCGACATGGCGCGGATGATTCATTTCGTGGAGGAGGAAATCCGCCCGCTGGTGACGCTCAGCCTGGGCGGAGAGAACGCCAACTCCGCCTCCTCGCGACGTCTGGCCGGCAAGATCCTGTCCAATGAGCCGGGCGACCGCATGGAGGCCCTGCGTCACACCCTGCGTCTGGAGCCCGAGGACTATCAGGAGGGCATCTTCTGCTGGAAGGGCTTCCTCTATTACAAATGGGTGCTGAACAGCCTGCGCGGCGAGATCGACGGCGTGGCCAAGGCCGTGCGCACGGTCAAGCCGATCGGCAAGGTCGATCGTGCGGCCAAGGAGTATCTGGACCGGGGCCGTGAAGTTCTCAGCGAACGGATTTCCAAGACCTGCGAGGACGTATCCCGCACGCTGAAAATCTACGACGATGCCTATGTTGGCCTTTCGGTCGAGGGCGGGGCCAATGCGTTCCGTGACTTCCTTCTGTCGGCTCCGAACCTGTTCGCGAGGCTGGGCGATCAGCTGGGCGCGGTCCAGCATGTCGTCAGCTTCTGGCGCTTCCGCTTCGGGCCCAATGCCAACCCGGTCAGCGTCGAGGAGTTGATCGACATCTTCATGGACTTCGAGAACGGTCTGGCAGATCGCAATCAGGACCTGGGCCAGTCGATCATGGCCGCCTGATACGGCAAGGGCCGGAAGCATAGCTCCCGGCCCAAATCAATACACCGTCGCGCTCAAGCAGCGAGCGACCGCGTCGCGCGCGGTAGCGCCCCTAGTATCTGTAATGATCCGGCTTGAACGGACCCTCGGTCGGGACCGAGATATAGTCGGCCTGTTCCTTTGACAGGGTCGTCAGCTTGGCCCCCAGCTTGCCCAGGTGCAGCATGGCGACCTTCTCGTCCAGGTGTTTGGGCAGGACATAGACCTGGTTGTCGTACTTGGCCTTGTTGGTCCACAGCTCGATCTGGGCTAGGGTCTGGTTGGTGAAGCTGGCGCTCATCACGAAGGACGGGTGGCCCGTGGCATTGCCCAGGTTCACCAGACGGCCCTTGGACAGCAGGATGATCTTCTTGCCGTCCGGGAATTCGACGTGGTCGACCTGGGGCTTGATCTCGTCCCACTTCATGTTCTTCAGGCCGGCGACCTGAATCTCGCTGTCGAAGTGGCCGATGTTGCAGACGATGGCGTTGTGACGCATCGCCCGCATGTGATCGACGGTGATGACATCCTTGTTGCCCGTGGCGGTCACGAAGATGTCGGCCTTGTCGGCGACGTCGTCGAGGGTCTGGACATCATAGCCTTCCATCGCGGCCTGCAGGGCGCAGATGGGGTCGATCTCTGTCACGATCACGCGGGCACCGCCCTGGCGCAGCGAGGCCGCCGAGCCCTTGCCCACGTCGCCGTAGCCGCAGACCACGGCGACCTTGCCCGACAGCATGACGTCGGTGCCGCGACGGATAGCGTCGACCAGGCTTTCGCGGCAGCCGTACAGATTGTCGAACTTGGACTTGGTGACGCTGTCGTTGACGTTGATGGCGGGGAAGGGCAGGTCGCCCTTCTTGGCCATTTCATACAGGCGATGAACGCCGGTGGTGGTCTCTTCCGACACGCCGCCGATGGCGTCGCGAATGGCCGAGTAGAAGCCGGGCTTCTCTTTCAGATACCGCTTCATGACCGCGAAGAGGGCCTCTTCTTCTTCGTTCTGCGGGTTGTCCAGAACGCTGATGTCCTGCTCGGCCTTGGGACCCAGCACGCACAGCAGGGTGGCGTCGCCGCCGTCATCGAGGATCAGGTTCGGATAGCCACCGTCCGACCATTCGAAGATCTTGTGGGCATAGTCCCAGTATTCTTCCAGCGTTTCGCCCTTGGTGGCGAAGACCGGCGTGCCGTTGGCGGCGATGGCGGCCGCGGCGTGGTCCTGGGTCGAGTAGATATTGCACGACGCCCAGCGCACCTCGGCCCCCAGGGCTTCCAGCGTCTGGATCAGGACGGCGGTCTGGATCGTCATGTGCAGGCTGCCGGCGATGCGGGCACCCTTCAGGATCTGCGACGGACCGAACTCCTCGCGCAGGGCCATCAGCCCGGGCATTTCGGTTTCCGCGATCGCGATCTCCTTGTTGCCGAAGGGGGCCAGGGAGATGTCGCGTACGATGTAGTCGGTCATGGGCGGGGTCCGGTCGATAAGGGTTGCGGCGCATATAGACTGCCCACCCTCTCGCGGCAAGAAACACATAAGGATGTCTTTATGTGTTTGGCGATGGTGTGGCCTGTGTAACAGCTTGGCGGCACGGACAGGCGGCGCTAATCAGCGGCCATGACCCAAGCGACTGCGACCACTATGGCCACGCCCCGCAACGACTGGACGCTGGAGGAGGTCGAGGCGCTGTTCGCCCGGCCCTTCATGGAACTGGTGTTTGAGGCCGCGACGGTTCACCGCGCCTGGTTCGATCCATCTGAGGTGCAGAAGTCGCAGCTGCTGTCGATCAAGACCGGCGGCTGTGCCGAGAACTGCGGCTACTGCTCCCAGTCCGCCAGTTTCCAGACGGGGCTGAAGGCCGAAAAGCTGATGGACACGACCAGCGTCCTGGCCGAGGCGATGGCGGCCAAGGCGGGCGGAGCCTCGCGCTTCTGCATGGGGGCGGCGTGGCGCGAACTGAAGGACCGCGACACGCCCAAGCTGGCGGCGATGATCTCGGGGGTGAAGGCCCTGGGGCTGGAAACCTGCGCCACCCTGGGCATGCTGACGGCGGATCAGGCGCGTCAGCTGAAGGACGCGGGCCTCGACTATTACAATCACAACCTGGACACTGGCCCGGAGTATTACGCCGAGGTCGTCACGACCCGGACCTATGACGACCGGCTGGATACGCTGAAGCATGTGCGCGATGCGGGGATGTCGACCTGTTGCGGCGGCATCGTGGGCATGGGCGAGGCCCGCCGGGATCGGGCGGGCCTGCTGCATGCGCTGGCGACCCTGCCGGTGCATCCCGACAGCCTGCCGGTCAATGCCTTGGTGCCGGTCACGGGCACGCCGCTGGGCGATCGGGTCAGGCGTGAGGGAGAGATCGATCCGATCGAGTTCGTGCGCACCGTCGCAGTGGCGAGGCTGGTCTGTCCCCGCGCCATGGTCCGTCTGTCGGCCGGGCGCGAGACGATGAGCCCGGAGATGCAGGCGCTGTGCTTCCTGGCCGGAGCCAACTCCATCTTCGTCGGCGGCAAGCTGCTGACCACGCCCAATCCGGAGCAGGACGAGGATGCTCAGCTGTTCGCCCTGCTGGACCTGAAGCCGATGGCCCCGCAGATCGCCCCATCACAGACGCAGGCCGCGTAACCGGACCTTAAGCGCGCTGTGCGAGGGTTCGGGCATGGATCGTCGCGCCCTTCTCGGCCTAGCAGCCGTTGCCGTGTCTGCCTCTGTCCCATCCGCCTCGGCGGCTGGAGGCAAGGATACGGCCGCCCCCCAGGCCACCTTCACTCGCCTGCCGACTGTGACGGGCAATGTCACCGGCTCGAACGGGCGTCGCGCCATCATGTCGGTGGAGCTAGGGCTGGACGTACCTGACGCGGCCCTGCGCACCCGTGCTACCCAGTCCGCGCCGCGCCTGCGCGCCGCCTATGCCACGGTGGTCCAGCGTGTCGCCTCCACGACCCTGCCGGGCATGGCCCCGGACGTCGAACGTCTGGTCGCCCAGCTTCAGGCCGCGACCAATGCGACCTTGGGCCGGTCGGGCGCGCGGCTGCTCATCGGCACGGTGATGGTGGTTTAGGGACTAGGGTCTAGGTTTTAGGGGCCAGGTTCCCGGGAGGGTCCGGCCCGTCTTTCTTCCCTAGAACCTAGAACCTAAAACCTAGTCCCTCGTCGGATCGGCCTGGTTGTCGTCGCCATAGGTCAGGGCCAGGAAGACGTCTTCCAGATCGGGATCCTCGGTGGTGATGTCGGCGATGGTCACGCCGGCGGCGCGGACGGCGGCCAGCACGTGTTCGACCGAGGACTGGCCCTTCTTGTAGCTGACCGAGAATGACCCGTTGGGCCGAGCGACGGCCTCGAATCCGTTCAGTTGCGGCAATGCTTCTAACGGACTGTCAGGCGTCACCACCACATTGCGGGTGTCGAGACGTCGCAGAAGCTGCGGCGTCGGTTCGCAGGCCACGACCGAGCCGCGGTTCATGATGGCGATGGTGTCGCACAGCTCCTGGGCCTCCTCCAGATAGTGAGTGGTCAGAAGGATGGTCACGCCCTCGGCATTGATGCGGCGGACGTAGTCCCAGAGCTGGCGGCGCAGCTCAACGTCTACCCCGGCGGTCGGCTCGTCCAGGATCAGGATGGGCGGATTGTGGACCAGGGCCTTGGCCACCATCAGGCGACGCTTCATCCCGCCCGACAGCGCCCGCACATAGGCGTGGGCCTTGTCCGACAGGCCGAGCGCAGCCAGCAGTTCGTCGCTGCGGCGTTCATTGGCGGGCACGCCATAGAAGCCGGCCTGAACCTCCAGCGCCTCGCGCGGGGTGAAGAAGACGTCGGCCACGATCTCCTGCGGCACGACCCCCAAGGCGGCGCGGGCGTCGCGCGGCTGGCTGTCGATGTCGCGGCCCCAGATGGCGGCGGTGCCCCCGGTCTTGTTGACGATCCCGGCCAGGATGTTGATCAGGGTGGACTTGCCCGCGCCGTTGGGGCCCAGCAGGCCGAACATCGACCCGCGCGGAATGACCAGATCGACGCCGTTCAGCGCGGTCTTGGGCGGCGACTTCTTGTTGCCGGCATAGGTCTTCTCCAGCCCGCGCACCTCGATGGCATTGACGGGCAGGGTGTCGGTCTCGGTCATCAAGTCGGCTTTGTTGGAACGGTCGCGGAAGCGCGAGTGTGCATAGGTATGGGCTGTCCTGTCCCGCGCCAAGTCTGGAGCGAAAAGAGTGAGTCTCAGGATGTGTCAATGACGCTTGACAAAGGATGCGCACGTGTCTAGCTTCCTTGTCATTGTGTAGCGCATCCTTGACGGAGACGAATGATGAAGCCTCTTAACCGCACCCGCATCATCGGCTTTGCCGCCATGGGCGTCTGTGTCCTCGGTTATGGCGGCATGGCCGTCGCCCTGATCCTGGGCAAGACCGAGGCCCTCACCACCCCCCAGTCCCTGATCATCGCGGGTATCGCGGCCGTGATCGGCGAGATCGGCCTGTGGGTCGGCGCAGCCTGTCTGGGACTGACGCTGTTCAAGAAGCGCAAGGCCATGCTGGACCGTCTGATGGGCCGAAAGCCTGCCCCCGTGGTCACAACGGGCCCGGATGTTCGCGAGCAGGTTTGACCTTGGCGGCGGGTCCGCATAGGACTCGCCGCGTTCACTCCGAGCCCGTATCCAGCCCTGTCAGGTCGACATGCCGCCGCGCCATCCCGACGTTCTCGTTCCCCCGCCCGAGCAACTGGTCGTGTCGACCAAGCGCGTGGCTTGCGATGGTGGCGGCGGGGCGCTGGGCCACCCACTGGTCTATATGGACATGGGCGAGGACGACTTCGTCGAATGCGGCTACTGCGACCGCCGCTTCGTTCTGAGCGACAAGCCGCACGCCGAGAGCGAATATCTGGATCCTGCGGCACGGCCGCCCGAAGCTCACTGATACGGCGATCCCAAGAGGGTTGCTTTTGAAAACGGTAGTGCGATAGTCGGCACATGACCGCCGCGCCCTCCTCCACCGCTGCCGCCTTTGCCACCATGACAGGACGCGACCTGCTTCAGGCCGTGATCGATGGGCAACTGAAGGGCGCGAGCATCGCCGACAGCCTGACGTTCGAACTGGTCGAGGTCGGAGAGGGCTTCGTGGCCTTCGAGGGCGACACGGGTCCGCATCTGCTCAATCCCGCCGGCATGGTGCATGGTGGCTGGGCCCTGACGCTGATCGACAGCGCGGCGGGCTGCGCGGCCCACTCCACCCTGCCCGCAGGGGTCGGCTATTCGACCCTGGAGACCAAGGTCAACTTCGTGCGCCCCATCGCCATCGATACGGGCCGTGTCCGTTGCGAGGGCCGGGTGATCAATCCGGGCCGCCAGATCATCACCGCAGAGGGAACGGTCAAGGATGCGGCGGGGCGTCTGCTGGCGCACGGAACATCGACATTGATGATCCTTCAGCCGAGAGGCTGAAACGGCTCGTTAATCGACGCGGCGCACCCTGCGGTTTCCAGCCGGGAGAAGACGCGGTGTCGACCATCCAGACCAACAGCTATCGTCGCCCGAGAGATCATTTCGAGCCCGAGGACAATGATCCCCAGGAGCAGCGACGGATTCGCGGCCTGCTGGAGCAGATCGACTATTCCGCCTTCGTCGCCAATCGGGAAGTGGTCAGCCAGATGCTGCCGCCGCTGGATCCTGCCGTATTCCAGCGCCTGGCCGTGCTGACGGCGACGTCGCGGGCGAAATGGGTGGCAGAGGCGTTGCGCCTGTCGGAATCCGGGGCGCCGGCCACGCCGGATCAGGTCGCCCGGCTCACGTCAGCCCGCACCGCCTATGAAGAACTGGGCGAGGCCTATGAGGGCCTGCGCCGCATGGTCGAGCGTGGCTATGTCGCGATCAAGTCGCCACCGGCCTGACGATCGGTCCTGAACCCTAGTCCAGCGGCTGAGGGCGAGTAACCACGGGCGCGTCCGGATCGCTGGTCGGCGGCGCGGCGATCGTCGGGGGCGGCCCCACCGGTTGCGTCGGAGCGATCTCGATCACGACGGGCGGCGGTGACTGAACCGTGGGGGCCGGCGTCGGCGCAGGCGTGCTGGCCGGAGCCGGACGGGGCGCGGCGGGTGTCGTCGTTCGAGGCGACGGTGTGGTTTCGGCACGGTTCGGAGGAGAAGCGACGGGCGCGGTCGTAGGTGTCGAAGCCGTGGTCGTCGCGTCCGACGTCGCCGTGGCGGGAGTGGCATCGGCCACGGGCGCGGCCGCAGGCACGGCCTCGGTCGAAGCGGGCAGGGAGGTCGCCGGTGCGACAGAAGCCGCCGCAGGGGCGACCGGGGCGCGGTTGACCCACCACACGCCAGCAGCGGCGACAGCCAGAACCGCAACGGCTCCCCCGGCGATCAGGGGCATGCGGCTTGTCTTCCGAGCGGTGCGCGCGCGCGTCTGGGTGATCGGAGTGGAGATCGTAGACGTCCCGGCGACTGCCTCGACCGGCCGTGCTGCGTCTGGTCGTGGCTGTTCAGACGGAGGCACCGGGGTCTTCTGCGCAGCCACGGGCGTCGGCGCGGTCGCTGCTGCCGCCGGAGCCTTAGCGGGCGTCGGCAAGGGCCGAACCGTCAGATCGGGCGCGGGCGTGACTGGCGCTGCGTCCGGGGATGTCTCGACGACGGGTGTCCCGGTCTTGACCTGCTGCTGTGTCGGCAGGGCCGGCGACGGCTTGTAGGCTGGCCGGGGGATCATGGAGCCGGAGAAGATGTCCGGGCGCGTTCCCATCAGCTGAGGCGGCTGCTGCTGAGGTACGGCGGCGTGCGGCGTGGCGATCACGGGTGGCTGGCTGCGCGGCGGCTCACTTCGGGGCAGCTCGGGCAGGGGCGGCAGGCGTTCGCCGCGCGGCAAGGGACCGGCGCGGAAGGTCGTCTGTGGCGGACGGCCCCAGATCGCCGGCTTGCGGAACGGCTCTGCGGGGGGCGTGGACTTGGGATTGTTGTCGGAGGGCATTGGAACTCCCGCGCCGGATCGGGCGCGTCTGGCAGACTTTAACGGTCAAGGGTGCGGGCCGATCTGGCCCGTTTCGTGACAAACATGCTGGAGCGAAATCTGAGCCGAGCCGGACGGCGTCCAGCTCGAACGATTTGGCTCTAGTTCTTCAGACGATAGCCGGTCCGGAACATCCAAACCACAATGCCCAGGCAGACAGCAAAGAAGGCCAGGGTGGCCAGGACGCTGATCCCTATGCCGACATCCCCCTGGCCATAGAAGGTCCAGCGGAAGCCGGAGATCAGATAGACCACCGGATTGAACAGGGTGATCGTGCGCCACATCGGTGGCAACATGTCGATCGAATAGAAGGACCCGCCCAGGAAGGTCAGAGGCGTGACCACCAGCATGGGGATCATCTGAAGCTGCTCGAACCCGTCGGCCCATATGCCGATGATGAAGCCGAACAGGCTGAAGGTTGTCGAGATCAGGATCAGGAACAGCAGCATCCAGACCGGGTGCAGGATCTCCAGCGGCACGAACAGGGCCGCCGTGGCCAGGATGATCAGGCCCAGCACCGCCGACTTGGTCGCCGCCGCCCCGACGTAGGCCAGCACGATCTCCAGAGAGGAGACGGGGGCCGACAGGATCTCGTAGATGGTGCCGGTGAATTTCGGGAAGTAGATGCCGAACGACGCGTTGAAGATCGACTGGGTGAACAGGCTCAGCATGATCAGGCCGGGCACGATGAAGGCCCCGTAGGGCACGCCGTCGACCTCGGTCATGCGCGAGCCGATGGCCGAGCCGAAGACCACGAAATACAGGGCGGTGGTGATCACCGGGGTCACGATCGACTGCCAGATGGTGCGCAGCGCCCGCGCCATCTCGAAGCGATAGATGGCCCAGACGCCATGACCGTTGAAACTGATCGCGCTCATGCGGCGGCTCCTGCGGGACGGTCCTGGTGCACCAGGCTGACGAAGATGTCCTCCAGCGAACTCTGGCGGGTGTTCAGGTCCTTGAAGGCGATGCCGTTCTCGGAGAGCGCCCGCATCAGCGACGGCACGCCGGTGCGTTCGGCGTTGGAATCGAAGACATATTCCAGCTCATTGCCCTCGGCCTTCAGCGTCAGGTTCCATTCGGCGAGGGGGGCAGGGACGGCGGTCAGGGGTTCCTGCAGATTGAGCGTCAGCGTCTTCTTGCCCAGCTTTTTCATCAGGGCCGCCTTCTCCTCGACCAGGATCAGCTCCCCCTTCAGGATGACGCCCACGCGGTCGGCCATCTCCTCGGCCTCCTCGATATAGTGGGTGGTCAGGATGATGGTGACGCCGCTCTCGCGCAGCTGGCGGACCAGGTTCCACATGTCGCGGCGCAGTTCGACGTCCACGCCCGCCGTCGGTTCGTCGAGGAACAGGATGTCCGGCTCGTGGCTGAGCGCCTTGGCGATCATGACGCGGCGCTTCATGCCGCCGGACAGCGTCATGATCTTGGCGTCCTTCTTGTCCCACAGGCTGAGGTCGCGCAGGACCTTTTCGACATGGGCGGGGTTGGGGGCCTTGCCGAACAGACGCCGGCTGAAGTTCACCGTGGCCCAGACCGTCTCGAAGGCGTCGGTGGTCAGCTCCTGCGGCACCAGGCCGATCCGCGAGCGGGCGGCGCGGTAGTCCTTCTGGATGTCGTGACCGTCGGCGATGACCGTGCCGGTCGAGGGTGTGACGATGCCGCAGACGATGGAGATCAGGGTCGTCTTGCCCGCCCCGTTGGGGCCCAGCAGGGCAAAGATTTCGCCCTTGCTGATGGTCAGGTCCACGCGTTTCAACGCCTGAAGGCCCGACTTGTAGGTCTTGGTCAGACCGTCGATCTGGATGACCGGATGCATGTGCGCCCTCCCGTGAGCGATGCGCAGATAAGCCTGAGGCCGCGCGACCACAAGCCGACGATCCGGTTGATTTCGACCAAGCGGAGCCTTATCGCCTGCCGCGCATTTGCAGCCTCGTGTCCATTCTGTCCCCATCCAGACCCCGTCGCCTGATCCGGAACCTGCCGTCCACGGACAGTCTGCTGGAAGGGGCGGCGCGCGTCGGCTATGGCGCACGCGGCTTCGTCTATCTGTCCGTGGGCCTGATCGCCCTGATGGCGGCGATGGACTGGATGGCCGATGCAGTGGGCACCAGCGGGGCCGTGGGCTGGCTGGCGCAGCAGCCGTTCGGGCGGGTCTGGCTGGTGCTGCTGGGCGTTGGCCTCTGGGCCTTTGTGCTGTGGCGGGTGCTGCAGTCCGTCTTCGATGCCGACCGGGAGGGTACTTCGCTGAAGGCCTGGGGCATGCGCGGGGGGCAGGCGATCAGTGGTCTGGTCTACGGCTTGCTGGCCGCCGGTGTTTTCGAGCTGCTGGATGAGGTCAAGGCCAATCCCGCTGCCGAGGATATCGCCGAGAACCAGCAGAAGGCAGCGGCCCTGCTGGAAATGCCGTTCGGCCACTGGCTGCTGATCGGCGTGGGACTGACCGTCGGCGGGGTGGCGATCGGAAACATGATCCGGGGCTTCCGGTCGGACTTTTCCAGCGATCTGGCCTGTTCTGCCGACATCTGTCGCCGGGTCGTGCCGGTGGCGCGGGCGGGCTATGTAGCGCGGGGGTTTGCCCTGCTGCCCCTCGCCCTGTTCGTCATCATCGCGGGGTTCCGGGCCAGCGCGGCAGAGGTCTCCAGTTTCGGGGCCGGGCTCGATGCACTGGAACGCCAGCCGGGCGGATCAATCATCCTGTCGCTGACCGCCATCGGCCTGATGGCATTCGGAGCCTTCGCCTTCGTGGAGGCACGGTATCGCCGGATACGGGCACCGAAGGACCTGAACCCGTTGAAATAGAGGGCATGGCGTCGCGGCCTGCGTCCGGACGCAAGGCGCGTCGTATATCGATGGTTATCATCACCTGCCGGAGCCGCATCATGTCTGTCCGAAGCCTCGCTGCCGCCATTGTCGTTGCGCTTAGCCTGGGGGCCTGCGTGACCGCCCCCTCGCCGGATCAGGTGCGCGCGCCCCAGCCGTTGAAGCCGGTCGATCTGGAGCGGTTCTATTCCGGGCGCTGGCTGGAGATCGCCCGCCTGCCCATGCGGATCACCGACGGCTGCGTCGCCGGGGCCACCAACTATGTGATCGTCAATCCGACCCGTGTGGATGTTCGCGACACCTGTCAGTCCGGCACGCCCCAGGGGCAAGAGAAGGCCATTGGCGCACGCGGTGAAATCCTGGATCCCGGCACCAATGCCAAGCTGAGGGCGCGTTATCTGGCCGGGTTCGTGACCTGGGACTACTGGGTTCTGGATCGGTCCGACGACTACAGCTGGTTCATTTCCGCGGACCCGACCTTCGACAAGCTGTGGATCTACACTCGCGAGGTGCCCGACTCCGCAGAGCGTGAGCGGCTTGTCGCCCGCGCCGCGGCTCTCGGATATGATGTCAGCCGTCTCGAGTTCCCTGAGTTCTGACGGAGCCACCATGACACCATCCATTGGCCGACCCCGCCTCCTGGCGGCGGTCGCCTGTCTGACACTTGCCGCCTGCGCCGGACCTGCGGCTCTTGATCCTTTGGTCGGGTTCGGACCCAATCCGACATTGCCGGAGCCGACTTCGTCGCTGGTGCCGCGGGTGAACATCGCCGATGCTGTCGGCTGGCCCGAAGGGCGCATGCCGGTCGCCGCGCCGGGGTTTCGGGTTCAGGCCTTTGCGTCGGGGCTAGACCATCCGCGCTGGCTGTATCGCCTGCCCAATGGCGACATCTTGGTGGCCGAGAGCAATGCGCCGCCCAAGCCGGACGACAAGAAGGGCGGTCTGCGCGGCTGGGTCCAGGGGCTGATCATGGGCCGGGCCGGGGCGACGGTGCCCAGCGCCAATCGCATCAGCATGTTGCGTGACGCCGACGGCGACGGCGTGGCCGAGACAAAGACGGCCTTCCTCGAAAACCTGATGTCGCCCTTCGGCATGGTCCTGGTCGGCGATACTCTCTACGTCGCCAATGCCGATGCGGTGGTGGCCTTTCCCTATCAGCCGGGCCAGACGCGGATCGACGCCGCGCCGCGCACGGTCGTGGCCCTGCCTGCCGGGCGCAACCATCACTGGACCAAGAGCCTGGTCGCCTCGCCTGACGGATCGCGGCTGTATGTCGGGGTCGGCTCCAACTCCAACATCGGCGAGAATGGCCTGGACGAGGAAGAGGGCCGCGCCGCCATCTGGGAGATCGATCCGGCGACCGGGGCAAATCGCATCTTTGCTTCCGGCCTGCGTAATCCCGTCGGCATGGACTGGCAGCCGGATAGCGGCAAGCTGTGGGTCGCGGTCAATGAGCGGGACGAACTGGGCAACGACCTGGTGCCCGACTACATGACATCGGTCACGCCGGGGGGCTTCTATGGCTGGCCGTGGAGCTATTACGGGCAGACGGTCGATACGCGCGTCGAGCCCGCGCGGCCCGACAAGGTAGCGGCGGCGCTGCGCCCCGACTATGCGTTGGGGGCTCACACCGCATCCCTGGGCCTGACGTTCGGCGAGGGCGACAGTTTCCCGGCACAGTATCGCGGCGGTGCCTTCATCGGTCAGCATGGATCGTGGAACCGCAAGCCCCGCAGCGGCTACAAGGTGATCTTCGTGCCCTTCGCCAACGGCAAGCCCAACGGCGGGCCGCAGGATATCCTGACCGGCTTTCTCAACGAGAACGAACAGGCCATGGGGCGGCCTGTCGGTGTTCAGTTCGATGGAACCGGAGCCCTCCTGGTCGCCGACGATGTGGGCAATGTCATCTGGCGGGTGTCGCCGACCTCTTGAGATCGGCAGCAATTGGAAAGGCCCCGACGGAGCGATCCGCCGGGGCCTTCTGCTGTCTGGTGCCTGCGCTTAACCGGCGGGCGGAACCACGATCACCGGGGCCGGCGTGGGAGCCGGGCTGACCGGCGCGGGAGTCACGACGACTGGCGCACGATTCAGCGTCGAGGTCGGCGACGGGGCGGCGCTGGAAGCCGGTGCCGACGGTGTGGCATTGTACGGCTGCGGACCGGTCAGGACGGGCTCTGGCGTCGCTTCAACGCGCGGTGTGGCCGGGGCTGCGGTACGCGGGGCAGAGCGGCGAACCGGGGCGGACTCACGGGCGGGCTCGACCGGACGCGCCACAGGAACCGGGGCCGGAGCGACGTCCACAGGGGCGGGGTTCGCCGCTGCCGTCAGGGGCGAGGTAGCCACGTCAGGCTGCAGCGGCTGGCTGGTCAGAGGCGCAGGGGTCGCCACCTCAGCCTCGGCCATCTGGCTCGCCTCACCGCCGCCCATCATCATGACTGCGCCGATGCCCCCAATGGTCAGGACGCCGATCGGAGCCAGGATCATCCAGGTCCTGAGACCGCCCTTGTTCTTGCGGGCCTGACGGCTGCGGGCGTAGGCGGGGACGTAGGGAGCCTCGCTGTCCAGCGGGCGGTCCAGAATGGTGTCATTGTCGGTGTAGGTTACGGACATGTCGTTCACCTCCATTAGTGAGGTCAGAAAAACCGGTTCGAAAGAACGAAGTTCCTGAAAATCAGCGTTGCCGTGAAGAAACACCGAAGCTGCCGCATTTGAGGTCGATTAAAGATCGAACTGTGTTCTACAGAGTATCATACTATGGGTTTCGTCCCCGCGTGACCGGGCGAACGACTTGCCAGGGTCTGAATACAGCTTGTCTCGATAACGATCGACAGTGCCGCGGGCCGACGGACTCTCAAGCTTTACCCAACGTCACCGCTGCATCGATGCCACGCCCGGTGATCAAGGCGAGCGTGGATACCGATAAACGCGCCGAAGGTTCGCTCGCCGGTTGACCGGGGCGGATGGCTTGTCCATCACCTTGGAACGGCTGAATTTTGATGGAGGCACGGGTAGGCAGATGGGTCTGGTGGCGAACATCAAGCGCGATATCCGGTTCGCCAAGGGGCTGAACCGCCTGTTCAAGCGCATCAAGCCCATCGAACTGGATAGCCCGGTCCTGGTCTGCGACGACTGGGAAGAGGCGGTCGACAAGTTCGGTGACAATGTCGCCATCCAGGACGATCAGCGCAGTCTGACCTATCGCGAGCTGGACGCCATGGCCAACCGCTTTGGCCACTGGGCCCAGAGCCGTCGGCTGAAGCGGGGCGATACCGTCGCCCTGGTCATGCTGAACCGCGCCGAATACATCGCCGCCTGGATGGGCTTCGCCAAGGTCGGGGTCGGTACGGCCCTGATCAACACCAATCTGACCGGCCACGCCCTGGCTCACTGCCTGTCGATCTCCAATGCCTCCCAGGTCGTCACTGATCTGGAATGCTGGCGCAGTGTGGACGATGCGCGCCTGCTGTCGGGGCGAAACCTGATGCTCTGGGTTCTGGGGCTGGGCGATACCGATGAGGCCGACAGCCGCCGGGGTCTGGACAAGCCGGTACGCAGCGGATCGTCCGTGCGGCCCAACCGCTCGCTGCGGTCGGGCCTGACCAATCGCGACACGGCCCTGTATATCTACACCTCCGGCACGACGGGCATGCCCAAGGCGGCCAAGATCACCCACGCCCGGGCCCGCACCTACATGCGCGCCTTTGCCGGAGCGACGGCGGCGACCGACAAGGATGTAACGTTCAACGTCCTGCCGCTTTATCACTCGACAGGTGGCCTGGTCGGCATCGGCCCGGCCCTGCTGAACGGCGGCAAGCTGGTCCTGCGCCGGCGGTTTTCCGCCTCCAGCTTCTGGCCCGATGCCAAGGCGACCGGGGCGACCCTGTTCGTCTATATCGGGGAGCTGTGCCGCTATCTGGTCAACTGCCCAGAGCAGCCGGATGAGCGGTCGCACAAGTTGCGGCTGGCCTTCGGCAACGGCCTGCGCCCCGATGTCTGGGACGATTTCCAGAAGCGGTTCCGCATCCCCGACATTCTGGAGTTCTACGGCTCGACCGAGGGCAACGTTTCGCTGTTCAACTTCGACGGCAAGCCGGGGGCCATCGGCCGCGTGCCCGGCTTCGTGAAGAACAAGATCAACTTCAAGCTGGTGAAGTTCGACATCGATACCGAAGAGCCCCTGCGCGGCAGCGACGGCCTGTGTCAGTTGACCGGGCCAGGCGAGGTGGGCGAGGCCCTGGGCAAGATCAGCGACGACCTGCGTCACAGCTTTTCCGGCTATGCCGACAAGGCCGCGTCGGAAAAGAAAATCCTGCGCGACGTCTTCGTGCGCGGCGATCGCTGGTTCCGTACGGGTGACCTGATGCGTCAGGATTCCGAAGGCTATGTCTATTTCATCGACCGGATCGGCGACACCTATCGCTGGAAAGGCGAGAACGTCTCGACCGCCGAGGTCGAGCAGCGTCTGGCCGATGCGCCGGGCGTCAAGGAGGTCATCGCCTACGGCGTACCGATCCCCGGTCAGGAGGGCAAGGCGGGCATGGTCGCATTGGTGCTGGACGGAAAGTTCGAGGCCGCCGGCTTCGCCCAATGGGTTGAGGCCGAGTTGCCGTCCTATGCGCAGCCCTGTTTCGTGCGGGTGATCAAGGCGGCGGACACCACCGGTACGTTCAAATACCGCAAGATCGACCTGGTTACCGATGGCTTCGATCCGGGCAAGGTCGACGGGGCCCTGTACGTCCGGGGCGGCAAGAGCGGCTATACCAAGCTGACGGCGGCGGCACGTGCAGCGATCCTGAGTGGCGAGACGCGTCTTTGATCGACCACGGTTCGCAACCGCCCCTTAATCATTAACGGCGATCATGCGCGTCTCTCCTGCCAGGACGCGCCCGCCTCATGTTTCAGATCATCGGTATCGTCGTGCTCTTCGGCATGGTGTTCGGCGGCTATACGATCGCCGGCGGCAAGATGGGGGTCATCCTCCATTCCCTGCCCTATGAGATGATGATGATCGGCGGGGCGGCGATCGCGGCCCTTCTGATGTCCAACTCGCCCAGCACCCTGAAGGGCGTGCTCGGCAGCTTCGGCCGCATCTTCGGCGGACCGAAATGGAAGAAGCAGGACTACAAGGACCTGCTTTCCCTGCTGTTCCAGCTGACCAAGACGATGAAGTCCAAGGGCGTGATCGCCCTGGAAAGCCACATCGAGAAGCCGGGCGAAAGCACCATCTTCCAGCAGTACCCCAAGGTGCTGAAGGACCATTTCGCCACCGACTTCATCTGCGACACCCTGCGGATGATGACGATGAACCTGGAGGATCCTCACCAGATCGAGGACGCCATGGAAAAGCAGCTGGAGAAGCATCACCACGAGGCATTGGGACCGGCACATGCCCTGCAACAGATGGCCGATGCCCTGCCGGCTCTGGGGATCGTTGCCGCCGTTCTGGGGGTGATCAAGACGATGGCCGCCATCACCGAACCGCCCGAGGTTCTGGGTGGCATGATCGGCGGCGCCCTGGTCGGCACATTCCTGGGCGTCTTCCTGGCCTACGGTCTGGTCGGGCCACTGGCTGCGCGCCTGCAACAGATCGTCGACGACGACGGCTCCTACTACAAGATCATCCGTTCGGTTCTGGTCGCCCATCTGCACGGCAATGCGGCCCAGATCTCGATCGAGATCGGTCGCGGCGACATTCCGTCGTCGGCCCAGCCGTCGTTCGCCGAGATGGAAGAAGCCCTGTCGGCAGCGCCCGCGGCGGCGTGATCAGCGTTCACGAACGCGTGATAATTTCGCTTGCCTGACGCCTCGCCTTGGCGTTCACTCCGTCTCGCGGGGGCGTCTGATCCCGCATAACCTTCTGAAGGACTACACACATGCGCATCACCGCTCTGGTTGCTGCCTCGGTTGCCGCTCTGGCCCTGGCCGCCTGCACCCCTGCCGCTGAAGACAACGTCGCTGACGCCAACGAAGCCGCCGCCGACGCGACCCAGGCCGCTGCCGACGCCACGGCTCAAGCTGCCGAAGCGACGACCGAAGCCGCTGCCGCCACGTCGGACGCCGCTGCCGCCACCGCCGAAGGCGCGATGGCTCCTGCTCCCGCTGCCGATGGTGCAATGGCTCCTGCCGCCGACGGCGCAATGGCCCCGGCACAATAAGACGAACGTCTCAGCCTTTCGGCTGTGCGAGAGAAGGGTCGCCCGCAAGGGCGGCCCTTTTTTCATGGCTGAAGGGTGAGGGCATCGGGTGCGACCGGCGCCAATGTCTGTTAGGCAAAGCCGTCATCGCCCCCGACCCAAGGCCCCCTCATGCGCTTTCCCCGCGC
Source organism: Brevundimonas sp. (assembly GCF_041648055.1). Classification (GTDB taxonomy): domain Bacteria; phylum Pseudomonadota; class Alphaproteobacteria; order Caulobacterales; family Caulobacteraceae; genus Brevundimonas. The sequence continues at coordinate 140,860 of NZ_JBAZPS010000002.1, forward strand.
CGCCCTGACCCTCTCGCTCTTGTCCGTGCTGACGATTGCGGCGTGCAGCAAGCCCGCCGAAGAGGCGGCACCTGAGGCGCACGCCGCCGAGGCGGCGGATGGCGACCATGCCGAGGCTGCGACCGAAGAGGTCGTCACCATGGAGCAGGCGGTCGAGGATGCCCGCGCCGCAGCCGAAGCGCCGGCCGCCGCGACACCCACCGCGACTGCGCCCGCCAATGGAACTCCGGCTGCCGAAGGTCACGATGCGGCGTCGGGCGATCATGCGGCATCGGCTGAAGCCGCGCCTGCCGCCACTGCCGAACACGCGTCGGGCCATTGAGCGACGACCGCTCGCCGCGTCTGCTGTGGGCCGATGACGGCGCGCCGCGCTCGGGCCGATTCGACGATGTCTATTTTTCAAAGGAAGACGGTCTGGCCGAGAGCCGGGCAGTCTTCCTGACCGGCTGCGACCTGCCCAACGCCTGGGCGGGACGGCGGCATTTCACCGTGGCCGAACTGGGATTCGGTACGGGGCTGAACATCGTCGCCCTGCTGGATCTGTGGCGGCAAGAACGACCGGCCGATGGCCATCTGCATGTCTTCTCCATGGAAGGCTTCCCCCTCGGCAGGGATGAGGCCGCGCGCGCTCTATCGGCGTGGCCGGAGATGGAGGCGGTCGCTCAGGCGCTGCTCGACCGCTGGCCTGCCGGCACGCCGGGCTTTCACCGCGTGAGCCTGCCGAAGTTCGGGGCGACGCTGAATCTGGCGGTCGGCGATGTGCAATGGGCCCTGACGGAATGGTCGGGACAGGCCGATGCCTGGTTCCTGGACGGGTTCGCCCCCTCGACAAATCCCGGCATGTGGTCGGACGCGGTGATGGACGCCATCGCCGCCCGGTCGGCACGGGGGGCACGGGTCGCCACCTTCACCGTCGCCGGGGCCGTGCGGCGCGGTTTGAGTGAGCGCGGCTTTCAGGTGGACAAACGCCCGGGCCATGGTCGCAAGCGCGAGCGGCTGGAAGCGCGGCTGCCAGGTACCATGCTGGAGGCCTTACCTCCGACGGTCGTCGTCATCGGAGCAGGCATAGCGGGGGCCTCCCTGGCGCGGGCATTCGCCGCCCTTGGCTATCGCGCGACGGTCGTGGAGGCGGAGCATGCCGGTGCGGGCGGATCCGGCTTTCCGGCCGCCCTGGTCACACCGCGACTGGATGCGGGAGACAGCGAGATCGCGGCCCTGCACGCCCAGGCGCTGGCGCGTGCGGGGGCGCTGTATGCCGCTGTGCCAGAGGCGGTGGTCGCGCATGGTGTGCTGCAACTGGAACAGGCAGCGCGCGATGCCGGTCGGTACCGCAAGATCGCCGATCAGGACCTCTGGCCAGCGGGGACCATGACCGTCGTCGATGCCGCGACCGCCTCGGCTCATCTGGGGGAGGGCGTCGAGACCGGAGGGCTGATGATGGCTTCCGCCCTTGCTGTTCGGCCCGCGCCCGCACTGGAGGCCTGGCTGGCCGAGGCAAATCGGGTGACGGCCAGCGTCGAACGTATCGAGCAGACCGCCAAAGGGTGGCGGCTGTTGTCGGCGGAGGGCGACCTCATTCTGGCGGCGGACGTCGTGGTCGTGGCGGCGGGCTGGGGCACGGCGGCGCTGGCGGATTATCTGCCTCTGTCGCCGGTCCGGGGCCAGGCGGATTGGGTCGATGTCGAAGCGGAGACATTTGTCCCACCGGTCGCCTGGGGCGGCTATCGCGTGCCGACGGGCGAGGGCTTTCTGTTTGGCGCGACCCATGATCGGGGTCGTGTCGATACGGCGGCCTCGGCAGAGGATACGGCCCGCAACCTTGCCACGCTCTCGGCCCGCCTGCCCGAGACAGCCGTTCTGATGCCCGGGACGATGCACAGCCGCGCCGCCATACGTGCCACGACGCCGGACCGCCTGCCGCTCGCGGGCGCGGTCCCCGATAGACCGGGTCTCTACGTTCTGGGCGGTCTTGGGTCGCGCGGCTTCTGCGTCGCGCCGCTGCTGGCCGAGCATGTCGCCGCCCTGGCGACCGGAACGCCGTCACCGCTGCCAAACGACCTGGCCGCTCGCCTCTATCCGGGGCGTGGCAGGGCGTCGGCCCTTGCGGAAACGGCGAAAACGGCGGACCCTTGATCGACAGCGGGGGCTGTCGTGGAGCCAGCCATGCGTAGCGTCACCACCCTCATCGCCCTGATGATCCCATCCGTCCTTGCGGCCTGTGCGCCCATGTCGGGCGATCCGACACAGACGGCGTCCGCAGTCCGACCCGAGCGCCAGTGTTTCAACGTCGGCCAGGTCAACAACTTCCGTCAGGGGCGCGCCACAGAGGTCTATCTGAAGGTGGGCCGCAGCGACGTCTATCGGCTGGATGCGGCGGGTGGCTGCAACGATCTGGATTTCGCCCATCGCCTGGCCATCCTGCCGGATGGCGCAGGGCTGAGCGGCAGCCGTCTGTGCACGGACGACTGGGCACGTCTGGTCGTGCCGGGTTCGACCACGCCGGCCAGCGTCTGTCGCGTGCGGATCAGTGAGCGGCTGACGACCGAAGAGGTCGCGGCCCTGCCGTCATCCTATAAGCCCTAAGCCTTCTGGGCGTAGCCGAGCCGCTGGTTCAGCTTTTCGATCAGGTCGATGGCCGTGTCGGCGATGACGGAGCCGGGCGGATAGACGGCGGCGGCTCCCATGTCGATCAGGGTCTGGACGTCGCCCGGCGGAATAACGCCGCCGACCGTGATCATGATGTCGGGCCGCCCCAGCTTGGCCAGTTCAGCCTTCAGTTCGGGCACCAGCGTCAGGTGGCCGGCGGCTAGGGACGAGGCCCCCACGACATGGACGTTGTTGGCCACGGCGTCGCGCGCGGCCTCGGCCGGAGTCTGGAACAAGGGCCCGGCGACGGCCTCCAGCCCCAGGTCGCCATAGGCGGTGGCGACCACCTTCTGACCCCGGTCGTGCCCGTCCTGGCCCAGTTTGGCGATCAGGATGCGGGGCGGCCCGCCGTCGTTCTCGACGAAGGCGGCGACCATGTCGCGGGCCCTGGATATCCTTGGATTTTCCCCGGCCTCTTTCGCATAGACACCCTGGACAGTCTGGACCCTGGCGACATGGCGTCCGAAGGCGGCTTCCAGCGCGTCGGAGATTTCGCCGACCGTGGCGTGCGCGCGCGCGGCCTGCACAGACAGCTCCATCAGATTGGCCTTGCCTCGAGCTCCTTCGGTCAGGGCATTCAGCGCGGCCTGCGTCTTCGCCTCGTCGCGTTCGGCCCGCAGCTTCTGCAGCTTCTCGATCTGGCGGGCGCGGACCTCGGCATTGTCGACCTTCAACATGGGGATGTCGTCGAGGGTGTCGTTCAGATAGCGGTTCACGCCCACGACCGTCTGCTGCCCCGTGTCGATCCGGGCCTGAGTCTTTGCCGCCGACTCCTCGATCCGCAGCTTGGGGATGCCCGCCTCGATGGCCTTGGCCATGCCGCCCAGTTCACGCACTTCGGCCATGTGGGCCCGTGCCCGCTCGGCCAGTTCGTGGGTAAGCCGCTCGACATAGTAGCTGCCGCCCCAGGGATCGATGACGCGGGTCAGGCCGGTCTCCATCTGCAGCAGGATCTGGGTATTGCGCGCGATCCGGGCCGAGAAGTCCGTCGGCAGGGCCAGGGCCTCGTCTAGGGCATTGGTATGCAGGCTCTGCGTCTGACCGCCTGCCGCCGCCATGGCCTCGACCATGGTGCGCGGCACATTGTTGAACACGTCCTGGGCCGCCAATGACCAGCCTGAGGTCTGGCAGTGGGCGCGCAGGGACAGCGACCGCGGGTCGGTCGCCCCGAACTCGGCCTTGACCGCCTCGGCCCACAGCAGGCGGCCCGCGCGCATCTTGGCCACCTCCATGAAGTAGTTCATGCCGATGGCCCAGAAGAAGCTGAGACGCGGCGCGAACCGGTCCACCGCCATGCCCGCATCGACGCCCGCCCGGATGTATTCCAGCCCGTCGGCCAGGGTGTAGGCCAGCTCGATATCCGCCGAGGCCCCCGCCTCCTGCATGTGATAGCCGGAGATGGAGATGGAGTTGAACTTGGGCGTCTCCTGCGCCGTCCAGGCGAAGATGTCGGCGATGATCCGCATCGAGGGTGCGGGCGGATAGATGTAGGTGTTCCGGACCATGAACTCCTTGAGCACATCGTTCTGGATCGTGCCGGTCAGGTCGGCGTGGGGCACGCCCTGTTCCTCGGCGGCCACGACATAGAGCGCCAGGATCGGCAGAACCGCGCCGTTCATGGTCATGGAGACCGACATCTGATCCAGCGGAATGCCGTCAAACAGAGTGCGCATGTCCAGAATGGAATCGATCGCGACCCCGGCCATGCCGACGTCGCCCGCCACGCGCGGATGGTCCGAATCATAGCCCCGGTGCGTGGCCAGGTCGAAGGCGATGGACAGCCCCTTCTGACCCGCCGCCAGATTGCGGCGATAGAAGGCATTGGACGCCTCGGCGGTGGAGAAGCCCGCATACTGGCGGATCGTCCACGGATTGCCCGCATACATGGTCGGATAAGGGCCCCGCACATAGGGGGCGATGCCGGGCAGACCGTGGATGAAGTCCAACCCTTGCACGGCCCCGGCGTTATAGGCGGTCGCGACGGTCAGCCCCTCGGGCGTACGCCAGGCGTCGCGCTCGGGACCGGTGCCCGTGGCCGATGTGTCGAGAACGACGCGGGAGAAGTCAGGAAAGCTCATTGCGTCTCTCCCGGGTCATTCGTCTCGAAGGCAGCGGCAAAGCGTGTGGGGGTCAGGGGTTCGCAGGTGTCGCCGCCCCCATGGGCCACCATCATCGGCTCATCTTCGACGGGGGCCGGACGCGGCTCTGCATCGACGTATTTGGTTACCCCCACGATCTGCGCCGCGCCATTGGCCAGCGCCTGTTCGCGCAGGGCCCGGGCCCGCGCGACGCGCGGCTGGATCAGTCCGCCCTTCAGCGCGTCGATCAGCCCGCCTTCGGCCTGGATGATCTGGAACTCGGCCCAGGCCGCTTCGGCCAGGTCGCGGGTGCGGGCGTCGAGGTACCAGGAGCCGGAGGCCGGATCATCCACCCGACCCAGATTGGCCTCCTCCATCAGCACCAGTTGTGTGTTGCGCGCCTGACGCCGGGCAAAGGCGTCGGGCCGTCCCGCGGCGCGCGAAAAGGCATCGACCACCACCGCATCGGCCCCGCCGACCGCGCCCGCGAAGCCCGCCGCCGTCAGCCGCAGCAGATTGGGCCAGGGATCGACCCGGCTCAGCATCCGCCGCGACGACCGCGCCTCGATCATGGCCGGGGCGTCGAAGCCGAAGGCCCCCGTCAGCGTCTTCCACAACATGCGCAGGGCCCGCACCTTGGCCAGGCCGTCAAAATATTCGGCATCGACCGACACCCCCAGAACGGTCGCCCTCAGGGCCGCCTCGGCCGTCATGCCCGCGTCGGTCGCCGCCCTGGCCAGGGCCACCGCATTGGCCAGGACGAAGGCCAGTTCCTGGGCGATCGAACCGCCCGCCTCGTGCACGACCCGTCCGCCAGCCATGAACAGGCTGGCGTCCGGATAGGCCCCGGCATGCCGGGCCGCCGTATTGGCCGCCAGCTCCAGATGCGCCGCGATCGGACGCGGCGAGGCCCCCGCCTCGGCAAAGGCGGACAGGGGGTCCAGGTGGAACATCAGTTTCGCGCGCGGCGAGCCCTTGCCCACGACCGCCAGGGCATTGGCCGCATCCGGCCCGTCCAGACCCGCGTCCAGCCCGACCGCCGCCAGCTCCAGCGCCACGCCGTCCAGCGCCCGCGCCAACGGCTCGCTGTCGTTCAGGATCGCGCCTTTCAGAATCACCGAGGCCGCGCCGCCAGTCAGGTCGGCCAGCACCGCCGAATTGACGGCGTCGGGCGCGTCGCCCTCGACCAGGGTCCGCAGATCCCACGCCCGGCCCTCGGCATCCGACGGGCGCGGCGCAACGATCGGCTCGACCGTCGTCGCCTCTGCGTATAGCGGCCGAACCGCCAGATGGTCCGCGTCCAGATGGACCAGACTTTCCAGAGGCCGGTCCTTCAGCGCCTTCTGGGCCAGCTCGCGCCATTGGGCGGGGGAGGGGGTATCGAACAGGTTCGCCATGGCGCTTCATTGCCCCCGGATGCGCGCCCGGTCCAGCCCGGCGGAAGCGAGGGGCTCAGCGTTTCCTGAACCGCGCCGCCTCTGCGGCCATGCCCGCGCCCCAGGGTTCGGGCGTATCGTCATCAGGCTGGAACGGCAGTTCGCCCGCCACGCCGCGCATGGCCAAGGCCAGCGGCAGGGCGAACTGGTCCAGCATGCGCAGGGGCTTGCGCCGGTCGCTGGTCACGTCCCAGCCCTCGGCCTCGAACGCCTCGATACGGTCTTGCCCTTCCAGCCGGTCGATGCCGTCCCAGTCGGCGGGCAGGGCGATGGCCTCGGCCTCCTCTACGCTCAGGCCGAAGGCGGCACGGGCGCAGTCGTCAATGTCGGGAAACTCTGACCGATACGCCTCGTCGGCATAGCGTGGCTTCATCAGCGCCTTGAGCTCGAGGTCGTTGACGCCCGGCAGGTCGATCAATCGGCGCAAGGGAGCGGACATGGTCATTCTGATCCCATGAACCGGTCAGGTCGATATGGAAAGAGAAGGAATGGTGGACGCGACAGGGATTGAACCTGTGACCCCCTCGATGTCAACGAGGTGCTCTCCCGCTGAGCTACGCATCCGCCAAGACGGTTCCGAGGAAACCCCGGAACGGGAAGGAGGCGTCTATACCCCACCCTTCGCGCGGACCGCAAGGGCGAAACGCAGGCTGTTTGGCGCCGAATATCGGTCGCCCTGATGCGGCTTATGCGGCGGCGACCATCTTCTCGACCTCGCCGACCAGATCGCGCAGGTGGACGGGTTTGGACAGGACCTTGGCCTGGGGACTGGCTTGGGCGGCGGTCAGGGCGACGGCCGCGAATCCCGTGATGAACATGATGCGAATGCCGGGCTGTCGGGCGGCGGCGACGCGGGCCACCTCTATGCCGTCGGCCCCGGGCATGACGATGTCGGTCAGCAGCAGGTCCCACGGCCCCTGGTCCAGGGCGTCGATGGCGTCGTCGCCGTTTTCGCAGTCGACCACGGAATGGCCGGCCCGTTCCAGGGCGCGTGTCAGGAAGCCGCGCAGCGAACTGTCGTCCTCGGCCAGAAGAATACGCGCCATATGTGGATTTCGTCCTGTCGTTACAGCGGTGACGCTACGCCCGGAACGGTAAACCGGCCATGAAAATCACCGTTTGCGCGAGTGGTGAAGCTGTGGACGGAGCCTGTTTTCCTCACACCGAAACAGGATATGGCTCGACCATGGATCAGGGTGGCGACGAGCAGGCTGACGGCAAGGGAAGGGGCGCGCCTTATGTTGTTACGTCTGCCTCACGCCCTGGCCGGTTCGTCTTCGCTTCCCCGCATTCCGGCACACTCTACCCCGATGACATGGCGGCGTCGCCGCATCTGGACGAGGGGGGGCTACGCAGTGCCGAAGATGCGCTGATCGATCGGTTGATCGCCTCGGGGCCTTCGCAGGGGGTCGCGGTGATCGCGGCCACGGTGGGGCGGGCCTATCTGGACCTGAACCGTGATCCCGAAGAGCTGGATCCGGTGCTCATCGAGGGGGTGGCGGCCGGAGCGGCGACATTGCGCACTTCAGCCGGATACGGCGTAGTGGCCCGGCTGTCGGGGGACGGGTACCCGCTATATGATCGGACGCTATCGATGTCCGAGGTGGCGGGGCGGATCGATCGAGTCCATCGCCCCTATCATACGGCCCTGTCGGACCTGATGCAGGAGACATGGGCGCGTGAAGGTTTGGCTGTGCTGATCGACTGGCATTCGATGCCGTCGCGGGTGACACGGACAGGGGCTGGTGTGCGGGGCGTCGACGTCGTGCTGGGCGACCGGCATGGGACGGCGTGCGACCCGGCCCTGACGCGGCGGCTGAAGGCTCTGTTTGAGGGTCTGGGCTGGCGGGTGGCTCTGAACCATCCCTATGCAGGCGGCTGGACGACGCAGGTCTGGGGGCGACCGGCTGAGGGTTATCAGGCCATCCAGATTGAGCTGAACCGCGCGCTGTATCTGGACGAGGCGACGCGGCAGCCGGGGCCGGGGTGGTCACGGTGTGAAAAAGGGGTGTCGCGGGTCATCGCCGCCTTGCTGTCCGACGGCTGATCAACCCGAGTAGCAGACAGAAAAAAGGCCGCGCCCGAAGGCGCGGCTTGAAAAGTCTATAGGGAGGAAACGCCCAGGAAGGGCATGACGCCGAAGCGTCGAAAATCAAGCTAGTGTGCGGTGCACAATCCGTCAAGCGGGTATTTCGCACCTGCGGTAACGCTGTGTAACGGGGTGTTTGGCCTTCAGGAGATCGTCGTAACCGGTTTCAGCGGCAAGTTTCGCCTCCAGGGTGCCGCTGGTGCGAACGACCGACCGCTATTTGGGATCCAGCAGCCGTCGGGCGCTCCGCAAGGCCCTCGCCGCAGGTGATCCAGCCTGTCGCCAGACCAGAAGCCCGGTCGTCAGGGCCACACCCAGCGCCAGCCAGATCGGTCCGAACAGCCAGGCGGCCGCCGCCAGCGAGAAATAATAGCCGCGCACTCCCTGGCTGAAGGCCCCCAAGGCCGGATTCATCACGCCCGTCGCTGCCTCGCCCAAAGCCACGCGGTCCGCCTCGGTATGGGCTTCCGGTGCCGCTCCGATCAGGGCCAGGGCGTAGTTCAGCTGCCGGATCGACCAGATGAAATCCAGGAAACCGCGCGCCAGACAGACCAGCACCAGCGCCATCTTGGCTTCCATGAGTTTCAGCGGCACCTGTTCTGCTCCAACCACGGCAAAGCCTTGCAAGGCCGCCTCGCCGCCGAACAGAACGCTGGCGACCGCCGCGATCAGCAGCAGGTTGGTCGAGGCGAAGAAGCTGGCGGTGTTGATGGAGTTGCCCATCAGATGGCTGTCGATCAGCCGGACCTCGCGGTGGGTCATGGCCGTCATCCAGACACGGCGGATCACGGTCATGTCGTCGTTCAGCGAGCCGCTGCTGCGCGCCAGCAGGGTCAGGAACGGTCCGTAGCCCAGCCAGCACACGACAAAGAGCGACAGGGCCAGTCCATCCAGCAGGGTCATCGTCGTGCTCCTTCGGTCTGTCTCTTCCTGCAGTCAGCGGACGGTGGGGGCAAGGGTGCGGGGCCGCAATGCTTGCCTAGAAGCCATCCGGAGCCTATCACGCGCGCCTCCCCGTCTTGCAGTGCACAACAGTTGAGCCCGTCATGAACATCGACGCCATCCCCGTCGGCCCCAATCCCCCCTGGGACCTGAATGTCATTATCGAGATCCCGCAGGGTGGCCTGCCGGTGAAGTACGAGATGGACAAGGATAGCGGTGCCCTGTTCGTGGACCGCTTCCTGCACACGGCCATGTATTATCCGGGCAACTACGGCTTCGTGCCGCATACCCTGGCCGACGACGGCGACCCTTGCGACGTCATGGTGCTGAACCCTGCGCCGGTGGTGCCGGGCTGTGTCATCCGCTGCCGCCCGATCGGCGTGCTGATGATGGAAGACGAGGCCGGTGGCGACGACAAGATCCTGGCCGTGCCGGTCGACAAGCTGAACCCCTATTACACCGACATCGCCAGCTATCGTCAGCTGCCCGCCATCCTGGTCGAGCAGATCGAGCACTTCTTCACCCGCTACAAGGACCTGGAGAAGAACAAGTCGGTGACGGTCAAGGGCTGGGGCGACGCCGGCAAGGCCGCCGAACTGATCGCCGACGGCATGCGGGCCCACGATGCCAAGCAAAAGGCCGAGGGCAAGGCCGCCAACGCCGCCTGATAAGAAAAAGGGGTGAGGCCGCTGCGGCCTCGCCCCTTTTCAATTCTGACTTCCGCGCTCAAGCAGCGAGCCGCCGCGCGGCGAGCGCTAGCGCTCTTCCCTCACTAGAAAGGAAGAATGTTCCGCTGGCGGCTGTAGGCCATGCTGCCGACGTTGGCACCGGCGCGCAGGCCGACGCCCGTGCGGATCGGGGCCAGGACGATGCCGTCCGCGCGCTGATAGTTCACGCCAAGGCCCCCGATCAGATAGGCCGTACCTTCCACGCCGGGGTAACGGCGATAGATCATGTCGGGGTGGTACAGGCCGTAGACCAGGGTGAAGACCCGGCTGGCATTGCCGCCGATGTCCCAGCCGATCGAGATCCCCTGCCAGAAGACTTCCTGCGAAGCGGACAGGTCCTTCATGTGCAGGGCCCCACGTCCGTAGCGCAGGCCTATGGCGGCGGCCCCGGCGGCTTCCTCGCCCGCGATATAGGCTGTCGGACGGTCGCCGTTGTCGGCAAAGATGCGCTCGATCGCGCCGCCGATGGCCTCGGCGGCGATGCCCAGTTCGCGTGAACCGGCGGCGACCAGTTCGTCAGCCGTATAGGCCTGGGCGTTCTGGTCGGAGCGGATCGGATAGTTGGGGTCGGACGGCTGGCCGTTGTTGGTGGTGGCGCAGGCGGACAGGCCGACGGTTCCGGCGGTGGCGGCGAGGCCCGAGAGGATCAACTGGCGGCGATGCATGACTTTTGGCTCCGAAGGCGAGACGGTCCGCCCGACTGGCGCGGGCGCTGACGACACCGTCGCCGCTCTTTGAGTCAGCCTTGCGGCGGCAAGGTTAACGGAACCTTGCCGCGCGCCGGATTAGGCCCGCAGAACTGCGCCTGTCTTGGCCGCCGCCGCGACGATCTTCGCCGACAAGGCCTCGATTTCGGGCTCGGTCAGGGTGGCCTCGCGCGGCTGAATCATGACTTCCAGCCCGACCGAGGCATGGCCTTCGGCCACGCCCTGGCCGCGATACAGGTCGAAGACCCGCACATCAGTGATCAGGGCCTTGTCCGCCCCGGCCACGGCGCGGACCAGTTCTCCGGCTGCCTTGCCGTCCTCGACCACAAAGGCGAAGTCGCGGCTGAGCGGCATCAGGTTGGCCAGTTGGGCCGGACCGCGGGTCTTGGCTTTGGCCCCGCGTGGTTCGGGCACGGAATCCAGCACGATCTCGAACGCCAGCATGGGACCGTCTGCGTCCAGCGCCTTGAGCACGCGGGGGTGCAGGGCTCCGAACTCTGCGATCACGGTCTTGGGGCCCAGTTGCAGGCGTGCGGACCGGCCTGGATGCCACCAGTCGCGGTTCTGGCCCTGAACCAGCTGCAGCGAGGCGACGGGTGCGCCGAGCTGGCTCAGCAGGGCCATCAGATCACCCTTCAGGCCGAACAGAGCCTCTTCGCCGTTTCCGCTCCAGTGACGGGCGGCATGAGGCGCGATCAGGCCGGCGATGACGGTGCGCTGACCGGTCGGCTGATCGTCCAGATAGATGGGGCCAATCTCGAACAGGGCCGCATCGGCATGGCCGCGCGCAGCATTGCGGGCGGCCGCCTGGATCAGGTTGGGCAGGGCCGAGGGCCGCATGCAGTCGAGGTCCGCCGCGATGGGGTTCTCGACCAGCAGGCGGTCGTCACCGCCGCCGAACAGGGTCGCGGTCGACTGTTTGGTGAAGGACCAGGTGACGGCCTCGGCATAGCCCATGGCGGCCAAGGCGCGTCGTGCCAGCCGCACGCGGGCCTGACGCGGGTTCAGCACACCGCGCGACGGTGCGCCCTGATCGGGCAAGGGGGTTGAGGGCAGGGCACCGTAGCCCTCGATCCGCGCGACTTCCTCGATCAGGTCAGCCGCGCCTTCGACATCGCGCCGCCACGAGGGTGGGGTGACGGTCCAGGTCGAGCCACGTGCGATCTCGAAGCCCAAGGCACTCAGGATTTCAGCGATGCGGTCGTCGCTCAGGCTCAGACCCGTCAACCGCTCCACCCGCGCGGGATCGAAGGTGACGGGCGCGGGCAGGGCCGGGGCCTGTCCGGCGACGATGACGTCGGATGGCTCGCCCCCGCACAGGTCCAGGATCAGCCGCGTGGCCAGCTCCAGTCCCGGCACGACGGAGGCCGTGTCCACGCCGCGCGCGAACCGGTATTGGGCGTCGGAGCTGATGCTCAGGGTGCGGCCGGTCTGGGCCGTGGTGATCGGATCGAACCAGGCGCTCTCGAGGAAGACGTCGGTGGTGTCCTCGGAACAGCCGGTGCTCTCGCCGCCCATGACGCCGCCCAGGCCGATGGGGCGCTCGCCCGCTGCATCGGCGATGACGCACATGTCGATGCCAAGCGCATAGGTCTTACCGTCCAGGGCGATCAGATGTTCGGGCTCTCCCGTATCCGACGCGACCTGACCACCACGCACGACGATCTCGGACCCCACCAGCTTGGCCGCGTCATAGACATGCAGGGGCCGGGCGCGGTCGTAGGCGATCAGATTGGTCACATCGACCAGACGGTTGATCGAACGCAGGCCGATGGCGCTGAGGCGATGCTGCAGCCAGGCCGGCGACGGCCCGTTCTTCACGCCCCGGATCAGTCGCCCGGCGAAGACGGGGCACAGGTCAGGCGTCTCGATCCGGACGGTGATGGGGCAGGCAAAGCCGCCGCGCACTGTGGCGATCTCATAGTCGATCAGGGTGCCCATGCCGGTTGCGGCCAGGTCGCGCGCGATGCCGGCGACGCCCAGCCAGTCGGGGCGGTTGGGGGTGACCTCGAAATCAATGACCGGCTCGGCCCCGAAAACAGCGGCGGCGGGCGTGCCGACCTGAAGCTGGCCGGGCAGGTCCAGAATACCGTCGCTATCGCCGGGTTGTTCCAGTTCCGACGCGGAGCACAGCATGCCGTTGGAGACCACGCCCCGCACCGGCTTCTCGACCAGGGTGACGCCCAGCCCCGGGACATAGGCCCCGATGGGCGCATAGATGGTGGTCAGGCCCGCCCGCGCGTTGGGCGCACCGCAGACGATCTCCTTCATTCCGTCGACGGTCTCGACCTGACAGACGCGCAGCCGATCGGCATTGGGATGCTGTTCCGCCGAGACGATCTTCGCCACTGTGAACGGAGCAAGGGTCGCTATGGGATCGTGGACGTCCTCGACCTCCAGACCGGCCATGGTCATGGCTTCGGCCACCGTGGCGGCATCAGCCTCTGTGTTCAGGTGGGACTTCAGCCAGGAGAGGGTGAATTTCATATCTTTGGGGCGGTTCCGGAAACGAGAAGAAGCTGGTCCAGAATTTCGGACGGCCCGGTGAAGCCGACGTTGAGGAACTCGCAGCCGTCGAACAGGGTATCGCGGAAGGGGATGGTGCCCAAGGCTCGCTTGCCTTCTGCCCTGAGCACCAGGTTTCGCATGTCGCCGTCGGGATCGCCGAAGTTGCAGTCGTTGAAACGGACACCCATGGAGACCAGCATGATGGCCGGCCCCTGAAGGCGGCATCCGCGAAATGTGCGACCGACGATAACGCCCAGCCCCGGGCCGTTGTTGTCGACATGCAGGTCGAAGAGGTTCAGATCGACGTCTTCGAAAACCGTCGCGCGAAGGTCTGACGCGATGCGAATCTCACGGGTGATCGGCAGCCGGCTCATGACGACGCGCTCGCCTGACTGCGAATCCCGGATGCCATCTCATCCAGCAGCTGGTCCGAGCCGGTGAAGCCTACCTGCACGAAGCGGCAACGCACGAACCGGCAGTTCGAAACGCCGACCACGCCAGCCATCTTCACATCGCTGACAGGGCGATAAAGCAGTGCTTTCACGTCGGTCGTCGTGCCCATCGCGCAGCTATCGAAAAAGGTGCCGTTCATCACGGCCATGACTGCAGGGCCTTCGATCACACAATCCGTAAACGTCTTGTCCTTGATCGACATTTCACCCGCATTCCAGTGCTGGACTGCCAGCATAGGCAGCCATACCGCTTCCTTTTCAAAAGTAGTGCGGGCCACCAGAGCACGGCCGGCGGCCTCTTCGGCTGACATCGGGGTGGTTTGGTCGGTCATGATGTTCCTAGCTCAGGCCGGAGGCGGGATTGGGTGCGGAGAAGGCTGAGAAACCGTAGTGGGCCAGCCAGCGGGTGTCGGCGTCGAACATGGGGCGCAGGTCGGGAATGCCGTATTTCAGCATCGCCAGGCGATCCACGCCCATGCCGAAGGCAAAGCCTTGATACTCGTCAGGGTCGATGCCGCAGTTTTTCAGCACATTGGGGTGAACCATGCCGCAGCCCAGGATCTCCATCCAGCTGTCGCCGGTGTTCAGCTTCAGCTCCCCGCCCGAACGGTCGCAGCGGATGTCCATCTCGGCCGAGGGCTCGGTGAAGGGGAAGTGGTGCGGCCTGAACCGCGCGTCGACGTGATCAAGCTCGAAGAAGCGCGCGACGAAGGTTTCCAGCGTCCACTTCAGGTGGCCCATATGGATGTTCTTGTCGATCACCAGACCTTCGACCTGATGGAACATCGGCGTGTGGGTGGCGTCCGAGTCCTTACGGAACGTCCGGCCGGGGGCGATGATGCGGATCGGCGGCTGTTGCGACATCATTGTGCGCACCTGAACCGGGCTGGTGTGCGTCCTCAGCACCTTGCGTTCGCCGGTCTCCGGATCGGGCTTCAGGAAGAAGGTGTCATGCATTTCCCGCGCCGGGTGTTTGGGCGGGAAATTCAGGGCCGTGAAGTTGTGGAAATCGTCCTCGATGTCCGGACCTTCGGCGACGGCGAAGCCCATGTCGGCGAACAGGGCGATCATCTCGTCCATCACCTGCATGGTCGGATGGACGCTGCCGGCCCGGCGCGGCCGTGACGGCAGCGTCAGGTCGATGCGCTCCCTCAGAAGCCGGGCGTCCAACTCAGCGGCTTCCAGCTCGGCCTTACGGGCCGCCAGTCCGGCGGCGACACGGTCGCGCAGGCCATTGATCACAGGCCCCTGCTCGCGCCGCTCATCAGGACTCATGGCCCCCATGCCCTTGAGCAGGCCAGAGATGACGCCGGTCTTGCCCAGGGCCGAGATGCGGATGTCTTCGACGGCGGCGACGCTGTCGGCCGCACCAATGGCATTGATCAGGTCGAGTTCAAGTTGGGCGAGATCGGTCATTGTGAGTTTCGTCTAGCCGCTGGGGCTCAAAGCAAAAAGCCCCCCGGCGCGAACCGGGGGGCTTTTCAGCATCCGTTACCGGAAAATCAGGCGGCCTTCAGGGCGTCGCGGACCTTGTCGGCGATGGCCTTGAACGCGCCTTCGTCGGCAGCCATCGCGGCCAGGACCTTGCGGTCCAGCTCGATGCCGGCCTGGCCCAGGCCGTGGATGAACTGGCTGTAGGTGAAGCCTTCGATCCGGGCGGCGGCGTTGATGCGCTGGATCCAGAGGGCGCGGAAGTTGCGCTTCTTGGTGCGGCGGTCGCGATAGGCATATTGCCCGGCGCGGTCCACGGCGGCCTTGGCCGTGCGGATGGTGTTCTTGCGACGGCCCCGGAAGCCCTTGGCCTGTTCCAGAACCTTCTTGTGTTTGGCGTGGGACGTTACGCCCCTTTTGACGCGAGCCATTTTGTTTTTCCTTCGGAGACCCCTATCGCGCGCCGCGCGGCGGCTTGCTGCTTGAGGGGATCAGTTCAAATTCAATGCGGTGAAGTCAGATCGGTATGTGCTCTGCGCCTCAGGCGTAGGGCATGTAGGATTTGATCTTCTTGGCGTCGGCATCGGCCATGACCGAGGTGCCGCGGTTCTGGCGGATGTATTTGCTGTTGTGGCTGATCAAGCGGTGACGCTTGCCTGCTACGCCGGCCTTGACCTTGCCAGTCGCCGTGAATTTGAAGCGCTTCTTGGCGCCCGACTTCGTCTTCAGTTTGGGCATTTCAGTTCTCTTTAATGAGTGGGCTATCGCCTGTCGGCTACTTGAGCCCACAGGAATATCCCTGATTAAGAACCGCCCAGGCATGCCTGTTAGCCCGGCGGTTCGGTACGCGAAGGCGCGGTGTGTATGTGAACCGGGGCCACAAGGCAAGATGGTTCTTGTCGGCACACCCCCTGAACGCAAAACGCCCCGGACCAGCCGGGGCGTCTGAGCGATGCAATCGAGGCCTATTTAGGGGCCAGGATCATGATCATCTGGCGGCCTTCCATGCGCGGGGCATATTCGACCTTGGCGACTTCGTCGAAGTCTTCCTGGACCTTGTTCAGCAGCTTCATGCCCAGTTCGGGGTGAGCCATTTCGCGGCCACGGAAGCGCAGCGTCACCTTGACCTTGTCGCCCTCGTCGAAGAAGCGGTGCATGGCCTTGGCCTTCACCTCATAGTCGTGGGTGTCGATATTGGGCCGCAGCTTGATTTCCTTGAGCTCGACGACCTTCTGGCGCTTGCGGGCCTCGGCCTTCTTCTTCTGCTCCTGGAAACGGAATTTGCCGTAGTCGAGGATCTTCACCACCGGCGGTTCCGAGGTGGAAACGATCTGAACCAGGTCCATGCCCGCCTCTTCGGCGGCTTCCAGCGCGGCGGATGTGGGCATGACGCCCTGTTTCTCGCCGTTCTGATCGATCAGCAGAACGCGCGGCGCGCGGATATCCTGGTTCATGGGGGGGCCGTCCTTGACGGGCGGCTGGTTCATCGGACGGCGAATGGGCGTCGTTTCCTTGCGTGAATGGGGGTCGTGTGACGGCGAAGCGAAGGGCGCGACGGATCGCTCTCTTCACCCTACGGGCTTCTATATGACCGCGAACGCGCCATTTCACAAGGTTCGGCACGTGTATGGCCTAGCGAATGAAGTCGTCGTGCAGGGCCAGAACCGCCTGAAACACACGATCGACGCTGAGGTCCTCGATGGGAGCGAACTGACCGCGCGTCTCGTTGGAGGCGACCGTGCGGGTCTTGGGTCCCCACGGACCGTACAGCCACCATTCAGTCGGCCCGAACAGCCCTAGCGTCGGGCCGCCCAGCGCCGCCGATACATGCATCAGGCCGGAATCGTTGCCGACGAACAGGTCCGCCCGATCAATGGCGGCGGCCGAGGCCAGGATGTCTCCCTTGCCCACGAAGTCGATGCCGCGCGCTCCGGCAGCCTCCAGTGCGGGTGTCGCGGGTGGCCGGTCGCCCGGCCCGCCGACAGGCATGAAGCGCCAGCCATCGAAGCGTGGCTCAGCCTTCAGCCTTTCGACCAGTGCGCCCCAGCGGTCGGCGGGCCAGCTCTTGCCCGGCTGATGCGCGATCGGAGCGAGGGCGATGATGCGACCCGGTCCGGGGCCGGCAGACAGTTGAGGGTCGATGACGGCGGCAGCCTCAACCCGCGCCTGTTCGTCCAGCCAGATCTCGGGGTCCAGCGGCGCCGCCGACCCCATCAGGCGCGACACCATCTCGACCTTGCGCAGGCCCGTCTCCCAGGAGCGGTTGTAGACGATGCGACGCTTGGCCGGGACCAGATAGCTGAGTGCTGATCCACGGATGTCGATCACCAGGTCCCAGCGGGTGCCGACGACCTGTTTCCATAGATCGACCCAGTGTCCGGCCAGCTTCTTCTTGTCCAGGATGATCGTCCGCGTCACGCCCGGGGCCGAGCGAAAGAAGGGGGCGGGCGGGCGACCACAGGCGACGGTGATCTCGGCTCCTGGCATCTGGCGCAGAATCTCGCGGATGACGCCCGACGAAATTACGCAGTCGCCGATGCGGTTGGAGGTGACGAACAGAACCTGTGGCGCGGTAGACATGCGCCTGTGTTCCGTCATCGCGTAACGGGGTCAAGTCCGGCTTTGATCGACACCGAGTGACGAACCGCACAGGAGGCGGCAAAAGACACCATGAGCGACATCCAGACCTTGCATCGCCCCGACGGCGAAACCCTGGCCTTCAAGCGCGTCGATGGCTCGGGCCCGACCGTCCTCTGGATCGGCGGCTTCCGCTCTGACATGGAGGGGACCAAGGCCCTGGCCCTCGATGCGGCGGCGCGCGAGCGGGGCTGGAACTTCGTCCGCTACGACCACTTCGCCCACGGCCAGTCATCCGGCGATTGGCGTCAGGCCACCATAGGCCGCTGGCGCGAGGATGCGATCGCTCTGATTGACAGTCTTGAAGGGCCGGTCATCCCGGTGGGCTCGTCCATGGGCGGCTGGATCGCCTTGCTGGCCGCACTGGCTCGGCCGGCGCGGATCAAGGCTCTGATCCTGATCAATCCGGCTCAGGACTTTACCGAGCGCCTGATGTGGCCCGGCCTTGCCGATCATGAACGTCAAACCATTCTGCGCGATGGCGAGACAACCATAGTCGAGGACGGGCTGGGTGAATACGTCCTGACCCGCACCATGTTCGAGGAGGCGCGTGACTGGCTGTTGCTGGACGGCATCATCCCTGTAGCGGCCCCGATTCATATCCTTCAGGGGCGCGACGATACGACTGTTCCTTGGAGGCATCAGGTAGAGCTGATCGCGCGTCTGTCCGGTGGCGACGTGTCTCTGGACCTCATCACCGGCGGCGATCACCGTCTGTCGTCACAGGTAGATCTGAGGAGGATGGTCGAAACGGTTGCGCGGAACCGCTGATCGGCGTTCACATTCCTTATTCAGACCAAAGGAAACATGACCCATGCGTATCGCCCTGGCTTCCACCGCGCTGGCCCTGTCATTGGCCGCTTGCGCCTCGTCTCCCGGACAGGACCGCTACACCAGTGAGTTCAACCGGCTTTCCGCCGACTGTGAGGCGCGAGGCGGCATTCTCGCACCCATTGGACGGCAGACCGGTCGTCCGGAGACTGACAATGTCTGTGAACTCCGCAACGGCGGCGGGCGGATCCCGAACCGTTAGACGGCTCTAGAGGAGGGCGCTGATCGCAGCCCTTGCCGCATCGCCCAGATCGGGGCGTTTCAGCGCGAGGGCGACATTGGCTCGCAACAGTCCGATCTTGTCGCCGCAGTCGTGGGTGATCCCCTCGTATTCGACCGCCGTGAAAGTCTGGTCCTTCATGAGCCGGGCCATGCCGTCGGTCAGCTGGATTTCGCCGCCTGCACCACGTGGCTGGTTTTCCAGTATGCCGAATATCTCCGGCTGCAGGATGTAGCGCCCGGATATGGAAAGGTTGGACGGTGCTTCGCCTCGTGGCGGCTTTTCGACCATGCCCTTCATGCGGATGTGAGCGCCGTTGCGCCCCTCGGGCCCGTCCAGGGGATCGACGATTCCGTATTTGTGGGTCTCGCTCTCGGGCACGGCCTCGACGCCGATGACATTGCCGCCCACCTGGGCATAGACCTCGGCAAGCTGCTTCAGCGCTCCTGGCTGCGAATCCACGATGACATCGGGCAGCAACACGGCAAAAGGCTCGTCACCGATGATATCGCGGGCGCACCAGACGGCGTGGCCCAAGCCCAGGGGCTGCATCTGGCGGGTGAAGCTCATCTCGCCGGCGGTCGCCAGCTCGGCGATCATGGCCTCCAGAATCTCGGTCTTGCCCTTGGCCAGCAGCTGGGCCTCCAGTTCGATCTGGTGATCGAAATAGTCCTCGATCGCCCCCTTCGATCGCCCCGTAACGAAGACGATGTGCTCGATCCCGGCCTCGCGTGCCTCCTCCACGATGTAACTCAGGATCGGCCTGTCGACGACGTTCAGCAGCTCCTTGGGCGTTGTCTTGGTCCCGGGCAGGACGCGTGTGCCCAGGCCCGCGACGGGCAGGACGGCCTTGCGGAGACGGCGGGAATGGTCGGTCATGGATGTTCCTGAGAAACGGCTCGAAGCAGCCTAACGCATTCGCAGCCAGTTGCGATCACTCAACTGTCACGGACTTGGCCAGGTTGCGCGGCTGGTCCACGTCCGTGCCTTTCTGGACGGCCGTATAATAGGCCAGCAACTGCACCGGCACGGCATAGACCAGCGGGGCGATCAGGGGGTGACAGTCGGGAGCGTCGACGCGGCGAATTCCGGTGCCGTGCAGGTCGGGCGCAGACTTGGGCGCGATCATGATGACCGGACCACCACGTGCCGCAATTTCCTGCAGATTGGAGGCTGTCTTTTCGAACACATCGTCCAGCGGTGCCAAGGCGACGGTGGGGGTCTCCTCGTCGATCAGGGCGATGGGGCCGTGCTTCAACTCGCCCGCGGCATAGCCCTCGGCATGGATATAGCTGATCTCCTTCAGCTTCAGCGCCCCTTCCATGGCCAGGGGGAACATCGCCCCGCGACCCAGAAACAGCACGTCGGTCGCCCGGGCCAGATCATGGGCCACGGCCTTCAGCGCATCCTCCATCAGCATGGCTTCGGCAATCAGGCGTGGGGCCTCGAACAGAGCCTTGACCAGCTCGGTCTCGCGGGTCGCGTCGATGGTGCCGCGCTGGACCCCCGCCGCCACGGCAAGGGCCAGCAGGGCCGCGACCTGGGCGGTGAAGGCCTTGGTGGAGGCGACGCCAATCTCGGGGCCCGCATGCGTGGGCCACAGATGATCGGCTTCGCGGGCCATCGATGACGAGTGCACATTGACCAGGGCGGCGGTCTTCAGTCCCTTGGCTTTGCACCAGGACAGGCTGGCCAGGGTGTCGGCGGTTTCGCCCGACTGGCTGACGGCGACGGCCAGGGTGCCCTTGGACAGGGCCGGGCTGCGATACCGGAACTCCGACGCGATCTCGACGTCGCAGGGCAGGCCGGCCAGCTTCTCGAACGCATAACGACCGATCTGACCCGCATAGAAGGCGGTGCCGCAGGCCACGATCTGGATGCGGTCTACAGCGGCGAAATCGGTGTCGCCGGACTTGGCCTTGGCGTTCACGAAGTCGAGGTAGTGGCTCAGCGTGTGCTGGACGCTGTCGGGCTGTTCATGGATTTCCTTCTCCATGAAGTGCCGATACTCGCCCTTCTCGACCAGGGCCGAGGAGGCGGAAACCGTGACGATCGGGCGCTCGGCAGGCTGGCCCGACACGTCGAACATGCGCGCGCCGTCGCGGTTCAGGGCGACGAAATCGCCTTCGTCCAGATAGCTGATCTTCTGGGTAAACGGCCCCACCGCCAGGGCGTCGGAACCCAGATACATCTCGCCTTCGCCCCAGCCGACGACCAGCGGGCTGCCGCGTCGCGCGCCAAGTATAAGCCCGTCCTCGCCCTCGATCAGCACGGCCAGGGCATAGGCTCCGGTCAGGCGGTCCAGCACGGACTTGAAGGCCACCAGCGGATCATTGCCCTTGGTCAGTTCTCGATCCAGAAGATGGGCGACCACCTCGGTGTCGGTCTGGCTTTCGAAGACGTGACCTTCTGAGGCCAGATCGGCCTTCAGTTCGGCGAAGTTCTCGATGATGCCGTTGTGAACCAGTACGACCCGCCCCGCCTTGTGCGGATGGGCGTTGGCGGTGGTCGGCGCGCCGTGGGTGGCCCAGCGGGTATGACCGATCCCGACGGTGGCCTCCAGCGGCTCGGCGGCCAGCACCGCTTCCAGCTCGCGAATCTTGCCCTTGGCGCGGCGGCGCTCGATGCGACCCTCCACGAGGGCCGCAACCCCGGCGGAGTCATAGCCCCGGTATTCCAGCCGCTTCAGGCTGTCGATCAGACGGGGAACCGCCGGGCCGGTCCCGGTCACGCCGATGATGCCGCACATGAGAAATCGTCCTTGAGGAAACGGATGGGGCCCGCTTTGCGTGCGGGCGCGTGAGGGTCTAATCCGACCCTGAACTGTCACAACTCGCTTAGGCGACAGGGACGGGGTTCGCATCTAAAAAGCGGTTTCGCAAGATTTCTGCGACGCCGATCAGGGAAGACCAAGCTTGGCCGACAGACGATATTTCGGGACCGACGGCATTCGTGGCCGCGCCAACACCCACCCCATGACGCCCGAGGTGGCGCTGCGCGTCGGCCTGGCGGCGGGGCGGATGTTCATGTCGTCCGACGACCGTCGCCACCTGGTGGTGATCGGCAAGGACACGCGCCTGTCGGGATATATGATCGAGCCGGCGCTGGTGGCGGGCTTTTCCTCGGCCGGCATGGACGTGCTGACGTTCGGGCCGCTGCCGACGCCTGGCGTGGCCATGATGACCCGGTCCATGCGCGCCGATATCGGGGTGATGATCTCGGCCTCGCACAACGCCTATCTGGACAATGGCATCAAGCTGTTCGGACCGGACGGCTACAAGCTGTCGGATGAGGTCGAGCTGAAGATCGAATCCATGATGGACGAGGCGCTGGATTCGGGTCTCGCCCCGCCGGACAAGCTGGGGCGCGTCAAGCGCATCGACGACGCCCAGGCCCGCTACGTCGAGATCGCCAAGGCCAGCTTCCCCAAGGGTCTGAGCCTGCAAGGCCTGCGCATCGCCGTCGATTGCGCCAACGGGGCCGGCTACAAGGTCGCGCCGACCACGCTTTACGAACTGGGGGCCGAGGTCTTCTGCGTCGGGGTCGAGCCCAATGGCCTGAACATCAACGAAAACTGCGGCTCGACCCACCCACAGACGCTGGCCAAGGCCGTGCTGGAGCACAAGGCCCACATCGGCATCGCCCTGGACGGCGACGCCGACCGACTGATCATCTGCGACGAGAAGGGCCAGGTCGTGGACGGCGACCAGATCATGGCCATGGTCGCCATCGACTGGGCCCGGCGCGGCCTGCTGACCGGCGGCGGGCTGGTCGCCACCGTCATGTCCAACCTGGGGCTGGAGCGGGCCCTGGCCGCCGAGGGCCTGACCCTGGAGCGCACGGGCGTCGGCGACCGCTACGTCATGGAGCGGATGCGTCAGGGCGGTTTCAACATCGGCGGCGAACAGTCCGGCCACATCATCCTGCACGACCACGCCACGACCGGTGACGGCCTGATGAGCGCGCTTCAGGTCCTGGCCGTCCTGATCGAATCCGGCCGTCCCATGAGCGAACTGGCCCGCCAGTTCGACCCTGTGCCGCAACTGCTGGAAAACGTCCGCTTCACCGGCGGAAAGCCTCTTGAAGACGCCGCCGTCAAGGCCGCCATCGCCGACGCCGAGGCCCGTCTGAAGGGCCAGGGTCGCCTGCTGGTCCGCCCCTCCGGCACCGAAAAACTCATCCGCGTCATGGCCGAGGGCGACAACGAGGCGCTGGTGAAGGCGGTGGTGGCGGATGTCGTGGCGGCGGTTAAGGCTGTGGGTTAGTTTTGGAGCGGGTCTGGTCCAAACCGGTTGGGCCCGACCGTTCCTCGTAGGCACAGCATCACAATCAGGCTGATCAGCCCGACCATGTAAGCCAAGTTGTTGAAGAAGAGCAGGAAGAACAGGGCCGGGTTGGGCTCTGCAGCCTCCATCATG
This sequence comes from Brevundimonas sp., assembly GCF_041648055.1. GTDB lineage: Bacteria > Pseudomonadota > Alphaproteobacteria > Caulobacterales > Caulobacteraceae > Brevundimonas. Next base: position 163,983 of record NZ_JBAZPS010000002.1, read on the forward strand.
CCGGTCATCATGATCGGAAAGAAAACGACACCGAAAATCAGGAACGGGACCGGCATCAGGCCCCACAGCGCTGACTTTCCGAGATCATGAAGGCGGCGGCTGACGGCGGCCGCCAGCAGCGCGACATACATCACAATGCTGACCCCCATGACGGCAAAAAAGGCCGTGAGGTCCGGCATCAGGCCATAGCCCGAGACATCCACCTCTCTCGAATAGTAACCCGGTCCGCTTTCCACCGTCACGACTTCGGGGTGGGTCTCGGCAACCCGCATCGCCTCGGCCCAGAAGCTCGACATAGCCCAGAGCATGGCGGCACCCATGACCACGAAGGTGAGAGCCACCGCAACGCCCGCATAGGGCCAGAACTGGCTGCGCCGGTCACGGCCGGAAAAGCGTGTCAGGTTGCAAAAGCCGCGAATGATCGGATTGGTCATCAACTTTTCTCTGCCACCGGTTCCACCGTCAGCACCACATTGTCCGGCGTCCCTAGCCCGCCGACCGGGCACCGCGCCGCCTTGAACTCCAGATCGTGGCAGATGCGGACCTCGCGCAGGCGGTTGCCTGAGGCGACAGCGACATAGATCGCATCACGGGGCAGGCCGGGGTTGGCGGCCACGAAGGCGTCGCGCAGTTGGCCTGCGGTGGGGCCGCGCGCGCCAGGGGCCAGAGTCGTGGGGTCAGGCCGGTTCAGGCCGTCGTACAACCGCGCGGCATCGGCGAAATAGGCCTCCGGTGTGTCCCAGCCACAGGTACCGTGCGCGGCCCATTCGTGCTGGACCAGATCGACCGACGGCGTGCGGCACAGGTTGGCGCGGATGGTGGCCTCCGGCACTTGGGTCGCCGGGCGGCAGTAGCGCGGATAGGGTCGCCCGTCCGCATTGGGCCATAGTCCGTGCAAGGTCCAGCCGAAGCGGTTGCTGCTCCCGCAGGCCAGGTCGCCTTTTCCGTCGCCGCCGCCCTTGCAGGTCTCGGGCATCCAGGTGACGGCCAGCATATGGTACAGGATGGTCCGTCCGGCCACGACCTCGTCCGGCCTTACCCGCTCCATCTCGGGTGGGGGAAGACTTGTCGGCAGGATGCAGGTCCCGGGACCTGCCGCTGACGTCACGAGCGTGTCCGAAGCCGGACTCAGTCGCGCCTCGCACGACGCCAGCAAGGTGCCGCCGAGTATCAGCAGGCCGATCAACCCCAGGCGTTCCATCACGCCGTCTCCGTCGTCGTTGCCTTCAATGTCGCCGCCACATCTTCGATCCGCTTGCGGATATCGGGTACGGCGATGGTTTCCCAGAAGGCGGCTCTTGCCGGCGGACCTAGGACCAGCAGCCGGTCGTCCGGCACGCCGTCCGCATCCAGCACGCAGCCTTGCGCATCCAGATCCAGCCCCAGCCGCAATGCATCCATCCGCGCCCTCCCTGCGGCGATCAGCGGCCCGGTCAGGACATCCTTGGCTGGATCATGTCCCGGCCCGGTGCAGTCGATCAGCCATTGGCCCGTGATCGACGGCTGGTCCGGCCCACGCCGGGGTCGCCAGTCCAGGGTCACGCCCGTCTCGTCCTGATCGATCCGCTTGACCCGTCCCGCAATGATCGTCAGGCGACCCTCGGCCTCCAACGCCTCCAGCGAGGTGGCGATACTGTCTGCGATCCGGTGCCGGTGCACGTCCCACCAGGGTCGCAGATGGCGCACGAAGCGTGCCCTCAGATCGCTGTCCGCCGCCGCCCACAGATCGGCGGTGACCGGCCTCAGACCCTCCATGACCGAGCGCCAGCCGCTCTCGCCTGCCATGCGCCGGGCCTCGGCCAGACGACGCGAGGCGGGGGCCAGTTTCAGCATGCCGGTGGGTGTCGCCGGGGTGTCGGGCGTCGCCTCATGCGCTCGGGGCTTCAGCCCGCGCCGCGACAGGGCCAAGGCCTTGCCCCGCCATCCCCGTGCGACCAGCCACTGCACCATGTCGACCATGGTCAGGCCGGTACCGACGATGATCACGTCGTCTTCGTCACCAATCCGGTCCAGCGCCCCGGCGGCCCAGGGATCGCCGATGATCCGCCCCTGGGTCTCGTCCGGCGCGGCCGTCTTCGGGGCCGGGTTGCCGGTGGCCAGTACGAGGGCGTCAGCCTCGATCAAACGACCGTCGGCCAGTCGCACGGCGGCGTCCTCGACCGTTACGGCTTTTCCAACGACGCGCGTGATCAGGCCAGGATGCGTCGCCTCGACGCCCGCCAGCCGGTCCTGCACATAGAGGCCGTAGAGCCTCCGGGGCGCGAAGCCCTCGGGCGCGGCCTGGTCGGGATGATGAGCCTGAAGCCACTGCACGAAGTCGTCGGGCCGCCCCTCAACCGCGCTCATCCGGTTGGAGCGAACGTTCAGCAGATGCCCGTCGAACGGCGTCGAATAGGCCACGCCGAGGCCGATGTCGGCGTCGCGGTCGATGATCGTCGATGCGATCCCGCTTTCGGCCAGCCGCGCTGCCAGCATGGCCCCGGAAAAGCCGCCGCCGACGATGGCGATGTGTCTGCCTGTCATGGCTCCCCCGAACCCGAGCCTGTCTGGCTCAGATTTCCTGGTTGTACTCGCCGATCTCGGAGTACTTGGCCAGTCGCGGCTTCACCTCGTCATGGAACAGCGCCCGCATGTCGTCGGCCGAGCGCATGCTCTCGACCACCACCACCAGTTCCGGCTTGTTGGACGAGGCACGGACCAGCACCCAGGATCCGTCTTCCAGATGCACGCGCACACCGTTGACGGTGATGGCCTCCACGATCTTGCGGCCCAGGATCGATCCGCCCGCATCGGCCAAGGCCTGATATTCGGCCACGACCCGCTCCAGAACCTCGTATTTCAGCTCGTCGTCGCAATGCGGCGACATGGTCAGGCTGGTCCAGGCGTCGGGCAGGGCGGCCTTCAGCTCGGACAGCTTCTTACCGGGATTGCGGTCCAGCATGGCCAGAACGGCACCGGCCGCCACGATGCCGTCGTCATAGCCGTGGCCCAGGGGCGCATTGAAGAAGAAATGCCCCGACTTCTCGAACCCGGCCAGGGCCCCCAGTTCGGCGGTCTTGCGCTTGATATAGCTGTGGCCGGTCTTCCAGTAGACGGTCTCGGCACCATTGGCCTTCAGCACCTCATCGGTCTTGTACAGACCCGTCGATTTCACATCGACGACGAAGGTGGCGTTGGGGTGCAGGGCCGACAGGTCGCGGCCCAGCATCAGGCCGATCTTGTCGGCATAGATTTCCTCGCCCGTATCATCGACCACGCCGCAGCGGTCGCCGTCGCCGTCGAAGCCCAGAGCCAGGTCGGCGCCCGTCTCGCGCACCTTCGCTGCCATCTGCATCAGCATGGCGTGATCTTCGGGGTTCGGATTGTATTTGGGGAAGGTGTAGTCCAGCTCGGTGTCCATCTCGATCACCTCGGCCCCCATCCGGCGCAGGGCCTCGGGCGCAAACGCCCCGGCCGTGCCGTTGCCGCAGGCCGCAACGACCTTGATCGGCCGGGTCAGTTTCACCTTGGACACGATGTCGGCCAGATAGGCCTCGCGGAAGCCCTCGACGCGGGTCAGCGAGCCGCCTTTCCGGGCCACGCCTTCGCCGTTCAGCACGATGTCCTTCAGCCGCCCGATCTCGTCAGGGCCGAAGGTCAGCGGCGGCTGCGCCCCCATCTTGACCCCGGTCCAGCCATTCTCGTTGTGGCTGGCGGTGACCATGGCCACGCAGGGTGCCTCCAGCTCGAACTGGGCGAAATAGGCCGTCGGCGACAGGGCCAGGCCGATATCCAGCACCTCCATCCCGCCTTCCAGCAGACCCAGGATCAGCGCCTGTTTCACCGACAGCGAATAGGAGCGGTAGTCGTGGCCCACCACGATCCGGGGCGTCTGGCCAATCTCGTGCACATAGGTGGCCAGGCCCAGGCCCAGCGCCTGGATGCCCAGAAGATTGATCTCCTTTTCCAGGATCCAGCGGGCATCGTACTCGCGGAACCCCGTCGGCTTGACCAGGGGCGTTGTCTCGTAGTCGGCGGTATTGGGTTTCAGATCCTGGCGGGGCTTGATCATGGTTCGATCCTGATGCGTTTCGCCCATCGTATAGACCGGGCGTCGGGACCGTCACAACGCGAGAGCGGCACAAGTGCTGCAAACCTTGACCGGTCAGTGGCCCCGGCCTACCGAAAAAGGACCTGTTTGGAGAGTTGAATGCCCCGCCTGATCCTGCTGCGTCACGGCCAGAGCCAGTGGAACCTGGAAAACCGCTTCACCGGATGGGTCGACGTCGACCTGACCGCCGAGGGCGAGGCCCAGGCCCGCAAGGGCGGCGAATTGATCGCCCAGGCCGGGTTTCGTCCTGCGGTGATGTTCACCTCGGTGCTCAAGCGCGCGACGCGAACCGGAGCCTTGGCAATGGACTCCGCTGGACTGAAGGATATTCCTGTCGTCGAGGACTGGCGTCTGAACGAGCGTCACTATGGCGGCCTGACCGGGCTGGACAAGGCCGAGACAGCGGCCAAGCACGGCGAGGATCAGGTGAAAATCTGGCGGCGCAGCTACGATATTCCGCCGCCGCCACTGGCTCCGGGCGGCGAGTGGGATTTCGCGGGCGACCCCCGCTATGTCGGCAAGGCCATCCCCGATACCGAGAGCCTGAAGACGACCCTGGATCGCGTCCTGCCCTACTGGAACGAGGCGATCGCGCCGCGGCTGAAGGCGGGCGAGGATGTGCTGATCGCGGCGCACGGCAACTCGCTGCGGGCGATCGTCAAACATCTGTTTGCCGTGCCGGACGACCGGATTGTCGGGGTCGAGATTCCGACCGGCAATCCGCTGGAGATCGATCTGGACGCCGGTCTGAGCCCGACCGCCGCGCGCTATCTGGACGCGGCCCGAGCCACCGACCTGCCGCCCCTGCCGGAAAGCGCATCATGACCGACGCCCAGGCTGCGTCCGACGATATCCGCTTCATGGGCCGGGCCATTGCCCTGGCGCGGGGCAATATGGGCCAGACCTGGCCCAATCCGTCGGTCGGCTGCGTCATCGTCAAGGATGGCGAAGTGGTGTCGGAAGCTGCAACCGCGTCGGGCGGACGGCCCCATGCCGAGGAACAGGCTGTCCCCGCAGCAGGCGACAAGGCGCGCGGTGCCACGGCCTATGTCACCATGGAGCCCTGCGGTGCCCGATCGTCGGGCCGGACGTCATGCTCGCACTTCCTGATCGACGCGGGCGTCGCACGGGTCGTCATCGCGGCCGTCGATCCATCGCCCTTTGCTTCGGGTCGCGGCGTCGAGCGGCTGAAGAAGGCGGGGCTGGAGGTCGAGACCGGCCTGCTGGCCGATCAGGCAGCGGTTCTTTACGAAGGCTATCTGCACCGGGTCGAGACAGGGCGGCCCATGGTCCGCATCAGCGCTGATGGCGAGGGTTTCGACGCCCGCTTCGCCGCCTCGGCAAAGGCGGACCTGAACACCGAGCTGAAACGTCTGGGCGAGGCTGGATACACCCGCGTGTGGGTCGGCCCCGGCGAGCTGGCCGAGGCCCTGGCCGAGCAAGGACTGCTGACCGCCTGATCTTCGTCTCCCGCAAGGCTTCCTTAAAGCCTCGCCGTTAAGGATGAACGCCATGACGGGGGAAACCGCGAACACGGTCGCCAGAAGGCGCATCGAACAGGCCGAACTGGACGCCATCTGCGCCCGGCACGACCGCTTGTGGCAGGCCAAGCCGGGCGGGGCCCGCGCCGTCTTCGCCTGGATGGACCTGTCGGGTCTGGACCTCAGTGGCCGACACCTCGCCGATGCAGATTTTTCCGCCGCCTGCATGATCGGGGCGAACCTGTCCGGCTCGCGGCTGGACAATGCGGTCTTCTTCGGCACGGACATGCAGGACTGCAATCTGTCCGAGGCCAGCCTGCGGCGTGCCGATCTGCGCGGAGCCTGCCTGCGCGGCGCCGATCTGACGGGGGCCGATCTGTTCGAGGCTGACCTGCGCGAGGGTACTATCGCCTCCGCCGACGCCAAGATGGGTTACCGCGTGATCGAGGCCCGCTCGCGCAACGAAACCCAGGCGCAGGGGGCCTGCCTGGCCGGGGCCAATCTGGAGCGGTCCAAGCTGACGGGCGTGGTCGCCGTCGCCGCCGACTTCTCCGACGCCATCATGAAGGACTGCAAGCTGGTCCGGGCCAATCTGAAACAGGCCAGTTTCCGCGGTGCTGATCTGGCCGGTGCCGACCTGTCAGGGGCGGACCTGTCCGGTGCCGATCTGCGCGACGCCATTCTGGTGGGTGTGAAATCGGCCATGTGGCGCACCGACGGTGCCGACATGTCCGGGGCTCTGACCGATACCAAGTCTGCGGGCGAGCCGGTGTCGCGCATGCCCGCCGCTCACATGCTGGCGGAGCATGCCCAGTGGTGCGAGACCGGCGGCGCGTCGGGCCAGCCCTCGGTGTTCGACGGTGTCGATCTGCGGGCTCTGCGGTCCATCACCGGCTACAATCTGACCGCCCTATCTGCCAAGGGGGCCGTCTTCTATGGCCTGGACATGGAAGGCGTGCAGCTTCAGGGCGCCCATCTGGAGGGGGCCGATCTGCGCTCGGTCAACCTGAAGGGGGCCGACCTGCGGGGTGCGCGTCTGAAGAATGCCCGGCTGAACGGTTCGGACATGCGGGGTGCCCAGTTGGGGCCACTGATGATCGCGGCTGACCGTCTGCTGCCCGCTGACCTGACCGGGGCGACCCTGCGCGGGGTCGATCTTTCAGGGGCCGACATGAAGCGGGCGGTGCTGACCGGTGCCGACCTCAGCCGAGCCCGCCTGCACGGGGCCTGCCTGCGTCAGGCTGAGCTGACCGACGCGGACACGCATGGCTCCCACGGGCTGGAAGCGGCTCTGAGCGCCTGACACAATAAAGGGGGCGGCGCGGACGCCACCCCCTCATCACATTTGCCCGGTCGCGCGGCTGCGCGGCTTGAGGGCGTTCAGCTTCAGGCCGCCTTGGGCTTCTTGCCTTCGATCAGCGCCTTGCCCGAACCGATCTCGATGCGGCGGGGCTTCAGCGCCTCGGGCAGTTCGCGGGCCAGTTCGATGGACAGCAGGCCGTTGACCAGGTCCGCGCCCTTGACGATCACATAGTCGGCCAGCTGGAACCGGCGCTCGAAGTCGCGCTCGGCCAGACCGCGGTGCAGATAGGTGCGCTGCTCGACATCGTCATTGGCGGTCTTGCGGCCCGTTACGGTCAGAAGGTTTTCCTTGACCTCGAGGTTCAGCTCGTCGGGCTTGAAGCCGGCCACGGCGATCTCGATCCGGTAGGCGTTCTCGCCCGTTGTCTCGATGTTATAGGGCGGCCAGCCGTTCTCCTGGCTGGAGCGCGCGGCGCTTTCCAGCAGGCCGGCCAGACGGTCGAAGCCCACGGCGGAGCGGTAAAGGGGAGTAAAGTCGACAGTACGCATGTCATCCTCCTGAGGATCAGCAAGGTTGAACCGTTCCCGCGTTTTTATTGCCCGGAACGGCGGTTGGGGATCAGTCCGCACGGCCCGATGTTCGGCCCCGTCCGGTCTGGAGGACCCGGAAGCGGCATCCTCAGACCACGATGTGGGAAGCGGTTTTCCGGCGTCAAGAGCTCCGGAACGTTGCGGCCAACTGTCTTGAGTGTCGGATACGGACTTGCCCCGCAGGAAGGGGTTGGTCAGGGTGTCCTTCGCCCGTTCACCGCATCCGGAACCTCCTCATGCGCCTGCTCACCCTAGCCGCCCTGTCGGCCTTCGTCCTGCCCACGATGGCGCTGGCCCAAACCCTGCCCGCCATGCCGACCCTGGACGAAACCCCGGCCCAGCGTGCCGAGCGCCGCGCCGCCATGACCCCACCGGTGTTTCAGGAAGATGCCGCGCTGCAGGCGGCGATCGGCTCCGACACCCGGCCCGCCGCCGACATCGCCCGCGACGCCTATCGCCATCCGTTCGAGACACTGACCTTCTGGGGCCTGCAGCCCGGCCTGACCGTGGTCGAGATCGAGCCCGGTCGCGCAGGCTGGTGGAGCCAGATTCTGCAACCCTATGCCGAGGCCACGGGCGGGCGCTATGTCGCCGTCAATCGCCCGCTGGAATCCATGGTGGTCGAGGACGGCCAGGCCGACATGATCATCGTTGCCCGCGCCTTTCACAACTGGCACCGCTCGAACCCTCAGCGCACCGGCCCCTATCTGGCCGCCTTCTTCAAGGCGCTGAAGCCCGGCGGGGTCCTGGCCGTCGAGCAGCACCGCAGCGTGGACGGCCTCAATGCCGACGACACGGCACCGACCGGCTACATGCCCGAAAGCTGGGTCATCCGCGCGGCCCAGACCGCCGGTTTCGTGCTGGACGCCCGCAGCGAGCTGAACGCCAACGCCGCCGACGACCGGGATCATCCGTTCGGCGTCTGGACACTGCCGCCAGTGCGCCGGTCCGAACAGGACGGCCGCACCCTGACGGCCGAGGAGCGCGCCGCCTTTGACGCCATCGGCGAAAGCGACCGTATGACCCTGCGTTTCCGTAAACCCGAGTAGGCTTCGGTTTTGACCCTGACGGTGAACATGTTTACTCCCGGCGGCACGACGACCGACGGGGAGGTTTGATGGCGCAGCGGACGACGGACGGCAGTCTTTTCGCCTCGCGCCGGTCATGGCTGGCCGGAACGGCGGCGCTGGGCCTTGTGATGGTTTCCGGCTGCGGTCGCGGCGACGACAAGGCGGCGGCTCCAGAGGCCGAAATCCCTGCGCCGCAGGGCCCGCCCGAGGGGTCGCTGGAATGGGCCGTGGCCGGGCCCTGGCGGTCGGTCTCTGACCGGGCCCGCGACGCCGATCGCCATCCGATGGAGACGCTGCGGTTCTTCGGCCTGCAACCCGCCATGACGGTCGTGGACTTCTGGCCCGGCAGCGGCTGGTACACCGAGATTCTGGCTCCCTATCTGGCGGAAGGGCGGGGCACCTATGTCGCCGCCGGCTTCCAGACCGGGCCTCTGACGGACCCGGCCCAGAGCGCCCTGATGGCGGCATTCGAACAGCGGTTCACCGCCGATAAGGATCTGTACGGTGAGATCGTCCTCAGCGCCTTCGGTCCCACGTCGGGGCCTGTGGCAGAGGCAGGTACCGCCGACATGGTCCTGTTCATGCGGTTCATCCACGCCTGGATGGCAGCGGGCATAGCGGAGAAGGCCTTTGCCGACGCCTTCGCGGCGCTGCGCCCCGGCGGTATTCTGGGCATTGAGCAGCACCGCCTGGCTCCGGACAAGGATCAGGACCCGGCCGCTGCCAGCGGCTACGTCCAGGAGGCCTTCGTCAAACAACTGGCCGCCGAGGCAGGGTTTGTTTTCGTCGCCGCATCGGAGATCAATGCCAATCCGGACGACGACACCGACCATCCGTTCGGTGTCGAAACCCTGGCTCCGCTCCGGCTGACTGCGCCGCGCGGAGAACCGGCCGATCCGGAGTTCGACCGCACCGAGTATGATGCGATCGGCGAGAGCGACCGCATGACGCTGAAGTTCAGGAAACCAGAGTGACCGACACGTCCGCTTTTACCGCCGACGCCCCGTTGATGGGGGTTCCGGGGGCTGCGCCACCGCCCGGCGGCAAGGGCGAGTGGTTTCGCGGAGCGGGCGGTCTTCGCCTTCGTGCCGCCTTCTGGACGCCTTCCACACTGGTTGCGGCCCGGCCGCATGGCACGGTGGTGATCAGTCCCGGTCGCACTGAACCCATCGAAAAATACTATGAGGTCATCGGCAACTTCCTGGCGCGGGGCTGGTGCGTTCTGGCCCATGACTGGCGCGGCCAGGGACTGTCTGCCCGCCTGCTGCCCGACCGGCTGAAGGGTCACGCCCGCGCGGTCGAGGAATTTCTGGACGACTACGATCGTCTGCTGGACGCCTTCGATGATCGTGCGCCCAAGCCCTGGATCATGGTCGGCCATTCCATGGGCGGCGTGCTGAACCTGATGAGCCTGGAACAGGGCGAGACCCGCTTCGCCGGAGCCATCCTGTCCGGCCCCATGCTGCGCATCAAGACCGGCAAGCGGGCCATGTGGTCGGTCAAGCTGGCCGTGCGCTGGAACCTGCGGCACGGCCGGGCCGGGGACTATGTGCTGGGCGACGCCGACGACCCGTTCGACCACACATTCGAGAAGGACGCCCTGACCACGGACGAGGCCCGTTACGATCAATGGCGGCAACAACTGTATGCCTGTCCGCATCTGGCCGTCGGTGGGCCGACCTGGGGGTGGCTGGCCTTTGGCCTGGATGTCGGCCAGCGGGCGCTGAAGACTGGCGCACTGAAATCGGTCCGCATCCCGGTCTGCGTTGTTCAGGCCGCTGACGATGACAGGGTCTGGAAGCAGAGCAGCCAATGGGCCGCCAGACGCATCCCGCGCGGTCGCTATGTCGAGGTGCCGGGGGCCAGACACGAGGTCATCATGGAAACCGACGACAAGCGCGCGGTCTTTCTGGACGAGTTTGATGTCATGGCGGCCGAGGTCGTTCCGGTGTTTGGCTTGCCGGAATCCGCGGCGGCGTTCGAAACCGCCTAGAGGGCGGCCCGTCTGAGCGTTACCAGTGCCTGCTCCCGGATCGACACGTCGCCCACGGCCAGGATCTGGCCGTTGCCGTCAGGCACTTCGCCCCGCCAGTTGGTGACGGCTCCGCCTGCGGCTTCAACCACAGGCACCAGGGCCGACCAGTCCCAGACCTTCAGACTGGTCTCGGCCACCAGATCGATCCGTCCGGCCGCGATCATGGCATAGGCATAGGCGTCGCAGCCCAACCGGGCGAGCCGCGCTGCCGCCCGCACCTGTGTCCAGGCTCCCAGTTCGGCACCGGTGAAGATGTCAGTGTCGGTCGTGGCGATCACAGCCTCCGTGAGGCGGGCGCAGGGACGTACCGCCAGCGGCCTTGTGTCGCCACCCTTCAACAGTTTCGCGCCCGACGGCCCGCCGATGAAGATTTCGTCCAGATAGGGTTGTCCGACAATCCCCACGGTCGGCCGTTCGCCGACACGAAGACCGATCAGATTGGTCCACAGCGGCAGGCCGGCAATGAAGGCGCGCGTGCCATCGATGGGGTCCAGCACCCAGACGTGCTCGGCGTCCGGCCGGTCCTCGCCGTACTCCTCACCAATGACGCCGTGCTCGGGATAGCGTTCGGCAATCATGCGGCGCAGGGCTTGCTCGGCTTCGCGGTCGGCCTGGGTGACCGGATCGAACGCACCGGGCCCACCCTTGTCGATCTGCTCATACTCGCCCCTGAAGAAGGGCAGGCTGACACGCGCAGCCTCGCGGGCCAGATCGATGGCGAACAGTTCAAACTCGGTCATGGGGCTCCGGATAGACAACCGTCCCGACGGAGTCACCACTCCTTGTCGTCAGGCTGCTTCGCCGTCGTGCAGCGACTTGGCCAGGTCAAGCAGGCGGCGGCGGGGACGTTCGTCCAGTTGATAGTAGGCCTGGATCAGGTCCAGGGTTTCCTTGCGGGAAAACATCTCGCCGCCCTGACCGCTACCGCCGCGCTCGATGGCGTCTTCCAGACCGTCGTAGAAATAGCTGACGGGCGATTCCAGCGCCTCTGCGAGTTGCCACAGACGTGCGGCCGAGATGCGGTTGGCCCCGCATTCGTATTTCTGGATCTGCTGAAAGCGGATGCCCACCTGGGTGGCCAGCTGTTGCTGGGTCAGTCCCAGCAGGCGACGTCGACGACGAAGACGGCGGCCGAGGTGAAGATCGATGTCCGTAGCCATTTGCCCATTCCCTGCAACTGTCCCGAAGCGGGACAACTCGCCTGTGACGGCGCAAGGGGCATGCCGGGCTCGCGCCCTGAGGGAATGAGCGGCCGGGAACGGAGCTGTCACCACAGAGTTTGGTGCAGGACGCAACCGCATTGTCGCATGCGCATTTACTGCCCGAGCTTTGCTTTGGAAGAGAGGACTACACTATGGGTATCATTGGATGGATCATCATCGGCATCGTCGCCGGTTGGTTGGCTGAAAAAGTCATGGGCCGCAGCCACGGCCTGATCACAAACCTTATCGTCGGTATTGTCGGCGCTATTCTGGGTGGCTGGATCTCGGGCACCTTCCTCGGCGTCGCCGTCGGCGGTTTCAACATCGTGACGCTGATCGTCGCGTTCCTGGGTGCCTGCCTGCTGCTGTTCCTGCTGGGACTGGTCAAGCGTCGCGCCTGATCTTCGGATCGGTAACGTGAAGAAGGCGGCTCCTTTCGGAGCCGCCTTTTTTCTTGCCTGGGCCTGGCGTTGCGTCCGGCAAAAGCCATTACCTATGGCGAGGTCGGATGCGCTGCTGCGGTAACCTCCGGGCGGAGAGGAATGCTCCTATCGGTCCTCGTCCTGGCCGCTCCTTGTTCAACACGTCCAGTGACCGCTTCTCACAGGTCATCACAGCGCATCTGGCCCCATATATCGACCACCGGCAGCGTCTCCGGCCGGCGATCGACCGGTCGATGACGGACACAGAAAAGGGCGGCCCTGTCAGGAGCCGCCCTCGTCAGTTTTCGAGACGTCGCTTACTCGGGCGAGGTCATGTCGTCGTCGCCGTCCGTGGTCGGCGGGGACGCCGGATCCGTCGGCTCGGTCGGCAGCGTCGGTGCGCTGGCGTCCGGCGGCGTCATGGGCTCCGAGCTCGGAGCGGGCGGAGTCGCCTCGGCCGGGGCCGGCGCTGCGCCTTCGATCGCCGGGGCCGCCTGGAACTGTTCACTGTTCCAGCCGACAGTCACGCCGGGTCCATTCTGCTCGACACCGCCCGAAACGGGAACGCCGCGCAGCTGGCCATCGGTTCCGCGGACGGTCAGTTCCTGACCGGCAGGGGTTGAGCGAGCGCCTTCGAGCGTGCCCAGCGGGGTCCCGTCAACACCAGCAACGGGTGCGCCGGGGGTCAAGGTCAGGGTCTGCGGCTGAGCCGGAGTGGCGGGTTCAGCCGGAGCCATCGGCTCCTGCGGCATGGTTGCCGGGGCAGGAGGGGCGGGGGGCGTTTGCGGAGCCGTGCTGTCCTGGGCGAACGCAGGAGCGGTCATGAGGAGCAGGCCGGCAACGCCACTTAGCAGCGCGGTCTTACGCATGATATTTTCCTTGTTACGCGAGCAGGGAGGCTCGCCACGAGATAAAAACACACTCCATTGCGGATTGTTTCACCTGCCCCGAAATGACCTTCTCCTCGCCCGGTTTGACCGATTCCGGGTCTAAGTGGGCCATGAGTGTGACTCCCCCGCTCGATGCGGGACCGTCAGCGCAGAAACGAAAAAGGGCGGCAAGGCTGTGCCCGCCGCCCTTGATGTCTGCCTTGATCCCGAAGGATCAGTCTTCGCGAACGCGCTTCTTGCGGAAGCTGGGGTTCAGCACGGCCTTGCGCAGGCGGATCGACTTGGGCGTGACCTCGACCAGTTCGTCTTCCTCGATATAGGCGATGGCCTGTTCCAGCGACGGGCGGCGCGGCGGGGTCAGGCGAACGGCCTCGTCCTTGCCGGCGGCACGGATGTTGTTCAGTTGCTTGGCCTTCATCGGATTGACGTCCAGGTCATCCCAGCGCGCGTTCTCGCCGATGATCATGCCCTGATAGGTCTTCTCGCCACCGCCGACGAACATCACGCCGCGATCTTCCAGGTTCCACAGGGCGAAGGCCGCCGTCTCGCCGTCCGAGTTGGAGATCAACACGCCCTTCAGGCGACCCTCGATCCGACCCTTGTGCGGCTCATAGTGGCTGAACACGCGGTTCAGCACGCCCGAACCGCGCGTATCGGTCAGGAACTCGCCCTGATAGCCGATCAGCGAGCGCGACGGGCAGGACAGCTGGATGCGCGTCTTGCCGGCACCCGACGGACCCATATCCTTCAGCTCGGCCTTGCGGGCCGAAAGCTTCTCGATGACGACGCCGGAGTATTCATCGTCGACGTCGATCATGACGTCCTCGATCGGCTCCATCTTCTCGCCGTTCTCGCCGGTCTGATAGACCACGCGTGGACGGCTGATCGACAGCTCGAAGCCTTCGCGGCGCATGTTCTCGATCAGAACGCCCAGCTGCAGTTCGCCCCGACCGGCGACCTCGAAGGCATCCTTGCCGCCCGTCTCGGTGACGCGGATGGCGACATTGGCCTCCGCCTCCTTGAGCAGGCGGTCGCGGATCACGCGCGACTGGACCTTGTCGCCTTCACGGCCGGCCAAGGGGCTGTCGTTGACCGACACGGTCATGGAGATGGTGGGCGGATCGATCGGCTGGGCGGGCAGGGCCTCGGTCACTTCCAAGGCACACAGAGTATCGGCCACGGTGGCCTTGGACATGCCGGCGATGGCGACGATGTCACCGGCCTCTGCACCCTCTTCGACCGGCTGACGCTTCAGGCCGCGGAAGGCCAGCACCTTGGTGATCCGGCCCTGTTCGATGGTCTTGCCGTCGCGGTCCAGCGCCTTGATGGCCAGACCGGGATAGGCCTTGCCGCTTTCGATACGGCCGGTCAGCAGGCGGCCCAGGAAGGGATCGCTCTCGATCAGGACGTTCAGGATCTGGAACGGCTTGTCCTTGTTCTCGACCTGTTTGGGCGGCGGCACGTGGCGCACGATCAGGTCGAACAGCGGGCCCAGATTGTCGGACGGCTGGTTCAGGTCCAGAGTAGCCCAGCCGGCGCGGCCCGAGGCATAGATGTGGGGGAAGTCCAACTGCTCGTCCGTCGCGCCGATGGCGGCGAACAGGTCGAAGGCCGCATTGTGGACGCGGTCCGGATCGGCGTGGGCGCGATCGACCTTGTTGATGCACAGGATCGGCTTCAGGCCCATCTTCAGCGCCTTGGTCAGCACGAACTTGGTCTGGGGCATGACGCCCTCTTCGGCGTCGACCAGCAGGACGCAGCCGTCCACCATCCCCAGGATCCGCTCCACCTCGCCGCCGAAGTCGGCGTGGCCGGGGGTGTCGATGATGTTGATGCGGGTCTCGCCCGCCTCGCCGTTCCACAGCACCGATGTGGCCTTGGCCAGGATGGTGATGCCGCGCTCGCGCTCCTGATCGTTGGAGTCCATGGCGCGCTCGGTCGTCGCCTCATTGGCTCGGAAGACGCCGGACTGGGCCAGAAGCTGGTCCACCAGCGTGGTCTTGCCGTGGTCGACGTGGGCGATGATGGCGACGTTGCGCAGGTTCATTTGAGTATCACGAATAGGCGGCCGGAAAGCAGGGGCCGCTGGCAGAGGCATAATTGCGGGAAGGCGCGCGCCTCTTACCGAAGCGCGCGCCGAAAAGCCACCCTATTGCCCGGTTAGGGCGGATTGAAGGCCCCGTATATCGCTCTAGACCTTGGCCGACTGTCTGCGGACCCAGGCATAGAGGGCGAAGGCCAGACCGGCGAAGACCACCAGACCCGCAATCATGGGGGGCCAGGCTGAGCCCTCGGGCAGCATGGCGAACGGTGCGTCATTGCCGGTGCCGACGATGACGCCCGCCGTCATGACCAGGAACAGGCTCTCGCCCACGATCAGGCCACTGGCCAGAAGCACGCCCATGCGACGACCGACGTCGGCGAAGCGGGTCGTCTTGATCGCCCGATCGTAGATCCAGCCGCACACCGCCCCGATAACCAGCATCGTCGTGACCGCAGCAGGCAGGTAAAAGCCGATCCCGACAGCCAGCGGCGGCAGCTTCATCCGGCCCTTGGTGGCGCTGTTCAGAATGATGTCCAGCACGATGATCACTGTGCCGATCACAGCGCCCAGTCCGATCAGGTCCCAGCGCAGGTCTCCGCCGATGACGCCGCGCGCCAGGGCCGAGATCAGTGTTGCCTGGGGAGCAGCCAGCGGCTCGTCCGCGATACCCCGGGGCCCGCCTTCGAAGCCGAAGGCCGCGTTCAGCAGGTTCAGGATCAGTGGAATGACGATGGCCCCTGCGATCACGCCGACGATCAGGGCCGCCTGCTGACGCCAGGGTGTGGCCCCGACCAGCTGGCCGGTCTTCAGATCCTGAAGATTGTCATTGGCGATGACCGCCACGGCAAAGACGATGGCCGTCACGATCAGGGCGAAGGCCACCACCGACGGATCGGCGGGCAGGCCGGCGATGGCCAGCACGCCCAGCATCAGCAGCGATGCAATGACGATGGCCAGGATGCCCACGCCCGACACGGGGCTGTTGGACGAGCCGATCAGCCCGGCCATGTAGCCGCAGATGGCGGCGACCGCGAAGCCGATCAGGATGACATAGATCAGACCGCCCCCGACCAGCAGCCAGGTCGATCCGGCCAGTGTCGGATTGCTCTGGGCGAAGAAGGCCAGGATGAAGCCGATACCGATCAGGCAGGCGACCGACAGACCGGCCACAATATTGATCGGAATGTCCTGCTCGGTCCGGTCCAGAACCTCGCCGCCCTGGCGACGGCGATTGGCGGCCAGGGCCGAGGTCAGCCCACCGATCAGCGGTCCGGCCAGCTTGATCAGGGTCCAGATCGCGGCCACGCCGATGACACCCGCGCCCATGAAGCGCACTTCGCGGCTCCAGACCGTCATGGCCAGTTCCTCAGCACCTGCACCGGGCGGCAAGGTCGTGGCGATGGACGGAATGCCGTTGGCGGTCAGCCAGGCGATGGTGTCCGGGCTGGTCAGGATCGGCACGGCGACGCACCAGGCCAGGATCAGTCCGAACAGCTGCGCCAGGCCCACGCTGAGCCCGATCAGGTGACCGGCCCCTAGAAGCGCGAACTGCATACCGAAGCCGATGCCCGTCGCTCCACCACCCAGAGCCGCCGGCAGTTTGAGGAACCGCGCCGTCTCGCCGGCAAAAACCCGCCCCGCGACCAGCAGGGCATAGCCCGCCGACACGAGGGCTCCGGTGACCACAACCCACAGACCGGCCGCATTCTCGCGCACCGCGCTCTCGGTCTGTTCGGCCCCGCGTGAGCCGACGGTCAGCACCTCGGCCGCCGCGACGCCTTCGGGATAGGGAAGCCCCGCCTCGACAACCAGCGCCCGGCGCAGGGGAATGGAGAAGGTGACGCCCAGCACACCGCCGAAAACGCAAATCAGCACCGATTCCCAGAACGGAAACTCCAGCCACCAGCCGACCATGACCAGACCCGGCAGCACGAAGATGATCGAGCTCATGGCCCCGCCGACCGAGGCCACGGTCTGGACCGTCATGTTTTCCCAGATGGTCGAGGTCTTGAACATCCGCAGGATGGCCATCGAAATGACCGCCGCCGGAATGGCCGAGGCAAACGTCAGCCCGACCTTCAGGCCCAGATAGGTATTCGCCGCCGTGAACACGACCGCCAGCAGACAGCCCAGGACCAGGGCCCGCAGGGTCAGTTCGATACGTTTGATGCCCGTCGCGGGCGCGCTCGAAGGCGTGTCGGTCATGTGGTCGTCCCTCTCCGAACGGCGACGTAAACCGAGAATGGCCAAGGGAGCAATCTCCCTTCTCCCGTCAGGAGAGACGCGTTACGAACCCCCATGCCTGAACTCCCCGAGGTCGAGACTGTCCGCCGTGGCCTGGAACCCGTGCTGGCCGGCGCGCGCCTGACCCATGTGCGCCAGAACCGGCCTGATCTGCGCTTTCCGTTTCCCGAGCGGTTCGTGGAACGGCTGGAAGGCGCAACGGTCCAGCGCATCGACCGCCGCGCCAAATATCTGCTGATGCCGCTGTCGACGGGCGAAACCTGGGTCACACACCTGGGCATGACCGGTCGCTTCACTCTGGACGGCACCCAGCTGGGCGAGTTCGAGGAACCGGCCCCCATCAGCGGCAAACATGAACACGTCAGCCTGTGCGCCGTCTCCGGCACCACCCGCACCCGCATCGGCTTCGCCGACGCCCGCCGTTTCGGCTTCATGGGCCTGATTTCCAGCGACGCGGTCGAGGCGCATCCCTGGTTCGACCGCATGGGCCCCGAACCTCTCGGTAATCATTTCTCCGGCGCGCACCTGGCCGAGGCGTTCCGAAACAAGTCCCAGAACATCAAGGTCAGCCTGCTGGACCAGCGGATCGTCGCGGGTCTGGGCAATATCTATGTGTGCGAGGCCCTGTATCGCGCCCGCATCTCGCCCCTGATCGCGGCGGGCAAGGTCTCGCGGCCCCGGCTGGAAGTTCTGGCCGCCGTCATCCGCGACGTGCTGAACGACGCCATCGCCGCGGGCGGCTCCACCTTGCGCGACTTCGCCAATGCGGATGGTGGCCAGGGCTATTTCCAGCACCGCTTCGACGTCTATGGCCGCGAGGGCCAGCCATGTCTGGGCGAAGGCTGCACCGGCACAGTGAAACGCATCGTCCAGGCTGGACGCTCCACCTTCTACTGCCCGTCCTGCCAGAGGCGCTGAGATGACCCATCGCAAGACCCATCTCTGGATCAGCCTGATCGTCGGCCTGGCCGTATGGGGCGTCTATTTCGGCCATGTGATCCAGTCGTTCCGGCGCGGCGATCCCGGCAATCTGGCGCTGTGGTTCCTCGGGGCCCTGGCCGTCATCATTCTGGCCGAGACGGTCGCGACCGGCCTGATCGCCTGGCTGTTCCGCCGACGGTCGCGCGCGCTGGACGAAGGGCCGACGCTTCAGGCCGCGCTCAAGGCCAGCCATGTCGCCCTGATGATCCTGGTCGCCCTGGTCCTTGTAACCGCGGCTGTCCTCGCCGCAGCCAGTCTGTTCGGCTGGACCATCGACCTGTCCGCTGCGCGCACCCAGGTTCTGGCCGCCAATGCCCTGCTGGGCATGGTGGTGGTGACCGAGCTGTCCCGCGCTGGCCTGACCCTGGCGCTGATCCCGCGCCGCTGACGACCTACTTGCGCAGGGCGTGGCCCTCTTGCTCGCGCAACCAGTTGTGGGCCTTCGTCGCCGCGACGGCCCCGTGGCCCATGGCGACCGTGATCTGATCCAGACCCTGCACCACGTCGCCCGCGGCCCACAGCCCCTCGACGCCCGCGCCGAACGGACTGTCCTCCGCCAGGCAGTCGCCCTCTCCGCGCCGCGCGCCCAGACGCAGCGCCAGTTCGCTGCGGGGGCGCAGGCCCAGCGCCGGATAAAGAATGTCCACCGTCACCGTCCGGCCCGTCGTCAGATGCACGGTCATGGTGTCCGGCGTTGGCTCCAGCCGGTCCAGCGCCCCGTGCAGCACCGTCACCCCCGCCTGGTCCAGCTGAGCCGTCTCGTCCGCCGTCAGCTCGGAGTGGGCCAGCGGCATCAGCGTCACATCGTTCGTATATTGCCGCAGGAACAGCGCCTCGGCCGCGCCATTGGTGTCGGCCCCGATCACGCCCATCTTGCGGTCCGTCCCCTCATAGCCGTCGCAGATCGGACAGTAGCGCAGCACCCCGTCCGCGATGGCCTTCTCGTGCACCGCATCGGGCAGATCGACCTCGTTCATCGACACCCCCGTCGCCATGATCAGGGCCCGCGTCCGCCAGGTCCGGCCCCCGCCGCTCAGCACGAAGCCGTCGCCTGATCGCTGGATATCCTCCACCCGCGCCTCGGCGATCGTCGCGCCATACGCCATCGCCTGGCGTTCCATGATCTGCACCAGCGCCTTGCCCGCAATCCCGTCGGGAAACCCCGGCACATTGTGCGCCATCGGCCCGCGCAGCGCCCGGCTGGTCCCGTCGTGCAGCACCAGCACCCGTCGGTGATACCGCGCCAGATACAGCGCCGCCGTCAGGCCCGCCGGTCCCGCCCCGACCACGATCACATCCGGCTGGTCCATCGCGCTTGCCCCCATGCGCACCCTAATGGTCAAGCTGAGGCAAGAGTTCCGCCGCCAGGGGTTTCGGCCCGGACCGAGGTCGCGCTAAACCGGGCCAAACGCGGAGCCTGCCCCCCATGACCGATACCCCCACGACCGATACCTATGCCAACCTTCTGATCGAACGCCACGCCGACGGCTATGCGGTGGTCACCCTGAACCGGCCCGAGGCGCTGAATGCCCTGAACTCCGCCCTGTTCAAGGATCTGGCCGACTTTCTGGACGCCGTCGAACAGGACGACAGCGTCCGCTGCCTGATCCTGACCGGCAGCGGGGAAAAGGCCTTCGCCGCCGGCGCCGACATCAAGGAGATGGCGGACCAGTCCTATGCCCAGATGTACACCGGCAACTATTTCGCCCTCGGCCACGACCGCATCACCCGCTTCAGGAAGCCGATCATCGCGGCGGTCAACGGCTTTGCCCTGGGCGGCGGCTGCGAACTGGCCATGCTGTGCGACTTCATCGTCGCCAGTGACAAGGCGAAGTTCGGCCAGCCCGAGATCAACCTGGGCGTCGCCCCCGGCATCGGCGGCTCCCAGCGCCTGACCCGCCTGGTCGGCAAGTCCAAGGCCATGGACATGGTCCTGACCGCCCGCATGATGGACGCGGCGGAAGCTTTAGCGTCCGGTCTGGCCAGCCGCGTCTTCCCCCATGACACCTTGCTGGACGAGGTCCGCAAGATCGCCGCGAAGATCGCCTCGCAAAGCCCGCTCGCCGTCATGGCCAACAAGGAGATGGTCAACGCCGCGCTGGAGACCACCCTGACCCAGGGCGTCCAGTTCGAACGCCGCCTGTTCCACAGCCTGTTCGCCTTCGAGGACCAGAAGGAAGGCATGGCCGCCTTCGTCGAGAAGCGGAAGCCGGTCTTCACGGGGCGGTAGGCTCAAATCCTCCCCTATCGGGGGAGGGGGCCCGCCTCACGCGCCGGACCCCGCTTGCCACGCACGGGCGAACCGGGCCAAGTGCGGGCTGGGGAGAGCCGCTTGGATATCGACGCCTTCATCGATCGCTGGAGCGCCGCGCGTGGCGGGGCCGAGCGCGCAAACTACCAGATGTTCCTGACGGAGCTCTGCGAGGCGCTGGACCTTCCGCGCCCTGATCCTGCCAGCGACCAGACGGCGCTGAACGACTATGTCTTCGAGCGGGGCGTCAAGCGTCGGGAGTCCGAAGGGTCCGCCTCGACCCTGCGCATCGACCTGTACAAGCGCGGCTGTTTCATTTTGGAAGCCAAACAGTCCCGCGCCAGCCAGCGCGACGACCAGCCCGCCCTGTTCAAGGCCGACGAGACCGCCTCCACCGCCGCCAGTGAAGGCCGCTGGGACGTGCTGATGCGCAACGCCCGCAAACAGGCCGAGGACTACGCCTTCCGGCTGCCCGCCGATCATCCTGCCCCGCCCTTCATCATCGTCTGCGACGTCGGCTATGTGTTCGAGGTCTATGCCGACTTCTCCGGCTCGGGCCGGGCCTACGGTCATTTCCCCGACCGCAAGGGCTTTCGCATCCGGCTGGAGGACCTGCGCCGCCCCGAGATCGTCGAGCGGCTGAAGGCCATCTGGACCGACCCCCAGTCGCTGGACCCCTCGCGCCACGCCGCCCGCGTCACGCGCCAGATTGCCGAACGCCTCGCCGCCGTCTCACGTCGGCTGGAGCGCAACCACCCGCCGGAAGAGGTGGCGCATTTCCTGATGCGCTGCATCTTCACCATGTTCGCCGAGGACGCCGACCTGCTGCCGCGTGGCCAGTTCACCGCCTTGCTGGAAGAGTGCCTCGACAGTCCCGCCGCCTTCGCCCCCCTGCTGCGCGATCTGTGGAAGCGGATGGACGAGCCGCTGTACGAGAACCGCTTCTTCTCCGGCTTCAAGACCCATCTGCGCTACTTCAACGGGGGCCTGTTCCACGACGCCAAGGCCTTCCCGATGACGAAGGAAGAGATCGGCGAACTGCTGGCCGCCAGCCGACACGACTGGCGCTATGTCGAGCCCGCCATCTTCGGTACCCTGGTCGAACAGGCGCTGGACCCCAAGGAGCGGCGTCAGCTGGGCGCCCACTACACCCCCCGGTCCTATGTCGAGCGGCTGGTCGAGGTGCGGTGATGGAGCCGTTGCGCGCCGACTGGAATGCGGCCCAGCTCAAGGCCGGCGATGCGAAGGAGCGCGGCGATGTGAAGGAGGCGGTGGCCGCCGTGCGCGCCTTCCACCACGCCCTGTGCTCCACGCGCGTTCTCGACCCCGCCTGCGGCACCGGCAACTTCCTCTACGTCTCGCTGGAGTTGATGAAGCGGCTGGAGGGCGAGGTGCTGGAGGCCCTGGCCGAACTCGGCGAAACCGAGACCATCGGGCTGGAGGAGGTCGATCCGCACCAGTTCCTGGGCATCGAGCTGAACGTCCGCGCCGCCGCCATCGCCGAACTGGTTCTGTGGATCGGCTATCTGCAGCAGCACTACCGCAACCGCTCCGAACACCCTGCCGAGCCCATCCTGAAGGCCTTTGGCAACATTCAGCAGAAGGACGCGGTCCTGACCTGGGACGGCTATCCCGAGCTGCAGTTCGAGATGCGGGATGGCGAAGCGGTTCAGGTGTTTCCGAACGCGCGGCGACCGGACTGGCCAGAGGCGGAGTTCATCGTGGGGAACCCGCCGTTTATCGGTGGTGCCAACCTCCGGTCTCGCATGGATGCCGGTTATGCCGAGGCCCTTTGGCGCGCCCATCCGCACATGAACGAGAGCGCGGATTTTGTCATGTACTGGTGGGATCGGGCCGCCGAGCTCCTGACCCGCAAGAAGGCGACCCTGCGTCGCTTCGGCCTCGTCACTACCAACTCAATCAGCCAAGTGTTCCAGCGGAGGGTGATGGAGCGTCACCTGAACGCCAAGGCTCCGGTGTCGATTATTTTCGCAGTGCCGGATCATCCGTGGACCAAGGCGTCGAAGGACAGTGCGGCCGTACGGATCGCGATGACCACAGCACAAGCGGGCGCGCACCTTGGCGAGTCGCGCGTCGTCGTTTCGGAAGCGGGGCTCGATACCGATACCCCTGTTATTGCGTTCGCTACGCGTGGTGGCCGCATCAACTCTGACCTGTCGATAGGCACAGACCTGACGCGGATTACCCCACTGGCTTCAAACGAAGGCGTTAGTTCGCCTGGCGTGAAGCTTCATGGCTCAGGTTTCATAGTCACGCCCGCTGAGGCGGAGCACATCGGCTTGGGTCGGCGTCCGGGTCTCGAGCGGCACATCCGCCCTTATCGGAACGGCCGCGACCTCACGGGGCACTCGCGCAAAGTCATGATTATCGACCTGTTTGGGCTGTCAGCGGGGCAGGTGCGGCAGGACTATCCGGAGGTCTATCAGCATCTCTACGACACGGTCCGGGTCGGGCGATTAGCGCAAGCCGCAAAATCTCCGACCAAAGACGCAAAAGCTTATGCGGACCAGTGGTGGCAATTCGGAAAGCCCCGTTCCGAGCTTCGCCCGGCCCTTGACGGTCGGCATCGGTACATCGCAACAGTTGAGACAACAAAGCATCGTGTTTTCCAGTTTCTCGACGCCAGCATTCTCCCTGACAACATGATCCTGGCGTTCGCCAGTGCCGATGGTTGGCATCTCGCTGTTCTGTCGAGCCAGCTTCACGTCACTTGGACCCTCAGTGTCGGCGGTGTTCTTGAGGATAGGCCGCGCTACACCAAGAGTGGCTGCTTCGACCCCTTCCCCTTCCCCGACCCCGACGAGGCTACCCGCGCCACCCTCCGCGCCCTCGGCGAGGAACTCGACGCCACCCGCAAGACGGTGCAGGCCGAGCATCCGGACCTGACCCTGACCGGCCTCTACAATGTGCTGGAAAAGGTCCGTGCCGGGACCGCGCTCTCCGACGCCGAAGCCGATGTGAAGGCGCGCGGCCGGGTGCTGATCCTCAAGGACCTGCACGACCAGATCGACCGGGCGACCGCCGACGCCTACGGCTGGCCCCACGACCTGACTGACGAGCAGATTCTGGAAAAGCTGGTCGCCCTCAACGCCGAACGCGCCAGGGAAGAGGCCGCCGGCCACGTCCGCTGGCTGCGCCCCGACTACCAGATCCCGCGCTTCGCCAAGGGGGCGGCCGCGCCGAAGACCGGCGAGCTGGATCTCGGAGCGAACGTCGTGGCCATCGACAAGGGCCTGCCCGCCTTCCCGAAGGACAAGGGCGAACAGGTCATGGCCATCCGCGCCGTGCTGCAGGCCTCCGGTCGCCCCATGGACGCCGCCGCCGTGTCCCGCGCCTTCAAGGGCGGGGGCCGGAAGATCGAGCAGCGCGTCGTCCAGGCCCTCAACACCCTAGTCCGCTATGCCGAGATCACGGCCCTGGCCGACGGCACGTTCGCGGCCCGCCGCGCGGCATGATACGGTGTCCGAAGGATCGTGGGGTGGCCGTCACGGTGCGGCGTGCTGAACCTCCAGACTCCGCCTTGCCTCCCCACGGCCTTTCCGCTATAGCCGCCCGCTCTTGAGGTTCCTGCGCCGGGGACGGACGTTTCCGCAGCGCTTTCGCACGATAGGTTTTTGACTGATGGCCAATAACGCCGGCGCCAAGAAGGCGATCCGCAAGATCGCCGCCCGCACCGAAGTGAACAAGGCGCGCCGCACGCGCGTCCGCACCTTCCTGCGCAAGTTCCAGGAAGCCGTTTCGGGTGGCGACGCCGGTGCCGCCAAGACCGCCTTCATCGAGGCCCAGTCCGAGCTGATGCGCGCCGTCTCCAAGGGCGTCGTTCACAAGAATACGGGCTCGCGCAAGGTCGGTCGTCTGGCCGCCCAGCTGAAGAAGATGTCGGCCGCCTGATCCATCGGGCACCGGACGGCCTTTCATAGGCCTGTCATTGTAAAGATCAGTGATTTCAACGGCGAGAGGGCTCAGGCTCTCTCGCCGTTGGCACGTGCGCGGCTAAGCGATTGAGCGCGGAATCGGGTCGCCGATTATGGTGAACACGGTTTTTTTCCAAGCCGCTCCGGGCTTTAGCGGAGTCAACGATTTTAACTTCAATTCTGACCGCGAATCAGCGTTGACGCCCCCCGCTCGGGGCGTAAGTTTGGGGCTCTGACGCACTTCCATCCCCTCACGGATGAAGACGGCGCGAGACCTGATTTCGCGGCGGCGTGAGACGCCTTTTCAAGAGTTCGACCCCACCGTTGAAGCACCGCTTCGAGGGACCGGAGAAGTCGTGCCTTGGCTCAGGCGGCTCTGCGAAGCGTGTTCGGTGATGGGTTTCTAATGCGGGTGGCTGAACGATGACTGGGGGCGCAATGATGGCGGGGATGACGGATCCGGATCACATCTGGACCGAGGCGGCGAGCCGTCTTCGGGCCGAGATCGGCGACGGGCCTTTCAGCTCCTATATTGCGCCGTCGGCCGTGCGCGCCGATGGGGCCGGCCAGCTGATCCTGGTGACGCCGACCGCCTATGCCCGCGACTGGGTGCGCAAGAACGCCCTGCGCCGCATGAATGAGCTGTGGCTGGGCCTCGATGGCCTGAACCGCCGTCTGGACGTCCGCTGCCGTGCCGAGATGGGCTCTGTCGCTCCTGCCTCCCAGGTCGCCGCCGGCCGGGCCGAGGGTGCTGCCGTGCCCACACCACATTCATCCCCCATCCCGATGCCGACCGTGGCCCCCGTGGCCGATGGCGAGCGCGCCGTCCGCGCCGCCGGCCTGCAGGACCGGCTGACCTTCGACAGTTTCGTGGAAGGCCAGGGCAATGCCTTTGCCTTGGCCATCGCCCGCCAGGCCGCCGCCTGGGCCGACGGCCACTTCAATCCGATCTTCTTCTGCGGCCCCTATGGCTACGGCAAGACCCACCTGCTGAACGCCATCGCCTGGGAGGCCCAGCGCCTGCGTCCGGACGCCAAGGTGGTCTATCTGACCGCCGAACGCTTCCTGTCGACCTTCGTGCGAGCGATGCAGGACCGCTCGACTGCCGCCTTCAAGGAAAGCCTGCGCAGCGCCGACATGCTGCTGATCGACGACGTCCAGTTCGTCGGCGGCAAGGCCTCCACCCAGGAAGAGCTGCTGGCCACGCTCACCTGCCTGATCGAGGACGGCAAGAAGATCGTGCTGTCCGCCGACCGCCCGCCCATGGCCCTGACCGAGGTCGAGCCGCGCCTGCGCAGCCATCTGGCCTCGGGCCTGACCTGCCCGGTCGAGCCCGCCGACCGCCAGCTGAAATTGGCCGTCGCCCGCAACCGTTTGCAGGCCCTGGCCCGTCTCGGCGTCGTCTCGGGCGAGGTCCAGGCCGATGTGCTGGAACATCTGGTTGACCGCACCCCCGGCTCGATGCGCGAGCTGGAGGGGGCCGTGAACACCCTGGCCGCCGTCGCCGGCGCCCGCCTGTCCACCCTGGGCGTCGACGAGACGCAAGGCCTGCTCGGCTCTGCCCTGCGCGGGGGCCCCGAGCGCCGCATCACCGTCGACGAGATCCAGAAGACGGTTGCCGACCACTTCAGCCTGAAACAGGCCGACCTGCTGAGCGAACGCCGCACCCGCGCCGTGGCCCGCCCCCGCCAGATCGCCATGTGGCTGTGCAAACAGCACACCACCCGGTCCTACCCCGACATCGGACGCCGCTTCGGTGGCCGCGACCACACCACGGTTCTTCACGGCGTGCGCAAGGTCGAGGAACTGATCGCCGCCGACGACCAGATCGCGCGGGACGTCGAGACGCTGACGCGCAAGCTGAGAGGTTAGGGAACAGGGTCCAGGTTCTAGGTTTTAGGGATTGTCCACAGGTGCCCGCGACATCCTCCCTGGAACCTAACCCCTAGCCCCTAGACCCTTCCTTGCTCCCCGCCACCAATCCGCTAGTGTCCAAGGCCCTTATCTTCGCGGCGACGCCTGAGTCGCCGCCGGCGGGCGAGACCACATGCAGCTGACCATCGAACGATCCGCGCTCCTCAAGGCCCTTGGCCACGTCCAGAGCGTCGTCGAACGCCGCAACACCATCCCCATCCTGTCCAACGTCCTGCTGTCCGCCGGGCGCGACAAGCTGGCCTTTGCCGCCACCGATCTGGACATGGAGATGGTTGACGAGGCCGAGGCCCAGGTCCAGGTCGAGGGTCAGATCACCGCGCCTGCCCACACCCTGTACGAGATCATCCGCAAGCTGCCGGACGGTGCCGAGGTCTCTCTGACCTACAACGGCGACGATCCTCGCCTGACGGTCTCGGCCGGACGGTCCAAGTTCAACCTGCCGGTCCTGCCCGCAGGCGACTTCCCGGTCATGTCGACCGACACCTCCGGCTCCCGCTTCGCCCTGCCCAAGGAAGACCTGGCCCGGCTGATCGACAAGACCCGTTTCGCCGTCTCGACCGAGGAGACGCGCTACTATTTGAACGGACTTTACCTGCACACGGTGGCCGAGGCCGGCATTCCCCTGCTGCGCGCCGTCGCCACCGACGGCCACCGCCTGGCCCTGGCCGAGACGCCCGCGCCCGAGGGCGCGGCCGGCAGCCCCGGCGTCATCGTGCCGCGCAAGACCATCGATCAGGTCCGCCGCCTGCTGGACGACGGCTCGGGCCCGGTCGAGGTGATGGTGTCGCCCCAGAAGATCCGCTTCGAGTTCGGCCAGGCGTCCCTGACCTCCAAGGTCATCGACGGCGCCTTCCCCGACTATATGCGCGTCATCCCCAAGGGGAACGACAAACAGGCCGACATCGACAACGCGGTCTTCGCTTCCGCCGTCGACCGCGTGGCCACCATCTCGGCCGAGAAGAGCCGCAGCGTGAAACTGGCCTTCGACCTGGACCGGGTCACCCTGACCGTGCGCAACATGGAGGCCGGGCAGGGGGTCGAGGAGGTCGAGATCGGCTATTCCGAGGAGCCTTTCGAAATCGGCTTCAACGCCCGCTACCTGCTGGACGTCGCCGGCCAGATCACCGGCGAGACCGCCCACTTCAAATTCGCCGACCCCGCCAGCCCGACCCTGGTGCTCGATCCGGGCGATCCGGGCGTGCAGTATGTGTTGATGCCGCTTCGGGTGTGACCGCAGTCGAGGCCGAGGGCGTCGTCGTAAGGGTAGATCGCGGCAAGACTCTGATCTCGCTCTCGATCATGATCGCCTTGGTGCTCTTTCTCGGCGCAAGCCTCTACCCTGTCTTGGCGGGTTCAAATGCTCTGGTGTTTGCCGACCTGGGCGGCCCGGTACAGACGATTGTTGCGCTTATTCTCGGCCTCAGCGCCATCTTGATTTCTGCGATTATCGGAGGGCTTGTCGTCAGTCTGTTTCGACCGCCCTATCTGGTGCTGACAGCCGATGGGATAGAGATTTTCGGGTTATTGTCTCGCGCAACCGTCGCGTGGCGGGACATCGAGGCGATCGAGGTCGGCTATGACCGTCGGCGGCATCGGCAGTTTGTCGGCTTTCGCTACAGGCGTGGCGCGAACCCGCTCGGCTCGACAGATGGAGCCTTGCAACAGGCAATCGGTTTCGGTTGGCCGGGTCGCCCTGAAGACTTCGCAAGCCAGCTCGAAGAATGGCGGCTGCGTTACGCATGATGATCGACGTCTTCGCAATGATAACTTTGTAGGGTCGGCCCTTGATCACCACCCTCACCCTCACCGACTTCCGCTCCTACGCCTCGGCTACCTTGCCGATCCAGGCGGGCACGGTCGTGCTTCACGGGCCGAACGGCGCGGGCAAGACCAATCTTCTGGAGGCGCTCAGCCTGTTCACGCCGGGCAAGGGTCTGCGCGGAGCGACGGCACCGGAGATGGGCCGGCGCGAACCCGGCGAGGCGACCGGCCGGGCCTGGGCCGTCGCGGCGGTGCTGACTGACGCGGAGGGCGAGACCAAACTCGGTACCGGCGTCCAGTCCGCAGGGGCCGCCCGCCGGATCGTCCGCATCGACGGAGAAACCGCGCCGCCCGGCCGCCTGCTGGATCACCTGCGCCCGGTCTGGGCCACGCCGGAACAGGACCGGTTGTTCTCCGACGCCCGCGCCGAGCGCCTGCGCTTCTTCGACCGGCTGGTCTTCGCCGCCGACCCGTCCCATGCCGCCGCCGTCTCGGCCTATGAGAAGGCCCTGCGCGAGCGGCTGCGCCTCCTGACCGACGGGGCCGAGGGCCAAAACTCTTCAGGAAGGTTGGCCGCCGACCCCCTGTGGCTCGATGCCCTGGAGATCCGCCTGGGCGAGGCCGGGGCCCGCGCCGCCCTGGCCCGCGCCGGTGCCCTGGCCACGCTCCAGACCGCCATCGACGCCCGCGCCGACCGCCCCTTCCCCCAGGCCGATCTGGGCCTGACCGGAGAGGCGGAGGGCCTTGCCGCCACCGGCTCCGACGCCGATGCCATCGCCGCCCACATCCGCGATGGCATGGCCCGCGCCCGCCCGCGTGACGCCGCCGCCGGCCGCTCCCTGTTTGGCCCGCACCGCTCCGATCTGACCGCGCTTCACCGCGAGAAGAACCGCCCCGCCGCCGAGGGCTCCTCCGGCGAGCAGAAGGCCTTGGTCCTCAATCTGATCCTCGCCCAGATCACCCGCCTCGCAGACCAGAGCGCACCCCCTGTCCTCCTGCTCGACGAAGCCCCCGCCCACCTCGACACCGCGCGCCGCGCCGCCCTGTTCGACGAGATCGAGGCCCTGGGTCTGCAGGCCTTCATGACAGGCACGGAGGCAGAGCTGTTTGCCCCGCTCAGGGGGCGTGCACAGTTTGTCCGCGTGGCAGACGGCAGGTTCGATGTGGCGTGAAGACGTCCCGGCGACGACAGGAAAAGCTCTGCTGATCTAGATGTGGATCGCATGCCCCAGGGCCCGCAGGCTTGCCTCGTGGAAGGCCTCGCCTAGCGTCGGGTGGACGTGGATGACGCCCGCGACATCTTCCAAGACCGCGCCCATCTCCAGCATCTGGGCGAAGCTGTTCGAAAGTTCGGCGACATGCTGACCGACGGCCTGTATGCCCAGAAGGCGGTGATCGGACTTCGATGCCAGCACGCGCACGAAGCCGCCGTCCTCGCCCGCCTCGATGGCGAGCGCCCGGCCGATAGCGGCCAGCGGGAAGACGGCCTGGATCACGTCGTCGCGGCCCTCGACGTCCAGCGGACCGAGACCTGCGGACACGATCTCCGGTTCGGTGAAGCAGACGGCGGCGATGGTCACCGGGTCGAACCGCCTGTCATGTCCGGCGACGATCTCCGCCACCACCTCGCCCTGGGCCGAGCCCTTGTGGGCCAGCATGGGTTCGCCGGTCAGGTCGCCGACGGCCCAGACGTTCTTCATGTTGGTGGCGCAGCGGTCGTCGATCTTCACGAACGGCCCGTCCATGGTCACGCCCATGTTTTCCAGACCCCAGCCCTTGGTGCGCGGACGGCGACCCACGGTGACCAGCACCTTGTCGGCGGGCAGCTGCATCGGCGTGCCGTCGCGCGTGGTGATGGACAATTGCCCGTCACCGAACCCGCCGGCCTTGGCCCCCAGATGCAGTTCGACGCCATGCTTCTCCAGCCATTTGGCGACCGGATCGGTCAGGGCCTTGTCATAGAGCGGCAGAATACGGTCGGCCATTTCGACGATGGCGACCTGGGCCCCCAGCTTGCGATAGGCGATGCCCAGCTCCAGCCCGATATAGCCGCCGCCGACGACGACCAGCCGCTCCGGCACCGCATCCAACGACAGGGCCTCGGTCGAGGAGATGACGTCGCCGCCGAACTTCAGGAACGGCAGCTCGACCGGCTCGGACCCCGTGGCCAGGATGACGTGTTCGGCGCTGATGACGATGTCGCCGTCATCCGTCTTCACCGTGCAGGTCTTGGCGTCGGAGAAGTGGGCCCAGCCCTTGATGACCTTGACCCTGGCCTTCTTCAGCAAGGCCGCGACCCCGCCGTTCAGCTTTCTGACGATCCCGTCCTTCCAGGTGACCGTCTGGGCCAAGTCGATGACCGGGTCCGCCACGGTGATGCCCAGCGTCCCGCCATTGGCGGCCTTGCTGACCGTCTCGAACTTGGACGCCGCATGGATGATGGCCTTGGACGGAATGCAGCCGACGTTCAGGCAGGTCCCGCCCAGCCCGTCGCCGCCGTCCACAAGAATGGTGTCGAGCCCCAGCTGGCCGCAGCGGATACCGGCGACATAGCCGCCGGTGCCAGCACCGATGATGAGGACTTTGGTTTTGAGGGTCTGGGTCATTGAAGTTCTGTCTTGCGAAGCCGAGCGGCAGCAGCCCGAAGT
This sequence comes from Brevundimonas sp., assembly GCF_041648055.1. Classification (GTDB taxonomy): domain Bacteria; phylum Pseudomonadota; class Alphaproteobacteria; order Caulobacterales; family Caulobacteraceae; genus Brevundimonas. The sequence continues at coordinate 194,865 of NZ_JBAZPS010000002.1, forward strand.
TGAGTGGGGATTTGACGGTCAGTGACCATCCAGAGCGGCACGGCTGAGACGATTTCCGGCCGCCCCCGGTTCAAAAGACGGCGCCACCAAGGGAGTTTTCGAGCATAGAATATCGCAGACTCGCCTATCGCCGGGTAAGGGGTCGAGCCACAGTTATTGCCAAAATTCGGCGCGTAGACATCGCCGATTTGCTGCCTGCTCACCACTCCCTTTAGCGAGACCACCGGCGAGAGGCTCGTCGCTATTCGATTCTCGTCGATCACTCGAAGCAGGCGTACCTCAGCAAGAAACACGTAGTCAGCATCTCTCCAAAGCGCTCGCTGTCTGGCCAATTCGTCACGTTGAATCCGACGCTCTACAAAAGCGCGCAGTTCAGTGTCGCTCAACCCTGGCGGCGGCTCATCTTCAGCCGATGTGATGATTGTGCAGGCAAATGCTGACGAGCTCACGCAGGTAGCCATAACAAGCGCCGCGATCAGCCGAAGCACCGCCCTAGCCCATCCACAACGTCGCGGGATGCTCCAGCAGGCCCTTGATCCGCTGGACGAAGACCGCCGCGTTGTGGCCGTCGACGATGCGGTGGTCGAAGCTGGAGGACAGGTTCATAATCTTGCGCACGACCATCTGGCCCTCCCGCACCACGACCCGCTCAGCGATCTTGTTGGGGCCGATGATGGCGACCTCCGGGTGGTTGATGATCGGGGTGTGGACCACCCCGCCCAGCGTGCCCAGCGAGGTGATGGTGATGGTCGAGCCGGACAGTTCCTCGCGCTTGGCCGACCCGTCCTTGGCCGCGCCCGACACGCGCGCGATCTCGGCGGCGGTGTCGTAAGGGTCGCGTGCCTCGGCATGACGCACCACCGGCACCATCAGGCCGTTCGGGGTCTGGGCGGCGATGCCCAGATGCACGGCGGCGTGGGTGGTCAGGACCCCGGCCTCGTCATCATAGTGGCTGTTGATCGTCGGCTGATCGCGCAGGGCCACCACGATGGCGCGGGCGATGAAGGGCAGGACGTTCAGCTTTCCTTTGCCCGTCGTCTTGGCCTGGGCATTCAGATGGGCACGCAGTTCCTCCAGCGCCGTGACGTCGATCTCTTCCACATAGGTGATGTGCGGAATGCGCCGCACGCTCTCGGCCATCTTCTCCGCGATCTTGCGGCGCAGGCCGATGATGCGGACCTCCGTCGTGCCCTCGGCCTTCGCATAGGTCGAGGCCGATGCTCCGGACACGGACGATGACTGGCTCGCGCCGGACACGAAGGCGTCCAGATCGGCATGGTCGATCCGGCCCGCGGGGCCGGAGCCGGGCACGAACTGGAGGTTGATCCCCATGTCGCGGGCGCGGTTGCGGACGGCGGGGGAGGCCAGCGGGCGCTGGTTGCGGTCGGAGAGGGTGCGGGCCTTGGCCCCCTCCCCCGCTTCGCGGGTACTCCCCCCAACGGGGGGAGAATGGGGAGTCGGGGACGATTTAGTTCCTCCCCCATCGGGGGTGGAGGAGAGGTCGGCGGAGCCGGCCTGACGACCGGACCGCGTCTTCGCGGTGGAGGGGGCCGGGGCAGGCGCGGAAACCGAAGCAGGTTGCGGCGCAGCCGCCACATTCCCCTTGCCCTCGACATCGAACCCGACCAGCGGCCCGCCCACGGCGATCTGCTGTCCCGGCTGGCCATGCAGGGCCGCGACCGTGCCCGCGACCGGGCTGGTCAGCTCGACGGTCGCCTTGTCCGTCATGACCTCGGCCAGAAGCTGGTCTTCCTCGACCGCATCGCCGACCGCGACGTGCCAGGCGACCAGTTCCGCCTCGGCGGTGCCTTCACCGACGTCGGGCAGTTTGAAGACGTAGTTGCCGGACGTCGCCGCAGGCGCGGGCTCTGCAACCGGAGCAGCGGACGCGACAGGTTCTGCAGCAACTGGTTCCGCCGCGCTGGCAGGCGCAGAAGAAGGCTCGGCGGCCTCCGCCGCATTCCCCGCCCCCTCGACCTCGAACTCGACAATCGCCGAGCCGACCGCCGACATCACGCCGGGTTCGCCGTGCAGGGCCGTCACCTTGCCGGCCACGGGCGAGGTCAGTTCGACCGTCGCCTTGTCGGTCATGACGTCGACCAGCAGCTGGTCTTCCTCGACCGTGTCGCCGACCTTCACATGCCAGGCGACCAGTTCGGCCTCGGCGGTGCCTTCGCCCACGTCGGGCAGTTTGAAGACGAAACGACCCATCTCAGCGACCTCCCGTCATGACGGACTTCAGGGCATCGGCAACGCGCTGCGGGCCGGGGAAATATTCCCACTCATAGGCATGAGGATACGGCGTATCCCAGCCGGCGACGCGGGCGATGGGGGCTTCCAGATGATAGAAGCACCGCTCCTGCACCAGGGCCGACAGCTCCGCGCCATAGCCTGACGTCTTGGGGGCCTCGTGCACGATGACGCAGCGGCCGGTCTTCTTCACGCTGGCCTCGATGGCCTCGATATCCAGCGGCACGAGCGAGCGCAGGTCGATGACTTCGGCGTCCACGCCCGCATGCTCGGCCCCGGCCAGCGAGACCCAGACCATGGTGCCATAGGCCAGGATGGTGACGTCGCTGCCCTCGCGCATGATCCGCGCCTTGCCGATCGGCTCGACATATTTGCCGGTCGGGACCTGGGCCAGATCCTGCGCCTTCCAGGGGCTGACGGGGTTCTGGTGCCAGCCGTCGAAGGGGCCGTTGTAAAGGCGTTTCGGCTCGAAGAAGACGACCGGATCGTCGTCCTCGATCGCGGCGGTCAGCAGACCCTTGGCGTCATAGGGGTTGGACGGGATGACGACCTTCAGCCCCGCGATATGAGTGAACAGGCTCTCAGGGCTCTGGCTGTGGGTCTGGCCGCCGAAGATGCCGCCGCCATAGGGGCTGCGGATGGTGATCGGGCTGGTGAACTGACCGCCCGAGCGATAGCGCATCTTGGCCGCCTCGCTGACGATCTGGTCGTAGGCGGGATAGATATAGTCGGCGAACTGGATCTCCACGACCGGACGCAGACCGTAGGCCCCCATGCCGATGGCGGCGGCCACGATACCGCATTCGCTGATGGGCGCATCGAAGCTGCGGGTCAGCCCATGCTTCTGCTGCAGCTGGTCCGTGACGCGGAAGACGCCGCCGAAATAGCCCGCATCCTCGCCGAAGCTGAGGACGTCAGGGTCCTCGGCCATCTTGACGTGCAGGGCCGAGTTCAGCGCCTGGATCATGTTCATCGGCTGAACGCCCGGCTTGTCCGAGGTCTCGGACTTCGGGGCCGCATTCTGGTCGACCATATCGGGCTCGATGCCGTCGGTGCGGTCGGACTCGGTGAAGGTTTGCTCGCTCATGATCAGACCCCGACCTCGCCGCGCTGTTCGGCGATACGCCAGTCTTCGGTGGCGAAGACCTCGTTGAACATCTCCTTCACGCTGGGACGCGACTGACCCAGGGTGCCGATGGCCTCGGATTCCTTGCCGGCGGCCCGGACCTGGGCGACCGCATCGGCCTCCGCCTCGGCCTGAGCTTCGTCCGACCATTCGCCGATCGCGATCAGATGCTGCTTCAGGCGCACGACCGGATCGCCCAGAGGCCACTTCTCGTGCTCGTCGCCGGGACGATAGCGGCTGGGATCGTCGGAGGTGGAGTGTGGGGCCCCGCGATAGGTGAACAGCTCGATCACCGTCGCGCCCTGATTGGTCCGTGCCCGTTCCTCGGCCCACTGGGTCGCGGCCCAGACGGCCAGGAAGTCGTTGCCGTCGACCCGCAGTGCGGGCAGGCCATAGCCGATGGCCTTGGACGCAAAGGTCGTCTCCAGACCGCCGGCGATGCCCTGGAAGGAGCTGATGGCCCACTGGTTGTTGACGATGTTCAGGATCACCGGCGCGCGATAGACGGCCGCGAAGGTCAGGGCGTTGTGGAAGTCGCCCTCCGCCGTCGCGCCGTCGCCGATCCAGGTGATGGCGATCTTGTCATCACCCTTGTAGGCGCTGGCCATGGCCCAGCCCACGGCCTGGGGAACCTGCGTCCCCAGATTGCCGCTGATGGTGAAGAAGCCATAGTCCTTGGCCGAATACATGATCGGCAGCTGGCGGCCTTTGATCGGGTCTTCGGCGTTGGAATAGATCTGGTTCATCATGGTCGCCAGCGGATAGCCGCGCGCGATCAGAAGCCCCTGCTGGCGATAGGTCGGGAAGCCCATGTCCTCGCGCGACAGGATCATGCCCTGAGCCACCGCGATGGCCTCTTCGCCCGTGCACTTCATGTAGAAGCTGGTCTTGCCCTGGCGGTGGGCGCGATGCATCCGGTCGTCGAAGGCGCGGGTCAGGATCATCGCCTTCAGGCCCTTCTTCAGGGTCTCGGCGTCCAGGCGCGGATTCCACGGCCCGACGGCCTGTCCCTGATCGTCCAGGACGCGCACCAGGCGAAAGGCGTGATCGCGCATGTCATAGGGCGCGGTCGACACCTCGGGCCGGTCGACGGCTCCGGCCTCGTCCAGTTTCAGATGACTGAAATCGGTGGGGTCGCCCGGACGGCCCGAAGGCTCCGGCACACGCAACGACAGGGGTTGGCTATTGGGCTTGTTCATTCCGTCCTGCTGTCCGGTTGATCCGACCGCGTTTTCCTCGTGATCGCCGTGTTAGCATGAGGCGCTGGCCAAGGCTCGCCCAATTTCACCTTGCACTCTGCGGTTCACGGGTATTTTATTGCCCTATAATAACAATGGGAGAAACGCATTGGCTGACGATCTGGATCCCGTCGACGCCCGCATCCTGGATATCCTGCAACAGGACGCCGGACTGTCGGTTGCCGAGGTCGCCGAACGTGTGGGCCTGTCCGCCTCGCCCTGCTGGCGCCGGATCAAGCGGCTGGAGGACACGGGCTTCATCAGGAAGCGTGTGACCCTGCTGGACGCGGGCCTGCTGGGCCTGGATTTCGAGGTCTATGCCATCGTCAAGCTCAGCCTGCCGTCCACCGAAAACCTGAACATCTTCGACGCCGCCGTGGCCCAATGGCCCGAGGTGGTGCAATGCGCGACGATCACCGGGCGCGAGGACTATGTGCTGCGGATCATCACCTCCGACATGCATGCCTTCGACCAGTTTCTGAGGAACAAGCTGCTCAGCCTGGGCATCGTCTCGGACTGCGAGAGCCACATCGTCACCCGCGGCGTGAAGAACGTCACCACCCTGCCGCTGGGTATCGTCACCCCTCACGTCGGCTAGCCGTATCCTCCTCTCGCCAGGCCTGGTGGATTCCGGTGCCCGGAACTGCAAAGCTGCGGCTTCGTCACCTGGGAGGGGATATGCCGCACGGATTGTTTTTGCGCGTGAAGAGCCTGTCGCTCACGCTTGCGATGCTGGGCACCGCCTGCCTGGTGCCTGGCCCCGCTGTCGCCGGGAGCCAATCTGGAGAGGTGCACACCCGAAACCAGAGCGCCGCGCCTGCGACCGAGAGCGACGTCATGGCCTTTCGTCGTCTCCGCACCGAAGCCATCGCAGCCGCCACCGCCGATGATCTGGACCTCGCGGCGGCCTTGCTGGCCCAGGCCGACGGGCGGATCCCCAATCACCCGGGTCTGATGGCGCTGCAGGCACGGGTCGACGCGGCGCGAGGAAACGGGGCAGGCGCGATCAGCCATCTGCAGCGCTATGCGCGTGCAGGCTTCATCATGAATCTTGAACGGGACGCGGCCCTGTCGGCCCTGTCGGACATGCCGGGTTTTGCGCAGGCTGCGGATCGGATCACGGCCAACGCGCTGCCCATCGGTGCCGATCGGCTGTCGATCCTGGCTTCCGTGCCGGGGGCGGGCCTGATCGAAGGCGTCGTGCGTGACGAAGCCGGGGAGGGCTGGCTTGTTTCCCGGGTCGCCGGACGTGACATCCTCAGGCTTCGAGGCACAGAGTTCACGACCTTTGTCGGTGCGACCCCCTCGATCGAAGGCCTCCTGGGACTGGCACTGGATACCGATACAGGGGTCCTGTGGGCCGCCAGCAGTCCGGCTCCACCCGCCGTTCATGCCCGCCAGGGCCCGACCGGCCCGGCGGCCCTTCTGCAGATCGGCCTGGACGACGGCCGCGTCCGGGGCGTCTATCCCGTGCCTGATGAACCCGGGCTCGAGGCTCGTGAACATGGCCTGGGTGATGTCGCGGTCCACCCTGATGGCACCGTCTATGTGTCCGACGGTCTGGCCGGTGAGGTCTATCGCCTGGCCCCGTCCGGAGCGGCGCTCGAAACCCTCGTCGCCTCGGGGACCCTGGGTTCGCCACAGGGGCTGGTGGTGACGCCGGATGGCACGGCGCTGGTGATCGCCGACTATTCCTCCGGCCTGTGGCGGGTCGCCCTCGGCGGCGGCGTACCTTCACGCATGGTGGTGCCTGCGGATGCCGGCCTGATCGGCATCGATGGGCTGATGACAGATGGCCAGTCACTCTACGCGCTCCAGAATGGAACCGCCCCCCAACGGGTCCTCAGGCTTGTGCCCGATGCCGACTGGACGCGGATCGATACGGTAGAGGTGCTGGCCGCCAATCTCCCTCAGATCGCCGAACCCACGACAGGTCTGGTGGCAGGGGGTGAACTCGTGTTTGTATCACGCTCGCAATGGAGTGATTTCGCCGCTGACGGATCGCTGCGTACGCCTGAACCTGCCCCGGGTATCATTGCGCGCCTGCGGCTCGACTGAAGGAAACACCGATGATCGAGATGGTGATCGACGCGCGGCGCAAGGATCTTGGCGGCTTCGAGGTGGGACGCGTGCTGCCGTTTCACAGCCGCCGGATGGTCGGCCCCTTCATCTTCCTGGACCAGATGGGCCCGGCGGAGTTCGCAGCGGGGTCGGAGGCCATCAACGTCCGCCCGCATCCCCACATCGGCCTGTCGACCCTGACCTATCTGTTCGAGGGCGAGATCATGCACCGGGACAATACCGGCGCGACCCAGGCCATCCGTCCGGGCGAGGTCAACTGGATGACGGCCGGCAAGGGCATCGTCCATTCCGAGCGCACCGATCCGCTGAAGAAGGCGCAAGGCGGTCCCATGCACGGCATGCAGGCCTGGATCGCCCTGCCGGACGAGGCCGAGGAGGTCGATCCCAGCTTCCATCACCACGGCGAAGCGGATCAGCCCGCCTATGACAACAACGGCCTGTTCGCACGGCTGGTCGCGGGCGAGGCCTACGGGGCCAGGGCGGCGGTGAAGACCTCGTCGCCCCTGTTCTACATCCACTGGGAACTGGCCGAGGGGGTGCGCACCGCGCCGCCGCCGGGCAAGAGTTTCGTCGGCTCCGGCGGCTATTCCGAACGCGCCCTCTATATCGCCAAGGGCGAGATCGAGGTCGGCGACCGCACCTTCCACGAGGGTCAGATGGTCGTGCTGGAGCCAAACGCCGAGCCGACCATCAAGGCCATCCGCCCGTCCAGCGTCATGGTCCTGGGCGGGGAGCCGGTCGGCGAGCGGCTGATCTGGTGGAATTTCGTCTCCTCCAGCCAGGCCCGACTGGATCAGGCCAAGGCCGACTGGAAGGCCGGGCGCATGAGCCTGCCAGACGATGACTCTCTGGAGTTCATCCCCCTGCCTGACGTGCCCTCGACGCAGGAGCCTGCGCCGAAGCCGGAGCCGACCCACCCGGTGTAAGCGACGCACGACCGATTCTGACGCAGCGTCGTGTCAGCCTGTGCGCATGACCGATGCCTCGCCAGAACCCGCATCCGCCTCTGCGCCCCGACGTATCCGCCCGGACATCGTCTGGGACAGGGCCAGAGATGACTATCTGGCCGGGGCCACGGCCGAAGAGGTCTGCCGCCGCCACGACCTAGGCCTGTCCGCCTTCAAGGTTCGTGCGCGTCAGGGCTGTTGGCGTCGCTCGGATCAGCCCGCGCCCGATCCGGTCGAGGACGACATCGATCTGGACTCGCCCGCCGAACCTCGCAGTCGCATGCTGGACAAGGCCTGGCGGCGCGTATCCCATGCGCTGGATACGGGTCGCTCGACCGAGGCGATGCGATGGATGCGGGTCCACGCCATGCTGCTGGCTGCCGAACGCAGCGAGGCCCGCGAGCGCGACTGGAATTCGGCCGAAGAGATGCGGGCCATCACCCGCACGGCTCGCGGCATAGAGGCCCAGGCCACCTCGATGATCCGCCAGATCCAGGCCGAAAATCCGCTTCGAAAGCCGCAAGTGCACACAGTGCACTCGAAAAAACCCGCTCCCGCTGCATCCACCCCACCCGACCCCGACGAGCCCGGCCTCAGCCGCGCCGAGCGACGACGACGGCTCAAATATCGCGCCAAAGGTCCTTGAGAAGGTGTTGGGGCCCACTGGGCGCGCGGACCTGCCGGTCCTCAGTCTTCACCGTGCCACGACCCAGTCCACCACCGTCGAAAGCGCCTGCGGAGCGATGGTGGTCTCGATGGCCTCGTACTCATTGGGCAGACCCGTCACGGCGGGCTGCATCAGATGGTTCAGATCGGGCAGGACGACCACCTCGGCATCGGGCTTGAGGCGGGATAGCACGGGCGCATTCTGATCGGCCGGCACCTGCACGTCCTTGCCGCCGTAAAGCGCCAGAAGCGGCACATCCAGACCGGCCAGGGCCGGGCCGGGGTCGTGGGCGATGAACCAGCGCGTCCAGGCACTGCCGGTCTGGCGGGCCTGCTCCTGGCGCTGTGCCACCGACAGTCCGGCGTCTGCGAGAACGGCATCCACCGCCGCGATGGTTGCGTCGGCGCTGGACGCATTCTCTTCCACGGCGCTCATGATGCGGGCCTGTATGGCGACATTGGAATCGACCACTGCCGGCGCGATCCCCATGGCGACCTGGGTGACACGGGACTGTTCGGTCAGCAGCGCCCCGCCCGACACGGCGGGTCCGGCCAGCATGACCACCCAGGCGACCGGCACGCCTTCCTGTGCCACCAGCGGCGCGATCGTACCGCCCTCGCTGTGACCGATCAGGCCGATGCGTCGCCCGTCGATCTCGGGCCGTGCGGCCAGGTATGCAAACGCCGCATCGGCATCGGTGGCGAAATCGGCGCTGGTCGCCGCCGCGAACTCACCCGTAGAGCCGGCGGTACCCCGGTCGTCATAACGCAGCACGGCAATGCCACGCCGGGTCAGGGCATCGGCCCAGACCGCGAAGGGCTTGTGGCCAAAGACCGTCTCGTCCCGGTCCTGAGGACCTGAACCACTGATCAGGATCGCCGCCGGAAACGGCCCGTTCCCTTGCGGCAAGGTCAGCGTCCCGGCCAGTCGCACGCCGGGAGCGTTCGCATTGTCAAAGGCGACCTCCTCGGCGCGATAGGGATACGGCGGCAAAGGGTTCTGGGGTCGGACCAGTTCGGCGACCGTGGCGCTCATGCGGGTCAGGACCAGCGGCAGGGTCACCCCGCCTTGCGACAGGACTCCCGTCAGGACTGCACCGTCGTCCGAGCGGCGTCCTTCGAACCGACCTCCCAGCGCAGGCACGGTCAGCCGCACGACACCGCCCTCTACCGTCGGGGTCTCCACCGGAATGTCGCGCGCACCCTGATCGGGGCTGTCCATGACGGCCGTCCCGTCTGGCCGGATGCGGAAGACGATGCGGATGGACTGGCCGCCGACGGCCAGTGGGCCTTCCCATGTTCCGGCCAGATCGCCGGCGGGTGTGGTGGCCTGTGCAGGCGAAACGGCGACGGCGACGGTTCCCAGGATGGATGCGGCGATGATCATGGTGGCCCCCTGAACGACATGGCTGTGCCAGCTTAGGGCGCTGCGGACGCCCTCGACAACCTCGTGGGTCTTGATTGACAACGCCCTCGACCCGATCTGGCGTCCATGACCGATTTCTCAGTGCTTGACCTGTCGCCCATCGTGGAGGGCGGCGACGCCTCGCGTGCGCTCGCGGAAACCACCGCCTATGCCCAGGCGGCCGATCGGCTGGGCTTCAAGCGGTTCTGGCTGGCCGAACACCACAATATGCCGGGCATCGCCAGCTCGGCCACCGCCGTGGTGATCGGCCATGTGGCAGGGGCGACGACGACGATCCGCGTCGGTTCCGGCGGTGTCATGCTGCCCAATCATCCGCCTTTGGTCATCGCCGAACAGTTCGGCACCCTGGCGTCCCTCTATCCCGACCGGATCGATCTGGGTCTGGGCCGCGCGCCGGGCACGGACGGCGAGACGGCGCGGGCCCTGCGCCGCTATTTCGAGGCGGCGGACCAGTTTCCGCGCGACGTGCTGGAGCTTCAGGCCTTTCTGGACGATCCCGTCGACGGCCAGCGCGTCACGGCCTGGCCGGGCGCAGGCACGAAGGTGCCGATCTGGCTTCTGGGGTCCAGCCTGTTCAGCGCCGAACTGGCCGCCCACCTGGGCCTGCCCTTTGCCTTCGCCAGCCATTTCGCGCCCGAGCTGCTGATGCAGGCGCTGCAAACCTATCGCGCCGGTTTCCGCCCGTCGAAGGTTCTCAGCGAACCGCACAGTCTGGCGGTCATCAACGTCTTCGCCGCCGAGACGGATGCCGCGGCCCTGCGCCTGTCCACCAGCATGCAGCAGGCCTTTGCCGCCGTGGTCACTGGCAAGCCGGGTCGGGTCAAGCCACCCGTGGACGACATCACCACCGTGCTGGACCCGCGCCAGATCGCCGCCGTCCAGAGCCGCCTGACCTATGCCGCCATCGGCGGGCGCGACACGGTGCGCGACAAGCTGGCCGCCTTCGCCAATCAGACCGGCGTGGACGAGGTCATGGTCACCGGCATGGTGTACGATCTGAACGACCGTGTCCGCAGCCTTGAGATCACGGCCGAGGCTGTGGCGGGTCTATAGGCCAGCAAGGAAGTCCAGCAGCAGCCGGTTGACCTCCACCGGCCGCTCCTGCTGCAGCCAGTGACCGGACCCGGCCAGCACATGCGAACCGCGCAGGCCTGAAAGCCAGTCCTTCAGCCCTGCCTCATGCTGACCCGAATAGTGGCGAACCGGGTCGCGCTCGCCGACGAGGAAGAGCGCCGGCTGAAGAATGCGCTGATCCTGCACAAACGCCGTCAGGGCCCAGTTGCGGTCCAGGTTTCGATACCAGTCGATCGGCCCCTTGAAGCCGCCCTGCGCAAAGGCATCGACATACTCCTGAAAATGGGCGTCGCTCATCCACGGCGGCAAGGTGGCGTCTTCCGGGACCGTCGATAGAAAGTCCTGACCGGCCGGAATGAAGCCGGTCGACTGCCGCGCATCCGGCGTCGCCCCGTCATAGGCATAGAAGCCCTTGCGCAGGCCTGCCGCGACATCGGCCTCGAAGATGGCGTGCGCATCCGGAGCCTGGAACTGGTTGATATAGAGCTCGCCCAGACCCGCCCGCTTGGCGATGGCGGCCATGGCCGGGGTCGGGGGACCACCCGGTCGGCGCGGCTGGAACGGTACGGACAGACCCGCCACCGCCCGGAACATGTCCGGACGCAGCAAGGCACAGTGCCAGGCCACCGGCGCCCCCCAGTCGTGTCCCACGACCACGCACTGCGTCCGGCCCAGCGCCCGCACCAGGGCGACCATGTCCCCGACCAGATGCAGGATGGAATAGTCGGCTGCGGCCTCCGGCTTGTCCGTCGCCCCATAGCCGCGCATGTCGGGCGCGACGGCGTGATATCCCGCCTCGGCCAGCGCCTCGACCTGCGCGCGCCAGCTGATGCCCAGCTCGGGAAAGCCGTGGATGAACAGGACCAGAGGGCCGGTCCCAGCCTCAAGGACCGACTGGCTGATAGTATCGGTCTGGATCAGGCGCGTTTGCATGGCCGCCACCCGATCATTCCCGGGCGAAGTCCGCAAGAGCGCTAAAGCACCGCCCCGGTCGTCCGCATGATCTCGGCGCGGAGCTCCGGCATGCCGTCGCCCTTCTCCGCCGAGGTGACGATCACCGCCGGATAGGCGGCGGGGCGTTTGGCGATGGCCTTCAGCGTTTCCGCCTGGACCTTGTCGGCCTCGCCCTTCTTCAGCTTGTCGGCCTTGGTCAGGATGATCTGATAGCTGACGGCGGCCAGGTCCAGCGCATCCAGCGCCTCATCGTCGACCTTCTTGAGCCCGTGGCGGCTGTCGATCAGTAGATAGACCCGCTTCAGCGTGACCCGCCCGCGCAGATAGTCGCGGCCCAGGTCCTGGAATTTCCTGACCGTCGTCTTGGACGCCTTGGCCCAGCCGTAGCCGGGCAGGTCGACCAGCCGCATCTTGCCGTCCAGATCGAAGAAGTTGACCTCGCGCGTGCGGCCCGGCTCGTTCGACGCCCGGGCCAGCTTGTGCATGCCGACCAGGCCGTTGATCAGGCTGGACTTGCCCACGTTGGACCGACCCGCAAAGGCCACCTCCGGCAGGTCAGGTTCCGGCAACTGCTCGATCTTGGCGCAGCCCATGACGAAGGTCGCGGGCCGCGCAAACAGGATACGGCCCTGTTCCAGTTCTTCGGGGGTGAAGTCTTCCAAATCAGGCCTTCTTGAACCGGGCGAAGAAGGTGTCGATCGGGTTCTCCGACTTCAGCCGGTGCATGATGATGTACTGCTGGAAGATGGTCAGCACGTTCGACCAGGCCCAGTAGATCAGCAGGCCCGCCGGGAAGGTGGCCATGATGAAGGTGAAGACCACCGGCATGAACTGGAAGATGCGGCGCTGCATCGGGTCCGTCGCCGGCGGGCTCATGGCCATCTGCAGCCACATGGTCAGGCCATAGACGATAGCCAGCACGCTGAGCGAGGCATTGGTGGTCAGGAAGGTGCCGATCAGCGGCACCGTCGCCGGGTCCCACGGGATCAGGCCGTACAGGTTCCAGATGGTCGAGGGGTCCGCCGCCGACAGGTCGCGGATCCAGCCGAAGAACGGCTGATGCCGCATCTCGATGGTCACCGTCAGCATCTTGTAGACGGCATAGAAGAACGGGATCTGGATCAGCAGCGGCAGACAGCCCGCCAGCGGATTGATCTTCTCCTTCTGATACAGCGCCATCATTTCCTTCTGCTGGCTGGCTGGATCGTCAGGATATTTCTTCTTCAGCTCTTCCAGCTTGGGCGCGAGGGTGCGCATGCGCGACATGCTCTCGTAGCTCTTGTTGGCCAGCGGGAACATGATCAGGCGCACGACCAGGGTCAGCGCCAGGATGGCCAGACCGAAATTGCCCAGGATGCCGAAGAAGAATTCGACGATCAGGAACATCGGCCGGGTCAGGAAGAACAGGAAGCCCCAGTCGATCGCATAGATGAAGCGCGGCAGGTCCAGCGACTTCTCGTAGCCCGCCAGGATCTCATTGCGCTTGGCCCCGGCGAACAGGCGGGTCGTCTCGCTGATCTCGGCATTGGGCGCAATAGTCTGGGACTGTCCTTGCAGATTCACCGAATGGGTTTCGGCCGCCGGAAGGTTCGAGATTCTGAACTCGGCCTTCACCTGCTCTGACTGAGTGGGAATGAGTGCGGCGAGCCAGTATTTGTCAGTGATACCGATCCAGCCGCCGGTCGATTCTTCTTCCTGTACGGGCTTCTTGGCCCACGCTCCGTATTTGAGCGAGGTGGTGGCGTATTTGCCTTCCGTTCCGAAGGTGCCGATGGCCCCTTCATGCAGGATCTGGTTGCGACCCAGATCATCGGGAACGCCCTGACGTTCAACCTTGCCGAAAGGGGTGATCTGGATGGACCGGGGTGTGAAGTTGGCGACCGTGTCGGTGATCGTGAAGAGATACTGGTTATCGATGGCGATGCGGCGTGTGAAGCGAAGGCCCGCTCCATTGTCCCAGGTCAGCGTGACGGGCGTTGTCGGCGTCAAGGTTGTGCCTTGGGTCAGCCGCCACGGCGTGTTGCGATCAGGAACGCCCCCTTCGATATTGCTGCCGCGCCACTCGAAGATGGCCTGATAGCTGTGCTCCATGCCCTCGGGACGGAACAGTTCGACCGAGGGGGAGCCGGGAGCCAGGGTGTCCTTGTAGTTGGTCAGATACAGGTCATCGAGACGCGCGCCACGCAGCGAGAGCGAACCGGACACCGTCTCTGTCTTAATCGCCACGCGATCGCCCAGGGCACGCCGTGCCTGCTCGCGATCCGTGATGAACGCCGGGGCGCTGTCGGTGGTCGCACCCGTTCCGCCTGCTGCGCCGGAAGCTGCCGCCTGCTGCTCGGCAGCGGCACGGGCCGCCTTCTGGCGCTCGGCCTGCGGCTGCATCACGAAGAAGCTGTAGGCCAGGAGCATGAGGCCAGCGATCACCATGAAGATGATGGTGTTCTTGCTGTTATTCTGGGGAGGCATGGAGATCAGGAATCCTGGCCGGCGGTTGCGGGCGGAATGGGCGCGGGCGGGGTCGGCGCGGTCGAAGGCTTCGGAGCCGCCGACCGTGGGGTCGCCAGCCTTGTAAGCGCCGATTTCACATCGTCAAGCAAACGGTCCCAGGGACGGTCCGCCGTGCCCATGCGGGCGATGAAGACATAGTCGCTGCCGGGCCGTCCGAACTGCGGCGCAAGGGCGCGGGCGGCCTCTCTCAGCCGGCGTTTGGCGCGGTTGCGAACGACGGAGCCACCGACCTTGCGCGTAGCGGTAAAGCCCAGACGTATGGTGGAGTCGTCGTCCCGGCGATCCAGCCGCTGGACCACGACCGCACCACGGGCCTCTGAAACGCCTTTCGCGGCCGCCAGAAACTGGGGCCGCGAAGTCAGACGTTTGATATCTGGAAAGTCGGTCATGCGTCCGTAGACGGACGCCTGACGGGTCAGGCCGTCAGGCGCTTGCGGCCCTTGGCGCGACGACGCGCAACGATCTTTGCGCCGTTCTTGGTGGCCATCCGCGAACGGAAGCCGTGACGGCGCTTGCGCACTAAACGCGACGGCTGATAGGTCCGCTTCACGGTCGGCTCCCAACTTTAAATAATGAGGCGGCGGACAAAGGCATCCGTCGCGGGAAGGGCGGGCGTATAAGCGGAGGGGCAGGCGGTGTCAACGCCGATGCGTCTGCGTTGGAGTGAAGATGGACCGTCTGAAACGCTTTCTGCCCCTGATCCTGCTGGCCGGCGTCATCGCGCTGATCTTCGGCATGGGCTGGAATCGCTATCTGTCGCTGGACACGATCCGCGACCACGGTCAGGCGTTCCGGGCCTTCACCGCCGACAACTATATCGTCAGCCTGCTGATCCTGATGGCGGTCTTTGCCATCCTGACCGCCAGCGTGGTGCCCGGCGTTTTCTTTCTCACCATCACGGCGGGCTATCTGTTCGGACCCTGGGTCGGCGGGGTGGCCACCTCCATCGCCGCCACGATCGGGGCCCTGATCGTCTATGCGGTTGCCCGCACCGCCCTGGGCCAGTCCCTGCGCGAAAAGGCCGAGCGGGACGCGGGCCTGATGCAGAAGGTCTGCAACGCCATCGACAAGGATACCTTCTGGTATGTGCTGGCCAGCCGACTGGCCGTCGTGGTGCCCTTCCACATGATCAATATCGCCGCCGGGGTGATGGCGGCGCGGCTGAAGCCCTATACGGTGGCCACCGTGATCGGCCTGTTGCCGGCCCACACCATCTATTGCTGGATAGGCGCGCGACTGAACACCTTGCTGGTCACTGATCCCGATCCGGACTTCCAGGCCCTGTTCGGCCAGTTCTGGGCCCCGATGACGGGCGTCTTCGTGCTGGCCGTCGTCCTGCCCGTGGCGCTGAAGGCCTTGCAAGGCGCGCTGGGTCGCAAGGCGGCGACATGAGCGAGGTCGCACCCCATACCGGCCCTCGCCTGTGGACCTGGGTGCCCGAGGGCCTGAGGCGGCGGTTGGGGCTGAACCCGCCGGATGCCCTGGCGCGACGGCTGATGCTGCTGACCATGGTCTTTGCGGTGGCGGTGGAAATCCTGATCATCACTCCCAGTGTGGCCAGCTTTCACGAGCGCTGGCTGACTGACCGGCTGCAATCCGCCGAGCTGGCCTCGGTCGCGGTCCAGGCCCTGCCTTATTCGGCGGTCGAGGATGATACGGCAGAACAGCTTCTGGCCATCGGCGGCGTGCAGGCGGTGGTCGTGGCGGACCAGGGGGTGCGGCGACTTCTGTTGCAGGCCCCTAATCTGTCGAGAACGCCCGACCTGATCGATCTGCGGGAGAGCCGCCCGGTCTCACGCCTGATCGATCCCTGGCGGACCCTGTTTGGCCATCCGGATCGCTCTATCCGGGTCCAGGCCCGGCCGCGTTATCGTACCGGCGACTTCATCGAGATCGTGACTCTGGCCCAGCCCCTGAAGGCGGAACTGCGCACCTTTCTGCTGAACAGTCTGCTGGTGTCGCTGCTGGTGTCGATCGTGGCGGGCGCTCTGCTCTATTCTGGCCTGGCCTTTCTGGTGCTCCAGCCGTTGCGGCGGGTAACCCGCTCGATCGAGCGGTTCGCCCGCGATCCCGAGGCCGAGGGCGAACCGCCCAGCGGTCGCCATGACGAGATCGGCCGGGTCGAGCGCGAACTGGCCCGGATGCAGGAAGAGGTGCGGCTGTCGCTGCGCTCCCGCGCCCGGCTGGTGGCGCTGGGCGAGGCGGTGGCCAAGATCAACCACGACCTGCGCAACATGCTGACCTCGGCCCAGCTGGCGTCCGAACGACTGGCGGAATCGCCCGACCCCGAGGTGGCCCGCGTCCTGCCCCGGCTGGAACGGGCCCTGGGCCGCGCCGCCGCCCTGTCCCGCAATGTCCTTGAGTATGGTCGCAGCGAAGAACCCGAGCCTCAGCGTGTCGCTGTCGTCCTGGCCAGCGCCGTCAGCGTGGCTGCCGAAGATGCAGGTCTGACACCCGACACCGTGCAGCTGGTCCAGAGCCTGCCCGCAAAGGCCACAGTTCAGGCCGATCCGGACCAGTTGCACCGCATCCTGGTCAACCTGATGCGCAATGCCCGTCAGGCCATTCAGGGCGACACCAGACGCAAGGCTCCGCGCCGGGGTAGGGTGACGGTCACAGCGTCCCAGGACAGCGTCGGCTGGTTGCTTCGCATCGCCGACGACGGGCCGGGCATTCCGTCCAGGGTGTCGGAACAGCTGTTCGATCCGTTCGTCAGCGGCCGGGCTTCGGAAGGCACCGGCCTTGGGCTGACCATTTCGCGCGAACTGGCCATGGCGCACGGTGGCACACTGGACCTGATCGAGACGGGGCAGGACGGGACGGTCTTCGCCCTGCGTCTGCCTGACTGACACCCTCGGCACCGATCAGGGCCTCCAGGCGTTGAGGCTGGTCGAGGGCCGCGAAATGGCCCAGCTTGCGGGTCAGCGTCCGCACCGACCCTGATGGAGACCCCTTCGATGTCCCGATCGTTCACGACCGTCGCCGCCGCCCTGGTTCTGGGGAGTTTTTTGAGCCTGCCCGCCGCGGCGCAACAGGTCAGGCCCGCGTCCGCACCGGTCCAGACCCCCGAACTTGCAGACACTCCCGTTCCTGGCTCGGAGCAATGGGACCGCCAGCGTGGCGAAACCTATCGCGCCGTGCCTGACAGTCGCCAGGATCCGGCAGAGCTGGCCGCGACCAGCAAGCTGAACGCCGGCATCCTGGCCCAGAACGAAGAGGCCGCTCGTCGCGAGGCGGATATCATCGCCTCCAACGATGCGGCACGGGAAGCCTGGCAGGCGGAGGCCGCGCGTATCGAAGCCGATAACGCCCGTATCGCCGCAGAAAATGCTGCCGCCCAGGAACGCTATCAGCGCGACATGGCGCTGTATGAGCAAAGTGTTCGGGCCTGTGAGCAGGCCGGTGGCCGAAATTGCAGGGTCAGGCCGTAACCTTTCGCCGCCGGATTGCGTAGTCAGGATTACCGTGACACCGTCGCTGGACGGCGGGAAGGCGCAGCATGACCGATATCGCAGACGAAGCGCCCATCGACGTCGCGTCCGCCAGGTCTGACCGGCCGCTGGGCCAGGGCCGTACCCTGATATGGCGGCATCCCGTCTGGGTCCGGATCACCCATTGGCTGAACGTCGTGGCGGTGGTCGTGCTGATCATGAGCGGGCTGAACATCCTGGCCGCGCATCCGCATCTGTACTGGGGCCTGACCTCCACCTTCGCCGATCCCTGGGTCAGCACGCCGAGGGTGCCGAACTGGCTGCTGATCCCGCAGGGGCGCAATCTGGCGGAGGCGCGGAACTATCACTTCCTGTTCGCCTGGATCTTCGTGATCAACGGGCTGATCTATCTGGCCTTCGGTGTGATTACGCGGCGGTTCGGTCGGCGGCTTGCCCCCACGGCGGCGGACCTGAAGGGTATCGGGGCCTCCGTGGCCGAGCATGCGCGGTTTCGTTTCCCCACCGACGACCACGCCCGCACCTATAATGTGATCCAGAAGCTGACCTATCTGGCCATGATCGTGATCGTCCTGCCGATGATGCTGATCACCGGCCTGTCGATGTCGCCGGGGTTCAACGCTATTGGCGGCATATTGCTGGAGATCATGGGCGGGCGGCAGTCGGCACGGACTCTGCATTTCATCTCGGCGGCCCTGATCGTCGGCTTCATCGTCATCCATGTCGGGCTGGTGATCTGGACGGGGCTATTCAACAATATGCGGGCCATGGTCACGGGCTGGTTCGTCATCGAACCGCCGGGATCGGTGGCCGGGCCCGGCGGACGACGCAAGGCCTCGGACGACGCGGGAGAGCCGTCATGAACCGTAGACACTGGCTGACCGGAGCGGCTGCAACCCTGCTGGCCTCGGCCCTGTCGGCCTGCGATCAGGCGCGGATCAGCCTGGCCGAGCAGGCACGCCGCATGGGCGAGGGCCTGACCCGCCGCACCCAGCGCCTGCTGATCCCCCGCGAGGCCCTGGCCCCGACCTACGACCGGTCGGAAATCTCGCCAGACTTTCGGGCCAATGGCTCGACCGATCCGGCAGCGGCGGACTATGTGGCGCTGAAGACGGGCGGCTTTGCAGACTACCGGCTGGTCATCGACGGCCTTGTCGAACGGCCCCTGTCGCTGTCCCTGGCCGATCTGCGCGGCCGTCCGGCCCAGAGCCAGATCACCAAGCATGACTGCGTCGAGGGCTGGACCTCCATCGGCGAATGGACCGGCGTGCGGCTGGAGACCCTGCTGGACGAGGCGGGCCTGAAGCCCGAGGCCCGGTACATCGTCTTCCACTGTTTCGATGCCCTGGATCAGACCGAGACGGGCGACCGCTATTATGAAAGCATCGACCTGATCGACGCTCGCCACCCCCAGACGATCCTGGCCTATGCCATGAACGGCCAGACCCTGCCTGTGCCCCATGGGGCCCCGCTACGCCTGCGGGTCGAGCGCCAGCTGGGCTACAAACACGCCAAATACATCCGACGCATCGAGGCGGTCGAAAGTTTCGCTCATATCGGGGGCGGCAAGGGCGGCTATTGGGAAGACCGCGGCTATGAGTGGTACGCGGGGATCTGACGACCCCCGCAGATCCCGTCAGCCGATGACGCCACTCATGTCGCGCCGCGCCATCATGCGGTCGAACTCGGTCCAGACGCCTTCGGCACCGTGCCACGACCCTTGCGTCGCCGCCTTGGAATATTCCGTGGCGCGGGCCTCGAAGAAGTTGGCGTGTTCGACGCCTGACAACAGCGACTGAAGCCAGGGCAGCGGGTTTTCGCGGCCACCGCCGTACAGCTCCGGCAGGTCCAGCTGACGCAGGCGCCAGTCGGCGATGAAGCGGATGTATTTCTTGATGTCCTCGGGCGTCATGCCCTGGACCTCGCCCGCCTCGAAGGCCAGGTCGATGAACTTGTCCTCCAGCTTCACCACCGTCTCGCAGCACTGGACGATGTCATCGGCCACGGCCTTGGTGACCACGCCCGTCTCCTTGTTGAAGGCGTGGTACAGCTTGATGATGCCTTCGCAGTGCAGGCTCTCGTCGCGCACCGACCAGGACACGATCTGGCCCATGCCCTTCATCTTGTTGAAGCGCGGGAAGTTCATCAGCATGGCGAAGCTGGCGAACAGTTGCAGCCCCTCGGTGAAGCCGCCGAACATGGCCAGGGTGCGGGCGATATCCGCCTCGGTTTCCACCCCGAACTCCTGCATGAAGTCATGCTTGTCGCGCATGGCCTCGTACTCCATGAAGGCCCCGAATTCGCTCTCGGGCATGCCGATGGTTTCCAGCAGCAGGGCATAGGCCGCGATGTGGATCGTCTCCATATTGGCGAAGCTGGACAGCATCATCTTCACCTCGGTGGGTTTGAAGACGCGGCCGTATTTTTCCATGTAGTTGTCCGACACCTCGATGTCCGACTGGGTGAAAAAGCGGAAAATCTGCGTCAGCAGATTGCGCTCCTTGTCGTTCAGCTTGACGGCCCAGTCCTTGAGGTCCTCGCCCAGCGGCACTTCCTCGGGCATCCAGTGGACCTGCTGCTGCTTCTTCCACATGTCGAAGGCCCACGGATAGCGGAACGGCTTGTAGGCGGCTGACGGGGTCAGCAGGCCGGGGCGGGCAGGCTTGATGATGGTGTGGGCGTTCATCGGGCGACTCGCGAAACCGGAGAAAGGACAGGCCCTAACCATGCGGCCAGACGCGCCCGGTGCCAAGTCGAATTGCGGCTATTTAGCGATCACTTTGTCGCACAACGCTACATGTGGTGTTCCCGCCGCAGTTTGGTGGGGAGAAGCTTGGGGATGGTCTGAGCAGTGCGCCGGTGCCTCTCATGCCTTTCAGAAAAGCCCCGCCTCGCGCGCGTCGCGCTCGAGGCTGTCCCTGAACTGCGGATCGGCGAGGCCGACAAGGGCGCGGGCACGCTCGGCCGTGGTCAAGCCTTTGAGATTGGCGTGCCCGTGCTCCGTCACGACCATATGGACATCGTTGCGCGGTGTGGTGACCGGCCCGTCGAGCCGGGCGACGATGCGCGATACCGTGCCCCTGGCGGCGGTCGAGTGGCAGGCGATGATCGACCGGCCACCCTGTGAGGCATAGGCCCCTCGCACGAAATCGAGCTGGCCACCCGAGGCCGTGAACTGTCGTCCGTTCAGATACTCCGAGCAGCAGGCTCCGCTGAGATCGATCTGGAGCGTCGCATTGACCGAAATCATCCTGGCATTACGGGCGATGACGGCCGGATCGTTCACATAGGAGACCGGGTGGGCTTCCAGATCGCGATTACCGTCCAGGAAGTCATAGGTCGATCGGTCGCCCATGGAGAAGGCGAACACCCCCTTGCCCGGATGTGATGTCTTGCGCGCATTGGTGATCACACCCGCGCGCATCAGCTCGACCAGGCCGGGCGTCAGCATCTCGGTGTGGATTCCCAGATCGCGATGATCCTTCAGGGCGTCGCAGACGGCATCGGGCAGGGCCCCGATTCCCATCTGCAGCGTCGCGCCCTCCTCGACCATTCCGGCGATGATCGCGCCGATGGCCCGATCCTGGGGCTGGGATGCAGCCTTGGGAATTTCCAGAAGCGAGGCGGCGTGCTCGACCACCGCCGTGACCTGCGACACGTGAACGGTGCAATCGCCGAACACGCGCGGCATGTGCGGATTGACCTCCAGGATCACCCGTTTGGCCGTGCGAGAGACCGGCAGGCTGTAGTCGGTATTGGTGCCGAAGCTGAAGAAGCCGTCTTCGTCCATCGGCGAGACGGTGCAGACCAGTGTGTCCACGCCGACCTCCTCGCACAGCACGCGCGGCGTCTGCTGAAAGCCCGTCGGGATGAAGTGAACGGGGTTGGGCCGTCGCTCCTCGGCAGCCCGCGCCTCCAGCCGCCGCTCGATCGCGCCGTGGAACAGACTGTGAGGGCGGATACGATCCACCACCTCCCAGCGCAGCACGGTGTCGCCTGCGATGGCCGTGGACAGCAGATAATAGAGATTGATCCCCTCCACCTCTCCCGCCTCTGCCCGGTCAGCCAATGCCTTGAGCAAGGCCGGTGGCTGGCTGACGCCCAGGCCCATGACCACGCGCGCGCCGGACGGGATCAGCGCCGCCGCCTGGCCTGCGGTCATCAGACGTTCGGCATAGAGGGAGGCGTGGGCAGGGTCGGGCATGCAGGGCTCCGGCAGCGTCGCAGTCAATGATTGGCCCAGACGCAGGAGCCAAGGTCTGCATAGTGCCACGCATCGCCGGAATGCACGCGCGACAAAGGTCGAAGGCGCGTCAGCGATCAGCCCGGATCGGCTTCATCCTGAAGCGCGGCATGGTGGGCGATCTGGCGGCGTTCCACCGCATAGGCAACCAGCCACAGGGCCATGGCCCAGGCGGCACCGACGCTCCAGCCGGCCAGAACGTCCGAGGCCCAGTGCGCCCCCAGATAGACGCGGGTCGTTCCGATCAGCAGCGCAATCACGATGGCCGCCCCCAGCACGAAAGCCTTCACATGGCGGCGCGAAAAGGCGCGGGTCAGCATGACCCCCAGGCTGAGATAGAAGACTGTGGCCAGAAGCGCATGGCCCGACGGGAAGCTGGCATTGATCGTTTCCACCGCCTGAAAGGCCGCAGGGGGACGTTCGCGCTCGAAGATCGCCTTCAGGCCTTCGCTTAGCGCCACTCCGCCTGCCAGGCCGACCACCAGAAGCAGGGCCGACAGCCGTTTGCGGTGGATCAGCAGGAAGCCGATGGCGATGGTGGCGAACAGCGCCAGCACCGATATGCCGCCCAGCGAGGTCAGGTCGGCCGCCGCCTCCTTCATCCACCATGGCCCGCGCGGTTCGCCCGCCACGGGCTGAACCCAGGCCAGGACCGACTGGTCAAAGGCCTGACCGTCCGCCTCGGTCATATCATCCGCCAGCTCGACGAAGGTCATGACGCCGAGGGCGATGATGAACAGGGCGCTGACCGCCGCGATTTCGGTGCGGGCGATGCGCAGGGCGCGGCGGAAAAAGGTCACGGTCTGGTCTGCGGTCATCGCGCCCAAACGGTCACGCTTGTGAGACGTTCCCGATCACGGTTTCGTGATCTTGATGCTCCCTCCCTGTCACGCCGTCGTCGCGGCCTGTCCACAGGCTCATCCCCTGTCATGAATGCGATTCGCCCAGAAAGTGATCGTCAACCCCGTTGACGGCTCGTTAGCCATCTGTGCCCTATATGTGGGTTGGGGAAGCGAAGGGGCCACTAGATGATGTGGTCTCAGGCGCGGTTGACGATCAATCAGAAGTTCAGGGCGAATACGATCATGGCCGGCGGCGAAGCGTTGAAGACAGTGGAATTGCAGTCGGTTATCGATGCGCGGGCACTCGCCGAACAGGCCAGTCGTCCCCATCTGTCGGTCGTGCCCTCCATCCAGATCGATCGGTCGCGTGACGACCTGCTGACCGAGTTCGGCAAGAAGACGCTGGAAGACCGATATCTGCTGGCCGGCGAGTCCTACCAGGACATGTTCGCCCGCGTTTCGCTGGCCTTTGCCGACGATGAAGCGACCAATCCGGGCCATGCCCAGCGCGTCTATGACTATATGTCCCAGCTGTGGTTCATGCCCTCGACGCCGGTGCTGTCGAATGGCGGCGCGGCGCGCGGCCTGCCCATCTCCTGCTTCCTGAACTCCGTGGCCGACAGCCTGGACGGAATCCAGAACGTCTGGAACGAAAACGTGGCCCTGGCCTCGAACGGCGGCGGCATCGGCACCTATTGGGGCGGCGTCCGTTCGATCGGCGAGAAGGTCAAGGGTGCGGGACAAACGTCCGGCATCATTCCCTTCATCCGCGTGATGGACAGCCTGACGCTGGCGATCAGCCAGGGCTCGCTGCGTCGCGGTTCGGCCGCCGTCTATCTGGACGTGCACCACCCGGAGATCGAGGAGTTCCTGGAGATCCGGAAGCCCTCGGGCGACTTCAACCGCAAATCCCTGAACCTGCATCACGGCATCAGCATCAGCGACGAATTCATGGAGGCGGTCCGCGACGGCAAGGCCTTCGACCTGGTGTCGCCGAAGAACCAGGAGGTCATGAAGACCGTCGATGCCCGCAGCCTGTGGCAGAAGATCCTGGAAATCCGTCTGCAGACCGGCGAGCCCTATCTGATCTTCTCCGACACTGTGAACCGCCAGATGCCGCAGCATCAGCGCGACCTGGGCCTGTCGGTCAAACAGTCCAACCTGTGCAGCGAGATCATGCTTCACACCGGGCGCGATCACCTGGGCGTCGACCGGACGGCCGTGTGCTGCCTGTCGTCGGTCAACGCCGAGATGTTCCTGGAGTGGCGCGAAGAGCCCCGCTTCATTGAGGACATCATGCGCTTCCTGGACAATGTCCTGGAGGACTTCATCACCCGCGCCCCGCCCGAAATGGCCGCCGCCGTCTATTCGGCCAAGCGCGAGCGCTCGGTCGGCCTGGGCCTGATGGGCTTCCACTCCTTCCTCCAAGGCCAGGGCGTCGCTTTCGAAAGCGCCATGGCCAAGTCGTGGAACATGCGCCTGTTCAAACATCTGCGCCGCGAGGCCGACAAGGCCAGCCGCCTGCTGGCCGAAGAAAAGGGCCCCTGCCTGGATGCCGAAGAGCGCGGCGTGATGGAGCGGTTCAGCCACAAGCTGGCCATCGCCCCGACCGCCTCGATCAGCATCATCTGCGGCGGCACCAGCGCGGGCATCGAGCCGATCCCGGCCAACATCTATACCCACAAGACCCTGTCCGGCTCGTTCGCGGTCAAGAACCCCTATCTGGAGCGTCTGCTGGACGGCAAGGGCATCAATACCGAGGCCGTCTGGAACTCGATCCTGGAGAACGAAGGCTCCGTCCAGCATCTTGATAGCCTGGACGAGGACGAGAAGGGCATCTTCAAGACCGCCTTCGAACTGGACCAGCGCTGGATCGTGGAACTGTCGGCCGACCGCTCGCCGGAAATCTGCCAGGCCCAGTCGATCAACCTGTTCATCCCGGGCGACGTCAACAAATGGGACCTGCACATGCTGCACTGGCAGGCCTGGGAGAAGGGCGTGAAGTCGCTCTACTACCTGCGCTCCAAGTCGGTTCAGCGCGCGTCCTTCGCCGGCGCCGCCGACAAGGTCGAGGCCGAGGTCGATCCCAACCAGCCGGACCTCTTCAGCGCCGCCCGCACCGACTACGACGAGTGCCTGGCCTGCCAGTAGGCTGACCAACCTCTACGACCGTCGAACGGCGGTCGCAGAGGAACCCTGCCACATCCCCGACGTTCGACCGCCTGATATGTGGCGAGAGAAGTCTGTTGGCGCGCGGGGCCCTTTGGTGCAGGGTCGAGGCGTTGACGGACTGGGGAGGGTCCCGTTGATGCTGAAAACGACGGCCATTTCAGTAAAAACCGCTGCGCTTTTGGCTATGGCCTGCGCGGGCGTGGCGACCGTTGCTACGGCTCAGGAGGCCGTCCGGCTGGCCGATCCCTTTGCGGACGGCGCGGACCGGCCCGTCACGGTCTCCGATCTTCTGACCCGACTGGAGCGCGACGGATCCGTCGCCGCCTTCGACGCCCCCATCACCGATATCGAGCCACGCTGGGTCGCCAGCGTCTCGCGTGCCGATCGTGCCGAACCGCGGGCGGTGGCGGAACGCGACGTATGGTTCTCGGGTGGCGGCTTCGACGACCGGCTGCGCCTGCGCACCGAAGGCTCCATCCGCCGGGCCGATGGCGCGCCCGTGCCGCCTGGGCCGCTGGACCGCGCGGGCTGGGACACCGAACATTACGACGTCTCCTATGTTCGCGGCTGGACCGAGACGCTGGGCCAGACGGGCTCGGGACTGGACGTCACCTTGACGCCCCATGTCGGCGTCGGCGTCGGCAGCCGGGGCAATTCGACCGAGGCGGGGGCGACCCTGCGTGTCGGACGCAATCTGGATCGCCTGGTGCCCGATGGCACCGAGGCCTTTGGCGAACGGCCGCGCTGGTATGTCTATGCCGCCGGCTCGGGGCGGGCCGTCGGCTACAATTTCGCCCGCACGCGCGATGGCGACTATGCCCGCTCGGGCGTCAGCCACGACAGCGGCAACTTCCTGGGCGACGCCTCCATCGGCGTGGCCATGCGAAAAGGGGCGATCCAGAGTTCCGTCGGCCTGATTTACCGCGAGATCGAGACCGAAGGATTTCGCGCTGGCCAT
Source organism: Brevundimonas sp. (assembly GCF_041648055.1). Taxonomy (GTDB): domain Bacteria; phylum Pseudomonadota; class Alphaproteobacteria; order Caulobacterales; family Caulobacteraceae; genus Brevundimonas. The sequence continues at coordinate 220,800 of NZ_JBAZPS010000002.1, forward strand.
GGCGTCGATACCGATGTGTCCGAAGGCGTGATCGCATTTCAGTTGTCCATCAAGCCGGAGTAGGGGTCAGGGACTAGGGATTAGGGACCAGGGCAGATAGCCGAAGGCTCGGAACCCTGCTTGTCTTCCCTGATCCCTGATCCCTCATCCCTAAAACCTCGCCACCCCTTCCCGCCGGTCGTCCGCCCCGCCGTCCCAGCTCCAGCCGTCCGCACTCTGCCGCCATAGCCCGCCGTGCAGGCCGGAGTTCTCGCTGGCGTTGGGGCGGATGACGACGCCCTCAGCGGCCATCCCTTCGCGCACAGCCGCCGGGAATCGCTCTGTGTCCGCCCCGAACCCGTCGCCCTTGGCCACCAGATTGGGCAGGTCGAACGCCGCCTGAACCGGCAGGCCCCAGTCCAGCACGGCGATCAGCGCCTTGGCATTATAGGCGAGGATCGAGGAGCCGCCGGGCGACCCCAGCGCCCCGATCAGACGGCCGTGCCGGTCCAGGATGATCACCGGCGACATGGACGAACGCGGTCGCTTGCCCGCCGCCACCGCATTGGCCGCGGGCTGGCCGCCTTCGCGCAGCGGCTCGAACGAGAAGTCCGTCAGCTGATTGTTCAGAAAGAACCCCGCCGCCATCCGGCCCGAGCCGAAGATGCTCTCCACCGTCGTGGTCATGCTGACCGCATTACCCGCTGCGTCCACGACGACGAAATGCGAGGTGCCGGCCGGTTCGCGCGTGGCATCGGGCCCAGCGAAGACACCGCCCGGCGGCGTGCCCGCCTCGGCCGCGCCCGTCAGACCCACCGCCAGCGACGCGCGCTCGGCCACATAGCCGTCGTCCAGCAACCCCTGCACCGGCACACCCACGAAGGCCGGGTCGCCGACGTAGCGATCGCGGTCGGCATACATCACCCGCTGAAGCTGGGCGAAGGCGACCCAGGCGTCGGCATCCTCCGCCCCGCCATCGATCGCCGGTGTACGCTCCGCCATGGCCAGCAGTTGCAGGATCGCCACCCCACTGGACGGCGGCGGCGGCACACAGACCACATAGACCCGGTAAGGGCGGCACAGGGCCCCGCGTTCGATCGGCTGATACGCTGCGATGTCCGCCGTCGTCAGCGCCCCCGGGCGCGGCCCCTCGGCGAGGGTGGCGGCAATCTCCTCCGCAATGCGACCACGATAGAAGACCTCAGGCCCACCCGCCGCCAGTTCGGCCACCGTCTGGGCATATGCCGGGTTCTGCAGCACATCGCCCGCGACCAGCCGCTGGCCATCCGGTTTCGTAAAATAGGCATTGGCCCAGCGCGACCGCGCCTGACCGCGCGGCTGGGCGATCATGCCGGCCAGACGCGGACTGACCACAAAGCCCTCGCGCGCCAGGCGCTCGGCATCCCCGAACAGGGCGCTCCACGGCAGGGCACCATGCTCGGCCTGCGCCATGCCCAGCATCGCCACCACGCCCGGCGTGCCCGTCGATCGACCGCTCAGCACGGCGTCCCCGAAGCCCAACGGCTGGCCGTTCTCGTAGAACAGCCCCGGCGTCGCCGCCGCCGGGGCCGTTTCGCGCCCGTCATAGCTGGTGACCTCGCCCGTCTCCGCCTCGAACACCATCATGAAGGCCCCGCCGCCCAGACCCGACGACTGCGGCTCGACCAGCCCCAGCACTGCCTGCACCGCCACCGCCGCGTCGACGGCCGAGCCACCCTCGCGCAGGATCTTCATCCCCGCCTCGACCGCCAGCGGATTGGCCGCCGAAACGAACGGCCCGCGCGCCTGAGGCATGGCCGGGACAGAGGCAGCGTCCATAGCCGACGCCCGTCCTCCTCCGTCCTGAGCGGTTTGCCCGGCGTCGCTCGCACAGGCCACAAGCGCCAGTGTCAGGGCTGCGACAGCCAGTGGTCTGACCAGGCGGGAAAGGGAGGATGGCATCAGGCACTCGCGAAGACGACCGGGGAGGTTCGTCTCAACTTGACGCCTGCGCCTCGGCTTAGAAACCCCCGATCGAAACTTGCCGCGAAAACCGCGCTAAACCCCTTGCCCCCTGCCCACACCTCCGCTAGGAAGCCGCCTCGCCGTTCGCGGCCATGCGCGCCCGTAGCTCAGCTGGATAGAGCATCAGACTACGAATCTGAGGGTCGGACGTTCGAATCGTTCCGGGCGCGCCATTTTCTGATAAATAGCAGCAGCTTACCCGTGCTGATCAGTAGGCTGCTTATGTGGTCGGCTTGTAGCGAACCGACCGCCGCTCGCTTAATTTCCTGAAATTACAAAACGACCAGGCCTCGATTTGGGTCTGGTGCTTGCGCGCCAAGTTCTTGGCTCTTGACTCTCCATATCGAGAGAGAGGCATATGGAGGAACATAACAGGAACATGCGTTGTCTTCGGCCCTTCAGATCGACCAGTTGAAATCCCGCCTGGCCAAGCTGTCTCATCATGAGACCGGGCCCGAGCCGGGACGATTCACGCTCGGGATGGATCGTGTCGATGCGTATCTGGACCCCGGACCTTGCCTCTTCTGCCTCCACGACATTCATGCCGAAACCGCCGCCGATGCTGTGGCCGCCAATGCCTTTGCGCTGGGTCTGGCGTCTCGTGCGACAACGGAGAGGCCCCTGGCCTGGGTGGTTCAGGCATTGGCTTGCCAAGAAGCGGGGGCCCTGCATGGGCCGGGGCTGCACGAGTGGGGCTTGCGACCCGAGAACGTGCTGATCGTGCGAGTACGAGACGCTACGGCCATGCTGGCTGCGGGCGAGGAGGCCTTGAAGAGTGGGGCTGTCGGAGCCGTGCTGATGAGCGGTTGGGGCGAAGCCAAGGCCATGACCCTGACTGCCAGTCGGCGTCTGGCTCTGGCGTCACGGGCGGGGCGAAGCACAGCGTTCCTGGTCCGAGCGGCGGCGGCGGCTTTGCCCAGCGCGGCCGAGACCCGCTGGTCGGTGCGCGCGGCCCTGTCGACGGCGCTGGAGGCCGGGGCTCCCGGCCGCCCCGCCTTTGTCGCCGCCCTGACCCGCAGCCGACAGGGGGCCGCCCCCGCCAAATGGACGCTGGAGTGGGATCGTGAGACTCGCGCATTTGCAGAGCCCGCGCCGCTATCTGGCCGTCTGGTTTCCGTTCCTGTCGTCGGATCGGTTGGGTCGGGAGGAAGCGCGACAGGGTTTCGCCGAACCGGGTGAACGCGCCCCGCCAGACGCCGTCGTTCTGGTCGAAAAGGTCCGGGGCGCCCTGCGGCTCGCCGCCCTGAACCTGGAAGCCTGCGCCCTGGGACTGACGCGCGGCATGACCCTGGCCGACGCCCAGGCGCGGACGCCCGCCCTGCGCACGGTCGTGCATCGGCCCGACGCCGATGCGGCCCTGTTGACTCAGGTACTTGAGGATTTCGGGCGGTTCACGCCGATGGCGGCGATCGATGGCGACGACGCCCTGATCCTGGACGTCACCGGCTGCACCCATCTGTTCGGCAATGAGGCCGGGCTGGTCCGGGCGGTGGAAATGCGCGCCGCTCTCATCGGCCTGAGCGTCCGCACGGCCTTGGCCGGCACGCCCCAGGCCGCGCGAGCCCTGGCCCGGTTCGGACGGGGAGGAATCCTTGAAGGCGGTCAGGACGCGGCAGCCGTCCGAGCCTTGCCGATCGCAGCCTTGGAGCTGGACGAGAGGGAGCATCAGGCCCTGAATCGGGCGGGCCTGCGAACCCTGGGCGATCTGGACGACCGCCCGACCGCCTCCCTGGCCGCGCGGTTCGGGACCGACCTGCCGGTACGGCTGGCGCGTATCCTGGGCCGGGAGGACGTGCGGATCACGCCGCTGCGGCCGCCCCCGGCCTGCGTCGTTGATCGCATCCTGTTCGAGCCGATCACCCAGACTTCTGATGTCGAGGCGGTGATCGGTGACTTGCTGATCGAGGCCATGGCCTGGCTGGACCAGCGGCGGCAGGGCGGGCGGGCGTTCGCGGTGGCCTTTTTCCGCATCGATGGGGCGACCCGGCGGATCACAGTGCGAACCGGGCAGGCGACGCGCGACGCCACCGGGGTGATGCGGCTGTTCAAGGAAAGGCTGGCGGCTCTGGCCAGTCCGCTCGACCCCGGCTTCGGGTTCGACCAGTTGCGCCTCTCGGTTCCTGTCACCCAAGCTATGGCGTCAACGCAGACGAGGCTCGAAGCCAAGCCGCCAGATCGCAATGGGACGGGTGCCGAAAACTTGGACCGGCTGATCGACCGACTAACAGCGCGTCTGGGGCCAGAAGCGGTTAGCCGGTTCGAACCGGTGGAGTCGCATCTGCCTGAACGCGCCACGCGTCTGGTCTGGGCTGGGCGTCGCCGGGGCGAGACCACCTGGCCCGCGCGCGATCCAGAATCCCCGCCTCAACGCCCGTTGCAAATGTTCGATTCACCCCAGCCGATCGAAACCATCGCTCTGGCTCCTGATGGACCTCCGGCACGGTTTCGCTGGCGGCGAGTCACGCATCAGGTTGCACACGCAGAAGGTCCCGAACGCATCGGCGGCGAATGGTGGCGTCGGCCCGGACATCGCACGCGGGATTACTACCGCGTCGAGGACCATGAGGGGCGGCGATTCTGGCTGTTTCGTGCAGGCTTCTATGGCGAGGTTCCCGAACCGCGCTGGTATATCCACGGTCTGTTCGCATGACGGACGTCACTTCTTCCACCGCCTATGCAGAGCTGGCGGCAGCGAGCAACTTTTCGTTTCTACGTGGTGCCTCGCATCCCAAGTCGCTGGTTTTGAGCGCGATCCTGCGGGGCCACACCGGTTTGGGTCTGGCGGACAGGAATACGGTGGCGGGTGTCGTTCGAGCCTGGAGCGCGCTGAACACTCTGCGAGAGGAGGGATTGTCGCCACCCGAGAAAGTCCGCGACGGTGGCGGGCCGGGCGAGACCATCTTCGTCGAGGACACCATGAATGATCCGGCCCTATCAGACCTGGTAAAGGCGCGGGCACAGGATTTTCGCCTGCTGACGGGTACACGACTGGCCTTCAACGACGGGGCACCCGACATCGTCGCTTATCCCGAAGATCGGGCGGGGTGGGGGCGGCTGATGCGGTTGCTGACCCTGGGCAACCGCCGTGCTGTGAAGGGCCAGTGCGATATCGGCTTGGCTGACCTTCTGGCCGATTCGGAGGGGTTGCTGCTAATCGTCATGCCAGAGCGTCGTCTGGAGGGCTTGCCAACCATCCTGAAACGGCTGGAGGCGGCGTCGCCCGGTTCGATCTGGCTGGCTGCGGCGATGCTGCGACAGGGCGACGATCGGCGTCGTCTGGCGCGGTTAAAGGCGATGGCTCAGGCGGCCGATGTACCCCTGCTGGCGGTTAACGACGTGCTTTATCACGATCCGTCGGAGCGCGATCTTCAGGACTTGCTGACCTGTATCCGAGAGGGGGTAACGGTCGAGGCGGCGGGGCGACGGCTGCTGGCCAATGCGGAACGACACCTTAAAACCCCTGCCGAGATGAACCGGTTATTTGGGGATGCGCCCGAGGCCCTGGAACAGACGCAAGTTCTGCTGGCCCGCGCCCGGTTCGACCTGAAAGACCTGACCTACAATTATCCGCAGGAACCGACGCCGCCAGGTCGTTCATCGCAGGAGTATCTGGAGGAACTGACTTGGAGGCATGCCCAAACCCGGTATGCCGACGGCATTCCAGACAAGGTCGTCGACCTGTTGCACAAGGAACTGGCCTTCATCCAGGCTCAGAATTTTGCGCCTTATTTCCTGACCATCCACGACATCGTGCGGTTCTCTAATTCCAAGGGAATCCTGTGCCAGGGGCGAGGGTCTGCTGCGAACTCGGCGGTCTGTTATGTGCTGGGCATCACCTGCGTGGACCCGGCCGAGAACGACCTGTTGTTCGAACGCTTTCTGTCAGACCATCGAGGAGAGCCGCCCGACATAGATGTGGATTTCGAGCACGAGCGGCGCGAGGAAATTATCCAGCACATCTACGAGCGCTATGGCCGCCACCGCGCGGGCATCGCCGCCACCGTCATCCGCTATCGCCCCAAGAGCGCCATCCGAGAGGTGGGCAAGGTGCTGGGCCTGACCGAGGACGTGACCGCCCGCCTGGCCGCCAGTCAGTGGGGCAGCTGGGGAGCCGAGATCGGAGGCAAGCATGTTGAACAGGCCGGGCTGGACCCTGCCAATCCGATGATCGGGCGGGCGGTCGCCATGGCGACGCGGCTGCGGGGCTTTCCCCGCCACCTGTCCCAGCACGTCGGCGGCTTCATCCTGACCCAGGACCGGCTGGACGAACTGGTCCCCATCGGAAATGCAGCCATGCCGGATCGGACGTTCATCGAATGGGACAAGGACGATATCGACGACCTGCGGCTGATGAAGGTCGATGTGCTGGCGCTGGGGATGCTGACCTGCATCCGAAAGGCGCTGGACCTGATGCGCGATCACGAAGACGCGCCCTATGAACTGCACACCATCCCGACAGAGCAGATCGATGTCTACGATATGCTTTGTCGGGGCGACTCGATCGGCGTGTTCCAGGTCGAGAGCCGGGCCCAGATCAATATGCTGCCGCGCCTGAAGCCACGCACATTCTACGATCTGGTGATCCAGGTGGCGATCGTGCGGCCAGGGCCTATTCAGGGCGACATGGTGCATCCCTATCTGCGCCGGCGCGCCGGCGTGGAGGAGGCCGACTACTCAAAACCCGGTCCCGGCTACAATCCGGATGAACTGAAGGAGGTTCTTCACAAGACGCTGGGGGTGCCCCTGTTCCAGGAGCAGGCGATGAAGGTCGCCATGGTCGCCGCCGAGTTCACATCCCGGGAAGCCAACGGCCTGCGAAAGGCCATGGGCACCTTCCGGGGCGACGGAACCCTGTGGAAATACGAGGGCCGGATGGTCACTCGCATGGTCGAGCGCGGCTATGATCGCGCCTTCGCCCAGCGCTGTTTCGAGCAGATCAAGGGCTTCGGCTCATACGGTTTTCCGGAGAGCCATGCGGCCAGCTTCGGCAAGCTGGTCTACATCTCCTCCTTCATCAAATGCCGCTACCCGGCAGCCTTCGCCTGCGCACTGCTGAACTCCCAGCCAATGGGGTTCTATGCACCGGCCCAGATTGTGCGCGATGCCCAGGAGCACGGCGTCGAAATCCGGCCTATCGACGTCAATCTGAGCGACTGGGACAATAAGCTGGAGGGGCCACCGGGATCGCTGGCGCTGCGGCTGGGCTTTTGCCAGATCGACGGATTCCGCAAAGACTGGGCCAAGGCCCTGATGGCTGCCCGCAGCATTTTGTTCGAGGGCGTCGAAACCTTGGCTCGGCGCGCGACCCTGCCCGGCGCGGCGATGCGCAGACTGGCGGAGGCCGACGCCTTTCGCTCGATCGGCCTGGACCGACGCGAGGCCCTATGGGCCGTGCGCCGCCTGCCCGACGACGCACCTCTGCCGCTGTTCGCCGCGGCCGACGCACGCGAACTGGGCGAGGAGGCCGATGCCCGACTGCCCCTTATGGCTCTGGGCGAGCATGTCGCCGCCGACTATCAGACAACCCGCCTATCGTTGAAGGCGCACCCTATGGCGATCCTGCGGCCGATCTTTGCAGCGGAGACAATGCTGACCTGCGCCGAACTGGAAACCAAATGCAGCGGCACCAAGGTTCGCACCGCCGGCGTCGTCCTTGTCCGGCAGCGCCCGGGAAAGGGCAATGCCATCTTCATCACCCTGGAGGACGAAACCGGCGTCACCAACCTGGTTCTGTGGGCGCGAATGTTCGAAGAGTATCGAGGCGTCGTCATGGCTGCCCGGCTGATGGGCGTCGAAGGCGTGGTCGAGAAAAGCCCGGAGGGCGTCGTTCATCTGATGGCGCACCGGGTCTTCGATCGCTCTGCCGAACTGAACCGGCTATCGGACGGGCATTGCACGCAGATCACCCTTTGCCGCGCTGACGAAATCGTGCGTCCGCAGTATCCGCGCCACCCCGGCCACACGCATCCCCGTAACGCTCGGATAATGCCGGGATCGCGCGACTTCCATTGATGTCGCCGCGCGAGCGTGCCTCCAGCCGCTATCAGAAAGCCGACGAGATTTGTAACGCGCCTCGCCCTCCCTAAACCAGCGTCGGCTGTCACTGCCTAGGATGGCTGCGCCGAGAAGTTCCAGAAGCACTGCGGACGGCTGGATGAAGACATGTGCGCCGGTCAATGGAAGCCATCAGCGCCCATATGAACTCGCAGGCAGGCGCACACAGGGTTGAGGGGATCGGGTCCGTTTACATCAGACCGTCCGCCAGCGATGCAGATGGTCGAGGACATCGTTGACAATCTGCGTCTGGGTGAACCCCGTCACATCCCGGACGCGCGCGACATCGTCGGAACGCGCCGTCATGCGCCATTCCTTGGCACGGTGACGTTCGGGAGCCTCCAGTGCCGTCAGAGCAGGACGAGGTCGCTCACGCGCTTCGAGATGGTAGTGGAAGGCGGCACCGGCCCCTGAAGTGGCCAGAAGGGACAGGCCCGTTGCCTCGCGGCTAACCTCGGCCTCCAGACCCTCCGCCGCCAACCCTTGGCGCACGGTCTCAAGCGCTGGTGCGCCCACCTGATCAATCTGCCGTTCGATGTCACGTCGGGTGGCCGGAGACAGTATCCGCTTGAGCTTTTCTGCGAGGGGAGGGCCCTCGGTCTCGACGGTTCGGCCGGCGACGTCAGCGTTCATCTGTCGGACCAGCCCGGCTGCCAGGAGGATCATGATGACCGCAAACGGCAGGGCAGCCACCAGCGTCGCCGCCTGCAACGCACCCAGTCCTCCAGCGAGAAGCAACAGGGCCGCCGCCAGCCCTTCCAGGGAACACCAGTAGACCCGCTGCCAGCGCGGAGTGTCATCAGCCCCGCCGGACGCAATGGTGTCGATCACAAGGGAGCCCGAATCCGCCGATGTGACAAAGAAAACCGCCACAAGCGTCACCGCCAGCGTCGATGTAATCGCAGTCCCGGGAAGTTCTTCGAAGAAGCGGAACAGGGCGGTCGACAGGTCTGCGGTGACCGCATTCGAAATGGCACCGGCCGCGACGCCCATGTCGAGGCTGATGGCTGTGTTGCCGAAGACCGTCATCCACAGGAAGGTGAAGCCGGTCGGCACCAACAGGACGCCGATCACGAACTCCCTCACGGTCCGGCCGCGCGATATCCGGGCGATGAACATCCCCACGAAGGGAGACCATGCGATCCACCAGGCCCAGTAGAACAGCGTCCAGTTCGCCATCCACCCCCTGGGTTCATAGGCGTAGAGATTGAAGGTCCGGACGAAGAAATGGTCCAGATACAAGCCGAAATTCTGCACGAGTGCCTTGAGCAGGAAAGCCGTCGGCCCGAAGGCCAGCACGAACAGCATGAGCAGCACCGCCAAGACGAGGTTCAGCTCCGATAGTCGCCGAACGCCCTTGTCCAGTCCCGTGAGGACGGACGCGGTCGCCCCCGCCATCACCAGGACAATCAGTCCGACCTGCATCCACGGTGTGTTCGGCAGGCCCGTCAGATAGTTCAGCCCTGCATTGATCTGCGACACGCCAGACCCAGGGAGGTGGCAATGCCAAACAGAGTCCCGCAGATGGCGAACACATCCACCGCATCGCCGATCGGACCGTCGATCCTTTTGCCCAACAGCGGTGCCAGACCAGACCGTAGCGTAAGGGGCAGGCCTTTGCGGTGGGCAAAATAGGCGAGGCTCAGACCGACGAGCGCATAGATGGCCCAGGCGTGAACGCCCCAGTGGGTGAAGGTGATCACCATCGCCTCGCGCGCCGCGTCGAAGGTCTGGGTCTGGGCTTCCGGAGGGCTGGCGTAGTGCTGGATCGGTTCGGCAACCGCAAAATACATCAGGCCGATGCCCATGCCTGCTGCGAAAAGCATCGCCAGCCATGAGAGGTAGGGGAAGTCGGGTTCCGAGTCGTCCGGACCGAGCTTGAGCGCTCCGGTCGGGCCGAAAGCCAGAAACAGGACGACCATCAGAAAGCCGGCCACCGAGGCGACATAGAACCAGCCGAACGTCTCGATCACCCATCCCTGGGCCGCCTGAAACAGGCGGTCGGACTCTCCGGGAGCAGCAATGGCTACAGCGAGCAGGAGCCCGATAATCAGGCTCGCGCCCCAGAAGACGCGTGGGTTCATCTTGGTTCTAGGCATGGTCCTATAGTGTGACATCTGGCCCAAGGTTTCCACCGCAGCCGAAAGGCCCTGGCCGATACGGCGTGGACCCTGCTTCAGGTGCATGAAGTGGCCAGCCCATCGTTCGGAAAGCCTTATGGTGTCGCCCGGTTCTTATGAGAGGCCCCTCCCATGCCGGCTTGCTTCAGGACACGGCGAACGAGTTGACGGCCTCCCGATATTGGTAAGGGCTCCCCGAATATCTTCTGCCTGACTGTGTCGAACTGCTGGTCTTCCTCACTGGTCAAGTCCGAGAAGGACTGACGCTACCGGTCTTCTCCGGGAGCGCGGCCGTGCAATTCATAAAGCCAGCGACTGTTTCGAGCGTTCGGGATTGAGAGAAACAACGTCAGCCTTGTGGTCCGGCCAGCTCTCTGAAAGGGCAGATCGGCTGTGCTCTACGAAGCTTTGAAGCTTCGCGAGCGGCAGCGGCCTCGATACCCAGTAGCCCTGGATGACGTCGCATCCGAGAAGCGTCAGGCACGAGGTCAGTTCTTCGGTCTCCACGCCTTCGGCTACAACAGACATGCCGAGACCATGTGCCAGATCGACCGTGGATTTCAGGATGAGGCGGTCCCGCTGGCTGTCCAGCGCATCGACGACGAGTGAACGGTCGATCTTCAGCTCGTCCGCATTGAGCATCTTCAGATAGCTGAGCGACGAGAGGCCCGAGCCGTAGTCGTCGATCGAAATCTTGATGCCCGCTGCCCGGAAGGCAGCAAGGGCCTGTTTGGCCAGACCGGGCTGCTGAATCACGGCCGTTTCGGTGATCTCGAAACACAAAGCGGCTCCGGATGTCCCGACCATGTCGAGGACCCTGGCCTGGAAGGCCTGATCCGCAAGCAGACGCCCGGAGATGTTCAGTGCGATGACAAGGTCCTGCCCGCCCAGGCGGAGCACTGCGTGATCCGTGAGTGCCTGCGCGATGCTCCATTCGGTCAGGACACGGATCTGGCCGGTATCCTCGGCGATAGGGATGAACAGATCGGGAGAGACAAAGCCGCGTTCTGCATGCCGCCAGCGACAGAGGGCCTCGACCGATCGGATCACACCATCGGCAGTGCTCATCTTGGGCTGGTAATGGAGCGAGATGTCCCCGGCGGCGATCGCCTCGCGCATCTCTGACATCAGGGCCAGATTGTTTTCGGGCGTGCCCTGCCCGTCATCGTCATAGACCACGCCGCGATCGTCCGAGGCACGGGCGGAGTTGAGTGCGGCCGTCGCGCGCTCCACCAATGCCTCTGATTCCAGCTGACCGCCTCGTTCGAGAGCCGCACCCAGGCGAAGGAAGATGTCGATGGAATGATCCCCGACGACGAAGTTGGTCTCAAGTCCCTTGAGCCGTGTAAGCAGTTCGGCGAGGCCGGTTGCGCTCAGATCCGTTCTCGCGAACGCAAGGACAGAGCTGGAAAGCTGGGTCACCCCGCCGGTGGCACCGAAGGCTTCCAGCCGGGCCGCGAGCTGGACCAGCACGGCGTTGGCGACGTTATAGCCCACCACGCCCCGCATCTCGGCGTGTCGCTCCACCCCTACGGTAATGACGGCAAGCTCTGCATCAGACGAGGCCGCCCAGGTGTCGCCGATGATCTTCAGCAGGGCCCGGCGGTTGGGCAACTCGGTTTCCGGCTCGTGCATGGCCAGGTGCAGCAGGCCCGCCTCGCGCTCGGCGACGATGGCCCGCTCGCGCCGTTCCAGCTCGACGCGTGTGCCCCAGATGGCAAACAGAAGCTGCGTCAGCATCAGTGGGGCAGGGTTCAGGCTGATCGGAGAGACTGCCTGAAGCACCACGGGCCCGATCAGGATGGCTGCTGCAGCCAGGGCATGGACCTGGACCAGTCGATGGAGCGATGCCCCGCCGTCGCGTCGCGGCAAGAGGAGGGCACCCACAACAAGGCAGAGCGCGAGCAGAAGGCCCGGGTGAAGCCCCACCAGAGCCCGGCCGCCAATCAGGCTCTCGTAAGCGAGGCCATGGATGTAGACGCCTGGAATGAGACCCGCCGGCGTGGCGAACTCGTCCCCAAGTTCGACGGCAGTCGCGCCGATGAGTACGACCCGGCCCGAAACCAGCGTCCTGTCAAAGTCGCCGGCCAGAACGTCCTCGAAGCTCAGATGCGAAATCGTCCGGTGGTCGACCCCGAAATCGATATCGAAGCTGGTTCCGCCACTGCGTCCTGCGACGACCGCCGCCAGCGACGGCTGGGATGCTCCCGATGGTGTGACGTCATAGCTTCTGACCTTGCCGTCCACATCGACAGGTACATTCACAGACGCCAGCAGCGCATCCTGGCGAAGGCTGGGGATGGGCGTGTTCTCGCCGACCGCGCTGTCCCTCGATCCGTAGGATTCCTTCTGGAGGAAGTTGGCCAGAACCACCTGTCCCGGATGACGCGAGACTGCGGCCGCCAACTCGGCGTCGGCCGCCGTTTGCGAGGGTGCGCTGAAATCCACGTCGAACGCCACCAGGGTGGCTCCTGCCTCGACCAGATTGTCGATCGCGGTCGCATACCGCTGCCGGTCCCAGGGCCAGGCTCCCGCCGCCTGAAGGCTGCGCGAGTCGATCTCCACCACAGTGAGGGTCTGGCTGGCCTCGCGGTCAGTCAGCCTGAAGCGAACGCCCGCCAAGGCGTCGCTGACGGGGCGCAGAAACCCCGACAGCAAAGCCATCGACACCACCACGATGATCAAGGTGGCCCAGAACAGGTTGACCGAGCGAACTCCGAACTCTCTTCCCGCGACGGTAATCAAGATCAGTCGTCCCCATCATCGTCGTCGTCGTCGGAGCCACCGCCCCCACGGCCGCCGCCGTTGCCGCCGTCGTCGTCATCATCATCGTCGTCATCGGAGCCTCCGCCCCCACGGCCGCCACCGTTGCCGCCGTCGTCGTCGTCATCGTCGTCGTCGTCATCGGAGCCACCGCCACCGCGACCGCCACCGTTGCCGCCGTCGTCGTCGTCATCGTCGTCGTCGTCATCGGCGCCACCGCCTCCACGGCCGCCGCCGTTACCGCCGTCGTCGTCATCATCATCGTCGTCGTCGGAGCCACCGCCTCCATTGCCGCCACCGGAGTTGCCGCCACCGTTTCCGGGACCACCGTTGCCGCCGCCGTTTCCGGGACCACCATTGCCGCCATCGTCGTCGTCATCGCCGTCGTCGTCGGAGCCACCGCCTCCATTGCCGCCGCCGTTGCCGCCGCCGTTTCCGGGACCGCCAGGTGTGCCGGGGCCTCCATTGCCGCCGCCGGAGTTGCCACCGCCGTTGCCGGGACCGCCAGGTGTGCCGGGACCACCGTTGCCGCCGCCGTTTCCGCCCCCGTTACCGGGGCCACCGGGCGTGCCGGGACCACCATTGCCGCCATCGTCGTCGTCATCGCCGTCGTCGTCGGAGCCACCGCCTCCATTGCCGCCGCCGGAGTTGCCACCGCCGTTGCCGGGACCGCCGGGCGTGCCGGGACCGCCGTTGCCGCCGCCGGAGTTGCCACCGCCGTTGCCGGGACCGCCGTTGCCGCCGCCGTTGCCGCCCCCGTTACCGGGACCGCCAGGCGTGCCGGGACCACCATTGCCGCCATCGTCGTCGTCGGAGCCACCGCCTCCATTGCCGCCACCGGAGTTGCCGCCACCGTTTCCTGGACCCCCAGGTGTGCCGGGGCCTCCATTGCCGCCGCCGTTGCCGGGTGCACCGGAGCCGGAGTCATCATTATCACCCGGATTGTCGGATCCGGCTCCGCCACCCGGCAGGCCGGGAGGAGGACCCTCACCTGCATTTCCGTTCCCGCTCCCCGAAGGGCTATTGCCCCCGTTGCCGCCCCCCCCGGAGTTTGCGCCCGCACCGCTATTTCCCGTACCCGCTGCGTTCGATCCTCCACCGGCACTGGCGACGGAACTGCCGCCAGGGGTGCCGGTATTACCGGTAGTGCCGCCGGTGGGGCTTGATGTTGGGGGCAGCGACGCCAGAGTCGCCGGAGGGTTCTGTACCAGGCCGCCAGTCACTTCCTTGAAGTCGATGGGAGCCAGCGCCACAACGGGGCCTGTGACGACCACGTTTGCCGAAGGGGCTGTGATCTCAACCGAATCCGGCTGGGTGCGCGATACGACACCGGTCGCGCCCGGGCCCACATCACCTCCAGCGTTGCCGCTGATCGCCCGCACTTCGACCAGGCCTTCGGACACGTGCACCCGGTCGCCCTGCGAGTCGACGCTGACAGTGAAGGTCGTGCCTTTAACGACGGCGGCGAGAAGGGGGGTTTCGACGCGGAAATGCTGTTGTCTTTGTCGATCCACTTGGAAAAGCGCCGACCCGAGATCCTGAAGGATACGGGTCATGCCACGCTGCTCTGCCGCCAGGGTCGTGCGGCTGTTCGGCCCGACGACAATGCGCTGATCGCCGTTGGTAATCACGGCCCGACCGTTACCGCCCGTCGTCACACTGGTTCCGATCGGAAGCATCTGGCCGACAACGCCTGGGGCGATGGCCCGCGCGGGTACTGCCACCCGGACGCCGCCGCTGACTTCACGCAGCCGCCAGTCGGCAGCCCAGGCTGATGTTGGGCCGAAGATCAGAAGTATGGCCAGTGTGACCACGATTAACTTGAGTTTTACCACGTCCAGAACCCTCGGCGCACTATTTTACGCAGTCACTTTTACCCTCGCTTAGCTACGAGGCCCTTAAGCGGCAGACTTAATCTGAACTTAATCATGCATCGGTATGATCAGGACTGTCCAGTTTGTGTCCGGAAGCCGACATAGTGCCCAGTTATTTGCGTTTTACTTGTCGTCTATTGCAAAAAGCCGCGATTTTCGCAGCTCTTGTGGCAGGAGGCGCTCTATCGGGCGCGGCTGTGGCATCAGACGTTCCTGAATGTGAGCAGGCCTGCTTTGTCCTGACGGGCGTTCAGCTACAGGGTGTCTCAGCCTTCCCTGCGTCAGAGCTGGCCTACACCTATGAAGACTATCTGACGCGCCCGGTCGCGGTTGAAGACCTGGTGAAGGTCGCCGCTTCCATTACCGATCACTATCGCGCCGAGGGCTATTTCCTGACGCGCGCCGCCGTGGCTCCACACGATGGCGTAAGCGGCCTGGCGACGATCGTCGTTTACGAAGGCTACATCGACGAGGTCATTGTTGAAGGGTCCGATCCTTCGACTATCCGAGCCCTTGTTGGCCCGTTGGGGCGACGCGACCCCACGACGATTGCCGAGCTTGATCGTCGGCTGACGCTGGCCGCCGATCTGCCCGGTTATTCCCTGGAGAGTCGGATCGAACCTGTGCTGGGTGATCCAGCTGGCCATCGGCTTGTCGTGACGCCGGAGTTTGAAAGATACTCGGCTTACGCCCGCGTCACCAACCGCGGATCCGATACGCAAGGTCCATGGCAGGTCTATGTTTCCGCTGCGGCGAACTCGATAATCGCAGATGGCGACCAGATGACCCTGGCCGCGTCGACGACCCCTCAAAACCCCGACGAACTGACATCGGCCAAGTGGGGCTACTCTCTGCCACTGAGTGATGGACGTCGTCTTGAAGCCGGGGTCTCAGGCTACACCACAAATGCCAAGCCCTCCTCGACAAACGGCCGCCTCAGTGGGCAGAGCGTCGAAGTCTGGATGAACCTGGCCCAACCGCTGATCCGCAAACGCAAGCAGAGCCTGTGGCTCAATACGAGCCTTGATGTTCGAGAGAAGCAGCAGACCTATGCCCAATCGGGTCGCGCTGATGAGACATTGGCGGTCGCGCGGGCATCCTTGTTTGCCTGGCAGCGGTTTGCCGACGGATATCTGTCCAGCAGCCTGGAAGTCTCGCAGGGCCTGGAAGCATTTGGAGCAACGGTGGGGAACGCTCCCAACCTCTCCCGCAGCAACGCAGATGGCATCTTCACCAAGCTCAATGCACGAGTTTCGGGCTACACCGACGTCTGGCGCTTTCTCGGCATCTACGCCGAGGTTTCGGGACAGTGGTCCAACGATCCGCTTCTGAGCTCGGAAGAGTTTTCCGTGGGTGGACCGACCTACGGCCGCGCCTACAACTATGGCGAGGTCAGCGGGGACATGGGGGCGGCGGCCGCGATCGAACTTCGTGCAGGATGGGACCCTGACTTTGCCCCGGTCAGTTTCTTCCAGACCTACGCCTTCTACGATGCGGCCTCGGTTTCCAACTATACGCGTACCGGCACCCGCTCCAACGAGTTGTCCTCTGCCGGCGTCGGCGTGAGGGTCACGTTCAAGGACAGAACGACCTTCAGGGCCGAGCTCGCCAAGCCTCTCGACTGGGTCCCCTATACAGAGACTGACAATGACTGGCGGGTCTTTGTCACGCTGTCGAGACAGTTCTGACTTTTCGAGTCCAGGCAGGACAGGACCCGGCGTCCAATCCTTTTCAGCCTTGATCGCCCAGCTTGGTGTCGATGAACGGATAGCCCGGCGCAAGCCGTGTCCGGTCAGAGTTCTGTTCCAGGCCGGAACAGGCGCGTTCGATTCAGGAGGCGGCCCCCCCCCCGGCATGCCAACTCGGCCGCAGGCCGGTACGGATCAGGGACCGGCCCGTGTTCATTCTGCGCCGGACCTTATGAACCGGCATAGGTATATTGCCGACTGTTTTCAGGTTGATAGCCTGCCTTGCGTGAGCAGGACGAATGACCTCCAGCGGGTCGGCCTGGATTATTTTCGCCCGCCTTCACGCACACTTAACGCCAAGGTTGCATAGTGACCTCTCGTTTAGGGAGAAGGCCATGCGTGGACGACTCAAGCGACCTCATAGGTCTGAGCGAGGCTCGGCTGCAGTCGAGTTCGCAATGGTTGGACCCTTGTTCATCCTGCTCTTGATTGGTTCAGTCGTTTACGGCGGCTGGATGTGGATGGCGCAGGGGGTCCAGCATCTGGCGGCCGAAGGTGCAAGGGCGGCGATTGCAGGTATCGACGTAGACGAGCGCGATACATTGGCACGTTCTGCCGTGTCCGGCTCGCTGGACGGCGCTACAATCCTCGACCCCGAAGCGGTTCAGGTTGAAGTGACCAGCGATACGGGAGCAATCCGGGTCACCATAACCTATGACGCATCCGGCCATCCGCTGATGGCGCTGGCAAGGCTTGTCCCGTCGCCCCCCCCGCACTATCCGCCGAGAAGCGGTGATCCGTACAGGAGGCTATTGATGCGTCCGCGATGCCAGTCCCTCCGGCGGTGCCGCAAGGGGGGAATCGCCACCATGGCGGCTGTGGGGGCGGGCCTTGCCTGTTTGCTGGCAGCAGTCGTCATCGACGGTGGCTCTATAGCGCTGGCTGCACGACGGGCCCAATCGGCGGCAGACCTCAGCGCGCTGGCGGCCGCGCGCGACCTTGCTAACGCCGAGCAGGCTGCGGAAGCCACAGCAAAGGCCAACGTCGGACTAGACTTGCAGATCATGACTGCAACAGGGGTCTATGCCCCGAACGCTTCGCTTGCGCCGAATGAAAGATTCATTCCAGGCGACACAGACGCCAACGCCGCGCAGGTAACAGTCACTATGCCTGCTCAAGTCTGGTTCTCACGATGGCTTTTGGGCAAGGATCGGGTCGAGGTGAAGCGGACAGGCACTGCAGCTGTTCGTTCTGCCGAGCCCATGGCCACGCTGTCCATAGGTTCGCGCTTGGCCGCGCTGGATGGGGGCTTGGCAAACCAGGTGCTGAGCGGGCTTACCGGCAGCCAGGTCTCGCTGAGCCTGATGGACTATCGGTCTCTGGCGGATGTGAATGTCGACCTGCTGGGCTTTACGGACGCCCTGGCGACACATGCCGGCGTGACGGTGGGAGACTACGAGACCTTGCTGGCCCAGGACGTCGATGCAGGAGACGCCTTGCGCATTCTCGAGACCCTGACGGATGGAGCGGACAGTGGGTTGAACCGACTGGCGCGTGCGGCAGATGGCCAAAGATTTCAGGTCGGCCAGTTGATCGGGGCGGAAGCAGGCGCTGAACAAGGGCTGCGAGGCGGACTGGAGGTTGCCGTGTCGGCTCTGGACCTGGCCAATGCCGTATTGGAGCTCTCCAGTGGCGATCGACAGGTCGCGCTTGATCTGGGAGCCAGGGCCGGGCTGGCTGATCTGGACGTCTGGCTGGCCATCGGGGAACGGCCGAACCGATCGCCCTGGCTGGCGGTGGCCAAGTCGGGCCAGCCCATCATCCGTACAGCCCAGGCGCGGCTTTATATCGAAGCAAGGACGAGCCAGAGTTTGTCAGGACTGGCCCAGGTCAAGGTGCCCCTGTTGGTCGAGCTGGCATCGTCGGAGGCGCGACTGGAGGCGATAGACTGTGAGGGCGCTCGATCGGTGCGTTTGGGCGTCCGGCCAGGCGTAGCAAGGGCGCGGATCGGCACGACCAGCATTGCCGCCCTCGATGACTTCAAGGCCGCGCCTGCCGTGCAGGCGGCGTCTCTGGTGAACGTTGCCGGTCTGATCGTCATCAAGGCGGCAGCGGATATTGAAGCGGCGGATCAGAGCTTCAAGCCAATGACCTTCAGCGATGCCCAGATCACGAGCCAGACGCCGCAAACCGTAAAATCGACCGGCTTCACGTCCGGCCTTGTGTCCTCGTTGCTGGGCAGAATGCAACTGGATGTAAAGGTCGTCGGACTGGGTTTGGGGCTGGGTAATCTGACCCAGTCTCTGAGCGGGTTGCTGTCACCTCTGGGGCCGGTGCTGGACGGCGTAGTCAACGGTGTTCTCGACACTCTTGGCCTGTCATTTGGCGAGGCCGATGTGACCGTCCACGGGGCAACCTGCCCGATCGATGGCGGCGCGGCCTATCTGGTCGGCTGACGCCTTGGGGCTACATCCTCTTGCCAAGGCACGAATGTAGCGCATGATATCTCCGGGAACGGGGAGATTGTCATGAGAGTGTCGCTACTTTGCGGAGCGTTTCTTCTGGTCTGTGCGGGGCCGGTTATGGCCGAGAACTGGAATTCCGTATCACGCAGTCCGAACAACGCATTCATGATCGAGGTGGACAGCATCGTGGTGACCGGTGACGTCACGATCGTGTCGGTGGCGACTGTACCGCGTAGTGGCGACGCGACTGACTACAGTCATTCTATCGAGACCTACGAGTTCAACTGCAATGCCGGTCAGTGGCGGACTGCGGGCATCGTCGAATATGGCGAAGACGGATCCGAAGCAGACCGCGTTCCCGAAGAAGGCGGCAGCTGGGTGCCGATCCGCGCCAACACCCTGCCCGAATACCTGAAACAGATCGCCTGTGACGGAATGCGCGCCGCCCCACCAACATGGACCTCGATCAAAGCCTTCGTCGACGCGGGGCGCGTACTGCCACCGATCTAGCCAACAGCATCAGGCGTCGACGGCGGCGTCCAGGGCGTTGGCCTGGATGAACTCGCGACGCGGCTCGACCACGTCGCCCATGAGCTTGGCGAACAGGTCGGAGGCATCCTCCTGATGCTCGACCGACACCTGCAACAAGGTGCGGGCGTTGGCGTCCAGGGTGGTCTCCCACAGCTGTTCGGGGTTCATCTCGCCCAGGCCCTTGTAGCGCTGGATGGCCAGACCCTTCTTGCCAGCGTCCAGGACGGCCTCGAGCAGGTCGAGCGGACCGCGAATGGTCACGGATTTATCCTTGCGGCGATAGACCGACGGGGTCGAGAACAGGCCGTCGAAAGCGACCGAGCGCTCGGCCAGCCGGCGTGCATCCTGGGACCGGATGAGGGCTTCCTCCAGCACGATCCGTTCGGTGACGGCGCGGCGCACACGTTCAAAGACCACGGCTCCCTGGGCACCCGGTGCGCCGGACCAGTCGCCGTCACCCTCTTCGGCATAAAGGTTCAGGCGAGCCGCCGCCTTGGCCGGATCGGCAGCGTCTTCATCGAACAGACCAGCCAGTGCGGCCTGTTCGACCGCGAAGGCGGGGGCGCGCTGCGACAGGCGATCAACACCGGCCTTGAAGGCCTTGGCTTCGCGTACCAGGGATTGCAGGTCCATGCCGGTTCGGCGCTCGCCCGTCGGCAGATCCAGTTCCGCCTCGGATGAGCCCTCCTCGATCAGATAGGAGTCCATTTCGGACTGGTCCTTGAGGTAGCGCGACTGCTTGCCCTTGGAGACTTTATAGAGCGGCGGCTGGGCGATGTAGACGTGACCGCGCTCAATCAGCTCGGGCATCTGGCGATAGAAGAAGGTCAGCAACAGGGTCCGGATGTGGGCGCCGTCGACGTCGGCGTCGGCCATCAGGATGATCTTGTGATAGCGCAGCTTGTCGGCGTTGAAGTCGTCACGGCCGATGCCCGTGCCCAGCGCCAGAATGAGCGTCCCGATCAGTTCGGACGACAGCATGCGGTCAAACCGCGCCCGCTCGACGTTCAGAATCTTGCCGCGCAGAGGCAGGACGGCCTGGTTCTCGCGGTTGCGAGCCTGTTTGGCAGAGCCGCCGGCGCTGTCGCCCTCGACGATGAACAGTTCGGACTTGGCCGGATCGCGTTCCTGACAGTCGGCCAGCTTACCGGGCAGGCTGGAGATTTCCATGGCCGTCTTGCGGCGCGTAAGGTCGCGCGCCTTGCGGGCGGCCTCGCGGGCGGCGGCGGCCTCGATGATCTTGGCGACCACCTGTTTGGCTTCGGCAGGGTGTTCTTCGAACCATTGCGACAGGCCCTCGGAGCACAGACCCTCGACGGCCGGGCGGACTTCGGACGAGACCAGCTTGTCCTTGGTCTGGGAGCTGAATTTGGGGTCCGGCACCTTGACCGACAGAACGCAGGTCAGGCCCTCGCGGGCGTCCTCGCCACTGACGGAGACCTTCTCCTTCTTGGCGGCACCGGCGGCGTCGATATAGCCACCCATGACGCGGGTCAGGCTGGCCCGGAAGGCCGACAGGTGGGTGCCTCCATCCCGCTGGGGGATGTTGTTGGTGAAGCACAGCATGGTCTCGTGGTAGCTGTCGTTCCACCACAGGGCCAGATCGATCTCGATCCCTTCCTTCTTGCCGCGAATGACGATGACGTCCTTCAGGATCGGCGACTTGGACTTGTCCAGGTGGCGCACGAAGGCCTCGACGCCGCCTTCGTAGTGCAGGATTTCCTCGAAGGGTTCGGCCCCGCGATCGTCGCGCAGCTTGATCACAACGCCCGAGTTCAGGAAGGCCAGTTCGCGCAGGCGGTGTTCCAGCGTCTTCAGGTCGAAGTCGATGTGGCTGAACGTCGTCACCGACGGATAGAAGGTGACCTCGGTGCCCGACAGGGGCTGGCCCGCCTTGTCGCCCGTCTCGCGGATGGGGGCGTCGCCGGTGATGACCAGGCTTTCGACCGTGTCGCCGCGCTCGAACTTCATCTCGTGGCGCTTGCCGTTGCGATAGATTTTCAGCTTCAGCCAGTCGCTGAGCGCGTTGACGACCGAGACGCCCACGCCGTGCAGGCCGCCGGAGACCTTGTAGGAGTTCTGGTCGAACTTACCGCCCGCGTGCAACTGGGTCATGATGACCTCAGCGGCAGAGACGCCCTCTTCGCCGTGGATGTCGGTCGGGATGCCGCGACCGTTGTCGGTGACGGTCACCGAGCCGTCGGCATTCAGAATGACCTGAACCAGATCGGCGTGTCCGGCCAGGGCCTCGTCGATGGCATTGTCGACCACCTCATACACCATGTGGTGCAGGCCCGAGCCGTCGTCGGTGTCGCCGATGTACATACCGGGCCGCTTGCGAACGGCGTCCAGCCCTTTGAGGACCTTGATGGAATCGGCGCCGTAGGCGGCCTCCTCGGCGGTATCGACGTTGCGCGCGGTCTCGGTGTTTTCGGTCATCTATTCGGTCGGTGAAACGCCCCTGATCGGGGCCTCTGAAGGCGGCGGCCAAACCGCCTTGGACGGACTGTTTTCGGGTCACGAATCCGATCCGCGCCACATACCCATATATATAGGAATCTGCGCGTGAATTGCGAGCAAAAGCGGGACTGCACAGGTATGGCTATTCGCTGTCCGCAAGAGCTTAGCCCTTGACGGGTGGGATGGGCCGGCAGGTTGCCGCCCCCGTCACCTGCAGATCGTTCGAAGACGGTTTCCGATACCGTACCGTCTCGACTTCACGATGTGTTTGACCGGGTGACTGTCGGCTCGGAGGCTCGTCGAATCCGGTCTCCGGACGCATGGGCTCCCGGCGGCATTTCCTGTCGCTTCGGACCACGCAGGCCATGCGCGTGCTCGCGACCTGAAGGCGGACGTTGGTGTGATGATCGTACAGACGGATCGTTGCCGATTAGTCGACACTTTTAAAACGTCTCCTCACGACCATCGTCTGACAACCGTGCGAATTACGTACCCGGTCTTCGTCCTAGCGGGCAGAGTCCTCCCTCCATGCACAAGGAACATCTTGGCTTCCCTTTCGTCCAACCGTCACAATCCTCTGTTCTAAGCGCCACGAACCTTACGGAGCTGTTCTCATGACCCGCACCCTTCTCGCCGCTGCCTCGGCCCTCGCCCTTCTGACCCTTGGCGCATGTGGAGACGGCGGGGCGGGGTCGCAGACGGCGCGGTCGGGCATCTGGGCGGCAGGCTCCTCGACGGTCTTCCCGTTCACGACCCGCGTGGCCGAAAACTATGCCCGCATGTCGGGTGGCGCGGCGCCGCGCGTCGAATCGCTGGGCACCGGTGGCGGCATTCAGGCCTTCTGTCAGGGCATCGGCCCGGCCACGCCCGACATCGCCAATGCCTCGCGCCAGATGAAGAAGTCCGAGTTCGACATGTGTCAGGCCAATGGCGTGACCGAAATCATCGAGCTGAAGATCGGCTATGACGGCCTGGTCATCGCCACGGCGCTGAACGCGCCCGACTATGGTTTTGAAGGTGACGACCTGTATCTGGCGCTGGCCAAGGAAGTTCCGGGACCGAACGGCACCTATGTCGCCAACCCCAACGTCAACTGGAGCGACGTGAACCCCGGCCTGCCGTCGACCCGCATCATGGTCTATGGCCCGCCGCCCACCTCGGGCACGCGCGATTCCTGGGTTGAGCTGGCCATGGCTCCGTCGGCCGAGGCGATCCCGGCGCTGGCGGCCCTGGCCGAAAGCGATTCCGACCGGTTCGAGACCCTGGCCCATACGCTGCGTGAAGACGGCGGCTGGATCGATTCCGGCGAGAACGACAATGCCATCGTCCAGACGCTGAGCCGGACGCCCGGCTCGACCGGGGCCTTTGGCTATTCCTTCCTGGAGCAGAACTCCGACTCAGTGAAGGCGCACAGCGTCAATGGCGTGATGCCCACGCTGGATACGATCGCCTCTGGTGAATATCCGATCTCCCGCTCCATGTTCATCTATGTGAAGAAGGCCCACGTCGGCGTGACGCCGGGCCTGGAGCAGTTCGTGCAGGAATATCTGTCGGACGCCTCGGCCGGTAGCGGCGGCTATCTGCAGGACCGTGGCCTGGTGCCGCTGCCCGCCGACCAACTGGCCGCACAGCGCGCGATCGCTTCGGCTCTGACGCCGATGACGGCCCCGGCGAAGTGATGTTGGTCGTCGCGGCATTGCTTAGCCTTGTCGGCAGTCAGGAGGCTGCGCCCACGCCTCTGACTCCCTTCAGGGACGTGCCATGGACCCGCAGCCCGCAGGTCGAATACCCGGCGGCTGCGCTGTCGCGAGGGGTGGATCGTGGTGTGGTGACGATCGACTGTGCTGTCGAGACGACGGGCGCGTTGTCGGACTGCCGGACCACCGAGGATCAGCCGGCCGAGCTGGGCTTTGGGCGAATGGCTCTGTCGGCCATGCGTCAGGCCCGGGTGGACACCGCGCGCTGGACCCTGCCGCGGGTCGCGGTGCGGCTGTCGTTCGTCTCGAACTAGGTTCAACCCTTGGACGGCAGGAACGGCGAGAAGGTGATGACCGTGAATGTGTCGCGGATGTGCGGCCGGGTCTGAACCGACTTCGTCACGAAGGTGCCGATGTCCATGTCCTTCGGCAGCTGAAACTTGGCCAGCAGGTCGTACTGACCCGAGGTCGAATAGACCTCCGACACGTGCTCGACATTGTCCACCATGTCGGCGGCCACGTCATTGGCGTGCCCCAACTCGCATTTGATGAAGACGAAGATGGCGGTCATCATGGCGGTGGTCCCTTGCGCAGCGTGCCGGACCTTTAGCGGATGGTGACGTGACAGGTAAGGGATCAGACGTGATCGATCTGGAAGCCCAGTACAACAACCGCGCCCTTGTGCCGGACCATCCGGCGGTGATGGAGGGCTGGCGTGAGCGGGCGCAAGGCGCGCGGATGGCGCATCCGCCGCGTCCGGCTGCCTATGGGCCGGGCGAGCGGGAGGTCATGGACCTGTTCGAGGCGGCACCGGGTGCGCCCATCGCCGTCTTCCTGCACGGCGGCTACTGGCAGGCTCTGGGGCGGGAGTGGTTCAGCGGTATCGCGCCGTCGCTGCTGGCGCACGGTGTCAGCCTGGCCATCCCCTCCTATGATCTGGCCCCGACGGTGCGCCTGGGCCGCATTCTGTCGCAGGTGCGTCAGGCGGTGGAGGCGGTGCGGGACCTGTCGCCCAACCGCGCCCGCCCGGTCGTCTTTGGCCACTCGGCCGGGGGCCATATGGCGGCCTGTATGCTGTCCGAGGGGCGGGCCAGCGCAGCTGTCGCCATCAGCGGTGTGTTCGACCTGGCCCCGCTGATCCCGACCAGTGTGAACGCAGCCCTGGGTCTGGACGTGCGTGAGGCGGCGGCGTTGTCGCCGATCCACTGGCCGGTGCCAAACGGCTCCACCCCCGGCGGAACGGTGCTGGACTGTGTGGTCGGCGGCGACGAGAGCGCAGAGTTCATCCGCCAGTCGCGCATAATGGCCGACCTCTGGGGCGGGCAGGGGGTGCAGACGCGATTCGAGGCCGTCGAAGGTGCCAACCACTTCACAGTGCTGGAGCCCCTGTTCGATTCTGGAAGTGCGATGACGCGCCGCATCGTCAATCTGACCGCAAAAGCTTGACCTTGAAGGCAAACCGCCGTTTTGAAGTGCGTCGTATACCTGACATACCCTTGATTGTTGACCAGAGACGCCATGTTTCGCGCCTTGCGCCGCCTTGTTCGTAGACTGAAGTGCAAACGCCATCGCTGGCGTCCCGACAGACGCCGTCCGGGGATCGAGTTCTGCGACCTGTGCCAGGCGACCCGGCACGAAAAGCCCGGTGCCGCCTGACGGGCGAAACACAAAGTTTGGCGGGCCGGCTTTGACACGACCCGTGCGGTGGTTAAGCAGGTCTGTCCCGAACTCCGGTGGAGCCTGAACGCCGATGCGCCACGACCGTCTGTCCGTCCTGACCGCCCTGGAAGCGCAGGGCGTCGCGCCTGTCTTCTATCATCCCGATCGGGACGTGTGCCTGAACGTCATCCGCGCCTGCGCCCGGGGCGGCGCGCCGGTCGTGGAGTTCACCAATCGCGGCGACTTCGCCTGCGACCTGTTCGGCGAGATCGCACGGGAGCTTCAGGCAACCGATCCACACATCGTCCTGGGCATCGGGTCGGTCGTCGATGCAGGGACCGCAGCCCTGTTCCTGAACCGGGGCGCGCGGTTCTTGGTCAGTCCGGGTCTGGTGGAGGAGGTGGCGCGCACCTGCAACCGGCGCATGATCGCCTATTTCCCGGGCTGCGGCTCGGTGAGCGAAATCCTGAAGGCCCAGGAACTGGGCTGCGAGATCGTCAAACTGTTCCCCGGTGCCAGCGTCGGCGGGGCGGACTTCGTCAAGGCCGTCATGGGGCCCATGCCCTGGACCAAGATCATGCCCACCGGCGGCGTCGACCCTGACGCGGCCTCCATCGCCAAATGGTTCGGCTCGGGCATCGTGGCGGCTGGGATGGGGTCGAAACTGGTGACGGACGCCGCGGTCAAGGCGGGCGACTGGGCCGGCATCGAGGCCAGCGTCCGCCAGACGGTCGAGGCGATCAGGACGTTCCGCTCAGCGACATAGGCCCTCCCCATCGCCGCAGGCGACGGGGAGGGCAAGCGGTGCCTACAGCCCCAGCGTCGGGCTGTTCAGATCCAGATCGGCCGCCGGGATGACCACCACATCGGGATGGGCGGCGCGCAGGGCGTCGATGAACATCGCCGACTGGCCGACCACGACGACATAGGCCCCGTCCGCGCTGACGGCCTGGGCCGCCTCAGTCACGGTCTCGGGTGTCGTGGCGCGGATACGGTCGGGATAGGCCTCGACCTCGCTGAGCGGCAGGCCGTTGGTGACCGCCTCGGCCAGGACGCCGCCCAATCCGCCGGTGGTTTCGGTCGCGCGCGAGAAGCTGCCGGTCAGCCAGGTCTCGCGGTTGGTGACGTCGGTTTCGCTGACCGGCTCGGTCCGCAGACGGTCGAACTCGGCCAGGACCAGGGCGACGACCTCGGCGGCGCTTTCGTTCTTGGTCTGGGTCGTGGCTGACAGAAGCCCACCGTCCACGCGCGTCGCCAGCGAGGAATAGGCCCCGTAGCTGAGGCCGCGCTTGGCGCGCACTTCCTGGAACAGACGGCCGTTGGAACCGCCGCCGATGATGCTGTTGACCACGCTCAGCGGATAGAAGGCCGGATCGGCGCGGCGCGGACCACGCACGGCCGCGGCGACGGCCGCCTGACCGGCGCCGGGCAGGTCGATCACGACGACGCGGGGTGGGGTCGGGGTGCCGGCGCGGTTGGCCACGACGGGCATGGCCTCGGCGGGCTTTGTCCAGTTGCCCAGGGTGCGCTCGGCGAAGGCCGCGGCCTGATCGGGCGTCATCCCGCCGGTCACGATCATGGCGGCATTGTCGGGCCGCCACCAGCGAGCGTGGAAGGCGGCGATCTCGTCGCGGGTCAGCCCCTGCAGCGAATCCGGCGTGCCCGAGCTGGGTGAGCCATAGGGGGCCGCACCATAGGCCAGTCGGCCCAGCACCAGTGACGCCAGCGGCCCCGGCTGGCGCAGATTGACGCGCAGGCCGTTGACCGCCTGGGTCCGGCTGCGGGCCACCTCGTCCTCGGCGAAGGTCGGGCGCATCACGACATCGGCCAGCACCGCGCCCGCGGCGTCCGCCGAGGCGATGGGCGCGGACAGGAACAGGCTGGTGGCATCCGCCCCCGCTCCACCACCGATATTGGCTCCCAGCGCCTCCAGGGTGCGGGCGATCTCCGGGGCCGTGCGATCTCCGGCCCCTTGCGAGGCCAGGGCGGCGGTCATGGTGGCCAGACCGGGACGCTCCGTCGGATCCGCCGCCGCGCCGCCGCCGATGACCAGCTGGGCATTGACGATGGGCAGGTCGGTGGACTTGGCGACGATCAGGCGCATACCGTTGGACAGGGTCCGCTCCACGATCTGCGGCGCGGCGATGGCGCGAACCTCGCCCGGTGCGGGCGGGGCCATGCGCTGCCCCTCGGGCAGCAGTTCGTTGGCCGGCAGGATGGCGGCGGGGACAGTCACGAACGTCGGCATGGGGGCCGGGTTCTTCCAGCTGTCCTCGGATGCACCCGCAGGCCGCGCGCTCTCGTCCTGATAGCGGATCGAGACCCGGGCCTGTTCATCCAGATAGCGGCGAGCGACCCGCTGCACATCGGCGGCGGTGACGGCCTGGATGGCGACCAGATTGGCGTCGGGGGCGCGGGGATCGCCCTCGTCCACCAAGGCTCTGCCCAGGATGAAGGCCCGGCCCGAGGCGGTTTCGCGCTGACGCAGTTCGCTGGAGACGATCTCGGTCTTGGCCTCGGCCAGTTCGGCCTCGGTGACAGGCGCGTTGCGGATACGATCCAGCTGGGCGTTCAGCGCCGCCTCGACATCGGCGATGGCCTTGCCCTGGGCGACGATGGCGCTGACGACGATCGAGCCGTCTTCTTCCAGGGTGCTCGACCCAAGGCTGGCGCTCGAGGCCAGCTGGCTCTCATAGACGAGGGCCTGATACAGGCGCGAGCTGTCGCCGCGCGACATGATGGCCGACAGCACCTCCAGGGCGGCCGCGTCCGGATCGGAGGCCTTCACGCCCGGATAGATGGCGGCGACGGCGGGCAGGGGCACATTGGGGGCAAAGGCCTCGACCAGCCGCGGCTGGGTGCGGGGCGTTTCCACCGGGCGGGTCATCACCGGCACGGCGCGCGCGGGGTTTTCGATGTCGCCGAAATACTGATCGACCCAGGCGTCCAGCTGGGCCTGGTCGAAGTTGCCCGCCACGATCAGGGTCGCGGTGGCCGGCCGGTAATAGGCCTCGTGGAAGGCGCGGGCGTCGTCGATGACGGCGGAATCCAGCTCCTCGATCGAGCCGATCACGCTGCGCCGGTAGACGCTTTCATCGAAGGTGTTGTCGCCGATCACGAAGGTGCCGAACCGGCCATAGGGCGGGGCATAGACGCGCTGGCGCAGCTCTTCTTTCACGATGGAGCGTTCGGCGTCGAACACGGCCTGATCGACCACGGGCCGGGCCATACGCTCTGCGTGGGTCCACAGCATGGTCTCCAGATACTGGGGCGGGACCGTCTCGTAGTAGTTGGTCATGTCCTGGCTGGTCGAGGCATTGCGCGTGCCGCCCGCATTCTCGACCAGGGTCGCGATCTGGCCATAGGGCAGGTTGACCGTCTTGCGGCTGAGGATGTGTTCGAACAGATGGGCGAAGCCGCTGCGGCCCTGCGGATCATCCTTGCCGCCGACGTCGTACCAGACCTGGACCGTCACCGTTCCGGCGGTCGGATCGGGCATGGCATAGACGTCCAGTCCATTGGCCAGTTCGCGATGGCTATACTCCAGCGGCGGCACCGTGATCGGCGCGGGCGCGCTCTGCGCCCAGCTCATGGCGGGCATGGAAAGGGCGAGCAGCGAGGCTCCCAGCAGCGCGGCGGTGCGTGTCATGTGGCGGTTCCCGATAGGCGTCTCTGAACAGGTGCCAGACCCTATCCCGCGCATCGGCCAGCCCTAGTTACGAACTTGTAATGATCGCCTCGACGTCTTCCCGCGTGGGCAGGGAGGGCTGGGCCCCTGGCCGTGTCGCGGCGATCGCTCCGGCGGCGCAGGCGAATGTCAGGGCGGCTTCGGGCGACTGGCCCTCCAGCAGGGCGACGCAGATCGCGCCGACGAAACAGTCGCCGGCCCCGGTGGCGTCGACCGCCTTGACTTTGGGCGGCGTGGCCGAGGCGATCAGGGCTCCACGCTGGTACATTTCGGCCCCGCGTGCACCGAGCGTGACAACCACCCGTCCGCCCCCGTGGTGCAGAAGGTCGCCGTAGAAGGCGGCCTCGTTTTCATTGACCACGATCAGGTCGGCACGGCGTAGCATCTGGTCCGACACCGGCGCGGCGGGGGCCAGGTTGATGCAGACGAAGTCGGTGGCCCGACCGACCGCCGCCTCCACCGTCTCGACGGGCAGTTCCATCTGAAGGATCAAAGGACCCTCGATGCGCGCCGGAAGCTGTTCGGGCATGACGCTGTGGTTGGCACCGGCGGCGACGACGATCTGGTTCTCTCCGTCCGGGTCGACGGCGATCAGGGCCACGCCCGTCGGGGCCTCGGCATCGGTCAGCACGCCGCCGGTATCGACATCGTCGGCCAGAAGAAGCGCCAAGGCTTCCTCGGCCATGCCGTCGCGCCCGACCCGTCCGATCATGCAGACCTCGGCGCCCAGGCGCTGGGCGGCCAGCGCCTGATTGGCCCCCTTCCCACCCGGGTGGCGGGCCAGGGTCGCGCCGGTGACCGTCTCGCCTGCACGGGGCAGGCGGGGAGCAGTCGCGACGAAATCCAGATTGATGGAGCCGACGACGGTGATCCTCACGAACAGCTCTCCGCGATCAGGTCGAAGACGCCGTCGGCCTTGACCCCGGTGGCCCAGCGATGGGGCGCCGTTTCCGGATCGACCCGGAACTCCACCGCCGTGTGCCCACGCGTCAGTTCACTCTGGACCTCCACGGCGATCCGGCACGGCTTGAGCGTGAACAGGTCCGGGTTCATCAGCCAGGCGACGGGGCAGGGGTCGTGGATAGGTGGTGCGTCCCAGCCGACGATCCGTTTTTCCACGTCCTGCGAGAACCGCATCATCGCCGCTGCCGTATCTCCGCGTGCGGTCCCCAGCGCCGCCAGGCGCGCGATCCGCGCATCGGTCGCCCGCACCAGATGCGTCACGTCCAGGCCGAACATCACCACCGGACAGGCGCTGCGCAGCACCTCGTCCGCCGCCTCCGGGTCGGCCCAGATGTTGAACTCGGCAGAGGGGGTGATGTTGCCGCCTTCGCTGCGGGCGCCGCCCATCACCGCCACGGGCCCTAACCGCTTCTGGATCATCGGCTCCTTGCGCAGGGCATGGGCCAGATTGGTCATGGGCCCTAGGATGGCCAGGGCCACCGACCCCTCGGGACGGCTCATGACATTGTCGATGATGGCATCCACGCCGTGGCCGTCGGCGATGCCGCGATCGGGCGTGAACGGCGGCAGATAGCCCAGCCCCTCCTCGCCGTGGAACTCGCTGGCACTGGAGGGCTTGCGGCGCAGAGGCCGGTCCGCTCCGCCGCGCACCGGAACGTCTCCGCGACCCGCGATCTGGCGCAGCATCAGGGCGTTCCGGGTGGTCTTCTTCAGCGGCACATTGCCGCCCACCGTGGTCACCGCCAGCAACTCCAGCCGTGCCGCGCCGAACGCCAGCATCAGCGCCACCGCGTCGTCCACGCCGGGGTCACAGTCGATGATCAGGGATTGCGTCGTCATGCGGCAGGTTTGAAGCGGGTCGCGCGGATGGGCAAGCGTTTGGATGAGCCCGCTGCAGGTCTTGCCCCGCGTGCATCCCCCCGCCACATGCACACGTAACCATGGGCGTCCCGACCCGGCCTGAAAGTCGCAGGTCGGGTTGAACATATAAGGATGTCCTTATATGTCTGCTGGCCCTTTCGGCCCGACTGGAGTCCGCCTTGTCCCGTTCCACCTTCCTGTTCACGTCCGAAAGCGTTTCGGAAGGCCATCCCGACAAGGTCGCGGACCGGATTTCCGACACCGTCGTGGACCTGTTCCTGGCGCGCGATCCTGAAGCGCGGGTGGCGTGCGAGACGCTGTGCACCACCAATCTGGTGGTGCTGGCCGGCGAAATCCGCGGCAAGGGCATCTGGGAGAACGATGCCTGGGTGCCTGGTCTGGAGGCCGAGATCGAGGCGGCCGTGCGCGCGGCTGTGCGCGACATCGGCTATGAGCAGGACAAGTTCCACTGGAACACCTTCGAGTTCCAGAACCACCTGCACGGCCAGTCGGTGGACATCGCTGTGGGCGTGGACGCCGGCGACAACAAGGACGAGGGCGCGGGCGATCAGGGCATCATGTTCGGTTATGCCTCGAACGAGACGCCCGAATTGATGCCGGCGACCCTGGCCTTTAGCCACGCCATCCTGAAGAAACTGGCCGAGGTGCGCCATGCAGGCGGCACCCTGCTGGAGCCGGACGCCAAGAGCCAGGTCACCATCCAGTATGTGGACGGCAAGCCGGTGCGGGCCACCTCCATCGTCCTGTCGACCCAGCATGCTGTGGGCCGGGCCGATGAGGTCGCGGCCTTCGTCAAGCCGCTGATCCTGGAGGTGCTGCCCGAGGGCTTTACCGACGACAACACCGTCTGGCACATCAATCCGACCGGCATCTTCGAGATCGGCGGACCGGATGGGGATACCGGCCTGACCGGACGCAAGATCATCGTGGACACCTACGGCGGAGCTTCGCCCCACGGCGGCGGGGCGTTCAGCGGCAAGGACCCGACCAAGGTGGACCGGTCGGCGGCCTATGCCTGTCGCTATCTGGCCAAGAATGTGGTGGCGGCGGGTCTTGCCGATCGCTGCACCATCCAGATCAGCTATGCCATCGGCGTGGCCGAGCCCCAGTCGATCCACGTCGATCTGCACCGCACGGGCCGGATCGACGAGAGCGTGCTGGAGCGCGAACTGCTGGGCCTGATCGGCGGGGCCACGCCGCGCGCCATTCGCCAGCACCTGGGCCTGAACAAGCCCATCTATGCCCGCACCGCCGCCTATGGCCATTTCGGCCGCGAGCCGGATGCGGAAGGCGGCTTCGGCTGGGAGAAGACCGATCTGGTGGATCAGTTGAAGGCGCTGGCGGGCTAGAAGGCAGATTTGCCCTAGTCCTCCCCACCCGGTCGCAGCGCGACCACCCTCCCCATGAAGGGGAGGGAGAGGTATAGCGCCCCGATGTCCGACCTTCCCGACCCCACACACCGCCCCCTACGCTCCTTCGGTCGTATCAAGGCGCGGCCGATCAAGCCGAAGCAGGCGGCGCTGTTCGACAGTCTGTTGCCGCGCATTGCCGTGCCCGATCCGGCGGCGGGGCCGATCGATCCGCAGGCGCTGATGCCGGGGGCCGAGGGTGTCTGGCTGGAGATCGGATTCGGCGGGGGCGAACATCTGGCGACCCAGGCGGGACGGCATCCGGACGTGCTGATGATTGGGTGCGAGCCGTTCCTGAACGGGGTGGCCTCGGTCCTGAGGCACATCGATGAGGGCGGGCTGGAGAATGTGCGCGTCCATGCCGACGATGCGCGGGCAGTGATGACGGCCCTGCCCGATGCGTCGCTGGATCGGGTGATGATCCTGTTCCCCGACCCCTGGCACAAGGTGCGGCACAACAAGCGGCGCCTGTTGCAGGATGAGACGGCCGCCGAGATCGCGCGGTTGCTGAAGCCCGGCGGGGTGGTGCGGTTCGTGACCGACTGGGAAGACTATGCGGGCTGGGCGCTGGAACGGCTGATGCGAACGCCGGGGCTGGCGCGGGTGCCGTCGCCTACAAAAGAAGGCATGGGTGACGACTGGACCGTGCCGTGGGGGGACCATGTCACCACCCGCTATGAAGAAAAGCGGCTGGGTGACACCACGCCGCTGTTCATGGAGTTCAGGCGGGTCTGACCGGTACGAACCGGGCCAGCGCCGGGGTCAATGCGCGGGCTGCCAGCACGACCAGCAGCGACTTGATCACGGCACCGGGAATGAAGGGCAGGGCCCCGTTGCGCAGGGCCGGCTCCATGCCGACGTCCAGTGCCAGCCAGGCGCTGCCCCAGGCCAGAATCAGCAGATGCAGCGCCACCATCCAGGCCGTGGCCGGGATCAGCCGCGTCAGCCGGCCATTGCGGGCCAGCCAGCCTGCGAGGAAGGCCGCAGGGATGAAGGCGACCAGATAGCCCGCCGTCGGGCCGGTGAAGCGCGCAATGCCGGAGGCGGCGTCCGACAGTACGGGCAGGCCGACCATGGCCGCCGCCAGATACAGCAGCACGCTGGCCACGCCCCACCGCGGACCCATGACCGCCCCGGCCAGAAGCACGGCGAAGCTCTGGAGCGTCATGGGAACCGGCACCATCGGCACGGCGATCTGGGCGCTCAGGGCCATCAGGGCGGCGAAGGCCACGACGGCGGCGAGGCGCAATGCGATCGGGGAGGAGGTCATTCAGCTTCAGTCGCGCAGGGCGGCGAAGGTACGGATGAAGGCGAACTGTTCGTCGGTTTCTGGCACGGGGCGACCGCGCGCCTTGCCGACGCGAAGGACGGCTTCGTCCGGGTCCATGCCGCCAACAATCAGGGCACAGATGGCAAGAGACGGGGCGCGCCCCAGGCCGGCGCGGCAGTGGATCACGATGGCCTGTCCCGCGCGCAGCCGCCGGTCGATGGCCTGGGCCAGCTTGCGATAGGCGGCGACATCGGCGGGCAGGCCGTGGTCGGGAATGGGGAAGTTGTGAAAGCCGACGCCGTGCCGCGTGGCCGCCCCGCCCTCGTCTGCGAGGCCTAGCTTCTGGGCCTCCGCGGGCTCCAGCATGCTGATGACATGATCGACCATGCCGTGCGACAGGCCGGCCATCTGTTCGTCGAGGGCCTCGCCCCCGTCGGGCTTGCGCGACACGCCCAGGCGGCCGGTGGTGTTCAGTCCGATCCAGTGGATTTTCATCGGCGCTTTCTGGCGGCGCGGGGCAGCGAAGGCAATGACCGTCGTCGGCCTGTAGCGAGAAGGGGCTGACAAAGCCGTTCGGGAGGGCTATACGGCGCCCTACATCGTTAGACCGGCGTCAAACGGCGTCGTTCCAAGCGGCGGCCCCGGATGGCCCGCCGCTTTTTTATTGCCCTGCTTACGACCCCGAGAGACCAGTGCCTTGAAGGCCAAGACCGTCGAAGACCGCGCTCTGCTGGAGCTGATCGAACCCGTGGCCGAAAGCCTGGGTCTCGACATCGTGCGGGTGCGGCTGATGGGCGGCACTCTGCGTCGCCGCCTGCAGATCATGGCCGAGCGGCCCAGCGACCACGACATCGCGGTCGAGGAGTGCGCCCGCCTGAGCCGCGCGGTGTCGGAAATTTTCGACGCCGCCGATCCGATCGCGGGCGAGTACTTGCTGGAAGTGTCGTCGCCGGGCGTGGATCGGCCTCTGACGCGCCAGTCTGATTTCGACCTGTTTGAAGGCTATGAGGCGCGACTGGAAACCGACCGGATGGTCGAGGGCCGCAAGCGCTTCAAGGGCATTCTGGCCGGGACGGAGGGCGAGAACATCGCCATCGATCTGGACGGGGAAGAGGACACCGCCCTGATCCCCTTCGACTGGCTGGTGGATGCCAAGCTGGTGCTGACCGACGAACTGATGAAGGCGGGTGCCGAGAAGCGCGCCGCCCGCAATGACAACGATACAACCGAGACCGAGGACTAAAGACATGGCTGTTGCCGGCGTTTCCGCGAACCGTCTTGAACTGCTGCAGATCGCCGATGCGGTCGCGCGCGAGAAGAACATCGACAAGGAGGTCGTCGTCGAGGCGATCGAGGAGGCGATCCAGAAGGGCGCCAAGTCGCGTTACGGCGCTCATCACGACATCCGCGCCAAGATCGACATCAAGACCGGCGAACTGAGCCTGACGCGCCACGTCACCATCGTGGCCGACGACTGGCAGCCGGAAGACGAGCTGGAAGAGTTCAACGACAGCGCCATGGTGCGCCTGACCGACGCGTCCAAGCGCGATCCGGAAGCCGAGGTCGGCAAGGAATATGTCGAGGACCTGCCGCCGTTCGACTTCGGCCGGGTGCAGACCCAGATGGCTCGCCAGGTCGTCATGGGCAAGGTTCGCGACGCCGAGCGCGCCAACCAGTACGAAGAGTTCAAGGACCGCGTCGGCGAGATCGTCAACGGCACCGTCAAGCGCGTCGAATACGGCAACACCGTCGTCGATCTGGGCCGGGGCGAGGGTATCATGCGCCGCAACGACTCCATCCCGCGCGAGGTGTTCAACATCGGCGACCGGATCCGCACCTACATCTATGACGTCCGCGCCGAGGCCAAGGGCCCGCAGGTCATGCTGTCGCGCTCGCACCCCGGCTTCATGGCCAAGCTGTTCGCGCAGGAAGTGCCCGAGGTCTATGACGGCGTGATCGAGATCCGCGCCGCCGCACGCGACGCCGGGTCGCGCGCCAAGATGGCCGTGCTGTCGAACGACAGCTCCATCGATCCCGTTGGGGCCTGCGTCGGTATGCGCGGCTCGCGCGTTCAGGCGGTCGTCGCCGAACTGCAGGGCGAAAAGATCGACATCATCCAGTGGAACGCCGACGAGCCGACCTTCATCGTCAACGCCCTGGCCCCCGCCGAAGTCTCCAAGGTCGTGCTGGACGAAGAGGCCGACCGCGTCGAGGTCGTCGTGCCCGACGAACAGCTGTCGCTGGCCATCGGCCGTCGCGGCCAGAACGTACGCCTGGCCAGCCAGCTAACCGGCTGGCAGATCGACATCATCACGGAATCCCAGGACAGCGAGCGTCGCCAGAAGGAATTCGGCGAGCGTACCGTCCTGTTCCAGGAAGCCCTGGACGTGGACGAGGTCATCGCCCAGCTGCTGGTCACCGAAGGCTTTGCCACGGTCGAGGATCTGGCCTTCGTCGAGCCCTATGAAATCTCGGAGATAGAAGGCTTCGACGAGGACACCGCCGAAGAACTTCAGGCCCGTGCCCGCGACTTCCTGGACAAGCAGGCGGCTGTTCTGGACGCCAAGCGCGTCGAACTGGGCGTCGAGGATGCTGTCCTGGCCGTGCCGGGTGTCACCGGTGCCATCGCCGTCGCCCTGGGCGAGGGTGGGGTCAAGACGGTCGAGGACCTGGCCGATCTGGCCACCGACGAAATCCGTGGCGGCTATGAAGTGAAGAACGGCGAACGGGTGAAGGTGCCCGGCGTGCTGGAAAGCTTCAACCTGGCCCAGGAAGATGCCGAGATGTTGATCCTGCAGGCCCGCGTGGCCGCCGGCTGGATCGATGCGTCGGAACTGCCGCAGCCGCCCGAGCCGGAATACGAGGAAGAGGTCGAATACGCCGAGGGTGAATACGACGCCGACGCCGTGTTCGGTGATGCGCCCGAAGCCGAAGCCGAAGTTGAAACCACCGACGCCGATGCCGACGAGGTCCTCGCCGAGGACTCCGACGACACGCGCGACGCATGATGGGAGACCGGATCGTTCATGGGGTTGCGCGACGCGACGATCGATAGAGACCGCCGGGACCTGGTCACGCACCAGGTCATGGATGAATCTCGTCTGATCCGTTTCGTCGCCGCCCCGGACGGTTCGGTCGCCCCCGATCTGGCGCGCAAGTTGCCGGGGCGCGGCCTTTGGGTCGCCGCCGATCGCGCCTCCATCCAGGCAGCGGTCAAGAAGAACCTGTTCAGCCGCGCGGCCAAGGCCCCGCTGAAACCGGCGGCCGATCTGGCCGACACGGTCGAAAGCCTGCTGGCCAAGCGCTGTCTGGACCAGCTGGGTCTTGCCCGGCGCGAGGGCGTGCTTATCTCTGGCTTCGAAAAATCGCTGGCCAATATCCGGGCCGGAAAAGCGGCCTGGATCGTGGAGGCGTCTGACGGCTCTGCCGATGGCCGAAGCAAGCTTCTGGCCCTGGCCGGGCACATGTCGCCGCCCCCGAAAGTGTGCGGCACATTCAGCGCCGACGATTTGAGTTTGGCCCTTGGGCTGGAAAATGCGATACACGCCGTCCTGCTGACAGGCGGGCGGGCCGATCGATGGACCATAGAGGTCGAGCGGCTGGCGGGATTTCGATCGCTGATACCCACGCAATGGGGTGTCGGAGCGGCTGAAGGCCCGAGCAAGGATTCAGACGGGCGGAGTTCCGTTCCCTCATAGGGGGCGGGGCGACGCGCGGCTTTTTGTGTTTGAACGAGAGGGTGGCGGATGTCCTGCTGCCCCGAGTAAAGCGACCGAATGACTGACGAGAACGACAAGACCAACGAAGGCGCACCGCAGGCTCCGACCGGGACCCCCTCCCAGACGGGACCGCGCGCGCCTCTGAGCCTGAAGCCACGCCAGGCGGGAGCGGTTTCGGCCGGCACCGTCAAGCAGAGCTTCAGCCACGGCCGCACCAAGACCGTGGTGGTCGAGACCAAGCGCCGCATGGGTGCCACGCCTGGGCATCAGCGTCCGCAGGGCTTTGATGTCGCGCGTCCGCGGACCGAGGCTGCCCCGCCGCCGCGTCCTACACCTGCGCCCTCGACTGGTCCTGCCGGAGGCCGCCTGTCCAACGAGGAACAGGAAGCCCGTCGCCGCGCCATCGAACTGGCCACCCAGGCCCAGGCCGAAAAAGCGCGTGCCCAGGCCGCCGAACAGGCGCGCCGCGATGCCGCCGCCCGCGAACAGGCCGCCGCCGCCGAACAGGCGTCCAACGCCGCCCAGGCCGAGGCTGCAGCAGCGCGCGCCGCTGCCGAAGCCGCCCGCGCCGAGGCAGCCAAGCTGGCCGCTGCCGCGCCCGCGCCGTCAAAACCTGCCGCCAAGCCGGCTGCGCCTGTGGCGGCCGCTCCGACGCCAGCGCCTGCCCCGGCGGCTGCTGCACCGACCCCTGCGCCTGCCGCTCCGGCCCGTTCGGCTCCGCCCGCGCGTCCGGTGGTCAATTTCGGCCAGCGTGTGCCCAAGGCCCCGAATCCGTCGCGTGCCCCAGCCGAGCGTCCTGCCTTCGGTGGCCGCTCCGCCCGTGAAGAGGCGATGGGGGGTGGCGAGAAATCCTATTCCGATCGTCCCGCCAATGCGCGTCCCGCCGGTGCCAAGCCTGCCGAGCCGGTTCGCTATTCGGCTCTGAATCCGCGCCCGGCACCGGGCGCGGCCCGTCCGGGTACGGCTCGCACCGGTCCCGGCGGACGCTCGACCCCCAACGCCCCGCCCGCCCAAGCCGAGGTGGCGCGTCCCAGCCGTGCACCTGGTGGCGGTTTTGCCCGTCCGGTCAGCCGCGAGGACGACCGCGACAAACGCTTCTCCGACGCCGGAAAGGCCGTCTCGCGCACACGTGGCGAGCCCAAACGCCGTGAAGGCCGCCTGACCATCTCGGCCCTGGCCGGTGACGGCGATACCGCCGAGCGGATGCGCTCGCTGGCCTCGGTCCGCCGCGCCCGCGAGCGGGAGAAGGAAAAGCGCAAGGGTGGCTCGACCGACGCGCCGAACCGTCCGCGCGAAGTCGTCATCCCTGATGTCATCACCGTGCAGGAGCTGTCCAACCGGATGGCCGTACGCGGTGTCGACATCATCAAGTTCCTGATGAAGCAGGGCCTGATGATGAAGATCAACGACGTCATCGACACCGATACGGCCGAGCTGGTGGCCGACGAATTCGGCATGACCGTGCGACGTGTTTCGGAATCCGATATCGAGACCGGTTTCCTGTCCGACGCGATCGACGACGAGGCGGTCACGCCGCGCGCGCCGGTCGTGGCCATCATGGGCCACGTCGACCACGGCAAGACCTCGCTGCTGGATGCGCTGCGCACCACGGATGTGGCGGCGGGCGAGGCCGGCGGCATCACCCAGCACATTGGTGCCTATCAGGTGAAGACGCCGTCGGGCGACGCCGTGACCTTCCTCGACACGCCAGGCCACGCGGCCTTCAGTGCCATGCGGACACGCGGTGCCAATGTCACCGACATCGTCATCCTGGTGGTGGCGGCCGACGACGGCGTCATGCCGCAGACGATCGAAAGCATCCAGCATGCCAAGGCGGCCGGAGCCCCGATCATTGTGGCGGTCAACAAGATCGACAAGCCGGATGCCGATCCGCAGAAGGTCGTCAACGAACTGCTGCAGTACGAAATCATCGGCGAGGCCCTGGGTGGCGACACCCAGATCGTCGAGGTCTCGGCCAAGGCCCGCACCAATCTGGACGGCCTGATCGAGGCTATCCTGCTGCAGGCCGAGGTCATGGACCTGAAGGCCGATCCGGAACGCACCGCCGAAGGCGTGGTCATTGAGGCCAAGCTGGACAAGGGTCGCGGCCCGGTGGCCACCATTCTTGTCAAGCGCGGCACGCTCAAGAAGGGCGATCTGGTCGTGGCCGGCTCCAGCTTCGGTCGCGTTCGCGCCCTGCTGAATGAGCGTGGCGAACAACTGAGCGAGGCCGGTCCGTCCGTACCCGTGGAAATCCTGGGTCTGAACGAGGCCCCTTCGCCCGGCGAACCTTTGGCCGTGGTCGAGAACGAGGCCCGCGCTCGCGAGCTGACGGAATACCGTGCCCGCATCAAGCGCGAGAAGGCGACCGGCGGCATCAACCAGGTCAGCCTGGTCGATATGATGGCCAAGCTGGGCTCCAAGAAGATTTCGGAGCTGCCGGTCCTAATCAAGTCCGACGTCCAGGGTTCGGGCGAGGCCATTCAGGGCTCGTTGGAGAAGATGGGCAACGACGAGGTGCGCGCGCGCGTCGTCTATTCGGGTGCTGGCGGTATCACAGAGTCGGACGTGCAGCTGGCCAAGTCGGCCGGTGCGCCGATCCTGGGCTTCAACGTCCGGGCTTCGAAACAGGCCAAGGATCTGGCCGACCGCGAGGGCGTGGAGATCCGCTACTACTCTATCATCTACGACCTGCTGGACGACATGAAGGGTGTCCTGTCGGGCATGCTGGCTCCGCTGCAACGGGAAACCTTCCTGGGCAACGCCGCCGTGCTGCAGGTCTTCGACATCTCCAAGACCGGCAAGATCGCCGGTTGCCGGGTGTCCGAGGGCGTGGTCCGCAAGGGCGCCAAGGTCCGGATCATCCGCGACGATATCGTCGTGCTGGAGCTGGGCACGCTCGCCACGCTCAAGCGGTTCAAGGACGAGGTCAACGAGGTGCCGTCGGGCCAGGAGTGCGGCATGCATTTCCAGGGCTTCCACGACATCAAGGTCGGCGACTACATCGAGTGCTTCACCGTCGAAGAGATCAAGCGCACGCTGGACTAGTGATATCGGTACGGAGGCACGGCGACGTGCCTCCGTTTCGCCTCATGCATTGAGGATCAAGCCTGGTGAAACGCATCCTGATCCCGCTTCTGGCCTTCGTCTCTGTTGCCGGGCCGGCCATGGCGGAGACGCGCTATCTGGCTTTCGACGCCTCCAACCGGGTGACCCAGGCCCTGACGCGCGGCGTGACGCTGGAGGCGGATCGAGGCCTGTTCGGCGCGATCAGCGTGCGGCGGATCATCTCCACCTCTAACCGGGGTTCAGCCGACATTCGTCGCGGCGGACCGGATGCGGTGCGCCGTGCCCTTCCGGACGGCTCGCGCGAGACCAGCGTCTATACGATCACCCCGGAAGGCGGCGGGCGTGGTCTGAGCCGTGCGCTGTGCCCCAGTGCCGAAGAGGCCTGG
Organism: Brevundimonas sp.; assembly: GCF_041648055.1. GTDB lineage: Bacteria > Pseudomonadota > Alphaproteobacteria > Caulobacterales > Caulobacteraceae > Brevundimonas. The sequence goes on from NZ_JBAZPS010000002.1 coordinate 261,480, forward strand.
CTGGTTCTGGGGCGGGTGCGTCTGGGGCGTCCCCTGACGTTGCATGCTGTCGGGCGCTGGCCGGACGGTGGCTATCGCCACTGCGTCGAGCTGTCCTACGACTGGCGCGGGGAATGGGCCATACCGCCAGCGGGTTCGCCAGACGCGGACGCGGCGGCATCGCGCCCCTGAAGTCCCCGCACGCGGTGTTGACTATGTGGCCCCTGCGTTCGACAAGGTCTGACCCTTTTTTCTAACGGTCCCGCCGCCTCCCGCGCCGGGGCCGTCGCGCTTCTGGAGGTCTGTTCCGTGTCCACCGAACATTTGATGGGTGTCTACAACCGCGCGCCGCTGGAGGTCGATCGCGGTCAGGGCGCACGTCTGTGGGCCAAGGACGGGACCGAATATCTGGATTGCGTCATGGGCATTTCGACCAATGCCCTGGGCCATGCTCATCCCGTGCTGGTTCAGGCCGTCAAGGATCAGGCTGAGAAGCTGTGGCACGTGTCCAACATCTTCCGCATCCCGGGCCAGGAGGCACTGGCCGACGCCCTGTGCGAAAAGTCGTTCGCCGATGTGGTCTTTTTCACCAACTCCGGCACGGAAGCCGTGGAGTGCGCGATCAAGACGGCGCGCAAATATCACTCGGCCAAGGGCAGTGCCGAGCGGATCGACATTTATGGTTTCGACGGCAGTTTCCACGGTCGGACCTATGGCGCGATCAATGCTGCGGCCAACCCCAGCTATACCAACGGCTTCGGTCCGCCGATGGAGGGCTTTCACCAGCTGAAGTTCGGCGATCACGACGCGATCAAGGCCGCCATCGCCAACCCGACCACGGCCGCCATCATCGTCGAGCCGGTGCAGGGCGAGGGCGGATGCCGGGCCATCCCCGAGGTCTGCCTGCGGGGCCTGCGCGAGCTGTGCGACGAGCACGGCGTGCTGATCATCTTCGACGAGGTCCAGTGCGGTATGGGCCGGACCGGCAAGCTGTGGGCGCATGAGTGGGGCGGCATGGCCCCCGACATCATGGCCATCGCCAAGGCGCTGGGCGGCGGCTTTCCCATCGGGGCCTGTCTGGCGACGACCGAGGCGGCCAGCGGCATGGTCGCGGGCGTGCATGGCTCGACCTTTGGCGGCAATCCGCTGGCCATGGCGGTCGGACTGGCGGCGTTCGGCGAAGTCTCGAAGCCAGAGACCCTGGCCAACGTCAACGAGATCGCGGGCTATCTGAAGCAGCAGTTGAACGGGCTGAAGGACCGCTATCCCGACGTCATCGTCGAGGTGCGCGGCAAGGGCCTGCTGATGGGAGTAAAGCTCATCCCTAACAACCGCGAATTCATGGGTTGGGCGCGGGACGAGGCGCATCTGCTGGTGGCGGGTGGCGGCGACAATCTGGTGCGCATACTGCCGCCGCTGAACCTGACGCTGGACGAGGCGCGCGAGGTGGTCGAGCGGTTCGAAAAGGCGTGCGTGGTCGCGCGCGGCAAGATGGCAGCGGCCTGACGTGTGGATTGGCGTTCGGGCAGGGGCGATCATGCTCTGTGCGCTTTGGCTTGCCGCTTGTGCGCCGATGTCGAGTTTGCCGAGCCAGCCCGCAGAAGCCGTGGCTTTAGAGGGCTATTTGTCGACCGGTCTTGGCTTGCGCCTCTACAGCACGCTTGAGAGCCGCAGCCGCGGGTCCAATCAGGATTGCATACAGGTAATCCGGCCCGAAACTCGCCAGTCCGAGCCGTTACCAGCGAGCCGAGTTCGGGTAAGCGGACGCTTGGGTGTATTTGACGACATTGCCGCCCTGGCCAAGATTCAGATCGGCAGTGATCACGCGACCCACGAGCTTTGCGAAGCCCGATATTTGATTGTCACAGACATCGCTCCTGAATCCGGGACTGGACCATGACAAGACACTTCCTCGACATCCACCGCCTGTCCGCCGAGGACCTGCGGGCCATCCTCGATGACGCCCATGCCCGCAAGGCCGCGCGCCAGGGCTGGCCCAAGGGGCGCGTCGATGCCGATGCGCCGGCGGAGGATCGCGTGCTGGCGATGATCTTTGAGAAGAATTCTACCCGCACGCGCTTCAGCTTCGATGCCGCCATCCGCCAACTGGGCGGGTCGTCGATCATCGCCAATGCCGGAGACATGCAGCTAGGCCGTGGCGAGCCGGTTGAGGATACAGCGCGGGTTCTGTCGCGCATGGTCGATGCGGTGATGATCCGGGCCAATGACCACGAGGATGTCGAGCGGTTCGCCCGGGTCTCGGCCGTGCCGGTGATCAACGGCCTGACGGATCGTTCGCACCCCTGCCAGATCCTGGCGGACATCCTGACGATCGAAGAGCATCGCGGGCCCATCGCAGGCAAGACTGTGGCTTGGGTCGGGGACGGCAACAACGTCTGCCACAGCTTCATGCATGCGGCGGCTAAACTGGATTTCCATCTCCAGGTGGCCTGTCCGGCGGACTATCATCCCGACCTGCACGACCTGGCCCGCGGCGGGGCACATGTGACCCTGACCAGCGATCCACGTGATGCGGTCAAGGGGGCCGATGTCGTGGTCACCGACACTTGGGTGTCGATGGGCGACGGGGACTATGAGGATCGGCTGGAGGCGTTCGATGGTTATACGGTCGACGACGCCCTGATGGAGGCGGCCGCATCCGATGCGGTCTTCCTGCACTGCCTGCCCGCGCACAGGGGCGAAGAAGTGTCGGACGCCGTGATCGACGGGCCGCGCTCGCTGGTCTGGGACGAGGCGGAGAACCGCATCCATGCCCAGAAGGCCGTGCTGGCCTGGTGTTTCGGGGGCTAGTCTAAACCAGCCCCCGACGACCGATCAGCGCAAGTTGACGTCCGCCACCCCGCCCGCATCCGGCGTGGTCTTGGTCAGATTGGCTTTGGCGATCTCATAGAAGAAACCGACGGCACCCTTCTTCGACACCCAGACGCGGCCGTCGTCGCCCTCGAAGCGCAGCAGGGTCAGATGCGGGTCGTCCTTGCCCTCGGGATACCAGGCGGCGATGATCGGGTTCCAGTTGCGGTCGATGACACCCTGATCATGGTCGATCGACAGCTTGCCATGAAAGCAGGCCCAGACTTCCTGATCCTTGGAGCAATAGGTGAACATGGCGTCCTGGGCTCCGCCCGAAACGTCTCTGGCCAGATCGGTGTCGTTGCGGGTGAAGAACCAGATGGTGCTGGTCTCCTCGTCGCGGAAGGCGGTCATTGGCTGGCTGTGATAGCCGGGACGGTCCAGCCCCAGCATGCCGGTGTTGGACGATTTCAGGTGTTTCCAGAACTCGGTTTCGGCTTCGGCGGCGGTGAGGGTCTTGTCGCTCATGGCGGTCTCCTGATCGTTCGGGGATGGACAGGAGAAGGGTTCAGGCCCGGCGATGGTTCCGCTCAATACGTTCTCTGAGGCATGCCCATCAGGGCGGCCAGGTGGATGACCAGGATGAAGACGGCGGTCGCGGACAGCAACATGACGATCCGCCAGGGGATCATGCGAACGCCCTTGCGCGGGTCCCAGGGCCTCGCTCCGCGCCAACCGGCGAAGACAGTCAGCGCCACGGCAGCAGCAATCAGGGCGAGGGTGACGCTCAGGGGCATGGCGGCGAAGTGGCGTGTGACCCGCTTTCACGCAAGGGCGCAAATCCTTGCCGGGGGGTTAATCTTTACGACGCATTAACCGCATCAGCGCGAGAAATCTTCCCTGCGGGTCGGTGTCCACAGGAAGTTGGTGACGACGCAACATCTAGCGGTTAACCACGCATTTACACCCACGATCTGGACGATTAGCGTTCGGCGTGAAGGTGGGGAGACGAATCAGTGAGCGCAGCGGCGCCTTGGAGCGTGAAGGGGATCGAACCCAAGGCCCGTGAGATCGCCAAGGACTTGGCGCGTCGCTCGGGCATGACCCTGGGCGAATGGCTGAACACCATGATCCTGGAAGACGGCGACGACGATGACGGCGTCGTGCCGCTGGCGCGCCGCCCGCACGTCTCCGACACCTATGAGCGCCGCGGGCGCAGCCGCCGCCTGGATGACGCCTATGGGTCGGGCGACGAGGGCTGGCAGCGTTTGGGTGCCTCCATCGATGCCATCGCCGCCCGTCTGGAAGCCGCAGAGCGTCGATCGACTGTGGCTATCCAGGGCGTGGATCAGGCCGTCAGCGGACTGGTGCGTCGTCTCGACGGGCAGGACGCGACCGGCAAGACTTACGCTCGCCGTATCGACGACATCGCCGAGGAACTGCGCGAGGGGCACAAGCGGCTGCGCAGGTTCGAGCAGGAAGTCGGGCCTCAGACGGCTGATGCCTTCGGCAAGGTCGAGGCGTCGGTCGGGGCGATCACGGGTCGCCTTTACGATATCGAAGAGCGTCAGCGCGCGGGCACCGAGGACCTGCGCCGCCGCATGGAAGCCATCGAGAAGGCCGCTGGTCCTGGCGTCGGTACCGATTTGCTCGCTCAGGTCGGCGCGCGGCTGGACGAGGCCCAGGCCCGCACGACCGAGGCTCTGCGTGGGCTGGAGCGTTCCTTCGCCGGGCTGGATCAGCGCATGCGTGCCGCCGAGGGTCGGGTCGAGCCGGAAGGGGTTCGCGAAGCCGCCCGTTTCGAGAAGCTTGCCGAGACCCTGAGCCGTCAAGTCGAGGCCAGCCGCTCGGAAATGATGCGGCGTCTGGACACTGCCGAGACCGAGGGGCGGATCGACCGCATCGAACGCGCCGTCCAGGCCATCGGCGATCAGGTCAAGGCCTCTGAAGAACGCGCCGCCCGCGCTGTCGAAGCCATGGGCCGCGAAGTCCTGAAGATTGCCCAGAACCTGAATGGTAGGGTTGAGGCTGTCGAGCTTGAGGCACCGGGTCGTCTGGACCGGATCGTCGAGGCGGCCAGCCTGGCGGCGACGCGCAAGGTCGAGGCCGATCTTGGAGAGCTTTCGCACGCCCTGACCCAGTCGCTGGATCAGCGGATGGAGCGTCGTCTGACGTCATCGGACGACCGTCATGCGCTGGCGCTTGAAACCCTGGGCGGTGAGATTACCCGCATCTCAGACCGCTTGAGCGAACGCATCGCCCAGTCCGAACGCCGCTCGGCCCAGGCTCTGGACGACATCGGTCAGCGGTTGAGCGAAAGCTCTGGCCGCATCGAGCAGCGTTACGATCGTGCTTCGGGCGAACTGGCCGAGCGCATGCGGCTGTCGGAAGAGCGGACGGCTGCATTGCTCAGCGAGGCCCGCGACACCCTGCTGCGCCGGGTCGAGCCCAAGCCGACGGTTGCTGCTACCGTGCGTGAGGCCGAGCCTGACTGGCGCGGCGCAGCCTATTCCGGAGCAAGTTTCCCTGACGCGGCCTTCCCTGACTCCGATTTTGGCAAGGCGGACTTCGGTGGCGTGGAATCGCCGTTCGCGGATCCCATGTTCGAGGACGAGGCACCGGCCGCGCAGTCCGCGTGGGCCGACGAGACGTTCGAGGCCGACGCACCGTCATCGGCGACCGTCGAGCCCGAGATCGATGACCAGATCGCTCCGGCAACCGGATCGTCTGCAGCCCTGGTGTCCGACGATCTTCTGGATGCCGTGCTGCACGGCCCGCTGGCCCATGACCGGGACGAGGCATTCGAGGCCGAGAACGATCAAGCCGTCGAAGTCGATTCGCCTGTCCTGCCGACGTTCGAGAGCGCACCCCCGTCTCGGCCAGCCGCCACGCCCTTCGGGCAGGGCTTCGGCGGTGCCGATGTAACGGACGCTCTGGCCGCGACCGCGCCGGACATTCTGGATGACGACGTTGACGACTTCGGCGCGGATTTCGATGCCGGGACGGACTTCGTCAGCGATCGGGCGGTGCGTCCGTCCGATACCCGCCAGACCATTGATGCAGCCCGCGCGGCCATGGCCCCGGCAGAGGTCGAGGCTCCGCGTTCCGCCTTTGGCCTGAAGCGCGGCGGCAAGTCCCGGCTCCAGGAGCGGATGGACAAGCAGTCGGGCGGCACGGTGCGCAAGGCGCTGGGGGCGTCGGCCCTGGCTGCGACCCTGACTGTGGCGGGCGTGGTCGCCTATGGCCAGATGACCGGCAATGGCATCGCCATCCCCGGTCTGGACCGGTTCACCGGCGGTGGCGAAACCGTAACGCCGACGGCGGCCCTGGCCATGACGCCTGCGGCCCCTTCAGCCGCCGATCTGGCGCGAGGTGAGACGCTCTATGGCGAGGCTATCGCCCAGCTGGATGCCGACGACGCGACGGGGGCAGAGACCCTGAAACAGGCGGCGGAACTGGGATACGGCCAGGCGCAACTGCATCTGGCGGGTCTGTATCAGGACGGTGCCAAGGGCGTGGAGACCAACCCGGTCGAGGCTCGTCGTTGGGCCAAGAGCGCCGCCGAAGGCGGTGACGCCCGTGGCATGCACGCCTATGGCATGTATCTGTTCGAAGGCTTCGGCGGCACCCAGGACGGACCGTCCGCCCTGACCTGGCTGCGTCGCGCGGCGGATCAGGGTCTGGTCGACAGCCAGTACAATGTCGCCAAACTGTACGAGACCGGCGAGAACGGAATCGGCCAGGACCTGTTGGAAGCTTACAAATGGTATCTGATCGCGGCGCGTTCCGGTGACGGCGATGCCCAGGCTTCGGTCGAGCGTCTGAAGGCGACAGTGCCGACCGAAATTCGCGGCCAGGCGCGCGCCGAAGCCGAGCGATTTCAGGTCGAACCTCTGGGCTGAGGTTTCCGGGCTGATATTCCGGGCGCGACGGGTGGCGGTAAACATCTGACGCGTCTATGCGTTTGAGACCTTCACCGTCGCTTTCGGGCGTTTGATTTTTCGTTCCAGCCGAAGGCGCGTCCTTTGGATATCTATCTGCCGATCGCCGAGGTTTCGGTGAACTGGCCGTTCCTGGTTCTTCTGGGTGCGACGGTCGGTTTCGTGTCCGGGCTGTTTGGCATCGGCGGGGGCTTCCTGATGGCCCCCATCCTGATCTTCATGGGCATCCCCCCCGCCGTGGCCGTCGCCAGCCAGGCCAGCCACGTCGTGGCCTCCTCCACCTCGGGCGTGATCAACTACGCCGGCAAGAAGGCCATCGATTTCAAGATCGGCGGCGTCATGGCGGTCGGCGGGGTCCTGGGTGCTTTGCTGGGGGTCGAAATCTTCCGCTACCTGCGCCTGCTGGGTCAGGCGGATCTGGCGGTCGCCCTGTCCTACCTGCTGTTCCTGGGCGCCATCGGGCTGATGATGCTGTACGAAAGCCTGGGGGCCATCCTGCGCCGGGTGCGCGGCGACGTGGTGCCCCACAAGGAGCGGCGGCGTCCACTGTGGCTGTACGGCCTGCCTCTGAAGATGCGGTTTCCCCGCTCGGGCCTGTACATCAGTGCCATTCCGCCGCTGGGTCTGGGTCTGTTGGTGGGCATCCTCTCGGCCATCATGGGCGTGGGCGGTGGCTTCATTCTGGTGCCGGCCATGCTGTACGTCCTGCGCATGCGGGCCAGCGTGGTGGTGGGGACCAGCCTGTTCCAGATCATCGTGACGACCGCCATCACTACCGTCCTTCAGGCCGGACGCAATCAGACGGTGGATGTGGTCCTGTCGACCATACTGTTGCTGGGTGGGGTCGTCGGGGCTCAGTATGGGGCGCGCTGGTCCGGCAAGTTCCGGGCCGAGGAGCTGCGGGCCGTTCTGGGGCTGATCGTCCTGCTGGTCGGCATCCAAATGGGGCTGGAGTTGTTCGTGCGGCCCAGTGACCTGTTCGCTTTTGCCCCCGGCGTGAACTGAGGAGGGTGTGATGATGCAACTGCCGCCTCCGCCGCCCGCCGTCGAAGCGCCTGCGCCCTCGCCGTCTATCGCCACAACCGATCAGGTCCGAGTCGCCGCCGCCCTGACCAATGCCGAGGTGCGGGTCGATTCCAGTTTTCGCGGGGCGTCGATCGTCCTGTACGGCGCGGTGTTCAATCCGACGGATACGCCCGCCGATGTCGTGGTGGTGGTGCGCGGCCCGGATGGTCCGGTCCGTCTGGTCAAGAAGACCCGCAACACCGGGGTCTGGCTAAACAGTCGGCCTGTGCTGTTCGAGGGCGCGCCGGGCTTCTACATGACGGCGACCAGCCGCCCCCTGTCCGACATCGCCGACTTCGGCCAACTTCGGCGCGAGGGCATCGGCCTGGACCACCTGCGCATCAATGCGCCGGAGGAGAGCCGCACGGTCACCCGCTATGGCGTGCGTGACGTGGTCGTCAGCCGTCTGGGCGAAGACTATCTGGACTGGCGCCGCGCGGTGATCCGCCTGCGGGAAGATGCGGCGCTGTACAATACAGATCCGACCGGGGTCACATTCGTGGACCGCGGCCTGTTCCGGGCCCAGATCGAACTGCCCGCCGTCGCCCCCACCGGCAAGTACGAGGCCGAGGTCTGGCTGTTCCAGGACGGCCAGCCCGTCAGCGCGACCCAGATGGACCTGACCGTCGAAAAGGTCGGCATCGAACGGGACATCTACGAGTTCTCGCAGAACCGGCCGTGGACCTACGGGATTCTGTGCGTCCTGCTGGCCGCCTTCACCGGCTGGGCGGCAAGCCGGGTATTCAGGAGGAACTAATGCGATGTCCCTTCTCACAGTGGGAGAAGGTGGCGCGTAGCGCCGGATGAGGGTTGGCTGTTTCGGTCGGCGTAAGGCGTAGCTCAGTCAGTGAAGCGGCTTACACCGAATGCAGGCCGTAGCCCCTCACCCTTTCGCCTGACCGATCGCTTCGTTCTCGGAGGCTCAAGCCCTCTCCCGCCGGGAGAGGGAAGGATCACCCCGCCGCGAACTCGCTCAGGGCGTCGATGACCGCGCGGTTCTGGTCTTCGGTACCGATGGTGATGCGCAGGGCTTCAGGCAGGCCGTAGCCGCCGACGGCGCGGACGATGATGCCCTTGGTGTTGAGATAGTCGTTGGCCCCGGCGGCCTGCTCGGCATCCTTGAAGCGGACCAGCACGAAGTTGCCGGCGGAGGGGAAGACCTCGAAGCCGAAGCCCTTGATGGCCTGGGTCAGGCGGGGCCGCCAGGTCTCGACCAGGTCGCGCGAGGCCTGCTGGTGCGCCTCGTCGCCGATGGCGGCGGTGGCGGCGTCCAGGCCGGGCACCGAGACGTTGAAGGGCAGGCGGATGCGGTCGATCGCCTCGCAGATGGCCAGCGGCGCATAGCCGAAGCCGATGCGCAGGCCGCCCAGGCCGTGGATCTTGGAAAAGGTGCGGGTGACGACGATGTTCGAGGCGTCGCGGGCCAGGCCGAAGCTGGTTTCCCAGTCGGGCGCGGTGACGAACTCGGCATAGGCCTCATCCACGACCAGGATCACGTCGGCGGGCAGGCCTTCGTGCAGGCGGCGGATTTCCTCGGCGGTATTGTAGCTGCCGGTCGGATTGGCCGGGCTGGAGACATAGACGATGCGGGTGCGGTCATCGACCTGGGCCAGCAGGGCTTCGGGCGTCGCCTTGAACTCGGGCTCGGGGGCCAGCTTGACCTGAGCCTGGTTGGCGAGGGCGCTGATCCGGTAAGCCAAGAAGCCGTACTGGCCGCTGACGATATTGTCCCCGGCAGTCAGATAGGTCTGGTTCAGAAGGGCGAAGACCTCGTCCGAACCATTGCCGAAGATCAGACGCTCGGGCTCCAGACCATGATGCTCGGCGACCGCGTCGCGCAGCTTTCCGGCCCGGCCATCGGGATACAGGTGGATGTTCTTCAGCGCAGCCTCATAGGCGGCGCGGGCCTTCTCGCCGGCCCCCAGGGCATTCTCGTTGGACGACAGCTTCATCGGCTCAGCGACGCCGGCGATGGCGGACTTGCCGCCCACATACGGCGCGATGTCGAGGATGCCGGGCTTTGGAGCAGGGCTGTTTGTCATGCGATCCTCGAGAAATCAGAACAGGGGGGCGGCACCGATGATACCGTTCAGTGTGCCCGGTGCGTCGATCAACCGGACGTCTTCGGCCTGCACATAGCCCGCCAGAATGAATAGCTTCAACCCACCCGCCGCGATCAGCGGTGTCGCGGCAAGGCCCGAGGCCGACAGGGTCTCGACGATGCGAGCGTCCGGAGCCGCGCTGTCAGTAACCCAGAAGGTGCGGTCGTCGCCGGTGGGGCCAGGCGGGGTCTGTTGCACCATCAACGCACGCGGCATGCCGTGCCGGTCGTCGGGCAGGGCACCGACGATACGCAAGGCCGGCTCGGCCAGCAGCCGCCCCCACCAGGCCTTGGCGGGGGTGAGGTCCAGCATGGCGCGGGAGCCGGAGCGGACGGCGGCCAGGGCCTGATCCGGCTCGGCGGCGACGCGGGCGCTCAGGCCGAACCGGTCAGCGGCCAGAACCTGAGCCGAGGGTCCCCAGACGACCAGCGGCAGGCCCTGCGCGGCGTCGATGCGGCCCAGGACGGCACGGACGGTGGCGCTCTGGGCGGCCGTCAGACCGGCCAGGGTCTGACGCAGGGTGATGGCCTGGGCGTCGGGATGGGCGTGTGCCGGAGCGGCCAGGCGATCGCGCACGGCCTCGGCCACCGCCCGGTCCAGTGCCAGGAGAGCGGCGTCGGTCTGCGGCTCCGTCAGCATGGTGCGCGGTGCATCAGAACAGCTTGGGCGCAGGGGCCAGGGCGAAGGGGCCCAGCCAGGTGCGGCCATCGCGGAAGTCGATGGTCAGTTCGACCGGTTCCTCGCCTTGAGTGGCCTGCTCGGCTCCGGCAGCGACGGCGGCGCCCGCTGCGGCGGGACGGTTGACGGCCCCGGTCTGAGAGCCTGCCAGACCGGCGATGGCCTGCATGGGCTGTTCGGCGACCACGGCCAGGGTGCCGTTCAGGCGACCGTTGGCATCGGCGGACAGGGTCTCGCTGGACAGGCGCGCGCGGCTGTCACCGGCGCGGATTTCACCGCGCACGGGCGCGAAACGGCCTCCCGCATCGGTGAAGGCGGCGAAGACGCCGCGGCTGTCGATAGCCCGCAGGTGGCTGGCTCCGATGATGGTGGTTTCCAGATCCAGGCTCAGCTCGCCCTGCCGCGTCGCACCCTCGACCGGGCCGCCGGGACGGCCCTTGGCCTCCACGAGGCGGAACAGCATGTCGACAGAGTCGTCACCCGCCGTTGGGGTCTGGGCCGGACGCGTCTCCAGCTGGATGTGCCGGGCCGAGGCGATGGGGAAGGGTTCGGCGCCGGGCAGGGGGGTGAAGGTCGGGCGGATCATCTCGACGCGCAGATCAGGGAAGCGGGCGCGCAGGTCGCTGATGCTGAGGCGCAGGCCGCCGCCGCCGATCTTCACCCGGCCCTTGGCCGCGCGGGTCAGGGTCAGGCCGTCGGGCGCGATCATGACCCAGTGGTCGGGGTTCCAGGCATTGGCCTCGGCCACCAGCTCCGGCGCGGCGATACCGTGGCCGGACGGGGCCAGGATGTCGGCCTGCGGCAGGGCGACCCGCACACGGAACGGGTAGCCGCTGATGTCCGTGCCGTCATGGGTGATGATCCAGCCGTCGCTGCGCAGGGCCGCGACCTGAGTGTCCAGCCGCGTCCGCACCTGATCGGACAGATACAGCCACCACCCGCTCCAGACCGCCAGCGCCAGGCCGACGATCAGGAAGGGGATGATCAACCCCCGGCGGGAGTGGCGGACGGCGCGGTCGGTCATGGGACGCCCTTGCCTACAGCAGGCGCTTGCGCATCGCCTGGGACAGCATGTCGATCAGGGTGACCGCCACGATGATGATGATGGCGATGGTCGAAACGGTGCTGTACTCGAAAGCCTGAAGGTTCTCGAACAGGGCCTGGCCGATACCGCCCGCGCCGATCAGGCCCAGAATGGTGGCCGCCCGGCTGTTGGATTCAAAGCGATACAGGGCAAAGCTGGTCCACAGCGGCGCGACCTGCGGGATGACGCCCCAAGTGATCTCGTGCAGGCGCCCGGCCCCCGTCGCCTTGACCCCGTCGATGGGGCCCTGATCGATCGACTCGACCGCTTCGGAGAACAGCTTGGCCAGAACACCGGCAGTGTTGAGCGCGATGGCCAGCACACCGGCCAGAGGGCCCAGGCCCACAGCGACGATGAACAGGGTGGCGATGACCAGATCGGGGATGGACCGCATGATGTCCATGACCCGGCGCACCGGCCAGACCAGCCAGGCGGGCGACAGGTTGCGCGACGCCATCAGGCTGAGCGGCACGGCCAGGAAGACGGCCAGGAACGTACCCCACAGCGCGATCTGGACGGTCAGCCACATCAGGCCGACCAGCTGACGCCACTCGCTGAAGTCCGGGTTTAGGAAGTCGCGGCCATAGGTCTGCATGCGCTCCGGGTTGGAGAACAGGTTGCCGATATTGGGCAGACCCACCGTGCCAAAGGCTGCGATCAGAATGATCGCGAACCCGCCCCAGAGCAGGATATCCAGCGACCAGGCGGCAGCGGACTTCTCTGGCGGTGCCGGAATCTGACCGTCGGCCAGAGCTGCCGGAGCCCTTTTCCTGCGCAGATTCATCAGCATCGCGCCAAGCACGAGCAGGCCGATCAGGGCGAACGGGCCAACCTGTTTGATCCTCTGCGAGGGGCTGACGACGGGCGGAGCGACATCCGAGGGCCGGTTTTCGCGTCGCGCCTGATCGGCTTTCATCTCGCGGATGGGGTTGAGGTAGCTGTTGTCGGCGGCGCGGAACTGGGAATAGTTCAGCTGGTCCATGACCGCCTTCTGGCGGTCGGCCTCGGGGCCGAAGCCCTGGCCGTAGTTGACGAAGAACTCGCGGATTCGGGCCTTCAGTTCGGGAGGCAGAGTACCCCGCACCAGGATGCCGGACTCCGGAATGGGCGGTGATTCCCAGATCACCTCGATCTGGCGGGCGACCTCGGGATTCTGACGCGTCAGGAAGACGGTGTTGACCGAGTTCGAGGTCGCGATATCAACCTGTCCGTTGGCGACAGCGAATGAATTACCCTGATGACTCGCGGATCGTACCGTCGAGAAGCAGGTGGTCGGGTTGATGTTCCGGGGCCCGAAGAAATAGGTCAGCGGTGCCAGAGTGCCGGACGTCGACTGGGCGTCGCCGATGCCGAATGTGTATTTTTTGCCGCACGCCGCCACGTCGTCAATCGTGATGCCAGAACCGCGCTGAACAATCAGCGACGAAACATAGGAATCCTTGCCCTCGACATCGACAGTGCGGGCGATGACCTCGGCCTCGGCGCGGTCGATGGCCTGGACGGCGGGCAGGGCCGAGAACCAGCCGATCTGGGCCTGGTCGGCGCGCATGGCCTCGACCAGGACCGAATAGTTGGAGCCGAACACCGGCTCGACCGGCACGCCGATGGCGCGCTCCAGATCGTCCAGCAGGGGCTGCCACAGTGGGCCGGAGTTGGCCTGACCCTCGGCGGACAGGATGGAGAAGACCAGCTTGTCGGGCTGACGCGGTTGTTCGGTCTGGGCGACGGCGGGCGCGAGGCCTGACAGAAGCAGGGTGGCACCGGCCAGGATGCCGGCGGCCAGGCTACGAAGACGGCTCATGCCTTGGCCTCCCAGAACGCATCCTCGAACTCGGGACCGTAGATGTCGATGAGGGTCTTGGTGTCCAGGCCGCTGGATGGGCCGTCATAGACGATCTTCCCGGCCTTCAGCGCCACGACGCGGTTGCAGTAGCGGATGGCATAGTCGACCTGGTGCAGGGTGACGATGACACCCAGGCCGTCGCGCTGATTCAGTTCGACCAGCAGTTCCATGACCTTGCGGGCCGAGACGGGATCGAGGGAGGCGACGGGCTCGTCGGCCAGAATCGCCTTGGCTCCCTGGACGATTGCGCGGGCGATGGCTCCACGCTGCTGCTGGCCACCCGACAGGGTGTTGGCGCGCTGGGCGGCATAGTCGGCCACGCCGACGCGGTGCAGAGCCGCCATGGCGCGGGTCTTGTCTTCCGAAGGCCAGGCCCCGGCCAGACCGCGCCAGCCGGGAACGCGGCCCAGCGCGCCGAGCATGACGTTGGAAAACAGTGACAGCCGTCCGACCAGATTGAACTGCTGGAAGATCATGCCCAGGGTCTGGCGTGCAGCGCGGACGGCACTTGTGGTGCGGCCGTTCTTCTGGACCACGGTGCCGAACACCTCGATCACGCCGGGACCGTTGTCGATCGACTGCAGGCCTGTGATGGAGCGCAGCAGGGTCGATTTGCCGGAACCGGACGGCCCGATCAGGGCTACCATTTCGCCGGCGGCCACCTCGACGGACACGCCGTTGAGGGCCTTGCGGGCACCGAATGTCTTGGACACATCCCTGACGGATGCGACGGCGGTGGATGCGGTCATGGATCTCGCTGGAGGCCATTGAACAAAGGGCGCGCCGCATCGCCCGAAAACCGGGTGCGAGGCAAGTCTTAATGACACGCCGGGCGCGATGACGTCCAGCGCCCGTGGTTCCGGGGCTACGATCCGTTCCCGACCCCGGGTCTCAGCTCAGGTCGGCGTGCTCGTCGGCGACCGCCCGGGCGATGCGGTCGATGTCGTCACTGACGACCAGACTGGCCCGGCTGCGCTCCAGCGAGACGCGCGCCATGTGTGTCGCCGCCTGCGCCAGATCGGTGTCCGGGCTGTGTTTCAGCACGACCAGAGCCTTCTGCAGGCGGACTGAGGCGGCCACGTCTGACGTTCCGAAGCGCGATATCGGGCCCAGGACATCGTCCAGCAGATCCGATGACTTCAGTACCGGGGCTCGCAGACGCGAGTGGCGCACTTCGCAGGGCTCCGTTCGGGCCTCACCCCACCGCTTGAGCAATCGAACGGCGATGCCCGTCACCTGTATGGCCGTGCCCGGATCATTGACGGCGGGCGACAGCGCCTTGCCCGCGATCTCGCCCAGAACGATCAGGCCAAAGCGCACATCCTGATCGAAGGTGCGGGCATGGCCGATGGAGAAGGCCGCCTGAATTTCCTCCGCAACATCGTCTGAAACGGTGCCGCAAGCCCGCGCTACCGCATGCTGGTCCGTCACGAAGGTGCCGGGCAGGCAGGTCAGTTTCAGGATCAGGTCGTGGCGTTCGGCGAGGTCCTGCAATCGGGGGGTATCGATATTCTGGACATAGCCCGTGGCGGTGGCGCTGATGGTTTGATCAAAGACGGCGGCTTCGGCGGGATCGATCGGACAGGCTCCCAGCCGCGGTGCCGCGATGCGGTCGTCCATCGAAGAGGCGGCTTCGCGCTCGACACGATCCAGGATGTAACTCATCCGCCCGACCCGGCCCAGATGATCGGTCCAGCGCAGCAGTGTCCAGGCCAGAACCATGATCAGGGCCAAGGTTCCGAAATAGATGATGGCACGCCCCTGGGCGCCGTAATAGGCGGCCTCGACCGCCACCAGGGCGACGATCGAGAACAGGAAGCCGCCGATGAAGGTCGACAGCGCCTTCTTGGTTCGAGGGTCGGCCACGACCAGGGCGGTGGCCCGTGGTGTGGCGGCGGTGCTGACGGCCGTATAGACGCTGACCATCGCCCCCAGCGAGAACGTCGCCACCGCCAGCAGGCTGGACGCCAGGATCGTCAGCAGAGCCTCGACCGCCTCGAACTTGCCAAACCGGTCAGCCGCTTCCTCGGAAACAAACGGTGCGAACAGCACGGCAGCCAGCGCCAGCAGGACGCCCGCCAGTCCGTAGAGGCTGACCGTCGCCCAGAGCTGTCCTGTCAGCCGTTTCCAGTAGTAGAGCCAGCGGTTCATCGTCATCCCCCACGCGCGAAGTCATGCCGCGCAACGGGCTAACCCACCCGAACGGCCAAGGTTTCAAACGCGGTCCGAATCCGGAGGTTTTTGCCGCGCTGACAGGCGCCGCGCTCAGGCCTGCCTTCAAAAAACCGCTTTACATGACAGTGCGATATCCCCATATCGCGTCTTCCGGCGGACCCCGTAGGTCCTGTCTGCGCCGCTAACGCCGGTCTGGGTTTAACAATTAGCAGGGGGTTACGTGAATTGCGCACGTACCAATTTCCCCTGGACCTGGTCCGTGAGCGGTCCCCTGAACGTCCCGTCGCCCTCGTGCGGCCGCGTTCGGTTTCCGTAGCGGCGCGCTGGTTCCAGGATAATCTAAAGGCCGACGTCTTCTATGCTGTGAAGGCCAATCCCTCGCGCTGGGTCATCGAGACCCTGGTCGAGTCTGGCGTCACGGCCTTCGACGTCGCTTCCATCGCCGAGATCGAACTGGTGCGTTCGGTCAGCGCCGACGCGCGCCTGGCCTTCATGCATCCGGTCAAGAGCCGCAGTGCGATCACCAAGGCCTATTTCGAATACGGCGTCCGCACCTTCTCGCTGGACAGCCACGACGAGCTGGCCAAGATCATCGATGCGACGGGCGGTGCGACCGACCTGAACCTGCTGGTCCGCATGGCGGTCTCGGCGGACGGCGCGGCCTATTCGCTGTCGGGCAAGTTCGGCATCACGCCGGATCACGCCCCATCGCTGCTGCTGGCCACGCGCCAGGCGGTGACCGATGGCTTGATGGGTGTCTGCTTCCACGTCGGCTCGCAATGCATGCGTCCGTCCGCCTATGAGGCTGCCATGGCCCAGGTCGGCCGCGCGATCAGCCGTGCAGGCGTGTTCGTGGACATCGTCGATGTCGGCGGCGGCTTCCCCTCGGTCTATCCGGGCATGGTCCCGCCTGACATGCAGGAATATGCCGACGCCATCCATCGCGGCTTCAACGAGATGCCCGTGTCGGAAACGACCGAGCTGTGGTGTGAGCCCGGCCGGGCGCTGGTGGCCGAATCGTCCTCGGTCCTGTGTCGCGTCGATCTGCGCAAGGGCGACGCCCTGTATCTGAACGACGGCTCCTACGGCTCGCTGTTCGATGCCACACATTCGCGCTGGCCCTTCCCGACCAAGCTGGTCCGGGACGGCGACAGTGCCAATGAGCTGAAGCCCTTCCGCTTCTACGGCCCGACCTGCGACAGCATCGACCACATGCCCGGCCCATTCTGGCTACCAGCCGATGTGCAGGAAGGCGACTTCATCGAGATCGGCATGCTGGGCGCTTACGGCGTGGCCATGTCGACAGGCTTCAACGGCTATGGCGAGCATGAGCTGGCTGCGGTCGAGGATGCCCCGATGGCGTCGCTCTACGGCCTGGCTCCCCGCTCCATTCCGACCGTGCGCACCACGGCGGAAGAGCAGGCGCGCAAGGTGGTTCGTCTGAGCCGTCCCAAGGGCAAGGCCGGTCAGCGCAAGCAGCGTCGGCGCTAAACCGTCATCCGTGCACACTAGACAACAGCGGCCCGTCGCTCCGTCCGGGCCGCTGTTTTTGTTGACGACGGGCGCTCACCAGAGGGAAACCCGAGAGATGAACGCACCCGTCCCGTCCAACGCTAAGGCGCAGCTCCTCCAGAATGTGGTCGAGCACATCGACATTACGTCCTTTGACGCGCGGCCGATCATCGACAGCATGCGCAAGATGTCGTTCTCGAGCCGCGATACCGCCCGCGCTGCCGACATTTTCTCCATGGCCATCGAGGATGCGGATTGCTCGCCCTGGCTGATCCTCGCCGGTTCGACCTCGGCCGGCGGCTGCATGCATGTGTACCGCGACATGGTAAAGTTCGGCATGATCGACGCCGTGGTCGCCACCGGTGCTTCCATCGTCGACATGGATTTCTTCGAGGCCCTGGGCTTCAAACACTACCAGGCCGCCGGCGAGGTGGACGACAACGTTCTGCGCGAAAACTACATCGACCGGATCTACGACACCTATATCGACGAGGAAGAACTCCAGGCCTGCGACCACACCATCCTGGAGATCTGCAACCGGCTGGAGCCGCGCGGCTATTCCTCGCGCGAGTTCATCTGGGAGATGGGCAAGTGGCTGTCCGAAGGGAACGCCAAGAAGGAAGGCAGCCTGATCCAGACTGCCTATGAAGAAGGCGTGCCGATCTTCTGCCCGGCCTTCGTCGACTCATCGGCCGGCTTCGGCCTGGTCAAGCACCAGAAGGAGCGGATCGCGGCGGGCCAGCCCTATCTGATGATCGACGCAGTCGCCGACTTCCGCGAACTGACCGACATCAAGATCGCGGCGGGCGTCACCGGCCTGTTCATGGTCGGCGGCGGCGTTCCGAAGAACTTCGCCCAGGACACGGTCGTCTGTGCCGAAATCCTGGGCATCGAGGCCGAGATGCACCGCTATGCGGTCCAGATCACGGTCGCCGACGTGCGCGACGGAGCCTGCTCGTCCTCGACGCTCAAGGAGGCCGCCTCCTGGGGCAAGGTTCAGACCACCCACGAACAGATGGTCTTCGCCGAGGCGACCACGGTGGTGCCGCTGATCGGCTCGGACGCGTATCATCGGGGTGCCTGGAAGACCCGCGACAAGCGCCGCTGGGCGAAGCTGTTCGGAAAGTAACCCCTCTCCTTGACATCAGGAAAAGGCCCCGCTTCCGGACTGGAGGCGGGGCCTTTTCAATAACGGGGGGGGCAGGCCGTGTCAGTCGCGCTCCACGCACATGGCCACGCCCATGCCGCCGCCGATGCACAGGGTGGCCAGGCCTTTCTTCGCGCCCGATCGCTTCATCTCGTGCAACAGGGTGGTCAGAATGCGCGCGCCGGAGGCTCCGATCGGATGGCCGATGGCGATGGCTCCACCGTTGACGTTCACCTTGGCCGGGTCGAGGCCCAGTTCCTTGACGACGCACAGGCTCTGGGCGGCGAAGGCCTCGTTGGATTCGACCAGGTCCAGATCGGCGACCGTCCAGCCCGCCTTCTCCAGCGCCTTCTTGGACGCCGGGATGGGGCCGGTGCCCATGATCGAGGGATCGACCCCAGCGGTGGCGTGGCTGACGATGCGGGCCAGCGGCTCCAGTCCGCGCGCCTTCGCCTCGTCCGCGCTCATCAGCACCAGGGCGGCCGCGCCGTCGTTCAGGCCGGAGGCATTGGCGGCGGTGACGCTGCCCTCCTTGGCAAAGGCGGGTCTGAGCTTCTGCATGGCGTCGATGGTCGCGCCGTGGCGGATATACTCATCTTTGTCGACGGTGACGTCACCCTTGCGGCCGGGGATGACGACCGGGACGATCTCGGCGTCGAACCTGCCCGCAGTCTGGGCCGCCTCGGCCTTGTGCTGGCTGGCCAGGGCGAAATCATCCTGGGCCTCGCGGCTGATCGACCATTTGTCGGCGATGTTCTCGGCCGTCTGGCCCATGTGATAGCCGTTGAAGGCATCCCACAGCCCGTCGCTGATCATGGTGTCGATCAGGCTGACGTCGCCCATCTTGTGGCCGCTGCGCAGCGCCTGGGCATGCGGGGCTTGGCTCATGCTTTCCTGACCCCCGGCGACGACAATCTTCGCGTCACCCAGGGCGATCTGCTGGGCCGCGATGGCGATGGCGCGCAGGCCCGAGCCGCAGATCTGGTTCAGGCTCCAGGCCGCAGCCTCCTTGCGCACGCCCGCGCCGACGGCGGCCTGACGCGCGGGGCCCTGACCGGCGGCGGCTTGAAGCACATGGCCCAGGATCACTTCGTCGACCTCGTCACCTGACACACCGGCGCGCTCCAGCGCGGCCTTGATGGCGATCTCGCCCAGTTTGGAGGCCGGCAGGCTGGACAGCCCGCCCAGGAAGGATCCCACGGGCGTGCGGGCGGCGGAGACGATGACGACGTCGGTCATGAGTTTTCCTTTCGGGGAGAAAAGACGTGTGGCGCTTGTGCCGCATCGCAGCGCCTTCGTCACCTGCGACATGGGCCGTTCAGCAGCCAGTCACCACGTCGTGAGACTTTGAGGGAACGAACCCAGCGCTCGGCGGCTTGAAGGAGCCATGCTGATGAGACTGAAACGACTGTTCACCCGGGTGTGCCAACCCGACGAGCTCGACATGGTCGAGCATTACAGGACGCCTGCCGAGAAACGGGCCGATCTGTGGGTTCATATCGTGGGGCTGGTCCTTGCTGCCATCGGCGGGATCGTTCTGGCCGTGCTGGCAGCGGTCTATTCCGGTATCGGGGCGACGGTGGCGACGGCCATCTATGCGCTGTGCCTGATTGCCATGCTGTCGATCTCGACGGTCTATAACCAGATCAGGCCCTGCGCGGCGCGGCCGATCCTGCGGCGGCTGGACGAGGCAGCGATCTTCCTGATGATCGCCGGCAGCTATACCCCCTTCACGACCCAGCGTTTCGAGGGAGCCTGGTCGATCGGATTTTCGGTTCTGGTCTGGGCCATCGCGTTCGGGGGCGTGTTCGCCAAACTGGCTCTGCCGCGACTGTCCGACGCGATCTGGAGCGCGGTCTATGTCGGCTTTGGCTGGGTCGCAGTGCTGGCGCTGAAACCCATGATGGAGACGGTCCATCCGATCGCTCTGGGCCTGCTGGTGGCGGGCGGCCTGATCTATACGGCGGGCGTCTTCGTCTTCATCAGCCCGAAGGTGAAGTTTCGCCGCGCCATCTGGCATGGCTTCGTCGTGACGGGGGCGATGACGCACTGGGCGGCCGTCCTTGTCGGCGTGGTTCTGGCCCCAGCGGCGCTGGGCACCTGATCGCACCGGCACACGATTTGGTCAGGTGATTTGCGCTGGCCTTCTCGCTGCGGGATAGTGCGCGCCAGAACAATAAAATGTCAGGGAACGCAGCGTGGCCGACAAGAAATCCGGGACCGACAAGAACGGCACCGTCATCATCAAGAAATACGCCAACCGTCGGCTCTACAACACCGCAACTTCGGCCTATGTGACGCTGGAAGATCTGGCCAAGATGGTCCGCGAGGGCGTCGAGTTCGTGGTCTATGACGCCAAGACCGAGGACGACCTGACCCGTCAGATCCTGACCCAGATCATCTTCGAGGAAGAAAGCCGGGGCGAGGCCCTGCTGCCCGTACAGTTCCTGCGTCAGTTGATCGGCTTCTATGGTGGCCAGATGCAGGGCGTGCTGCCCAGCTATCTGGAAATGTCGCTGGACAGCTTCACCCGCCAGCAGGAGCAGATTAGGGGTCAGTTCTCCAAGGCCTTCGGGGCGACGCCGGGCGCAGGCCTGATGGACGAGGCCGTCAAGCGCAATATGGCTATGTTCAGCGAGGCCATGAAGATGTGGCCCGGTTTCGGTGCCGTCATGCCCAAGGCTCCGGCCGCCTCCGAAGCCCCGCCGCCCATGACTGACCCCCTGGCCATGATGCAGCGCCAGATGGAAGAGATGCGCGATCAGCTGGATCGACTGGCTGGGGTAAAGCCGGGCAAGGCGGAGTGACATGAGCGACGACGTTCGCCCCATCTCTGCGGTTCAGCCGCGCGAGCGTCGATCCAGCCAGCGACGGGGCGAGGAGCGCCGGGCCGAGGCGATGCAGGCGCGCCGTGAGGTGGTTCCGGTCGAACCCGTCGTCGATCACGAGCCCAGCCCGGCAAGACCTGCCCCGACACCGCCCGTCAATGCCTCGCCGGCCGCCTTTGCCGCCCAGTTGCTGGGCCAGTCGGGTCAGAAGCGTGGGCTGAAGGGCGGCCCGCCCGTGCTGGGCGCGGCACGCAATACCTATCTGGGCGCGGAATATTCGGGACCGTCGGAGCGGCGGCCGTTGCCGGGCAAGGCAACCGACACCGACATCTGATCGCGGCACGGTCCTTGCTGGTGAAGGGGCTGATCGCCCATCTGCCGGACACCCGCCATGCTCACCTTCCTCGCCCGCGCCTTTGATGTGACCGTGGTTGCGGTGCTGTTCGTCGGCTTTTCTTGATTTAGCCCTATCGCCTAGCGGCTACTTGAGGGCGGCTGCGCAGCGTCACCGACCCGCGCCGAAGTCCAGGTCCTTGCGCGACGAGATGATCGTCACGATGAACCCGGCCAGCACGTCCAGCAGCACCATCGTGCCGATCAGGAAGAAGGTCGAGGTCGCGAACCCGCGCAGCAGCAGGAACTCGACTAGGCAGACGACCAGCAGGATCATCGACAGGGCATGATTGACGATGGCGATCCGCTGGCTGGACGTCGATTTCAACAGCTCGAAGAACAGCAGCACCAGCGACAGCAGAAGGATTAGATCGCCGGCCCCTACGCTCCAGTCCGCACCAGAGGCCATGGGAATGGAGAAGATCGGATCGCGCAGTATGGCGTCAGCCCCTACGCCCATGCCGGTGTCGCCCATCAGTCCGCTCAGGACCACGATGTTGTAGAGCACCACCGGAATGACCAGCAGCGGCAGGGCGATCAGCATGACAGGCTCCCCGAGCATGGACGCGAGCGCCGCGTCCAAGAGCCTTGCTTAACGCAAGGCGATGCGCTTCGCCATTGGCCTCAAAACTCCGAGATCGACCCCGGTTGGCGCGAGCGCGATTTCAGCCAGACCACGCCCATCAGGTCCGAGACCGAGGCCATCAGCCGTCCCCAGTTGGTGTATTTCGACTGGCCGACCTCGCGGTGACGGTGGTCCACGTCCAGATACAGGTTCTGATAGCCCTCGCGGATCATCAGGGCCGGCAGGTAGCGGTGGATGTGATCGAAATAGGGAAGCCGCAGGAAGAGGTCGCGCCGAAAGGCCTTAAGCCCGCAACCCGTATCGTCGGCATCGTCGGCCAGCAGCTTCTTGCGGATGCGGTTGGCCCAGCGCGAGGCCCAGCGTTTGGCCTCCGAATCCTGACGCTTTGATCGCACACCGCCCACCAGGCCCACGGTGGCGGGTGATGCGGCCAGAAGGTCGGCCAGTCGGGGGGCATCGGCCGGGGGGTTCTGGCCGTCGCCGTCCAGGGTCACCACGATGGGCGCGCGAGCCGCCAGGACGCCCGTACGCACGGCCCGGCTCTGGCCCGCATTGGTCGCGTGGCTGAGCACCCGCAGCGTCGGCAGTTCGGCCATCAAGCTGCGCAGTTCGGCCAGGGTGTCGTCGCGCGAGGCATCGTCGACGAAGACCATCTCGTAAGATCGGCCCTCGAAGGCCTCGGCGATCTCGCGGGCCAGCGGCGCGGCCGCCCCCTGTTCGTTATGGACAGGGACGACGACGGAAATGTCGGGCAGGGCTTCGTTCATCAACCGTGTCTAGCCGAGTTCGGTCGCGTGGGGGAGGGGCCGGAATGTGCAGGCATGACGAAGGCCGGAGGGGCGTGTAAGGACGTTCATCATGATGCGTCTCGACTTTGATCGTTACATCGCCGGCTGGCGTGGCCCGCTGCTCGCAGCCTTTGTGGCCCTGTTCGCCGGCCTGCCGGTGGTCATGCTGTTGCCGCCGCTGGATCGCGATGAGAGCCGCTATGCCCAGGCGACGTCGCAGATGCTGCAAAGCGGTGACTATGTCGACATCCGTTTCCAGGATGATCCGCGCTGGAAAAAGCCGGTCGGCATCTACTGGATGCAGGCGGTGGCCGTGTCTGTCACCTCGGGCGTCGAGGCGCGAGACATCTCGGCCTATCGCATCCCCTCGCTGCTGGCGGCCATGCTGGCGGCGGCCGCGTGCGCCTGGGCCGGTGCGGCGATGTTCGGCCAGCGCGCGGGGTTCCTGGCCGGAGCGATGCTGGGGGCCAGTTTCCTGCTGTCGACCGAAGCGGGGATCGCCAAGACCGACGCCATGCTGTGCGCCGCCGTGACCCTGTCGATGGCGGGTCTGGCGCGTGTGTATCTGGCGCGGCGGGCGGGCGAGATACCCCTGAGGCCGCACAAGCTGATGTTCTGGTTCGGGCTGGGGTTGTCGATACTGATCAAGGGGCCGATCGGCCTGATCGTCGTAGCGCCGGCCATAATCGCGTTGTCGATCTGGGACCGCGACTTCAAATGGCTGCGCAGCCTGGGCTGGGGCTGGGGTCTGCCGCTGGTCGCCCTGATCGTCGGGCCGTGGGCCATCGCCATCACCATCGCCACCGATGGCGGCTTCTGGCGCGAGGCTATCGTCGGCGACCTGGCCCCCAAGATCGCGGGCGGACATGAAAGCCACGGGGCCTGGCCGGGCTATTTCCTGCTGCTGGCCCCGGTCCTGCTGTTCCCGGCCACCTTGGTACTGCCCGCGGCCCTGTCGACCTGCTGGCATCGACGCGCCGAGCCCGCTGTGCGGTTCCTGGTCTGCTGGCTGGTGCCGGCCTGGCTGATCTTCGAGCTGACGCCGACCAAGCTGGCGCATTACACCCTGCCGACCTTCGGCGCGATCGCCCTGCTGGCGGCGGCCGCCCTGACCCAGCCGATCGGCAAGGTGTCGCGCATCACGGGGGCAGCGCTGGCGCTGTTAGCCGGCCTGGTCGTCGTCCTCATCACCGTCTATGGCCTGACCGAGTTCGGACGGTCGACGGCCCAGACCTGGGCAACCCTGACCATCGTCTTTGCGGCTCTTGCGGCCCTGGTCGGGGCCTTCCTGCTGATGCACCGGGCGGCGGTGACGGCGGTGCTGATCTCGATCACCCTGGGCCTGGTGGCCCATGCAGGGCTGGCTGGGACCATCCGCCAGCTCAAACCGCTGGCCATCGCGCCGCAACTGGTCGAAGTGTTGGGCAATGCCGACCTGCTGCCCAGTCAGGGTCGTAATGGGCCGGTCGCCATCACCGGCTTTCACGAGCCCAGCTTCGTCTTCCTGACCGGGAAAGATACCGAGTTGACGGACGCGGCGGGGGCCGCTGCCGCCCTGGCCGAGGGGCGACCTGTCATCGTTGAGGCCCACGACGCCGATGCCTTCCGGGCCGCCAGCACTGCCCTGAACGTCACCGGGCGGGAGGTCGGGGTCGTGCGCGGCCACAACTATTCGCAGGGCGATGACGTGACTCTGACCGTCTATGCGCCGCCGGAACGGGTCCGGCCGACCCTGCGGCGATCCGCTCCGACACCGCTGGAGGTCGAGACGACCACCGAGGACGGCGTCGATCCGGCCTCCATCACCGAAGACCCGCCCGAGACTGCCCTGGTGCCTGCGCCCGGGCCGGACGAGCCTCCTGTGGTCATCGTGCCTGCGCCGGGTCAGGCCGTTGCACCGGCCCCGGCTCCTGTTGCGGGACCAACACCGGCTCCGCCGCCCGCTGCCACGCCAGAGTCCGCTCGGTGAGCCGGCCTGTCACTATCGTCGAGGTCGGTCCCCGCGACGGACTTCAGAACGAAAAGGCGGTGCTGGAACCCGCTGTCCGCGCCGATCTGGTCCGACGGCTCGAGGGGGCGGGCGCGCGGCGGATCGAAGCTGTCAGCTTCGTCCATCCGAAGTATGTGCCGCAGATGGCCGGGGCCGAAGAGGTCATGGCCGCCCTGCCTCATCAGCCGGGACGCAGCCGCATCGGCTTGGTACTGAACGGCAAGGGCTATGACCGCGCGCTCGGTACGGCGGTGGACGAGGTCAATGTGGCCATGAGTGCCACCGACGGCTTTGGCCTCAAGAATCAGGGGCTGTCGGTGGATCAGCAGGTCCAGATGCTGGCCGACATCGTCGCCGGCCGCGCCAATGGCGAAAGCTCGTCCGGCGGGACGCCGTCCCTGTCGGCGACCCTGTCGTGCGTCTGGGGCTGCCCGTTCGACGGCGAGGTCTCGGTGGATCAGGTCGCCGAGCTCGTCGGCCGGATCGCGGCCATGGGCGTCGCCGAAATCGCCTTGGCCGACACGATCGGCGTGGGCAATCCGTGGGCCGTGAGCCGCATGGTCGAGGCGGCCCGCAAGGCCGCGCCGGATACGACCCTGCGACTGCATTTCCACGACACCCGCAACACCGGCCTGGCCAATGCCTATGCAGGTGTCGAGGCCGGAGTGGACGTGCTGGACGCCTCGGCTGGCGGCATAGGCGGCTGTCCCTTCGCGCCGGGGGCCACCGGCAATATCGCCACCGAGGACCTGGTCTACATGCTGGAGCGTGAGGGGTTCTCGACCGGCTACGATCTGGATGCCCTGATCAGAACCGCGCGCTGGATCGGCGAGAAGATCGGAAGGCCGGCTCCGAGCGCGTTGAGCCGGGCGGGCGGGTGGCCCAAGGTCCGGAACTGATGTTGATCCTCGTCTACTTCGCTACGTTCGTGCTGTTCTCGATCATCTTCACGAGGGAGGTGATAGCTCCAGCCTCAAAAGCCAATTGCGACAAGCGCTGGCGAATATACGCCGGTGCATTGAATGGTCTGAATCTTATTGTCGTCGTTGTCGCCGGTATCTTGTTTGGTAACTGGATTGAGTCTTACTCGCTGCTCCAGTTGCAAGGTCGGTTTGACACCATTACCAACAGCTTATTGGCGTTTCTCGCGTCCAGCCTGCTCGCCTATTGGTACCATCGTCTGGTTCACAAAAGTGATCGGCTCTGGCGTTGGGTGCATCAGTTACACCACAGCCCAACCCGCATTGAGGCGCTGACAGCGTTTTACGTACATCCGGTCGACGCTCTGCTTGCCACACTAGTCAACGCTTTCGTTGCCTACTTTGTGCTGGGCGTGGGGCCAGCCTCAGCTGCTCTGGCTCTGTTTTATGTCACCGTCTTCAATCTCGTCGCCCATGCGGACGTACAATCGCCGAGGTGGTTGGGGTTCCTTCTCCAGCGTCCAGAGATGCATCGTGTTCATCATGAGAGAGACGTGCATGCGAGCAACTATGGTTTGCCCTTATGGGACCTCCTGTTTGGAACTTGGCGTAACCCTGAGAAAGGCCCAGAAGAATGCGGTTTCGCAGACGACAAGGAGCGATTGGTTGCTCAGATGCTGCTGCTGAAGGACGTGGACGGCTGACAGTTTAAAGATTCAGCAGCGCCGGGTCGCCGCCCTGGGCGGAGATGTTGTTGCTGATCGCCTTTTCCGCCGCATAGCGGATCAGGCTGTTGGGGCCGCCGGCCTTCGGACCGGTGCCGGACAGGCCTTCGCCGCCGAAGGGCTGGACGCCAACCACCGCGCCGGTGATCGAGCGATTGATGTAGACATTGCCGGCGGGAACCAGGCGGATCACTTCCTCGGCAAAGGCTTCGATACGGCTGTGCACACCGAGCGTCAGGCCATAGCCGCGCGCGGCCAGCTTGCCGGCGACGGTCTTCAGGTCCTTGGGCTCATAGCGATAGATGTGCAGGATCGGGCCAAAGACCTCGCGCTCCAGGAAGTCTGGCGTGGGTATCTCGGCAATGGTCGGGGCGAAGAGGTCGCCGCGTTCCGAACCTGAGGGCAGGGTGGCGCGGGCGATGACCTTGGCCTCCTTGCGCAGGCGGGCGACGTGGGCCTCCAGCAGGGCGCGGCTCTCGGCGTCGATGACCGGGCCGATGTCGGTGGCGGGATCGGTCGGGTCGCCCACGACCTGAACGGCCAGAGCGCCCTTCAGCCCCTCGATCAGGGCATCGGCACCCTCCTTGGGCACATAGACGATGCGCAGGGCCGAGCAGCGCTGGCCCGCAGAGCCGAAGGCGGAGTTGATGACGTCGTCGATGACCTGCTCGCGCAGGGCGGTGGAGTCCACAAACATGCCGTTCAGCCCGCCGGTCTCGGCGATGAAGGGAATGATGGCACCGGGCCGCGCGGCGATGGCGCGGTTGATCGCATAGGCGGTGTCGGTGCCGCCGGTGAAGGCCACGCCGTCAATGGCCGGATGGGACACCAGGGTCGCGCCCACCGTCTCGCCACGACCGGGGACCAGGGCCAGCAGGTCGGGGTGCAGGCCCGCCTTGTGGAACAGGCGTACGGCCTCGGCTGCGATCAAGGGGGTCTGTTCGGCGGGCTTGGCCAGGACGGCATTCCCGGCGGCCAGGGCGGCTGCGATCTGGCCGGTGAAGATGGCCAGGGGGAAATTCCAGGGGCTGATGCAGGCAAAGATGCCGCGACCGTGCAGGACCAGCTGGTTGATCTCTCCGACCGGACCTTTCAGCTCCTCGCGCCCGCCGAAGTCGCGTTCGGCCAGCATGGCATAGTAGCGGCAGAAGTCGGCGGCCTCGCGCACCTCGGCCACGCCGTCGTTCAGGGTCTTGCCCGCCTCACGGGCCAGCAGGGCGATCAGCCGGTCCATGTCGGCCTCCAGCGCATCGGCCATGGCGCGCAGGATCGGGGCGCGGCCTGCGCCGCCCTTGCGATCCCAGGCGACCTGGGCCTTGGCAGCGGCGTTCAGGGCCGTGTCGATCTCGGCTGGTGTGGCCTCGGACACATGGCCCAGCACCTGGTGGCGATCCAGCGGATTGGTTACGTCCTGGGGGTCGGTCCCGGCCTGAAGCCGACCGCCGATGAGCGGGCCCGAGTTGAACTTCTCGCTGTCGACCTCGGCCAGGGCCAGGGCGTGGCGCTCGCGGTCGGCGCTTTGTGAATAGTCGCGGCCCAGCGAGTTCTGGCGGTCCATGTACATGTCCTTGGGGGTGGGTATCTTGGCGTGGCGGTCGGGATGGGCCTCGACCTCGACGATGGGGTCGGCGGCGACGGTAGAGGCGGGGATGCGCTCGTCCAGCAGGGCATGCACGAACGAGGAGTTTGCCCCATTCTCGAGCAGGCGGCGCACCAGATAGGGCAGCAGTTCCTCATGCCCGCCGACGGGGGCATAGCCGCGCACGACGATCTTCTCCGCCCCCCACATCTCGGCTGCGGCATCGTAAAGCGCCTCGCCCATGCCGTGCAGGCGCTGGAACTCCATCTTCACCCCGGCGCGATTGGCCATGTAGTGGACGGCGGCCAGGGATGTGGCGTTGTGGGTGGCGAACTGCCCATACAGATGCGGCGAGGCGTCCAGTATGGCCTGGGCACAGACCAGATAGTTCAGGTCGGTCGCGGCCTTGGTCGTGAAGACGGGATAGTCGGGGCGGCCCATGACCTGGGCCCGCTTGATCTCGGTGTCCCAGTAGGCCCCCTTGACCAGCCGCACCATGATCCGGCGACCCGAGGTTTCGGCCAGGGCGGCGACGCGCGCGATCACTTCGGGCGCGCGCTTCTGATAGGCCTGGACCGCCAGGCCCAGTCCCTTCCACTCACCCAGGTCCGGGTCGTTGGCCAGCCTGTCCAGCAGCTTCAGCGACAGGGCCAGACGGTCGGCCTCCTCGGCATCCATGCAGAAGTTGATGTCATAGGAGGCCGCGATCAGGGCCAGGCGTTTGACGCGGGGATACAGTTCTTCCCAGACGCGCGCCTCGTGCGTGGCCTCATAGCGGGGCGACAGGGCCGACAGCTTGACCGAGACGCCGTGGCCCGTCTGGGGCCCGCGCATGTCCGGCCGCGACGGCATCGCCTTGCCGACGCCGTGGATGGCCTCGGCATAAACCTTTTCATAGCGTTCGGCGTCGGCAACGGTGCGGGCACCCTCGCCCAGCATGTCGAAGCTGCACAGCCACTTCTCACGATTGGCCCGCTTCAGCGCCCCGTTGATCGTGCGGCCGACGACGAACTGCTCGCCCATCATGCGCACGGCAGCGGCGACGGCCTGACGGATCACCGGCTCGCCGATGCGGCCCGCCACGCGCCGCAGGAAGCCGGGCAGGTCGCGACGGGCATCCTCATCCACATCGACCAGACGACCGGTCAGCATCAGGCCCCAGGTCGAGGCGTTGACAAACAGGCTGTCGGACTGCCCCAGGTGTTTGGCCCAGTCGGCCGAGCCGATCTTTTCGGCGATCAGCCGGTCGCGGGTCTCCTCGTCCGGCACGCGCAGCAGGGCCTCTGCCAGACACATCAGGGCCAGACCTTCGCGGGTGCCCAGCGAAAACTCCTGCAAGAAGCTTTCGACCACGCCCTGTTGATCGGCCGATTCACGTGCGCCCTCGACCAGTCGGGTCGCGACCTCCAGCACCTTGGCCCGCTCGGCGGAGTCCAGCGGAATACGGGCCAGATTGGTGGCCACGGCCTCACGCTCATCGGCGAACTTGCCGTGGTCCAGCGTGTCCCATCCGGCGACGCTTGAGGGGGAGAAGTCGGCGGTGGTCATGCTTGAAATTGTCCTGATGTCACGGCGCATATATGGCGGAGATGACCGACTGTGCATCGTATGATAAGCGGCTGAAACGAAGGATGTTCCGGCAAAAGGGTCTCTCGCCGATGGAAGCTCTGGATGCCGTGGACCGCCGCCTGTTGCGGGTCCTTCAGGACGATGGCCGTATCTCCAATGCGGAGCTGGCCCGGCGTTGCAACCTGTCACCCGCCGCCTGTTTCGAGCGGATGCGGCGGCTGCGCGAGAAGAAGGTCATCACCGGCTATGCGGCCCTGATCAACCCGGCCAAGGTCGGGCGCGGCCTGATGATCTTCGTCGAGGTGCTGCTGGACCGCACGACGGGCGACATGTTCGAGGCCTTCGCCGAGGCCGTACGCCGTCAGCCCGAAGTGCTGGAGTGCCATATGGTGGCGGGCGGTTTCGACTATCTGATCAAGGCACGCGTCGGCGACATGGAGGC
Organism: Brevundimonas sp.; assembly: GCF_041648055.1. Taxonomy (GTDB): domain Bacteria; phylum Pseudomonadota; class Alphaproteobacteria; order Caulobacterales; family Caulobacteraceae; genus Brevundimonas. Next base: position 291,637 of record NZ_JBAZPS010000002.1, read on the forward strand.
TTATCGCGCCTTTCTGGGAGACGTTCTGGTCAAGATGCCGGGCGTGCGCGAGACGCGAACCTATGCCGTTCTCGAAGAGGTGAAGTCGACGACGGCCTTGCCGCTTTGACCCAGTCTCGCCAACGTCACCGCAAACCGCTAGACCGTCCCTCCGATCAACGGCGGAGCCAACTGGCCCACATGCGCATCGTTCTGGCCACCGACGCCTGGGAGCCCCAGGTCAACGGCGTCGTCCGTACCCTGACCCGGACCATCGCGGAATGCCGCGGCATGGGTCATGAGGTCGAGGTCATCGAGCCCAGTCAATTCAAGACCATTCCCTGCCCGACCTATCCGGAAATCCGCCTGGCTTTGGGTGCTGAAGAAGAGATCCGCGAACGCCTGCGCGCCTTTGAGCCCGAGGCGGTCCACATCGCCACCGAAGGGCCTATCGGGATCGCCACGCGGCGCATCTGCGTGGAGTGGAAACTGCCGTTCACGACCAGCTATCACACCAAATTCCCGGAGTACGTCTCGGCCCGATTCCCGATCCCGGTGCAGGTCGGCTATGCCTATATGAAATGGTTCCACAAGCCGTCCGGGCGGCTGATGGTGGCGACGCCAACCTTGCGCGATGAGTTGATGGCGCACGGGTTCCGCAACGTCTCGCCCTGGACGCGGGGCGTGGATACCGAACAGTTCAATCCGGACCTCGAACGCATCTATGACGAACTGGGAGGCAAGGACTGGCCGCGCCCGTTCTTCCTCAACGTCGGCCGCGTCGCTGTCGAGAAGAACATCGAAGCCTTCCTGGAGCTGGATCTGCCCGGCACCAAGATCATCGTCGGTGACGGCCCGGCGCGCGCCGAGCTGAAAGAAAAATACCCGCAGGCCAAGTTCCTGGGGGCGAAGTTCGGCGAAGAGCTGGCGCGGTGCTTCCGTGACGCCGACGTCTTTGTCTTCCCCAGCTGGACCGACACCTTCGGCCTGGTGATCCTGGAGGCGATGGGCACGGGCACGCCGGTTGCCGCCTATCCGGCCCACGGCCCCATTGACATTATCCCGGGCTCCAACGCCGGTGCCATCGACGATGATCTGAAGACTGCCTGCCTCAAGGCGCTGGAGTGCGATCGTGCGACGGTCCGCGCCTATGCCGAAAAGTTCAGTTGGCGGGCCTCGGCGGAGCAGTTCGTCGAGAACCTGCAGCCCTATCCTGAGCCTGACCGTGGCCGGTTCTGGCGCCGCCTGCGCCGGATCGCGCGACTGAGGCGCAAGGTCGCCGCCTGAGGGGAACCCCTGCGCTGCCATCGCGCTTTGTCGGAGACACCAAGGAGCGCGCCATGACCGATCAACAGCCCGATCCCAAGCCCCAGACCGACGACGCCGCGGAGGCCGACTCCATGGGCGAGAAGCCTGATCTGGGACGCACGCCCGACGGCATGCGCGAGGCCCTGGACAGGGCCTTGTCAGGAACGGATTCGGGCTCAGATACGCGTGCGGGTTCTTTGCAAGGCGGCGCGGCGTCTGGTTCGGATGACGATCCGGACTCCGACATCATCAACAAGGCGCTGGCCAGTGAAGGCCGGGCCTCGGCAGAGCGCAATGCTGAGCGCCCGGCAGACCCGGACCCTGTGAACAACACCGGCGACGACAAATCCGCCAAGGGCGAAGCCGACGCTGCGACCGGCTGAACACACTCGCCACACCGTCAGCATCCAGACACCGCGCGAACGCCAAGCCGCCTTGCCGCCGCCCCACCCTTGGGCCACGGTGAGCGGAACAATAGAATAACCAGGGACGTAAGGAATGAAGCGCATTTTCGCGGGCAGCGCAGTACTGGCGGCTCTGGCCGTGACAGCCTGTGGCGGAGATGCCGAACCCAAGGCCCCTGCTGCCGATGCGCCCTCGCCTGCAACCACGCCTGTGACCGCCACACCTGAGGCGGTTGTTGAGCCCACGCCGGCTGCGTCCAATGCTCCTGATTTCGCTGTTCTTTACCCTGATGCCACGCCGGTTGGCCCGGCAACGGTGGCGCGTGGTCCGGCTGGACCTGGCGGTATCATGACCTTCACGACACCGGCCGAGCCCGATGCCGTCGTGGCCTTTTATCGTGAGCGCGCAGAGGCTGCGGGGCTGGCGACGATCGCGTCGATGAACCAGGGGGGGACGCGGGCGTATTCCGCTGGCGACGGCACCAGTAGCGGAAAGCTGCTTCGCGTTATTGCTACACCGACGGAAGGTGGCCCGACCAATGTGCAATTGGATTGGACCGCCGGGCGGTGAGGCCAGCAGCCGGCCTTGCGGCACGGCTGATCGGCGCGGCGCTGCTGGCTGGTTGCACATCCACCACCATCGGCCGGTCTCAACCCGTGCCGGGTTATCTCGGTATCGCAGACCTTGCGACATTGGCCGGGTCTGTGCCTGATGCACCATCCGCCAACAGCCCGGAACAGGCCCGCGATATCGCTCTATCCCAGCGCTTTCGCGCGCTGGAAGACACAGACCGCTGGTGGATGGCTACGGCCCATGCCGAGGTCCGGCCGCCGGAAGCGGCACAGCATTTCGACTGCGCCCTGGGCACGCGTCTGGCCGAACAGCCGCGCCCTGCGCTCGACCGCGTAATGGGGCGGTTGCTGGTCGATTCCGAGCGTCTTGCCGTTGATCTGGTTGCGCGCCATCCACGGCTGCGACCGCTCGCTGTGCCGGAGCGACGATCCTGCCAGCGGCTGAACGAGGCAAGCCGTTTAGGGGCCACCAGTTATCCGTCCGTAGCCGCCGTCGCAGGCGCGGCCTACGGCGAGATGTTCGCCGACCTGGCCCCGGACCGTGCTCTTACCGCCCGTCAGATGGGACAGGAGATCGGCTTCAGCCGTGCCGTCTGCGCGACCAACTGGCCCTCTGATGTCGCTGTAGGCCATGCCCTCGGCGTCGCTCTTTACGAGGCTTCATCGACCGAGGACGATTTCGCGCTCGATCTGGAGGCGGCGCGTGCCGAGCTCATCGCTGCGCGTGCCGAGGGCCTGACCAACCCCGGGTGTGCCTCTGAAGGTCTGGCCTTGGCGCAGGGTCAGGCTATTCTGGGGGACTAGGTCTCAGGCCGGTCGTGGGCTGGACAATGCCCCATACAACTCTGGACGGCGGTCGCGGAAGAAGCCCCAGGCCGCGCGGTAACGATCCAGGAAATCCAGATCGAAGGTGTGGACCAGCACGCCCTCCTCATCCTTCAACTGCTCGACCAGATCGCCGCGGTGATCGGCGATGAAGGAGTGGCCGTAGAAGGTCTGACCCACCTCGGTCACCGTCTCGTGGCCGATGCGGTTGGCGGCGACCACGGGCGTCACATTCGACACGGCATGACCCTGCATCGCCCTTTGCCAGGGCAGGGCGGTGTCCAGGGTCTCGTCATGCGGTTCCGAGCCAATGGCGGTCGGATACATCAGGATGTCGGCACCCAGCAGGGCCATCGCCCGCGCCGATTCCGGATACCACTGGTCCCAGCAGATACCGACGCCGATCCGGCCGAAGCGGGTGTCCCAGACCTTGAAGCCCGTATCGCCTGGCCGGAAATAGTACTTCTCCTGATAGCCGGGGCCGTCGGGAATGTGGCTCTTGCGATAGACACCCAGGGCTTCGCCATCGGCGTCCAGCATGACCAAAGAGTTGAAATAGTGGTGGCCCTCCTTCTCGAAGATCGAGACGGGGATGGCCACGCCCAGTTCCCGCGCCACCGGCTGCAACTGGACGACCGCCGGATGCTCGCGCCACGGATAGGCGGTGGCGAACCAGTGCTCCTCCTGGCTGACGCAGAAATAAGGCCCCTGGAACAGTTCACTGGGCAGGATGACCTGTGCGCCCTTGGCTGCGGCCTGACGGATCAGAGCGATCGTCTTGTCGATGTTCGCCTGCATGTCCGTGCCATAGGAGGTCTGGATGGCGGCGACGGAAATCGTGCGGGACATCAGGCGGGCTCCTGCTGGGAGATGCAGTGGAACGACCCGCCGCCGGTCAGGATGTTGATCGAAGGCAGGGGAATGATCTCGCGGTCGGCGAAGACCGTCGCCAGTCCCTGACACGCCAGGTCAGCGGCGCGGGCGTCGCCATAGGTCGGCACGATTATCGCACCATTGGCGATCAGGAAGTTCATGTGGCTGGCCGGCACGGGCCTGCCGTCGGCATCGGCGACGAAGCCGGGCGAGGGCAGGGGCAGCAGGCGGATCGGCTGACCTTCGGCATCCGTCATGGTCGACAGCGTCCGCGCCAGATCGGCATAGGCGTCGTCATTGGGATCGCCCCGGCCCCAGGCCACAGGATGCGCGACCACGCCCGGCGCGACGAACCGGGCCAGATTGTCGACATGGCCGTCGGTGTGGTCGTTCAGCAAGCCGTTGCCCAGCCACAGTACCTTGCGTGCGCCAATCGCCTCGGCCAGCGCCGCCTCGGCCTTCTCCTCGGTCCAGTCGGTATTGCGATTGCGGTTCAGCAAGCATTGGCGTGTGGTCAGGACGGTGCCCTGTCCGTCATGATCCAGTGCCCCGCCTTCCAGAATAAAGTCGTTGCGATCCAGCGGCACGCCCGAGGCCGCCCCGATCTGGGTGGCGACCGTGTCGTCGTGCTCCATCTCGAACTCGCCGCCCCAGCCATTGAACTGGAACGCGGCTGCACGGGTCGATCCCGCCTTAAAGATCGGGCCGGTGTCCCTCAGCCAGATGTCCCCGAACAGACCGTCCACGACCTCGACATTGGCGACATCGGCGAACCGCGCCTTCGTTTCGGGAAACACATCCGGATGTCCGGTCATCAGCTTGACCTGCTCGCGTCCAGGTCCCGCCAGAGCCCGTACAAGAGCCTCCACCTCGGCGCGTGCCTCCTCCAGATTGTCCACCCACAGCTCGGCATGGCTAGGCCAGCCGACCCACATGGCCCGGTGCGGTGCCCATTCGGCGGGTATGGGGGTGGTCATGGCGAAAGCTGATCCTTGGAACGTCGGCGGGCAGACCGTGTGCGGACTGCGCCAGATAGACACCCCAGCCCGGGACTTCAACTCGCGCGGTCTGCGGGCGATCCCGTGGCAGGCATCAGCGCAAAGAAAAGAGGCGGCCCGTTTCCGGACCGCCTCAGTTCATTCAGTCGACGTTTGCGTTGGTTTAGAAGGCCACCCGCAGGGTCGCCGAGATCGTGCGCGGAGCGCCGACCGAAGCGAAGGGCTGGCTGAAGCCGGGCGTGCCCGGGGTCGCCGAGGCGCGCGTGCCCAGGTTGGCGTAGTACTGCTCGTCGAAGATGTTGTCGGCGTTCACCTGGATGAACGTTCCTTCGTAGCCGAACTGCGCCAGGTCGAAGCGGACGTTGGCGTCGACGGTGGTGAAGGCGTCAACCTTGAAGTCGTTGACGTCGGTCACCCAGCGTTCGCCGGTATATTTGGCCTGAATGCCGGCTTCCAGATACGGGGTGAACTGGTAGCTGGCGCGTGCTGCCAGCATCCATTCCGGTGTCTCGACCAGTTCCTTGCCCTTGGTGGCAACGATCTGCGGAACGCCGCCAACGGTGTTGTTGACGTAATCGTCCTGCACTTCGGTGCTGATCCAGGTGGCCGAACCATACAGGCTCAGGGCTTCGATCGGCGACCAGCCGATGGAGCCTTCGGCACCGATACGCTCGACCGCACCGACGTTACGGTCGACGAACTGACCCAGATCCTCATCGAAGGAGCTGACGATACGGTTCTCTTCGTTGTTGGCGAACACCGAGACGGTGCCGACCAGGGTCGGGTTCGAGTAGCGGTAGCCCAGGTCGAAGTTCTGGGCATTCTCCGGCTGAACGGTCGGGTTACCGATCGAGCCGTCGGCGAAGCGGCGAACGCCGTAGAGGCTGTCCGTACGCGGAGCCGACAGGGTCTCGGCGTAGCTCACATAGACCGAGTGACCTTCGCCCCAACGGTACGAGGCACCGAAGTTGGGCAGGATGTCGTCGTACTTCACTTCGCGCGAATAGGGCGCAATGTAGACTGTATTGCTTGTGCCGAAGCGGACGTCACCGAACGGGATCGGAGCGGCTACGCCGCCAACCGGCAGGAAGGTCGTGATTGGCGTTTCGGTGGTGCAACGCACATTCGACGAAGAGTTCTGCGTGTAGCAGAAGTTGTTCAGCTCACGGGTGAAGAATGGAGCGCGGACACCGATGTTCAGGGTCAGAGCATCATCCATGAACTGACCGCGGTACTCAACCGAGAACTGGTTCAACTCGGCGATCGAGAGACGGTCACGCGACCGAAGCTCGTAGCCGTCGAGGTTCACCACGCGGTTGTTCTCGTCGTTGCGACCGCCGAACCAGTCGACGAAGCGAGGGTTGGTCGGGTTCGAGAAGTTCACGCGGCCGTACTGACCGGTCTGGCGGTGACGACCGAAGTCGAGCGCATAGGCGGCGCGCAGACGGTGGTTGTCGTTCAGGTCCCAGATCAGCGAGGTGTTCAGACCATAGCGGTGGGTGTTCGTGTTGGACGGCGTCATGACGCGAACGCGATCCAGAATGTCCCCGTCACCATTCAGGTCTACGCCGCCGGTGGCGAAGGACCCGCGCAGCAGGGCGTCATTTTCTGCCAGGACGGCCTGCTGGGTGCCGCCGTTTGCCAGGGTGTACTGGAATGACGGGTCAACCGTCAGGACCAGATTTTCAGCAAGGGTAAAGCGCGACTGGCCACGGATGCTGCCGGTGTTCGAGGGGTTGACGCGCAGACCGTAGAAGTTCGAGCCGTTGGCGTCGTTGTCTGCCAAGCCGTTGCGGAAGGTCGGCGCGATGTAGGTCGTGTCGAAATCGACGTCCCAACCGCGCGGGTCGGTTTCAACCTGCGGCAGGATCGAGCCGGTCGCCGTACCGAGGTTCGGACCGAGGTAGTTGTTATTGCGGTTCTCGTTGTAGTTACCCGACAGCGACAGGAAGTCGCCGTTGTCGCCCAGCGGCTGATAGATGCGGGCATTGAACTGCGTCTTTTGCAGATCGCCCAGACCCTTGAACTTGTCGTAGTCGGTCTTGGAGACGGCAAACCAGGCCGAGGTACCCCAAGGGCCGAACTCGCCAGAGTTGATCAGGAACATGTACCGGCGGTAGTCGAAATCGCCGAACGAAGCCTGTCCCCAGCCGCTGAAATCGGCGGTCGGACGAAGGGTCACATAGTTGATGGTGCCGCCGGTGGCCGCAGCCGTCGGGCTGTCGACGTCGGTCGAACCGGTGTTGACCGTAGCGCGCTCGATCAGTTCCGGGTCCAGCTGCTGGTTGGTGTAGGTGGCATAGTTGCCGGTGTCGTTCAGCGGGATACCGTCAAACGTCAGCGAGACGCGGTTGCCGTCGAAGCCGCGCAGGCGGATGTTGCCGCCCGACGAACCGTAAGAGTCGGTGTTGGTGAAGCTGAGGCCCGGCGTCAGGTTCAGCGTCTGCAGGATCGTCTGGCCCGGCGTCTGGGTCGAGATGAATTCCTGGCTGATCGTGTTACGGGTCTTCGAAACGGTCTCGGCTGTGGCCAGGCCGTCGATGTTGCGCGGTCCGCGCGTACCCGTCGCAACGACTTCACTCAGCTCGGTGGCTTCTGTCGTTTCCGAACCCGTCGATTGGGCCGAAGCGGCACCGGCCATAAGCAGGCCGCTGAACAGGGCGGTCGTCGCCCAGAACGCGCGTTTGCGGTTCATCATTATCATCTATCCCCAGATGGCTCGGGCGAAAGCGCCCACGCGCCGCTGACCGGCCCGTCTAAATCACGCTCCGTCTAGGGCCGGGATGGGAAGCTGCGACGACAGTCATGTGACAGCGGTGTGACAGTGACCGGGGGTTGCCGAAGGGCCACACCCCCTTGAGTGCCTAACGGTTGGCCGAGCCCCATACGGCCCGAAGCCGTGCGGCACGGCCGCAGAACCGGGTATAACCGCCATAGCGTGTGGGATTCAGGCGTGCGAAATCCTGATGATAGGCTTCTGCGGGCCAGAAGCGTGCGGCATCACGCACGGGTGTGACAAAACGCGCATTGCCGATAAGCTGCGCGGCGGCGCGGCGTGAGGCTTGGGCTGCCGGTTTCTGGGCGGCGGTCGCGAACACAGCCGTGGCATAGGGCGCGCCCTGGTCGCAGAACTGGCCGTCCGGGTCGGTAGGGTCTATCGTTCGCCAGAACCGATCAACCAGTTGGCGATAGGTAATCCGGGCCGGGTCGAACGTCACCTGGACCGCTTCGAGGTGGCCCGTATTCCCGCGGACCACCTGGTCATAGGTCGGGTTTGCAACGCGTCCCCCAGAGAAGCCGGAAACGGCAGATACGACGCCCGGTATGGCCTCGAAATTGGCCTCTACCGACCAGAAGCATCCCCCGGCGAAGACAGCCACTTCCCGGCGCCCACTGTCGTTAGCCTGAGTGCCGGTTGCAGATGTGGGCGCACTCTGGGCCGGTTCTCCCGGAGAACATGCCGCTACGGCGATGGCGAATAGAGCGGCGGAAAGACGAATGCCCATAGGAAGACTCCTGCGACGGGGCGTCACCTCATCCTATACGGCGATCGGGAGCCGATGGTTTCATGTCCTTGACCACCCGCGTCAAACGACACCGCCCGCCCTCGTTTCCGAAGGCGGGCGGCGGGTAGTTTCGTATCGACCGTCCGGTCTAGCCGGGAGCCGGGGTCTGTCTTGCGACAGGCCCCGGTCCGTTTGGCTTAACGGAAGTTGATGCCGACCGTGGCGCGACGGTTCAGCGGCTCACGCACGCCGTCAGCCGTTGCACGGGCCAGGGCGGTTTCGCCCTTGCCGTCCAGCGAGATCACGCCGCCGTTGATGCCCTGGGCGACCAGAGCGTCACCCACGGTGCGGGCGCGGCGGTTGGACAGGCCGACGTTGTAGGCGGCCGAACCCGAGGTGTCGGCGTGACCGACGATCAGGACGCGCGTCGGACGACCAGACTTGGCGTAGTTGGCGGCTTGGGTCACGACCGATTGAGCTTCAGCCGTCAGGTCCGAGCGATCCCAGTCGAAGTAGACCACGAACTCGCGGTCAGCCGGGACGACCGGAGCCGGCGGCGGCGTGACCGGGCGCGGCGGCTGCGGTGCGGGCGGCAGAGGAGCCGGGGCGGGCGGCGGCACATAGGCCGGCTCGTCGGCACCGAAGGCGTAGCGCAGGCCCAGGGTCAGGGTGTGGCTGTTGTCGAAGTCACCGGCGAAGTTACCGATGTCCGAAGCGGCCGCAGACGTGAAGGTGTCGAACTCGACGTCCGTCATCAGGTAGCGGTAGGTCACGTCCAGGTTGGCGCGGTCGCTCATGCGGACGGCGAAGCCGGCCAGGGCCTGAGCAGCCAGTTCGGTGGAGCTGTCGTCAGCGCCGACGGCGACGGTGCGGTTGCCGCCCAGGGTGCCGACGAACTCGGTCGTGACGTTGGCGACACCGGCACCCAGGCCGACGAAGGGACGGAAGGCCCAGTCTTCGTTGCCGAAGTCATAGATCACATTGACCAGGGCCGTGGCGGTCTTGAAGCTGCCCTCGGGGTTTTCGCAAGCACCGGCGACGGGCGAGATGTTGCAGATGCCGGTCGGCAGACCTGCGCTGGGGTTGATCACGGTGCCGAACTCGTTCTCGGCGCGGTAGCCGCCTTCCAGTTCAACGCGCCAGTTGGGCGTGAAACGGTAGCCCAGGCGGGCGAAACCGGCCCAGTTGTCGTCGGTTTCAAAGTTCAGGACCGGACCGTTGGTCTGCGAAACCAGCTCCAGATCGTCCGAAATCGTGTGATAACCGGCGTCGATCGCACCGTACCAGCCGTTCGGCTCTGCCGAGGCCGTTCCGGCGGTGAACAGGCTCGCCAGGGCGACGCCAGCAAGAAGTTTCAGCTTCATGATAGTCCTCATACTCGTGATTGTCGGATGTCCACGTCTTTACACGTGACACTCGCAGGCCGAACGACAATGTGTCGCTCCGGTTCCGCGTTCCCGCCAGCAATGCGGCAACTGTGGCGCCATTTCAACATAATTACCTTGATTAACCAGTTTATTGGCCGAGCAAAGGTGCAGGAACGCAGAATTGCGGCATTCGGGCACATTGCTCACATCGATCAGCTCTGAACGGGCCGCATGGATAAGTCCTTTAATGCAAGCCTGTTTTCTTCCCACTGATCCGGCGCTAGGGACAATGGATCTCATAGCAGGAGCATGCGCATGGCGATGACATTCGAGGGTCGGGTAGCGATCGTGACCGGAGCAGGCGGCGGACTGGGCCGCGAACACGCCCTGGCCCTGGCCAAACGCGGAGCGAAGGTCGTGGTCAACGACCTGGGCGGCGCACGCGATGGTTCCGGCGGTTCAGCCACAGCGGCCGAAGCCGTGGTCGCCGAGATCGTGGCGGCGGGTGGTGAGGCCATGGCCAATGCTGCCTCTGTCACCGACGCGGCGGCGGTCCAGTCCATGGTCGATGAGGTCATGGCCAAATGGGGTCGGGTCGACATTCTGGTCAACAATGCCGGCGTCCTGCGCGACAAGACCTTCGCCAAGATGGAGCTGGAAGACTTCCGCTTCGTCGTCGACGTCCATCTGATGGGGGCGGTCAACTGTACCAAGGCTGTGTGGGAGATCATGCGGACGCAAAACTATGGCCGCATCGTCATGACCACCTCGTCCTCGGGCCTGTACGGAAATTTCGGCCAGTCCAACTATGGTGCCGCCAAGATGGCACTGGTCGGTTTCATGCAGACCCTGTCGATCGAGGGGGCCAAGAACGACATCCGGGTCAACTGCCTGGCCCCGACGGCCCACACGCGCATGACCGAGGACCTGGGTGCGGCCCTGCCGCTGGAGAAGCTGGGGCCCGACATGGTCACGCCGGGCCTGCTGTATCTGGTCAGCGACGACGCCCCCAGCCGCTGCATCCTGGCCGCCGGTGCCGGCGGGTTCGAACGCGCCTATGTCACCCTGACGCAAGGGGCCTTCATCGCCGGCGACGACGCGCCCGAACAGGTCGCCGCCCGCTTCTCCGAGATTTCGGACCGCACCGGAGAGATCGTGCCGGACATGGGTGCGGCCCAGGGGATGATCGAACTGTCCAAGGCCCAGAAGGCGCATGGGTGACATTCAGGCTTGTAGGCTGGGGCACTTGCCTTGACCCGACGGCAAGCGCTTACAGTCCCTAGCGAGGAAACCCGCGCTCAAGCAGCGAGCGACCGCGTCGCAAGTGTTAGCGCCCCAAAAAGAAGGAGCATCCCAGATGCGTGAAGCCGTCATCGTCTCGACCGCCCGGACCCCGATCGGGCGCGCCTATCGCGGGGCCTTCAACGACACCCAGGCGCAGCAACTGGGGGCCCACGCCGTCAGGCATGCCGTCCAGCGCGCAGGCGTCGATCCGGCCGAGATCGAGGACGTCGTCATGGGCGCGGCCCTGCAACAGGGTTCGACCAGCCAGAATGTGGCGCGTCAGGTCGCCCTGGCAGCCGGCCTGCCGGTCACGGTTCCGGGCATGAGCCTGGATCGCCAGTGTGCCTCGGGCCTGATGGGCATCGCCACGGCGGCCAAGCAGGTGATCTTTGACCATCAGAAGATGGCGGTCGGCGGCGGTCTGGAGAGCATCTCCCTGGTCCAGAACGAGCATATGAACCTGTACCGGATGAAGGACGAGGCGCTGCTGAAGCAGGCCCCGCACATCTATATGTCGATGCTGGAGACGGCCGAAGTGGTGTCGCGCCGCTACGGCATCTCGCGCGACCGGCAGGATGAATATGCGCTCCAGTCCCAGCAGCGCACGGCCCAGGCCCAGGCCGAAGGTCGTCTCGACGCCGAGATCGTGCCGATGACCACCACCATGCAGGTGGTGGACAAGGCGACCGGTCAGGCCTCGGCCAAGGAAGTCACCCTGTCCAAGGATGAGGGCAATCGCGCGGACACGACGCTGGAAGGCCTGAAGTCGCTCAAGCCCGTCTTCGGCGGCGGTGAAGAGATCCAGCAGGGCGAGTTCATCACCGCCGGCAATGCGTCGCAGCTGTCCGACGGGGCTTCGGCCAGCGTCATCATGGAGGCGGGCGAGGCGGTGAAACGCAGCCTGCAGCCGCTCGGTGCCTATCGCGGCATGGCCGTGGCCGGCTGTGAGCCTGACGAAATGGGCATCGGCCCGGTCTATGCGGTGCCGAAACTGCTGAAGCGCCACGGGCTGACCGTGGACGACATCGGCATCTGGGAACTGAACGAGGCCTTTGCCGTGCAGGTTCTGTATTGTGCCGACACCCTGGGCATTCCGATGGACCGGCTGAACGTCTCGGGCGGCGCGATCTCCATCGGCCACCCCTACGGCATGAGCGGGGCCCGGATGACGGGCCACGTCCTGATCGAGGGCAAGCGGCGCGGGGCCAAATACGGCGTCGTCACCATGTGCGTCGGCGGTGGCATGGGCGCGGCGGGCCTGTTCGAGATTTATTGACCGGGTTCAGGCGCAGGGCTCGCTGTTGCCCTGCGCCTCCCACTTCGCCCGCTCGGCCTCCATCAGCTTGAACCAGCGTGCACGCAAGTTGGCCGGTCGGCCCGGATAGCGGTCGTCCAGATAGTCGGCCTCGACCACCCGATCGGTGCGGAAGGTGCGGAAATCGTCGCGCGTCTCGCACCAGCCGACCAGCAGCCTGGTCGTCTCTCGATAGCCGACCAGGCAGGGCCAGATGATCCGCTGCGTCTCGCGCCCCTGTTCGTCTGCATAGTGAAGCCGCAGTTTGCGGCCCGCGTGGATGGCGGCGCGCACGCGGGCCATGTCCAGGGTCTCGACCGCATGCTGCCAGGCGGGCGGCGTCGATACGGCCGGCTCCATCACCACGGGGCGCAGGCTCTCGGGTACGGTGGCCGCGATCTTGGCAATCAGGTCGCGCGCCGCCCGCGCCAGACCCGGGTCGCCGCGCCCGGCCACCCACTGCGCCCCCAGAACCGCCGCCTCGACCTCGTCCGAGGTCAGCATCAGTGGCGGCATGTCGAAGCCGCCGTCCAGCACATAGCCGATGCCCGCCTCGCCCCGGATCGGCACGCGCTGCGCCATCAGGGTAGCGATGTCGCGATAGATGGAGCGTTTGGAGGTCTCGAGCTCTGCCGCCATGGCGTCGGCCGTCACCGGCCTGGAAGACCGGCGCAGCACCTGGATGATCTGGAACAGTCGGTCGGCGCGTCTCATCTATTGTGGCGCTATCGCAAACGACGCGGTCGTTTGCTGCTTGAGCGCGGACTCCTTCTTCGATGACCAAGTCATGATGCCGCATCACTGCTGACAGCATGCTGGCAGCAGCGTGGCAGTAGTCAAGGGTGTCGGCGACGAGGGGTCGCCCGCCCCTTGGGAGATTTAGAATGATCACTTTGTTCCACGCCCCGCAGTCGCGCTCGTCGCGCATGGTCTGGCTGATCGAGGAGCTCGGCATCGACTGCGAGGTTCGGTACTGCCAGATCGCAGTGCGCAACGGCCAGGCTGTCGGCGAGGCCGATCCGGCCAATCCGCACCCCGACGGCAAGGTGCCGGCCCTTCTGCATGAGGGTGCCCTGATTACGGAATCGGCGGCGATCGCCCTGTATCTGGCCGACCTGTTTCCCGAGGCCGATCTGGGTGCCTCAGTGGGCACAGCCGAACGCGGACCGCTGCTGACCTGGATCTGCTGGGCGGTGGGCGAACTGGAGCCGGCGATCTGGTCCAAGATGACGGGCGAGGCGGATCGCGATCCCCTGGCCAAGGCGCGTTATCAGGCGGCCGTGGATCGGCTGTTGGAGGCCCTGTGGGTCGGGCCTTACCTGATGGGTGAGCGCTTTACAGCCGCCGACGTCATGGTCGGTTCCAGCCTGGCCTGGGCGCGGTTGTTTCTGCCGGAAAGCCCGCTGCTTGATGCCTATGCCGATCGGCTGGCCCGGCGTCCCGCCCGCATCCGGGCGGATGCCAAGGACTCGGACAAGGGTATGTCCCAAACAGACGAGGTTCAGGCCGCGTAAATATCCCTCCTCCGCTCATCCCGGCTTTCGCTCGGGATGAGCCGAAGGCGATGTTCAGGCGGCGTGAGCGGGGACGGTATCGTCGTCTCCGTCCGCGGGCTTCTCGATGGCGCGCAGGGTGGAGACGAAGTCATCGCGCCAGATCCCGACGTCGGTGTCCCGCACCACCTGCATCAGCGTCTGCCACTTCCGCTTGCGCTCTTCCAGCGGCATGGTCAGGGCGCGCTTGATGGCGTCGGCGACCTCCTCACGGCTGAAGGGATTGACCAGCAGGGCCTCGCCCATCTGCTCGGCCGCGCCGGCGAAACGCGACAGCACCAGTACGCCCGGATCATCCGGATCCTGGGCTGCGATATATTCCTTGGCCACCAGATTCATCCCGTCGCGCAGCGGTGTCACAAGCCCGACCCTGGCCGCGCGATAGATTCCCGCCAGCTGGTCGCGGCGATAGGTGCGATTGATGTACCTGATGGGCTGCCAGTCCATGTCGGCAAAGGCCCCGTTCACGCGCCCGGCCAGGGAGTCCAGGCGCCCGCGAATGTCCTGGTAGGTGTCCACATCGTCACGGCTGATCGGCGTGACCTGCAGGAGGAAAACCTTGCCGCGCATGTCGGCATTGTCCTGCAGGAACTGCTCATAACCCAGCAGCCGCTCTTCCAGCCCCTTCGAATAGTCCAGCCGATCAACACCCACGATCATGGAGCGAAAGGCCGAGGACGCCGCCATCCGGTCATAGGTGCGGCGTCCGAATACGGAGTTTCGCGCGTCGAGAAAGCCATCCACATCGATACCGATGGGGAAGACGCCGGTTTGTACGGTCTTGCCGAAGGCCTCCAGCGCGTCGTTGGGCAGAAGTTTGCCGTCCACGCTGGGTTCGGACGCCACATAGTCGCGGAACAGATCCAGCCATTCGCGGGTGTGAAAGCCGATCAGGTCGTAGTCGAACATCGACTCCACCAGCCGGCGATGATGCGGCAGGGTGACCAGCAACTGGCGCACGGGCCAGGGCGTGTGGAGGAAGAAGCCGATCCGGTTCTTGATCCCCAGGCGGCGCAGATCCCGCGCCATCGGGATCATGTGATAGTCGTGAATCCAGATGATATCGTCCGGCTGGATCAGTGGGGCCAGAACCTCGGCGAAGCGCGCATTGGTGCGCTCATAGCCCTCGCCATAGGTGCGCTCATAGGCGGTCAGATCGACCCGGTGATGGAACAGCGGCCACAGGGTCTTGTTGGCATAGCCGTTGTAATATTCATCGACGTCCTGGGCCTCCAGGTCGACCAAGGCGACGGTGACACCCGCGCGATCCTCGATCTTGGCCTCGCCGGTGAACGTCTCGACGGTGTCTCCGGACCAGCCGAACCACAGTCCGTCATAGGTCTTCAGAGCGGCGGACAGCGCCATGGCCAGACCGCCCGCGGATCCGGCGGAAGGGTCCTTGGGGGCAGAAACGCGGTTGGAAACGACGATCAGGCGGCTCATGGACACAGGCTCATCGCGCGTCCGTCCACGATCGGCTGAGCAGGACCGCGCAGTTGATGATGCCAACCAGCGAATAGGTCTGCGGATAGTTCCCCCACAGCTCGTTGTCTCCCAGCGAGATGTCTTCGCTGAGCAGGCCCGCATGGGTCCGGCGGCTCAGCATCTGTTCGAAAATCTCGCGCGCCTCCTCGATCCGCCCGTTCTGATGCAGGGCCTCGATGAACCAGAAGGTGCAGAAGTTGAAGGCCGTCTCCGGCTCGCCGAAGTCGTCCGGTTCGACGTAACGGAACAGATAGGGGCCCTTCTTCAGATCGCGCTCGATGGCCTCGAACGTCTTGACCTGGCGAGGGTCCATCGGATCGATGAAGCCCAGGTCGGTCATCTGAAGCAAGGAGGCATCCAGTTCGCGGTTGCCGAAGCTGGCGGCGAACCGGCCTTCGTCCGGCAGGAAAGTTTCCGCCTCGATGCGGGCATGGATGATGTCGGCCCGATCCCGCCAGAAGGTTGCGCGATCCTTCAAGCCAAGATGATCCGCCGCCTTTGACAGGCGGTCGCAGGCGGCCCAGCACATGACCGAGGAATAGGTGTGCACCCGCGCGATGGTGCGGAACTCCCACAGGCCGGCATCGACCTGATCGTGCATGGCGAAGGCGCGGTCCCCGACCTTCTCCAGGGCGTGGAAATCGGCAACGGTGCCGGGGCGCAGCAGCCGCTGGTCGTAGAAGCTCTGGACCAGCGGCAGGACGATCTGGCCATAGACGTCGTGCTGAAGATGCTCGCGCGCCTGATTGCCTACGCGGACCGGCTTCATGCCGCGATAGCCCGCGACCGTTTCGGTGATCCGCTCGTCGATGTCTTCTTCCAGACCGACGCCATAGACGGGCTGAACGTGTCCGCCCGCCGACTGATCGACCAGATTCCTCAGATAGGCGAGGTAGTTCTCCAGGATGTCGACGGCACCCAGGCGGTTCAGGGCCCGCACGGTGTAGTAGGCGTCTCGGATCCAGCAGTAACGATAGTCCCAGTTGCGTCCGCTCTCGGGAAACTCGGGCACAGAGGTCGTCATGGCGGCGACGATGGCCCCCGTCTCCTCATAGGCGCAGAGTTTCAGGGTGATGGCGGCACGGATCACCGCCTCCTGCCAGTCCAGCGGCAGGTACAGGGTCCGAACCCAATCCTGCCAATAGGCCACGGTGCGATCCAGCGCCGCCGCGACGCCCGGCCCGACTTCCTGGTCGTAGCCCTCGTCCGGCCCCAGGAAGAAGGCATGCGGCCTCTCCAGCCGGAAGGTCCGCTCGTTCAGGATGTGCGAGACCGGACAGTCGGTGGTCAGGCGGAAGGTCACGTCGGTGCAGATGTAGCGGATGTGGTTCGACCCATGAGTCGTCTCCGCCGCCCTCGCGCCCCAGTCGGCCGAGGGCCGCAACCGCACGGTGATGCGGGGCGAGCCTTCCAACGGGCGCACGATCCGGCCGAAGGCCAGCGGGCGGTAGGTTCGGCTGTGCTTCATGTGCCGCGGGGCGAAGTCGATGATCTCCAGCGATGCCCCGTCCCCCGCCGTCAGCACCGTGCGCAGGACCGGCGTGTTGCGGATATAGGCCTGTTCCACCGAAACCTGATCTTCCAGACGGATGTCCCAGAAGCCGTGGTCCGGATCCGTGCCGTTCATGAGAGCCGAGAACACCGGATCGCCGTCCACGCGGGGCGCACAGGCCCAGATGAAACGCCCCTCACGATCGATCAGGGCGCTGATCGAACAGTTGCCGATGGGGGCAAGGTCCAGGTTGGGGGTCATGCGATCTCCTCGATCCGGTCCAGCCAGTCCAGCACGGCGTCTACATCGGGCAGGCTGAAGCGGGCCGCCGTCTCACGCGGAGGGCCGACCAGAACGCCGAACCCCCCGAGGGCTTCTGCGGCGCGAAAGCCATATTCGTCGGTCAGGTCGTCGCCAAGCATGACCGGTACGGCCCCCTTGAAGGGAGCCTCGTTCATGAAGGCCGTCAGGGCGGTGCCCTTGTCCGCGCCGGGCGTCTTCAGTTCGACCACCAGATTACCAGGTTGCAGGCTCAGCCCCGTCTTCTCGGCCAGTCGCCCGGCCAGGGCCTCGGCAGCGGCGGCGTGGGTGGGTGCGCCCCGGAAATGCAGGCCAGCCGCCACCGTCTTGTCCTCGACGATCATCCCGGGCCGCGTGCGGGCAAAGTCGTCGAAGGCTTCCACGGCCTCGCGCACAGCCGCGTCCGGTCTAGAGCGGAGCATCTCCCCATCGGCCCTGCGGCGTTCCAGACCGTGCACGCCTGAGGCCGAAGTCACGGCCTCGTCGGCGATGCGGTCGATCTCCTTGATCGTCCGCCCGCTCAAGATAGCGACCCGACCGACCAGCCGCTTCCCCAATGACATCAGGCTCGCGGTACGGCGAGGGTCGGCGACCACATCGTCGGGGGTAGGGGCCAGGGGGGCCAGAACGCCATCCATGTCCAGAAACAGGGCGGGACGTTGAAGTCGTAGGGGTGGAGGCGGCAATTGCGCGGGGGTGTCGGCGCGCGCTGTCGCGGCACCCTGGGTCGTCTCTAGCGTCACCATGGGCTTCCTAACGCATCAACCGCTCTGGGTTTCCCGCAAGCGTCACCTTTTCTTCGCAGGCGCAGCATGCATGGGCCAGGGCTCAACATTGTGAAACCGGCGGGGATGGGTCAAATCCCTGTCCATGAGCACGCTCGAGCCCCTCTCCGCCGATCCCGCCGCCATGGTCGCCCGTGCGCGGGAGGTCATCGCCCTGAACATCTCCGCCCTCCGGCAACTGGAGGGGGCGATCGACGACAGCCTAGCCCGGGCGGTCGAGATCATCCTGTCGCGCCCCGGCTATCTGGTGGTCACCGGCATGGGCAAGTCCGGCCATATCGGGGGCAAGATCGCCGCAACTCTGGCATCGACCGGCACCAACGCCTTCTTCGTGCACCCAGCAGAGATGAGCCACGGCGATCTGGGCATGCTGCGCAAGGACGTGACCCTGCTGGCCATCTCCAACTCTGGCGAAAGCCGTGAACTGCGCGATCCGCTGATCTACTGCCAACGCGAAGGCATTCCGGTCATCGGCATCACCCAGAGGCCGAACAGCTTTCTGGCCCGCATGTCCGCCGTCTGCCTGACCCTGCCCAATGCGCCCGAGGCCCATCCCGACGGCCTGGCCCCCACCACCTCGACCCTCATGACCCTGGCCATGGGCGACGCCCTGGCCATGGTCCTGACCGAGCGGCGCGGCTTCACCGCCGAGGATTTCGGCCTGCACCACCCCGGCGGCAAGCTGGGCATGAGCCTGCAGAGCGTGCGCGACTGGATGGGCGACCGGCCGCCTGCACCAGCCACAGTCTCGATGAATGCCAGTTTCGCCGATGTCGTCTCGGCCATTACCGAAGGTCGCAAGGGCGCGGCCGCCGTGGTCAATGACGACGGCACCCTGGCGGGGATCGTGACAGACGGCGACGTGCGCCGGGCCTTTGCGCGGGGCGATCTGAGCGGCCTGACCGCCGCAGACGTCATGAGCCCCCGCCCCAAGGTCATCGACCCCAGCGCCCGCATGAGCGATGCCATCGACCTGATGACCCAGAACAAGATCGCCACGCTTCTGATCGTCGAGGACGAACGCCCGGTCGCCATCGTGCACATCGCCGAGCTGATGCAGGCGGGCTACGTCGGCTGACACCTTCGGGCCGATCCTGCGTTTGGATCGGCAAGGAGGCTTCATCCATGATCGACCATGTCGCATTCGACGTCGCCGACATCGCGCGTTCCCGCGCGTTCTATGCCGCCGCTCTCGCGCCGCTCGGCTATCGCATCCTGGCCGAGGAGAGGGACGGCGACGCTTCCGTCGTGCTGTTCGGTATCGAAGAGCCGGACTTTGTGATCGCCGACAAGGACCGGCCCGCCCAATCCAACCACATCGCCTTTCGCGCAGAAAGCCGCCTGCAGGTCGAGGCTTTCCATCAGGCCGCATTGATGGCGGGTGGTATCGACCACGGTGCCCCCGGCCTTCGCACACAGTACGGCCCCAACTACTATGCCGCCTTCGTCCTCGACCCTGATGGCATCAACGTCGAGGCCGTGTGCCATAGGCCCGCATAGGCCTGTGAAGGCCAATATCTTCACCGGAAAATAGGCTTGCATCCGGCTTCTAACTTGACGTTGACGTAAACGTAGGGCTTTTGTCCCAGCGCGTTCTAATTGCAGACGTCCCTCAAGCAGCGTGGCGCCGCGCGCCAAGCGATAGGGACCCAAAAAGAGAGACACCTCTCCATGACCGAAGCCTATATCTACGACGCCGTCCGCACCCCGCGCGGCAAGGGCAAGAAGGACGGGTCTCTGCACGAGATCACGGCCCTGTCGCTGGCCACCCAGGTGCTGGAGGCCCTGCGCGACCGCAACGGGCTGGACACCACCAAGGTTGACGACGTCATCCTCGGCTGCGTCTCGCCGGTGGGCGAGCAGGGGGCGGATATCGCCCGCACCGCCGTGCTGAACGCCGGCTGGGCCCAGACGGTGGCGGGCGTGCAGATCAACCGCTTCTGCGCCTCGGGCCTGGAAGCCGTAAACATGGCGGCGGCCAAGGTGAAGGCCGGCGAGGCCGACTTCGCCGTCGGCGGCGGTGTCGAGGCCATGAGCCGCGTGCCCATGGGCAGTGATGGCGGGGCCTGGCCGGTCGATCCGTCCAGCGCCTTCTCGACCTATTTTGTGCCCCAGGGCGTCTCGGCCGACATGATCGCCTCGAAGTACGGCCTCTCACGCGACGACGTGGATGCCTATTCGGTCGAGAGCCACAAACGTTCGGCCCGCAGCTGGGCCGAGGGCCGGTTCTCGAAATCGGTGGTTCCGGTGCGCGACCAGCTGGGTCTGGTCCGCCTGGACCGCGACGAGACCATCCGTCCCAACACCGACATGCAGACCCTGGGTGCACTGAACCCGTCGTTCGCCGCCATGGGCGAAATGGCGTTCGACGCCGTGATCAACCAGCGCTACCCCGAGGTCGAGCGCGTCAACCACGTCCACACCCCCGGCAATTCGTCGGGCATCGTCGACGGCTCGGCCGGCGTCCTGATCGGCAGCCTGGAAGCGGGCAAGGCCCTGGGCCTCAACCCCCGCGCCCGCATCGTCGGGGCCGCCTCGATCGGCTCCGAGCCTTCCATCATGCTGACCGGTCCGGAGTTCGTGACGAAGAAGCTGCTGGGCAAGCTGGGCATGACCACCGCCGACATCGACGTATGGGAGCTGAACGAGGCCTTCGCCGCCGTGGTCCTGCGCTACATGCAGGCGCTGGATATCCCGCATGACAAGATCAATGTGAACGGCGGCGGCATCTCCATGGGCCACCCGCTGGGGGCCACGGGGGCCATGATCACCGGCATTGCCCTGGACGAGCTGGAGCGGTCCGACAAGTCGACCGCCCTGATCACCCTGTGCATCGGCGGCGGCATGGGCACCGCCACGGTGATCGAGCGGGTGTGATCCATTGCTCCCCCGTCGGGGGAGCTGTCAGCGAAGCTGACTGAGGGGGCTGGCCCCTAACGCCAGTGGCTGCGGTGGGCCCCCTCCACCGCTTCGCGGTCCCCCTCCCCCGGTGGGGGAGGAATAAGGAAGAGAGACCATGGAAAACTTCAAGATCGACGTCGACGCCGACGGCATCGCCCTGATCACCTTCGACGTTCCCGGACGGTCGATGAACACCCTGACCAGTGGCGTGATGAAGGAAATCCCGGAGTGGGTCGAGCGGGTCAAGACCGACGACGCCATCAAGGGCGTGGTCCTGACCTCGGGCAAGGCCTCCGGCTTCTGCGCCGGTGCGGACCTGGGCGACATGGCCGGCGGCATGCTGGCGGGCGGCTCGCTTCAAGAGGCCTATGACGCCGGCTGGAAGCTGAACGGGGCCCTGCGCGCGCTGGAAACCTGCGGCAAGCCCGTGGCGGCCGCGATCAATGGCCTGGCGCTGGGCGGCGGTCTGGAACTGACCCTGGCCTGTCATTACCGCGTCGTCGGCGACAGCCCGAAGATTCAGCTCGGCCTGCCCGAGATCAAGGTCGGCCTGTTCCCCGGTGGTGGCGGCACCCAGCGCCTGCCACGCCTGATCGGCGTCCAGGCGGCGATGATGGCCATGACCGAAGGCAAGTCCTTCCGCCCCAACGACGCCAAGGGCGCGGGCTTCATCCATGAAGTCGTCCCCGTCGGCACCGAAGTGGAGGCCGCCAAGGCCTGGATCAACGGCGGCGGCAAGGCCGTCCAGCCGTGGGACGACAAGTCCTTCAAACTGCCCGGTGGTGGTCCCTACCACCCCGTCGGCGTCCAGAATTTCATCGTCGGCAATGCGATGATCCGCAAGCAGACCTACGGCAACTATCCCGCCGCCACCAACCTGATGAGCGCCGTCTATGAGGGTATGCAGGTGCCGATGGACGCAGCCCTGCGCATCGAGACCCGCTACTTCATCAAGACCCTGATGACGCCCCAGGCCCAAGGCATGATCCGCTCGCTGTTCCTGTCGAAACAGGAACTGGACAAGGGGGCCGTCCGCCCCGCCGGCGTGCCCAAGTCGGACCCCAAGAAGGTCACGGTCCTGGGTGCCGGCATGATGGGCGCGGGTATCGCCTATGTGCAGGCCCTGGCCGGCATCGAAACCATCCTGATTGATCAGACCCAGGAGGCCGCCGACAAGGGCAAGGCCCATGTCGAGGAACTGCTGAAGAAGCGCTTGTCGCGCGGCCAGATCACCCAGGACAAGTTTGACGCCCTGCTGGCCTCTGTCACCGCCACCACCGACTATGATCACATCAAGGGCTCGGACCTGGTTATCGAGGCCGTGTTCGAGAACCGCGAGATCAAGGCCGAAGTGACGAAGCGTGCCGAGGCCCAGCTGGCGCCCGGTGCCATCTTCGGCTCCAACACCTCGACCCTGCCGATCACCGGCCTCGCCGAGGCCTCGGTCCGCCCCGAGGACTTCATCGG
This sequence comes from Brevundimonas sp., assembly GCF_041648055.1. Taxonomy (GTDB): domain Bacteria; phylum Pseudomonadota; class Alphaproteobacteria; order Caulobacterales; family Caulobacteraceae; genus Brevundimonas. Next base: position 314,031 of record NZ_JBAZPS010000002.1, read on the forward strand.
CATTCACTTCTTCTCGCCCGTCGACAAGATGATGCTGGTCGAGATCATTCTGGGCGAGAAGACCGGCGAGGCAGCCATCGCCAAGTCGCTGGACTACATCCTGAAGATCAAGAAGACCCCGATCGTCGTCAACGACGGCCGCGGCTTCTACACCTCGCGCTGCTTCGCCACCTACGTCGCAGAGGGCCTGGCCATGCTGCAGGAGGGTTATGCCCCCGCCCTGATCGACAATATCGGCCGCATGACCGGCATGCCGCGCGGTCCGTTGGAAATGCACGACGACGTGGCCCTGGACCTGTCGGTCAAGGTCGCCAAACAGACGGCCATCGATCTGGGCGACAAATACGTCCCGCTTCAGGGCGCGGAGATCGTTCGCACCATGGTCGAGGATATGGGCCGTTACGGTCGCAAGAACGGCAAGGGCTTCTACGACTACGACACCAAGCCCAAGACGCTGTGGAAGGGCCTGTCCGACCTGGCTCCGGTGACGATCAACGATTCGACACCCGAAATGGTCGAGGATCAGAAGCGCCGCCTGCTGTATCGTCAGGCCGTCGAGGTCGCCAAATGCTGGGAAGAGGGCGTCATCGACGATCCGCGCGAAGCCGATGTCGGTGCCATCCTGGCCTGGGGCTTCGCGCCCTGGACCGGCGGCCCGATCACCTACATCGACCAGATCGGCCTGAAGGCCTTCGTCGAACAGGCGGACAAATACGCCGCTCAGTACGGCGACCGCTTTACCCCGCCCCAACTGCTGCGCGACATGGCCGCCAGGGGCGAGACCTTCTACGGCAATTTCGAAGGCAGGAAGGCCGCGGCGTAAATCTTCTCCCTCCCCTTCATGGGGAGGGAGAACTATTAGAGGTTCACCACCTCGAACCCGTCCTCGCTCGCCAGCCGTTCGGCCAGGACGGCCCGGTGGCAGCCCGCATGGTCAGCCTCGAAACACAGCAGAGCCGCCCGCTTTTCGCCCGCCAGAGCCCGCAACTGCTGGAAGGCGGCTTCCGATGCAGGCTCGCTCATGTGGCCCGCGAAGATGTCGCGCATCTCTCCGATCCGGCCCTTCTTCGCCGCCTCGCGACCCGCCTTGGGCGTACCCAGCGGGCGCAGGTGTAGATAGTCGATCCCGGCCTCTCGCAGGCTGTTGCCCAGGATGGTCTTCGAAAAGCCCGCCCGGCGCGAGGCCGCTACGGCGCGGACATCCACCAGAACCTCGACACCCGCAGCCTTCAGCCGGTCGATCACGGCGGCCTGCGGCTCGCCCTCATATCCGATGGTGAACAGTTTCATCGCCGTCAGATGGGAAGCATGAGCCCGATCGCCAGCGCGACCGTTTCTGACGCATCCTCGTGGCACAATCCTCTCCTCGGAGGCGTAGGCCGGGCGAAGTGGACTGAGTGGACTCAGTGGACTGTGTTTTTGTCGCCTTGACCTCTTTGCCGTCGTGTCGCACGGCCTTGGCTGCTGTTCAGGAGTCTGCCGCATGATCCGCCGCCTCGTCCTCGCCCTGCTGCTCTCCGGGGCCGCCACCACGGCCCATGCCCAGGACCTGCTGATCCGGGGCGGACCCATCTATACGGGCGTAGAGGCCGCCCCGACCGCCGAGGTGGTTCAGGTCCGCGACGGCCGCATCTACTATGTCGGCTCCTTCGCCGAGGCCCCGACGGGCGACGGCCTGACCCTGATCGACCTCAAGGGCGCGGCCCTGTTTCCCGGCTTCACCGACGGCCACGCCCATCTGGACGGCATCGGCTGGCGCGAGCTGACCCTGAACCTCGAGGGGTCGACCTCGGTCGCCGATGCCATGGCCAAGCTGACCGCCTGGGCTCAGGCCCATCCCGATGGCCCCATCGTGGGGCGTGGCTGGATCGAGACCCGCTGGCCGGAGGCGCGCTTCCTGACCGCCGCCGATCTGGATGCCGCTGCACCCGGGCGTGTCGTCCTGCTGGGCCGCGCCGATGGCCATGCCGTGGTCGCCTCGACCGCGGCCCTGACTGCTGCGGGTATCACCGCCTCGACCCAGGCACCTGCCGGGGGTGAAATCCTGAAAAGTCCCGACGGTCAGCCGACCGGCCTGCTGGTCGATGCAGCCGAACAGCTGGTGGCCCAGCTGATGCCTCAGGCCGACCCCGCTGCCCTGCGCGAGGCCTACCGCGCCGGGTTCCGCGTCGAGGCTCAATATGGCTGGACCGGCATCCATTTCATGAGCGCCCCATGGCGCGACATCCCCCTGCTGGAAGAGATGGCCGAGGCGGGCGAGGCCCCCTTGCGCGTCTACAACAGCGTCACCCCCGACGGTGCCGCCGCCCTGATCGCGGGCGGCCCGCGTAGCGTGGCGGACGAGCGAGTCGTGACCCGCGCCATCAAATACTATGCCGACGGCGCCCTCGGCTCGCGCGGCGCGGCCCTGTTCGAACCCTATGCCGACCGGCCCGACACCACCGGCCTGATGCAGATCACCGAAGCCGAGATCGTGCCCCTGTATGAGGCGGCGCTGAAGGGCGGCATCCAGGTCGCGACCCACGCCATCGGCGATCGCGGCAATGCTTCCGTGGCCGACTGGTATGCGCAGGCCCTGGCGGCGGTGCCTGCGTCCGAACGCCCCGACGGAGCCGATGTGCGCTGGCGCATCGAACATGCCCAGATCCTGCGCCCGGCCGACTATCAGGACTTCGTGGATCTGCCGATCATCGCTTCCATGCAGCCCAGCCACGCCATCGGCGACCTGCATTTCGCCCCGGCCCGCCTGGGCGACGCTCGTCTCGACGGGGCCTATGCGTGGCACAGCCTGGTCGATCGTGGCGTCATCGTCGTCGGTGGCTCGGACGCCCCGGTCGAGCGCGGTTCACCCCTGATCGAATTCTACGCCGCCGTCACCCGCCGCGATCTGGAGGGCTTCCAGGGCCCCGACTGGCGTCCGGGCGAGGCGGTCGACCGCATGACGGCGCTCAAGATGTTCACCCTCTGGCCCGCCCATGCCAGCTTCCAGGAAGACGATCTGGGCACCATCGAGATCGGCAAGCGCGCCGACCTGACCGCCTTCGACGTCGACCTGATGACCGCCCCCGCCGCCGACATCCCCAAGGGCAAGGCGACCCTGACGGTCGTGGATGGCGTGGTCGTCCATCAGGCCGACTAGAAACGACGACGGGGTGGCACGCGCCGCGCCCACCCCGTCTTGAGCTTGGTGCCCTAACCGCCTAAGGCTTCGGCAGCGCGGGCGTGATGTAGTGGTAGCCTGAAAGCTTCCCAAGCTTTTCGTGCGGGTTCGATTCCCGCCGCCCGCTCCAGCCGCAGGGCATTTGCGGCTCACTGATCATCAGAGCACGGACCAGTTTTTGCCTTTTTGCTTTTATTTTGCCAACGAGGCGCATCACGGCTGTTCAACTGCCTAGTTGGCATTAGATAGCGGTTCTGAAGGTCCGAACCTGAATCAAGGCGGCGGTTTGGAACGTCCGCTTTCTCCGCTAACAACCGGGCCATTTTCATGAAGACTATTCCGAGGAGAAGGGTCTTCCCTCTCTGCGGCTCTGAACTGGCCGAGAGGAGTTGAGACAGGCTGGAAACAGAAGGCCGTCACTAAGGCTGGCGGCGATCCGCTCTGCCTTTTCGGTCAGTTGTTGTGCGGGCCCGGTCTCAAACAGTTCATCCGCTGTGGTTCTCCAAAGGGCGAGCCAACGATCGAACATCTCTCCGCGGATCGGCAGGCTCCGATGCGCCGCAAACGGATTGCCCTTGTAGCGTCCTGTTGTGAGCATCACCGAAGACCAGAAGTCGACGAGGCGGGCCAGGTGCGCATCCCAATCGGGGACGACCGCCGCGAACACTGGGCCAATCATGTCGTCGGCTCGCGCGCGGGAGTAAAAGGCCGCGACGAGAGCAGTGATCCCGCTCTCGTCGAGACACTCCCGTTTGCGTGCGGTCGCGCCGGTTTGATGAGCCGCCACCGGGGTCACCGCCACCTCGAACCTTCACCGTGTTTGCCGACGCTTTCCCACTCCGGCGGAGCGGCCTTATGCACGAACTGCTCGCTGACCATCCAGCCCTTGAGCGGGCGAAGAACTGCGAGGCAGGCGACGAAGAGCAGTGGCATGGTCACGACCATGTGCACCCAGATCGGAGGATGCACGCCGAACTCGAACCACATGAATAAGCCCATGCCAACGACCCCCACCGCGCTCATACCGAAGAACGCCGGCCCGTCCGCCGGGTCCGCGAACCCGTAATCCAGACCACAGGCCGGGCATGCGGCGCGGATGGTCAGGAACCCTTGAAGCAGATCGCCCTTGCCGCAACGGGGGCATTTGCAGGCCAAGCCGGTCGAGAACGTGCTCAGGGGCGGGTAGGCCGGCGGAGCACGGTTCGGCGCGATTATCAGAGACGGGCGTTCGCCCGACGCTCCCGCGTCGGGCGGAGGCGAGGCTGGCGACATCATGCCGCGTGCTTCCAGGTGGGCTCAAGCGCCACGTGGGGCGGACAGGGCGCGACGGCCTGGATCGGCAGCCCCGCCAGTTCGTTGGCATAGCCGTGGTTGACGTCGCGATGATGCGCCTCGTCGGCCCGCACGACCAGCACCACATCCCGCAGCGTGGCGTCGTCGGCGAGGCCCCAGTAGCGTTTCGCGATCTCCGGCGCCGGCACGTTAGGACTGCGGCCTTCGTCGATTTCGGCGAGATAGTGAGTGTAGCTGGTCACCGCCTCCTCCTCGAAATACCCGACGACGCGGTGGGCCGTCTTGGAGGACACGAGATAGAGCCCGAAGAAGAACAGATAGAAGACCCACTGCACCGAGACGATGACGAAACGCTCGAACAGGGTCGGCTGCGAGATCTCGATGAAGGTCATCAGATGCATGCGCTCGTTCTCGGCCTCGTCCATCAGGGTCTTGATCCACCCCTTGTCGTCGCACATCCGGCGCAGGCAACTCAGGTGGTTGATCGTGGCGCCGACCATCCCCGGCACCGCAGCGACGGTCTCCAGAACGACGGCTCGGTGGCCGTAGCGCTTGGCGAAGAAGGTGTCGGCGCAGAAGCGGAGCAGCTTGGTGAAGCCAAAAGCCACCGTGTCGGACAGGCCTTTGGGCCGGTGGTGGATCGAGAGATCGACGAGGGGGGCGGTCATGGCCTTAGTTCCTGCTGAACCGGAGAGGCTCCGGGCCGCTGCGGCGGCGTCTTGAAGATGTCGTCGGTATAAGTGGCTCGCGGGGCGCGCGGCATTCGGGTCTTCGCCCTAAGGGGAATCCCGGAGGTCTGAGACCCCCGCACACACCTCGAACCCGCGGCGTGGGGTACGACTGGCGCCCGCTCTTGTATTGATGCGTCCGTCGCAGCTGCATCCCGATCTTCGGCGTAGCCTTCCTTTTCGCCTTGCCGATCTCTGGCAACCCGGAGTGTTTCTCGTCGTTGTTCGATTGGGATCGTCACAATGGGCAATGCTGGCTTCACCGAGCTTCGGCATTCCCCGATTAGCCTTCTCGTGTGCCGTCGCCATTCACCAGGCGGCGGCCAAACACCTGTCCCCGACGAGGTGCTCTGCGGGAGTCTCTGCAGCCATTGCGGCGGGCGAGGCGTGGTTCGATGCGAGCCCTGGAAGGCTCTGATGGAGAGCGACTGATGGCGACTGGCTTCACCACCATTGGTCACTCCAAGCGCGGTCTCGAGGAGTTTCTGGAGATGCTCCGTCAGGCACGCGTCGATCTGCTTGTGGATGTTCGCTCGTTTCCGCGTTCTCGCAACAATCCGATCTTCAACATTGACCGGCTGCCTGACGATCTGGCGTTGATCCAGATCGCCTACCGACATTTTCCAGAGCTTGGCGGACGTCGTCCCAAGCAGCTTGAGGTCGATCCGGCCCTGAATGGTCTGTGGCGGGTACAGAGTTTCCACAACTACGCCGATTACGCTCTCGGCCCGGCGTTCGGCGACGCCTTCAACACGTTGATCGAACTCGGTCGTGAGCAGCGTGTCGCCTTGATGTGTTCCGAAGCCGTGTGGTGGCGCTGTCATCGGCGCATCATCACTGATTACTTGCTGTTCAGGGGAGAGACCGTCGCGCATCTGATGGCGATCGGAAAGACCGTCAGTGCGACGCCAACACCCGGCGCCCGACCGCTGAAGCCCCATCATGTGATCTATCCCGGTCGACCTCTGGAGAACGACCAAGGCCAGCCGGGTTGAACGGATTGGCTACTTCACAAGCATCGAAATTCGTGTTTTATATCGCAATACGATATAAATTTTGTGCAGGAGGTCGTAATGCTTGCCTCAGGGCACCCACCCGATGTTCGTGCGAATTTCGATGAGGATCTGCTGCTCGCCGTTCGTTTTGAAGGCGACTGCTGGCTCCTCGACTGCGGTCAGCGTTTTGAAACCTTGGTATATCGATCCGGAGGCGCAGCCGAGACTGCCGCCCGGACCTTGGCGGCGCGGCTCGCCGAGTGCGGACAAGGCGTCCACCTTTCCGTTGAGGATCGGGGGCATGCCGTCGTCGGGACCCGCCTCTACTTTCCATTTGACGGTTCTGCCCGGTTTGACCGGTCGGCGGCGGGACACAGGGTGTGAAAGGCGTGTTGATCGGCGCGGCGGGCGGCATGCTTGTCCTGTTCGCGGGGATATTTCTGCTCGTCTTCGGCAGCCTTACGCACACATCGCTCGCGATGGCGGCGGCAGCGGTCGCCATCCCGGCCGGGCTCGGGCTCCTGGGGTGGTCTGTGGTGGCCCGGAATCGGAAACTCTAGGTATCGTGCCTGACTTTCATGCCGATCAACCGCAGCAATGCGCCAAACCTCCTGGCGAAGAGGTGGGGTTTGACGGGCGCGGTGTCCAGTGACGGTCGCTTTGACGCAGGCAGACTTCGAAGCCCTGGCGCGTTTTCGGCAGTCGGTCCGCCAGTATCTGGCTTTCGCGGAAAAGGGAGCCAAAGCTGCGGGACTGACCTCGCAACAGCATCAGGCTCTTCTTGCGATCAAGGCCCAAAGCTACTCTGGAGCCATCACGATTGGCGACCTGGCCAACCGTCTGTTACTGCAGTCGCACAGTGCGGCTGGATTGGTTGATCGCTTGGTTGCCGCTGAGCTGGTAGCTCGCGAAACGGGCTCGACCGACCGGCGTGTTGTGCACGTCCGGCTGACTTCCAGGGGAGAGCATGTGCTCGCGCTGCTCTCGGAACGGAATCTCCAAGAATTGAAGATTATTTCGCCCTCGTTGGAAATGTCCCTCAACCGGTTCGAATACCTGCGAGAGGACTAGCCCTATTGGTGTGAGGCGCCGCGTTTGCACTTTGATTCGCAACGATTCGACCCGATGAAATCCTGTCGTAGATGCACGAGGCAGGCATTTTGTCCGTCGAGCAGGTTCAATGGGGTTTCATCGAACCCGACGGCAATCTGTCCTTCGTCCGGGCGGACGACGGAGATACAGGCTCCGTCGACGACAAGTCGGTAGGTTGAGCGCGATCCGCACATACCGAACAGCGCGCATGGGCTTTGACGCAGGCCTTCTCGAGCGTCGAAACGCCAGACCACCAAGGAGTTGCTCCTCTCGGCTCTCCCGGAAACACACCGTCGATGCCGCTCCTGACGGCGTACGAGAATCCAGGGTCATGTCGAGCGCGGCGTAGCCAAGCTAGTCTGGGAAAGACCCCGTTGTCATGACCATCCTTACCAGCTCCGACAGACTGCCAGCGTGCATCTTGGTCATGGCGTTGGCGCGATAGACCTCGACGGTGCGCGGGCTAATTCCGAGATCGAACGCTATGACCTTGTTGGCATGTCCTTTGACGAGCCCATCGACGATATCGCGCTCGCGAGGGGATAAGGTGTCTAGCCGGACGGCGATAGCCCGGCGCTCCGCGTCTGCGGACGTCGCCTTTCTGGACTGGTCGAGCACGCGATGTATCGATGCGAGGAGTACTTCGTCATCGAACGGTTTTTCGATAAAATCGACAACACCCGCGCGCATGGCCTCAATGGCCATGGGCACGTCTGCATGGCCGGTGATCACGATGACAGGCTCGACCGATCCGCTGTCGCGCAGCCGACGGGCCAGTTCGATGCCGGTCATGTCCGGCATGCGGACATCGGTCACGATACAACCCGCCGGGCGCTCAGGTTCCGCGAGGAAGTCGATCGCGGACTCATAGGTCCGCGCCGTCAGGTCGGCCGTCTCCAGGAGGAAGGCCAGGGAATCGCGCACGGCTGCGTCGTCATCGATGACGTGGATAATGGCGTCAGTCGTCACCGTTTGCCTCCTCTTCCAGACGTCCGCGCTGGAGCGTGAAAATGAAAACTGCACCGCCGGCAGGGTTCTCCTCGAACCAGATTCGCCCACCGTGAGACTCGACGATGGTGCGCGAAATTGACAGGCCCACGCCCATTCCCGTCCGTTTGCTGGTCACAAAAGGCTGGAATAGCTGCTCCACGAAATCTGCTGCCACGCCGGCCCCGGTGTCCGACACCGAGACCTGGATCAGATCGGCGTTTACAGGCACCGCGCCGATCACCAGGTCCCGCACCGGCGCGTCTTCCATGGCGTCCATCCCGTTGCGGATCAGGTTAAGCAGAACCTGTTGAATCTGGACCTTGTCAGCCAGCACCCGATCGGCCGCAGGGTCGATCTCGAACCGAACCCGAACGCCGTGTTCGCGCGCGCCGACGAGCGCAAGGGCGCTGGCCTCCTCGATGAGCTTCGGAAGGTCCTCAATCCGACGTTCGGTCTCGCCGCGCGAAACGAACTCGCGCAGCCGCCGGATGATGACCCCCGCGCGCATCGTCTGTTCGGCCGCGTGTTCGAGAGCACTGGCGATCCGCTCATCGCCCAGTCCTTTCGAGGCCATCAGCCGTGTCGAGCCTTTCAGATAGTTGGAAATGGCCGTCAGCGGCTGGTTCAGCTCGTGAGCCAAGGCCGACGCCATTTCGCCGAGCGCGGTCAGCCGGGACACCCGCACGAGATCGCTCTGCAGTTCTTGCATCCGGGTTTCGGCCTGCTGGCGTTCGGTCAGGTCGCGAACGAAGCCCGTGAAGAAGCGGCCGTCGGCCGTCCGCATCTCGCCCACGGCCAACTCCATCGGAAATGTGGAGCCGTCCTTGCGTTGACCAACGACGATCCGACCGAGGCCGATGATGCGGCGCTCGCCTGTTCTGTAGTATCGATGCAGGTAGCCGTCATGCGCTTCTCTGTGCGGCGAGGGCATGAGGGCGCTCACGTTCTGGCCAATAACTTCGTCCAGGGACCAGCCGAAAAGTCGCTCGGCCGTCGGGCTGAAGGCACGGATCCGGCCGCCGTCGTCGATCAGGATCATGGCGTCCGGGATGGTGTTCAGGATGAGCCGGAGATGGGTCTCGCGGGATGAGAGCTCGCGATGCGCCCGCTGGAACCATTCGCCGCCCAACGTCACCGAAGCCGCCACGCCGACGAACAGGAAAGCCTCAATCCACAGTGCCGGGCTCAGAGGTGAAAGCAGCAGGCCCCCGCCGAGGCCGATCAGGGTCGCCGCAAATCCCAGCAGCCAGCCGCCCATGGCGGCGCCGACCACGACGGCCGGCACGAAGACCAGGAAGGCTCCGTGATCGCCGATACGCTCGCCCAGTCCGGCGCGCAAACCCGCGCCGGCCATAGCAACGATCACCGCCGCCGCGAACGCCATCCAGGGAGAGGCGGGGCGGATCAAGGCTGAGGGCGCTGTTTCAGGGGGCTGAAAAGCTCGCATCGATATCCCTTATCGCGGCAGAGCGGCCTGCGCGCCTCCGGGGTTCCCCTAAGACGAAGTTCCGAGGACCACCGTGAGCATTCTTTCTAAACCGACAGCATGATCCTCGGGAGGTCTCGAAACCATTTTGTTCGAGCGTTTCGTCGTCATTCGGTGCGCACCGCGACGAGGTTACGATCTCGCGTCACATGATCACCGGTGCCGAGGGGGAGGGGCCAGCAAAAGTGCTCGGCTAGAATCGGAGACCGACAGGAGGCGTGACGCGAGCGACGGACATCGGGTTGATGGTGCCGTCCCGACCGGGCCACCAAATCGTCGTCCCGAGCCGGAGACCGATCAAGGCGGCTCCCTCCCTGGACAATACTGATATGAACCCGGCCGCAGGGTCAGCTTCATCGGGGTACACCAGCAGAACATCTGGCGACCGGACTCCGGCGTCCTCGAACCGTATGATGCCCGTCAGCGTCACCCGCGCCCATTCTGTGAGGGCCAGCCCCCTGTTCACCGGAGAGACTTCACTTTGCCTGTCCGTCTATGCATGGGAGAGCGGAGGAGCGATTGGGGAGCTCGTTGAGGCCATGACGTCTGTCCTGTCTGAACGCGACGCGACGACGCCATTTTGAGCGCTTTGGACGCCTGTCTGTCAGGACTGATCCTATTGCCAGGGCCGGCAGAGTACTATTCAGATCGGGATAGTCGCCAAAGCCCTCAGGACGAGGAACACGATCAGCGCTAAGGCGCAGTGTCAAAGCTGTCCGCTCTGGCGAGGCTCCAAGCCTGGCCATAGAAGTCTCGGTCAGAGTTGCCCGTTAATAGTTCGCCCTTTTCGAGAAACATATGCAGCTGCGAGAACAATCTAATCTCGGTCAGACTGACGCGCCGAACGAGATGATGCGGGCCAAGCCTGCTCGGATGATCCAGCCCAGCTGCGGCGATCATCTCGGATAACGCCAGCAACGTGTTTCGGTGAAAGCTGTAAACACGATCGGCCTTGTCGCCTACCACGAGCGCTCTTTGTCGTATCGGATCTTGCGTGGCTACGCCGCTAGGACACTGGTTCGTGTGGCACGACAGGGATTGTATGCAACCGATGGCGAACATGAAACCGCGCCCTGCATTAGTCCAGTCCGCGCCGAGGGCCATGATCGTAGCGATATCGAATGCGCTGACGATTTTGCCGGCGGCACCCACCCTAATGCGGTCGCGAATGCCTGCTCCCACAAGGGTGTTATGCACAAAAAGCAGGCTCTCGCGGAGCGGCATCCCGAGATGGTCCGAAAATTCGAGTGGGGCCGCCCCCGTTCCTCCTTCGGCACCGTCAACGACGATGTAGTCCGGATAAATCCCCGTCTCGAGCATCGCTTTCACGATACCCATAAACTCCCAAGGTTGACCCACGCACAGCTTAAATCCCACAGGCTTGCCGCCCGACAAATCGCGCAACCGCGCGATAAAATGTGCGAGCTCAAGTGGCGTGCTGAACGCTGAATGTGAGGACGGAGAAATACAATCCTTGCCGACCGGAATACCCCGAGTGAGAGCGATTTCGGGCGTGACCTTCTCTCCCGGCAGTATCCCGCCTTTCCCCGGCTTCGCCCCTTGGCTGATCTTCAACTCGATCATCCGAATCTGGGGATCAGCAGCTTGTTCAGCGAAGCGGTGCGGATCGAACTTACCGTCATTGTCGCGGCATCCGAAGTAGCCGCTCCCTATCTCCCAGATGAGGTCTCCCCCGTGTTCACGGTGGTAGGGGCTAATGGAGCCTTCGCCCGTGTCGTGAGCGAAATCACCGAGCTTTGCGCCTTTGTTTAGCGCGCGGATGGCATTAGCGCTCAAAGCGCCGAAGCTCATCGCCGAAATATTGAAAATTGAGGCTGAGTAAGGGTGTCGGCATTCTTCGCCGCCGATCAGAATTCTGAAGGTGCCGGGATCTGCTGCGGGAACGGGTCTTGTCGAGTGCGCTATGAATTCGTAGCCGTTCTCGTACACATTCAAAAGGGTGCCGAACGGACGATCGCTGACCTCATTCTTAGCGCGCGCGTACACAAGAGAGCGCTGGCTTCGGGAGAACGGAGTTTCTTCGTGCTCGTCCTCGAACAGGTACTGTCTGATGAGAGGGCGGATTTCCTCAAAGAGCCAGCGAAGCCGACCCACTATCGGGTAGTTGCGTCGGACAGAATGCGCAGGCTGAGTCAGGTCGTAAACTCCCAGCGCAGACAGGGTCGCGGCCAAGCCGCACACTGCCCATGCCCAAGGTTCAGGAAGCGCCGGCATGACCAAAAGCATTGCGGCGAGACTCGCTGCGAGCGGGGCAAAGCGAATGACTGACAAAAGGGACTCCGAACTCTGTGCAGAGACGTAATGGCGACCCGGCCAAGATGACGTCGATGCAAGTGGGAAGGCTGGTGGTCACTCCGGGACCACTGCGTTGAGGCCGTATCTTTCGACACCGGCAAAGATTGCTAACCGACAAGCTAAGTGTTGGAGGCGACGTCAGCCGACCCCCACGACGAACAGACCGAGACAGCTTGCGAGAACCAACGCCAAGATGATCCAGCGCTTCTTGGCGTGAGGCCTGACGACTTGGAGTCTCGAATGGCCCCCGGGGTAGAATGGCGGCTTTGGACGGCCGACCTCGGACCCTACGATGTTGTGTCGGCCTCTCATTACGCACCGCTCCCGGCAAGGCGATTGATCCAGCGGTTCACGAAACGCCAAGGCCCTTCGCCAGACAGCGTTTCAGCGCGCTCGAGAAGCTTTGGGATCGAGCACAGCATTGTCAGCCTCACAGCGTCCGAGGCCGGGATACCCGGATGGCTCCAGAGCTCTTCCTGGAGGATGGCATCCTGCCTCAGACATTCAGCGAGAAGGTCATAGCGAGCGTCCTGGCACAGGCGTCGCGCGTGACGCGCCTCGATCGCAGAGACGACGCTTTCCGTCTCTGATCGCTGGTGCGGCCCGAGAGCAAAGACGCGATCGATGATCACACTGCGCGCTCCAGAACAGCAGTCCAGGTCGATCAGCGGGCGATCCGGATGAAACGACTCGACGCCGTGTTCAAGAGCCGCCGACAACAGTTGGTCCCGGGCAATAGGCGACATTGCGAGCTCTGCCGCCTTGGCGAGGAGGAGGTCCTTGGGGTCCTGGCCGGGACGCCGGGTTTGCAGGTCGATACGGTCCCACTGAGCGGCCGCAATCGCGTCTGCGACCGCAGCATCAAGGATCCGAACGCTGAGGTCACTCAAGTTCGGCATGAGGCTCGTCTCCTATGTGGAGAACCTTCAAGCGATGCGGACGGCCATTGTCGTCTGCCCAGGCAAACTCGGTGTCAGCCACCAAACCGAGGAGCGAAGCCCCTACAAGGCTGAGTACAGAAACCTGGCGCTTGTCGATATCGGCGTCGACAGGCGCGACAAGTTTGATGTTTCGTACCTGTCCTGAACCGAGGTCCTCATACGTGACCCAGCTGCCAATGCGACAGAAGGGTCTCCCGGAAAAGGACTCGTTAACGATCACGGCTCGTGACAGCTCCTCCTCCAGCAGCCTTCCAGCCGCACCGGAGCACGACGCGTGCCCCATGAGTGACTCGATGGTCTCCATATCCTGAGACGTCATCAGTAGCCGTGGCTTGCGAACGGCTCTCGCCTTGACGCTGGTCATTTTCAACCTTCCGGGTTCGGTCATGAAATCGCGCAGCCGAAACGATCGACTGAAGTCGACGCGTCTGACTGGATGATTGAGATTTAAGTGTTCGGCTGAACGCCTGAGCAACAACCCATTCGAGGGTCGCTACACCGTAGTGTTTTCAAACGAAAACAGACCCCAAACTCTGAGCTTTCGCTCAACGTGAGTTTGGGGCTAGACGCCTCCGACGAAGCGTCCGGCGTGAAGCGTATTCCGCGAATGGATAGCGCATTTCCACATGATGATGCCATCTATGGATTTACTAGTGGTGTCTTGTCAACTTCGCGGCCTTGGCGAGTGCTATTCTGCCTTCAGAAAGGTCGATGCATCGCGTTGGGGGAGGGACGCACTTCGCTGCCCGCAAAGCCGGCCAGAAAGCGTTGCGTGCTTCGTCAGGCGATGGGCGAAGTAAACCTACGTCGAGGATGGGCGGGTGGGTCCCTCGGACCTACGCCCGTCAAGGTGAACCCAGCCAATAGGCTGCTTTTGCTGATGCCATACGACAGGCGACCACTCCTCGCCGCAAGCCGTCACATCAAAGACGACCTCCATGCCGCTAAGACGCGATTGCGCGTGGCCCCGGGCTATCTCATTTTCGCTGAACATGACGCCGTGCTCTAGGCAGTCCAGAAGGACCAGAGACGCACCGGGTGACAGCTTAATGATGATCGGTCTCAACACGTCAGCCTCGCTCCGCACGCCGGCGGACCATCTCAACCTTACCACAACCCCCACCCCTCGCTTGCCTATTACCCATGGCGCACGATCGGCGCGGGGTAGTCACGATAGCCGCCGCCCGGTGCGGGGTTTGCCTACGTCGCATTGCCCGTCATTGGCCATGACCACGATCGCCTTCGGGCTCGACCACATCCGGTGGAAGTTGCACAAGCTTCAGTGCTCTGTCGGGCGCATCATTTTCTGGACGACAGGGTCCAGGAGTGACGAGATGACTTCAAGGTCGAATGCATCTTCGGCTTCGGCTAGGTCCGCCAAGACGCGCGGTTGGTTCTGGCGCATGGTGGATATGCGATAGTGACAGCCGTTCGCCCGACCGTATGACTTCGGCTCCCCAACTTCGTATAGCTTTACCCCCGCCTCTTCGCGCAGCAGCTTCCTAGTCGATGCCATGACGTTCACTCTCCACCATGAAGTTCATCACAGGCAACCAACGGAGTCGAATTAATCTCCTCAGCCTCTCGTGGGCCTCCTGGCCAAATGTGCGTGATGGGTGGAGATACGGCACGTCAAATGCTGTGCATCATCTTAGGCAGCAGGGCCTTGGCGTCGGCAGCGCTTTGCGCAACGAGATGGCGTCGGTACAGAAACTTTTGGGCGAGGAGTTCACAACGGTCGTGAGCTGAAGGATCGTTGCTCACAAAGATCGTGTAGCTTTGTTCACTCGTTACGGCGTTGAATGCAGCCGCGATAGTGTCCAGCTCTTCGGAGGTCGCCTGCTCGTGGGGCTTGCGGATATCGATGATCCAATCTCAACTACCGAGGGCCGGTCGAAGCTTCGTCAGTTGCAGGATGGTTGCTGCGACGGTCGTGGCTTGAGGCTCTGGGAGAACGGTGAGCCAAGCCCGCTTCAATTCTTCTTCGAGTTTGACGTGCACGGACATCGTCTAGTTCCTTCGACCTCAAGACGTCGTCAACCGGGATGCCAACCGGATGGCTTGTGCTAGCCCGCGAACGTTCATCTTGCTGTAGATCGAGCGCAAATGGGTGCGGACAGTGTTGGTGGAGATCGACAGACCGGCAGCGACCTGTTTCGGAGCCTCGTCTTCCAAGATGAGCCTCAGCACATTGGCCTCCGCGAGAGTGAAGCCAAACGCGTCGCTTAGCTGGTCGATGACTTTGGATGCGCTGTCACTTTGGGCGAGGGCGACGAAGGCCATCGCGCGGTCTGCCACAGGTACGACCCAGATCATTCTCCATTCCGCATCATCTGCGCGAAGTAGCCGTTGAACTCTGTCCCTGCCGCCTTTGCAGACCGCCGATAGCGCGGCGCAAAGAATCCGCTGGCTCGCCTCACAGTGAAAACGCAGCCGCCCTCCGCATTCAGACAGATAGGATCCGGCAGCGAGAACGCGGCGCGCCTCCCAGTTGGCGGCTTGTACACGGCCTAAAGCGTCCACCAGGAAGCAGGCTCGAGGGCTGATCTCAAACCATTCTGCAGTCTGCGCGGTTGGTCGGCCGACAGCAGGGGGAAGTGGCAGCTCGGATTGTGTTGGTTCGCTGAACTGATCTAGGTCGCTTACAACAAGGGGATGAACGTGCGTTGTATCTGTCGAACGTATAATCTGCATGGTCGTCTCGCTCTGTGAGGAACGCAACTGCTGGATTTGTGTGGTGCTCCCCGTAGGATCGAAATAACTGAACTCGAGCTGACGGTTAGCTGCCTAGCTAAAACACTGATCAAAATGATTGTTAGCCTAACGCTGTTATACTAAGCTAACAATCTAGTCCTTCCCTCATGGGAGTCAAAAGGGAAAATAGCCCAGCGAGCTCGGAATGCCTCAGCGTGACCTTGGTCGTTCTGTCGGCGTCAGCCGAGCGTGTCCATGACCCGGTCAGGGCCGCCGCGCCAAAACCGACTGCGGTCCAATTTTCACCCCGCGTTGTGCGCTGGCTTCGGGCGGTACGCGGGGCGGGGCCCTTGTTCTTCGCTTTGGTCCGTCATGCGTATCGTTGCGCATAATGGACATTCCGTGAAACGGCACCGTCAGTTCTAATGGGCCACGCTCCCTTCCGGTCTCTTCGTCAGACTGCCAGATGGGAGCGCTCGATGCCGCTGTTTTCGCAAAGCACGCTTGCGCAATGCAGGTGCCGAAATCCGGCAAACTGACCGCACAGTTAGGTTCAGGTCATGCGCACAAGGCTCATCCGGACCAGCGACGACAGATTCTCGGCCCCCATCTTGGCCATTACATTTGCGCGGAAGATTTCGACGGTCCGCGGGCTAATCTCCAGATTAATGGCGATCTCCTTATTAGACTTGCCTTCTACTAAGGCTTCAAAAACCTCGCTTTCCCGCTTCGTCAGGGTGGCCCGCCGCAGTTCTGTCGTCGCCGAGCGTTCGCGTTTGAGCCGCTGGTCCGTCAGAAAGCCGATGCATCCGCGTACCGTCTCGACCAGCCGCTGAGGATCGAAGGGCTTTTCAATGAAATCGACCACACCGGCCTTCATCAACTGAACGGCCATGGGCACTTCGGCGTGGCCCGTGATGACGATGACGGGCCACGCATGGCCCTTGATCTCGCCCAGTCTTCGGACGACCTCTGCCCCATCCATGTCCGGCATGCGAACATCGGTCACGACGCAGGCCGAGGCTGCGTCCGGCAAGCGACTGAAGAAGTCCGCTCCACTGATGAAACCGCGCGCCGTGACGCCCTCGCTCCTAAGCAGGGCCAGCAGGGAGTCTCGCACAGCATCGTCGTCGTCGATGATGAATACAGGATGATCTGTCACGCCTCCTCCAGCTCTCGTTCCCGCATCAGACTGAATGAAAAGGCGGCTCCTCCCATGGGGCTGCGATCCACGCTCAGGGTTCCGCCATGACTTTCAACGATGGTCCGGGTCACCGACAGGCCAAGCCCCATCCCGGAATTCTTGGTCGTCATGAGAGGTCTGAAGATCATGTCGAGTTGTGCCGCATCGACCCCCAGTCCGTTGTCTTCGACGCGTAGCTCGAACAGATCGGGGCTGAGCGCCCGACCGGTAATCAGGACCCGACCGTCCGGGCGCCCTTGCAGCGCCTCCACCGCATTGCGGATCAGGTTTAGCATCGCCTGCTGGAACTGGATTCGCTCGACGCGCACCTGATCCGACAGGTCGTCGATATCGACGTCGATCGTAACGCCGCCGTTGCGCTGGATCATGCCCAGAACACCCTGCATGTCGGCCATCATGGCGGCGACACGTTCGACGCCGAGGCTGCGGCTTTCATGGGCCAGAAGCTCGCGCATACGCCGGATGATGGCCCCCGCCCGCAGCAACTGGGCTTTGGCCAGATCGATGGTGGAAACAGCCGCCGTCCCCATCGGACCCGCCTTCTCCACGGCATTGCGGCTGGCATGCAGATAGGTGGTAGCTGCGCTGAGCGGCTGGTTCAGTTCATGCGCCAGAGACGCGGCCATCTCTCCCAGGGAGTTCAACCGCCAGACACGATTGAGCTGGGTGTGCAGTTCCCTGGCCCGCGCATCTGCGGCATGGACCTGGGTCAGATCCGTCAGGCACAGAGTGGCATAGTCGCCGTCAGGATTGGCAGGCATGACCCCCAACTGGATGCTGAGGGGATAGGTGCGTCCATCGGGACGACGGCCGGTCCAGACCACGTCATCGCCCGCCTCCCCCTTTGCCGCGCCCATGTCGTAGGCGTCAACGAAATCGGACATGGGACGGGCCATCGCCTCATCGGCCGACACGCCCAGAACGGTGCAGGCATGGTCGGTCAGGAAGCGTATGCGCGCCTGTCTATCGACCGTTACGACAGGAACGGAGGTCAGGATCGCATCCAGCATCTGGTTGCGATAGGCGAGCCGCTCCGAAAGATCCTGGGCCCGTTCCTGATACGCCCGCAAGCGCCAGCACATCTCGGCCACGAACCAGGACACCACGATGAACAGCAAGCCATTGGTGGTCAGATCGACCAGACCCTCGCGCTGGACCAGCATGCCGTTCGCCGCGATGGACAGGCCGATGGCCAGCCCCGTCGCCAGCCGGTGCGTCAGCATGGCCGTGATCATGACGGCAGGTACAAAGGGAAGATAATAAAACTGGCCGAAATGCTCCAGCAGTTCCCGCACCAGTAGCGAAAGACTGACGGCGACAATCGGCACCAGAAAAGCTTTCGGCCCTTCCATTGCGCGAAAGATTCGCAAGTTTGGCATAGCAGGCAAGGATCGGCTCATTTATGCACAACAGCGCCGCGCGGCCGTTAACTGTGCTTTTCTATCAAATCGTCTGGCTTGGGAACAAAAAAGACTCAAGTATCACCGTTTGTCGAGCATCTGTGCTTATTACTATTGCTGATTGCCGCATTCCCGCCACCTAGGGATTTCTACGTATCGGCAGGCTTACGGTCTCTTGTTGAACTGCCGCGATGGTCTGGATCGTGGGAGTAAAGTCATGAAGCCTGCTCTGACGATCCTGGTGGTCGATGATTCCGAGCCGATGCGCGCCATACTGGCGACCATCCTGACGTCCAGGGGCCATGCCGTGGTGCTGGCCGATTCGGTGTCAGCGGCCAAGGATGCGCTGATGGCACAGCGGCCAGACCTTATCCTGACCGACTACAACATGCCCGGCGGCAAGGGGTCGGAGCTGGTGCGATGGATCAGGGCACATGCGGTCTTCGACCACGCCCCGATCTTCGTGGTGTCCAGTGAACAGGACCCCAGACTGCACCTGCGCATGGCACAGGCGGGCGCGAGTCTCTGGATCAGCAAGCCAGTCTGTATCGGATCGCTGTTGAGCGCCGTCGACGCGGTGGCAGGTCAGCATTACCTGCTCTCGCCCGACAATTTCGAGACGCGCGCACGGGCCGTCTGAGCCGCCGCGGCCATGCGCCCTGTCCCCGCAATCCAGCGCCTGCCTGACCAGAGACCGCCCTAGGTATTCCTACGTATGTGACGGTTCATATTTAATTCCAGCGTTCGGCAGACTTTCGGGATCATCTTCAAACAGAGTTCAATGATCCGCAGAATGCGTATTTCCAATCTCCTCGCAGCCATCATCACAGCCGGTACAGCCGCGCTTCCCGCCGTCGCCACGGCCCAGGACTTCAGCGGCCAGATCGGCGTCGCCAGCCAATATGTCGGCAAGGGCCTGGGCAAGAGCGCCGAGGATCCTTCCGTCTTCGGCTCCGCCGAAATCGAGGCCGGCCAGTTCTATGGCAGTGTTTTCGTCTCGACCGCCAAGCTGTCGCAAGGATCCGATTCAGAGATCGTTTCGGCTATCGGCTACAGACCAGAGGTCGCCGGCTTCGACCTGGACCTGTCGGTCATCAACCGCGAACTGCCGGGCACCCGCGCCGGGGTCGACGCCAACTACATGGAATACCAGGCCGACATCTCCCGCAAACTGGGACCGGTCGCGACAAGACTGCGCGTCAACTATACGCCCGACGGGTTCGCCGCCACCCAGGAAGCCTGGTGGGTCGAGGCGCAAGGCACGATCGCGCTGGATGGCAAGACCAAGGCTTCTGCGGCCCTGGCCGAACGCTCGGCTGACGGCGGGGCGGAATATGTCGCCTGGAACGTGGGCGTGAAGCGCAAGCTGACAGACCGGATCGCCCTGGACGTCCGCTGGTTCGACACAGACGGCCACAGCTATGGCGAGGCCTATGATGGCCGCCTGGTCGGTGCCCTGTCCTTCTCCTTCTGATCTGAATTCCCGCGCTCGCGCCCTGGAACCCAAAGGAATCTGCCGTGAAACTGTCCAACCTGCCCCTCAGCCGAAAGCTGATCTTCGCTTTCGCCGCCGTCCTGCTGGCCATCGCGGCCATGGGGGCGACGGTGTTCTTCAACCTGCGTGCCCTGTCTGCGGCGGGTGAACTGCGCAGCAGTGCCAACCAGATCGTGCGCGACACGGCCATGGCCGAGTTCAAGCTGGCCCGGCAGGAGAACGCCCTGCGCGGCTACATGCTTTCGGTCGACGACTATTACGTCGAGCGCGTGAACGGACATCGTGCGGATTTCAAGGAAGCCCTGGGGTCGATCCGCGAGAACGGCACCCCGGCCACGGACGCTCAGGTCGATGCCATCGAGGCCGCTTCGGACGAATGGTTCGATCAGATCGCCGAGACAGGCATTGCCCTGGCTCGCGACCCTGCGACCCGGCAGCAGGCCATCGCCATGATCGGCCCTGATGGCCCGGCCGACGGCCTGATGGGCAAGGTCGAGGAGGCACTGGAGGTGCTGAAAACCGCCAATATGGCGGCTCTGGACGTGGCTCGCGAGGGACAGCAAAGCGCAAGCAACACCGCGCTGATGGCCCTCTTCGCCGGCCTGTTCGCCGCACTGGTGATCGCCCTGGGTGCCGGCTGGGTGCTGAGCCGCGGTATCGGAGGTCCGATCGCGAACATGATCGGCTATATGCGCCGTCTGATCGGTGGTGACACCAACTTTGAAGTGCCCTGCGTCAGCCGCAAGGACGAGTTCGGCGAGATGGGCCGCGCGGTCATCGCCTTCCGCGACGCCGCTATAGAAAAGACCCGTCTGGAGGCCGAGACAGAGACGCAACGCGCAGCCGTCGAAGCCGAACGGGCCAGGAACCAGGCCGCCGCCGATGCCGCCGCTCGCGAGCAGGCTGTGGTGGTCAGTGCTCTGGGCGAGGGGCTGGATCACCTGACGCGCGGTGACCTGACCTATACGCTGAGCCAGACCTTCCCGGGCGTTTATCAGAAGCTGAAGGACGACTTCAACGCCGCCATCGGCCAGTTGAAGGACGCCATGAGCGTGGTCGTCACCAATGTCTCGGCCATCCGATCGGGTTCCGGCGAAATCAGCCAGGCGGCCGACGACCTGTCGCGCCGTACCGAGCAACAGGCCGCCAGCCTGGAAGAGACCGCCGCCGCCCTGGACGAGATCACCGCCACGGTGAACCGCACCGCATCAGGCGCGAAACAGGCGTCGGAAACGGTCCGGGCCGCCAAGGGCGATGCCGAAACCTCCGGCGTCGTCGTCCGCGACGCAATCACCGCGATGGGGGCCATCGAGAGCTCGGCGCACCAGATCAACCAGACCATCGGCGTGATCGACGAGATTGCCTTCCAGACTAATCTGCTGGCCCTGAATGCCGGCGTCGAGGCAGCACGGGCCGGCGATGCGGGACGCGGCTTTGCGGTCGTCGCCTCCGAAGTGCGGGCCCTGGCCCAGCGCTCGGCCGAGGCAGCCAAGGAGATCAAGGTTCTGATCTCGGCCTCGACCACCCAGGTCAACTCGGGCGTCAGCCTGGTCGGCCAGACGGGCGATGCGCTGCAACGGATTGTGTCGCGAGTGGCCGAAATCGACGGCCTGGTCTCCGAAATCGCCGCCTCCGCCCAGGAGCAGGCGACCGGCCTCCAGCAGGTCAACACCGCCGTCAACCAGATGGACCAGGTCACCCAGCAGAACGCCGCCATGGTCGAGCAATCGACCGCGGCCAGCCACTCCCTGTCGCAGGAGGCTGAAAGCCTGGCCGCCTCGGTGTCGCGCTTCCAGATCGGGGCGACTTCGCAACCGGCCCGCGCTCCGGCTCGTCAGAGCCATCGCCCCGTGGCCGCGCTGAAGACGGTCGGGCGCGGCGGCGCGGCCCTGAAGCCGCAACCGATCGCCAATGAAGATGGCTGGGAGGAGTTCTGATGACGGCATCCGTCACCCTGCCTGCCGTGCTGGATCTCCAGCAGGCCGGCCCCTTGCGGGACCAGTTGCTGGCGTTGCGCGGACAGTCCGTGATCGTCGACGGGTCCGCTGTCGAACGCCTGGGGGGGCTTTGCCTTCAGGTTCTGATCTCGGCCCAGCAGACCTGGGCCCGCGATGGACTGAGCCTGGTCATCGACGAGGTCTCGGAATCCTTCGCCAACCAATGGAACGCCTTCGGCGCGTCCGATCTGGGAGAAGTCGCGTGATCAAGACCGTGCTGACCGTCGACGATTCGCGGACCATGCGTGACATGCTGATGCTGGCTCTCGTCGAGGCGGGCTATCGCGTCATCCAGGCCGTCGACGGCATTGACGGGCTGGAAACCCTCAGCGCCGAAGGCGCGGATGTCGTCATCACCGACATCAACATGCCGCGCATGGACGGCTTCGGCTTCATCGAAGGCGCGCGCGCCGATCCCAGATACCGCGCCACACCGATCCTGGTCCTGACCACCGAGAGCGATGCCGTCAAAAAGCAGCGCGCCCGCGATGCCGGTGCCACGGGCTGGATCGTCAAGCCCTTCGACCCAGTCAAGCTGGTTGATGCCGTGCGCCGAGTGGCCGCCTGATCATGACCGACGCCGTCGACCCCTTCGAAGCCATCAAGGTCGTCTTCTTTCAGGAATGCGATGAACTGCTGGGCGACCTAGAAACCGGCCTGCTGGCCATCCAGTCCGGCAGCGCCGACGACGAGACTATCCATGCCGTCTTTCGCGCCGTGCATTCGGTCAAGGGCGGGGCGGGAGCGTTCGGTCTGGATGATCTGGTCCGATTTGCGCATGTGTTCGAAACCCTCCTGGACGAACTCAGGGCGGGACGCAGGCCCTGTGATGAGCCGACACTGAACGCCTTGCTGCGGGCCGCCGACGTGCTGGCCGACCATGTCGCCGCCGCGCGTGGCCAGGGGGCCCCGGTCGAGCCTGCACGCTCCGCGGGTCTGGTCGCCGAACTGGAAGCGCTGACGCATGGTGATGTCGCGCCCGTTGCCGAAACTGTCGTCGAGACCGTGGCCCCCTTGCCGGTCGAGGCGGACGAATTCGGCTTCAAGCCCATCGCCTTCGACCTGTCGTCGCTGGACGCTCCGGCGGTTGCAGAGCCTTCCGGGGGCTGGCGGATCGTTCTGCATCCCCACGCCCAGATGTATGCCAAGGCCAATGAAACCGGCCTGCTGCTGCGCGAACTGGCCCGCCTGGGTCCGGTCGCCGTGTCGCTGGATACCTCCGCCCTGCCGGACCTGGCCGAAATGTCGCCGGAAGACGCCTATCTGAGCTGGACCATCGAACTGACCGGACCGGTGGATGAAGCCGCCGTGCGCGAAGTCTTCGATTTCGTCGAGGCCGACTGCGACCTGAGCGTCCGCCCGCTGGACAGCGTGGCGACGCCGCTTCCCGTCGCCCAGACGACCCCGGATTTGGACATCGCCGCCCTGCTGGCCCGCGCGACAGCCGACGTGCCCGCGCAACCCGAACCCGCGCCCGTCGTCGCCATTCCTTTCCCGACGCCCGCTCCAGAGCCCGTGCCCGTGGCTGCTCGGGTTCAGGCCACTCCGACCCCCGCTGCCACGCCCGCGCCGGCACAGGCCCCTGCCGCTGCCCCGACGCCCCCTGCCGCCGTCACCATCCGCGTCGATCTGGAGCGGGTCGACCGCCTGATCAACGTCGTCGGCGAACTGGTCATCCAGCAGGCCATGCTGGCCCAGCGCGTGACCGAAAGCGGCCTGGCCCGTTCGTCGGGCATTTCCGTCGGTCTGGAAGACCTGGAGCTGCTGACGCGCGAAATCCAGGACAGCGTCATGGCCATTCGTGCCCAGCCGGTGAAGTCTGTATTCCAGCGCATGCCGCGTCTGGTCCGCGAAGTCGGCGAAATGACCGGCAAACGCGTCCGCCTGGTCACCGCCGGCGAGGACACAGAGGTCGACAAGACGGTGGTCGAACGCCTGGCCGAACCCATCACACACATGCTGCGCAACGCCATCGACCACGGACTGGAAAGCCCCGACGACCGCGTCGCCGCCGGCAAACCGGCCGAAGGCACGGTGAAGCTCGTCGCGCTGCACCGCTCGGGCCGGATCGTCATCGAGATCAGCGACGATGGGCGCGGTATCAACCGCGAGCGGGTCAAGGGGATCGCCGCCGCCAAGGGGCTGATTGCAGACGACGCTGACCTGAGCGACGAGGAGATCGACAACCTGATCTTCCTGCCCGGCTTTTCCACCGCTGAGACGATTTCGGACGTGTCTGGCCGGGGCGTGGGTATGGACGTCGTCAAGCGCTCGATCCAGGCGCTGGGCGGGCGGATATCCATCGCATCCAATCCCGGCAAGGGCTCGACCTTCACACTCAGCCTGCCGCTCACGCTGGCAGTGCTGGACGGGATGGTGGTGGCCGCCGCTGAACAGACGCTGGTAGCGCCGCTGACGGCCATCGTAGAAAGCCTGACGCCGCGTGTTCAGGACGTCCATCACGTCGGCGGCCATGACGCCGTCATTCGCTTCCGCGACGAGTTTGTGCCGCTGATCGACGTGGCCCTGAACATGGGATTCCGTGACACGCCCGTGCCTCCGTCCACCGGTGTGGCCGTGGTCATCGAGACGGAGGCCGGCTTCCGTGCCGCCCTGCTGTTCGATGCCATCCAGGGCCAGCGCCAGGTCGTCATCAAGAGCCTTGAGACCAACTACCAGCAGGTCGAGGGCGTTGCCGCCGCGACCATACTTGGCGACGGCCGTGTCGCCCTGATCCTCGACGTCGATGCGATCGTGGCCACGGCCAGACGCAAGACGACCCGTCCCGAACTGAAACTCGCGAGCTGATGATGACCGAGCAATTTTCCACTCCCGCCGCCGCCTCACGCGAGCTGATCGCCTTTCGCATCGGCGAACAGGAGTTCTGCGTGGACATCATGGCCGTGCGCGAAATCCGCGGCTGGACCCCGGCGACGCCCCTGCCGCGCTCGCCCGGCTTCATGAAGGGGGTCATCAACCTGCGCGGGGCTGTTCTGCCGATCATCGATCTGGGCGTGCGGTTCGGCCTGACCACATCAGAGCCTACGGCGCGGCACGTCATCATGGTGGCCCACATCGGAGGGCGGCTGGTCGGCCTGCTGGTTGATGCGGTGTCAGACATCATCCAGCTGCGCGACGAGGAAGTTCAGCCGACGCCCGACGTCGCCAGCGATCATGTGAAGGCCTTCGTCAAGGGCATCTTCGCGCTGGATGGCCGGATGATCAGCCTGATCGAACTGGACCGGATCTTGCCGGAGACCGAGGCCGAGGCTGCATGACCACTGCCACGGGACGCGACACCCTGGTGGAAGGCGAGTTCGTCTTCACCGCCGAGGATTTTCGCCATATCGCCCACATCCTGCATACCCACGCCGGCATTGCACTGAACCAAAGCAAGGCGGCGCTGGTCTATTCGCGCCTGGCCAAGCGGTTGCGCGTGCTGGGCCTGCGCAGCTTTCGCGACTATTGCGCCCTGGTTCAGGGCGTCGATGGTGTTGACGAACGCCAGGCCATGACGGCGGCCCTGACCACCAATGTCACCCGCTTCTTCCGCGAACCGCACCACTTCGACCACCTGCGCGACGTGGTCATGCCCGGCCTGGCCGAGCGTGCTCGTGCCGGGGGGCGGGTCCGCCTGTGGTCCGCCGCCTGTTCGAACGGCCAGGAGCCCTATTCCATGGCCATGACCGTACTGTCGGTCCTGCCCGAGGCGGCGGATCTGGACGTGCGCATCCTGGCCACCGACATCGACCCGAACATGGTCGCCCAAGGCATCACGGGCGTCTATTCCGAGGAGACGCTGGAGGCCGCGCCGGCCCTGCTGCGTCACCGCTGGTTCGACAAGGCCCCGGCCCACGGACCGGATCGTCTGAGCGCCAATGACACCCTGCGTCGGCTGGTCAGCTTCAAGGAGCTGAACCTGATCGGCGACTGGCCCATGCGCGGCAAGTTCGACGTCATCTTCTGCCGCAACGTCGTGATCTATTTCGATGACGCGACCCAGGAAAAGGTCTGGAACCGCTTCCTGCCGACCATGGCCGCCGACGCCACACTGTATATCGGCCATTCCGAGCGCGTCAGTGGATCCGCTACGGCGCGGCTGACCCCCAGTGGGCTGACCACCTACAGGCTGGCCGCATGACCGTCTCCGTCCTTGTCGTCGACGACAGCCCGACCATGCGCGGTCTGATCACCGCCGCCCTGCGCCGCGACCCGGAGATCGAGGTCGTCGGCTCGGCCTGCGATCCCCTGGAGGCGCGCGAGGCGATCAAGCGGCTGAACCCCGACGTCATCACCCTGGACGTCGAGATGCCCAATATGAACGGGCTGGAGTTCCTGGAAAAGATCATGCGCCTGCGGCCCATGCCGGTGGTCATGGTCTCGACCCTGACCCAGGCGGGCGCAGAAGTGACGCTGGCAGCGCTGGAGCTGGGCGCCGTCGATGCGGTCGGCAAGCCCGGTGCCGGAATGACCGCTCAGGATGCCTTTGCCGATCTGGCCGCCAAGGTGAAGATCGCTGCGCGGTCGAACGTCAGGGCCGGAGCCGGCACTGCCCCTGCACGCGTATCGGACACCTATCGCGCCGCCGCCGACCATGTGCTGGCCATCGGGGCGTCCACCGGCGGGGTCGAGGCCCTGCTGAGCATCATTTCCGCCTTTCCGGCCAACTGCCCCGCCACCGTAGTGACCCAGCACATGCCGGCCACCTTCACCCCCAGTTTTGCTGCGCGGCTGGACCGGGCCTCTGCCGCCACCGTGCGTGAGGCTACCGATGGTGCCCTGCTGGAACGAGGCTGCGTCTATATCGCCCCCGGTGGAGAAGCGCATCTGGAGGTGTCCGGCGTGACGCCACGTTGCCGACTGGTGCGGTCCGAAACGGTCAGCGGCCATCGCCCATCGGTGGACGTCCTGTTCGGCTCCGTCGCTCGCCTGCGCCGCCCGATGACGGGTGTGATCCTGACCGGGATGGGTCGCGACGGAGCTCAGGGGCTTCTGGAGATGCGACAGGCGGGGGGCCGCACCCTGGGTCAGGATGAGGCCAGCTGCGTCGTCTACGGCATGCCCAAGGCCGCTTTCCTGCTGGGGGGCGTCGAGCGCCAACTGCCCCTGTCCCGCCTGCCGTCCGCCATTCTCGATTTGTGCGCCGATCCTGTTGCTTGAGGTTTTTCAGTCATGCCCGCTGCTTCCGCCATCCACACTCTCATCGTCGACGACCAGGCCTCGATGCGTTCGTTGATCCGCGCCAGTATGCAGCAGCTCGGCTTTCGCGAATTCCGCGACGCAGCTGACGGCGAGATTGGCCTTCGCGAGATGATCACCAAGCCTGCGCACCTGATCATCTCGGACTTCAACATGCCGAATCTGGACGGGCTCGGCCTGCTGCGGGCCGTGCGCGCCCACCCGCCGACCGCAGGCGTGGCCTTCATCATGCTGACCGGGCGGGCGGATCGCGACCTGGTCCAGCGCGCGGTGCAGTTCGGCGTCAACAACTATCTGGTCAAGCCGTTCACCGTCGCCCAGTTGAAAGAGAAGGTCGAAGGCGTCTTCGGGCCTCTCACATGACGGGCGCGGTTCCCGATATCGGCCACAAGGTTCACGTCGGCCAGGGCGAGCATTTCGTCACCGATGATCCGGCTGTGATGCTGACCACGATATTGGGCAGTTGCGTGGCCATGTGCCTGCGCGATCCGGTCGCGGGCGTTGGCGGCATGAACCACTTCCTGCTGCCCGAAGGCGATGGCGGCGGTACCGCCGCGGGCCGCCGCTACGGGGCCTATGCGATGGAAGTGCTGATCAACGACTGCCTGAAAGCCGGAGCCCGGCGCGAGCGGATGGAGGCCAAGCTGTTCGGTGGCGGTCGCATGTTCGACGCCCTGCGCGACGTCGGTCTGGCCAATGCAGAGTTCGCAGAGCGCTTCCTGCGTGACGAGGGCATCTCCATGATCGGTGGAAGCCTGCGCGGCGTGGGTGGGCGACGGGTGCAGTACTGGCCTGTGTCCGGTCGCGCGCTACAGCGGTCCGTCAATGACGCCCACACGCCAAGGGCCCCGACACGACGCGCCGCACCGGTCGTGGATGCCGGTGCGCTGGAGCTGTTCTGATGACGCCATCGCAGACCCCTTCGCTGCTTTCCGCCCTGGCCGACGAACTCGCCTTGACCCTGCCTGTCGTGGAAGGCCTGTCTGCCCTGGTCGTCGAGCATGCGATCCAGGCCGATGCGCTGCACAGGCCGCGCATCCTGATCCAGGCCCAGGCCGTCGACGACCTCAGCCAGCGGCTGGCCGCGCTTCGAGACCTGACCGAAGCCCTCTCGCACGGTGCGAAGGTCGAGGCCGCGCTGGACACGGTATCGCTGGCAGAAATGGCCGCACGGCTGCGTCTGGCCGTGAACGGCACCGCTTCGAACACCATGCCTGTGGCTTCCGCCACGCATGGCGACCTGATGCTGTTCGATCACCCATGATCCGCGATCCCCGCCCCTCCAGTCGTGTCAACCTGGAACAGGCCACGGTCCTGTTGATCGACGACAATCCGCAGGCGCTGGATATCCTCAGCTCCATCGTCCAGGGCTTCGGCGTGCGCGAGCAGATCCGTTGTGGGTCGGCCGTCGAGGCCAGCGAGATCGTCAAGAACCGGGCGGTGGATCTGATCCTCGTGGACTGCGCCATGCCTCAGATGGACGGCCATGATTTCGTGCAATGGCTGCGCCGCGAGACGCCGGATCCCGTCTGTCTGACACCGGTCATCATGCTGACCGGTCACGCGGCACCGTCAAAGGTTCACAAGAGCCGGGACTGCGGGGCCAGCTTCGTAGTCACCAAGCCCCTGACGCCTGCGGTATTGCTGCAACGGATCCTGTGGCTGGCCAACGACAAGCGAGACTTCGTGAAGGCGGAAGGCTATGTCGGACCCGACCGGCGTGTTCGCAGCTTTGGACCTCCGCTTGGGACCGTCGGGCGCCGCTCGGGTGACCTGTCGACCCATGTGGGCGAAGCCTCGGAAGCCAATATGGACCAGTCCGATATCGACACCCTCATCAAGCCGCGCCGGGTAGCCTTGTGACCGAAGCCAAGATTTTCAAACACCGGTCCAGTCTGGCCAAGAAGATGGCCGTGCCCGGCGGCAAGGCCGTTGACGACGCCCTGCAAGCCGCCGAGGCGGCCCTGGAAACACACCGGGATGCGGCCATGCATACCCTGGACGTCACCCTGATCCGCCTCGACGCCTGCTGCGCCGCGCGCGAGCGCGATCAGGTCTATGTCCAGGCCGCCGCCATGCTGGACATGGCCGGCTTCTTCGAAACAGGGCCCCTGCACCCCGCCGTTTTCAGCCTGTGCGAAATCAGTGATCCGGCCGGCGACCATGTCTGGGACTGGCCCTCCGTCGAGGTCCATCTGCGCGCCCTGCGGATGATACTGCTGGATGAATGCCGTACGACCCAGAGCAGCCAGGTCCTGCTCGATGGCCTGGCTTCGGTGCGACAACGGTGCCGGTTGATCGTGCAGTCAGGAGGGGGCTCTGTCAGCCCAAACTTAGCCGGCCGGTAATCGGGGGCACGTAGCGTCGTCGCGATGGCCAAGTCGAAAAACCCGTCCCGCTACTTCGACAGCGCGCCGAAGGTGATCCTACTCGGGCGCTGACATGTTAGCTGGACTAGCTGGTGTGTCTGCCGATCCTCAAGATAGCAACTGGCTTAAGAAGTACGTATTACAGCTTACCTTAATATTCATTAGTAATTCAGACTGATGTGCGACCGTTTGGACGCAATGTTCACTCGCAAAAAGCTTGGTTTTGACAGCGATTTCGACCTGACGGGTGCGGACACTCGCGCTCAGGCCGGCACGCGCTTGTTCGTCGCCGTTTTGGTGTTTGCCTCAGGGCTGACGGCCATCGACTGGCGCATTATGGTCGTTTGGGCGTGCGTCTTCGCCGTAGGCGACTCGCTGCTCTGGGTTGCGACAAGTCCCAAAAATCAAGAACGCCACCCGCTTGCCTTCCGCATCCTGCGTTTGGCGTCGACCTTCATATCGACGTGCGCTTGGGTCGGGGCCGGCATTCTGTGGTGGATGTCTGGGGGCGATATCGGGAAGGCGGCCGGGACGGCGCTCATCGGCGGCGTGCTGGTTTACATCGTTCGCGGCTGTCACAAGTCTTTGACCCAGTTGATAATCACCGCAGGACCTCCTGCACTGGTACTCCTCGTGCTGCCTTGGTTCGAAGACACGTGGCGCGAGAAGATCGGTCTTCTGACCTGCACAGGGTTTCTGGTCTGCTACGCGCTAAGCTCAGCGATCAACGCTGTGCGATCATACTGGCAGCTTCGCGAGACAACTGCGGCGCTCATTGTAAAGCAGTCAGAGGCTGAAGCAGCGAGTGTCGCCAAGAGCGAGTTCCTGGCCAATATGAGCCACTAAATCAGAACGCCTTTGAACGGGGTTCTCGCCATGGCCCACGTCCTAGCTGACGCCCCGCTTCCGCCGAGAGAAAAAGAGGCCGCCAAACTTATTTGCTCTTCTGGCGAGACGCTTGAGCGGTTGCTCTCCGACATTCTGGATCTGGCAAAGGTCAAGGCGGGACAGCTCGAGATTGAGCTCACCAGCTTCCATGTCGGCGAACTCGCCCGAAGCGTTGCAGGTCTGGGCCAGACCCTAGCCGATGCAAAGGGTGTCACGCTCTCGCTTTCGGTCGTGGATGGCGCGGATCGCTATGTTGCTGGTGACGAAGTCCGCATCAGACAAGTCGTTACAAATCTTTTGTCCAACGCGATCAAGTTCACACCCTATGGCTCAGTGACGCTGACGGTCTCGCGTACGTCAACGGGCGCTTTCCGCTTCTCAGTCCAGGACACAGGCGTCGGTTTTGGTCCGCAGGAGAGGGGCCGCATATTCGAACGCTTTCAGCAGGCCGATGGCACCATCACCCGAAGGTTTGGCGGAACAGGTCTCGGGCTCTCAATCTCAAAACACCTCATCGAAATGATGGACGGAACTCTCGACTGTGCAAGCGAGGTGGGGGTGGGGTCTACCTTCTGGTTCGAACTGGAGCTGGAGGAAGTCGAACCCCCTCAGGCTGACAACCACAACCACCCCGACGGCTCATCGGCATCATCAACACGCCTCCTCGTAGTTGACGACCATCAGACCAACCTGAAGGTTGTCGAAATAATTCTGACGGGTGCTGGCATGTCAGTGACCACAGCGACCAATGGCAAAGAAGCCCTGGCCTGTTGGGCTGAGGGATCTTTCGACCTGATTTTGATGGATATGCAAATGCCCGTCATGGATGGTTTAAGCGCCGTGCGCGCAATACGCGCCGGCGGAAAACACACAGGTCGGGCGAGAACGCCGATTATAATGCTGACCGCTAACGCGTCCACCGAACACATCTCAGCAGGAGCGTTGGCGGGTGCCGATGGTCACCTGACCAAGCCCATCCCTCCAGCTTCGCTCTTTTCGACGATTGACGTTGTGCTGCCTGAGAGCGAGCAAGCGGGCGCAGAAGAGGCCGGCTAGCTGATTTCGACACCGGTCGGGTGGGTCACTTTGGCCGCATCGGATCGCGCATAGATGCAGGTATAGCGCAGGTCGGAATTTCGGCGCTTCCCACGTCAAAGTGCGTAAAGTTGAGAACGCTTCGACCACCGGTTCAGCTCAGACTGGGAAGGGGTTGGGTCTGCGGTTTCCGCTGTCGCGAATTGTCCCAGAAACTGATGCCGCGCTTGGCTTATGACCTCGCGCTTTCCTAGATTTCGTAATGATGGGGTCAGGTGTTCTATTGACCTGGGCGGCACTACTTCTTCCGAAACCCTGCTAAACAGGGAGGCCTATGTCGCCATCGCCGACGGTCGGACCGTTGGCCAGAAATATGATGTCGGCGTCAGCGCGGGCGATACCCTCTTCGCCTGGAGGTACGCCCTGCACTCGGGACAGGCGTTCAGGCTCATCGGGCAATGACTGGTGTTCGTGGGGCGTGGTGACGACTATGCTGTGCGTCGCGGGCTTGATGTTGTGGATGCGGTGCCAACGCAAGTAGACAGGTTTCATCACCGATGGGTCTGTTTCAGGCAGTCGGACATGCGTATGGCGACGCTTTCGGGAATTGGACATCGGACAGATTGTGACGGGTGCAGTTCGTGATAGCCCGGCTCAACATCGACGACCCTAAACAGCCAAGGGTCCCGAGCGATTTCTGCCGCTAGCCACACATCGCTGACCAACGTGCTGCGACGCTCGACCCCCTCGGCTCCCAGGTAAGCGCATAGGTCGATCAACGCTCGTTTCATGGTCGGTCCTTCCGCCTTTGGTACTAGTCTGATGCTGCCTTGAAAGCGCGCCTTGTCGGGTTTCTGCTTCGTAGGCAATGCACTTGCACCACGGCGGAAGTCGACGTGATGCACAACGCCTCCGCCCTTCTTCATCGGCTGCAAATGCCAATCCGCCAGCACCGCGACATCGTCTAAGTGACGGCTTCCCTGGTCATGCCCCGCTGCTTCAGCTTCGAGACGCTGGATCCGCTCGGCAATGCTTGTGACGACAGTGGTGCGGTCTACGTAGACCGCGAGCAGACGTTCGACGCGGCTTTCTTCCCAGCCAAGTACGTCCGCTATCTCAGGAGCCGTCAGACCGGCCTTTCGCAAGCGCGTGGCGAGAGTTCCACGCGCGTCGTGGAGGTGCTTTTCGATAGGTGGCTGTGCGGCAGCACGCGTGTCGTTGAACCGGGTCACTAGGCCGGAGTACTTCCAAGGCCTTCCAAGGGTGTTGGAAAGGACCGTCAGTGGCAGGGTAGGGGGCTCCTCGCCCCGGGCCATAGCTTGGCGCGTCAGCTCGCCGTGACGCAGCTTTTGCTGCGACTTGATTTGCGCCAAGAGCGAGCGTGTTTCGGCCAGAAGAGGGATCACAGCCGTGCGTTTGCCGCGACCTTTGCGAGTGACCTTGATCACGGCGACATCGGTTACCTCAGTCCAAAGCAGAGTGGTGAGGTCGTGAAGGCGCAAACCCAGGAGACATGCCAGTTGTGCGACACAGGCGATCTCAGGCGAACTCGCTGCCTTGGCGAAGCGGGCCAAGTCGTCGGCTGTCCAAACCTGGTCTGAACGGTTGTTCTTGTAGAGCTGCCCGACGCCTGTTGCAGCATTGGCCGCCAGCAACCCTCTCTGCTGACCCCAAGATAGGATCCGCGAGAGGACCTGCATCAGATAGTCAGCGGCACGCGGCGTCTCCTGCCACTGATCCCGCCAGGCCAAAAGATCAGATTTGACACGCGGGTCGTTCAGGGCAGCCAGCGGAATGCCACCGATATCGAGTGGGTGGCTATCGACGGCGATCTTCGAGATGC
This sequence comes from Brevundimonas sp., assembly GCF_041648055.1. GTDB lineage: Bacteria > Pseudomonadota > Alphaproteobacteria > Caulobacterales > Caulobacteraceae > Brevundimonas. Next base: position 347,156 of record NZ_JBAZPS010000002.1, read on the forward strand.
GCCGACGCCACTCCTTCTGCGTGCTCTCCGCCAATCCCGCGAACTCGGGCGACGCCTGATACTGCAGCGCCAGGGCTCCGAGGGTGTCATCGGGCTGACCGCGCTGGTTTTTAACGGCCTGAGAATACGCCAGCATAAACTCGCGCGAGCCAGGTTGGCCGGGGAGGCGGGGCCCGCCTTTCCAAGCATACCAGTAGGTGCCGAGCACCTCACTGGTCGGGCTGCGTCGTACGACCCGCTTAATGCCTTTGGGAAGGTGCGACTTGACGACCACGCCACTCCTCCAGCGGATCGGCTTGGGGGGCGATCATGTCGGCCATGTCGATCGACACTTCGCCCGATGTTGCCACGCGGATAGCTCTTGGAATGAGGCCTTCAGCATGCACAGCGCGCACAATGCGGCGCACATCTGACTGTCGGACTGACCGATGCTTGATCGAGTTCATGGCTCGACCGTGAAGACGACGTCGCCACCCGGGCCTGACGAGAAGGTGCCGAAGTGGCCGACTTCTACACTTCTGCCCATTCCCGTTTGCTCAAAGACGACCTGTGCCAGCAAGTCCAAGCACCGTCGGATCAGCTCGGGGTGAAGGTACATAGGTTCAAGACTCGTGATTTCGGCACGGAGCTCATCATCTGACATGTGGGGTGGTGCTGCGGCCATAGGCTTCTCCTGCCGAAAAAGTGGCAGATGTGCAGCCGTACCACAACCCCTCAAAGCGTAATTAAACTACTGAATCCATTACGAAAAATAGCGCTTGACGGTGGGTCTTCGAAGCTGCGGATTTCGCTGCAGAAACTGCCTTGGCGTTGCCGAAGAGCCTAACACTTTTTGCGAAGGGCCTCATCGGCAGCACGAGGGGCGGGAGCAATATGGTGTTTCGCGTACCCTGACCGGATCAATGACGAGAAACGATAGTCAGCTTCTCAGCACGGGCTTCGATGTAATGGCGACCCACACCGCTCAGGCCCATCTCTCCCTTGGCGTACGGCTCGCCCATTTCGTCCGTCAGCTGCAGGTAGAGACGAGGCCAGGGTCCCTCAAGCAGGTGGATGCAGACCGGGTCGGGGTTGCGCAGTTCGTCGCGGATCAGGTGGAAGGTCACCGGGGTTGGTGCGGCAGAGGCTACATCCTTCGGCAGAAACCCATTGCCATCTGGGTTAGGCGGAGCGGTGGTGGCGATAGCGAAGAGATTGATCGTTTCGGGCAGTGGCTCGCCTTGAAGGCGATCGACCACGCCCGCGGCTGAGCGGAAGACAGTGGGTGTCATGGGATGTCCAATAATGTGAGGGAAAGAGTGGCCATCCCCCGGACGGCCATTTGGTCGCTTGAGCGATTGAAACGGATCTTACCTGACCCCTTAGGGCAGATCAAGAAACGCGCACACGGGTAGACCCGAAACTGCGGGACCTTCAATCAGGCGGCCCGAATATTGGTGTCAGCGTCATATGAATACCGGTTTACGGCGGGTATCGTTTGAGTTGAGAACAGGACCACAGTTCATACCTATCAGCGGCTTGGGCTATATCGACATCAAACTGAGAGATAGGTCTTCGATTGCGGTGCGAGCTGGTTGAAGCTGCCCGCCTCCACCTTGCCCTGGGCGATGAGCCTTTTAAGGGAGGAGCGCACCCGACTTTGTGCCGCGACGCGTGTCATCGGTTCGTTGGACCGAACGGCGTCAATCAACTCTCTAACATGAAGTGGCCGACCCTCTTTTTTCAGAGTTTCGTGAACGATTCCATAGCTCTTAGAGGGCCGACGCGCCTCATTGCTATGGCCAATCTCGAACTGAAAAGAGAACGTTCCAAGTTCATGATACTGGCTGTTCCGCAGACCCTGACCAAGCACCATCACGAAATCATGCACCCCATTGGCCATCTTAAGCAGGCTGCTGATCTGGCCCTCAACATGGAGCGTCGCCCCCCTGAAGCCGCGCTCCTTACCAAGCGGAGCGGGAAGCGGCTCGACCGTGATCTTGTCGACCAAGGCTCGGATCGCATTGCGTGCATCGAGCCCGGCGACGCTATCAGTACCCATTACGGCCGTGAGAGTCTGGAGCTGCGACCTCATTGAACTCGCAATATCGTCTCGGGTTCCGACGACGCGCGGAGGGACCTCGACCTCACAGATCCGGTTAGAAATCAGAGCCTTCTCAGACTCGAACTCCGCCATCTGCTCGACGATGCGCGCCCTGACAGCGCTCGACATGTTTGCAACAGCGAGGCTTTCCAAAAGGCCTAGTATTTTCTTCTCTAACTCGTCCCTTCTTCGGGTCAGAAGCAGGATTTCATTGGGTGCAGCCGAGACTTTCTCCGCGAGAGCCTCGATGTATGCATTAACATAGACCTCAGCAGCATCGGGCTTGTTGAGTAGGGAGGTGAGATTTTGGATGAAGCCATCCTCGGCTTCCTGATAAGAAATTCGTCGGTTGTTTGAGCAGCCTCCAACTCGCGCGTGCCCGCTACAAGCCATATAGCGGCGCTCGATCATGACGTATGAGTGCCCGCACTCTGCGCACTTCATTTTGCCACTAAGAAGAAACGCTGGCGGTTTCGCTCTGGGCCCCCCTTTCTTGCCCGCCCCGTTCAGCCTGACTTGGACGCGCTCGAAAAGATCCTGCGGGACGATCTGCAGGTGCGGAGCATCGCCGTAGCTTGGCTGGGGGTTTGCGAACTGTGCAGTGACGCGCGCACCAGAGATCGGGTGCCGCTTATACATTTTATTCCCGTAACGCGGTTGGCCGAGATAGGTGGGGTTGCGGAAGATGCCCGAATTCAGTTTAGGGCTGCCAGTAAGGACGCCAGGGTCCCAAACACCCCGTCCGTCTCTGCGTCTCGCACCCGGTCCAGCAACACCTTCTTCGTTCAGCCGCTTGCAAATGGCTGTCGTGCCCATGCCTGCATCGTACTCCTGAAAAGCACGCAATACATATGGGGCTTGCGCCTCATTTATCTTCCGGATCGCCACAGGAGGCTTGCCGACCCAGTCGACTTCATATCCGTATGCCAGACCACCGATGTATTGGCCTCGTTCAGTAACTGCCGCGAGTTGTCCCCTCCGGACCTTGGCCGCTAGAACCCGGTTCGCGTGCTGGGCTTGGGCGAACTTCTGCGTGATCGATGAGGAGGACTCGATCCCGTCGGATAGCGTGATGACCTCACAGTCATAGAACTTACAGATGTCAAAGAACCCCAAACCTTTTGAGGTGCTTCGAGCAAGGCGATCAGCCTCCTCGACGATGACAGCGTCGAATTCACCGAGCTGAACGCGCTCCACCATCTCCAGAAATCCGGGGCGATTTTCGATGGCTTCGCCGTGTTTGGCGTCGTCGCGAAAATCCGCGACGACTTGGATGCCATGACTCAAAGCATAGGCACGAGCCATCCGAAGCTGGTCGTCATTTGACAGCGGATTCGATGCAATCGAGGAAAAACGGGCATACAATGCACCGCGGATCAGCTTGGACATCAGGTGCGTCCCGCCTTAGCGTCCTGGTTAGCGGCAAACTCGGCTAGCGCTACAAGAACCAAAAGCAGCGAGGCATCGAGATGCGGATGACGCGCCTCGATCTCCCTCAAACGCCGTTTGAGGGCGATTTGCACCTGAATCCGATCGAACGAAGTCAGTTCAGCTTGGTGAAAGACAGTCATGAACAGGTACCGTTGTTCACGACATCAGTGCCAAACGTCGATGTCTGACGGGCCCTTACAATGAGCTCACGAAGAACATCCGCCGCATTGCGGTTAGCCACGATTAGCACTCCGTCGATCAAGCCGAATGCACGGCCCGCTCGAAGTGCGACAACCAAAGACTTACCTTTAAAGGTGAAGCGCAGGTCTCGCTCGTAATGGTGGCGTTCAAATTGCAGGCGGTTGCGTGTCGATCGTTTAGGGGAGTCAGATTTCATTTTTGCTACTTTCGGTAACGATTAAGTTCGATACCGGGTGTAGCTCCCCGATGAGCCCCTTATTGCAGACTAGGAAATCTTTGTCAAGTCATACCTTTCATTTTCCTAACAATCTGCAGTTCGGGTGAGTATACTGTACACGCATGTTAATATTAACGGCGATTCTAGACTGACATAAGGACGCCGACTCTGCCGCGTCGACTGCACGGCCGCACTCAAGGTGCGAAACAGATACCCAAACTGGGGCTGAGATAATTGTCTACAAGGGACGTCAGAAAATGGGTGGTTTTCACCATCTGACCGGGTCACCCGACGACTCTTATCAAAACGCTTCGGCATCTGCGCGGGAGCGATTTCCTTGCGTGAGTCCGAAGCGACCGCACGCTTAGAGCGGCCTATCGGCCCCATCACCCCACTCGCTATGCGGCTCAACGCCCCGTCGCTCGGCCGTCACGAAGATTGACTTCTCTACACAACAATATCGCCTGACGGTATCCGAGACGGGCCGGTCACTCCTCGGCTTCGGTCCCGAAGCGGCGTTCGAACAGACCATGATCGCGTCCCTTCTCACGCCCGAGAGCGCGGCCGAGCGCAAGAGCCGGCTAAGCGAAGCCATAAATCATGTCGGCGATTATGAATCCGATTATGAGATGCTCGACGGACGCTGGCTGGAAGTGCGTGGCAAGATGCTGGCGGATGGCTCGGGCAGGCCGGAGCGCCTCGTCGGGACGATCCAGGACGTGACGGCCCACCGGGTCGCGTTCAAGGCGCTGAAGAAGAGTGAGGCGCGGCAGCGTATCCTCATCAACGAGCTGAACCACAGGGTGAAGAACACCCTGGCCAAGGTGCTTTCGATCGCGACCCTGAGCGCCCGCAAGTCCGACAGTCTCGAAGGGTTTTCCGAGGGTTTCCGGGCCCGGCTGATGTCCCTGTCGGCCACACATGATCTTCTGACAAGGGAAGTCTGGGAGGGGACCGACATCCGCAATGTTCTTGAGGCGGAACTGGCCCCCTTCGACCGTGACCAGTATCGACTGACTGGACCTTCGCTGTGGCTTCAGGCCGAAACCGTGCTGAACCTGGGTCTCATCGTCCACGAGCTTGCAACCAATGCCACAAAATACGGGGGCCTGAGCCAGCCGGGGGGATGTATCGATATACGCTGGACGGCCGGCGAGGGCCTCATGTCGCTGAGCTGGCGGGAGACGGGTGGTCCCGTCGTCGGCGAACCGGCCCGACGCGGCTTCGGATCCCGGCTTGTCGAGGCCAGTACCCGGGAGGCGAGATTTCGTTATCCCCCTGCCGGCTGCGAAGCCGACCTGGTGCTTGTGCTTGCGGAGCGTGCGACCGAGCCTCTGGACATCTAATAGCTGCAACCGGATGTCCGGGTCGCCGAAAGGGGCAGGGGAGGGCACCGGGCGTTCGGATTTGCGGTCAAGTATGCATGAATTCACGGGGGCGAGTTCTCAAACGGTACCGGTTTGGGCCGATCGCCGCGACTCCGGTTAAACGGGATGAATGACCCAGGATGAGCTTGACCAGACCCTCGACCGGATGTTCGCCGAGGCGCAAACTGAGGACTCCCAGCCGGGGGTCATTACGGTGAGCACCGATGACTGGACCGGTCGTCTGGCCGTGTCCCGGGCACCTGTGCCTCGCTGCAGGACGGCCTGCGCTACCGCGAAATCCAGGTCCTGGTCGCATCGATGTTCGAGACCCGCGTCCTGTCCCGGCGTGAGGCGGACGGACGCGGCGCGCCGTACAGGGAACTGACACCGCGGTCGAACGCGGGGATTCGCCCGCTGCCGTGAGGACCGGCGGCTGCCGACCGCGTGGATGTCCCCCGGTTCCGGGTCGCTCCCTCTAGGTCCGGAACCGGTCACAGGGATGACGGGCTCGGCGGGTGTGCGCATAGCAAGCTGAGCCGCAAGTTTACGCCTTCTCTGACGCATGCGCGCGAGCCGAACCGCCACCCAGGCTCGGTCTCGCTAGAACGGCCGGGTGAAACGATGTGGCCTCCGGAAATGCTGAGGCTGCAAAAGGTCCTGCCATTTGAACCGCAGAGCTTCACAGGAGTTGAGGACGTTCAGGTCCAACCGCCAGGCAGTCCCGACAGACGATGCGTTTCAGTGCTCCAGACCCGTCGCCCAAGGCCGAACGCGATGCGGAACGCATCGCCGGGGAGGTGCTGGGACTGGAAAGCTCCACCGATCCCTTCGTGTCTGCGGTCCGGGCGACCCGGATGCCGATGATCATCACAGATCCCCGGCAGACCGATAATCCGGTCGTCTTCGCCAATGACTCTTTCTGTCGCCTGACCGGCTATGCGCGGTCGGAAATCCTCGGGCGCAACTGCCGCTTCCTGCAAGGGCCCGAAACGGACCCGGAGACCGTCAGGCAGATCCATGATGCCGTCGCGGCGGTCGAGCCGATCGAGGTCGACATCCGCAATCACCGCAAGGATGGCGAGCCCTTCTGGAACCGTCTGCTTCTGGCCCCGGTGTTCGACGCCGATGGTCGACTGGCCTATTTCTTCGCCAGTCAGGTCGACGTCACCCTGGAGCGCGAGCGGCTTGCGAACCTGCAGTCCAACAATGCGGCGCTCGCTGCCGAGCTGACAGCGCGATCGCATGTCGACCGGGAACGGGAGCGAGAACTCGATCTCGCCATGCGGGCCGGCGGACTGGGGGCCTGGAGCGTCGATGTGCGAACCCGCACCCTGGTGGCGTCGGAGGCCTACAAGACCCTGATGGGATGGCCCGTCGATGAGGTCTTCACCTACGAGGACCGCCTGAGCCTCATCCATCCCGACGACCGCGACGCCGTCCGCGCCCAGAGCGAGGCGACGATCAGCCGGGGCGCGGACTATCATATCAATCATCGCGTCGTCACGCCGGACGGATCGACCCGCTGGATGGAGGCGCGCGGGATCCTGATCCATGACGCCGAGGGCCGCCCCCTTCGGCTGGCGGGCGTCACGACCGATGTCACGGAACGGGTGCGCGCCGAGCGTCTGCGGACGGCCTTGATGGAGCTTGCGGACGCCCTGCGGGATGTTGCCGACCCCGACGATCTGACCCACGCCGCCTGCGAGATCGCGGGGCGAACCCTGGACGTCGATCGCGTGGGGTTCGGCATGGTCGACCGGCCGACCGAGACCATCTCCATCGCCAGGGACTGGAACGCACCGGGAATCCAGAGCCTCGCCGGCGTGCTCCATTTCCGGGATTACGGCAGCTATGTCGAAGACCTGAAGCGCGGTGAAACCGTGGTGTTCAGTGACGCCCGCCTCGACCCCAGGACCCGGGACACGGCGGCGGCCCTTGAGGCGATTTCCGCCCGGGCGGTGGTCAACATGCCCCTGCAAGACCAGGGGGAGACGGTAGCGCTCTTCTACGCCAATACCGCGGGAGCGCGGGTCTGGCTGGCCGATGAGCTGCAGTTCATGCGCGATGTCGGGGAGCGCACCCTCGCCGCCCGCGAGCGCCGCCGGGCCGAGCGGCATCTGGCCAGACTGGCGGCTTCCCTCGAGCGCACCGTCGAAGAGAGGACGGCCGAGCTGATGGCCAGCGAGGCCGCGCTGCGGCAGTCCCAGAAGATGGAGGCGGTCGGACAGCTGACCGGGGGCATCGCGCATGATTTCAACAATCTGCTGATGGCCATCTCCGGAAGCCTGGAACTCGTCAGCAAGCGGATGGCCGAGGGGCGTTTCGAAGACACCGCAAGGTTTGTCACGATGGCCCAGACGGCGACCGAGCGGGCCACGGCCCTGACACACCGCCTGCTCGCCTTTTCCCGGCGTCAGACCTTGGAACCGAAGGCCACCGATGTGTTCGCCCTGGCGCGCGACATGGAAGAGCTGATCCGGGGTTCGGTCGGCCCCGGCATCACCTTGAGCACGGTTTCGTCCGAACCGCCCTGGCCCGTACTGGTCGATCCGAGCCAGCTCGAGAATGCGCTGCTGAACCTCTGCATCAACGCCAGGGACGCCATGCCGGAAGGCGGGGATCTGATCCTTTCGATCAGCAATGTCACTTTGGAGGATGACACCGTCCTCGGGCCGGAATGCACGCCTGGCGACTACGTCCGGCTCAGCGTCACCGACCAAGGGGTCGGGATGTCCGAGGAAACGATCGCCCGAGCCTTCGACCCCTTCTTCACGACCAAGCCCATGGGGCAGGGAACAGGCCTGGGCCTGTCGATGATCTACGGCTTCGTCCGGCAGTCCAGCGGACAGGTCAGCATTGCCTCGAAGCCGGGTGAAGGCACCACAGTCAGCATCCACCTTCCGCGACACCGTGGGACTGTTGCGCCCGAACCGCGCACGGAGGCGCACGAACCGGATCCAGACCGGTCGCGCCGCGCCATGGTCGTGATCGTCGACGACGAGGCCCTGATCCGGATGCTGGCGGCCGAAGCCCTGGCCGAGGCCGGTTTCGACTTCGTCGCGGCGGAAGACGGGCGGTCGGGACTCGCCCTGCTCGGTGCCACGGGCTCGGCGGAGTTGCTGATTACGGACGTCGGCCTTCCCGGGGGCATGAACGGCAGACAGCTGGCCGACGCGGCCCGGGCCATGAGACCGGATCTGAAGGTCCTGTTCATTACGGGCTATGCCGAGAGCGCCGTCCTGAGCGGAGGCGACCTGGAGGAGGGCATGTACATCATGACCAAGCCGTTCGAGCTGAAGGCCCTGGCGCGGCGGGTGGCCGCTATACTTGACGGCCGGGCCTAGCGTCCCGGGATATCTGCGCGAAGCTAACGCGCCAGCCGGCTCGGGGTTGGGCGGACCTATAATTGGCTGGGTGGTCGTGTTGCCCGATAACGCCCTTCCGGGTCTGAGTTGCGGCGATGGAGAAGCGTCATGAACCGAACACGGTCGGACGAGCCTTGAATGAGGAGCGCCGACGCCCCGCGGCAAACAAGTCGTTGAGACGACGGGGCATGGGCAGGCCGAGAGAGAAGCGCCCACCGCGCCAGTGTCTGATCGACGGTGTTCGGAACGCAGCCGCGACACTGGGGTTGTTTCGGCATGACAGATCAGGACAGTCTTCGATCGCAGGCCAACAGTGCGACGCTTGTCGTTCGAACAGGAAAGGCGAAGGCTGCGGTCAGGGTGAAGGTCACCAATGGAGGGCTGCTCGCCATCGGCGGGCTGGTATCGAGCATATTGCTGTCTACCGCTGCCCTGGTGTGGGTTTCCACACGCGTTGCCTATCGGCACCCCGTCGCCACAGGCTGGTTCCACCACAGATAGCGCGGGTCGCTGGCTGATGTCGTCACAGCGGCCTCAGGACGAGGTGGCGCTGCCCGCACAAATCCTCAATCGGCTCTAACCGTCGTGAGCGCCCACACCATCGCCGCCCCAAACAGGGCACCCTCGAGGCCTGCTGTCATTGCCTGGCTCACCGGCCCAAACGTGGCCTCACCGAACAGTGCACCGATGTGGTCCAGCCTCAGCCTGGCCTCCGGGAACTGTGCCGCCAGGGCGGTGAGGCTGCCGCCCATGAGCTGGCCGCCGACCAGGGTAGCTCCCGCCCCGGCCAGTCCGGTCAGGCCGGCACCGGCCAGAACGCCGTAGCGGCGTCGTGCATTGAGCTGGCTGATCCAGAAACCTGCCCCGATCGACGCGCCCAGCAGCATGCCTTCACCGGCACCGGTGATGGATTTGGGTGCCGATCCGAAGAGCAGCACGAATGCATCCAGCCCCACAAGTCGCACGAGAGCCCCCACGGCCAGTCCGCCGCCGGCCCCACCGACGACCCGCAACCACCCGCGCTGAGGCACCACGAACCCTGCCGCGCCCACCCCGAACCCCACACTGGATCCCCCGAGCATCCCGACCACGGCGGTGAGCGTGGCCAGGACAAGCAGGCCCGATGCGGCACCGCCCGCGCCACCATCTGCGACCCCTGCAAACCCATAGGCGAGCCCCCCGACCAGTCCGGCCAGGCCCCCGCCGATCAGTCCGGCCCGGCCCATAGCCAGGATGTGTGCCATGGCCTGGGTCTGTCCAGGCTTCTGGAGATGCCCGGACGCTACGGCTCGTGCCGTGGGGCCGACGTCCTGGCGCGTCACGGATGCGATGAAGCGATACCCATGACCGGGGACCGTCTCGATGAATCTCGGACGCCCTGCTTGATCGCCCAGCGCCTTGCGCAGCGACCTTACGCACTGCGTCAGCGCTTCCTCGGTGACGGGCACGCCCTTCCACACCTCGTCGAGAAACCGGGCCTTGGTGACGAGCCGACCCTCTTCGACGACCAGCAGAACCAGCGCATCCAGATAGCGTCCGGACAGCTCCACCCGTCGCCCGTCCTGCGACAGGCGGCGTTCCGCCGGGTCCAGCACGAAACGGTCGAAACTATAGATGCTGGCCACGGTTTTCACGGCTTCCTCACGCGGCGCTCAGGACGCTCACCGCCCGCCCGGCCATGGTTCAAGCCTCATCCAACCCGGCCACGAAGGCAATGACGTACAAACGCCCTATCCAACACAATGACCGATTGACCTCGACCCTGCGCCTTGTCGGCTGGACCCTCGTCGCGGGCCTGCTGATCACCCCCGCCGTCGCCATGCGGTTCAGCGAGGAGGTCCAGTGGACGCCGTCCGACTTTGTCTTTGCGGGGATCATCCTGATCGGCGCGGGCGTGATCGCGGAACTGGCGGTGCGCGCCTCGGGCACATGGTCGTACCGGATCGGGGCCGGTCTTGCGGTCCTCGCTTCGGTCCTCCTGCTCTGGATCAACGGTGCCGTGGGCATCATCGGATCGGAGGATCATCCGGCAAACCTTCTTTATCTCGGCGTGATCCTCGCCGCATTCGTCGGCGGGGTCGTCAGCCGGTTCCGCGCAGACGGCCTGTCCCGCTCCATGGTTGTCGCCGCCGTCGTCCAGGTCGTCATCGGCGTCGTAGCGGTCCTGCGGGGATGGGGGCAGGGCTCGGAGAACTGGCCGCAGCCGGTCATCGTGCTCAGCGTCGTCTTCGGTCTGATCTGGCTGGCGTCCGCGGCCCTGTTCCGCCGCGCGGCCCGCATCCATCGTGCGGCCCCGCCCAGCGCTGCATGATCCTGCGAAGGGTCGCTCGCGCTGGGATCCGCTCCGCCATCTCGGCGAGGACAGGCCATGCGCGCACACAGGTGACGAGCGGTTTTTGTCCGCTCGCGAGGAACCCGCCTGCGTGTCCCCGGTGACCGCTTCAGGGTCGGCAATGGACGGGACAGCCCCGCACCAGGTGCCGGTCTGATCAGTAAGCGGACCTCTCTCGTGAGAGTTTGGGCCCCCGCCGTTTCCACCGGCGGGGGCCTTGTCGTTCCCTGGGTCGGCCAGGCCGAGAACATTTCTCTGTCGCAGCCTCAGCTCCGATCCGGCCTGAACGTGGTGGGCCGGAACAGCGGTTCAGACAGGGTGACTGAAGGCGTGGTGCTGAACAGGAAACCCCTACGGCAAAGCCCAGGCAGACGACCTAGCGCTTTCGCCTCAGGTTCCAGACCAGGCCTGACAGGGCTGTGACGACCAGCGCAAACGCGGTGATGTGCTCGGGTGTGATCATTGAACGTCCTCTCTGTGGAAGCATGATCCCACGGGCGACAGCCCGACTATGGATTCAAATATTGCAGGCGCCCGGTTTGCAGCAGCGGCGGCCATTCCGGGCTGATTTCCGAGCTATTCTGCGCGGACCTGTCGTTGCTTGCTGCCGTCTGGCCGGAGCGAACGGATCTACGATCCCGCAACCTGCGCTTCACACCGCTTTAGTGGCCTGGCTTGTGATGGTGACCGGCCATACACCGCCTCGGTCATGCGGTCGGTGGACCTGAACTCCGGCTTTGCGGCCATCACCGGGCCGCAGGCTTCGGGCGCGAGAACGGCATTTGGGCACCCATCGGACCATAGCCTTGGGACAGCAGCTTCATGGGCGAGCGGGGAGAATTTCACGCGGCGGCGTCCGCAATGTTGCAACTGCTGAAGCTGTTTAGGGGGTGCCATCGGCATGAACGGTTGGACCGTTTCAGGCATTGTGTCGTGAGAGATTTATCGGAACCGCCCCGACGACGCGATGACACGACGACACGACGACGCAGAGCGTCAGACTGTCGATCAATGGGCTGCGCCGGGCGCGTTATCAGGGGCTGCGGGACAGACGCACGGATGACAGGCACGACAACAGGGCTAGGGTTGGATGAGGGTCATCGGCCTGACGTACGCGCAGGCTGGGGTTTCAGCGGACCTCATCCCGAAAACGGCGTGAGCGGATGAGGATCGCGACGTTCAACATCAATGGCGTGAATACCCGGCTGGCCGGTCTGCTCAGCTGGCTTGAAAAGGCTGCGCCCGATGTCGTGTGTCTCCAGGAGTTGAAAGCGACAGGCGCTCAGTTCCCTGAAGCTGCCATCCGGGACGCCGGGTACCATGCCGTCTGGGAGGGAGAACATCGATGGAATGGTGTCGCCATCCTGTCGAAGGTCGGTGAACCGGTGGTCACGCGCCGGTCCTTGCCCGGCGACCCGACAGACACGCAAAGCCGCTACATCGAAGCGGCTGTGCAGGGCGTGCTGATCGCATCCCTGTATCTGCCCAATGGCAATCCGCGGCCTGGGCCCAAGTTCGATTACAAGCTTGCCTGGTTCGGCCGCCTGATCACCCACGCGCACAGCCTCATCGGGACCGATGCGCCTGTGGTGCTTGCCGGCGACTACAATGTCGTGCCGACGGGCGCTGACATCTATAACAGCCGCTCCTGGACACGAGACGCGCTGCTCCAGCCCGAAAGCCGGGCCGCCTTTGGTCAGATGCTGAACCAGGGCTAGACCGACGCCTTGCGTGAGCGCTATCCCCATGACCCTCCACCCTGGACGTTCTGGCAGTATTTCCGACAAGCCTGGGAGCGGGATGCGGGGCTCAGGATCGACCACGTGCTGCTCAATCCGGTGGCCGCCGCGAGACTGCGAGATGCGGGCGTCGATCGGGACGTGCGCGGCGAAGGCCGCGCCAGCGACCATGCGCCGACCTGGGTCGAACTGGACTGGCCTTGAGCCGGGCGACGCCGGTGTCGCTCTGTCGCTGCACACCAGGACGGACCGTTTCGGTCCTAGGCTATCTCGAGCGTACTGATGACGTCGCGGAACATATCCGCAGCGTCCTGGTCATCGAGGTCTTCAAGATCGACTGAGCTGGTGAGGGCGTGAAGCTGGCGGATGACATCGCCGCAATCAGCACGCGCCCCAGGGGCCTCTTCTCGCACCCACTGCGCGATGGCCGCGATGGTGAGAAGCGCCTCCTGGTCCGTCATCTGACTGTCCGGCAGGACGGCGACGGCCGCCACTTCGCTGAGCTCGCGAAGGGCACGTCGGCAGGTCTGGGGATCAGGAGCGTTCATCGTGCCGGCCCGGCTGGCACCCGACAGGGTCTGTTCCTTGGCTCACGCGGCCTGGCCGCCAAACTCATGAAATGCGCTCTGGACGGCCGACGCGCGCTCATCGTCCTGCAGATCAACCGAGACCTCGATCCGCCCTTCATGTGCGCCATCATCGCGCGCCCCTTCGCTCGGTGCGCCCGCTTCTCGATCCGACCCCGAGATCGTCTCTCCTGCCGAGTTGGCAGGCCCTTCCGGGGCCATGAAGATGTCGCTGCGTTCAACGTCATGTTCCTGCACAAGGCGCTCGACCACCAACTCAGCCTCCCGCCGGGTCGTGAATGTGGCCTTCAGCGTCTGGTTCATGATCATGCTCCGTTCTGTCGATCCGACGTCAACGCATCGGACCGTCCCCCGCTCCCGGGCGGCGGATAATCGCCTCGGTGGGTGGCCGTCGCTCGAAGGATGGGCAGTCCAGGCGCGAGCCGCACGCTTGCCCCGACCAGATGGACCTTCGGACGTGTGACTGAGACGACGGCGCGATTGCGTGATGGCGGAGCCTCGGCGATGAACCGCTCCTCGCCATCAGCCGGGAGCTGTCGGCTGGGGAAGCGCCCTGACGTTCGATGTGAGCTCGCCAGGGCTCGCCTTCTGCAGGGAGAGGGTTTGCTCTTCAGACCTGAGCTCCGGACGGTAGCGGAGCGCGGCCTGCTAGGCATCATGGGGTCGGCATCGAAAGCTGAGAACCGAGGGATTGGATCGGCAGGAGACGGCGAGCGCGTCCGCGCGGGCTTCGGTATAGCCCCCGGCTGTCGTGCTGAACTCCAGCCTCTCGCTATCGCCGTCCCGCTCTATCCCCTGCGGCTGCAGACCCTGTGCGGTCAGCAAGGCCCGGACCGACCTTACATCCATAACGGCCTCTGCTCTGAAGCGGATGCGGATGTCGGCATAGCGCCGCTGGGGCAACACCGCCTCAGACAGGCGCACCGCTGCGAGCACCGCCAGCGTGGATAGGGATCCCAGAGCCGCAAGACCATAGAAGCCCACACCGAACAGCACCCCGAGAGCCGAAGTGGCCCAGAGAGACGCCGCCGTGGTGAGGCCCCGGACTGTAAAGCCTTCGCGAAAGATGACGCCGCCACACAGGAAGCCGATCCCGGTCAATATGCCGTGGGCCATGCGCACGGGATCGATCCGGATCAGGTCCGCAGGCGTGTCCGTGAGCCACTGGATCTGGTGCACCGCCGCCAGCATGAGCAGCGCCGAGGACAGGCAGACAAGAATATGGGTGCGAAAACCCGCGGGGCTGGCGCGATATTCGCGCTCGATACCGATCAAACCTCCGGCGACGATCGCGCCGAGAATCGGCCACAGGAAATCCGGATCCGGGAGCTGCATGGCCAAGCCAATGACCCGCCGGTCGGGAGGTTCCTGCATATCGTCTAGAGAACCCCCGACCGGACGCGGGGTGGTCCGGGTGTCAGACTTCGAACACCCTGTAGGGCCGATCACCCAGGGACCGGAGGACCGGCAGGGCGACATTGTAGACTGGCACGCCCTTGTGGGTGCGGCCTTCCGGGGCCCCGCGGTGGGCGTGGCCATGAACCACGAGGCTGACATTGTCGTAGCGGTCTATCGTTTCCGCCAGGCGGGAAGACCCCAGGAAGCAGTGGATTTCCGGCGGCTCGCCCACCACCGTGTCGACCACAGGGGCATAGTGCAGCAGGACCACGGAACGCTCTGTCCGCAGACTTCTGATCGAGGTCTCGAGCTGACTGGCGTCAGCGACCGCCTCCTGCACGAAAGACTTGATCGAGGCCTCGCCGAAAGAGCTCAGCATGTAGCGGCCGAACCCGCCTACAAACCCCTTGGCTCCCGCGAATCCCACACCCCCGATCTCGTGGTTTCGACCGCCAGACAGCATGGTGACGCCCGCATCGCAGAACATCTCCATGACGGCCTCGGGCTGGCCGCACTCGTGTTCATGATTGCCCATGACGCCGACGATCGGGATCCTGCACAGGCTGAGGTCCTTCAGCAGGGCATCGACTTCGGTGGTCTTGCCGAAGTTGACCATGTCCCCGCAGAGGCAGAGCACATCCGCCTCATCGCCGACACGCTCGAACAGGTCGCGGTAGGGCGAAGGCCCTTCGCCGACATGAAGGTCGCCCACGGCTGCCACACGTAGCTTCTGAGGCGGTCCCGGCTCCATGCCCGGCTGAGGCGTCTGGGTGTCAGTCGACAGGGTCATGGCGTTCCTCCAGTCCCTTGCCGACCACATCGCCGAAGCCCCACTCGGTGATGTCCGCAATATAGTCCCGGGGGCTGAAAAGACGGCCCCGGCAGACCCTGACGCGAGGGGCGGGAAGGGTGACCTGGGCCTCGAGACGCTGGGCCAGCTCGGTCATCAACCAGGCCGGGATATTGTCGCGTTCGGTCGGATAGGCGAAGCGGAAGTTCAGGAGGTGCGCCATCAGGACTTCCCAGTAAAGGTCCATCTGGTCGAGCAGCGACTTCCAGTCGATGTGGTCGGCCTGTTTCAGGATGACGTGGTTCACATCTGCGCCGTCATAGCGATAGCGGTCCTGGATAAAGACCTTGGACAGGATCAGTGCGGTCGGCGGGGTGATCTTCACCTCGTGGCCGTACACGGTGATGGCGTCCTCGCCGAACCAGGCGTCCGACACCGCGATGGTGCCGTTCGACATGGCGAAGATCACGTCGAAGAAATGCTTGTCGTCCTTCCAGACCTTGGCGATCCAGCGCTCGTCCTCGACGTCGGTGCGATAACCGCGCGCCTGGAAGAAGGCGAGGATGCGGGGGTAGTCGCCGGGCTTGCAGAAGACGTCTAGATCCTTGGTGGGTCGCCGGATCCCGGTATAGGCCGTAACCGCATAGGTCCCAGATAGCAGAAACGGAATGCCGCTTTCCTTGAGAAGCCCAAGGCTGTCCTCGTAGAAGGCGACGGCTTCCCGCGGGGGGTGATAGCCGGGGTCGTGGAGCGGGGCGTGGGACATGGACGGGCTATGGACTTGCTCGAATGAACGAAGCCTAGCCAACGACGACGGAGACAGGCCGGTTCCTCACACCGGTCAAGCCAGCGTCCGTGTAGGCCCTAGCTCTACTGCTTATTGCCGACACGTCTGCTCGCGGAAGTTCTCACTGCGATAACGGACAGGACAATTAAACGGCTGCCAGGTAGCAGCTTTGCCGCGAGATCGAACTCGGCTAAGCGCCAGTGATCCTTGGGGGGACGTCATTGCTCCAAGGGCATCCGGATCTCAACCGGTCCACGACGGCGGCGTCTTTGAGGGGCTCCCAGCCGCCGATCGTCTAGGATGGTTCACCTCGCCGCGCGGATGGGACATCTTCGGAACGTTGCGCTCGACTTCAGCCGGACATCGCCGAGGACTTCAAGGGGGGCACGCACGCACCTAACGACCGCTTTCCCCCTTTAGCAAACGTCGACCGCGACCGCTTGTGGGTCGCAGGCCAATGCCTGTTTTCGGCGGCGAAGCTCAGGGCGGAAATTCGACCCGTTTCGGACGTCCCACCTTGATTGGCACGCGCGGCTTTCGCCAGTGCCGACGGGGCTCAGACCTACCCTAGAAGTTGACAAATATAGACGCTACGGCCTGGCCCTTGTCTGCGTCGCTATCAACCCAGGTTAGATCTACGCGGAACCGTCCCAGCTCTCGTGCTACCCCAACCGACCAGTCAGCTTTCCCCTCCGAAGCAAACGCACCGTCCTCATAACCGACTGTACTGGTGACTGAGACGGGCCAGGACGAGGGCGCGAAGCTCAGCGACGTCCACCCATAACGGTTCTCCTCGTCACCCAGCGCTGACTGAGCCGGGGCGAATGCCGCACCAATGACCCAGGTTAGCGCCCCATGGGTGCGGCCGAGTTGAAGTGGGAACTCGACATAGTTCACGTCGTCCCCGTCGGGATAGCGATATGCAGCGGCGGCGACATCGACATCGAAGCCTCCTACCTGGCCCGCCCAGCCCAGCGTCCCTGTAATTTCCACGTCGGCTCCGTCACCGTCCGACCCGATGCCGTACTCATCGATCGTGGAGACGAAAACATCGCCGTAGACGCCGGACGCGTGATCCGCCGTCAGTCCGCCCTGAAGAGCCGGTCGCTCGCCGGAGAGTGAATAGCCACGATATCTATAGTCGCTGACGACGCCCGCCGTGCCGCTCAGAGACCAATCGGAGGATTGCGCCCAGGCCGGAGAAGCTATGCCAACGAGGCTCAGGGCGACAAGGATGGACGTTTTCATGATCTCTCAGGCCGCAGCTTCAGCATGGTGTTGGGATGCAAAAACGACGCGGTTGATCGCTTCAAGCAGTTCGGCCGGTCGGATCGGCTTGGGAAGATGGAGATCGGCACCGGCCGCCAGACTTCGATCGACATCGTCCGGCATGGCATTGGCGGTCAAGGCAATAACGGGCATTCGTATAAGCCCACGCGCCGCCTCGTACTCGCGCAGGAGGCGCGTGGCCGTCAGCCCATCCATTTCTGGCATCTGGACGTCCATGAGAACGACGTCGAAGGCCGAAGTGGTCAGCGTATCGAGAGCTTCGCGTCCGTTGTGAGCCAGGGTCAGATCCACACCGAGCGGTTCCAGGATCATCGCCACAACCTGACGGTTGATGGCGTGATCGTCCGCGTAGAGCACACGCAGCGAGCGGGCGTCTTAGTTTTGGGCCTGAGCCACCGGCTCTGGCGTCACGACCTCCACATTGCCGACCCGTGGCAGGCGCAGGTGGGCAAAGAAGGTCGATCCCTTGCCCGGAACCGATCTCACCGAGACCTGCCCTCCCATCATCTCCGCCAGGGATGCGCAGATCGAAAGACCTAGCCCGGTACCGCCGTATCGCCGGCTGACAGACACATCCGCCTGCTCGAACCTCTGGAAGAGCCGTGCGGCTGTCGCCCGGTCAAACCCGACCCCCGTGTCGCTGACCGATAGACAGAGCCTGCGGTCTCCGTGCTTGCGCGCAGTGACCTGGACGCAGCCGGTTTCCGTGAATTTGACGGCATTGCTGATCAGGTTGGACAGAACCTGGGAGACCCGCGTCCGGTCTCCCAGATACACCCCTGAGGCGTCATCCTGGATTGTCAGTCCGAGCGTAATCCCCTTGGCGGCTGCTGCCGCACCGTGAAGCTGGGCGACCGATTTCAGCAACTCGTCCAGTTCAAACGGCACCGACTCGAACTTGAGCAGGCCCGCCTCGATCTTGGCTACATCCAGAATGTCGTTAACCACATGTTCGAGCGTTCGGCCTGAGGAGACGATGGTGGCCGCCATCTCCCGTCCCCTCGCGTCCGTCTGGTGGTCCCGAAGGAGTTCCGTCATGGCGATAATGCCGTTCAACGGCGTCCTCAGCTCATGGCTCATATTGGCGAGAAACTGAGACTTTGCGGCATTGGCGGATTCCGCTTCCGCCAGGGTCCGATCCAGAGCCTCCTCATTGTAGGCAAGCTCCTTGATGAGCCGATAGACACGGACACCGCCGATGACGAGGGCGGTCAGCAGAAGCGCCACCATGATCGACAGGGCAGGAATGGCTCCAACGAGCAGCGACGCGCCAGGACGATCCGGCGTCCACTGAACAGAGCCTAGGCGTTCGCCGTCGCTATTCTTGATCGGTACCGACGCCTCGGTCACGTCTTGAGCCGCGCCCACCAGCCTCGGCTCGATCAGCATCAGATCATTTTCGAGGGATGCCACGAAGGCTTGAACCGTTGCACCGGACAAAACGAAGGGCGCTGGCGTCCCCGGCCGATCATTCTGGGCATCTTCAGCCACGACGCTGGAAACGGAGATAAAATAGGGCTCGGCGCCCACCATCACGGTTGCCTCCTGGGTCACGACGGCATCCAGCCCATATTCTGCGGGACCTGTCCGCTTCGCAGCCGCGCGGCGGCGGAGCTCGGCGACGATGGGGCCCGCCACTTCAAGCAGTTCCGCTTCAGCCTCGGGGGCTGTTTCCTCGCTGTCGCGAGAGGCATAGATGGCGCGCCCGGCCCCGTCGAAGACGACCGTGACTTCATGCTGCATGTAGTCTGCGTAGTAGTCGCCGTAATTGATCTGCATCCATTCGCGGTTCCCGGCCACGGTCTGCGTATAGGCTTCGTTCCAGACGCTCGCCGACAGGACGTCCTCACTCAGGCCTTCGAGGCGCCGCTCGACCTTCCGGGCCACAAGGCTGGTCTGGGTACGGACGCTCTGCTGATCAACAACGGAAGCGGAATAGGCCACCATTCCGCCGACACTGACGATGATCGCCCCCACTGCGAGCAAGGCAAACACCAGAATGCGTAGAAGCTGTGCGCGCGTTACGGCCGACTGTTCTGACATGGTCCGCTCCCGAATAACCGCGTCACATGGGAGCCGTTAAAGACAGATTTAAGACTGCGACATTCTGCCATAGCTCAGCGTTATCGAAGCTGGCTACGGCGGGCACTGACCCCCGGCATACGACGTCGGTCTCACCATGGGCGGGCCGGAGGGAGGCTTAGTCGTCAACAACGGGGCGCAGAAGTGCCGCATTGGCTTCGCATTCCTCGGCATACCGCGTCAGCGAATCGTGCGGCCGGGTCGGTCGGGGCTCTGAGCATGATGAGCGCCCGGTATGCGATGTCGGTTAGACGTTCTAGCTCGGTCATCCTCGACAACGAGCCGCAAAAGTTTGAGCCCAAGACAATCATTACTGCCGAAGCGCTTGAACTTGTCTGTGTTCAGGCGGCCGGTGCCGCTGCCCATGGGCAACGGCGAGAGCCAGACGCCACGGGGCCTCTGCAGTCAGCGTCTTATTTCCAACGACGCCATTTCACGCTGGCGCTAAGTCAGGGCCAGGGCAAACTCCAGTTCGCTGGAGGAGAAGGGTTTCACAAGGGTAGCGTCAGCACCCAGACCCTTGGCCATGCTTAGCAGCGATCCAGCACTGAGACGTCCGCCGCCGCTGATCGCTACGATCCGAAGATCCGGTCGCGTCCGGCGGACCTCGAGGATGAAGTTCAGACCGTCGCGGTCAGGCATGAGGATGTCGACGACCGCGGCGTCGCAATGATGCAGCGCCATCTGCTTCAGGGCGGTGTTCACATCCGGCGCGCTCACGACTTGGCAACCAAGTCCTGTGAGCATCTCCTCCAGATGTTTCAACATGAGCGGATCGTCATCGATGACGCAGACTTGCACGTACACCTCCCTCCAAAGGCTTCCCGGAGCCTCGAAGGTTACGCGACTGTGAGGGGGCACCGTCAAGGCCTCGGGTCCGGCTTCCGCTGGCTGGTCGGACTGGCTGTCGTCTTTGTCCCTCTATTGCTGGCCCTTGTCGGGTTTGAGCTTGTGCAGGAGTTTCGCAGCAATCGCGTAGTTCGGGCCGAAATCGACCGCTCATACCAGACGAGGTCGCAGATCCAGGCTGTGTTTTCCCTCTTGCAGGACGCCGAAACAGGCCAGCGAGGATACGTTATCACCGGCGACGACCGGTTCCTGGAACCCTACGACAATGCGACGCGACAGCTCGACGCTCAGTTGCAGCGGCTGGGTCGCCTCTTTGAGACACAGCCGGACCAGATCGAGAATTTTGAACGGCTGAGCGCCTTGTCGGCACGGAAACTCCAACTCATGCAGCAGGGTATTGACGCCCGGAGCACGCAAGGGGCGGAAGCCGGGATGGCGGTGGTTGCCAGCGGTCAGGGCAAGCTGGTGATGGATGATGTGAGGGCGATCGTCGGCAGGATGACCGCTGCGGAAGCCCAAACACTGGAATCCTATTCCCGGACAGCTCAGGTCCGCACGACGCGGACGGAGGTCATGGTCGGGGTTCTGTTCCTCATCCTGCTGGCGGTGGTCGTGGGGACCTCTGTCCTTGTCTGGCGATACATCCGGACCCGGCAGACACTGTTGCAGAATGTCGAGGCGAC
Source organism: Brevundimonas sp. (assembly GCF_041648055.1). GTDB lineage: Bacteria > Pseudomonadota > Alphaproteobacteria > Caulobacterales > Caulobacteraceae > Brevundimonas. The sequence goes on from NZ_JBAZPS010000002.1 coordinate 368,357, forward strand.
GGCTGCTCGCCAGGCTGCGATTTTTGACGGAGCTATCGACGGTATCGTCACCCTGAACCCCAGTGGGTCGATTGAATCCGTGAATGCCGCGGCAGCTCGAATGTTTGGCTATGCAGCGGCCGAGCTTGACCGTCGCGACGTCTCGCTGCTTATCGACATCGCTCCGGACGGGCAGGGGGAGTTTCTCAAACGGCTGGGAGCCTCACAAGGCGCTTTGGAGGGCGGCCTTCTCCGCCAGATGGAGGCGCGGCGCAAGACCGGCGAAACCTTCCCTGTCGATGTGGCCCTGGGGGCCATGACGCTGCCATCGGGCGTGCATGTGGTGGCGATCATACGCGATATCTCCGAGCGACGGCGCATGGAGCAGTTGAAGGACGAGTTCGTGTCCACGGTCAGCCATGAGCTGCGCACGCCCCTGACCTCCATAGCCGGATCACTGGGCCTGCTGGCCGGCGGAGTGGCTGGAGTTCTACCGGAAAAGGCCGCGCGGCTGATCCAGATCGCCCAGGCCAACAGCCAGCGGCTGGTGAGGCTGATCAACGACATCCTCGATATCGAGAAGATCGAGTCCGGCAAGCTGCGGCTCGACATGGTGCCGCTGGATCTGCGGGACATCGCCTGCCGCTCGGTCGAAGGCGTGTCAGGCTATGCCGGCGACCTTGGGGTCAGGCTGCTGCTGCCCGACGGCGATCCAGTGCCCGTTCGTGGGGACGCGGATCGATTGATCCAGGTCGTTACCAATCTGCTTTCCAATGCCCTGAAATTCTCCCCCGCAGGGGGAGAGGTTCGGGTGACGGTCGATCCCACGACCCGCCTGGCGAGGCTCAGCGTTGTGGACGAGGGTCCGGGCATCCCCGACGCCTTTCGTTCACGCATCTTCTCGAAGTTCGCCCAGGCCGACGGGTCCGATACCCGCGCCAAGGGCGGGACGGGGCTGGGGCTCGCCATCGCACGGGAAATCGCGGAGCGGCATGGGGGACGACTGTGGTTTGAATCGGCAGAGGGACATGGCGCGACTTTCCATCTCGACCTGCCCCTGGTCGAAGAAGCGCGCACATCGGCCGAGACAGACGGACCCCGGCTTCTCATCGTCGAGGACGATGCCGACGCCGCAGAAATCTTGCGCGAAATGCTCGAGCAAGACGGATTTGCGGCGGACGTGGCCCCCACGGGGCGCGAAGCCCTGTCGGCCGCGCGCACCGGCGTCTATTCTGCCTTGCTGGTGGACCTCCAGCTTCCAGACGCTGACGGGATCGGTCTCATCAGAGCTTTGCGCGCCAAACCGGAAACGCGGCACCTCCCGGTTGTCGTGGTCTCGGCCGACACAGCGCGCGGGATGGCTCGGGGTCGATCGCTCGAGGTGTTGGACTGGCTTGAGAAGCCTTTTGATCAGGACCGCCTAAGGACCGCAGTGGCCGCGATCTATAAAAAGAACTCGGATCGGAGACCTCGGGTCCTGCAGGTTGACGACGATAGGGATATTCTGGAGGTCACGGCTTCAGCCTTGGGAACGAGCGTGGACATCGTCCAGGCCGAGAGCCTGGCCTCCGCCCGCGCCGAACTGGCGAGGTTCAAACCCGATCTGGTCATCCTGGATCTGGGGCTGCCCGACGGCTCGGGGCTGGAGTTGCTCCACGACCTGGGCGATGAAACGGGGCGCACTGTTCCGGTTATCGTCTATTCCGCCCAAGAGATGGACGGTGCCTTGGCCGACCGGGTCGACGCCGTATTGACCAAATCACGAACGTCCCTGGCCGGTCTGGCACGAACCGTGCGCCGATTGACCGAGGAGCGTGGAGAGACATGATGCTGAACGTACTTCATGTAGACGACGAGCCGGACATTCGCGAGGTGGCCGCCTTCGCGCTTGAGATGGACCCGGGCATGACGGTGCGTTCGGCCTCATCGGGCCAGGAAGCGCTTGACTGGCTTGGGAGCGGCTACGCACCGGACGTCATCCTGCTCGATGTCATGATGCCTACGCTGGATGGCCCCGGGACCCTGGAACGGCTCAGGCAGATGCCTCGGCATGCCGGTACACCGGTCATCTTCATGACGGCACGGGCGCAATCGCATGAGCTGGATCGCTTCCTCGGCCTCGGAGCCATCGCCGTCATCATCAAACCTTTCGATCCCATGACCTTGAGCCGGCAGCTTCGAGACCACCTGGCGTCGGCGTGACAGACCCTCTGGCCGCCTTGCGGGAGCGGTTCCGGGCTCGCGTCGCGGACGATCGTGCCCAGCTGGAGACGCTCGCGGCGAAAGGCATGCAGGGCGATCAGCTGCGCAATCTCGTCCACAATCTTGCCGGAACGGCTGGCATGTTCGGTTTTCCGGACGTGAGTGCCGCCGCTGGCGAAATCGATGACCAGCTGGCCGCAGGCTTGGCGACCAGTGCGGCCAGCCTCGACCGATTGAGGGCCAGTATGGATGCAGTCGGCGCGTCGCGCCACGATGACGCGTCGGGCGAGGCTGCCCTGGACCAGACCTGAAATGGCGCAGCGCATATTCGTCGTCGAGGACGATCCGTTTCTGAAGGAAGCGGTCAGTCTCATCCTGACCCATGCGCACTATGACGTGACGACGACGGCCGTGGGGCGCGGAGCGGTCGATCTGATCCGCAGGGCACGTCCCCATCTCGTGCTGCTGGATATCCATCTACCGGATATCAATGGACTGACGGTCCTGCGGAACCTGCGCAGCGCAGGCCTCTCGATGGCGGTCGTCATGATGACCGCAGACAACCGGCCCGAAACCGTCAGGGACGTTCTGGCCAGTGGCGGCAATGGCTATCTGTTGAAGCCCTTCGAGCCTCAGGATCTTGTCGCCCGTGTCCGCAGGGCCCTCGAAGGACTGGCTACGCCCTGATCGCCGGCGGTAAGGTTTTGCTGCCGCGCGTCACCGGTCAGGGACCACGGCGTCGCATTGCCCCGGAACGCGGATGCCGAAACCCTCTGTTCAGCATATGGGTTCAGACTGCGGTTCAATCCATTCGGCCAAGGTCGGCCCAAGAGCCTCAGTATGTCCCCCGCCCGCGTTCTCATAGCTGACGACGACCCGCTGCTCCGCGGTCTGTTGACCCACAAGTTGAGCGCTGCCGGCTACGCCGTTATAGCGGCGGAAGACGGTCGCCAGGCGCTCGACCAATGCCGTCAACAAAGACCGGACCTCGTCGTGCTTGATGGCATGATGCCCATTGCGGACGGCTTCGAAGTGCTTCGGCGGCTGAAGGCGGACCCCGAAACCGCCAGTCTTCCCGTGATCATGCTGACCGCTCTCCGGCGCGAGGAAGATATTGTAGGGGCCCTGAAGCTGGGGGCTGCCGACTATCTCGTCAAACCCTTCATTCCCGATGAGCTGGTAGCGCGCATCGGGCGTCTTCTGCCGACAGGAACCGACAATGCGAACAGTCTTGGCAATGGCGGCCCTGGCATGTCTCGGAACGGCTGAAGCGGCTCAGGCACAAGACCCGGGCCCCGACCTCGATAGCGTCTATCAGACTTCGGTGCGGGATCGACTGGCAGGTCGCACGGACGAAGCCATCTCCGGCTCACGGCGCGTATTGGCGGGACGACCGGACGACGTCGATGCGCGCCTGAATCTGGGGCTTGCGCTGATCGCGGCCGGGCGGCCGGCTGAGGCCAGGGTGGAGCTCGAAGGTGTTTTGGCACGGGCACCCAACTATGCCGACGCGAGAGACGCACTATCGCAGATCAACCGCCTAAGCGCGGACGTGGCGGAATGGCGGGCTGACGTTTCGGTGGCCTACAGCCATCTGTCCGAAGACCTCGATCCGTGGCGGGAAATCAGCGTGTCGCTGTCCCGCCAGTTCACTCGAGACGCTGTGTCGGCGACGATCGAGCATGCCGAACGGTTCGGCCGGTCGGACACCTATGCCGAAGCCAGGCTGGACCGACGATGGGGTGTGGGCGCTATCTACGGGGCTTTCGGTGGTACGCCAGGTGCCGAGTTCCGCCCCGAAGTCGCCGTTCGTGCAGGGGGGCAGATACCCCTCGGAGATCAGGGGTGGTCCGTGACCGCGGATGCCGCCATTGCCCGCTACGCGGTCGGGACAGTGTCGACGGTCCAGCCAGGGCTCGAATTTGTTACCGCGGATGGGAGGCTGACGCTCGGGGGGCGATGGATCAATGTCTGGGACGAGCAGGACACCTATCGGTCGGGTTACAGCCTGCGCGCCGCGTTGGAGATCGTGCCGAAGCTCCGCCTGAGGGTCGGCTATGCCGATGCTCCGGAATCCTCGGACGGCGCGACCGTAGACGTTCAGTCCACCAGCCTTGGCCTGGAGATCGACGTCACCGAACGCGTTGTCCTGCGGCTCAATGGGGCGAACGAAGACCGGGTGGCCTATGACCGCCAGGAGACCATCCTAAGCGTCGGCCTGCGGTTTTGACATGAGCGTCTTGGGTCTTCTTTGGTGGTCGTCACTCATGTTGGCGGCCATTGCCCTGGCATGGATGGTGGGCTTGATCGCAGCGAAGATCCTTCGGGACGCTCGCGACAACCAGCGTCGCGCCGATCGGCAGAGGCTATCGGCGGCCTATCTGGCGATCATGGGGGGCGTCGCTGATCCAGCCACGCAGCTTAAGCCCTATCAGCACCGAAGCCGCCTTCTGGCGGAAACCCTGCTTGACGTCCTTGGATTGGTACGCGGAGGTGAACGAGACCGGTTGATCTCGACACTTATCGAAGCGGGTGTCGACGATCGTTTCCGGGCTCGCCTGACCCGTGGCAGCCGAACGGGTCGCCTGGTAGTCGTTGAGGCTCTGTCCGCATTCCCCTCGAAGGAAACAAGGATAGCGCTGCGTAGTCTCTACGGAACAAGCCGGGACGCCGAACTCAGAATCGCGACGGTTCGTACCCTCATCGCCATCGGCGATCCTCCTCGGGCCCAGGACCTGCTTGAGGGCCTGGTGGGACGTGCTGAGGAAGACTCGCTGCTCTACACCCCGGTTCTGAGGCAACTCGCGATCGATGCACCAGATGACGCCCTGTCAGCGATGGCTGTCCCGACCCTGAGCGTTACGGCACGAGCTGTCCTTCTGGATGCCCTGGGGGCATGTGGCGACTATCGCGCACTGCCGGTCCTGTCCTCCATGGCCCATGCACCGGAGACGCTCCTGCGCGCGGCTGCGGTTCGAGCGCTGGGGACGATGGGCCACCCCACCACGACCGAGACCATAGCGGCGGCCTTTGGCGACGGTGCCTGGGATGTTCGAGCCGAGGCGGCCGTCGCTGCCGGCAAAATAGGGGGCTCAGAACTATTCCCTTTTCTGATCGCCGGGCTTGAAGACCCGGTCTGGTGGGTCAGATTTCGGGCGGCGGACACCTTGAGCAGGATGGGCCATGGAGGACTGCAGGCCCTGAGGCTTGCGGCCAACTCGCCCGTGGAGGTGGCCAGACGTTCGGCGTCGCTGGCTCTTGCAGAGAAGGGATTGACCTGATGGCTCCCGCCTTCGTCGCAATCGCCGAGATCATTGCAGTGCTGGTGATCAGTACGGGCCTGCTGCAAAACTTGATCTATCTCATCCAGCTGGCCTTGGCAGCTGCAGCCCTGATCGAAACGCCCTCGACCCCGTCGGCGAGCGTCCTCTGGCGGCGATATGCCGAAGCCTCCCCTCCGATTGCCCTATTGGCCCCGGCTTACAACGAAGCCCTGACCATCGTCGAAAGCGTTCGCTCACTGCTCTCGCTCCAGTATCCGAACTTCGAAATCGTGGTCATCAATGACGGGTCAAACGACGAGACCCTGCAGGTTCTGATCGACGCTTTCGGCCTGCAGCCCATCGCCAGAAATTATGACCTTGCCGTCCCCCATGCCCCGATCGTGGCTCTGTATGGCGCAGCGACCCAGCCCAGGCTGGTGGTCATCGACAAGCAAAACGGGGGGAAGGCCGACGCCTTGAACGCTGGGATCAATGTGTCGAGAGCCCCCATTGTCTGTTCCATGGACGCCGACTCGCTTCTGGAGCCGGATGCCCTGCTGCGCGCGGTTCGCCCTTTCGTGGACGATCCGATCCGCACTGTCGCAGTCGGAGGCACCATACGCATCGTCAATGGCTGCCGCATCGACCACGGTCGCGTTGTGGAGGTGCGGGCCCCTTCGAATGCCTGGGCCCTGTTGCAGACCGTCGAATACCTGCGGGCTTTCCTGATGGCGCGCCTTGCATGGAGCCGGGTGAATGCCCTGACCATCATTTCCGGCGCGTTCGGCCTGTTTCGGCGAGCCAACATCATCGAGGTCGGGGGCTACACCTTGGGAACGGTGGGCGAGGACATGGAGTTGGTCGTCAAGCTCCATCGTCTCATGCGGGACCAGAAGCGGCCCTATAGGGTCGTCTTCATTCCGGAGCCCGTCTGCTGGACCGAAGCTCCGGAGAGTCTTGATGTGCTGGGACGGCAGCGATCGCGTTGGCACCGAGGCGCGCTGGAGACCTTCGAACGACACAGGGACATGACGTTCAACCCTCGCTATGGGCGGGTCGGAACGGTTGGGTTCGGCTATATCCTGCTCGTGGACATCATCGGCCCCATCGTTGAAGCACTAGGCTACGTTCTGGTCCCGATCTTCTGGCTCCTCGGACTTCTGTCACTCGACTACGTCCTGGCCTTCGTCGCTGTCAGCTTCACGTTCGGTGTTGTCATCTCGGTCGGGGCTCTCGCTCTCGAGGAATCCGAGCTCAGGCGCTTTCCGAAGGCGACCGATCTGCTTGTGCTCACCTGCGTCGCTGTGATTGAAAACTTCGGCTATCGCCAGCTCAACAACCTGTGGCGACTGAGAGGGGTCTGGCAGTATCTCCGCAAGAGCCAGTCCTGGGGGAACATGACGCGAAAGGGCTTTCGATCAGCCTAATCGGAGCACCACGATCGGACATTTGCGCGAATGCAAATGATCACGGCCTTCATCAGCAGCGCGGTTATTCGCTCAGGTCATTGACCTAGCGGACGTCTGCTCAGATCGGACCCGCTGAACGTTGCATTTCAGCACGCCCCGCAACGTCCGCTTCTGGCGCACAGCGGATCGTCAGAGGCCTAGGCACCAACGTCGGCTTTCCACCCCTCCGAGACATTTGGGCAGTCCGCTTTCGGGCGGGCTGTCCCAAGCCGGCTTAAAGGTCGATCTGCTCAGCAATCTGCAGCGCGTCGTCCACTTCGATGCCGAGATATCGGACGGTGCTCTCTAGTTTTCCGTGGCCGAGCAGGAGTTGGCAGGCGCGTAGGTTTCCGGTCTTCTTGTAGATCAAGGCCACCTTCGTACGTCGAAGGCTGTGGGTGCCATAGGCGCTTGGGTTGAGGTCGATCATCCTCACCCAGGCATCTACCAGCCGAGCGTACGCCTCGTGCCTATGTGCTGTCCATCTCGGCTGCGACTAGGAAACAGCCAGTCGTCGCGCCGTCGCCCTCGGCGCTCCAGCCAGTGAGCCAAAGCTTCCCTCGCGGCTTCAGTGATCTCGAACGGCACCGGCCTACCGGTCTTTTGCTGCACGATCGTCGATCGTTGCCGAATGACGCCGCCCTGAGCGATGTCGCCGAGCCGGAGCTTGACCAGGTCACAGCCCCGCAGTTTGGCGTCCAATGCGATGTTGAACATCGCCAGATCTCGGATCGATCCGACGGACTTGAGATGCTGTCGGATTGCCCAGATGTGCTTTGGCTTAAGCGGGGCCTTGGCTCCGGTCATTCGGCCAGCGTTCCAGGGCTTGCGGGGTAAACGAAAGAGATCGGGCTGGCTCATGGCCACCTCCCACGATCGACGCCCCCTTGTCAGCATACGCTACAAACGGCTCAGATGCGCCATGAGCGGACATTGGCATGCCGCCGGACTCCGGACATTCAGCTGAGCCTGTCGATGTCAGATACTGAGATCGCCTCGTAGCCCAACAACCGAGACCGCACAGCCCTCAGCACAACTTCAGCTCGGATTGGCCGCTCTGCAGATTTTATGAACTACCTTGACCGGACAGCGCCGCACTGCAGGGGTATTAAGCAGCCCCGGCGCTTGCGCTTCCACATACTTGGCGAATCAGCACCTGCATCGAGAAGAGAGCAGCCAGGCAACTGGCCAGCCGCGTCTCAGTCCCGGACCTCACCGCTTTGGTCGGTAAGCTTGTACGCCAGAACCTGTGCGTCTTCGATCTTCGGGAGGCCGTCGAGCAGTTCCGGTGTCTTGGCGACGAGTGCACGGCCAACCTTTCCTGCCAGATGAGCCAGCCTCCCCGCGTCTCCCGGAAAGGTGTCGAAGATGGCGAAGTCGTCGTGACCGAAGCGGAGCGCATACCATGTCGTCGTGTCCGGCTCCTCCATCACGGCAGCCAGTCCGTCGCGCAGGAAGGCCTCGACATCAGCCTCCTTGCCGGGCTTTGCGCGCAGTCGCACGAACAGGGCCTTATTCACGGGTGAGCGGGATTCAGCATTGGCCATCACGGTCTCCTTTCAAGTCCAGGGCGACATGCAAACGCTCCACCGCAGTATTGGCTGCGCCTGAACTGCACAGCGTCTGCGTCGCACAGTGGGGGACGACTACCCGTCCGACACGTCTCTCAAGCTCGGCTCCTCGCCCGGATGGTAACGAGGCCTCGGCTGGGGCAGGAAGAAGAAGGCGACCGCGAGGAGGGTGACGGCCACGCCGATCCGCGGCGAGAAGGCTGAAATCGGAACCGCGACGATCTGGGTGCTTGCGGCAAGCCCGTAGCGACGCGTCATCTGCTGGATGAAATCCGCCGCGAGCCGCTCGTCCATCGTCCGTCGGCCCACCACGCCGTAGAACCGTTTGGCCATCCAGGCGCAGGCGATAAGGGCGACGCCAGTTGTGAATACCACTGACGCGACGGGCTCGAACGCTGTTCCGAGATGGAAGACCCAGATGCGGATCGGGTACGGGACGACGACGATCGCCAGCAGGAACAGAAGGTTGATCGCGCCGAACCAGTGATCGCTCCGGGCGTAGATCCGCCCCGAGTAATGGTGCTGCAGCCAGTAGGCGCCGATGACGATATAGCAGAGCACGAGCGCCAGATGCTCGCGCCTGCTCCGCCATGGCATGGACCAGATCGGTGTAGCCCTGCGGCCCCTGGGGCGACCCCGGCACCTTGATCTCGACGATCAGCAGGGTCAGGGTGATCGCGAAGACCGCATCGCTGAACCCTTCGAAGCGCGTAAGGCCGCGCTCCGCGCCATGGGTCTTCGCATGAGGGCGTGGCGTCATCAGTGAGGATCCCGTTCCATGTGTGAAAGCCCCTTTGCGGCTGGCCCTCCCCGTAGAGCACGATCGAGATACAATGCCGTTCGGCTCTCCGCGGACGCAGCCACGACAGCCGGCGGGCCGCTCGCGACGATCCGCCCGCCCTCGTCGCCGGCGCCGGGGCCGATATCGATCACCCAGTCGCTCGCCGCCGCCACCTTCATGTCGTGATCGACCAGGATGACGCTGTTGCCAGCGTCGACCAGGGCGTTGAGCTGGCCCAGCAGGCGCTCGACATCGGTGGGGTGAAGGCCGGTGGTCGGTTCGTCGAGCACATAGAGCGCGCCGCCGCGCTGTGCTCGCTGCAACTCGGTGGCCAGCTTCACCCTCTGCGCCTCGCCGCCCGAAAACTCGGTGGCGGGCTGGCCGAGGCGGAGATAGTTGAGCCCGACCTCGCGAAGCACCTTGAGCGACCGGCAGACATGGGGCGCGTCGCCGAAGAAATCCCAGGCGTCCTCGACGGTGAGCGCGAGCACCTCGGCGATGGTCTTGCCGCGATAGAGGATCTCGAGCGTCTTCGGATTGTAGCGCGTGCCGTGACACGTGGGGCAGGGGGCGTAGACGCTTGGGAGGAAGAGCAGTTCGACCATGACGAAGCCTTCCCCCTCGCAGCGCGGACAGCGGCCCTTGGCGACATTGAACGAGAAGCGGCCGGCGTCGTAGCGGCGCTTCCTTGCTTCCGGGGTGGCCGCGAACAGGGCGCGGACATGGTCGAACAGACCGGTGTAGGTGGCGAGGTTGGAGCGCGGGGTGCGGCCGATCGGCTTCTGATCGACCTCGATCAGCCGCCTGATCCCTTCGAGACCGCCGAGGATCCGGCCCTCGGTCGCGTCGGCGGGGCCTTCCTCGAGCGCGGCTTCGGCGTCCGCCCCGGATTCGGCTGCGAGGGGAGCGCCGAGGGTGCCGGCGACCAGCTCGACCAGCGCCTGGCTGACCAGGCTGGACTTCCCCGAGCCGGAGATGCCGGTGACCGTGGTCATCACGCCGAGCGGGATCTCGCAGTCGACCTGCTTCAGATTATTGCGCGAGACCCCCTCGAGCCGCAGCCAGCCGGCGGGCTCGCGCTGTCGGCTCGGCATCCCGGCGTCTTCGTCGAACAGATGGCGCCGGGTCTCCGACGCGGCGACCTTGCGCAGGCCCTCGATCGGGCCGCTGTAGAGGATCTCGCCGCCATGCTCGCCTGCGGCGGGGCCGACATCGACGATCCAGTCGGCGCGGCGAACGACATCCATCTCGTGCTCGACGACGAAGAGCGAATTGCCCACCGCCTTCAGGCCGTCGAGCGCTCGTAGCAACGCCTCGGTGTCGGCGGGATGAAGGCCCGCGGACGGCTCGTCCATCACATAGACGACCCCGAACAGATTGGAGACGACCTGGGTGGCGAGCCGCAGCCGCTGCAGCTCGCCTGGCGACAGGGTCGGGGTGCTGCGTTCCAGCGTCAGGTAGCCGAGGCCGAGGTCGAGCAGCACCGAGAGCCGGCGGCAGAGATCGCCGGCGATGCGCTCGACCACCAGGGCCTTCTCCGGATGCGTCTCGCGCAACGTCCCGAGCTTGCCGGCTTTCGCCTCGGCGTAGGGCGCGAAAATCTTCGAGAAGCGGGCCATGGGCAGGCCGCTCATCTCGGCGATATCGAGACCCTCGAAGCGGACCGACAGGGACTCCCGGCGCAGCCTCTTGCCGTCGCACACGGGGCAAGGCCGGGCGATCATGAAGCGCGCGGCGCGCTTCTTCATCATGGCGCTGTGGGTGGTCGCATAGCTGTGGGTGACGTGTCGCTTGGCGCTCGAAAAGGTGCCCATATAGGCGGGCTCGATCTTGCGCCGGATCGCGCGCTGGATCTCGTCATGGCTCCATCCAGGATAGACCGGAACCTGCGGCTGCTCCTCGGTGAACAGAATCCAGTTGCGCACCTTCTTGGGGAGGTCGCGCCACGGCGTGTCGACATCGATGCCGAGTGTGATCAGGATGTCGCGCAGATTCTGGCCGCCCCATGCCATCGGCCAGGCGGCGACGGCGCGCTCGCGGATGGTCTTGGAGGGATCGGGCACCATCGAGGCTTCGGTCACCTCATGGATTCGGCCCAGGCCGTGACAGCGTGGACAGGCGCCTTCGGGCGTATTGGGCGAGAAGGATTCGGCCTCAAGATGCGGCCGTCCCGGCGGGTAGGCGCCGGCGCGCGAATAGAGCATGCGCAGCAGGTTGGAGAGGGTCGTCACGCTGCCGACCGACGATCGGGTGGTCGGCGAGCCCCGCTGCTGCTGCAGCGCAACCGCCGGCGGGAGCCCCTCTATGAGGTCGACCTCCGGGACTTCCATCTGGTGGAACAGGCGGCGCGCGTATGGCGAGACGGATTCCAGGTAGCGGCGCTGGGCTTCCGCATAGAGGGTGGAGAAGGCGAGCGACGACTTGCCGGACCCCGACACGCCGGTGAACACGACCAGCGCGTCGCGCGGGATGTCGACATCGATGTTCTTGAGATTGTGCTCTCGCGCGCCACGAATGCGGACGAAGCCGGTCGCCTTGAGCTCTCGCATGCGAAAATCCTGACCTTCTGTTAGTCCCGCCCAGCCCGTTCGGTTGCATGGGACGGGGATATTCCCGGTCTTCGTCATGGATGGCTGGGCGTCGGACGCGATTAGACAGAGGCGAAACACGGTCTGGGGCGTTCGCTCCAACGAGCCGGAAGGCAGGAGACCGACATGCGCACCGTGACGC
>NZ_JBAZPS010000003.1:0-325435 GCF_041648055.1 Brevundimonas sp.
GTCGAATTTCACCAATGAATTCAAAAGCGCTGTCCAAGTGACGGTAGCTCGCGCGGTATGGTGCGCGGATGAGAGAAAAGGCGCTGATAAATCAGCGCCTTCTGGTCTATTGAAGGATCGAGTGGGAATAGGCCAACGGCAAAAACGCCCCTGACAGTCGTTGTCAGGGGCGTTTCTGGTTCTAGAAGCGGTAGTTGACGCCAACGCGCAGGTTGCGGCCCGGCCGCGGAGAGATGTCCTTCTGGAAGCTGGCGTGCTCGCGCGCCTCCTCGTCGGTCAGATTGTGCGCCTCGGCGAAGATCGTGACGTTGCGGTCTACGAACGGACGTATGGCACCGCGCAGATTGACCAGGGTATAGCTGTCGGTGGGCAGTTCGAACTCGGTGACCCGGTCCTGCTCTGCGACCTTGCGCACCTCCAGTCCGACGTCGAACAGGCGCGAGGCGTATTCCAGCCCCGCCGTCGCCGACCAGGGCGGAATGCGTGCGGCAGGCCCCAGATCCGTATCTGCCCGTACCCAGTCGGCTGCGCCGGTCAGGGCCAGGCTGCGGTCGCTGGACTGCCACAGGTCATAGCGACCCTCGATTTCGAAGCCGACGAATTCGGCGTCGGTCTGAACATATTCGAAGATCGGCAGCTCGGATTCGATGTCCTCTTCGCCAGTAGGCCGCAGGTCGATGAAGCCATCGTAACTGGCATAGTAGGCGTGCAGGTCGAACTCGAACGGACCGGAGCCGAAGTGTGCCGTCCCTTCGATAGAGGTGGCCACCTCGCTATCCAGGTCGATGTCGCCGATCTCGAAGGTTTCCGTGGCCACGTGGGCCCCCTCTGCGAACAGTTCGACCTCGCTGGGTGCCCGCTCGTTGCGGGCGACGCTCAGACCCAGGAAGACGCCTTCAGCAGGCCGACCGAAAATCCCTGCAGAAGCGGACACATTGGTAAAGTCGCGGTCCGCCGTCACGCTTTCCAGCGAGCGGTTGTCGAGACGCAGCCCGCCTTCGAAGCCGACGCGGCCGCGATCAAGGCGCTGGACGGTGTAGATGCCCTGCTCGCTGATCTGGGTGCGCGGCACATAGGCTTCGTCGCCGATGGCGTCGAAGGTCCGGTCCAGCACTTGGGCACCGATGACGCCCTGCCAGCCATCGCGCTCGCGCTGGATCAGCTCGAACCGGCCCTCGTATCCGTCGGACAGGAACCGGGTGCCAACCTCGTCGCCCTCGAACTCGGTGTGCGTGTAATCGGCATAGCCCGCCGAAAGCCGCGCCTCGCTGAACGGGCCAGAGGCGAAGTTCAGGCTCCCGCGGATGTCATATCGCGTCTGCTCCAGCCCGATCGAGACCGACTCTTCGCCGTGCTCCTCTTCGCCTTCATGATCCTCATCTTCCTCGCCCTCCTCATGCTCGTGCGCATGGCCATGGCCCGGCACGCCGTAGGTGGTCTCGACGCGCTTGACCGAGGCTCCCAGATAGCCGCGCGAGCCGATCCAGCTGACGCCGGCACCGTACTGGTCAAGCTGGACGAAGGTGTTCTCGACCGTGCGTTCGTCGCCGGCGTCTTCGCCCTCTTCCTCCAGGAGGCGTCGGGATTCCGGGAATACCGGCACGTCGTAGTCCGAGGCGTCGCGGGTAAAGCCGTCGATCGTCAGGACCAGGGGGCCGGCGTTCGCCTTCAGCCGGCCACCGAAGCTGGTGCCGTCATCCACCGAGGAATACTGGGCCGAGACATGCCCGTCGAAGCCGCCGGCCGCGCGTTCCGTCGGGATGCGGTCATCGATGATATTGACCACCCCGCCGATGGCCGAGCCGCCGTAGGTGAGGGTGGAGGGGCCGCGCACGATCTCGATGCGGCGCGCCTCGGCCGGATCGACCGCCACCTGGTGATCGGGCGAAACCGAACTGGCGTCGATCAGGCCCAGGCCATTGGTCAGCACCTGGACGCGCGGCCCGGCCAGGCCGCGGATCACCGGTCGGCTGGCCCCCGGCGCAAAGGCGGTGCTGCGGACGCCGGGCAGCCCGTCGACCAGGTCACCGAGCGTGGCGACGGGGGCGACTGCCAAGGCTTCCTCGTCAAGGACCTCGACCGCCAGCAGGCTGGCCCGGTCGGTCACACCGAAGGGCACGCCGGTGACAATGACCTCTTCCAGCACGGTCGGTTCGGTCTGTGCCGGTACCGACTGGGCTGAGGCCGCACCGCCAAGCGCGGCCCAGCCCGTGGCGGCCAGCAGGAGGGTGCGGGTGGAGGGGCGGTGACGCATGGCAAACTCTCTCGGGGAAGGAAGCGATGTGTTATGAAATAACATACCGACCCGTCAAGGCCGCGATCATGACGATCCCGTAATCCGCGAGCTCGCCACAGGTGTGTGATCAAGCCAGTTGCGCTAGAGAGCGTGAGCTTGGTCTTCAGCCTTGGGAGCGGTCGATGTTGAGGATGCTGTCGCGTGGCCTGGGGTTGGGCGCAGTCCTGCTGGCTCTGACCGCTTGCGGAACGATCGAGCGGCCGGATCCGGTGCCGCTGCGCATCCTTGAGGGTCAGCTGGCCCCCACCGTCGATCCGCGCATCCGGGCCGGGGACGAGGACAAGCTGCGCGTTCTGGCCGAGGAGTTCGCGGCCGGTCTGGGCCAAGGTGAAGCCCAGCGAAACGTTCTGGCCCTGTCTGGCGGCGGCGCGAACGGCGCTTACGGGGCCGGCGTTCTGGTCGGCTGGAGCCAGGCGGGCACCCGCCCGCGCTTCGACATCGTCACGGGCATCAGCACCGGGGCCCTGGCCGCGCCGTTCGCCTATCTGGGCTCCGACTGGGACGACGAACTTCAGGCCGCCTATGCCAGCGGTCAGGCCGACGGCATTCTGGGTCCGCGCGGCCTCGCCGCCTTCGTGGCCCCCAGCCTGTTCAGCCCCGGCGAGCTAAAGCAGCTGGTCGATGACAATGTGACGCCCGAGCTGTTGCAGGCCATCGCCGTCGAACATGCCCAGGGCCGCCGCCTGCTGGTCGTCACCACCAATCTGGATGGCGAGGAATCGGTCATCTGGGACATGGGGGTTCTGGCGACCCAAGGCGACGAACAGGCCCTGACGCTGTTCCGTCAGGTGCTGGTGGCCTCGGCCAGCATTCCAGGCGTCTTTCCGCCGGTCATGATCGCGGGCCTGACGGACGGGCGTCTGGTGGAGGAGATGCACGTCGATGGCGGTGTCAACATGCCCTTCCTGGCGGTGCCCGAGGCGATGCTGGGCTGGAACGACCCGGTCCCCGGCGTGGCGGCCTCTCCGGACCGGGCGGCCATCTATGTGCTGGTCAACGGCCAGGTCAGCCGGGACTACAGGGTCGTGCGCGGCCGCCTGCCGGCCATTCTGGCGCGGGCCTATGACAGCATGAGCAAGGCCGCCCTGCGCACCCATCTGGTCGCCAATGCCACCTTTGCCCAGCGCAACGGCGTGGCCTTCCGCGTCGCCGCCATCCCCGGCGACCGCACGGTCTCCAGCCTGGATTTCAGCCAGGAGTCGATGCAGTCCCTGTTCGAACTGGGCCGCGCCAGCGCCGCCGCCGGTCAGGCCTGGAGCGCGATGAACTCCGGTGCGACGGTCTCGGCGATTGCGCGGGATCCGGCGGGGGAAGCGGGTG
Source organism: Brevundimonas sp. (assembly GCF_041648055.1). GTDB lineage: Bacteria > Pseudomonadota > Alphaproteobacteria > Caulobacterales > Caulobacteraceae > Brevundimonas. The sequence continues at coordinate 3,617 of NZ_JBAZPS010000003.1, forward strand.
AAGGATCGGATGAGGCCGAGTAGGGCGGACCGAAAGCGGCGTAGCCGACGTCGTTGAGGGTGGGGAGCGGACCTTGGGTGAAGCAGAGACTGAGGTTTAAGGTTAGAGCAAACCACGCTGGGAAACGAATGACGGACATTTCATTTCGGATGGCGGCAGTTGTCGGCGCAAGTCTCGTCGCCGCCATTTCCGTCAGTGGTTGCTCACCTGAGACCGAGTTGCGCCAAGACGAGCAGTCAGAGTTCTGGAAAGAGAAGGCTGAAAGTTTCGGCCCCCTCGGGCTTCAAGCCTCCATAGCTCAGTCGGGTTCCCAGATTGGCTTGACCGTCAGGAATGTCGCCACTGTGTCCGCTTGTATCAATGAAGCGAGCTGGCCAAGCGGCGAACTAGGATTGGACCATTTTGAGATAGTAGACGGGGGGAGACACGTACCGTACGGCGGCCCGCTTCAAGCCGTTCTGGATAGGAATACGCTGGTTCTTCTGCCCGGGGAAACGTGGACTCTTCATCGGGATTTGTGCACCAGCTATCGCGCGAATTGGACATCCGCAAAAGTTCAATCATTTTGGGCACCATTCTACATCTGTTGAGCAATCGCCGCTCAGCGGATGATATGAAGATCCGCAATGGGTCGAAAGCGGAGGCTGAACTCCGTCATAATAGAAATAGTTGTTGCAGGGAGACGGCATGTTTTGGATTAAGCGGCTAGTCGGCGGCCCACGAACCAAAGCGACAAGCGAAGTGCCGTCTCCGTTTAGTGACGCTAATACTGAACTGGTCGTTAAATTAGCCAAAGTGTTTCTAAGCCATGTTCGCCAGAAGGCCCCTGACTTTGACCGTGCATTTTACAGAGCGGTCATCGAGCCTCAACAACATGGAGGGAGAGCCTCCTATGTGATCGGCGAGCAGGTAACATTGATGGATGCTGTGCAGGAGCGTGCCTTATTCAAGGATTTGCAGGCAATAAGTTGGGAAATTGTAGACCTCATGGGAAAAAATCGAGGTGTTCTGCTCTTGGTCGTCAGCAAGACTTTTGATTACGAGATCAAGTTCGAATGGTCGGATTTAGAACGTTGGAGCATAACCAAATTAGATGGTGGTACGGGCGTCCCGACCGGCGTTTAGGATTTTGCCAGGGCCTAAAGTCTGACTTGGGTCGCGAATAGACAACGGACTTGTGGCGACAACCCTCCCTTGGCTAAGCCATCCACATGACCCCCACACTCTACGGCATCCCCAACTGCGACACCGTCAAGAAGGCCCGCGTCTGGCTGGACCAGAACGGCACCGTCTTCACCTTTCACGACTACAAGAAGGCGGGCATCGACCGGCCCCGTCTGGAGGCCTGGGTGGCCGAGCATGGTTGGGAGACGGTGCTGAACCGGGCCGGGACGACGTTCCGCGCCTTGCCGGAGGCGGACAAGACGGGGCTGGATGCGGACAAGGCCATCGCCCTGATGCTGGCCCAGCCGTCGATGATCAAACGCCCCGTGCTGGATCTGGGCGACCGGACGCTGGTGGGCTTCAAGCCGGAGCTTTATGCGGCGGCGGTGGGCTGATCCCTAGCGAAGCAAGGTGAACTGCGCCGCCTGACCCGTCTGGGCGCTGGCGCTCAGCCAGACGTCGAACAGGCCGGGTTCGGCGATCATCGTGTGATCCGGGCCCATGAACTGCACATCGGCGAACGTCAGTGGCATGGTCACCTCGACCGACTTGCCGGCGGGCACCGTCACGCGCCTGAAGGCCTTCAGCAGGCGCACAGGCTGTGTCAGGGAGGCGACGCGGTCGCGGATATAGAGCTGAACCACCTCGGTGACGTCGCGGTCGCCGCCGTTGGTCAGGGTGACGCTGGCCTCGATCTGGCCGTTCCAGGCCATGGTCTGTGACGACAGCCGCGTCTCGGACCAGTCGATGGGGGCATAGGTCAGGCCGTGGCCGAACGGATAGAGGGCGGCGTGCGGCACCTCGCGGAACTTGGAGGTGAACTCCTGATCCGTCGGCTGGGACGGGCGCCCCGTCGCCTTGTGCGCATAGTAGAAGGGCGACTGGCCCGAACGGAACGGGAAGCTGACCGGCAGGCGGCCCGTCGGCTCGTGATCGCCGAACAGCACGTCGGCAATGGCGTGCCCCGTCTCAGACCCCAGGAACCAGGTCACCAGAATGCTGTCGGCCCCGGCGACCGCGCCCGACAGCTCCATGCCGCGCCCGTTGCGCAGCAGGACCACAACCGGCTTGCCCGTCGCCGCCACGGCCTCGGCCAGGGCCAATTGAGGGGCGGGAATGTCGATGCTGACTCGCGACTTGGACTCGGCCGACATCACCGACGATTCGCCGATGGCCAGCAGGACGACGTCCGCCTCATTGGCAGCGGCCACCGCCGCCTCGATGCCGCCGGGCAGGGGGGCCTCGACGTCAGATCCCTTCACGACGGTCAGGGCATTCGGGTCGCGCAGCGCCTGGCGCAGGCCCTGTTCCAGCGACACCGCCAGATCGGTGTCCTTGAAGATCGACCAGGGGCCGAACACATCGGCGGCATCCGCCCCGAACGGGCCGATCAGGGCGATGCGCTGGCCCGACTTGGGCAGGGGCAGCAGTCCACCCTCGTTCTTCAACATCACGATGGACTTGCGCCCGGCCTCGCGGGCCAGGTCCAGATGATCACGGCTGCCGACCACGCGCCGCTCCACCGCGACGTCCGAGCCGCGATAGGGGTCGTCGAACAGACCCAGCGCCGCCTTGGTCATCAGGACCCGCCGCACGGCCTGGTCGACGCGCGCCATCGGCACCTCGCCAGAGGCCACCAGATCGGGGATGTGGCGCAGATACAGGCCGCTCTTCATCGACATGTCGACCCCGGCCATCAGGGCAATCCGCGCCGCGTCACGACCGTCGGCGGCAAAGCCGTGGGCGACCAGCTCGGCCTCGGACGTATAGTCGGACACCACGAAGCCTGCGAAGCCCCACTCGCCATGCAGGATGTCGGTCAGCAGCCATTTGTTGCCGCTGGTCGGTACGCCGTTCAGGTCGTTGAAGGCGCTCATGACCGACAGGGCCCCGGCGTCCAGCGCGGCCTTGAACGGCGGCAGATAGACCGAGCGAAGCATGACCTCGCTCATGTCGGTGGAGTTGTAGTCCATGCCCGATTCCGCTGCGCCATAGGCGGCGAAATGCTTGGGACAGGCCAATAGGCTGGACCAGTGGGTCAGGTCGTCGCCCTGAAAGCCCTTGGTGCGAGCCGCCGCGAACAGATTGTTCAGCAACACGTCCTCGCCGGCGCCCTCGACCACCCGGCCCCAGCGCTGGTCGCGGGCCACGTCGACCATGGGGGCATAGGTCTGGTGCACGCCCGACGCGCCGCCCTCGACGGCGGCGGCACGGGCCGTGCGCTCGGCCAGCTCCAGGTCCCAGCTGGCACTTTCGCCCAGAGGCACCGGGAAGGTCGTGCGCAAACCGTGGACGATGTCGGCCGCGAACAGCAGGGGAATGCCCAGGCGGCTCTCGCGCACCGCCATGTCCTGGACCAGACGGGTCGTCGCGGCCCCCACGCCGTTGAACAGGGCCCCGATGCGTCCGGCCTTGATGTCCGCCGCCGTCTGCGCCTGATCGCTGTCCAGCCGGTCGCCGGGGTTGACCCCCTCGGGTCGCCAGCGGAACGGGTCGTTCATGAGGTTCAGCTGACCCGCCTTCTCCTCAATCGTCATGCGCGCCATCAGGGCGTCGATGCGATCCTTCGCCTCGGCCTGTTTCGCCAGCGTCATGCGCGGTGCCATCATCAGTCCAGCCATCACGGCTCCACCGGCCAACAGGGATCTCCGCGTCGATGCGGATTGAGACAATGGACGCATAATGTAACCGGTTTCACAATGACAGTGCACACGACTAGCGACAGGACAGGCATACGCCTACCCCCTGAAGGGATGGGGTCGATCACAAGCGGTTGCGATCAACCCTCGACATCGGTGACGGGGCGGTCGTGGCCATCGGCGCGTTCGGTGACCCATTCGCCCGAGGCATTCTCGAACTCGATCACGGCTGTCTGATCCGGAACGCGCTGTTCGCGGGCCACGGCGACGGCGGCGGCGCGGGCGGCGTCATGGCTGGGATAGGTCTCTGAAAAGGTGCCGTTGGACGAATAGGCCCAGCCGCCGTCGTGCTCGACGATGCGATAGGTGACGTGGCTCATGGGAAGCTCCGGTTCAGAAGGGCGGCAGTGGCAGTCTGGATACAGGACCAAGCGCTGTGGATACAGCCCCGGCGCGAAGTCAGCGCAGGCTTATCACGGCGGCGACACCAAAATGATCCGACGGATACTCACCATTCGTCGGCTGATCGCCGATCCTTGTGGCCTGACTGATTGTGAAATGCTCGCGCTCGGCGAAGATGTGGTCGATCTGGCGATTGAGGTGGTTCTTTGCCGGATTGAGCGTAGTCACAACCGCGCCGTGGGGCAGGGCGGTCAGAAGGCGCGGCCCGGTCAACGTCGCCAGTTCCGGATCGGTTTGCTGGGCATTGAAATCCCCCGTCACGATCAGGGGTGTACCATCCTGGGGTAGCCAGGCCATCAGATCGGAAATCTGGCGCGTCCGCACGGCACCGGCGTCCGGTTGCGCGGCCAGATGGGTGTTCACGATGTCGACGGGGCGGCCGCCCAGCGTGACCCGCGCGCGGATCGCGGTGCGATAGTCGTCCAAAGGCTCCAGCTTCTTCCAGTCGTGCTGCAGAACCGGCAGGCGCGACAGGATGGCATTGCCGTAGCGGCGTGGTGCGCCCTCGGCATCGGTGGAAACGAAATGCATCTCATAACCGCCAAGCGCATCGGCAATCGTCTGTGCCTGATTCGGCAGGCCGACGGCGGCGTCCTCCAAGACTTCCTGCAGCGCGATAACGTCGGCGTCCTGTGCTCGCAGATCTGCGATCAGGAGCGCCAGCCGTGCCGGCCAGTCTCCCTGATTGTGCCAGATATTGAAGGTGACGAGCTTCAGCTGACGCTCTGCATGGGTTGTCCCGGGTGCGGGCAGCGAGGCGGGCAGGGGTGCGCAGGCCATAAGGGGTGTCGCGGCAAGGCCGGTCAGCAGAAGGCGGCGATCAATCATAGCGGTCTCCTTTGCGGCTGACCTTGTCCCCGCGTGCAGGGCGCGGGTCAAAAAGAATCTGCGATCGGCTGCATCCGTTTGATCGCCTGCCTGCCTCTTGTTGACAGAAGGACGCGGCGCCACGCTGCCTCCATCATCGAAAGAGAGATTGTCCCATGGACGGAGACGTTCTGATCCCACTGGCGGGTATCTTCATGATTATCGCGGTCTCGGTCGGACCTGCCTGGCTCAAAAGCCGTGATCGGCGAGAAATGCAGAACACACTGCGTGCCGCAGTTGAACGGGGACAACCCCTGCCAACCGAATTGATCGACGCGTTGACCAAGGAACAGGTTCGCAAGCTGCCGTCGGCATCGCGTGATTTGCGGATCGGCGTCATCCTGCTGGCGCTATCGACGGGCATCGCCGCGGCATTCCTTGCGTTGGGTTATGGTGTCGACAACGACGCCAAGTTCGTCGCCGGTTTTGCCGCGATCCCGGGTTCGATCGGCCTGGCCTTCATCGTCCTGAGCTTCTTCAACAAGAACAAGGACTGAGCCGGACGACGGGGGGAGCATCACTATGGCCCAGGCCCGCGATCTGGCCCTGATCGACCGGCACGATGTCGAGCTCGCCGCACTCGCGGCTGCGGGCGGACGGCGAGAGTTCGGCGAATTGGTCCGCCGCCATGGCACTCCTGTGCGTGCGCTGCTGCGGCGGATGGGGGCCCAACCCGCCCTGGCCGACGATATCGCCCAGGACGCCTTCATCCAGGCGTTCCAGCGATGCGGAGAGTTCAGGGGTGACGGCACCTTCGCGGCCTGGATCAAGCGGATCGCGGCCCGCCTTTACATCAAGCGTTGCGTCAAGGAGGCCCGCTATGTCGATGAAGTCACAGACGATGAGGCCATCCATCAGCCCCATCCCGGCGACATCATGGATCTGGACGAAGCCCTGAAAACCCTCAGCGAGCCGGAGCGGCTGTGCGTCTCCCTGTGTCACGGCGCAGGCATGGCCCATCCCGAGATCGCGTCCGCCCTGAATTTGCCACTCGGCACGGTGAAGTCTCATGTCAAACGTGGTCTGGATAAACTCCGCGCGCGGCTCCAGCCGGAACCCGCTCAAAACCAATCCGCTCAAACCCTGGGGAGAGCACAGAATGTCGGCTGACGAGTTCGATCCCTTCGTCGAGCGGCTGTTCTCGCGCACCCCGCCCATGGCTGACGCGGCCCTGTTCACCGCCGGCGTCGAGGCGCGGTTGCAGAAGGGCTCGCGCTTCCGGAGCCTGGCCATCGTCCTGGCGGGCGTGGTCGGTGGTGTGGTAGCCGTTCGGGAAACCGTAAACGTAAATGTGAACCTGGGTGAAGCCAGCGAAGGTGTCGTCGCCGGTCAGGCGCTGGGGCAGGGGATGCAATCCGCATCCATAGGCATTCAGACCGCGGTCGATTCGGCGCTGTCCGGTCTGGGCCTGAACCAGCTGGAACTGGGATCGGTTGGCGGGATGCAGATCTTCTGGCTGGCGGCCGCGAGCGTCATCGCCGTGGCGACGATCAGCGTCGTGCGTCTGTCGCAGGAAGTCTGAGCAGCCTCATTCGCTCGACCTTGCGGGACGCACGGCCTATCTAGGCCGCGAATAGCCAAGGGATAGCCCATGTCCAGTCAGGTCCAGACCCCGATCAAGCGGATTACCGTGCCCGAAATCAGGGCCAGAAAAGGTGGCGAGCCGATCGTTGTCCTGACCGCCTATGACGCGCCGACAGCTGCCCTGATGGATGCGCATTGTGACGTCCTGCTGGTCGGCGACAGCGTGGGGATGGCGGTTCACGGCCTGACCTCCACCGTCGGCGTCACCCTGGAGATGATGATTCTGCACGGCCAAGCCGTCATGCGCGGCGCGAAGCGGGCGCTGGTCGTGATCGACATGCCCTTCGGCAGTTATGAGGCGGGTGTCGAGACAGCCTATGCCAATGCCGTACGCGTCATGAAGGAAACCGGCGCCCAGGCGATCAAGGTTGAAAGTGGCCCCGCGGCCCCCGCCACCATCGACTATCTGGTCAAGCGTGGGATTCCCGTCATGGGGCACGTCGGTCTGCTGCCCCAGTCGATCAATATCGACGGCACCTTCAAGGCCAAGGGGCGCGAGGAGGGCGAACGCGCTCGCATCCTGCAGTCAGCGCGGGATACAGCTGACGCCGGGGCCTTCGCCGTCGTCATCGAAGGCGTGGCGGAAGGACTGGCGCGCGAGATTACCGAGGCGATCGACAAGCCGACGATCGGTATCGGGGCCTCGGCCGCGTGCGACGGCCAGGTCCTGGTGTCGTCCGACATGCTGGGCCTGTTCGACTGGACCCCGAAATTCGTGCGCAAATACGCCGATCTGCGCGGGGTAATCGATCAGGCGGTAGCAACCTATGCCGATGATGTCCGTGCCCGCCGTTTTCCTGCCGAAGTCGAGACCTACTTCTCCAAAAAGCCGGTTTCCACCTGAATGGCCGCGTTGCGGTGGTTGATGCGACACACTAGGGTCGCGCCGGATTGAATTTCAGCGGCTTGGGGCGGTTATTTCGTGGTTGATGTCTTCGAACAGGTCGAGGAGGAGCTTCGCTCCGACCGATACAAGCGGCTGGCCCGCACCTGGCTGCCGGTTGTCGGCGGCGTGCTGCTGATCGCCCTTGTCGCTGCGCTGAGCTGGTGGGGCTGGGACAGCTGGCAGACGTCGAAGGCCGACAAGGCCTCGGTCGCCTATGACCGGGGGCTGGAATCGATGGCCGCCAACAACCCGATCGGGGCCGACGCCGCGTTCGTTCAGGCCGTCAAGGAAGGCAATGGAGCCTACAAGGCCCTGGCCCTGCAACAGCGCGCGCAGATCGCGCTGGATGCCAACCGGATACCCGATGCCATCGCGCTTCTGGACGAGGCCGCCGATGCCACGCGCGATCCCATCCTGTCCGACTTCGCCGCTCTGAAGGCGGCGTGGCTTATCATGGACACCAATGCCTCGCTGGCCGACATCGAAGGTCGGCTGGAGCCGCTGACCGGCGACAAGCGCCCGTATCGCTTCGACGCCCGTGAGGCCTTGGCTATGGCCCGTTTGCAGAATGGCCAGACCGCAGAGGCTCGTCAGGCTCTGGTCCTGCTGAAGAACGATCTCGACACGCCCCAGGCCGTGGGGCAGCGCGCAGGCGTGACCGTTGAAGCCATCGATGCGGGTGTCGCCGCCAACATCAAGGGCATAACCGACCGGATGGCGACCCTGCCGCAGCCTGCTGCCGCCCCGGCTGCTGGCGAGCAACCACAAGGCCCGGCGGCCCCCGCTCCTCAAGCACCTCCGGCCAGCCAGTGATCTCTGTTTCCAGGACCTTGCCCATGAATCGCGTGCTTAAAGTCGCCCTGCTGTGCGGTCTCGCCGTCACCGTCGCCTCGTGCGGCACCGTGCGCCGGGCGCTGCCGTTCGGGCTGGGCGGTTCGGAGCAGCCCGAGGCCGTCGCCAGCGAGGGTGCGCGCATCTCGATCCTGGAGTTCGAACAGCAACTGGCTCCGTCGGCCGCCCTGTCCGGTCGTGACTTCTTCCTGCCGGGGCCCCAGGCCGCAACGGCCTGGACCCAGCCGGGGGGCACGGCCGAGAATCTGGTCGAACATGCCATTGCGGCACCTGATTTCACGGTCGCCTGGCGTCGCAGCATCGGCGTCGGCTCCAGCCGCAACCGCCAGGTCATGGCCCCGGTCATCGCTGACGGGAATCGTATCTTCGTCCTGGATGGGGAATCTTCGGTGGCCGCCGTCGATGCGGGCACGGGCCAGATCGCCTGGAAGACCGATATCAAGCCGCCGGAGGACACGCGCCGCAGTGGCTGGTTCGGGATGGGCGGGCGCTCGGACGGCGGTGGCTTCGGCGGTGGTGTCGCCGCCGGCGCAGGCCGCGTCTTTGTCGCCTCGGGCTATCGCACCGTCACGGCACTGGATCAGGCCACGGGTGCCGTGATCTGGACCACGCCGGTCGATGTGCCGATCCACGGTGCCCCGACATTTTCAGGCGGTCGCGTCTTCGTCGTCGATGTGGAAAATCAGCTCCTGACCTTCGACGCGGCCACGGGCCAGCAATCCTGGACCTTTCGTGGTATCCCCGAACCCGCCCGTCTCATGCGCGCCTCCAGCCCGGCCGTCACCGGCGACACCGTCGTGGCCCCCTTCTCGTCCGGCGAACTGACCGCGTTCCGCGCCTCGACAGGCCAGGCCGTCTGGCAGCACGTCCTGTCGCGTACCAGCCGGACCAGCGCGCTGTCCGAGATCCGCGACATCGCGGGCCGCCCGGTCATCAGCCGCGGCACCGTCTATGCGATCAGTCATTCGGGCGTCCTCTCTGCCTTGGACATCCGCTCAGGCGAGCCGAAATGGGCCGAGCTGCCCATCGGCGGCGTCAACGCACCCCTGCCGGTCGGCGATGTGATCTACGTCGTGTCCAAGGAAGGCGAACTGACCGTCGTCAACCGCGAGACCGGTCAGGTTTACTGGACCCGTGACCTGAACGAAGGTCGCGTGCGTCAGGAGGGGGGCTTCCTGGGCTTCTGGGATCGCACCGTGCGTCCGGTCTGGTCGGGTCCGCTGCTGGCCTCCAATCGTCTGGTCCTGACCAACTCCGATGGTGAGCTGGTCGCCTTCGATCCCAAGACGGGCGTCCAGACTGCCAGCCTGAAACTGGGTGGACCTGCCTATCTGGCCCCAGCCGCCTACAACGGTGCCCTCTATGTTCTTACGGACAAGGGCGACCTGGTCAGCATTCGCTGATCGCCGCTCACGTCTGAGCCCAAACTGCGTTAGAAGGCCGACATGGCTCTCAAAGTCGCCATCGTCGGCCGCCCGAACGTGGGTAAGTCGACACTGTTCAACCGCCTCGTCGGCAAGCGCCTCGCGCTGGTCGACGATCGCCCCGGTGTGACTCGTGACCGGCGCTATGCCGACGGCAACATCGGGGACATGGACCTGACCCTGATCGATACAGCGGGCTATGAGGATGTCAGCGACGACAGCCTCGAGTCTCGCATGCGTGAGCAGACCGAGCTCGCACTGGAAGACGGCGACCTGATCCTGTTCATGATGGACGCCCGCGAAGGCGTGACCTCGCTGGACCGCATCTTCGCCGACCGTCTGCGCAAGGTGCACAAGCCGGTCATCCTGTTGGCCAACAAGTCCGAGAGTCGTGAGAGCGGCGGCGGCATCGGCGAGGCCTACGGCCTTGGCTTTGGCGAACCTGTGGCCATCAGCGCCGAGCACGGCGAGGGCATGGCTGATCTTTACCAGGCCGTCGTCACGGCCAGTGCCGACATCTTCATCGAAGAGATCGACGAACCGGACAAGCCGATCCGCATCGCTATCGTCGGCCGCCCCAATGCGGGCAAGTCCACCCTGATCAACCATCTGATCGGCGAGGACCGCATGCTGACCGGTCCCGAAGCCGGAATCACGCGCGACAGCATCTCCGTAGACTGGGAATACGAAGGCCAGAATATCCGCCTGGTGGACACCGCGGGGATGCGCCGCAAGGCCCGGGTTCAGGAGAAGCTGGAGAAGCTGTCGGTCGCCGACACCATCCGCGCCATCACCTTCGCCGAGGTGGTCGTCCTGGTCATGGACAAGGACAACGCCTTCGACACCCAGGACCTGCAACTGGCCGATCTGGTCGAGCGCGAGGGCCGGGCCCTGGTCTATGTCGCCTCCAAATGGGACCTGGAAGAGAACCCGCAGTCCAAGCTGGCCGAGCTGTCGCGACTGGCCGAGGACAAGCTGCCCCAGTTGAAAGGTTCGCCCTTCATCGCCCTGTCGGCCCATAACGGCCGCGGCGTCGAGCGGCTGATGCCCGCCATTCTTCAGGCGCATGCGACCTGGTCGGTCAAGGTCAAGACCAAGGATCTGAACACCTGGCTGTCGATGGCCACCCAGCGGCATCCGCCCCCCGCCGTGGACGGCAAGCGTATCAAGCCCAAATACATGGCCCAGACCAAGGCCCGCCCGCCGACCTTCGTGCTGATGGCCAGCCGCGCCGAGGCCATGCCGGAGCAGTACAAGCGCTATCTGGTCAACAATCTGCGCGAAAGCTTCGACCTGCCCGGCACGCCGATCCGGCTGATTGTCAAGTCCGGCAGCGACAACCCCTATGCGCCGGGCGGGGCCAAGTCCGGTCCTGAACGCTACAAGGGTGACGCCAAGACGGCCCCGCGCCGGGTCATCAAAAAGGCCGAACGCGAGGCCGCCCTGTCCAACCTGCCCGGCAAGGCACTGGAGCAGAAGAAGTCCGGAGCCAAGCCCAAGCCCCTGTCCGGCCTGAAGGCCAGCGCGTCCAAGAAGGCCGGATCCTCCATCGCCGTTCAAAAAGGCGCGAGGGGCGGGGCCCGTCAGGTATCGCGCTCAGGCCGCATCCGCACAGGTCAAAAGCACGCGCCGAAGAAGTAACTCCCGGTTGACTGGTGCCTCTGGATTGGCACATTAGGCCGGGTTGGGGGATTCAGAAATGAAAGTGGTTTTGGCTCTGGCGACCGGCGTGTTGCTCGCGGGCTCGGCGATGGCGCAGGACGTCGCCTCGGTTGTTACAGCCTGTCCCGTTCCCGAACTTCCGACGGTCGAACGACCAACCAAGCCAGAGCGGCCGGCGCTGCCATCTTGCGTCAACGAGGCCCGCGGCACCCATAACTGCAACAACCGCGTCCTCAACGCTTACGAGACCGCCAATCGTGAATATCAAGCCTCCTTCACCGCCTATGTGGCGCAGGTAAACAGCTATATTCAGAAGTTGCAGGCCTATACTCGGGAGGCTGTGGCCTATGCCGAGTGCGAACGGGATATCGTTTTGCCTTCAACACTGATCAACGGTTGAGTAGGTCCTAGATCAGCGTCTCCGTCTCCTAGCTGGCGCTCCAGTCCCTGAACTTCACCTCCAGCGCCGGTTCGCGATCCCCCCGCGCCAGTTCGACCATCAGCGGGCCGATGGCGGAGGGATGAATGACCGTCTCCGGTTCCTCGCCCGGATAGGCCTGGGCGCGGAGCTGGGTGCGCATGCGGCCGGGATCGACGATGCTGGCGCGGATGTTGGTGCTCTCGATCTCGTCGGCCCAGCATTTCATCAGGGCCTCGGCCCCCGCCTTGGTCGCGGCATAGGCCCCCCAGAAGGCCTTGGGGGCGGAGGCGACGCTGCTGGTCAGATAGATGGCGCGTCCGGCGTCCGAAGCCCGCAACAGCGGCTCCAGCGAGCGGATCAGGCGATAGACGGCGGTGAAGTTGGTCTTCTCGATCTTGGCAAAACCGCGCACGTCGGCGTGAGCGACCGGGGTCAGGCCTTCGGCCCCCATAATCGCCGCCGACTGCACCCAGATGTCCAGCTTGCCGAACCGCTCGAACAGCGCCCCGCCCAGGCGGTCGATCGCGCCGCCGTCGACCAAGTCGAACGGGATCAGCGTCGCGTGCTTGCCGGTGGCGGCGAAGATGGCGTCGTCCAGGTCTTCCAGCCCGCCCTGGGTCCGTGCCGTCGCCACGACGTGGGCTCCCGCCTTGGCCAGGGCCAGGGCGGTCTCATAGCCGATGCCGCGCGAGGCCCCGACGACGAGGGCGATACGGTCTCTAAGAGGCAGGTCGGTCATTTAGGGATCAGGCACTCACCAGCAGGGACAACTGACGCTGGGGCTCTTCCCGGCCACCTTCCTCGATCTCGCGATCCAGCAGGCGGGTGGGGTATTCGCCGGTGAAATAGTGGTCGGTGAACTGCGGCGTCTTGGGATCGCGCGGCCCGGCCTCCATGGCGGCATACAGGCCGTCGACGGACAGGAAGCCCAGCGAGTCGACCTCCAGATGCCGGCGCATTTCTTCCAGCGTCATGTTGGCCGCGATCAGCTGGTCCCGCTCGGGCATGTCGATGCCGTAGAAGTCGGGATACAGGATCGGCGGGCTGGCCGAACGCAGGTGAACCTCCGTCGCCCCTGCGGCCCGCACGGCCCGCACCAGCTTGACGGAGGTGGTGCCGCGCACGATCGAATCGTCGATCAGCACCACGCGCTTGCCCTCCAACACCGAGCGGTTGGGGCTGTGCTTCATGCGCACGCCCTTCTGGCGCGTGGCCTGGCTGGGCTGGATAAAGGTGCGGCCCAGATAGTGGCTGCGGATGATCCCCATCTCATAGGGAATGCCGCTTTCCTGGGCATAGCCCAGCGCCGCCGGAACGCCCGAGTCAGGCACCGGGACGACCACGTCCGCCTCGACCCCATGCTCGCGGGCCAGCCCCTGGCCCATCCGCTTGCGCACGCCATAGACCGAGCGACCGTTCACAACGCTGTCGGGGCGCGAGAAGTAGACGTATTCGAACAGGCAGGGCCGCGCCGCGCGGGTCGGGAAGGGCTTGAGCGAGCGCAGGCCCTTTTCGTCGATGATGACGACCTCGCCATGTTCGACATCGCGCACAAACGTGGCCCCGATGGTGTCCAGCGCGCAGGTCTCGGATGCCAGCACCCAGGCCTCGCCGATCTTGCCCAGCACCAGCGGGCGGATACCCAGGGGGTCGCGGGCGCCGATCATCTTGAACCGCGTCTGGCAGACCAGGGCATAGCCGCCCTCGATCCGGCCGATGGCATCGATGAACCGTTCGACGATCTTGGCCTTACGGCTGCGGGCGATCAGGTGAAGGATGACCTCGCTGTCCGAGGTCGACTGGAAGATCGAGCCTTCGCCGACCAGTTGCTTCCGCAGATAGTGGAAGTTGGTCAGGTTGCCGTTGTGGGCCACGGCGATGCCGCCGGAATCCAGATCGGCGAACATGGGCTGAATGTTGCGCAGGAAGCTGCCGCCCGCCGTCGAATAGCGGGTGTGGCCCACGGCGGCCCGGCCGGGCATGCGGGTGGCCAGGTCGGCCCCGCCGAAGGCTTCGCCCACCAGGCCCATGTGACGTTCGGTGTGGAAGCGGCTGTCGTTGACGCTGGCGATGCCGCAGGCTTCCTGTCCGCGATGCTGGAGCGCATGCAGGCCCAGGGCGACGATGGCGGAGGCGGCGTCTTCGTCGGCGCCCCAGACACCGCAGACCCCGCACTCCAGGCGCAGGGTGTCTTCATCGGCGTCGCGCCAATGTTCGCGGTGGATGACCGGATCGGCGATCAGGTGGCGCATCGTGGGGCTCCGATGACCTGCTGAAACTATATCAGGGGGCTGTGGCCGGGGAGTTAGGCGGGCTTTGCGTCGGGGGCAAGGCTTCATCGTCCGAAAACCCTCTGCTGACAGACGAAGAGACCAGCGGCGTGAGTGTATCGGCCCCCCGGCCGATGCCGGGCAGGATGATCTGGATGACCCGCGCAGCCCCCGCCGACAGCGGCTGTACGGCCGCCTCGGTCAGCCAGCGCGGCGTCCGCTCGCCTGGCATGGCGGCGACCACGACCAGATGGATGGCACCCAGCAGGACCAGCGCCCGCACCGCCCCAATGAAGACGCCAAGAAACCGGTCGATGCCGCCCAGCTGAGGGTGATCCTTGGCCCCCTTGGACAGGGCCGAGCCCGCCAGCCGGATCAGGAAATAGATGAGTACGAAGGATACGATCACGGCCACGATCGATCCCAGCCAGTCCGGATCGATCAGGCCGCGACCGATCGGCGCGGTCACCGGCAGGGCCAGCATGGCGACAAAGGCCGCCAGCACGAAGCTGAACAGGGTGATGACTTCGCGCAGCGCCCCGCGCACCCACCCCGCGCCGGCGGAGATCAGGATGACGATGAGGGCGAGGATGTCGAAACCGGTCACTGGACCTCAATAGCGGTTCTGCGAGATTCGTTCGACCACTTCGGTCAGGCGTGTGACCGAGGTCAGTTTCACCCCCTTGTCCTTCACCGTCAGGGGAGGGGTCAGGGCGTGGTCGAAGCCCAGCTTGTTGGCTTCCCGCAGGCGGGCTTCGGCCCGGCCGACGCTGCGAATCTCGCCCGACAGGCTGATCTCGCCGAAGACGACGCAGCCCTGGGGCAGGGGCATGTCGGTGGCCGAACTGATCAGGGCCGCCGCCGCCGCCAGATCCGCCGCCGGTTCGTTGATGCGCAGGCCACCCGCCACGTTCAGATAGACGTCCTGATCCCCGAAGCCGAAGCCGCAGCGCGCCTCCAGCACGGCCAGCACCATGTTCAACCGCCCCGTATCCCAGCCGACGACGGCCCGGCGCGGCGTGCCATAGGCGGACTTGGACACCAGGGCCTGCATCTCGACCAGCACGGGGCGCGACCCCTCGATCCCGGCGAAGACCGCCGCACCGGGGGCGCGATCCTTGCCCTCGCCCAGAAACAGGGCAGATGGGTTGGAGACTTCGCGCAGGCCCGCATCGCCCATTTCGAACACGCCGATCTCGTCGGTCGCGCCAAAGCGGTTCTTGCCCGCGCGCAGGATGCGGAAGGGATAGCCGCGCTCGCCCTCGAAGCTCAGCACCGCATCGACCATGTGTTCGACCACGCGGGGTCCGGCGACCTGGCCGTCCTTGGTGACATGGCCGACCAGCACCACGGCCACGCCCTGAGACTTGGCCAGCCGCACCATCTCTCCGGCACAGGCACGAACCTGCGTCACCGATCCAGGCCCCGCCTCATGGGCGTCGGACCACAGGGTCTGGATCGAATCGACGATGACGATGTCGAACTTTTCGCGCTTCAGCGTGCCGAGGATGTCGCGCAGGGCCGTGGCACTGGCCAGTTCGACCGGAGCCTTCTCCAGCCCCATCCGCTTGGCGCGTGAGCGGATCTGCTCGACCGCTTCCTCGCCCGAAATATAGGCCACGCGGCGTCCCGACATGGCCGCCCGCCCGGCCACGTCCAGCAGAAGGGTCGACTTGCCCACGCCCGGATCGCCGCTCAGCAGGATGGCCGAGCCCGGCACCACGCCGCCACCGCAGACGCGGTCAAACTCGGTCACGCCGGTGACGAGACGAGGCGGCTCAGGCGTGTCCGACTGCAGCGTCTCGAATTGCAGACTGCGGGTCCTGGCCGCACTGACCGGCTTCAGGGCACCGGGCGGGGCCGAGCGGCTCTCTTCGACGATTGAGTTCCACTGGCCGCAGGCCCCGCACTGGCCGGACCACTTCCCATGGACGGCTCCGCAGGACTGGCAGACGAAGATGGCGCTGTCGCGGGCCATCAGAAACTGCACTCGAAAAAAACGGGGTGCAAAAAGTGCAACTTCGCTTTGGGCCTCATGTCAGGCAGACGACATGCTGATCGGATTGTCATCGTCTTCCCCTCGAACCTGGCAGGAACATAGGGGGAACATGCGGCCTGCGCCAGAGGCTCAGCCGATATAGTGCCGGGGCACGCGAGCGGTGATCGAGGTGAGCAGTTCATAGGCGATGGTCCCGGCGGCCTGTGCCGCATCGTCGATCGGCCTGTGGGTGCCGAACAGTTCGACGCTATCACCCGCTGCTACGTCAAGATCGGTCGCATCAACCGCGCAGACGTCCATGGAAATCCGTCCGACCAGCGGCCGCAGCATCCCGCCGATCCAGACCTGGCCCCGTGGGCTGTAGGACCTCAGGACGCCGTCTGCGTAACCCGCCGCGACGGTGGCGATCCGGCGCGGTGCGTCCGCCACGAAGCCGCGCGAATAGCCGACGCTCTCGCCCGCAGGCACGTCACGGACCTGAAGAATGTCGGCACAGAAGGTGGCGACGGGACGGATGCGCGGATCGGGCCGCCCCTCGGGACCGCCGCCATACAGGCAGATGCCGGGCCGCGCAGCGTCGAAGGCATAGTCCCGGCCCAGGAAATCACCGCCGGAGTTGGCGAAGGAGCGGATCGTGCCGGGGTAGCGGGCGGCGACGGCGGCGAAGACGTCACGCTGGCGGGCGTTCATCTCGGCCGACGGATCGTCGGCGCAGGCCAGATGGCTGAGAACCATCGTCAGGCCGTCGAACGGTTCGGGGGCTTCCTCGGGTCGGAAACCAAGACGATTCATGCCTGTGTCGATCTGAAGAGCGCAAGGGCCGGACCCGGCGGCGCGCCAGGTCGCGAGCTGGGCACCATGGTTCAGCACGGGTCGAAGGTCGGCGGCTTTCAGGGCCGGAGCCGTGTCGCCGACGCAGCCGTCCAGCACATAGATGACCGGCTCTGGCCCCAATGCCGCGCGCAGGCCGACGCCCTCCGCAGCCCGTGCCACGAAGAAGGTCCGGACCCCCTCGGCCATCAGACGGGTGGCACAGGCGACGGCCCCCAGCCCATAGCTGTCGGCCTTGACCACCGGATGGACCTGTACGCCGGTGGCTGCTTCCAGCGCATGGAAGTTGGCGGCCAGGGCGTTCAGGTCGACTGTCAGGCGGGTCGGGGAGGGCATGCGGGACTGTAAGAGACAGATGTTGTGCGATGCAACATCTTCGGTTTCCTTCTCCCGGTGGGAGAAGGATCAGAGTCGGGGAAACGCCGTGCCTTCTGCATCAAACAGGTGCGCCTGCGATGCCGGAATCTTCATCGTCATGACCTCGCCCGCCGTCGGCCGCGCCTCGCCGGGGAGCAGGGCGGTCAGGGCGGTCTCGCCATAGGTCAGATAGGCATAGGTGGCGTGGCCGAGCGTCTCCACGAAGGTCAGAGTGGCCGGGAGGGTGTCGCCCTCGGTCGCCCCGCCGATGTGCTCGGGCCGGATGCCGACGGTGACCTTGTCGCCGGACTTGGCGGAAGCGGCATTCACGGCGACCGACAGGGTTTCGCCACCCGCCAGCCGCACGGTCGCGCCGCTCGCCGTCGCCGTGACCAGTTCGCCGGGCAGCAGGTTCATCTTGGGGCTGCCGATGAACTCGGCGACGAACAGGTTGCGGGGGTTTTCGTACAGGTCCATCGGCCGGCCGACCTGTTCGATCACCCCGCCGTTCAGCACCACGATGCGATCGGCCAGGGTCATGGCCTCGACCTGATCGTGGGTGACGTAGATCATGGTCGTCTTCAGTCGCTGGTGCAGGGCCGCGAACTCGTAGCGCATGCGGACGCGCAATGAGGCGTCCAGGTTGGACAGCGGTTCGTCGAACAGAAACACCTGCGGCTCGCGCACGATGGCGCGGCCGATGGCGACACGCTGGCGCTGGCCACCCGACAGGGCCTTGGGCTTGCGGTCCAGGTATTCGGTGATGTTCAGCGTCTCTGCCCCACCGCGCACGCGACGGTCGATCTCGGCCTTGTCGGCCTTGGCCAGCTTCAGGCCGAACGCCATGTTCTCATAGACGCTCATGTGCGGGTACAGGGCATAGGACTGGAAGACCATGGCGATGCCCCGGTCGGACGGCGACAGGTCGTTGACCGTGCGGCCGCCGATGGCGATCTGACCGGCGTCGACCTCTTCCAGCCCGGCGATGGTACGCAGCAGGGTGGACTTGCCGCAGCCGGAGGGGCCGACGAACACCACGAACTCGCCGTCGGCGATCTCCAGATCGATGCCCTTCAGGACTTCGGTCGTGCCGAAGCTCTTCTTCACACCGGCCAGCCGGACGTCCGCCATGTTTCCTCGACCCGCAGTCTCTTGATTTGCGGGTTACCGTAAACGGTTACAGAGGTGGTGCAATGGGGAGCGTCTCCCTTCCCCCCATCAAGGGGGAAGGGCCTTTGTTTATGGCCCTACCCGCGCGGGGTCTTGCCCTTGTAGGGCTTGTTGGTCGCCGGCTTTCCGCGCGCGTCCTTGGCGGCCCACGGACGGTCGCCGCCCTTGGGCTTGCCTTTCCAGGGCTGATCGCCGGAAGCGCCGGGCGCGGCGTCGGAACGCGGAGCCCACGGCGTCTTGCCCTCGACCGGGGGCTTCTTGACCCAAGGCTTCTTGCCTTCGGGCGTCGGGTCGTTCGGCGTGCGTTTCACCCAAGGCTTCTTGCCTTCGGCGGCGGGAGCAGGGGCAGCGTCCTCGCGGGCCTTCCACGGCTTCTTGTCGGCAGGCGCAGCGCTGTCGTCGCGCTTGACCCAAGGCTTCTTCGCCGCGCCTTCAGGACGATCCTCGCGCGGTTTCCAGGCGGGCTTGTCGCCACCCTCTTCGCGCCTGGCCCAGGGCTTCTTCTCTGGACGGTCGGATTGCGAACGGTCGCCGGACGGCCTCTTGTCCCATTTACCGACAGGCTTCTCGGACGGGCCGGGTTTCACGGCCGGATCGATCTTGACGCCGTCTTCCAGACCCAGGGCGATGGCGGCCTCGAACTTGGCCTTCATCTCCAGGGTGATTTCGAACTTGGTCTCGCGGTCGAAGATCTTGATCGAGCCGATGTCGCGCTTGGTCACATGACCCAGGCGGCAGATGGTCGGCATCAGCCATTTGGGATCGGCATTCTTGTCGCGGCCGATGTTGATCCGGTACCAGACCATGTCGCCGCCACGGGCAAAGTCCGTATAGGGAACGTCGGGCTGACCCTTGTCGTTCTTGCCGCTAGCCTGCTGGCGCTTCATCCGCTCGTCGTCATAGACGTCTTCGGGCGGCGGCAGCTTTTGGCGATACAACTGGATCAGGGCCGCAGCGATCTGCTCCGGGCTGGATTTCTCGAGCAGTTGCCGGCCCATGGCCAGGGTGTCCTCGTCCTCGATGACGGCCGTCAGGACGGGATCGGCCAGCATGCGCTGCTGATCCTTGGCGCGGATCTCGTCGGCGCTGGGCGGACCCGACCATTCGGCGGTGATGCCGGCCGAGGACAGCATGATCTCGACCTTGCGGCGGCGCGTGTAGCTGACCAGCAGGACGGAGACGCCCTTCTTGCCCGCGCGTCCGGTACGGCCCGAACGGTGCAGCAGCCCGGCCTTGTTGACCGGAATCTCCGCATGGATGACCAGGCCCAGATCGGGCAGGTCCAGACCGCGGGCGGCGACGTCGGTGGCGACACAGACGCGCGCATGGCCGTCGCGCAGGGCCTGCAGGGCCTCGGACCGCTGGCTCTGGGTCAGTTCGCCGGACAGGCCGACGACGGAGAAGCCGCGCTCGCGAAGGCTGGCGGTCAGATGCTTCACCCGCTCGCGCGTATTGGCGAACACCAAGGCGCCGGGGGCCTCGAAATAGCGCAGCACATTGACGACGGCCAGTTCGACCTCGTTCGGCGCCACGCGGATGGCTTTATACTCGATGTCGGCGTGCGATCCGGCACCGGCGACCGTATCAATGCGCAGGGCGTCCTTCTGATAGGTCTTGGCCAGTTGCACGATGTCGCGCGCCAGGGTGGCCGAGAACAGCAGGGTCCGGCGCTCGGCGGGCGCGGCGTCCAGAATGAAGGTCAGGTCTTCCTGAAAGCCCATGTCCAGCATCTCGTCGGCTTCATCCAGCACGACGGCCTGGAGCGTCGACAGGTCCAGCGACCCGCGCTCGACGTGGTCTCGCAGTCGGCCGGGCGTACCCACCACGATGTGACAGCCGCGGTTCAGAGCCTGACGCTCGGTCTTGGGGTCCATGCCGCCGACGCAGGAGACGATGCGCGCGCCGGTCTGGGCATACAGCCATTGCAGTTCGTTCGAGACCTGCAGGGCCAGTTCGCGGGTCGGAGCGATAACGAGGGCGACGGGGGCACCGAACTCGGCGAACTTTTCAGCCTCCCCCAGCAGGGTGGGGGCCAGGGCCAGGCCGAAGGCGACGGTCTTGCCGGACCCCGTCTGGGCGCTGACCAGCAGGTCGCGGCCGCTGCCGTCTTCGTTCAGCGTGGCCTCGAGGACGGCGGACTGGACGGGCGTCGGCTCGGCATAGCCACGGGCGGAAAGGGCGCGGTCGAGCGCGGGATGACTGGCAGGAAAAGGCATGAACGTTCCGTAGGGCACCAGAGCGGTGCACGCCAGCCGTGACGGTTGGCGAAAGGGGCGCGCACATGCGCCATGATCAAGGCCGAATGGTGGTCATGGCAGCTGGGGTATGCCGAATTCTGGCCGAGACCGGTTTGCACACTACGAGGTCAGATCGGCGTAGGACCTCCAAACCAGCAACGCCTCTTGTGAAGACAGTGTCTGTCAAGGTTACCGCGCGTTAGTGACGCTTGGTCAGGCTCTACTAAGCCTGTCTGATCGCCATAGTTTAAGTCCTCGCGCTTATGTTCGTGCTTGCAGAATGCATTGCCCGAGGTGGCCCATGACTTGTCTGAAGATGAATAGCCGCAAGATCGCCGCCGCATCCCTGGCTGTGGGGATGCTGGCCGGAGCAAACGCCGCGTCGGCAGGCGAATCCCAGTCCGGAACGACCTATCGGCTTCGGGCAACAGTTCCCGTCGCCTGCTGGGTTCGTCCCCAGGGCAGCGTGCTGGCAGGATCGGGCCGGACCGGTGCGGTCGTCGAGGCTTGCAACAGCCCTGGTGGCTTCACGGTTTCGGCCAGCTACCGCCAGCTAAAGGATACCGAGAAGGCCGTCATGACCTATGGCGCTCGAATGATCGACCTGTCGAAGACCGGCGAGCAAATGCTTCGCCGCTCCAACATGGCCACTATTCGCACCGTCGATTACAGCTTTGGCCAGGTCGATCTTGACGAGCCGCTGATCCTGTCGCTGACGATCCAGCCCATCTGATCGATGACGACGGCAGCCTTCAGAGGGCTGCGATCGTGAAGGTAAGCACGTCGGTGTAGTCACCGGCGCGCTTGCCGCGGACGTCACCGATGTTGACGCTGAGCGCGTAGTCGTCGGCTCTCGGCCTGCGCGAGACGACCTCGAAGCGGTCACCCTGTCCAAGGTTCATCGACTTGTCGTCCACCAGCAGGCCATATGCGACGTACCATTCGCTGGCCCCCAGACGCAGGCGGCCCTGGTTGGATGAGCGCACGGAGACGCTGTAGCCGCCGGTGCTGAGGACATACAACGATGTCGCAAGCGGACGCACGCCTTCCCTGAGTTCCCCCAGGTCGATCTGTGCCACGCCATTGCTGCGCTGAAACGCACCTTTCAGGCCCATGACGGCCGTGGGAATCACATTGATGGCCAGTGCCACGGGCCGCTCGGCCAGAGGAGAGCCATCGCTCGCATCGACGGCGATAAAGGCGTCCTGGGAATAGACGCCTTCGCCCAGGGGCGCGTCTGTGGCCGTTGCAAATGTGAACCGCACCAGGGACCGTTCGCCGGGCGCGATATTGACGGGGCGCGCGTTGAGACGGCGCGCATTCTGGCCGACGCGAGGGGTGACGTCGCTGCCGCTGCGTTCATCGATCAGCGCGTAGCCGATACGTTCCGGCTCACCGTTGCGGGACAAGCCATAGGGTTGGCCGCGCAAATCCACCCGGATCGAGCCGCTGCAGGCCGTATCACCCTGATTGACCAGGGCGACGTCAAACTGGCGCTGGGCCCCTTCGCTGGTGAAGGGGTCGTAGCGGATCAGCCACTGGTCCTGGGCCGGCTGGATCGACAGCTGGCAGTCTGCAAGCGCGGTGCCTGCCGATGCCAGGGTGATTGCGGCGACGGCACCGAGGCCGCCCAATAGTCTGTTGCGCATCCGGTCCATTCCTGGCCTCGCTATTCGACAACGTCGATGGGTATGTTGACAACCGACAGGTCGAGCAGACCGTCGCTGTCTTCCGGCACTGTAAATTCGAAACCCTGTGCCGGCTGGGTAAACAGTTCCACGCGATAGCGTTTGCCGGGCTCCAGATTCTGGATGGCAAAACGGCCGACCGAGTTGGTGAAGAACAGTTGTGGTTCCGCCTCCGGCTCGTCCAGCGAACGCAGGCGGCCAGATGTCAAGGCCAGAGGCTTGTCCTGATTGCCGACCAGACGACCCAGGGCGCTGACGAAGGCGGCACTGCCGACTTCGATCGCATAGCCGCTGCGATAGGTCGGACGAACACGCAGGATGCCCTCGCCGACATCATAACCCACAGGCGCATCCAGGGCGTCATAGCGGACCGACTGGTTCACATAGGACGATAGCTGGTTGTCGAGCGCGGGTCCGAATGCGCCGCTGCGGCCCGTGTAGCGACCGCCTTCGAGGCTTTCGCCGACGATGACGCCGCTGTCTTTCAGGCTCTCGTGCGGATAGACGATGGCGAAGCTGTCGCCGATCGTGCGTCCGATGGCCCAGTGCCGACCGGTCGTCGCGATCGCGCTACCGATACGGAAGCTGGTGACCTGTTCCTCGGTGATGTTGCCGAAGTCTCGCCCGAAGGCAGCGTGGGACAGGGTCGCGTCGAAACGGTTGCTGTAATAGTCGACCTGACCGGACACCGAACCGGCACCCCCGTCATAGGTGGACGCCAGAGAATAGCCGAAGCTGTCGACGCGGTTCTCCGGGGACTGCTGGAAGCGGACGCTGCCGGAATCGCGGGCCGAGTTGTAGCGGGCCTCCGCGCGACGGTCGTAGCGCGGGGTCCAGATCAGGGCGAGGGTGACGCCGACCTCGTTGCCACCAGGCCCCGTGAAGATGTTGCTGCCGAAATTGCTGTATTCCACCCCGACCTGTGCGCTCCATTGCGGGCTGAAGCGGTAGGTGCTGGAGGCATTGACGCTGTAGGAGTCATCACGCGTATCGTCGTGGCTCATCCGGTAGGAGGCGCTGACGTTGCCGACCCAGTCGATGTTGAACCGCCGCGCATAACCGGCGCTGAAGGCCCAGGAGGTGGGGTTCTGGCCGAAGCGGTTGCCCAGGGTCGAGAAATCCTCGGACGTGTATTCCGCCAGAACGGTCCAGTTGTCCGCCAGACCATCACGCTCGACGACGTAGTCGTAACTGACCGCACCGGCATAGCCGAAGCCGACTTCCTGGCTGTTGCTGAGCGAGGCGTCGAACTGAAGGCGAGAGCCGTTCTTGAGGATCAGCTGGGTCTGGCCCGTTACCGTCTGGGCATATTCGGCAGCCTGCAGCCCCAGACCGATGGCCGGTCGGTTCATGAAGGCCTTGCGCCAGTAACCGGTGAAGGCGACGTCGCCGTCGGAATAATCCGGCGATCCGAACAGACCCTCGCTGGTCAGGCCCAGATAGGCCCCGTACTCGTAGTCGCCCGGCTCCAGGTCGATGCTGTCCAGATAGGCGCTGTAGGCGACGTTCTCCAGCGAGCCGGACTGCCCCTGAATTTCCAGCTGGATGTCGTTGCTGCCGGTATCGAGCGGCAGGTTGCTGAGGTCGTACTGACCGGGATCCAGCCGGAATTCTCGCAGGAACAGGCCGTTGCGCAGCACGCGGACAGTCGATTCCTCGCGCAGCACCAGCTGGCGCGAGCCCGACAGGACGTTGTTGCGGAACGATTCAAACCGTCTGCGCTGACGGGCGACACCGATACCGCCCAGTTCCACGAAGCCCTGGCGACCCCGCGTTTCCGGGTCCAGATCGCCCAGATACCAGCGGCGATAGTCTTCAGGCTGATCGAAGACGAAGCGCGCATAGCGACGCTCCATTTCGTATTCGCCGGTAAACCGGTCCTCGCGACCCTGCACGTCCGCTTCAAACACCAGCGACTTGTAGCGGATCGCACCATTCAGGAAGACGCTGGGGGCGTCGATGTCGCCGGTCGAGTTGCGGCGTTGAATGGCCAGATTGGTGTTCAGATAGGCCGTGAAATTCTCGGGCGGCTGTTCGGGTGCGTCGGGGCGTCCGCCCTGGAACAGCATTTCCGGCAGGCGCTTGGTTGGGTCGATCCGAAGAACCAGAACCGCCAGCTGTTCCGGATCGTAATCCAGCTGGATGCCCGTGGCGTTGATCTCTTCGGGTGGGAAGGATTCGATGCCTTCCAGCGACGCCGCCAGTTCGGCCTGCGCCTCTTCGGTCAGCAACGGATTGATCAGGGTCTGGAAGCCCGCGCTGTCGACGATGAAGCGGTCGTCAATGGTCAGCAAAACAGGCAGTTCGCCCAGGACCCGACGATTGAAGTTCAGCGGAACCGTAATCGCGATGTCGCGGTCGTAGGGGTTGATGTTCGGCCGTGTCGTCGGATCCTGAGCCGGTGTTGCGGCAGGGGCAGCGGTGGCCTCGACCTCAGGAGCCTGCGGATCGGCCGGGGCCGGTGTCGACGCAGGAACCTGCGGCATCTCCTGATAGGGTCGGAAATCACGCGCGGAAGCGCCCAGCGCGGGCTGGCACGTCAGACCGGCGACCAGGGCCCCCGTCGCCACCGTCAGGAAAAGTCCCCCCCGGAACCTCATCGTGTGAACCGTACCGTTATGGGTTTGGACGGATCAAGCTGGATGCCACCCGTCGGGATTTTGAAGACGCGGCGTCCACCGGCGGGAGCCAGGTAGCCGACGCCAACAGTTTCAGACACTTGCTGGCCGGTCATGACCTGGCTGTAGGGCTGTCCGGCCATGTCGGTGCCGGCGATGTTCCAGGTGGCACCACTCATCAGGGCATAGCGTTTGCCGCTGTTGGTGACGCTGATTTCCAGACCCGGCTCGGACGGGGGCGGGGGCAGGGCCTCACCCTGTGTCAGGCTGGGATCGATTTCGGGCGCGGGCGGAGACACCATGGCGGGGACGACGGACGTCACCTCGACATTGGGCTGGGCACCGGGAGGAGCCACCACGATCAGGGCCTTCATTGTGTAGAGGACCGAAACGGAAACGGCACCGCCGCCTTCTGTCGAGGTCGGTTCCGTGGCGACCGGCAGCTGGCGGACCCACAGATAGTAGGCGCGGCTGACGTCGATCTCGGGCTCGCCGACCCACTGAACGCGCACGACCTGACGGCCACCGACGGGCACCAGACCCTGGGGCGGGAAGACCAGGAAGTTCTCGTCAGACGGCGTCTCGATCAGTTCGCCATTCTCGTCGAACTCGATGCTGGTGATCATTGTTTCGAAAGGCAGGGCGGCGGAACCGATATTGCCCACCTCGATCCGGGCCGTGGATCCGGCACCGGTGGTGGTCAGTTCGGACACCATGGGGGCCACCCGCATGGCCCAGGCCGCAGCCCCGACCAGTGACAGACCGGCGGTCGCCATGACGACACAGACCGCCATGCGCATGCTGCGCGACAGGATCGACATCGTTCGGAACACCATTGTTATTCGCCCCCAAAGCCCGCTTATCGCCGGTCAAACGTTCTGTAATCGTTTAGATAGCCGACTTGATGCCGGCTTGATCGAATCTTGTTCAGCAAAACTCGTGCCGCGCAGATTTCGTCAGAAAGCAGAACGGGGGAGACCTGAGTCCCCCCCGTTCCATAGGCGTAGCGCGGTCTTTACAGGCCGGCCGAGATGGTGACGCCGAAGGTGCCGGCGTAGGAGCCAGCGACCAGGGCTTTTGCGGGGGCCGGAATGACCACGTCCAGGGACATGGCGGACTTCCAGGCACCGTGCTGAGCCGAGTTCTGGTCAGCGGTGGTGGCGACAACCAGGGTCTGGTTGGTGCCGGCAGCCGGACCGCCGGTGGCGGGGCCGGCGACGTAGCTGGCGGTGACCGAGTAGGGCAGGTTGGCCTGGAAGACATTGCTGTCATAAGCCGAGGCACCGGCGTTCACGAGACCGTTCAGGTCGGTCTTGGCGATGCGGACGGTGTTGGCGGTGTTGCAGCCGGCCAGGTTGGTGTCGATGCTGACTTCGGCATCGTCAACCATGGTGAAGGCAGCGGCCGGGCCGGTGTTGTCCGAGGCGTAGATGCCGATCTGGCCGAAATCCAGGGTCTCGGTGTCGTTGTTGCCCGAATAGTAGGCGCAGTCGGTCGAGACCGTGCCGGTCATCGTGAAGGTAGCGCCGTCCTCATCAGCGGCAGTGCCGTTGTTGTCTGCGGCGTTGCCCAGAGCGTGCCACGATGCGCCGCCTGCACGCAGACCAGCTGCACGCTCAATGTTCCGGCCGTGATCGACCTGACCGGTGCTGCCGGGATTGAAGTTGTACGTATAGGTCCCGTTGTTGCCGCCAACGCGTTGCGTTTGACCTTGGTTGATGTCCTGGGCCGAAGCGGCCGAGGCGGTCAGGGCGACGGCGGCGACGCCGGCGAGAAGCGAAACGATTTTCATGAGGTTACTTTCCGTTTGGGTGTCCAGAAGGACGAAAGGCGTGGGTGGAAAACCACCCACGCCGTATCAACCGGTCTTTACAGGCCGGCCGAGATGGTGACGCCGAAGGTGCCGGCGTAGGAGCCGGCGACCAGGGCTTTTGCGGGGGCCGGAATGACCACGTCCAGGGACATGGCGGACTTCCAGGCACCGTGCTGAGCCGAGTTCTGGTCAGCGGTGGTGGCGACAACCAGGGTCTGGTTGGTGCCGGCAGCCGGACCGCCGGTGGCGGGGCCGGCGACGTAGCTGGCGGTGACCGAGTAGGGCAGGTTGGCCTGGAAGACATTGCTGTCATAAGCCGAGGCACCGGCGTTCACGAGACCGTTCAGGTCGGTCTTGGCGATGCGGACGGTGTTGGCGGTGTTGCAGCCGGCCAGGTTGGTGTCGATGCTGACTTCGGCATCGTCAACCATGGTGAAGGCAGCGGCCGGGCCGGTGTTGTCCGAGGCGTAGATGCCGATCTGGCCGAAATCCAGGGTCTCGGTGTCGTTGTTGCCCGAATAGTAGGCGCAGTCGGTCGAGACCGTGCCGGTCATCGTGAAGGTAGCGCCATCCTCATCAGCGGCAGTGCCGTTGTTGTTCGCGGCGTTGCCGAAGGCGTGCCACGACGAAATCAGCGAGTCGCCGTCGTTGGCGTTGGCGCGGTTGATGGCGGCGCCGATGTTGGCGAAGAAGCCGCCGCCCTGGACGTTCTGGTCGCCCAGGAGGTGGAACTGGCCCTTGTTGATGTCCTGGGCCGAAGCGGCCGAGGCGGTCAGGGCGACGGCGGCGACGCCGGCGAGAAGCGAAACGATTTTCATGATCAGTCTCCAAAGACAGATTGAGTGTGTGGTCGTGTCGATCGAGACGAATCCCCCCGATCTTGGGTTTGCGATTAACAACCTGTAAACAAGTAAGTCAACCGCAAATATCAATGTTACGTGGTTAAGCTGTCGTATTCCCCTCATTGGCGAAAATGGAAATCGTCAATGCGAAAGCACTGTCACAGAATGGTGACGTATTGTGACGCAATACTGGATGTCAGAAGGCCTGTTAGGCCTGAAAACTATACTACAGAGCGGTAACCGTTACTGTAAGCGTCTCCGAATAGTCTCCGGCCAGTAGGCCTGCACCGGAAGGCATATCCGTCTTGAACGTCAGTCGTGCACCACCGGCGGCGATGGCTTCACCGCTGTTCATGGTCCTGCGCGAGCGCAGGTCGCGACTGTCGAAACTGCGATCCAGCATCGAAGGCTGAGGGCTGATAACCGGCACCTCGACGCGGACTGAGTAGGGAAGGGTTCCGGCGAACGGGCCCTGGCCCTGGGGCATGGTCGCATGCGCCAGTCCACCGCGCGGCGAGCTGAGACCCAGTTCGAACGGGACATTGCAGTCCAGATCCAGGGTGGCGACCGCCGTCTCGTTTCCGGTCAGTTCGCCGAAGTTGATGTCTCCGCCCCCGGCGACCGCACAGCCGCCCATGATCCGGCCGGTCAGCGAAACGTCCAGTTTGGAGAAGGTGGCGACAACGCTCTTGTCTGCCGCCGATTGCGCGGCGGCCGACGTCGCGGTCAGCCCCAGGCCTGCCATGGCGGCGGTCATTGCACACGCTGCGGCAAGAGCCCCGCGGTACGCCTTTGATTGCTTACGCATCTTCCCACCCTCATCGCCGCGTTGTGCGGCATCGCCTTTCCGGCGACTTCCCCGATCCCCTTCCAAGACCCGTGCCATCCCGAAATGGGACAGTGGGCGAATCCGCCCAGGCTTCAGATGGGGTTAACAAATCCCTAACAGCGAGGGTCAATACCCGTGAAATTGGGTTCTCGCAACACTGTTATCCTGTTGGGGGAATTGAGTTATGGCCAAGCTTCTGCTGGCTGCGACCGAGGTTTCATGGCTCGGGGCCAAGCAGCGTCCGTGAACGGATCAACACCGATCATGCGATGGCGTGCCTGTGTCTGCTGGTGTTCGCGGTAATCAGGTGAGATCGATGGTGGATGCGACAGGGATTGAACCTGTGACCCCCTCGGTGTGAACGAGGTGCTCTCCCGCTGAGCTACGCATCCATCTGGCCAACATGTCGGCCCGCCGACCGCTGAGGGCCGGGGAGGGCGGGGACATAGCCCGCGAGGCGGGGCCTTGCAACAGGCAAACGCAGGGTCAGATTCCGGCGGCGCGGACGGTGTCTGGCGTCTCGGCATCGGGGTCGCCGGGCAGCCAGGCGACGTGGCCGTCGTAGATGCCCTGATCCAGTATGCCTTCTTCCCGGGCGACCAGCACCGGTACCAGCATCTGGCCGGTGACATTGGTGGCGGTGCGCATCATGTCGATGATCCGGTCGATGGCGACGATATAGCCGATGCCCTCCAGCGGCAGTCCCGCGGTCGACAGGGTCAAGGTCAGCATGACGATACTGGTTCCCGGCACCCCCGCCGTGCCCAGCGAACCTAGCACCGCCGTCAACCCGATCAGTACGTATTGCGTCAGCGTCAGGTCGATCTTGAAATACTGGGCGATGAAGATGGCGGCGATGGCCGGATAGATGGCCCCGCAGCCGTCCATCTTCACATTGGCCCCCAGCGGCACGGCAAAGGCGGCATAGGCTTGGGGCACGCCCAGCCGCTCGACCGTCTGGCGCAGGGTGATCGGCAGGGTGCCGAGGGACGAAGAGGTGGCGAACGCCGTCTGCTGCGCCGCAAAGGCCCCGCGGAAGAAGCTGCGCACCTTCAGCCCGTGCAGCTTCAGCAGGCCGGAATAGACGATCAGGATGTGGAACAGGCACGCCGCATAGATGGCGAAGATGAACTTGCCCAAGGGAAGCAGCGCCTCCCAGCCATAGCCCCCGACGACCGAGCCGATCAGGCCGAAGACCCCGAACGGCGTCAGCTGGATCACCCAGCGGGTGATGCGGAAGATGATGGCCGCGCCTTCGTCCACCAGCCTGCGCACGCCCTGCGCCCGCTCGCCCAGAGCCACCAGCGCCATCCCGACCAGGGCTGAGAAGAAGATGATCTGCAGCACCTTACCCTCGCTCAGCGCCGCAAAGGGGTTGGTGGGGACGATGCCGATCAGGACTTCCAGCGGCGTCGGTATTTCGCGCGCGCGGACCTCACCCAGCGGCAGATTGGCCAGTCCCATTCCGGGATTGATGATGTGACCGAAGGCGAAACCCACCAGAACGGCCAGCAGGGAGGTAACGGCGAACCAGATGATGGTCCGCACCCCCAGCCGCACGGCGCCCACACCCTCGCCAAGCTTGGCGATGGAGCTGGCGATGGTGAACAGCACCAGAGGGGCCACGACCATGCGGATCAGGTTCAGATAGATGTCGCCGATCGGCTGGAGCCAGACGACGGCCTGTTCGCGCAGGATCAGCCCGGCGACGATGCCCAGCACAAACCCGGCGGCGGTGCGCTGCCACAGGGGGATGGCGAAGAAGCGACGGAGCATGGCAGGGCCTTCTGGGCTGTCGGCCACATTATGTGTTCGCAGTCGCAGCAATCCGCAACCGCTGCGCCGACAGAAAGCCGTCGATGGCGGATTCGACGGCCGCGAACCGGTCCACCATCACATCGCCGCCCAGTTCCGCTGCCGGTATGGGCGTGTAGCCGTAGGTGCAGACGATGCACGGCATGCCCGCGTCCCGTGCCGCGCCCGTATCGGGCGCGGCGTCGCCGACCATGATGGCTCGCGCTGGATCGCCGCCCGCCAGGCGCACGGCCTCCTTAAGATGCGCCCCGTCCGGTTTGCGCGCGCTGACGCGGTCCGGGCCCACGATGACGGCGAAGTGGCGGGTCAGACCCAGCGCGCCCAGCAGCCGTTCCGACAGGTCGCTGCGCTTGTTGGTGGCCACGCACAGGATGGCCCCCCGCGCCGCCAGTCGCCCCAGCGTCTCGACCACCCCGTCATAGGGGCGCGAGTGATCGGCGATGTGCTCGATGTAGTCGGCGATGAAGGCGTCGAACAGTTCGGGCCGCGTTGCGTCCTCTGCACTGGCCCCCGCCGCCGCGAACCCATGCTCCAGCAGGGCCCTCGCCCCGCCACCGATCAGGTTCGCCGCCCCCTCCATCGGCACGGTCGGCAGGCCCTCGCGGACCAGCATGCGGTTCAGTGTCCCGACCAGATCGCGGTGCGTTTCCACCAGCGTGCCGTCCAGGTCGAAGGCGATGGTCCAGCCCTCAAGGTCGCGTTCGATCACAGCGGCATCTCCCAAGGGTCGCCGCGATAGGCTAGACCAGCCGCCGTGACTAACCGCCGGACCGATTCATGACCAGACGCGCTGCCATCATCCTCGCCGCCGGCCAGGGCACCCGCATGAAGTCGCCGCTGCCCAAGGTGCTGCATCCCGTCGGCAGTCGCGCCATGCTGGACCATGCTATCGACGCGGCAGAAGCTCTGGGCTGCGAGCGGATCGTCGTCGTGGTCGGCAATCACTCTCCAGAAGTCCGCGCCCATGTGGTCAAGCGGCTGGGGGAGGGGGCCATCGCGGTGCAGGATCCGCCCATCGGCACCGGCCACGCGGTCCGCGCCGCCGAAGCCGCTTTGGCCGGGTTCGAAGGTCAGGTGGTCATCACCTATGGCGATGTGCCCCTGCTGAAGGCGCACGACATCGAGCCGATCTTCGCCAGCGCCGACGGCGTCACCGTCATCGGCTTCGAGGCGCGCGATCCGGGGGCCTATGGTCGTCTGGTCATGGAGGGCGACACCCTGGCAGCCATCACCGAGGCTAAAGAGGCGTCGGCGGAGGTTCTGGCCCTGACCACCTGCAACTCCGGCGTCATGGCCGCGCCGTCGGCCCTGCTGTTCGATCTGCTGGCGCGCGTGACCAATGACAATGCCAAGGGCGAATACTATCTGACGGATGTCGTGGCCCTGGCTCGCGCCCAGGGTGCGCCGACCCGCGCCGTCATGGCCAGTGAAGACGCCGTCATGGGCGTCAATGCCCAGTCCGAACTGGCCGTCGCCGAGGCCCTGTTCCAGAAGGTCCAGCGCGAGACCTTCCTGGCCGCCGGGGTGACCATGGCGGCGCCCGAGACTGTCCATTTCTCGTTCGACACCGAGATCGGCGCGGGTACCGTCATCGAGCCCTTCGTCGTCTTCGGCCCCGGTGCAAAGGTCGCCCCCCGCGCGCGCATCCGCAGCTTCAGCCATATCGAGGGCGCGACCGTCGCCACCGGCGCCGAGGTCGGCCCCTATGCCCGCCTGCGTCCCGGCGCGGACCTGGGCGAGGGCGTTAAGGTCGGCAACTTCGTCGAGGTCAAGAACGTGCGGATGGACGCCGGGTCCAAGGCCAACCATCTGGCCTATCTGGGCGACGGCACCGTCGGGGCAAAGGCCAACATCGGCGCGGGCACCATTTTCTGCAACTACGACGGTTTCTTAAAACACCGGACGACGGTGGGGGCAGGGGCCTTCATTGGCTCTAACAGCGCCCTGGTCGCACCGGTGACCATCGGGGAGGGGGCCATGGTCGGGTCGGGTTCGGTGATCACCCGCGATGTGGGCCCGGGCGATCTGGCGCTGGGCCGGGGCGATCAGTTGTCCAAGCCCGGCTGGGCCGCGCGGTTCATGGATACGATGCGGGCGAAGAAGGCGAAGGGCAAATGAGCGATCTGCAAAAGCGCCACGCCGGTGAAGCCGCCGCCCTGCGCGTCGAGGCGGGCATGGTCGTCGGCCTCGGCACCGGCTCAACCGCCGCCTGGTTCGTCAAGGCCTTGGCCGCCCGCAACCTGACCGGTCTGCGCTGCGTGCCTACATCCGAAGCCACCGCCGAACTGGCGCGTGAGCTGGGCCTGACGCTTTCCACTCTGGAGGACACGCCCCGTATCGATCTGACCGTCGACGGGGCAGACGAGGTCGGCCCCGGCCTGGCCCTGATCAAGGGTGGCGGCGCGGCCCTGCTGCGTGAGAAGCTGGTGTGGGAAGCGTCAGCCAGGTGCCTGTGCATCGCCGACAGCGCCAAGGTGGTGAAGACCCTGGGGGCCTTCGCCCTGCCGATCGAGGTCGTCGCCTTCGGGCACAAGACCACGGCCAACCGCATCGCCGACGTCCTAGCCGACCACGACATCGCCATGCCCGCCCGCGTCCGCATGGCTGACCGGGGGCTGGTGCGTACCGATGGTGGCAATCTGATCTATGACGCGAAATGCGGCGTCATCCATGACCCGGTGCGCCTGGCTGACGATCTGAAGTTGATAACAGGCGTGGTCGAGCACGGCCTGTTCCTCGATCTGGCGGACGAGGCGATCATCGGGACCGACGAGGGGACTCGGGTGGACAACCCCTAAGTTAGCCCCCGCCGGATCGACTGGCCAGAT
The DNA here is from genome assembly GCF_041648055.1 of Brevundimonas sp. Lineage (GTDB taxonomy): Bacteria > Pseudomonadota > Alphaproteobacteria > Caulobacterales > Caulobacteraceae > Brevundimonas. The sequence continues at coordinate 36,875 of NZ_JBAZPS010000003.1, forward strand.
CTGGCTCGGAGTTCGGTGCGACCTCAGTCAGTCGCAGGTAGATCCTCGGCGCGCAGCCGACCGTGTTCCCGCTGGATCGAAGATTGAATCTCGGCGACGTTCGCTCTGCCGTTCAGCTTGTTCTGCTCGGCTCCATACAATCCTCGAAGGTAGGCCAGATCCCAGCTCGTAAGTTGAGATACCTCATCGCGGTTGCTGAATACGTTGAGGATCGAGGAATAAGCCTGTGTGTCTGCGTCAGGATCGATCTGTGCCAGCGACACGAAAGCGATGTAGTCCGCCAGTTGCTGGGTCGACAAACCAGCGACCTCCTCGATGTCGACAATGACGATGGTTCTGACGATGTTATCGACGATCTGCGTTCTGAGACGTGATGCAGAGTTGACGTAGAGCAATGGGGCATAGTCGTTGGGGGAACTGCAGGCGTCTACGCATTCGCCCGGCAGCCTCACAGCGCGTCCACCGGACTCCGAATCGGTAGGCATGCTCATCTGCCACCAGCGGACCGGACGATCCGCATTTCGGAAATCGTCCAATGCGACGCCACCCCTGTCCATACCGCTGCCGCCCATGCGGAAGGCGCGGGGGCGTTCGGACACCAGCTCGCGTGCGAGAGTCCCGCCGTCTTCGGTCGCGATAATCACCAGATTGGGTGTGCAACCGGGCTCGCCGGCCTCGATGCCCAGATCGTCTGCCACCATAGAAACGCGATCAACAAGATACTGAGCCGTTTCTACCTTCAGGTTGACGGCACCTACGCAGATACGGCTGTTCCAGCGTGCCAGACCGCGATTGCGGTTTGGTTCGGCGACCTCGGCGGTAAATCGGCGGATGATGTCCGACAGCGACCGTCCGGTGACCGTAATGTCTTCAAGCTGTACGGCCTCCGGATCTTGCACCTGCGGGGATGCGACAGAAACGCTTTGAGGAGTCTGTGCTACTGCCGACGGCAAGGGCTGCGGATCAGATATCGCCAGGAGCGCGGCCAGGGTGAGCGTGAGCATGAACATCGCCTTTCGAAGAATTCTCTACAGAGCTTACGCTTTAGTGGAATGTGACAGCCTTAGTCGGATGCCGTCGCATCATCTGCTCTCCGCAGACGGGCATGTTCGCGCTGAATCGACCCGACAACTTCCGTAAGATTCGACCGCCCGTTCAGCCGGTTTCTTTCGGCGTCATACAGGCCCCGCAGGTAGGCGCGGTCCCAGCTTGTCAGTTCGTCAACTGACGCTCGGTCGTCGAAGACGTTGAGGATGGAGGAATAGGCCCGGGTGTCTGCATCCGGATCGATCTGTGCCAGCGAAACCAGGGCGACATAGTCGGCCAGTTGTTGGGTCGTCAGACCCGTAACATCGTCGATATCGACGATGACGATCGACCTGATGATGTTATCGACGATCTGGGTCCGCAGTCGTGACGCGCCGGCGATCGCAATCACAGGCGCGTAATCGTTGACCGAACTGCAGGCGTTGCTGCACTCGCCCGGTATGCGATAGGCTCGATTCCCGGTCTGGGAATCGATCGGCATGCTCATCTGCCACCAGCGCACCGGTCGATCAGTGTCCTGAAAATCCTTCAGTGCGACCTTGCCGCGGTCCATACCGCTGCCCCCCATTCGGAAGGCTCTGCGACGCTCTGAAACCAGTTGCCGCGCGAGGGCACCGCCGTCGTCCGTAGCGACGATCACAAGATTTGGCGTACACCCGGGTTCACCGGCTTGCAGGCCCACGTCCTCAGCGATGGTCGAAACCCGATCCACCACATATTGGGCGGTGTCGACCCGCAGATTGACGGCACTGACGCAGATGCTGCCGTCCCACCGCGCCAGGCCGCGAAAGCGGTTGGGTTCGGCGACCTCGGTCGTGAAGCCGCGGATCAGGTTCGTCAGTGGTCTGCCAACGACAGTAATGTCCTCAAGCTCTACAGCTTCCGGTTCCTGAACCCGCTGAGATGCGGTTGGAAGGGTTTGCAGAGTGGGTGTAGAGCCTGGATCCGAACCCAGCAGGATCGCTGTAGCGAGAAGAGCTTCGAGCATCGTCAAACTCCTGTGGGCAGATTGTGAAATTGATAGCGTATCCCAGGTTTGCGAAAACACAATGACCTTGGTCTGGACGTCGCCACCCACGGTTGCCACATACGCCCTTGCTTCACAGGATCAGGCCATCTCATGACGACCTACGACTACGACCTCTTCGTCATCGGTGCCGGGTCCGGCGGGGTGCGCGCCGCGCGCCTGACCGCTCTCGGCGGCAAGCGTGTGGCCATTGCCGAGGAGTTTCGTGTCGGCGGGACATGTGTGATCCGTGGCTGCGTGCCCAAGAAGTTCATGGTCATGGCGTCCGAGGTCAGTCACGCGCTGGAGATCGCCGAGGGCTATGGCTGGTCCTTCGACAATGCGAAGTTCGACTGGCCGACCTTCCTGCAGGCCAAGGATGTCGAGATCGCGCGCCTGTCCGGCATCTATGCCGCCAATCTGGGCAAGGCGGGGGTCGATCTGGTGCATGGTCGCGCCGTCCTGACCGACGCCCATACGGTCCAGATCCTGAAGAAGGACGGCGCGCCGGATCGGTCGATCACCGCCGAGCGCATACTGGTCGCCACCGGCGGTCGCCCGTGGATGCCGGAGGGGCTGGAGGGCATCGAGCATGCCATCACCTCGGAAGAGGCCTTCCACCTGCCGGAACTGCCCAAGCGCATTCTGATCGCGGGCGGCGGCTATATCGCGGTGGAGTTCGCGGGCATCTTTGCCGGACTGGGTGTCGAAACGACCTTGATCTATCGCGGCCCCAACATCCTGCGGGGCTTCGACGACGACGTCCGCGCCCATCTGGCCGGCGAAATCGAGAAGCGCGGCATCAAGGTCATCCTGGGCTGTCAGCACACCTCGCTGGAGAAAACCGAGACCGGCATCGTCAACCATCTGGAAAACGGCATGACGATCGAGACCGACGCCGTCATGTTCGCCACGGGCCGTGTGCCGCACGTCAGGGGACTGGGTCTCGACAAGGCCGGGGTGAAGATCGACGACAACGGCGCAATCTGTGTTGATGAGTATTCGAAGACCACTGCGGACAACATCTGGGCCATCGGCGACGTCACCGACCGCATGAACCTGACACCCGTGGCCATCCGCGAGGCCGTGGCGTTCCATGAGACGGTCTACAAGGACAACCCCCAGCATTTCGACTACGAGGCCGTCGCCACCGCCGTCTTCAGCCAGCCACCCGTCGGCGTCGTGGGCCTGAGCGAGAGCGAGGCGCGTCATTCCTGTCCGGGCGAGGTCGACGTTTATCTGACCCGCTTCCGGCCAATGAAGTACGCCTTCACCGGCTCGGACGAGCGGGTGCTGATGAAGCTGGTTGTCGATGCGCAAAGCCAGAAGGTCGTCGGCGTTCACATTGTCGGCCCAGAGGCCCCGGAGATGATCCAGCTGGCCGCCATCGCCGTGAAGGCTGGTCTGACCAAGGCCCAGTGGGACGCCACCTGCGCGGTGCACCCGACCATGGCCGAGGAACTGGTCACGCTGAAGGAGAAGCAGCAGCCGGGGAATATGTCGGCTGGATAGCTTTTCAGCCTACGTCCTGATTGGTGACCCGATCGACCAGCTGTGTCCGAAGGGGTCGCGCAACTGACCATAGCGGTCGCCCCAGAACTGGTCTGCCATGGGCACCACAGGAATGGCGGCGTTCAGCAGGGCGCGCGTCCACCATTCGTCGGCGTCGTCGACCTGGAGATGCAGGGTCACGCCGCGCGGGATGATGTCGGGCTCGTGGCCGTATTCCGGAAACTCGTCGTGCAGCATGATGCTGGCCCCGTTGATCAGCAGGTGGGCGTGGATCAGCCGCTCGCCGTCCTCGGCCAGCTTCTGGTCCAGCACTTGGGCCCCGAAGGCGCGGGTGTAGAACTCCAGCGCCGCCTGCCCCCCGCGCGACGGGATCACCAGATGCGGCGTGACGCCTGTGGTCGGGCCTTGCTGGGTGCCGTCGGTCATGAAGAGCTCCTTGCGCACATTAAAGCCCTTCCCCCTTGATGGGGGAAGGGTTGGGATGGGGTGAAGCTGTTGAAGGGTTCCCGCGTTCCAAAGATGCACCCACTGGTCGCCATCTTCTTCGTTAGCTGCCTTACGCGCCGTCACCCCCCATCCCCAGCCCTTCCCCCATCCGCCAAACGGGAAGGGAGTTGTATAAGGTATCCATGACCGACTTGTTCGAAGCCTCCGGCATCCATCCCCCCGACGCGCCCCTGGCGGATCGGCTGCGTCCGCGCACGCTGGAGGAGGTGGTGGGGCAGGATCATCTGCTGGGCGAGGGAGGACCGATCCGGCGGATGATCGAGGCGGGGCGGCTGGGCTCCATGATCCTGTGGGGCCCGCCCGGCACCGGCAAGACCACCATCGCCCGCCTGCTGGCCCAGGCGGCGGGGTATCAGTTCCAGCAGATTTCAGCGGTCTTCTCCGGCGTCGCGGACCTGAAGAAGGCGTTCGAGGCGGCCCGGATGCGCCGGGCGGCGGGTCAATCCACCCTGCTGTTCGTCGACGAGATCCACCGCTTCAACCGCGCCCAGCAGGACGGCTTTCTGCCCTTCGTGGAGGAGGGGATCGTCACCCTGGTCGGGGCGACGACCGAGAACCCGTCGTTCGAACTGAACGGGGCCCTGCTATCCCGCAGCCAGGTCTATGTGCTGAAACGTCTGGACGATGTGGCCCTGGATCAGCTGCTGGTGCGGGCGGAGGCGCAGGAGGGCAAGACCCTGCCACTGACACCCGAGGCCCGGCAGGCGCTGCTGGCCCTGGCCGATGGTGACGGCCGCTACCTGCTGACCATGTCCGAGGTTCTGTTCGACCTTCAGGACGCCGAACCGCTGGACGTCCAGGCCCTGGCCGGCATTCTCCAGAAACGCGCGCCCGCCTATGACAAGAGCCGCGAGGAGCACTACAATCTGATTTCTGCCCTGCACAAATCCGTGCGCGGCTCGGACCCCGACGCGGCCCTCTACTGGCTGGCGCGGATGCTGAACGGGGGCGAGGATCCGCTGTATCTGGCGCGCCGGATCGTGCGGATGGCGGTCGAGGACATCGGCGAGGCCGACCCCCTGTCCCTGCTGGTCGCCAATGCGGCCAAGGATACCTATGACTTCCTGGGGTCGCCCGAGGGCGAACTGGCCCTGGCCCAGGCGGTGGTGCATCTGGCCACGGCACCCAAGTCGGTCGCAGTCTATGAAGCCTTCAAGGCGGCGAAGAAAGCCGCGCACGAGACCGGCTCCCTGATGCCGCCGGCCCATATCCGCAATGCGCCGACGAAGCTGATGAAGTCGCTGGGCTACGGCAAGGGCTATCAGTACGACCCCTCGACGGCCGAAGGCTTCTCCGGTGCCAACTTCTTCCCCGACGGCATGGAGCGCCGTGTCTTCTATGCGCCGAAAGGCGAGGGGCATGAGGAGAAGGTCAAGGCCCGGCTGGACCGCTGGGCGGCGATGCGGGTGGTCAGGGAGGATGGGGGCGAGTGAACACCGTTGCCTCAAAGAGGGCCAATCAGATTCTTATCGGCGTCACCATCCTGCTCTTCGGATTGGGAGTTGGCCTGATCTATGCCGCAGCAACCACTCCGTGGCACACGGATTCAAACGCATACTTTGCTGGTTTGGACGCGATCCGCAGCCGTCTTTATGCGGATCAGATGGCACCAGATTTCGATTCGGCGAGCGACGCGTTTCACACTCTGCAGAACCAGTACCGTACGCCCAAATGGCTCTACGCGGACATGGGGTATGCAGCTGTGGCCTGGGGGGCGTTACTGCTTGTCATGGCCTTTTTCAGAAGCGGAGGAAACGCCGGGCTGACGACGCGCAGCGGGTTGCTCATTGGTTTAGCGGTGCTCGCGGGCATCGGTCTTCTTTTTGTGGGCTTTTTGGCGTCCGGACTTCAGCCTCTTGGCCGTCAACAGGTTCCAGCATGGTCAGACAGTTTCGGCATTGTTCTTTTTGGTGCTGTCATAGCCACAATGATCATCCTGCCTGTCGCAATGGCTTTGGGCATGTCGCCTCTTTTCTTGCGGCGTCGCCAGCCAGCCGCTCTGTTCTCACTGCGTGGGAGGGGTTGGCTGACTTCCGGCGTCGTAAGCGCGATCTATCTGATACCGCTGATGGGCACCGCCGTGCTTCTGTTGTCGATTGTCGATGCTGGAGGATGGGCTACCTCGACCTCGGGAGTCCTGCTGGGTTGGGTACTGCTGAATGCCAGGGCTGTCTGGCTCGGGCATGATCTCCAGACCGATGCCTGACCACCTCTGTTCATTGCCAAGCTTCCTCCAACGGGCGTAGCGTCGCCGCCTCAACCTTGGGAGGGGTCGATGAACAACATGACTGTGAGGACACCCTGGCACCTGTGGGTCGTCGGGGTACTGGCCGTGCTGTGGAACAGCATCGGAGCGTTCGACTATGTGATGACCATGTACGGCGGTATGGATTATCTGCGTCAGGCGGGCATGAATGAGACCTTTGTGGCCGAGTTCGAGCAGATGCCGATGTGGATGTCGGTGGCCTGGCCGGTGGCGGTCTGGAGTGCGGTCCTGGGGTCGGTGCTGCTGCTGTTGCGATCGCGCTGGGCCTTCATCTCGTTCGTCGTCAGCCTGATCGTCTATGTCGCCAATCTGGCGCACAACTACGGAATGTCGGAGTTGGGGTCGCTGGGCGGCACGGCGGGTCTGGTGATCGCAACCATCATCACGCTCAGCCTGGTCTTTTTGATCTGGTATTCTCGGATGATGACGAACCGGGGCGTGCTCCGCTAAAGGCACGGGGTGACCCGCACCCCCGCCGACCTTTCGCCTGAAGACATCGCCGCCGTCCGGTCGTGGGTGATCCACGAGGATCCGCACGTCATCGCCTTCAACAAGCCCAGCGGCCTGTCCAGCCAGGGCGGGCGCATCCAGGCCCATACGCTGGACGACCTGCTGTGGGCCTTTGCGCGGTCGAACGGCAAGCGGCCGGAACTGGTGCATCGGCTGGACCGCGACACTTCGGGCGTCATCCTGGCGGCCAAGACCAAGCCGGCGGCGGGGTTCCTGGGCAAGGCGATGCAGGCGAGGCGGTTCAAGAAGACCTATCTGGCCCTGCTGTCCGCCGCTCCCGAACCCACATCAGGCACCATCGACGCGCCCCTGCTGCGTCAGGAGATCGGCCGCGAAAGCTATATGCGCGTCGTGGCCCCCGACACGGCTGGAGCCCAGGCGGCGCTGAGCCGCTATCGCACCCTGGCGGCTTCAGAGGACGGTGCGCTGGTCGAGCTGGACCCCGCTACGGGGCGCATGCACCAGCTGCGCGTCCACATGGCCTCCATCGGGCGTCCGCTGGCCGGTGACGCCCGCTACGGCGGGGCGCTGACCTTTGCGGGCAGGCCGGCGTCCCGGCTGATGCTGCATGCGTCAAAACTGGTGTTTCCGCATCCGGAGGGCGGCTACCGCACGCTGGAGGCCGAAGTGCCTGCCGACTTCGAGGCGCTGAAGGTTGCCGCAGGGCTGGCGACAGCCGGCTGAATCGAGGGAACGAACGCGGGACGTGATACGCTAGACAGCATATATCTGGAGTTCCGCCATGAACCGCTTTTCACTTGCCGCCGTTGCCCTGACGGCCGTGTCCCTGACCGCCTGCGCCAGCCTGTCGCCCTATGGCCCGCAGTCCTCCCCATCCGGGCAGGGCTATTCGGAGCAGCGGATCGAGTCCAACCGCTATCAGATCACCTATCGCGGCGTCGGCGATCCCCGTCCCGTGGCGGACTATGCCCTGTTGCGCGCGGCGGACCTGACGATCGAAAACGGCAACGACTGGTTCGAGGTGACCCAGCGCTGGATCAATGGTCGGCCTGACAGCGCGGGCGGCGTGCGCCCCAGCGTTTCGATCGGCGCGGGGTCAAGCAACTACGGTGGCTGGCGCGCGTCCGGTGTCGGTGTCGGTGTGGGCCTGAACTTCAGCGGGCCACAACCGACCTCGACCGTGCTGGAAATCATTATGGGCGATGGCCGCAAGCCGGATCGACCGACGGCCTATGACGCGCGCGACGTGCGCGACAGCCTGAGGCGCTAGAACGGCCAGCGCGCCATCGCGGCGGCGCAGGCCACCAGCGGAATGATGAGCAGCAGCTCGATCCCGACCCAGCGGCGGGCGCTGGCTACCGCCGTCGCGTCCGGTTGCCAGTCTGCATTGGCTTTGGTTGCCCGCGCCCATTTGATGAAGGCGATGGTGGGCAGTATGGAGATCAGGCCGATCACGGCGAAGAAGCCGACCTTGGCCCAGAAGAAGGGGTTGGCCTCGTAGAAGGCCCAGCCCTTGCCGCCCCAGATCACACGCGCGACCCCGACCGCCAGCACCAGAACCGCCGTCAGGCCATAGCCGCCATCCAGCCCCGCCAGACGCCGCGTCTCGATCACCGGGGCCTTCAGCAGGGTCCGTTCGATGGCCAGCATGGCCACGAGTCCGAACACCAGGATGTGGTGCAGGACCGCCAGGGTCAGATCAAGCATGCGCGCCTCCCTTCGCATTGCCGCAATCTGGCGTATAAGCCCGCATCATGACACGTTTTCTGATCGTTGCCGCCGGGGGGGCGTTGGGTGCCATGGCCCGCTATGGCACAGGCGTCGTGGTCGGTCGGCTGTTCGGCAACTTGGCCTGGCCCTGGGCCACGCTCGGCGTCAATGTCGTCGGCGGCCTGCTGATGGGTGCGCTGACCGGCTGGCTGGCGTTTCGCGGGGGCTTGCAGACCGAGAGCATCCGCCTGTTCGCCGCCGTCGGCATCCTGGGCGGCTTCACCACCTTTTCGGCCTTCTCGCTGGAGACGGCCCTGATGGTCGAGAAACGCCAGCTGGCCCTGGCCGGAGGCTATGTCGCCGCCTCGGTGGTGCTGTCGATCCTCGCCCTGTTTATCGGCCTGATGGTCGCCCGCCGCGCCTTCGGAGCCGCCATTTGACTGATGAACCCATCCGCGAGGCCGATGCGCCTCCGAAGCGCGAAGTCCTGACCATCTATGTCGCCGAGGACGAGGACGGCATCCGGCTGGACCGCTGGTTCCGTCGGCGCTGGCCGCATCTGTCCAACATCCAGGTGCAGAAGATGGCCCGCAGCGGCCAGATCCGCGTTGACGGCGCCCGCATCAAGCCTGAGGGTCGCCTGACCGCCGGGGCCGCCGTGCGCGTGCCGCCGATCCCGGACGATACCTCGCGTCAGGCGGGCGACGCCCACACCCTGTCCGAGAAAGACATCGCCTTCGCCAAGTCGCTGGTCCTGTACGAAGACGACATGGTCATCGCCATCAACAAGCCCCACGGCCTGGCCGTGCAGGGGGGCACCAAGACCAGCCGCCACGTCGACCGGCTGCTGGGGGCCTGGGGCGAGGGGATGGATCGGCCGCGACTGGTTCACCGCCTGGACCGCGACACCTCCGGCGTGCTGCTGCTGGGCAAGGGGCCGGAGGCGGCCAAGCGACTGGCCGGAGCCTTTGCGCGGCGTCAGGCCAAGAAGACCTATTGGGCCATCGTCATCGGCAACCCCAAGCCCGCCGCCGGCCAGATCGACATGCCGCTGAAGAAGACCGGCATCAACGATTTCGAGATGATGCGTCCCGCCGACCGCAAGGACCCGCGCGCCGAACCCGCAGAGACCGCCTTCGCCACCATTTCCAGAGCCGCCCACCGCGCTTCCTGGATGGCGCTGCGCCCCTTCACCGGTCGGACGCACCAGCTGCGGGCCCACATGTCCGGCATCGGCCATCCCATCCTGGGCGATCCCAAATACGGCGACGAAAAATCGAAGGAGCTGTCCGGCCCGCTGAAGCTGCAGCTCCACGCCCGCAGTATCGAACTGGACCACCCGCGCGGCGGCGTCCTGAAGGTCACAGCCCCCCTGTCGCCCGAGATGAAGGCCGGCTTCGCCCACTTCGGCTTCGACGCCAGCGAGGGGGATGAAAGCGATCCGTTCGAGGGTGTGAGGCGTCAGCGTTGACGATGTCGGCCGCCGTCCTGCAACAGGCCCAGGCGCTGGCCGGGGCCGGTCGTCTGCCCGAGGCCGTGGCCCTGCTGAAGCGGATCGGGCGGCTGGACGTGGCGCTGGACTTACGCCGCACGGAGGTTGCGCAGCGCCCGACCAGCGCCGTCGCCGAACACAATCTGGCGGCCCTGCTGGGCGACATGGGCCGGGCCGCAGAGGCAGAGGCCGCTGTCCGTCGCGCCTTCGCCAAGGGCGGGGATGCCCCCGAAACCTGGCTGGTCCTGGCCCGCGCCCTGCTGGCCCAGGACCGGTTCGACGAGGCCGACGCCGCCTATCGTCAGGCCCTGACGCGCCGGCCCGCCTATGCCGATGCCGTGCGCGATCTGGCCCAGCTGATCTGGATGCGGACCGGCGACGCCGAGGCCGCGCTGCAACCCTTCGAGGCGGCGCTGGCTGGGGCCCCGGGCGCCGTCGACCTGCGCATCGCCCGCGTCACGGTGATGGAATATGTCGGCACCGCCCCCGATATCGTGCTGGCAGCCCTGACCGCTGACGGTAGCCACCCCGAAATCGAACTGGCGGCGACCCAGGCCGCGCTGAGCCTCGACAAGGACCGCGCCCTGTCCCACGCCCGCGCTGCCCACGCCCTTCGCCCCGACATCCGCACTGCTCTCAAACTGGCGGAGGTGCATCTGGCCCGCTCGGAGCCGGACGCCGCCCAGCCACTGATCGATGCGATCCTTAAGGCCCTGCCCGAGGACCAGAACGCTCTCAGCCTGCAAGCCGTGGCCTGGCGTCAGGCGGGCGATGCGCGCGCGGCCGACCTCTATGACTACGACACCATGGTCGGGGCCTGGACTATCGACACGCCCGCGCCCTGGACCAGCCTGCCGGCCTACCTCGCCGATCTGGCAGTCGCCCTGCGCCGCCTTCACGGCCTGACCACCCACCCGCTGGGCCAGAGCCTGCGTCACGGCACCCAGACGACGGCCAGCCTGCTGACCAGCACCGACCCGGCCATCCGCGCTTTCTTCACCGCCATTGACGGGCCGCTACACGCCTATGTGGACCGATTGGAGAGGGGTTTCGGTCCAATGCGTCGACGCGCTAGTGGCAGCTATCGCCTGTCCGGAGCCTGGTCGGTTCAGTTGAAGCCCGGCGGCTATCATGCCGCCCATATTCACCCGGAGGGCTGGCTGTCCTCGGCCTGCTACATCGATCTGCCCGATGCGGTTCAGGGCGAAGGGCGGCAGGGCTGGATCGGCTTCGGCGGCGCGCCCTTCACGCCCGACCTGCCGCATCAGCATTTCGAAAAGCCCGAGCCCGGCAAGCTGGTGCTGTTCCCGTCCTGTATGTGGCACGGCACCCTTCCGTTTGAGGGCGACCAGACCCGCCTGACCATCGCCTTCGACGTGGTGCCCGCATGACCCGACCGCTCGCAGTCTTCGACATCGACGGCACGCTGGTCGACAGCCGCGCCTCCATCCATCAGGCCGCCACCGAGGCGGCGCGTGCTCTGGGCCTGCCCGATCCCGACTACGACCGCGTGCGCCAGATCGTCGGCCTGTCCCTGCCGCACGCCCTGGCCGTGCTGGAACCGGGCCTGACGCCGCCTGAGCTGGACCGCTTCACCGCCGAGTTCCGCGCCAGCTTCGGCCGCATGTACGACGCGGGTCACGAGGAGCCGCTCTATCCCGGCACCATGGAGACGCTGCGTCGCCTGCATCGCGACGGCTGGCGTCTGGCCCTGGCGACGGGTCAGAACCGGCGCGGCGTGGCCCGCAATCTGGCGCGCGAGGGCTGGGCCGATCTGTTCATCTCAAGCCACTGTGCCGAGGACGGCCCCGGCAAGCCCGATCCGGCCATGCTCCATGCCGCCATGACCGCCTGCGGAGCCGACCCCGCCACCACCACCATGATCGGCGACACGGCCCATGACATAGGCATGGCGCTGGCCGCCGGGGCCCATCCGCTGGGCGTCGCCTGGGGCTTTCACACGCCCGAGGAGCAGTTCGCCGCCGGTGCCCACCATGTCGCCATCGACTTTCCCGATCTGGAGGCGGCGCTGGCGCGTTTCGCCTCCGACCGCCTCGCTGCCTGAGACCCTGTCATGAGCCATATCCCGCCCCTCGATCCCATGGTCGCCGCCCGCAAGGGCTTTCGAGAATCCGAAGAGCGGCTGAAGCGGTTCTGGAAGGCCGTCGATGTCGCCTCAGGCGACGACGGCTGGTCCGTCACCCTGGACGGTCGCACGCCCAAGACCCCCGCCCATGCGAAGCTGACCCTGCCGACCGAGGCCGCCGCCCGCCTGGTCGCCGAGGAATGGGCCGCGCAAGGCGAGTTCATCGAACCCGGCACCATGCCCGCCACCCGCTTGGCCTCCACCGCCATCGACCGCGTCAGCCAGACCCGCGAGCCCGTCGCCGACGAGATCGCCGCCTATGCCGGCTCCGACGCCCTCTGCTACCTGGCCGAACATCCGACGCCGCTGGTGACCCGGCAAGCCCGGGAGTGGGCCCCTTGGCGCGACTGGGCCGCGAACGAGCTGGGCGTCATGCTGGTCTCCGCCGAGGGCATCGTCCATTGCCCGCAGGACCCCGCGGCCATCGCACGCGTGCGCGACCTCGCCCTGTCGCTGGACGATTTCGCCCTGACCGGCCTGGCCACGGCCGTGCCCCTGCTCGGCAGTGCCGTCCTGGGTCTGGCTTTGCAGCGCGGAGCCCTGACCGGCGAGGCCGCCTTCGACCTGTCCCGACTGGAGGAGGCCTTCCAGGAAGAGCAGTGGGGCATCGACGCCGACAATGCCGAACGTACGGCCCTGCGCCGCGCCGAGGCCATGCTGCTGGAGCGGTGGTTCAAGGCGCTGAACCACTAACTTTCCAGTCTGGAAAATTATCGCTTGCCATCATGGAAAGTCATGATACGCTTTCCATATCGGAAAGTGAGGAATGTCCATGACCCAAGACCCGACACCGCAGGAAGCCCTGGCTTCCATTCAGGCTGCCCGCGCCAGCGTGGGAGAGACGCTGAACTACCCCTTCGCCTGGGATCTGGCCTATGGCGGCATGCTGGCCCTGATGGTCGGCGGGGCCGGGCTGCCCCAGCCGTGGAGCACCGTGACGCTGGTGCTCTCCATCGTCGCCCTGGTCTTCATGGTGCAGTGGTGGCGCAAACGGACGGGCTGGTGGGTCAGCGGCTACACCCCGCCCCGCGCGCGCTGGGTGGCCTGGGTCATGGTGGCCGTCCTGATGGGGCTGATGGGCCTGTCCTTCTGGACCCGGCTGTTCGACGGACCGTTCTGGGCCCCGATCGTGGCCGGAGCCCTGGCCGGCGTGACCGGCATCGTCGGCGGGCGGCTGTGGATGCGGGCCTATCGCCGCGATCTGCTGGCGGGGCAGGGATGAGCGCCGCCCCCGCCCTCGACACCCTGATCCACGCCCCCGGCCGGCTGCAGATCTGCGCCATCCTGTCGTCCGTCTCGGATGCGGAGTTCGCCATGCTGCGCGACGCCATCAAGGTGTCGGACTCGGTCCTGTCCAAGCATCTGAAACTGCTGGAGGAGGCGGGCTATATCGCGCTCAGCAAGATGACCCAGGACGGACGCCAGCGCACCTGGGCCAGCCTGACCGGCAAGGGTCGCAAGGCCTTCTCCGCCCACGTCGCCGAACTGACCCGTCTGGCCGCTCTCACGGGCTGACCATCTGCCACCAGACGGGGCGGCCAACACCTTGCCACCGGCCCTGCGTCTCCTTAAGCCTCGCCCCTCAAGGAGACGCCTCATGCAAGACATCCTCGACCAGCTCGAAGCCCGCCGCGCCGCCGCCAAACTGGGGGGAGGCGAGGCCCGGATCGCGGCCCAGCACAAGAAGGGCAAGTTGACCGCGCGCGAGCGGATCGAGGTCCTGCTGGACGAAGGCTCGTTCGAGGAAACCGACATGTTCGTGGAGCACCGCTCCCACGACTTCGGCATGGAGAAACAGCGCATCCCCGGCGACGGCGTGGTCACCGGCCGCGGCACCATCGGTGGCCGTCTGGTTTACGTCTTCTCCAAGGATTTCACCGTCTTCGGCGGCTCTCTTAGCGGCGCGCATGCGGCCAAGATCGTCAAGCTGCAGAAGATGGCCCTGACCAACGGCGCCCCCATCATCGGCCTGTTCGACGCCGGCGGTGCCCGCATCCAGGAAGGCGTGGAATCCCTCGCCGGCTATGCCGACATCTTTCTGCAGAACACCCTGGCCTCGGGCGTCATCCCCCAGATCAGCGTGATCATGGGCCCCTGCGCGGGCGGCGACGTCTATTCCCCCGCCATCACCGACTTCATCTTCATGGTGAAGGACACCTCCTACATGTACGTCACCGGCCCCGACGTGGTGAAGACCGTCACCAACGAGGTCGTCACGCACGAGGATCTGGGCGGGGCCCGCGTCCATGCGGGCAAGTCGGGCGTCGCCGACGGCGCGTTCGAGAACGATCTGGAGGCCCTGTCCGAAGTCCGCCGCCTGATCGGCTTTCTGCCCCTGTCCAACCGCGAAAAGCCCCCGGTGCGTGACAGCTACGACGATCCGGAGCGGGACGAGGCCAGCCTGGACACCCTGGTCCCCGCCAATCCGAACCAGCCCTATGACATCAAGGAACTGATCCTCAAGACGGTGGACGAGGCCGACTTCTTCGAGATCGGCGCGGATTTCGCCAAGAACATCGTCTGCGGCTTCGGCCGTCTGGACGGCCAGCCCGTCGGCATCGTCGCCAACCAGCCCCAGGTCCTGGCGGGCGTGCTGGACATCGATAGCAGCCGCAAGGCCGCCCGCTTCGTCCGCTTCTGCGACGCCTTCGGCCTGCCGCTGGTGACCTTCGTCGACGTTCCCGGCTTCATGCCCGGCACGCGCCAGGAATACGGCGGCCTGATCAAGCACGGTGCCAAGCTGCTGTTCGCCTATGCCGAGGCCACCGTCCCCAAATTGACCCTGATCACGCGCAAGGCCTATGGCGGCGCCTATGACGTCATGAGCTCCAAACACCTGCGCGGCGACGTCAACTACGCCTGGCCCAGCGCCGAAATCGCCGTCATGGGCGCCAAGGGCGCGGTCGAGATCATTTTTAGAAAGGAAGCCGGCGACCCCGAAGCCCTGGCCGCCCGCGAGGCCGAATATAAGGCCCGCTTCGCCAACCCCTTCGTGGCGGCGGGTCTCGGCTATATCGACGACGTGATCATGCCCCACGGCACGCGGCGACGGCTGATCAAGGCGCTAAGGACGCTGAAGGGGAAGGTGCAGGAGAACCCGTGGAAGAAGCACGATAATATTCCGCTGTAGGAGGAGAGAATGAGTTTGCCGAACGGCGTAAGCGTCGACGACGAAGGCAACGTGACCTTTGGGGGACGCTCCGGCCAGACGCTGCTACTCAACCTGCTATTGCGTGCCAAATACGCGAGGCCGTTCGATGCTCTCACTTTCCTGAACGAGTGGATGGCGGAGTTGATCTGGGGCTTGCACTCGAGGTTCCAGTCTGGATTGCCGACACAGCCACCGACGGTCCAGTCACCGTTGTTTGCTGATGATCCTGCCACTAGGCAAGATATTGTCGATGTAATCCTCGCCGATGCTTCTCACACAGGCTGGTGGATGTGGTCTCGGGACGAGCAGGCCCAGTTCATTCGTTCAGTGGCCTGCGCTCCCCATGCTATCTCGGACGAGACAGTCGAGGAGGTTATTCTTTCAATACGAGATGGGGTCGAGTCGGCCCGCGCTCTTGTTGTGGCTGCGGATCAGAGCGCCCGCCTCTGACCAACCTCCTCTTCCTCTGCGCCCGCAACCGTCTCCGCTCCCCCACGGCCGAGCAGGTGTTCGCCTCATGGCCCGGCGTCGAGACCGCCTCCGCCGGCCTGGCTTCCGATGCGGAAGAGGAATGCTCCGCAGAACTGGTGGAATGGGCCGACATCATCTTCGTCATGGAGCGCGCCCACCGCGCCAAACTCCAGCGCCGCTTTCGGGCGCAGCTGAAGCGCGCCCGCGTCATCTGCCTCGACATCCCCGACGACTACGCCTTCATGCAGCCCGAGCTGGTGGCCTTGCTGGGAAGAAGGTCGGTCCGTTTCTCTGATCCTGCCTTCGCCCACTCTTTTGCCGCACCGCAACGCCATGCGTTGTCGCAGGACAGTCGAAGGCCTATTCTGTATCCATGACCATGCGCTGGACCCCCGAAAGCTGGAGACAGAAACCCGTCGTGCAGATGCCGACGGATTATCCGGACATGGCCGAACTGGCGCGGGTCGAGGATGAACTGCGCGCCATGCCGCCGCTGGTGTTTGCGGGCGAGGCACGGCGGCTGACGTCCAAGCTGGCCCAGGTCGAGGCGGGCGAGGCCTTCCTGTTGCAGGGCGGGGACTGTGCCGAAAGCTTCAAGGAGTTTTCGACCGACAACATTCGCGACACCTTCCGCCTGATCCTGCAGATGGCGGTGGTGCTGACCTTTGCGGGCCGCAAGCCGGTGGTGAAGGTTGGCCGTATCGCCGGACAGTTCGCCAAGCCGCGTTCGTCGGGCGTGGAGCAGATCGGCGATGTCGAGCTGCCGTCCTATCGCGGCGACATCATCAACGGCATGAACTTCACGCCGGAAGAGCGGATCCCCGACCCTCAGCGTCTGCTGCGGGCCTACAACCAGTCGGCCTCGACCCTGAACCTGCTGCGCGCCTTTGCGGGCGGCGGCTATGCGGACCTGTACAACATCCATCGCTGGACGCTCGGGTTCGCCGACCATGCCGTCGGGGCCCAGTACCGCGAACTGGCCGAGAAGATCACCGAGGCCCTGGCCTTCATGGAGGCGGTCGGGGTCACGCCCGAGACCCATCCGGATCTGAGCCGGGTCGAGGTCTTCACCAGCCACGAGGCTTTGCTGCTGAACGTCGAGAGCGCCCTGACGCGGCTGGACGGCGGCTCCGGCGAATGGTTCGACACCTCGGCCCACATGCTGTGGATCGGCGAGCGCACGCGCCAGCTGGACGGAGCCCATGTCGAGTTCATGCGCGGTATCCGCAATCCGATCGGCGTCAAGTGCGGCCCGACGATGGAGCCGGACGACATCCTGTCGCTGATCGACTCCCTGAACCCGGACAACACGCCGGGTCGCCTGACGCTGATCGGTCGTTTCGGCCACGACAAGGTCGGTGATCGCCTGCCGCGCCTGATGAAGGCGGTGAAGGCCGAGGGCAGGCGGGTGATCTGGTCCATCGACCCGATGCACGGCAATACGCTGAAGGCGTCGAATGGCTACAAGACCCGGCCGTTCGACCGCATCCTGGGCGAGGTGAAGACCTTCATTGACGTGGCAGAGGCCGAAGGCGTTCACCCTGGCGGTGTCCATCTGGAAATGACCGGCCAGAACGTCACCGAATGCCTGGGCGGAGCCCAGGCCGTGACCGAGGACGACCTGTCCAGCCGTTACCACACCCACTGCGATCCCCGTCTGAACGCCGACCAGGCGCTGGAGCTGGCCTTTCTGGTCGCCGAGCGCCTGAAGACCGGGCGTCAGTCGCGATCGAAGGCGGCCTGATTGTGCTGGAGGGTGTCGGCAAGCCCGAAGGTGACGATGCCGCCGGACGGTGCGGCTATCAGGGTGCGCCCGGTGCCTTCAGCCACGAAGCCTGCATCGATCTGCGTCCCTGGGACGAGGCCGTGCCGTATCAGACGTTCGAGCATGTGCTGGAGGCCTTGCAGGCTGGCGATGTCGGCTGTGCTTTGATCCCCGTCGAGAACTCCACCATCGGGCGGGTCGAACCGGCCGCAACCCTGGTGGAGAACAGCGGCCTGCACATCGTCTCGGAGGTCTGGCGGCCCATCCGCCTGGCCCTGATGGCCCAGCACGGCGCGCGTCTGTCGGACATCAGGACAGCCGAGAGCCATCCCATCGCCCTGCGCCAGTGCACCGGCACCCTGACCGGTCTGAACATCGAGCCGGTCATCGTCTTCGACACCGCCGGGGCCGCCCGTTCGGTCGCCGAGGCGGGAGACAAGAGCCGCGCTGCCGTCGCGCCTACTCGTGCGGCCGAGGTCTATGACCTGTCGATTTTGCGCAACGATATTCAGGACGTGGCCGAAAATCGCACGCGTTTCGTCCTGCTGAGCGCCAAACCGGCTTGACGCCGCACGTTCCTTGCGTCCAGTGAGGCGCATGGCCCGTCCGCAAGCAATCGCTGCGCCCTTTACCGCCCGCGTTTTCGCGGTGTCGGGCCTCTATGCCTACGGCTTTCGATACGCCGGCTGAGGCGTCGGGCACTCGCTCCTGACGGCCTCGCCGGCGACCGCTCCGCGACGGAGCGGCGGCTCGCAAAAGACCTCATCGCAGCCCTGTCGAACATCGAAAGCCCACGCTCGTGCCCCACAATCAAACCGCCCTCCAGCAAGTCTGGCCGACATTGACTGACATCAGCCCCGAACACATGGCGCTCTCGGCCCTGCGTCACGAGATCGACCTGCTGGACGACGAACTCCTGGCTTTGTTCCAGCGCCGCCTCGCCATCGCTGCCCGCGTCGGCCAGGCCAAGGACGCCCCCGCCGGCCCCCACGTCAAACTGCGTCCGGACCGTGAACAGCGCGTGCTGGATCGCGTCCTGGCCCAGACCGAACCCGATAACCAGGAAGCGGTCGAATCCCTCTGGCGTCAGATCGTCGGCTGGGGCCTGGCGCGTCAGGGCCGGATGAAGGTCCAGGTCTGGTCTCCGATCGAGCCGACCCGCGCCTTCGACGGGGCTCGCCTGCGCTTCGGAGCCGCCGCCGATATGCGGTCCGTGCGCGATCCCCAGGCGGCGCTGAAATGGGCGTCCGAAGGTCACGGCGTCGCCGTCCTGGCCGTCAATGCGGGCGACCCCTGGTGGACCGGCCTGCGCCGCGAATGGGCTGGCCTCAGCGTGTTCGACGGCTTCGGTGGCGAGACGCCCAGCGCCTTGGCCGTCGGCCGGATCGACCCCGCCGCCCTGCCGACGGGCCGCCGCGTCGTCGTCGATGCCGGTGGCGATGCCGGTGACGGCGGCGGCATTCGGCGTCGCGGGCTGGATACCCACCACGGCTGGACGCTGTCGCTGACCGACGCGCCGCTGCCCATGGGCGGCGACGAAGGTTGCGTCGGGGCGATTACTTAGCCGAACAGGGCAGGGCGAGCTCAGCTCGCCTTGGCTGCCCGGATCGCGGCATCAATATCCGCAGGCTGGATGGTCGCGCTGGCCTTGCCGTTGATCAGGAAGGTCGGCGTGCCTTGCAGACCCAGCGTCGTCGCCGTCGTCTGAACGTCTGCCAGGTGCGAGGCGATCTCGCCGCTGGCCATGGCTGCCTCGGCTTGGGGCAGGGACACGCCGTTGTCGTTCAGAATGCGGGCGATGGTGTCCGGCGTCAGGTCGGGTTCGGCCATCAGGTCACGGAAGACCGGCAGATACTTGCCCTGACGATGCGCGGCCTGGGCGGCCCGGGCCGACAGATTGGACATGCCGTCGCTGCCGCGATCCAGGATCGGCCAGTCCTTGAACACGAACCGTACGTCCGGATGCGCCTGCATCAGGGCCAGGACCTCGGGTGCCGTCGCCTTGCAGCCGGGGCAGCGGAAGTCGAAGAACTCCACCACCGTTACCTTGGCGTCTGCGGGACCGAATGACGGGTCGCGCGGATCAGCGGCCAGCAGGGCCGGATTGGCGGCGGCGCGGGCCGTGATCTGACCGGCCAGGTCGCGATCCGCCGCCTGACGGGCGACGTCGGCCTTGGCGTTCAGGGCGTCGCTGACTTCTTGAAGCACTTCCGGATTGGCCAGCAGATAGCTGCGCACGCGGGCGTCGAAGTCGCCGCCGGTCGCATAGGGTGCCACGGCGATGACCAGGGCGATCAGGCCGACGACCAGTCCGGCCAGACCCACCTTGGCGTCAGAGAACCACGAGGCGCGGGCAGGTTTCGGCGCGACATCGGGCGCGGGTTCGGGCGTGTCGGTCATGTATATCCTGGAGAGATCGGGCTCAGCCGCCGGCTGGGATGATGGTGGACTGGCGGCGGGCGTTGCGGCGGTCGACGTCATCGACATCGGCCTGGGTCGCGCCCGAGGCGAAGACGATGTCCATGGCCCGCGTCCACTCCGGTGTGCCGCGATCCAGCATGTCGCGGGCGCGCAGGGCGAACTGGGTGGCCTGGGTTTCCGACCGCATGGCGAAATACATCTCAGCGGTGGCCAGACGGGCTTCGCCCTCCTTGCCCTGACTGGAATAGGCCTGTGACAGCAGACGCCAGGCCAGGGTGTTGTCGGGCTCCAGCGCCACGGCGCGCTTCAGCTCCAGGATGGCCGGGTCCAGCTTGGTCGTATCCTGCGAGGCGATCAGGGCATGGCCCAGATTGACGCGCAGCAGGGGGGCATCCGGCTTGAGTTCGACGGAGCGCTGGTGCGAGGCGAGGGCATCGGCCGGGCGCCCTTCCTCCATCAGCACCTGACCCCGCAACTCCCAGAAATAAGGGTTCTCAGGCTGTTCGCTCAGTAACACGTCGATGGCGGCGATCGCCTTGTCGATCTCGCCTTGGCGATACCAGGCGATGGCGCGGGCATAACGCCCGGGCAGGCTGACATCCGTTTCGGGATAGGCCCGCAGGGTATCGGTCGGATGGTCCATGAAGGCGTGCATCTTGGCCAGGACCAGGGCGTGCTGGGCAGCGCGTTCCGGCGGATCAACAGCATTGTTATGCGTGCCTTCACCCACAATCCGGCGCAGGTTCTCGATCCGCTCGGACGACAGCGGGTGGCTGCGGAAATAGGGGTAACGGCGTGCGTCCGAGAAGACTTCTTCCGTGCGGAAATTGCGCTCGAAGAAGCTGACCAGTCCGCGACCCGACTCGCCGGAGCGCTCCAGGGCGCGAGCGGCCGTATTGTCGGCCTCGCCCTCCTGATGGCTGATGTAGCGCAGAGCGCTCAGCGTGCCGAAATACTGGCTGTTCCCCAGCAAGACAGCGCCTGCGTCGGGTGCGCCTGCGGCGATAGCCAAGGCGCCGAGCGCCATGGTCATCAGCAGGGGCTGCATGCCGGCGTTCTGAGCCCCGTCCCGTAAGGTATGGCGGTTCTTGATGTGACCGGCCTCGTGCGCGACCACGCCCAGCAGTTCGTTGGCATTGCGAGTCCGCATGATCAAGCCGGTGTTCAGCCCCATAATCCGGCCGCGCGTGGCGAAGGCGTTCAGGCTGTCGTCATTGACCAGCAGTATCTCGACTTCACTGGGTTCCAGCCCCATGGCGACGAAGACGGGTGCGGACCATTCGTCGATGATCTCCTCGATCTCGGTATCGCGGATGGCGCTCTGGGCCGAGGCGGGCGAGGCCGCCGCCAGCAGCATGCCGGCGGCGGTCGCGGCCCCGAACAGGCGGCGGACAGGTCGGGACAGCCAGGTCATGGCAAACTCCTCAATCCTCGAACGCCCCCGTCCGTCACGAACTCACAATCTAATCGCGGCCTTTCAGCGGCGCCACCACCCGCGTTTGGGCTTTTCGGGCGGTGCGACGATCTGGGCGGGATCATCGGCGATCAGGGCGGCGACATCAATCTCCGGCTGAGGCGCGACGAACTCGGCAACCGGGGCCGGCTTCGGCTCTGGGGTCGGTGCTTCAGCCCGCTCTTCGACGGCCTGGGCCGGTGACACGTCCAGTTCGGCGACTTCAGAGGCTACAGGCTCGGCTTCGTTCGGTTCGATCGGTGCAGTGACCGCCTCGGGCTCGGAGGCTTCGGTGGCGCTGGCCGAGGTCTTGCGACGGACGCGACGGCGTTTGGGCTCTTCGATTACCGCGGCAGGCGCAGCTTCGATCTCAGTCTCGACCTGAACCGCCATCGGCGTGTCGGGCGAGCCGTCGGCGGGCATGCCTTCGTTGGTGGCGCGGCCTTCGACCTTGACCTCGTGGGTCAGTTCACCGCCCCGGTCACGACCGCGTCCCCGTCCGCGACGACGACGTGAGCGACCACCTTCGCGGCCTTCACGCTCGCCTTCAGGGCGTTCGCCGATGCGCTCTTCCACATCGTCGGCGACCCGGGTCGAGGCAGCGGGCTCAGTTTTCGCCTGGGGCCGTTCCGGATTGATCGGGTCGAACCAGACATAGGGGTCGTCCAGCGAGGGTGTGCGACCGCGCACCCAGAAGAAGGCGTCGCGTTCGGTACCTTCCTCGCGAGTGCGGCGACCGCCGCGACGACCGCGACGACGGCGACGGCCGGCCTCGCTGTCATCATCGTCGTCGCCAGCGGTCAGGGCAGGGGCGGGCTCGTCGTCACGTGGCGCGGCTTCGGTCTCGTCCCGACGTCCGCCACGACGGCGGCGACGTCCACGTCCGCCATGCTCGCCCTCGTGACGTTCGGCCCGCTCGCGCGGCTCGTCGTCGTCGCTGTCTTCGCGGTCAAGGGCGTCGTCATCATCCGCGATGATCTCGTCGTCCGCCTCGTCCTCGTCGTCATAGGCGCTGTCGTCGAAGTCGTCGTCCAGGTCGATGAAGGCCGGTGCCTGTTCGGGCACGAAGTCCTCATTGGTCTCGATGCGCTCCAGACCATGTTCGCCCTGACCCAGGCTGTCGTCGATCAGGATGACGACGTTCAGGCCCCGCTTGACCAACAGGCTGTTCAGATAGTCGCGCTTGTGATTCAGGATATACAGGGCAACGGCGGTCGACAGGCGCAGATTGACCACACCCGCGCCGTTCTTTCCGGCCTCGATATCGACGGCCCGCAGGGTCATCAGGGCGGCGCTCTCGGCGGAGCGGACACGACCCGCGCCCTGGCAGTGCGGGCAGACCTCGGTGGCCCCCTCGATCACGCCCAGACGACGACGCTGGCGGCTGATTTCCATCAGGCCGAAGCCGGAGATGCGGCCCATCTGGATGCGGGCGCGGTCCTTGGCCAGGGCGTCCTTCAGCACCTTCTCGACGGTGCGGTTGTTCTTGCCTTCATCCATGTCGATGAAGTCGATGACGATCAGGCCGGCCAGGTCGCGAAGGCGCAGCTGACGCGCGGCCTCGATGGCGGCCTCGATATTGGTCTTGGTAGCCGTGGCTTCGACATTGCGCTCCTTGGTCGAACGACCGGAGTTGACGTCGATGGCGACCAGGGCCTCGGTCTGGTTGATCACCAGATAGCCGCCGGACGGCAGGGGCACGACCGGTTGATGGATCTGGGTCAGCATCTCCTCGATGCCGTTGGTCGCGAACAGGGGCCGCGCGCCCTGGTACAGATGCACCTTCTTGGACTGCGAGGGCATCAGCACCCGCATGAAATCACGGGCCTCCTTGAAGCCTTCGACGCCCTCGACCTGGATGCCGTCGAAATCCTTGTCGAACATGTCGCGAACAGCGCGGCGGACCAGGTTTTCCTCTTCGTAGATGATCGAAGGGGCGTTGGACTTCAGTGTCGTTTCGCGGATCGTTTCCCACAGGCGCAGCAGATATTCATAGTCGCGCTTGATCTCGGCCTTGGTGCGTTTGGCACCGGCCGTACGAATGATCAGGCCCATGCCCCGCGGCACGTCCAGGGCGGCGGCCGCAGCCTTCAGGCGCTTGCGGTCGGTGGCCTGGGTGATCTTGCGCGAGATGCCGCCGCCCTTGCCGGTATTGGGCATCAGCACGCAGTAGCGACCGGCCAGCGACAGCCAGGTGGTCAGGGCCGCGCCCTTGCCACCACGCTCGTCCTTGACGACCTGAACCAGCATGACCTGGCGGCGCTTGATGACGTCCTGGATCTTGTAGCGGCGCATCAGGCGGCGTTTCAGCCGCTCTTCCTCGGCCATGCCACCTTCGGACTCGCCGTCGTCGCTTTCGCGGCCCAGGTCGTCGTGATCGTCCTCGTCCGAATGCGCTTCGGCCATGATGGCTTCGCGGTCGGCGACCGGGATCTGGTAATAGTCGGGGTGGATTTCGTTGAAGGCCAGGAAGCCGTGGCGATTGCCGCCGTATTCGATGAAGGCGGCCTGCAGGCTGGGCTCTACGCGGGTGACCTTGGCCAGATAGATATTTCCACGAAGCTGACGCTTCGTGCGGGATTCAAAGTCGAATTCCTCGATTTGACGCCCTTCGACGATCGCGACGCGGGTTTCTTCCGCATGTGCCGCATCGATAAGCATGGTCTTTGACATGGGTGGTCTCTCTCTGGCGCGCTCGGGCCATGACCGCCGGTACGTGACCGGTCAGTGTGGCGGCTCGCCGAATGGGGGTGAGGTGGGCGAGCGCAGGCGTCGTTCCTCCGCCACAGCGCGGCATGATGCCGTCGATGCAGGCGATGTCGGTCAACTCAGACCGGAGGGGAGCGCTGGCGATGAAGCCCATGAGTTCAGTCGGTCCTGGTCGCGGTCGCGCCCCTGCGGGCGGTGCGGACCCGGGTCTTCGAATCGTTCGGCCGCAATAGGCCGGTCGATCCTAGGATCAGTGGAAGTCCACCTGGCGAGGAGGGCGCGTCCGCTCCTGAACAGGTCAGGGAACGCGATCGGTTCGCAGGCAGACAGATCATAGTCATGAAAATCATGAATTAAAAGCCGCAGCCGTCTTAACCCCTTGGCGACGCCCAGCCGCCATCATGGTTTCACCTTGATGAACGAGGCCTTCGTCAGAATGAGCGGGCTGTGGCGTAACAATCCGACGCGTTGGAACCCACGCCAGTGGGCGATGGCGCTTGTCGTATTGTTGGCGTTCGCGGTTGCGGTGTTCGCGGCCGGGCGCGGCCTGGCCACAGGAGCAATGGGCGAGGTTCTGCGGGTCCGTTTCGGCGGCGATACGCAGCGGACGCGGGTCGTGGTCGACCTGGACCGGACGTCGCGGGGTGAAGTCGTTCAATCCGGCGATGATGGCCACGTTGTGGTTGCCCTGTCTGGCATCGCTCCGGGGCAGACGCGGACAGGGCAGGGCAGCGGTCTGGTACGCAACTGGCGAATTGCCGGGGCGGGCGGGGCGTCGCGTGTCGAACTGGACCTTAGCAGCACCGCCGAGATCGAGCGCCGGTTCCTGCTGCCGCCCGGCGACGGCATCGACCACTATCGCTATGTCATCGATCTGAAGGCGACTGGGCGGGCACCGACCCCGCGTCCGGATCGCAGCGTGCGCCTGCCGACGCGCCGTACCGAGCGGCCGCTTGTGGTCATCGACCCGGGTCATGGCGGGCGTGATCCCGGCGCGGCCGGAACCACGACGCACGAAAGCGCCGTCACCCTGGCCGCCGCGCAACTGCTGAAACAGGAGTTGGAGCGGACGGGTCGGTACCGCGTGCAATTGACCCGGGACACCGACGTCTATGTCGGCCTGAACCGCCGGGTCGAGATCGCGCGCCGGGCCGGGGCGGATCTGTTCATTTCGCTGCACGCCGACGCCATCGCCGATCCCGCCACGCGCGGGGCCAGCGTCTATACCCTGTCGGAACAGGGGGCCGGGCGGGCGGTCAGGGAGTTCACGCGCGATGAGAACTGGCAGCAGAACCTGAACCTGCCGGGCCGCGATGCTTCGGTGGATCGCATACTGCTGGATATGACCCAGCGCGCGACCCAGAACCGCTCGGCTCGTCTAGCGCGGACCCTGCTGGGCGAGATCGAGCAGGCGGATCACCCCCTGCTGCGCCGGAGCCACCGCGACGCGGGTCTGGCGGTGTTGCTGGCCCCCGATGTGCCCGCTGTACTGCTGGAGATGGGCTATATGACCAATCCGGAGGATGAGCGTCTGCTGACCGACACTCGCGCCCGCCGCCGGTTGATCCGGGCTGTGGCGGCCGGGATCGATGCCTATTTCCGCCAAGCTGAGGGCGACATCCAGATGGCCGCAACCGTTGGTCCGGGGCGTCCCTGACGCTATCTGGCTCGTCGTGTCATTGTCGCTATAGCGAACCCCGGCGACGCAAGCTAAACCCACATCAATGCGCGCGCCCCGGAGTTTCAGGTGAAGATTGCCGAACGCTGGTTCGTAAGGGCGGGTATCGTCCTGCTTGGCGGCATTGCCGTGGTGGGCCTGGCCGTGGCCATCTACGCCGCCTGGCTTTTCCACGACCTGCCGGACGCCTCCGACCTGGCCGATTATCGCCCGGCGACGGCGACGCGTGTCTATGCCGGCGACGGCACCCTGATCGGCGAGTTCTCGGACGAACGCCGAATCTATGTGCCCTATGAACAGATCCCCGAGCCAGTCGTTCAGGCCTTCCTGTCGGCCGAGGACAATGACTTCTTCAATCACGGCGGCATCGACGTGTCGGGGCTGGGCCGGGCCATGTTCAAGAACGTCTTCAACGCCGCCTCGGGTCGGCGCCTGGAAGGCGGCTCGACGATCACCCAGCAGGTCGCCAAGAATGTGCTGCTGGCCGGCCAGACCGGCGTAAACCGCAAGGTCAAGGAAGCCATTCTATCCAACCGCCTCGAGGCGACGCTGACCAAGGAGCAGATCCTCGAACTGTATCTGAACGAAATCTACCTGGGTTATCGCTCTTTCGGCGTGGCGGCGGCGGCCTACAATTATTTCGGCAAGTCGCTGAGTGAGCTCAGCCCGGACGAGGCGGCGTTTCTCGCGGCACTGCCCAAGGGAC
The DNA here is from genome assembly GCF_041648055.1 of Brevundimonas sp. Classification (GTDB taxonomy): domain Bacteria; phylum Pseudomonadota; class Alphaproteobacteria; order Caulobacterales; family Caulobacteraceae; genus Brevundimonas. The sequence continues at coordinate 63,386 of NZ_JBAZPS010000003.1, forward strand.
CGGCCAACTATCATCCTAAACGCTTCCCCGGCCGGGCGACGGGCCGCCGTGACTGGGTTCTGGGCGAGATGAACCAGAATGGCTGGCTGACGGATGCACAGCTGGTCGAGGCGCGCGCCCGTCCGTTGACCACCCAGGATGCGCCGCGGCGTGCCCAGTATGCCGATGCTGACTTCTTCGTCGAGGAGGCGCGGCGTCAAGCCATTGCCCGCTTCGGGCGGGACGATGTGAACCGCGGCGGCTACTACATGCGCACGACCCTGGACCCGTCGTTGCAATCAGCCGCTCGTGATGCGCTGATGAAGGGTTTGGAGAACTATGACCGTCGCCACGGCTGGCGCGGGGCCTGGGGCACGACGGACTTCGCTGAAGGCTGGCAGGACGTGGCCTTGGCAGAGACACGCCCGCCGGAGCGCAGGGCCTGGCAGGCGGCGGCTGTCGACAGCGTCTCGGGCAATAACGTCCGTATCATCACCGCGCGTGACGGACGGACCGGCAGCCTGCTGGCCGCCGATGCCGCCTGGGCCAATGCCAACCGTCCGCTGAAGCGCGGCGATCTGATCTTCGTGGAGCTCACAGGCGGCCAGTTCGCCTTGAAGCAGGTACCGCGCGTCAACGGAGCCCTGGTCGCCATAGAGCCACAGTCCGGCCGTGTGCTGGCGATGGTGGGGGGCTATTCCTATGCCTTGTCCAGCTTCAACCGTGCGACGCAGGCGGAGCGCCAGCCGGGTTCGGCCTACAAACCCTTCGTCTATGCCGCCGCTCTGGAGGGCGACTTCACGCCGGCATCGATCGTGCTGGACGCCCCGATCAGTTTTGCGGGCGGGGCCAATGGCGGGCGCTGGACGCCCGAGAACTACAGCCGTCAGTACTATGGGCCCCAGAGCCTGCGCCGTGGGCTGGAGCTGTCGCGCAACGTCATGACGGTGCGGCTGGCCCAGTCGGTCGGCATGGACAACATCGTGGCCCTGTCCGAGAAGATGGGCGTGGCCGACAACCTGACGCCCAATCTGTCGGTGTCGCTGGGAGCAGGGGAGACCACGCCCTATCGCCTGACTGCAGCCTATGCCGCCTTCGTCAACGGGGGGCGCCGCGTGAACCCCTATCTCATCGAAATGGTCCAGGATCGCGACGGCGAGACCATCTATCGCGCCGACGACCGCCGCTGCCGTGACTGTGGTCGCCCATTCACCGGTCAGGAATCGCCGAGGCTTGACCCGCGTGGCCAACAGGTCATCGATCCGATCACCGCCTATCAGATGAGCTCGATGTTGGAAGGTGTCGTTCAACGCGGCACAGCGGCCAGCGCCCGCGGCCTGGGCCGCTGGGTCGGGGGCAAGACCGGCACGACCAATGAGTATCGCTCTGCCTGGTTCGTAGGCTTTTCGTCTGACATCGTCGTTGGTGTCTTCATCGGCTTCGACGACAACCGCTCGCTGGGCTATGGCGAGACGGGCACGACGGCGGCTGTGCCCGTATTCGCCGACTTCATGCAGACGGCACTGCGCGAGCGCCCGGCGCGTCCGTTCGTGCGGCCCAAGAACGCCATCTTCCGCAGTGTGAACGGCATCGAGGAAGCCTTCCGCCCCGGAACGACACGGCGGATCGAGGAACGCGCACCGACGGGCCCGACCGTTCCTACGGGGCCTCAAAACTATAATGAAGTTATCCGCCGAGAGCAGGAAGAGGCACAGGGCCCTGCTCCGGGACCGGTCGCCCCGGCCCCGACGACGCCTCAGCCGACTCCGCCCCCTGCCGAAGACCTGAGCGGGCTGTATTGAGCCATCGGCCCTAGCCACGTGCGGCGACACCCTCTATGTCCCGCGTCCCCCTATTGTATCGCGTGGAGATTGCGATGAGACCGGATGTCGAGGCCATGAAGGCCGACATCGAGCAGAGCATCGCTCTGCTCAGGAGGCGTCTTTGACTGGGATGTCGCGCTTCGAAAACTAGATGAGCTGAACGCGAGGGTCGAAGACCCGACCCTGTGGAATGACGCCGAACAGGCTCAGGCCGTGTCGCGCGACCGCGCCAAATTGGCGGCTCAGATCGACACGGTCCGCGAGATGGAGCAGGGGCTTGAAGACGGCGTCATGCTGTCAGAAATGGCCGATGAGGAAGGCGACGAGGCGACGCTCGAAGAGGCGCGCGCCAGCCTGAAGGCGATCAAGGATCGCGCCACGCGCGCCGAGCTGGAGGCCCTGCTGTCCGGCGAAGCCGATGGCAATGACGCCTATCTGGAAGTGAATTCCGGTGCCGGCGGGACGGAGTCCAATGACTGGGCCGGGATGTTGCTACGCATGTATAGCCGCTGGGCCAAGGCGCACGGCTATGAGGTTCAGATTGAGGCTCAGGAAGAGGGCGAGCAGGCGGGCATCAAGTCGTCCACCATCCTGATCAGTGGGCCGAATGCCTATGGCTGGCTGAAGTCGGAATCGGGCGTCCATCGCCTGGTTCGCATCAGCCCCTATGACGCCGCCGCCAAGCGGCACACCAGCTTTGCCTCAATCGGCGTTTCGCCCGTGGTCGATGATACGATCGAGATCGACATCAATCCGGCTGATGTGCGCACCGACACCTATCGCGCCTCGGGCTCAGGCGGTCAGCACATCAACAAGACCGATTCGGCCGTTCGCCTGACCCACACCCCGACCAACACCGTCGTGGCCTGCCAGGCCGGGCGCTCACAGCATCAGAACCGCGAGATGGCGTGGAAGATGCTGCGGGCCCGGCTGTACGAGCTGGAGTTGCAGAAGCGCGAGGCCGCCGCCCAGGCGATGGCTGACGCCAAGACCGATATTGGCTGGGGTCACCAGATCCGATCGTACGTCCTGCAGCCGTATCAGATGGTCAAGGACCTGCGCACCAACGTCGAGACGTCTGACACGCAGGGTGTTCTGGACGGCGATCTGGACGCCTTCATGGGGGCCGCCCTGGCCGCGCGCGTGGGCGAAACCCGAGGCTCGACGGTCGAGTAACTGGACCTTCTCCCTCCCCATGAAGGGGAGGGAGAAATCGGTGTCTAGGCCGACTTCGCCTGCGCCACTGAGGGCTTGCTGGCGGCCACGGTCACGTTCGGCATGGCAGGTGCGACGGGGGTTTCCGGCTGATAGCGTTCGGGCTTGGCCGCTTCGGCCTCGGCGATGGCAGCGGCAGTGGGAAGTTCCTTTTTGGCCTGGATGGAGCGGCCCTGGAACCAGGCCCCCGGCTCAATGGCCAGCTGTTCCTGGGTAATGTCGCCCTCGACGCGGGCGGTGGCCAGGAGGCGGACCGACTTGGCGGTGATCGAACCGTTCACCTTGCCGCGCACCTCGATCATATCGGCGGTGATGGCACCCTCGACCGAGCCGCTCTCGCCGATCAGGACGCGAGCCAGACGTACGTCGCCCTTCAGCGCACCGTCGACCTGCACGTCGCCGCCGCCGGAGATGTTGCCTTCATAGCGTACCCCGGCGGACAGGGTCGACAGATTGGTCGAGCGCGGGGCGGACGCTGTCGTCGTGACGGGCGTCGTGGCCGGGCGCGGTGTATCCAGCGCGCGCGAAGGCTCCGGTGGTCGTTCCGTCATCGACGGGATGTTCAAACTGTTGTCGTCCGACTTGCTCTTGTTGAACATGGCTGTCTCCGCCTGTCATGTAAAAGCCCCGGCGGCAGTTAGGCCGAGCGGTCGTCTGGTGGCAAGCACTGGTTCAGACCAATGCTCACCGAACCTATAGGGCGCGGACGGCGCTTAGGACCTCGTCGGCATGCCCCTTGACCGAAACCTTGCGCCAGACGCGGCGCACGATGCCCTCGCCGTCGATCAGGAAGGTCGCGCGTTCGATGCCCATATAGGTCTTGCCGTACATGCTCTTCTCGACCCAGACGCCATAGGCTTCAGTCACGCCTGCCGTCTCGTCAGAGGCCAGCTGGATGTTCAGGTCATACTTGGCCTTGAACTTCTGCAGCTTCTTGACCGGGTCCTTGGAGACGCCGATCACCACAGCCCCCAGGCTGGCGAAGTCGTGGGCCAGGGCGGTGAAATCCTTGCCTTCATTGGTGCAGCCCGGCGTATCGGCCTTGGGGTAGAAATACAGGACGACCGTCCGGCCCTTCAGCGCGTCGAGGGAGACATTGGCGTCGCCGTCGGTGGGCAGGTCGAATGCGGGAGCTGGGGTGCCTTCGGTGATGTCGGTCATGGATTTCTCGCTTCAGACGGGACGGACGAGGACGATCTTCTTCTTGCCGGCGGCCAGTTTCAGGACGCCGTCAGCGTTGATGTCCGACGACTCGATAAGTCGCGCGCCATCGGAAATCGCCTCGTCATTCAGTCGCAGTCCGCCGCCCTGGGCCAGGCGTCGTGCCTCGCCGTTAGACGCCGTCAGGCCTGCGCGTGTTGTTACAGCGGCGATCATGGCCCCGATCACTTCGGCCGATGGCAGTTCGACGGTGGGCAGGTCGGCCGACAGGGTGCCGCGCTCGAACGCGCCCTCTGCGGCGGCCCGCGCCTTGGCGGCTTCATCCGCCCCGTGCAGCATGGTGGTGGTCGCATCCGCCAGGGCCTTTTTGGCATCGTTGATCGCTGCTCCCTCCAGCGCCTCGTAGCCCGCGATCTCGGCGTCCGACAGGTCGGTGAACAGGCGCATGAAGCGGCCGACGTCGCCATCCTCCGTATTGCGCCAGTACTGCCAGTAGTCATAGGGCGACAGGGCGTCGGCGTTCAGCCAGACGGCACCGCCGACGGTCTTGCCCATCTTCTGGCCCGAGGCCGTGGCCAGCAGCGGCGTGGTCAGGCCGAAGGCAGCTTTCTGGTCGACCTTTCGGGTCAGTTCGACGCCGTTGATGATATTGCCCCACTGGTCCGAGCCGCCCATCTGCAGCGTGCAGCCGTAGCGACGGTTCAGCTCCAGGAAGTCTGTCGCCTGCATCAGCATGTAGTTGAACTCAAGGAAGGTTAGCGGCTGCTCTCTTTCGAGCCGCAGCTTGACCGAATCGAAGCTCAGCATGCGGTTGACCGTGAAATGCGTGCCGTAATCACGCAGGAATTCGAGGTATCCGAGTTTCGACAGCCATTCGTCGTTGTCGAGCATCACGGCGTCGGTCGGACCGTCGCCAAAGGTCAGGAATTTCTCGAACACGCCCTTGATGCCGGCGATGTTCTCGGCAATCCGCTCCTGCGTCAGCAGGGGTCGCTGAGTGTCCTTGAAGCTGGGGTCCCCAACCTTGGTCGTACCGCCGCCCATCAGGACGATCGGCTTGTGGCCGGCCTGCTGAAGACGGCGCAGCAGCATGATCTGGATGAGGTGACCGACGTGCAGAGATGGCGCGGTGGCGTCGAAGCCGATGTAGCCGGTCACGACGCCCGCCCTTGCCGCCGCATCCAGTTCCGTCGGATGGGTGATCTGATGGATGTAGCCCCGCGCCTGCATGGTCTTGAGGAAGTCGGACTGGAAGGCGGGCTCGGTCATGGGAACATCAAGTCTTGGCTTGGAGAGGAGGGGGCGTGTAGCACGGCGTCATGGAAGCGCGAACCGGCAACGAGGATGTGAAGACGGCGGTCTTGCTGCCGCATCCGGAGGCTGTCGGCGGCCCAGCTATTGATGTGACTGTTCTCTTCGAACGGCGGGTTGGCAGTTTGTGGCTACGCTATGTCGTCGATGGCGATGTAGATGCGATCACGTGGCCTCCTTTAGTTGAACCTGGACGTATGGACCGACTGTGGACGACGACCTGTTTCGAGGCCTTCGTGAAGACCCCGAAAGGCTATCACGAGTTCAACCTCTCGCCTTCAGGCCATTGGGCCAGCTATCGATTCGACGGCTATCGGCAGGGCATGGCGAACGCGCTGGAAGCCGTGGTTGTCGCTGGACTGGATGGGGCCGCCGATATGGTGGCACTGGAAGGCACGGTCCTGCTTCCGCCTGACGCTTCTCACCTAGGCTTGTCGGCTGTCGTCGAGGCCAAGGACGGTACCATCTCCTACTGGGCGCTTGCTCATCCGTCCGACAAGCCGGATTTCCATCATCCCGACTCTTTCACGCTGGAACTGCCATGAAATTCGGCATTGACCGTCTCCTGTCCGACGCGGACCTGCGCGCTGGTCTGAAAGGCCGCCGCGTGGCTTTGGTGGCGCATCCGGCGTCGGTGACGGCGGACCTCACCCATTCGGTGGACGCCCTGATGGCCTGCGCGGACATCCGGCTAACCGCCGCCTTCGGCCCTCAGCACGGGATGAAGGGCGACCTTCAGGACAATATGATGGAGACGCCGGACGAGACCGATCCGGTGCATGGCATCCCCGTCTTCAGCCTGTATGGCGAGGTGCGCAGGCCGACGGGCCAGATGATGAGCACGTTCGACGTCGTCCTGATCGACCTGCAGGACGTGGGGTGCCGCATCTACACCTTCGTGACGACCCTGCTCTACATGCTGGAGGCGGCGGCCGAGCACGGCAAGGAAGTCTGGGTGCTGGACCGGCCCAATCCGGCAGGGCGGCCCGTCGAGGGGACGCTGTTGCAGCCGGGCTGGGAGAGCTTCGTCGGGGCCGGGCCCATGCCGATGCGCCACGGCATGACCCTGGGCGAGATGGGGCTGTGGTTTATCGATCACTTCAAGCTGAACGTGGCCTATCGCGTCATCGAGATGCAGGGCTGGAGGCCGGACGAAGGCCCTGGCTACGGCTGGCCGCTGCATCAGCGCAGCTGGATCAACCCCAGCCCTAATGCGCCCAATGTCTGCATGGCCCGTGCCTATGCCGGCACCGTCATGCTGGAGGGGGCGACCCTGTCCGAGGGGCGGGGCACGACCCGTCCGCTGGAGTTGTTCGGCGCGCCGGACTTCGACGCCCGCGCCGTCATTGCCGAGATGCGGGCGTTTGCGCCGCAGTGGCTGAAGGGCTGCGTGCTGCGTGACATGTGGTTTGAGCCGACCTTCCACAAACACGTCGGCAAGCTGTGCTCGGGGGTCCAGATCCATGTCGACTACCCGGCCTATGACCATGAGGCGTTTCAGCCGTGGCGGGTACAGGCCCTGGGCTTCAAGGCCATCCGGCGGCTGTATCCGGACTACGACCTGTGGCGCGATTTTCCGTATGAGTATGCCTTCGGCAAGCTGCCGATCGACGTGATCAACGGCGGGCCTGCGTTGCGGGAATGGGTCGACGACACTGCTTCGACGCCGGACGATCTGGATGCTGTCGCACGGCCGGACGAGCGCAGGTGGGAAGAGCTACGCAGGCCTCATCTGCTGTACTAGGTCGATTGGATAACCATGGATAAATCGGTTGGACACTCTGGAGAGTGCCGTCCCGAATTATCCAACCGATCAGGCCGGTTTTTCTTCCAGGCGCTTGTCCAGATACAGGCCGACGCGGCGGTCCACGGCATCGACGTGGTCCTGCCAGAAGTGGCTGGCGCCGTCTTCCAGCTCATAATCGATGACGATGCCCTTCTGGGTGCGCAGCTTGTTGACCACGCGCTCGACCTCGACCGGCGGCACGACGGTGTCGTTGGTGCCGTGCAGGAACAGACCCGAGGCCGGGCAGGGCGCCAGGAAGCTGAAATCGTACATGTTCGACGGCGGCGACACGGAGATGAAGCCGTCCGTCTCGGGCCGGCGCATCAGCAGTTGCATGCCGATATAGGCCCCGAACTGATAACCGGCGACCCAGGTCTGGGTCGCGCCGGGGTTGTTGGACTGCAGCCAGTCCAGAGCGGTGGCCGCGTCTGCTAGTTCACCGATGCCGCTGTCGAACTCGCCCTGGGACTTGCCGACGCCGCGCGAATTGTAGCGCAGGGTCGCAAAGCCGCGCTTCACGAACAGCTGGTACAGCGTGACCGCCACCGGGTTGTTCATATGCCCGCCCGCCTTGGGGTGGGGGTGCAGGATCAGGGCGATCGGCGCATTGGGGCGTTTGCCCGGGGAGTAGCGACCTTCGATGCGGCCAGAGGCGCCGGGCAGGATGACTTCAGGCATGGGCGGAGCGGATTCCCGTGTTCAACTGTCGTTTCGCAGGTGCGTAATACTTGACCGATGCGGTAGGACTTTCTAAGTCCGCATGGCGCGCAGCCGCTTTTGTGAAGCCGCGGGTTCTAGCACAGGACCCCGAAAATGCGCGCGATTTTTAGCGGGTGTCCGATGCGACTGTCGACCAAGGGACGATATGCCGTCATGGCCATGGCGGATCTGGCCAAGAATGGCCGGACCGACGACGGCCGCGACCGGGCTGTTTCCCTGGCCGAAATCGCCACGCGCCAAGAAATTTCATTGAGTTATCTGGAGCAACTGTTTGCGCGCCTGAGAAAAGGCGGGCTGGTTCGCAGCGTACGCGGCCCCGGTGGCGGCTATCGGCTGGCCAAGGGTCCGCATGAGACGGTGGTCGCGGAAATCGTTCTGGCGGTCGATGAACCCATCCGCGCCACGCGCTGCGTCGGCCATTCCTCGCCCAAGGGCTGCATGATGGCGGGCGAGCGTTGCATCACCCACAATCTGTGGGAAGATCTGGGCGACGAAATCCATCGCTACCTGGCCGGGGTGTCGCTGGAAGATGTGGTGATGAACCGCACCGGGGCGCGGCGTCGGGCACCCATTGACGCAACCGGGGCCGACGAGATCGGGGTGGCCGCATGAGCCCCGTCTATCTAGACTACAACGCCTCCAGCCTGGTTCGCCCTGAAGTTCAGGAGATCATGGCCAAGGCTCTGGCTGATAACGGCAATCCATCGGCGGTGCATGCCGCAGGACGGCGCGCAAGGGCGCGGGTCGAGACGGCGCGGGCGCAGGTGGCCGATCTGGTCGGGGCCGATCCGACGGCGATCGTATTCTCCTCCGGCGGGACCGAATCGAACGCACAGGCGATCCTGAGTGCCCTGGCCGCAGGCTGCGAGCGGCTGATCGTCGGGGCGACGGAACATCCCTGCGTGGCCGAGGCAGCGGCTATGTCTGGCGCGCCGGTCGAGGTGCTGCCGGTCGACGCGGACGGCGTGGTCGATCTGGTCTGGCTGGCCGATGCGTTGGCAAGGCCGGGCCGTGCCGTCGTGGCCATCCACCATGCCAATAACGAGAGCGGCGTCATCCAGCCGATCGCGCAGGCGGCGGCGTTGGTGCGGGCCGCAGGTGGCTGGCTTCACGTCGATGCGATCCAGTCGGCGGGCAAGGTGCCGGTTGATATGCGGACGCTGGATGCCGACACCCTGACGCTGTCGGCGCACAAGCTGGGCGGGCCGCAGGGCGTTGGAGCCTTGGTGCTGAAGGACGGCATCGCCGCCGTGCGCATGCTGCACGGTGCCGGGCAGGAGCGGGGTTTGCGGGCGGGGACCGAGAATGTTCCCGGCATCGCGGGCTTCGGCACCGCCGCCGACTGTGCCGCGCGTGATCTGGATCAGGCGATGGCGCATGTCGTCTGGCGCGATGCGGCCGAGGCGCGGGTCGCGGCGGCGGGAGCCACCGTCATCGGCGGCACGGTCGGGCGCCTGCCCAACACCCTGTTCATGGCCGTCGAGGGCTGGGACAGCCCGCAGCAGCTGATCACGCTGGATCTGGCGGGTATCATGGTCTCGGCGGGCAGCGCCTGTTCGTCGGGCAAGGTCAAGCCGTCCAAGGCGATCTCGGCCATGGGGCTGCATGCGCTGGCGACCGGCGGGGTCCGCGTCTCGGGTGGCTGGGGTACGACGCAGGACGATTGGTCACGCTTCGCCGACGCCTGGGTGACCGCATATGAGAAGCACAGCGCCCGCCAGGCCGAACGCCTGAGCCAGCGCGTGAAGGAAGTCGCGTAAGATCATGGCAGCCGTTCAGGAAACCATCGACGCCGTCGCCGCACTGGAGAAGTACGAGCACGGGTTCACGTCGGACATCGATACGGAATATGCCCCGCGTGGGCTGAATGCCGACATCGTCCGCTTCATCTCCGAAAAGAAGGGTGAGCCGCAGTGGATGCTGGAATGGCGCCTCGCTGCCTATGAGCGCTGGCTGGCCATGGAGGAGCCGACCTGGTCGTCGGTGAAATACACGCCGGTCGATTATCAGGACCTTTTCTACTACGCCGCGCCCAAGAAGAAGGAGGGGCCCAAGTCGCTGGACGAGGTCGATCCGGAACTGCTGGCCATCTATGCGAAGTTGGGCATCCCGCTGAAGGAGCAGGAGGTGCTGGCCGGCGTCGAGGGCGCGCCGCGCTACGCGGTGGACGCCGTGTTCGACAGCGTCAGCGTCGTCACCACCTTCAAGGCCGAGCTGGCCAAGGTCGGGGTGATATTCATGCCGATTTCCGAGGCCTTGCGCGAACATCCTGAGCTGGTGCGCAAATATCTGGGTTCGGTGGTGCCGGTCTCGGACAACTATTTCGCGGCCCTGAACAGCGCGGTCTTTTCGGATGGATCGTTCGTCTACATCCCGCCGGGCGTGCGCTGTCCGATGGAGCTGTCGACCTATTTCCGCATCAATGCCAGCCAGACGGGCCAGTTCGAACGCACCCTGATCATCGCCGACAAGGGGTCGTACTGCTCCTATCTGGAGGGCTGCACGGCGCCGATGCGCGACGAGAACCAGCTGCATGCGGCGGTGGTCGAGCTGGTCGCGCTGGACGACGCCGAGATCAAGTACTCGACGGTGCAGAACTGGTACCCCGGCGACGCCGAGGGCAAGGGCGGCATCTACAACTTCGTCACCAAACGTGCCGACTGCCGCGGCGACCGTTCGAAGGTCAGCTGGACCCAGGTCGAGACCGGGTCAGCCGTGACCTGGAAATACCCGTCCTGCATCCTCAAGGGCGAGGAGAGCTCGGGCGAGTTCTATTCGATCGCCATCACCAACGGGCATCAGCAGGCCGACACCGGCACCAAGATGATCCACCTGGGCAAGAACTCGAAGTCGCGGATCATCGCCAAGGCGGTCTCGGCGGGCAAGTCGGACTCGACCTATCGCGGCCTGGTGTCGGTGCATCCCAAGGCGACGGGGGTGCGTAATTTCACCCAGTGCGACAGTCTGCTGATCGGCGGCGACTGCGGCTCGCACACCGTGCCCTATATCGAGGCCCGCAACGGCTCGGCCCAGCTGGAGCACGAGGCGACGACGACGCGCCTGTCGGACGACCAGCTGTTCTATGCCCAGCAGCGCGGCCTGTCGCAGGAGGAGGCGGTGGCCCTGCTGGTCAACGGCTTCGTCCGCGACGTGATGCAGAAACTGCCGATGGAGTTCGCCGTCGAGGCGCAGAAGCTGGTGGCGATCAGCCTTGAAGGCTCGGTCGGATAACAAGAAGAAACAATGCTCAAGATTGAAAACCTCCACGTTTCCGTCGGCGACAAGCCGATCCTCAAGGGCCTGACGCTCGACGTTCCGGCAGGCGAGGTGCACGCCATCATGGGGCCGAACGGGGCGGGCAAGTCGACGCTGGGCTATGCCCTGTCGGGACGGCCCGGCTATGAGGCGACCGAAGGCACCGTGTCCTGGCAGGGCCAGGACCTGCTGGACCTGGAACCCGCCGAGCGGGCGGCGAAGGGCGTGTTCCTGTCGTTCCAGTATCCGATCGAGATTCCCGGCGTCCCGGCGCTTACATTTGTGCGCACGGCGCTGAATGCCCAGAAGCGGGCGCGGGGCGAGGAGGAGGTGTCGGCACCGGCCTTCCTGAAGATGGTCCGGGTGGCCTCCAGCGCGCTGAAGATGGATTTCGATATGCTGAAGCGGCCGCTGAACGTCGGCTTCTCCGGCGGCGAGAAGAAGCGGATGGAGATCCTGCAGGTGGCCCTGCTGGAGCCGTCGCTGCTGATCCTGGACGAGACCGATTCAGGCCTGGACATCGACGCCCTGAGGATCGTGTCGGAGGGGGTGAATGCCCTGCGCAGCCCCGACCGGGCCATGCTGGTGATTACCCACTATCAGCGACTGCTGGACTACATCAAACCCGACCGGGTGCATGTGCTGGCCGGCGGCCGCATCGTCGCCTCGGGCGGGCCGGAGCTGGCGCACCAACTGGAGGCGGAAGGGTACGACAAGTATCTGCCGCAGGCCGCGTGACGGCGGTCGACCTTCGCGACCCCTCGACCTTCCCGTCGCGGCGGGTCGAGGCGTGGAAATACACCGACCTGCGCCGGGTGCTGCGCGACGCGCCTGCACCGTCGCCTACCACCACGGTCGGACCGCCCGGACCCTTCTATGAGCTGGGCGGGGATGCGATCGTGTTCGGCAACGGGCGCGCGATCGGGGTGACGGACTTCCTCGCTTCGGGCGAGCAGACGTTGCGCCTGCGGTTCATCTCCAATGCCACCGAGACGGGACATTCCGCCTCGGCCCGGGTCGTGGCGCGGCCGGGGGCCAAACTGCTGCTGCTGGAAACGCACGAGGGCGCCGGCTCGGCCTATGTCGCCCACAATCGGCTGGACATCGACGTCGCCAGCGGTGCCGAGGTGACCCGTATCGTCCTGGTCGATGAGCCGCATGACGCCATCTCCCTGACCGAGATCGATGTCCGCGTGGCACCGGGTGGTCGCTATCGCCAGACGACTATCACGGGCGGGGCGCGGTTGCAGCGCCAGGAGACACGGCTGATCCACGGCGGCGAGGGGGCCGAGGTGCTGCTGGACGGTCTCTATGCCCTGTCCGGCGAGCGCCATGCGGACCTGACCAGCGTCGTCCGCCACGGCGGCCTGAATGGGGTCACCTCCCAACTGACCAAGGGCGTCGTGCGGGACACCGCGCGCGGTGTGTTCCAGGGCAAGATCGTCGTCGAGCGTGGCGCCGACGGCACCGATGCGCGCATGGGTCACCATGCCCTGATCCTGGGCGAGCGGGCCGAGGTGGATGCCAAGCCGGAGCTGGAAATCTATGCCGACGACGTGCAGTGCGCGCACGGCAACACGGTCGGCAATCTGGACGAGAGCGCCCTGTTCTACATGCAGCAGCGCGGGATTCCGGCCGACGAGGCACGGGCCCTGCTGACCCAGGCCTTCCTGTTCGAGGTCGTGGATCGCATCGACCACGAGGCGGCACGGGAAGTGGTCAGGTCATGGCTGACTGGTCGGCTAGGCGGGGCAGTCTGATGTCGCCTGACGACCGGAAGTTTGCAGCAGATTGGCTTGAGCCGGTCCCCGCAGCAGACTGCGGCAACCTGCAGGTCGAAACTGCAGGTTTGCCGACCGACTACGTAGATTGGCTCCAACAGATTGGATGGGGTGAACTGGACGGGAGCTTCATGTTCTATTCCGGCCCTACATCCGTTGCTCTGATCTATGGCCACAATGCACCAACTGGGCGGCTTGTGGCGATCGGGGATGATATGGCTGGGTACGTGGTCGGCATCGACCTCTCTCGGAAAGATGTTGTGGAATGGAGCCCCAAAGGCGAGGAAGCCAGTCGTTGGACCAGCTTCACTGAATTTGTAGTTGAGCGGGTCTCGGAGCTCCGGCGAGCCAGTGAGGCACGCGGGCAGTGAGTGCTTTCGACGCCTATGCGGCACGCGCCCAGTTTCCGATCCTGTCGCGGACGGTGAACGGCAAGCCACTGGTCTATCTGGACTCGGCCGCCTCGGCGCAGAAGCCGCGCGCGGTGATCGAAGCGATGACGGCGGCGATGGAGGGCAGCTATGCCAACGTCCACCGCGGCCTGCACACCTTGGCGAATGAAACGACCGAGACGTTCGAGGCGGCGCGCGAGACGGTCGCCCGGTTTCTGAACGCCGAGAGCGCCGAGCAGATCGTCTGGACCAAGGGCGGGACCGAGGCGATCAATCTGGTCGCGGCGGGGCTGGGGCAGTCGTTGCAGCCGGGCGACGAGATCGTCGTCACCCAGATGGAGCATCACGCCAACATCGTGCCCTGGCACATGCTGCGGGAAGCCAAAGGTATGGTCCTGAAATGGGCACCGGTTCTGGACGACGGGTCGCTGGACATGGCGGCACTGGCCGAGCTGATCGGGCCGCGCACGAAGCTGGTGGCCGTCACGCACATGTCGAACGTGCTGGGCACGGTGAACGATGTGCGGGCCATCGCCGATCTGGCCCATGCGGCGGGTGCGCTGGCGCTGGTCGATGGCTGCCAGGGGGCGGTACATTGCAGCCCCGACGTCCAGGCGCTTGACGCCGATTTCTACGTCTTCACGGGCCACAAGCTGTTCGGCCCGACCGGCATCGGCGGGCTGTATGGCAAGCGCGCTGCGCTAGAGGCTCTGCCCCCTTATCAGGGTGGCGGCGAAATGATCGCCACCGTCACCGAGGATGCGGTGACCTATGCCGGCATTCCGCACCGGTTCGAGGCGGGGACGCCGCCGATCCTGGAGGCCATCGGCCTGGAGGCGGCGCTGGACTGGCTGTCGGGCTTCGATGCGGCGGCGGTCTCGGCCCATGAGCAGGCCCTGCTGGCCCATGTCCGCACTCGCCTGGAAGGCCGCGACTGGCTGACGGAGGTCGGGACTGCGCCGGGCAAGGGTGCGATCTTCACCTTCACGGTCGAGGGGGCCCACGCCCACGACATCGCCCAGATCATGGACCGCTATGGCGTGGCGGTGCGTGCCGGACTGCATTGCGCCGAGCCCCTGTCGCGCAGATTTGGCCTGACCTCGAGCGCACGCGCCAGCTTCGCCCTATATAACACCCTCGAGGACGTCGACGCCTTTGCCGACGCCCTGATCAAGGCCCGCGAGTTCTTTGCATGAGTGATGACACGACCCTGCTGGGCAAGGATGACGACGGTGGACGCGGCGCGGCCGTGGCCAGCGGAGCCATCACGCCCGCTGAACTGGACCGGCTGACCGACGACATCATCGCGGCGCTGAAGACGGTGTTCGACCCGGAGATCCCGGTCGACATCTATGAGCTGGGACTGATCTACAAGGTCGATCTGTCCGACGACTTCGACGCGCGGATCGAGATGACGCTTACGGCCCCCGGCTGTCCGGTCGCGGGTGAGATGCCCATCTGGGTCGAGCAGGCGGTGATGAAGGTCGAGGGCATCAAGTCCGCCACCGCAGACCTGACTTTCGACCCGCCATGGGATGCGTCGAAGATGAGCGACGAGGCCAAGATGGCCCTGAATATGTTCTGAGGGATGTCATGAGCGAACTTCAGACCACGCCCCGTCCGCGCCGTCCGCGCCCCGCCGTCGTCACCCTGACCGAGGCCGCGGCTGAGCGGGTGTGCGCCTTGACTGAGGCGGGCGGACACAAGGCGCTGCGCGTCGGGCTGAAGAATGCGGGGTGCGCGGGGCAGGAATACACCTTCGCCTTCGCGGACGAGATCGGACCGCTGGATGAGGTCGTGACCGACAAGGGTGCCACCGTTGTCGTCGACACCAAGGCGATCCTGTTCCTGATCGGGTCGGAGATCGATTACGAGACCACCAAACTGGCGTCCAAATTCGTGTTCCGGAACCCGAACCAGACCGATGCCTGCGGCTGTGGCGAGAGCGTTACCATCGTTCCGGTCAAGGCCGTCGAAGCCGAAGAGCAAGCCGACTGATGATCCAGCTCGAGGGGGTGACCCGGCGCTTCCAGAGCGCGGCGGGCGAGCGCGTGGCGCTGGACGCGGTCGATCTGACGGTCGAGGCCGGTCAGGTGTTCGGCGTGGTCGGGCGCTCGGGCGCGGGCAAATCGACCCTGATCCGGACGATCAATCTGCTGGAACGCCCGAATGCCGGGCGTGTCGTCGTCGATGGCCAGGACATGACGGCCCTGTCGCCCGCTGATCTGAGGGCCGCGCGTCGCCGGATCGGCATGATCTTCCAGCATTTCAACCTGCTGAACGCCAAGACGATCGCCGAGAACGTGGCCTTTCCGTTGCGGCTGGAGGGGCGGCCGTCGGCAGACGTGGATCGTCGGGTCGCAAGCCTGCTGGATCAGCTCGGTCTCGCCGAACACGCCAAGAAACATCCCGCGCAACTCTCCGGCGGCCAGAAGCAGCGGGTCGGAATCGCCCGTGCACTAGCCTGCGAACCCGGCGTCCTGCTGTGCGACGAGGCGACCAGTGCGCTGGATCCCGAGACGACGGACGAAATCCTGACTCTGCTGGATCAGCTGAACCGCGACCTGAACTTGACCATCGTTTTGATCACCCACCAGATGGAGGTGGTGCGCCGGGTCTGCGACCGGGTGGCGGTGCTGAAGGACGGCCGTGTGGTGGAGGAGGGGGCGACCGCCGATGTCTTCCTGCATCCCCGCCATGCCGCGACCCGTGCCATGCTGGCCGAGGGCGAGGAGGCGTTCGACGCCACGACCGTGCCGCCGGGCGGACGTCTGGCCAGACTGACCTTCAGGGGCAGCTCGACCTATGAGCCCGAACTGAGCCGCGTCGCCCGCTCGGTCGGCGTGGACTATTCCATCCTGTCGGGCCGGATCAGCCGTATTCGCGGCGAACCCTATGGCCAGCTGGTCGTGGCCTTCACCGGCGGCGATGCCGAGGCGGCGGTGGCCCAGCTGACGGCACGCGGCGTCACCGTTGAACAGGTGGGGGATGCGGCCTGATGGAGACCTTCTTCGTCAATATCGACTGGTCCGAGATCGTTCGTGCGACCATCGACACCCTGCTGATGCTCGGCGGGGCGATGGCCCTGACCGTGGTGTTCGGGATTCCGCTGGGGGTGTTGCTGTATCTGTCGGGCAAGGGGCGACTGGCGGCCAATCCGGTTCTGAATGGCCTGCTGTCCTTCGTGGTCAATGTGCTGCGATCGGTGCCCTTCATCATCCTGCTGATCGTCATGCTGCCGGTGACGGTGCTGCTGGTCGGGACGTCGTTGGGCGTGGCCGGGGCCATTCCGCCGCTGGTGGTGGGGGCAGCGCCCTTCTACGCACGCCTGGTCGAGACGGCTTTGCGCGAAGTGGACAAGGGCGTGGTCGAGGCGACCCAGGCCATGGGCGGCTCCACCTGGCAGATCGTCACCAAGGCCTTGTTGCCCGAAGCTATGCCCGGCGTGATCGCGGGCGCGACCGTCACCGCCATCGCCCTGGTGAGCTATACGGCGATGGCGGGGGTCGTCGGGGCCGGGGGACTGGGTGATCTGGCCATCCGTTTCGGCTACCAACGCTTTCAGACCGATGTCATGGTCGTCACCGTCCTGCTGCTCCTTGTCCTCGTGCAGGGCTTGCAGATGCTGGGCGACCGACTGGTCGCCGCCGTTTCCCACCGCTGATCCCGCTTAGAAGGCCATTCTCATGCTGCGTCGCTCCCTCCTGACTCTCGCGCTCGCCGCCGTCACGCTCAGCGCGTGCGGGCAGGGGGCGGACAAGGCCGCGGGGCCGGATGCGCCGCTGGTCGTCGGGGCCACCGCCGTGCCGCACGCGGAAATTCTGGAACACATCAAGCCGTTGCTGGCGGCCCAGGGCACCAATATCGAGGTCAAGGTTTTCAACGACTACGTCCAGCCCAATACCCAGCTGGCCGAGCGCCGTCTGGACGCCAACTATTTCCAGACCAAACCCTATCTGGACGAGTTCAACGCCGCGCGCGGCTCCGATCTGGTAACAGTGGCAGGCGTGCATGTGGAGCCGCTCGGCGTCTATTCGCGCAAGCATCGCGACCTGGCGGCGGTGCCTGCCGGTGCGCTGATCATCCTGCCCAATGATGCGTCCAATACCGGGCGCTCGCTGCTGCTGCTGCAGAGCGCCGGTCTGATCACCCTGCGCGATCCCGCCAATCCGTTGCAGACGGTGCGCGACATCACCGGCAACCCGCGCCGCTTCACCTTCCGCGAGGTCGAGGCCGCTACCATCCCGCGTATTCTGGACCAGGCCGATCTGGCCGTGATCAACACCAACTATGCGCTCGATGCGGGCCTGAAGCCGCGTACCGATGCCCTGTCACTGGAGGGTGGCGATAGCCCCTACATCAACTACCTGGTGACCCGCTCGGACAACCGGAACGACCCGCGTATCGCGGCCCTGGCGGCCATGCTGCGCAGCCAGGCGGTGAAGGATTACATCACGGGCAAGTATGACGGCGCGGTGATCCCGGCGGCCTAGGCTGCCGCTGACTGCGCCGCGGCCTTCGCCTTGCGGACTTCATCCGGGGCCAGAACCCGCACAGCAGGCGTCACCGGGCGACCGGTGGCATCGGCGATCAGCTCTGCCGTCCGGTCCTCGACGGCCGCTTCCAGTCGCGTCAGAAACTCTTCCTTGCCGAGGCCGGTCGGGATCGGGTCCAGGAATTCGATCGTTGCTAGGCCCGGCGTCTTTCTGAAATCCTCCTGCGACCAGAACAGGCCCAGGTTGGAGGCCAGCGGCACGACCGGCATGTCGAAGTCGCGGTACATGTGCCAGACGCCGGAGCGGTAGCGGAACTTCTCGCCCACCTTGGCCAGATTGCCCTCGGGATAGATCAGAATCTTGCGGCCCGCCGCATGGGCGTCGGCACTACGGTGATTCAGGGCATCCCGGGCCTCACGGCCCCCGCAGTTGTTGACCACAATGGCCCCCAGCTTGCGCAGCACGGTGCCCAGCAGCGGGAACTTCTCCAGATGGTCGCCGGTGACGAAGGCCAGATCCTCGAACTGGTCATAGACGGCAAAGCCATCGCCCCAGCTCTGGTGTTTGGAGGCGATGATGAAGGCGCCGTCGGGCAGACGTTCGCGTCCGCGAACCTGAAGTTTGATCCCCGCCAGCAGCCGCATGGCCTGAACCATGCGCTTCACATAGCGACGAATGATCCAGCCCGTAGCGCCACGACCCGGAACCAGTGCGGCGAACGCGGCGGCCAGCCCGTAGCCGATCGACAAGGTCCAGTAGGCGAAGGCAAAGGCAAGGCTGCGCATGAGGGGACTAGAGCCGAAACGGAGCGTGGCGGCTAGGCTGCGGTTTGAAGTCGTTCGGCCGAGGTGACGCGGTCGCGGCCCTCGCGCTTGGAGACGTAAAGGGCGGCATCTGCCCGCTCCAGCAGATTGACCGCGCTCTCCCCGACATGGCGATGCGCAAATCCGGCCGAGAGGGTGACGGTTCCGAGTTCGTCATTGGTCGAGCGACGGCGAAGGGCGCGGGTCCCGATTTCCTTGCGGATGCCTTCCAGAGCCTTTTCGACCTGGGACATGCTTTCCATCGGGAAGATCATGGCGAACTCCTCGCCGCCATAGCGGGCGGCGATGCGAGGCGTTTTCGCAACCCGGCCCAGAACGCTGGCTACATAGCGCAGCACCTGATCACCCGTCTGGTGACCCCATGTGTCGTTGAAGGCCTTGAAGTTGTCGATGTCGAGGACCGCAAGGGTCAGAGCAGTGCCCATTTCTTCCGATTGTCGGCAGGCAGCTTCCAGATGGTCGTCGAAGGCCTTGCGGTTCGCCAGATTGGTCAGGGCGTCCGTCATGGCGTCGCGGCGCACCTGCTCCAGATGTTCGCGCAGCTTGGCCACCTCCTTGGTCGAGGTCTCCAGCTTCTTCTCCAGAGTTACATTCTCGCGCTGTACACGCCGGGTCGCGGTCGTCAGGCTGGTGACGATGGTCTGCAAAGCAGGTGCACCGTCCGCACCCTCCATGCTGGTCGCGGCCCCTTCCAGGGTCTTGCCGTAGGCGGACTGGGTCTGATGGGCCTGGGAAATGGCGGCGGCGACGCTGGACAGTTCGCGATCCAGCACGCGTCCGGCGTCGCGGATTTCTTCCGTCAGGCGACCGCGCGGCAGGTACTCGGCGGCCAGCATGTCGGCGGTGGCTTCGGTGAAGCGCTCGCCAGCGGCCAGCAGCCGCGCAATCTCGGTGCCCAATGCACCATCCGGCTCGGCCAGATAGTGGGTCCAGAGTTCAAAGTTCAGAGCGCTGGGCCAGACATTTGCCGATTCCATGGCCTCGATAATCCGCCTGGCCAGATCATAGGCTTGCGGACCCCTGAGGGCAGTTTCGACCTTGGCTGTCATTCAGTACGTCCCGGCGCGTCGCCTTCTAGCGACCTTGTGCCGAAGCCTAGGCGGTTTTCTGTAACGCCGGGTTAAATGGCAGTCGCAAGGTGACGCTTGATGCCGCTCAGCCCTTTGGCAGGGTCGTCCGGCGCAGGAAGGCGGGAATTTCCCCCTCGCCGAACGGGCGGCCGTTAGACGAGCGTGGGGCCTCGTCGTCCTGCCCGCCGCGACGGTCGGACTGACGCAGATGAGCTTTCTGGGCCGGTCGCTCGGTGATAGGTGGCCCGGAAGCTTCAGCGGGCGCTTCTTCGACACGCTTGGTGGTCGCCGCGACCGGCTTGGCTTCCGTCGGCTCCGATCCCTTGCGACCGCGACGACTGCGGCTGCGACCGACGGCCTTTTCGGCGGGTTCTGCGACCTCGGCAGCGGTTTGCTGAACGCGGGGCTCGGCGACGGCCGGAACGTCTGCAGCGGCTTCGACGGTCGGCGATGGCGACGCGGTCTTGCGGCGGCTGCGGGCGGGTTTGGGCGTGTCATCCGTGGCAGCGGGCTTCTCGGCTCGCGCGGTCGACCGGACGGGACCGCCCAGATCGGCGGGGTCCAGAACCAGTTCCTGCGGATCCATCTTGATCAGCTTCAGGACCTTGTCGAGCGACTTGTCGTCGCCCGGCGTCACGATCATGAAGGTCTGGCCCAGCTTGCCCGCGCGGCCCGTGCGTCCGATGCGATGCACATAGTCGTCGGCGTGGTGCGAGACGTCATAGTTGAAGACGTGGCTGACGTCGGGAATGTCCAGACCGCGCGCGGCGACGTCGGAGGCCACCAGCAGCTTCAACTCGCCCGAGCGGAAGGCGGCCAGGGTCTTGGTGCGTAGGGACTGGTCCAGGTCACCATGGATCGGGGCAGCGTCGAAACCGTGCTGCTTCAGCGACTTGGCGACGACGTCGACTTCGGACTTGCGATTGCAGAACACGATTCCGTTGCGCACATCGGCCCGGCCAATCAGCGTCCGCAGGGCGGCGCGCTTCATCTTGGGATCGCTGGAAGGGATACGGACCAGATACTGGGTGATGGTGTCGGCGGTCGCAGCGGGTCGCGAAGCCTCGATCCTGGTGGGGTCTTTCAGGAATTGGGTGGTCAGGCGCGTGATTTCGGGCGGCATGGTGGCCGAGAAGAACAGGGTCTGGCGCTTGGGCGGCGTCAGTTTGAAGATCTTTTCGATGTCGGGGATGAAGCCCATGTCCAGCATGCGGTCGGCTTCATCGACGACCATGATCTCCACGCCGTTCAGCATCATCTTGCCACGCTCGAACAGGTCGATCAGGCGACCGGGCGTGGCGATCAGCACGTCGACGCCCTTGTTCAGGGCCGCGACCTGGTCGCCCATCGACACGCCGCCGATCAGCAGCACCCAGGTCAGCTTTGTGCCCTTGGCGTATTTCGCAAAGCTCTCCGCCACCTGGTCGGCCAGTTCGCGGGTCGGGGCCAGCACCAGGGCGCGAGGCATGCGCGCGCGGGCACGGCCCGTGGACAGCCGCTCGACCAGGGGCAGGGTGAAGGCTGCGGTCTTGCCGGTGCCGGTCTGGGCGATACCCAGGACATCACGTCCGGCGAGGGCGACGGGAATGGCTTGCGCCTGAATGGGGGTGGCGATCGTATAGCCGGTATCAGCGACCGCTTGCAGGGTCATGGGCGAGAGGCCCAGTTGGGAAAATTCGGTCATAGGTCCTTGGGACTGGATTGAAGGACGCCCCGCGCATCAGGGTCGTCGTGCGATGTCGCGGAACCGCCCTGTCTCTGGGCGAGCGGGCGGCGCGGATTCGCCAGTCCTGTCCCGAACGTGGGCCGCATATAGAAGTCCATGCGAAATAGTCAACTATTCCCGCTGCGCTGCAGTCACGCTTGGCATTCGGTTAATGTTCGGTAATGTTCGGGTCGGGGATGGGTTCGAGAGGGGGGTTTCATGCAGCGTTTGCTTGCCGTGACGACGATGGCGTTCGCCTGTCTGACGGCTTTACCGGCCAAGGCCGATATGGATGCGGTGTTCACTAACACGGTGGTGTCCCGCTATCCGGACGGGGGCTGGGTCAAGCACTGGTTCAATCGTGACGGCACCTACGCAGCCCAGTTCTCGGACGGGCGGCGTCTGTCTGCTCGCTGGTCGGTGAATGGCGAGAAGGTGTGCCTGACCAACATCCGGCCCAATATGCTGATCCCGCGCTTCTGTACGACGATGGTCGATGCCGGTGTCGGCGAGACCTGGCAATCGCGCGATCCGCTGGGGCGGCGCGTGCAGAATGTGCTGGTCGCAGGACGCGAACCCTAGGTTTTTGTGATTGTCTTTAAGGCGGGGAGACGCGCCATTCCCTGAGAGATTTCAGAGGGAATGGCGCGAGTGACGGGACTCGAACCCGCGACCTCCGGCGTGACAGGCCGGCACTCTAACCAACTGAGCTACACCCGCGTATCCCGGCCGCGGCGCTGGTCTGCGTCGCGGCGAGGGGCGTCGTTTAGGCGGGGGGGCGGCGCACTGTCAAGCGCCACTTCCGCCGAATTCGCACGATCAACGCGATGCGACCCCCGGACCTGCCACGGCGGCGGCTTCGGGCGGGGCGACCGGGCCGGAGATACCGCCGTCCGCCGGGGCTTGCAGCGCTGCCGAGGACTCAGGCAGTTCGTAGTAGACGCCCACGCCCGGCCCCAGCGGTAGATCGAAGGTCACCCAGGCGGCGATCATCAGCACGCCCGCCAGCAGGAAGCATCCGGCATAGGGCAGCATGGTCGACATCAACGAACCAAGCCCGAACTTCGGGTCCCATCTTTGGGCGAAGGCCAGGATCAGCGGGAAATAGCTCATGAGGGGCGTGGCGATGTTGGTCACCGAATCGCCCATGCGATAGGCAGCGGTGGTCATCTCGGGGCTGATGCCCAGCAGCATGAACATCGGCACCACGACGGGGGCCAGCGCCGACCACTTGGCCGAAGCCGACCCGATGAAGAGGTCGAAGAAGCACGATACCAGCAGGACAACGATCAGCAGTAGCGGGGCAGGGATGTCGAGCGTTTGCAGGCCCGCTGCCGCATTAACTGCGAGGATTGGCCCCAGACCGGACCAGTTGAACATGGCCACGAAGTGGGCGGCGAAGAAGGCCAGCACGATATAGGGAGCCAGTTGCGCGATCCCCTCGACCATCATTCGCACCATGTCGCGATGGCTCTTCACCGTCCCTGCGCCAGCGCCATAAGCCCCGCCCGCCACAAAGAAGGTGGTGGCGAAGAAGGCGACCAGAGACTTGTAGAGCGGATTGAACCGCTGGGCCGGTTCGGCTTCCGGATCGACAAAGGGCGATCCAGGCAGAAAGGTCACCAGGGTCCACAGGCCGATCATTCCCAGAATGGCCAGTCCGGCCCAGGCGAGGCCGCGCTTCTCTTCTCGCGTCAAGCCCTTCTTCTCTTCGGCGTCCGATACGGGGGCAGTGGCCGACGGCGTCCAGGCCCCAAGACGCGGCTCGATGATCCGGTCCGTCAGGAACCAGATGATGGGGGTGAAGACCACCACGACGCCGACGATAAAGAACCAGTTGCCTGCGATATTCACCGAGTAGGACGGGTCGATCAGCCGTGCCGCCGGCTCTGTGATGCCGAGGATCAGGGCGTCGGAGGCTCCCGGGAACAGATTGCCCGCATAACCGCCTGACACCGCCGCGAACCCGGCAGCCAGACCGGCCAGTGGGTGGCGACCTGCTGCGGCGAAGATGACGGCCGCCAGGGGGATCACGACGACGTATGAGGCGTCGGACGCATGGTGCGAGACCATCCCGGTGATCACCACGACCGGGGTCAGAATGGATTTGGGTGCATTCAGCAACGCGCCGCGTATCGCTGTGCTGAACAGGCCTGTCCGCTCCGCGACCGAGGCCCCGTAGATAATGGTGATCACGATTCCCAGTGGCGGAAAGTCTGCCAGAGTGCTGGGCATGCCGATGAACAGCCGCTCCAGGTTCTCGGGCGACAACAGGCTCTGCGCCTGAAGGGTGTCGCCCGTGACCGGATTGACTGCCGACCATCCCAACCCCGCCCCGACCAGGCTGAGGGCGATCAGCCCCAGGATCAGCCACAGGAACAGAAAGACTGGATCGGGCAGCTTGTTGCCGATCCGCTCGACGGTATTCAGAATCCGGCTTCCAAGGGCCATCGGGTGCTCCGGCGCGATGTCAAAGTCAGTCGGGCATAGGGAGGCAGGGCGGTGCGAATGGCAAGCACCTTCACCTTGACAAATGCGCCATCAGGCCTGCGAACCATTCTCAATAAAATCCTTTTGCCGCATGGGTTTGAACCTCGGCGCATCCGGGTCTAGAAAGCGCCGAATCCGCCCCTCCCACTGTGGCGGACGAGGTCCCTTCCGGATGAATGCATATCTTCTCGAATATCTGCCGATCGTGGTCTTTCTCGGGATCGCGGCGGTGCTCGGTCTCGGTTTCATGCTGGCGGCCTGGGTGCTCGCCCCCAAGAACCCGGATTCGGAAAAGCTGTCGGCCTATGAGTGCGGCTTCAACGCCTTCGATGATGCGCGCATGAAGTTCGACGTGCGCTTCTACCTGGTGTCGATCCTGTTCATCATCTTCGACCTGGAAGTCGCCTTCCTGTTCCCGTGGGCCGTTTCGATGTTCGATCTGGCGCGCGGCGAGATGATCTTCGCCTTCTGGTCGATGATGGTTTTCCTGGGCGTGCTGACGGTGGGCTTCATCTACGAATGGAAGAAGGGAGCTCTCGAATGGGAGTGATCGCCCCGCCGTCTGGCCCCACCAGCCTGCTGCCGACCAACCTGTATGGCACCGGCGCGCGTTCGTCGGTCGAGGGCTATGACCCCGCCGTCCACGACAAATTCTTCGAAGCCGTGAACGCCGAACTTGGCGAGCAGGGTTTCCTGACTGCCTCTCTGGACGACGTGATCAACTGGGCCCGGACCGGTTCGCTGATGTGGATGACGTTTGGCCTGGCCTGCTGCGCCGTGGAGATGATGCAGGCATCGATGCCGCGTTTCGACATGGAGCGGTTCGGCATGGCTCCGCGCGCCAGCCCGCGCCAGTCCGATCTGATGATCGTGGCTGGTACACTGACCAACAAGATGGCCCCGGCCCTGCGCAAGGTCTACGACCAGATGCCTGACCCGCGCTATGTGCTGTCGATGGGCAGCTGCGCCAATGGTGGCGGGTATTATCACTACAGCTACAGCGTCGTTCGCGGCTGCGACCGGGTCGTTCCGGTGGACGTCTATGTGCCCGGCTGCCCGCCGACGGCGGAGGCGCTGCTGTACGGCCTGCTGCAACTGCAGAAGAAGATCCGGCGCACGGGGACGATCGAGCGATGAGCGCGCTGGCGAAACTGCAGGAGATCGAAACCGCTCTGACGCCACTGGGCGCGGAGATGGTCGGCGAGCTGGGCGTTCAGGCCCAGGTGGCGTTCGGCGAGCTGACGCTGATCGCCGAACGCGATGCGATCGTGAACGTGCTGACGGTGCTGCGGGACCGGTTCGGCTTCCAGCAGTTGCTGGACGTCTGCGGCGTGGACTTCCCGGATCGCGAGGAACGGTTTGAGGTCGTCTATCACCTGCTGTCGATGACGCGAAACGCGCGGGTGCGGGTCAAGGTCACGACCGACGAGGTCCAGCCGGTACCCAGCGTGGTCGGCGTCTTCCCCTGCGCCGACTGGTTCGAGCGCGAGGCGTTCGACATGTACGGCATGCTGTTCTCGGGCCACCCCGACCTGCGCCGCCTTCTGACCGACTACGGCTTTCAGGGGCATCCGCTGCGCAAGGACTTCCCCATGACCGGCTATGTCGAAGTCCGGTACGATGAGGAGCAGAAGCGGGTGGTCTATGAGCCCGTTAAGCTGACCCAGGAGTTCCGCAACTTCGACTTCCTGTCGCCCTGGGAGGGTGCGGAATATCCGACCGACATCCTGCCCGGCGACGAAAAGGCCGCTCAGGCCGCCGCGGTCGCAGGCAATGCACCGTCCGGAGGCAAGGCATGACCGAGACCGCCCTGCCACCGCCCATCGGCGCGACCGACATCTTCGACGACGCCCATGACGGGCGCACGGATCACGCGCGCGCACTGGACGATCGTAAGTTCACGATCAACTTCGGCCCGCAACACCCGGCCGCGCACGGCGTGCTGCGTCTGGTGCTGGAACTGGACGGCGAGTTGGTCACGCGGGTCGATCCGCACATCGGCCTGCTGCACCGCGGCACCGAAAAGCTGATGGAGGCGCGGACCTACCTTCAGAACATTCCGTATCTTGACCGGCTCGACTATGTCGCGCCGATGAATCAGGAGCACGCCTTCTGCCTGGCCATCGAAAAGCTGATGGGCATGGACGTGCCGTACCGGGCCCAGCTGATCCGGGTGCTGTATTCCGAAATCGGGCGAATTCTTTCGCACCTGCTGAACGTGACGACCCAGGCCATGGACGTGGGGGCCCTGACGCCGCCGCTCTGGGGCTTCGAGGAACGCGAGAAGCTGATGGTCTTCTATGAGCGGGCATCGGGTGCTCGCCTGCACGCCAACTATTTCCGCCCCGGCGGCGTTCACCAGGACCTGCCCAACGCCCTGATCGACGACATCGCCCGCTGGTGCCAGGAGTTCCCGGCGGCGCTGAAGGACATCGAAAGCCTGGTCACCGAGAACCGCATCTTCAAGCAGCGTAACGTCGACATCGGCGTGGTGTCCAAGCAGGAGGCGCTGGACTGGGGCTTTACCGGGGTGATGCTGCGCGGTTCGGACATTCCGTGGGACCTGCGCAAGTCGCAGCCTTATGAATGCTATGCCGACCTGGAGTTCGACATCGCGGTCGGCAAGAACGGCGACTGCTGGGACCGCTATCTGTGCCGCATCGAGGAGATGAAGCAGTCGGTGCACATCATGGAGCAGTGCATCCATCGCCTGCGCAACTGCCCCGGCGAGCCCGTCATGACCGAGGACAACAAGGTCGTGCCGCCGCGTCGCGGTGAGATGAAGCGGTCGATGGAAGCCCTGATCCATCACTTCAAATTGTATACCGAAGGCTTCAAGACGCCCGAGGGCGAGGTCTATGCCTCGGTGGAAGCGCCCAAGGGCGAGTTCGGCATCTATCTGGTGTCCGACGGCTCCAACAAACCCTACCGCGTCAAGATATCGGCCCCCGGTTTCCGCTCGCTCCAGGCCATGGACTGGATGAACCGTGGCCACATGCTGGCCGACGTCAGCGCCATACTTGGCTCGCTCGACATCGTTTTCGGAGAAGTGGACCGATGAGCGTTCGTCGTCTCGCCAAAGTTCAGCCTGACAGCTTCGCCTTCTCCAAGGCGACGAAGGCCAAGTGTGACTGGTGGATCGCCAAATATCCGGCGGACCGTCGTCAGTCGGCGGTGATCCCGATCCTGTGGCTGGTCCAGAAGCAGGAGGGCTGGGTGTCCGAGCCCGCCATCCGCGCCATCGGCGAGCTGCTGGGTATGCCCTATATCCGGGTGCTGGAGGTTGCGACCTTCTACACCATGTTCATGCTGGAGCCGGTGGGCACCAGTGCGCTGATCCAGGTCTGCGGCACCACGCCCTGCATGCTGCGCGGCGCGGGCGAGCTGATGGCCGTCTGCAAGTCGAAGATCGGCCCCAAGGATACGCTGAGCGCTGACGGCCGATTCACCTGGCAGGAAGTCGAATGCCTGGGGGCCTGCGCCAATGCGCCCATGGCTCAGATCAACGACTATTATTTCGAAGACCTGACCGCCGAGACCATGGCCCAGGTCATCGACGACTTTGCCGCCGGCAAAAAGCCCAAGCCCGGCTCGCGCGTCGGTCGTCACAGCTCGGAGCCCGAGGGCGGAGCCCAGACCCTGCTGGATCCGAAACTGTATGACGGCTCGGCCGCCAAGCCGATCAAGTCGCTGCCGAACAGCAAGCCGGTGCCGGCGTGAGCAAGCCTGACCTTTCCAACGACGAAGCCATCGCCCGCTATCGCGCGGAGCTGCGGGCCGTGGGACGCAGCCAGCGTCTGGCCGGCTTTGGCCTGGTGATCGTCGGGGCCATCGCGGTCTTCGCCTCCAGCCGTGCGGGTGACATGGCTCAGACCCTTCAGATGGGCGGCTATGCGGCCCTGGCGGCCGGCTGGGCGCTGATGATTGCTGCCATTTTCCTTCGTACCCGCTATCACCGCCGCCGCATGCGCGAGATGAACTGAACCATGGTCGGAATCCTCGAAGACAAGGATCGCATCTTCACCAACCTTTACGGCTTCCAGGACTGGACGCTGGAGGGGGCGAAGAAGCGTGGCGCATGGAATGCGACCAAGGACATGCTCGACCTGGGGCGCGACTGGATCATCACCAACGTCAAGAACTCGGGCCTGCGCGGGCGCGGTGGGGCGGGCTTCGGCACGGGTCTGAAGTGGTCCTTCATGCCGAAAGAGGTCAAGGACCGGCCGCACTATCTGGTCGTCAACGCTGACGAATCCGAGCCCGGGACCTGCAAGGACCGGGAGATCATGCGCCACGATCCGCAGCTGCTGATCGAGGGCTGTCTGATCGCCAGCTTCGCCATGCAGGCCCACGCCTGCTACATCTATCTGCGTGGCGAATATGTGCTGGAACGCGAGCGCATGGAGGCGGCGGTCAAGCAGGCCTATGAGGCCCGGCTGATCGGCAAGGACAACGTCCACGGCTGGGATTTCGACGTCTACATTCACCACGGGGCAGGCGCCTATATCTGCGGTGAAGAGACGGCCCTTCTGGAGTCGTTGGAAGGCAAGAAGGGTCAGCCGCGCCTTAAGCCGCCTTTCCCGGCTGGTGCGGGCCTCTACGGCTGCCCGACCACGGTGAATAACGTTGAATCGATCGCGGTTGTGGGCACCATCCTGCGTCGCGGGGCCGAGTGGTTCGCGGGCTTTGGTCGCCCGAACAACACCGGCACCAAGATCATGAGCATCTCGGGCCACGTGAACCGCCCGTGCAATGTCGAGGAGGTGATGTCGATCCCCCTGCGGCAGTTGCTTGAGGATCACTGTGGTGGCGTGCGCGGCGGCTGGGACAATCTGAAGGCTATCATCCCGGGCGGCTCGTCCGTGCCGCTGATCACGCGCGAGATGTCCGAGGTCGCCCTGATGGACTTCGACAGCTTGCGCGAGATGAAGTCCGGCCTGGGCACGGCGGCGGTCATCGTCATGGATCAGTCGACCGATCTGGTCCGCGCCATCGCCCGCATCAGCTATTTCTACAAGCACGAGAGCTGTGGCCAGTGCACCCCTTGCCGTGAGGGCACGGGCTGGATGTGGCGCGTGCTGGAGCGGATGGCGATCGGCGAGGCCGATCCGTCCGAGATCGACATGCTGCTGGAGGTTTCGACCCAGATCGAAGGGCACACGATCTGCGCCCTGGGCGACGCCGCCGCCTGGCCGGTCCAGGGCCTGATCCGCCATTTCCGTCACGAGATCGAAGACCGCATCTCACAATACCGCAGCCGCCGCGCGAACTTCGCCGGCCATGCGATCGCGGCGGAATAGCCGGATGCGGATGGTCCTGGCATCAGCGCTGGCCGTCGTCGCCCTCGCCGCCTGCGGTGAAGGCGCGGACAAGGCTGTGCCGAAGGGGGAAGCGCCGATGACGCCTGCACCTCCCGTCATGAAGGCTGCCCCGACCGTCACGACCCCAGCCGAGCTGCAGGCTGCCTGCCGCGAGGCTGTTCGCCGTCTGGCCGGCCAAGAGGGCGAGACCGTCCAGTTTCGCGCCAGGGGTTCAAACACCGCCACCATGTCCTGGCGCGCGCCCGTCGATGGCGGACGCCAGACCATGGTCTGCACCGTCGGCGCGAACGGTGTCGAGCTTGCTACCGACGTCGGACAGATGTCCGTCGACGCATCCATAGTACCGGCGGCTCCGGCTGCTCAAGAAGAGGCCCGCTGATGCCGATCGCCAAGGTCAACGGCGTTGAAACCGAGTTCGAGCCCGGGATGACCGTGCTTCAGGTCGCCGAGAAGGCTGGCCACGAGATTCCGCGTTTCTGCTATCACGAGCGGCTGTCGATCGCCGGCAATTGCCGCATGTGCCTGGTCGAGGTGAAGCCCGGGCCACCCAAGCCGCAGGCGTCCTGCGCGCTGCCGGCCGCCGAGGGTCAGGAGATCTTCACCGACACGCCGATGGTCAAGAAGGCGCGCGAAGGGGTGATGGAGTTCCTGCTCATCAACCACCCGCTGGACTGCCCGATCTGCGACCAGGGCGGCGAATGCGACCTGCAGGACCAGGCCATGGGCTATGGCCGCGACGGCTCTCGCTATGCCGAGAACAAGCGCGCGGTCGAAGAAAAGAACATGGGTCCGACGATCAAGACCTATATGACCCGCTGCATCCAGTGCACGCGCTGCGTCCGCTTCGTCACCGAAGTGGCGGGCGTGCCGGACATCGGCATGATCTCGCGCGGCGAGGATGCCGAGATCACCACCTATCTGGAAAAGGCGGTCGATTCAGAGCTGTCGGGCAACGTCAACGACCTATGCCCCGTCGGCGCCCTAACGCACCGTCCGTGGCAGTTCCACTATCGTCCGTGGGAGCTGAAGAAGACCGAGACCATCGATGTGATGGACGCCCTGGGCTCCAACATCCGCGCCGACGCCAAGGGGGCCGAGGTGATGCGCATCCTGCCGCGCGTCAACGAGGGCATCAACGAGGAGTGGCTGTCGGACATCAGCCGCTATGCCGTCGACGGCCTGCAACGTCAGCGGCTGGACAAGCCCTATGTGCGCGAGAACGGTCGCCTGCGTGCGGCGTCGTGGGACGAGGCGCTGGCCGTCGTGGCCGATAAGCTGAAGGCCGCTCCGGCTGACCGGATCGGTGTCGTGGCGGGTGACCTGCAGGACGCGGAATCGATGAAGGCGGCGATGGATCTGTTCCGCGCCCTGGGATCGGCCAACACCGACTGCCGTCAGGAGGGCTCGGCCCTGGGTTATGGTCCGCGCGGGAGCTGGCTGTTCAACAGCGGCCTGGCCGGTATCGAAAATGCTGACGCCATCCTGATCGTCGGGGCCAATCCGCGTACAGAGGCCCCGCTGCTGAACGCCCGCCTGCGCAAGGCGTGGCTGGGCGGAAAGACCGAGATCGCCCTGATCGGCGAGCAGGCCAATCTGACGTTCGACTATGCCTATCTGGGGGCGGGGGCCAAGACTCTCGCCAAGCTGCCCAAGGCGGCGATGGACATGCTGACCAAGGCCGAGCGTCCCGCCATCATCGTGGGGGCAGGGGCCGTGTCAGGCGACAAGGGCTCGGCCGTGCTGAATGCCCTGGGCGCGCTGGCGCAGAAGGTCGGCGTGGTCGCCGAAGGCTGGAACGGCTTCAACGTCCTGCACACCGCCGCCGCGCGTGTCGGCGGGCTGGACATGGGCTTCGTGCCCGGTGAAGGCGGGCTGGGCGTGGCCGATATGGTCAAGCCGGGTGCGCTGGACGTGCTGTTCCTGCTGGGCGCCGACGAGGTCGATCCGACGGGTTCGGACGCCTTCCGCGTCTATCTGGGCAGCCACGGCGACCGCGGCGCGCATGGGGCGGACGTCATCCTGCCCGGCGCGGCCTATACCGAGAAGGCGGGCCTGTATGTGAACACCGAGGGCCGGGTGCAGATGGCCGAACGGGTCGTCTTCCCCAAGGGGCAGGCCAAGGAAGACTGGGCCATCCTGCGCGCCCTGTCGGCGGCGGTGGGCCAGACCCTGCCTTACGACACGCTGGAGGCTTTGCGCAGCAAGCTGATGGCGGACCATCCGACCTTCGGCCGCATCGACTATCTGCCCGCACCCGCGTCGTTCGACGTGGCCGGGCTGGGTGCAAAGGGCGACTTGGGCGACGTGGCCTTCGTCTCGTCGGTCCGCGACCCCTATCTCAACAACCCGATCACGCGCGCCAGCGTGACCATGGCCGAGCTGTCCGCCCTGCGGATCGCCCCGGTCGCGATGGCGGCGGAGTAAGGCCCGATGGATTTCTGGACTTCTCCCCTCGGCTGGACGCTGGCGACGGCAGGCGGCATTCTGCTGGTCACCGTCGGGATCCTGATCTCGCTGGCGTTCCTGCTGCTGGCCGACCGCAAGATCTGGGCTGCCGTGCAGATGCGCAAAGGGCCCAACGTCGTGGGGCCGTTCGGCCTGCTTCAGTCGTTCGCCGACTTCTTCAAATTCGTGCTGAAGGAAATCGTCGTACCCGCAGGGGCCGACAAGGTGGTCTTCCTGCTGGCCCCGCTGCTGACCTTCATCCTGGCCTTCATTGCATGGGCGGCCATTCCGTTCGCGCCGGGCTGGGTCATCTCGGACCTGAACGTCGGCATCCTGTATATTTTCGCCATCAGTTCCCTGGGCGTCTACGGCATCATCATGGGCGGCTGGGCTTCGAACTCGAAGTATCCGTTCCTGGGTTCGCTGCGGTCCGCCGCTCAGATGGTGTCGTACGAAGTCTCCATCGGTCTGGTGATCATCAACGTCATCCTGCTGGCCGGGACGATGAACCTGACCTCGATCGTGGTTCAGCAAGAGGGCTGGATCTGGAACTGGTTTGCCTTCGGCGGCGGGGCAGGGACCTGGCCGACGATCATCGTGATGATCCCGATGGCCGTGATATTCTTCGTTTCGGCCCTGGCCGAGACCAACCGTCCTCCGTTCGACCTTCCCGAGGCGGAATCCGAACTGGTCGCTGGCTATCAGGTCGAATATTCCTCCACGCCCTATCTGCTGTTCATGATTGGCGAATACGCCAACATCGTCTTCATGTGCGCCATGATCAGCCTGCTGTTCTTTGGCGGCTGGAACCCGGGTTTCCCCATCGACTTCGCGGCCGACTGGCCGGAGTTCCTGGTGAACGTCCTCCTGTTCCTGGTCTTCTTCGCCAAGATCGTCTTCTGGTTCGGCATGATCGCCTTGGTGAAGGCCTTCGTGCCCCGCTACCGCTACGACCAGCTGATGCGCCTGGGTTGGAAGATCTTCCTGCCGACCTCTTTGGTCTGCGTGGTCTTTGTCGCCGCTTGGCGCGTGTTCGCGGTGGGCGCATGACTCGTGCCCTCATCCTGACGATGGCGCTGGGGCTTACGGCCTGCACCATCCCGACCTATGAACCCGACCCGGTCTCGGCCACCCAGTGGGAGCGGCGACAGCAGGCCATAGAGCGCCAGCAGGCCGAAAAGGCCCGGCTGTGCCAGATCACCAAGGATGACGATCCGCGCAAGGAAGAGCTTTGCCGTGGCGTCAGGAGAGATCGCTGATGTTGAACCGTATCGTCCAGGCCGCGAAGGGTGCGCTGCTGATCGATGTGATCGGTGCTGTCGGCCTGTCGCTGAAATACATGGCCCGTCCCAAGATGACGGTGAACTATCCGTTCGAGCGCAATCCGCAGTCGCCGCGTTTTCGGGGCGAGCATGCTCTGCGCCGCTATGCCAATGGCGAGGAACGCTGCATCGCCTGCAAACTGTGCGAGGCTATCTGCCCAGCTCAGGCCATTACCATCGAGGCCGAGCCGCGCGCCGACGGCAGCCGCCGCACGACCCGCTATGACATCGACATGGTCAAATGCATCTACTGCGGCCTGTGCCAGGAGGCCTGCCCGGTGGACGCGATCGTGGAGGGTCCGAACTCGGAGTTCACGACCGAGACCCGCGAAGAACTGCTGTATGACAAGGATCGACTGCTGGCCAACGGTGACCGTTGGGAGCGATTGATCGCCAAGAATCTGGAACTCGACGCGCCTTACCGGTAAGGCGCACTCGCTGAAACGGGCCGCGATTCCTTCAAAGGAGTCGTCGCCATAGTCGAAAGGGGCGAAGGCCTCCGATGTTGCAAGGCATTGCCTTCTATCTGCTGGCGGCGGTGGCCGTGGTGAGCGCCCTTCTGGTCGTCACCGCGAAGAACCCCGTGCACAGCGTTCTTTGGCTGATTCTGGCCTTCTTTTCGTCGGCCGGGCTGTTCGTCCTGCTGGGGGCGGAGTTCCTGGCTATGCTGCTGGTCGTCGTCTACGTCGGCGCGGTGGCAGTGCTGTTCCTGTTCGTCGTCATGATGCTGGACGTCGACTTCGTGAAGCTGCGCGAGGGCTATGCGCGCTATCTGCCGCTGGCGGCGATCGTGGCGGCGGTTCTGCTGGCCGAGATGATCGTGATCTCGCTGACGGTGGCCAGCGGCGGCGCGGCGGCCGATGCGGTCGGACCGGTCGCGGCGACGGCGGACCAGAGCAACGTCGAGGCCATCGGGCGGGTGCTCTATACCGACTACGTCTACTTCTTCCAGGCGGCGGGGATCGTGCTGCTGATCGCCATGATCGGAGCCATCGTCCTGACCTTGCGCCACAAGCCCAACATCAAGCGCCAGAACATCGCCCGCCAGGTCGGCCGCGATGCCAAGACCGCCATGGAGGTCAAGTCCGTGACCACCGGGGCCGGCGTCACCCCGGAGGATCTGATCTGATGGCCGTTTCGCTCGCACATTATCTGGCGGTCGCCGCCATCCTGTTCACCATCGGTGTCTTCGGCATCTTCGTGAACCGCAAGAACGTCATCATCATCCTGATGTCGATCGAGCTGATCCTGCTGGCCGTGAACATCAACTTCGTCGCCTTTTCGGCCTATTTGAACGATGTCCAGGGGCAGATCATGGCCATGTTCGTCCTGACCGTCGCCGCGGCCGAGGCCGCCGTTGGCCTGGCCATTCTGGTGACCTTCTTCCGCAACCGTGGCGACATCGCGGTTGACGATGCCAGCGCGATGAAGGGCTGATCGTGGACTATCAGACCCTCGTCATCCTGGGCGTCTTCGCCCCCCTGATCGGTGCCGCGATCGCCGGCTTCTTCGGTCGTCGCATCGGCAATACGGCCTCGCAGGCCGTTACGACCGGCCTGCTGTTCGTGTCCTGCATCGTCGCCTGGATCGTCTTTGGCAACTGGACCTGGGGCGAGCTGGAGCCGTTCACAGTCACCCTGGCACCCTTCATCAATGTCGGTGATTTCCAGTCGGACTGGGCCATCCGTATCGACGCCCTGTCGGCGACCATGCTGGTGGTGGTCACCACCGTGTCCTCGCTCGTCCACCTGTACAGCTGGGGCTATATGGCCGAGGACCCGGATAAGCCGCGGTTCTTTGCCTATCTGTCGCTGTTCACCTTCGCCATGCTGGCGCTGGTCACCGCCGCCGACTTCATGCAACTGTTCTTCGGCTGGGAAGGCGTGGGGCTGGCGTCCTATCTGCTGATCGGCTTCTGGTTCAAGAAGCCCACGGCCAGCGCCGCCGCGATCAAGGCCTTTGTCGTCAACCGCGTCGGCGACTTCGGCTTTGCCCTTGGCATCATCACCGTCTTCTGGATGTTCGGCACAATCCAGTTCGCCGAGCTGTTCCCGATGATCGCGTCGAAGGCCGGGACCGGCTGGGACTTCATCGGTTACCGCTGGTCGGCGCTGGATCTGGCGGGCTTCCTGCTGTTCATCGGCGCGATGGGCAAGTCGGCGCAGTTCTTCCTGCACACCTGGCTGCCTGACGCCATGGAAGGCCCGACGCCCGTGTCCGCCCTGATCCACGCCGCGACCATGGTCACGGCCGGCGTCTATATGGTCTGCCTGCTGAGCCCCATCTACGAATATGCGCCCGTCGCGGCCGGCATCATCGCCGTCATCGGGGCCATAACGGCCATGTTCGCCGCGACCGTCGGTCTGATGCAGAACGACATCAAGCGGGTCATCGCCTATTCGACCTGTTCGCAGCTGGGCTACATGTTCTTCGCGGCGGGTGTCGGGGCCTATCAGGCCGCCATGTTCCACCTGTTCACCCACGCCTTCTTCAAGGCCCTGCTGTTCCTGGGCGCAGGCTCGGTGATCCACGGCATGCATCACGAGCAGGACATGCGGAAGATGGGTGGGCTGTGGAGGCTGCTGCCCGTCACCTATGCGGTCATGACCATCGGCACCATCGCCATCACCGGCCTGGGCATTCCCGGCGTCGGCGGCTTTGCGGGCTTCTATTCCAAGGATTCGATCATCGAGAGCGCCTATGCGGCGGCGATGACGGGGCACAGCCCGTTCGGCCTGTTCGCCTTCTTCATCGGCATCGTGGCGGCGGGTCTGACGGCCTATTATTCCTGGCGTCTGGTGTTCATGACCTTCCACAACAAGCCGGTGTGGAAGGACGAAGGCGCGCATCATCAGGACGATCATGCCACCGACGCCCAACTGGAAACTCACTCAGAGCCGCTGGCCGACGACGCCCATGCGCATGACGATCACGCACACGACGACCATGCTCATCACGGCCCGCTGAAGCCGCATGAGAGCCCGTGGGTCATGCTGGTGCCGCTGATCGTGCTGTCCATCGGGGCCGTGGCCGCCGGTCTGGTCTTCGCGCCCAGCTTCATCGGGGATCACGAGCATCATTTCTGGCGTGGTGCGATCTTCGTGGCCGAGGCCAACCACGTGCTGCACGAAAGCCACTATGTGCCGACCTGGGTGAAGTGGTCGCCGTTGATCCTGACGCTGATCGGCACCGCCTTCGCCTTCTGGATCTATGTGCTGAAGGAAGGCATGGCCAAGCGGATGGCCGACAGGGGCGGGGTCATCCACGGCTTCCTGTACAACAAGTGGTATTTCGACGAGCTGTACGCCTTTGTCTTCGTCCGCGGGGCCAAGGGGCTGGGTGATTTGTTCTGGAAGGTCGGCGATGTGCGGATCATCGACGGCGGCGGGCCCAATGGCGTCGCCTGGCTGTCGCGCCGGTTCGCCGGCGGTCTGGCCCGCTTCCAGTCCGGCCAAGTCTATTTCTACGCCTTTGTCATGCTGATCGGCCTGGTCGGTTTCCTGGCCTATGCCATCACTTCGTGGGGAGCCTGATCTTGCCCCAGATCCCCTTCATCCTCAGCATCATCACCTTCCTGCCGCTGATCGGCGGGGGTGTGATCCTGCTGTCGCGCCTGTTCAACAAGGCCGGGGCCGACAATGCCGCGCGCTGGATTGCCATGGGCACGACCCTGGTCACCCTGGCTCTGTCGGTCGTGCTGGTCGGTGCGTTCGATCAGTCCAGCGCGGCCTATCAATTCGTGGAACGCTACGTCTGGTTCGTCGGCGCGGAATACC
Organism: Brevundimonas sp.; assembly: GCF_041648055.1. Lineage (GTDB taxonomy): Bacteria > Pseudomonadota > Alphaproteobacteria > Caulobacterales > Caulobacteraceae > Brevundimonas. The sequence continues at coordinate 100,258 of NZ_JBAZPS010000003.1, forward strand.
ACATGGGCGTGGACGGGATTTCGATCCTGTTCGTGCTGCTGACGGCCTTCCTGATGCCGATCTGCATTCTGGCCAGCTGGAAGACCATCACCGACCGCGTGGTCGAATACATGATCGCCTTCCTGGTGCTGGAGACGCTGGTCATCGGGGTGTTCACCTCGCTGGACCTGTTCCTGTTCTACATCTTCTTCGAGGGCACCCTGGTGCCGATGTTCCTGATCATCGGCATCTGGGGCGGGGCCAACCGCATCTATGCCTCGTACAAATTTTTCCTCTACACCCTGCTGGGGTCCGTCCTCATGCTGCTGGCCATGCTGTGGATGGCCCAGGATGCGGGCACGACCAGCATTCCGGCACTGAAGGAACACGTGTTCGACGCCCGCTATCAGCCGCTGCTGTGGCTGGCCTTCTTCGCCTCGTTTGCAGTGAAGATGCCGATGTGGCCGGTGCACACCTGGTTGCCGGACGCCCACGTTCAGGCCCCGACGGCAGGCTCGGTCATCCTGGCCGGCATCCTGCTGAAGCTGGGCGGCTACGGCTTCATTCTGTTCAACATCCCGATGTTTCCGTTGGCGTCCCAGATGTTCGCGCCGCTGGTGTTTGCCCTGTCGGTGATCGCCATCGTCTACACCTCGCTGGTCGCCTTCCGTCAGACGGACATCAAGAAGCTGATCGCCTATTCATCGGTGGCCCACATGGGCTTCGTGACCATGGGCATCTTCGCGGGCAACGACACGGGCGTTCAGGGCGCGGTGTTCCAGATGCTGAGCCACGGCCTGATCTCGGGCGCGCTCTTCCTGTGCGTCGGCGTCGTCTATGACCGCATGCACACGCGAGAAATCGCCTTCTACGGCGGCCTGACCAATCGCATGCCATGGTTCGCGGCCATCTTCCTGATGTTCACCATGGCCAATGTCGGCCTGCCGGGCACCTCGGGCTTCATCGGGGAAATCCTGACGATGACCGGCGTCTATCAGGTCTCGACCTGGGCGGCCTTCGTGGCGGCCTCGGGCGTCATCCTGTCGGCCATCTATGCCCTGACGCTGTATCGCAACGTCATGTTCGGCGAGATCGTCAATCCGGCGCTGAAGACCATCGCCGACATCGACAAGCGCGAGCTGGCGCTGTTCGTGCCGCTGATCGTCGGGACCATCTGGCTGGGCGTCCAGCCGGGTCTGGTGCTGAACTATACCGCCGCCTCGGTCGAGGCGCTGACCGCCACCTATCGCGCTGTGATCGGCGGGTGAGACCATCATGCAAGATCTGATTCCCGCCCTTCAACTGTCCGCGCCGGAAGGCACGCTAGCCGTCGGTGGGCTGGTGCTGCTGATGCTCGGAGCCTTCATGGGCGAGAAGAGCGCCCGCCTGGTCTCGATCCTGTCGGTGGCCCTGCTGGTCGCCGCTACCGCCGTGACCGTGACCGGCCCATTGGGCCAGGCGTTCAACGGGGCCTATGTGGCCGATCCGCTGGCCGTCTACGGCAAGGCGATCATCTTCCTGTCCAGCGCGGTCTGTATCGTGCTGGGTGGCGGCTGGATGCAGCGGGCGAAGATCGCGCGGTTTGAATATCCCATCCTGATCGTCCTGGCCTCGGCGGGCATGGGCATGATGGCGTCCTCGGGCGACCTGATCTCCATGTATGTCGGGATCGAGCTGCATTCGCTGGCGCTGTATGTGCTGGCCGCCTTCCACCGCGACGACCTGAAGGCGTCCGAGGCGGGCCTGAAGTATTTCGTGCTGGGGGCCCTGTCGTCCGGCCTGCTGCTGTACGGGGCCAGCCTGGTCTACGGTTTCACCGGCTCGATGAACTTCCAGGAGATCGCAGCCTATGCGGCCCAGAATCCGTCCGTCGGTCTGGTCTTCGGCCTGGTCTTCGTGATCTGCGGCCTGGCGTTCAAGATCTCGGCCGCGCCGTTCCATATGTGGACGCCCGACGTCTATGAGGGCGCGCCGACCCCGGTCGTGGCCCTGTTTGCCACCGCTCCCAAGATGGCGGCCATGGTTCTGGTTGCGCGCGTGCTGATCGACGGCTTTGCCGGCTCGCACGATCAGTGGGCCCAGGTGCTGGTGCTGATCTCGCTGATTTCGTTCGCCGTCGGTGCGTTCGGCGGTCTGGCGCAAAAGAACATCCAGCGCCTGCTGGCCTATTCGTCGATCGCCAACATCGGCTACGCCCTGCTGGGTATCACGGCGGGGACGGAGGCGGGCCTGCAGGCCATGCTGATGTTCATGACCCTGTATGTCGTGGACCAGCTGGGCTTCTTCGCCATCCTGCTGTCGCTGTCCAAGGGCGGCAAGCCGGTGCGGACCATCGCCGATCTGGCGGGGCTGAGGCGGACGCGGCCGGTGACGGCCATCGCCCTGACGGTGCTGTCGCTGTCGGTGCTGGGCATGCCGCCGTTATCGGGCTTCTGGGGCAAATACTATGTCTTCGGTGCCGCCGTGGATGCCGGCTACTGGATGGTGGCGACCGCCGGTCTGGTCGCCTCGGTCGTGGCCGCCTTCTACTATCTGCGGATCATCAAGCTGATGTGGTTCGATCCGCCGGTGGATGAGGTGCCGTTCGATGCCGCCCCGGTCGAGGCCAGGACGATCGCCGTTGCCGGTGCCGCCTTCGCCTTTCCGCTGGTCATCATCGGCCTGACGTGGATCGAGCCGCTGAGCCGCGTCGCCGCGACCAGCTTCAACGCCGGCTAGGGTGGACGCGGCCCCCGTCCTGCTGTTCGACCAGCTCGACTCGACCAATGCCGAGGCGCGGCGTCGGGCCGAGGCAGGGGAGGCGGGGCCGCTGTGGATCACCGCCCGTTGTCAGACGCAGGGCCGTGGGCGGCGCGGCCGCGATTGGGCCAGTCAGGACGGTAATCTGTTCGCCACCCTGCTCCACATTGTGAACAACTCGCCCGCCGAGGCGGCGCAAATCACCTTCATCGCGGCCCTGGCTGTCGCCGATTTGCTGGATCGGTATGCGCCGCCGTCGCTGGTCACGAGCAAATGGCCCAATGATGTGATGCTGGCGGGCGTGAAGTCCTCGGGCATTCTGGTCGAGTCCGGAGCGCATGCGTCCGGTGGGCTGTGGCTGGCGGTCGGGATCGGCGTCAATCTGGCCCATTCGCCGCAGGGAACAGAGCGGCCCGCGACGGCTCTGGTCGATCATCTGGCTGCCGGTGTCGCCGCGCCGCCGACGGTCGAGGTGGCCGCGCATCAGTTGGCCGAGGCCTTTGCCGTCTGGCTGCACCGCTGGGAGACGCTCGGCTTCCAGCCCATCCTCGACGCCTGGGCCGCGCGCACGCCGGGGCTCAACGGTCCTGCCGTCGCGCGTCTGGGGCATGAAACGGTCGAGGGCCGGGCCGAGGGCGTGGCCGCCGACGGTGCCCTGAAACTGCGACTGGGCGACGGATCGCTGCGGCTGATCTCGGCTGGCGATGTCTTCTTTGGGGAAGCTGCCTGATGCTGCTGGCGATCGAGCAAGGCAATACCAACACCCTGTTCGCGATCCATGACGGATCCGAATGGATCGCGCAGTGGCGGACCTCGACCTATGCCAACCGCACAGCGGATGAATATGCCGTCTGGCTGCATCAGCTGCTGACCATGCGCGACCTGTCGATCAGCCAGCTGGATGGCTGTATCATCTCCAGCGTGGTGCCGCAGTCGATCTTCAACCTGCGCAACCTGGCGAGGCGCTATCTGAATGTCGAACCCATGGTCATCGGCGAGAACGTCGACCTGGGCATTGCCGCGCGCATCGACAAGCCCAGCGAGGCCGGGGCCGACCGGCTGGTCAACGCCATCGGGGCGCATCTGGTCTATCCCGGCGACCTGATTGTGATCGACAGCGGCACAGCGACCACCTTCGATGTCGTAGCCGCCGACGGGGCGTTCGAGGGCGGCATTATCGCGCCCGGCGTCAACCTGTCGCTGCAGGCTCTGCACGAGGCCGCCGCAATGTTGCCCCGCATCGCCATTCAAAAGCCTGCGAAAGTCATCGGCAAGGACACCGTCTCCAACATGCAGTCCGGCGTCTTCTGGGGCTATATCGCCCTGATCGAAGGCCTGGTGGCGCGCATGAAAAACGAGTGGGGCGCTCCCATGACCGTCATCGGAACGGGCGGCGTGGCCAGCCTGTTCGAAGGCGCAACGACATCAATCGACCGGTTCGATCCGGACCTGACCATCCGCGGCCTGCTGGAAATCTGGCGGCGGAACACTCCCCCCAAGGACACATGAAAAAGAACACAAACGACGAACTCGTCTTCATACCGCTCGGCGGTTCGGGCGAAATCGGAATGAACCTGAATGTCTACGGCTACGGGCCGGAGACGAACCGCGAATATCTGATTGTCGACGTGGGCGTCACCTTCGGCGACCTGTCGACGCCCGGCGTCGACGTGATCGTGCCAGATCCAGAGTTTCTGGACGGCGAGAACATTCGTGGCATTGTCCTGACCCATGCGCATGAGGACCACATCGGCGCGCTGGGCTGGCTGTGGACGCGCATCAAGGCTCCGATCTATGCGACGCCCTTCACCGCCTTCCTGATCCGCGAGAAGCTGCGCGAGGCAGGGGTGCTGGATCAGGTGAAGATTGTCGAGGTGCCCCTGTCGGGGACCATCGATCTGGGCCCGTTCCAGGTGACGATGATCACCATGACCCACTCGATCGCCGAGCCGAACGCCCTGGCCATCAAGACGCCGCTGGGCACGGTCTTTCATACCGGCGACTGGAAGCTGGACCCCACGCCGGTCATCGGTCAGCCGATCGACATTGCGGCCATCACCAAGCTTGGCGACGAAGGCCTGCTGGCCATGGTGTGCGATTCCACCAACGTCTTCGTCGAGGGGCAGGCGGGGTCAGAACTGGATGCGCAGGCCGGTCTGATCGAACTGATCGGCAGCCTGAAGAAGGGCCGGATCGCGGTCGGTTGCTTTGCCTCCAATGTCGCGCGGATGGTCAGTGTGATGAAGGCCGCGCAACTGGCCGGACGCCGCGTGGCCCTGGCTGGCCGGTCGATGCACAAGATCACGGCGGCGGCGAAACATGTCGGCCTGTTCGGCGACAGCCAGCGCATCCTGTCAGAGGAAGAAGCTCGCGTCTGGCCGGCGGATGAGATCCTGTACCTGTGCACCGGCAGCCAGGGCGAGGACCGCGCCGCCCTGTCTCGTGCCTCGCAGGGAACCCACCCGGTCATCAAGCTGGGTCTGGGCGACCACTGCATCTTCTCGTCGCGGGTCATTCCCGGAAACGAGCTCTCGATCGCGGCCCTGCAGGACCGGCTCGCGGACCGCGGGGTGCGGCTCTACACCGAGAAGGATCACCCGCACGTCCACGTCTCTGGCCACCCGTGCCGCGATGAGATGAAGCAGATGTACGCCTGGGCGCGACCGAAGATCGCCGTGCCCACCCACGGCATGCGCCGCCACCTGGCCGAACACGCCAATATGGCCAAGGATCTGGGCGTGGCCGAGACGGTGACGCCCCGTAATGGTGACATGGTGCGCCTCGCCCCCGGGCCTGCCGCCATTATCGACGAGGTTCCGCACGGTCGCCTGTACGTCGACGGCGGTCGTCTGGTCACCGAACAGGGCGAGGCCATGCACGAGCGCCGTCATGCCTCCAACAACGGCGTGTTGATCGTGAGCTTTGCGATGGACAAGCGCGGCAAGATCGTCAGCGACATCGACGTCCGCTCCATCGGCCTGCCCGGTGATGCGGAGCGTCCGCTGGGCGATGCGCTGGATGATCTGGCCGAACGGGTCGAGGTCGCGGTCGGCAAGTTGAAGGGCCCAGCCCTGGAAGACGAAATGGTCATCGAACAGGCTGTGTCGCGTGCGCTCAAGAAGGCCAGCCAGCAGATCTGGGATCGTCGCCCCATCGTGGAGACGGTCATCCTGCGGCTCTAGGCAGATGCAGGGTCGGGGGCGCGCGCGGTTGAAGGTGACAGGGGCCAAGGCACTGGACCGTGTCCGCCATGCGCGTCACCCTCTGCATGGGTGGCGCAAATGGGCGCTGATCCTGTTCCAGTCCGTAGTCGGCTTAATCGTCCTGTTCGCTCTGGTGAATCTGACGCTCAGTCTGACGACGTTCCGGGGCAGCAATCCCGCCGATCGCATGATCGACGAGGTGCGCGGCCTGTGGTTCAGCCCGGCGGACGGACGCGCCGTGTCGGCCACGGCGTTTGCGGCCGTTCATGGCGAAGAGCTTGGCTCCGATCCGTCTGCCGACGACATTCACCGTCATTTCGTGCGCGAAGCCGAACAGGGCGTGTTCCTGCTTGACCACGTGATGGCCGACTACATTCTTAAGCAGTTCGACCGGATCGACGGTCGGACTTTGCCGTCGGGCGTCTATGTCGGGGCTCATGCCTTGGGGCCGGACGGTGATCCGTGGGTGCGCGTGACCAAATGGCCGGCGCATTATCTGATGTTCCCGCGCCACGCCTATATCCTGGTGGTGCCGGAGAGCGGGCCGGCCATCGCCTTTTCAGCCAGCCAGAACGCCAAGTTCGATCCGGATCTGCCGGATGGCGATCGTCTGGGCGCGCGCGTGGCCGTCTATGATCCGGACGCCTACGACTTTCCCAGCTCGGGTCAGGCGCTGCATGAGATGACGCTGATCACGAACGACCCGGCGGCGGTCGCCGCCGCGTCCGCCGATCTGGCGCGGGCGAGGGCCGAGCTGGACGCCAGCGGCCTGCGCTATGGTCTGCTGGCCCCAAACTCCAACACCGTGGTCGGATGCATCCTGGAGCGGTCGGGGGCCATGACGGCCGAGCAGCGTAGCCGTATTCTGCTGGCAATCAGGGCGCCGGGAATCGGCGCGGACTGCTGGTAGGCTTTGAATCCCGGCGCGGCCCTACCTATAAGGAGCCGAATCCGTTTGCCCCAAGGTCCAGTATGCCCGACGCCCCCTCAGAGTTCCGATACAAGCGCGTCCTGCTGAAGGTGTCGGGCGAGGTGCTGATGGGCGATCAGGCTTACGGCATCGATCAGAAGACGGTGGCGACGGTGGCCCAGGCCGTGGCGGATGTTGCGCGTGAAGGCATCGAGATTTGCCTGGTTATCGGCGGTGGCAACATCTTCCGGGGCCTGTCCAAGGCGGCTGGCGACATGGAACGTGCCACGGCCGACTATATGGGCATGCTGGCCACGGTCATGAATGCCTTGGCCATGCAGGCGGCGCTCGAGAAGATCGGCGTCCAGACCCGGGTGCAGAGCGCCCTGACCATGAATGCCGTGGCCGAGCCCTATGTGCGCCGCCGGGCCCTGCGTCATCTCGAGAAGGGGCGGGTGGTGATCTTTGCCGCCGGTGTCGGTGCGCCGTTCTTCACCACCGATTCCGGTGCCGCCCTGCGCGCCGCCGAAATGGGCTGCGACGCCTTGCTGAAGGGCACCAGCGTGGACGGCGTTTACACGGCTGATCCCAAGAAGGACAAATCGGCGACCCGGTACGAGACCCTGACCTATCACGATGTGCTGGCGCGGGACCTGAAGGTCATGGACGCCTCGGCGATCGCCCTGATGCGTGACAGCGGCATCCCGATCGTGGTCTTCTCGATCCGGGAAGATAATTCGCTCCGCCGCACTCTGACGGGCGAAGGCACGTTCACCGTGATATCGTCCTCCGACAAGGCCGCCTGACCGGCCCGCTGGCGCACGACAAGAAACGACGAGAGAAACCGACCATGGCCAAGCCCGACCTGAAGACTTACCGCGACCGCATGGACAAGGCAGTCGCCGCGCTCAAAGAAGAGTTCAATGGCCTGAGGACCGGTCGGGCCAACGTCGGCCTGCTGGATCCGGTGCAGGTGCAGGCCTACGGCTCCAACTCGCCGCTCAACTCGGTCGCGGCCATCAGCGTGCCTGAGCCGCGCATGATTTCGGTCAGCGTCTGGGACAAGTCGATGGTTGGCCCAGTCGAGAAGGCGATTCGCGCCGCAGGCTTGGGCCTGAACCCCATCGTGGACGGTCAGACCCTGCGCATTCCCGTGCCGCCCCTGACCGAGGAGCGCCGCAAGGAACTGGCCAAGCTGGCCGGGAAATATGCCGAGCAGCAGAAGATTTCCGTTCGCAACGTGCGCCGCGATGCCAATGACGATCTCAAGAAGGCCGAAAAGGCTGGTGACATCAGCCAGGATGAGCAGAAGAAGATGGAAGCCGACGTCCAGAAGGACACCGATGCCGCCATCAAGCGCGTCGACGAGGCCCTGAAGATCAAGGAACAGGAGATCATGCAGGTCTGACGCCCCGTCTCTGACGCCCACGTCCGACCTGTCTGTGCCCATGGACAGTCCCGCCTATTCCGTCCCGTCCGGCAAACCCGGCCCCCACCACGTCGCCCTGATCATGGACGGCAACGGGCGCTGGGCCGAAGCGCGTGGGCTGCCGCGCGCCATGGGGCACCGTGAGGGCGTGCAGGCTTTGAAGCGCACGGTCCAGGCCGCGCCCGAGCTCGGCATCCGCTGCCTGACGGTGTTCGGCTTCTCGACCGAGAACTGGCGGCGTCCGGCGGAAGAAGTCATCGATCTGATGGGTCTGGTCCGCTCCTATGTGGCCAGCGACCTCAAGCGGCTGGAGAAGGAAGGCGTCCGCGTGCGCGTCCTGGGTCGCCGCACGGGCCTGCCCGCCGACATCGCCGCCATCGTCGAGCGAGCCGAGGCCACGACGGCGCACAACGACAGATTCCTGCTGCAAGTGGCCTTCAACTACGGCGGCCGCGCCGACATCGTCGATGCGGCCCAGCGCTATGTCGAGCGCGTGCTGGCTGGCGAGGCGACTGGTCCCCTGGACGAGGAAGCACTGGCCCTTGGTTTGTCCGGTGCAGGCGCGCCCCCGGTGGATGTGATTGTGCGCACGTCAGGTGAGCAGAGGCTTTCGAACTTTCTGTTGTGGGAAGCGGCCTATGCCGAACTGGTCTATCAGAATGTGCTGTGGCCCGATTATGGGCCAGCCGCTCTGGCCGATGTGGTGCAGCAGTATCTGAACCGGGACCGTCGGTTCGGAGGCGTAGCATCGTCGACCGCTCCGGCGCTCGCGACCGGCTGATGGCGGTTCGCGCCGGTGACATCGGGCTGAGAGCCGCCTCTGCGATCGTGCTGGCCCCGGCCGCCGTTCTGGCGATCTGGCTCGGTGGGCTGTGGTTCCTGGGGTTGATGCTGCTGGCTTGCGGCTTGTTGGCCGTCGAATGGTCGACCATGAGTGCCTCACGCGCCTGGCGGGTCATGGCCGGAGCGGTCGGTTTCGGTCTGATGGCGGGTGTCATTTCCGCCTATGCCAACCAGCTGTCGCTGGCGCTCGTGCTGCTTGTGTTCGGCGCAATGGCGGCGGGCGTCTATGCCCGCAGCCGGGGGCAGGAGGCGCTGGATGCCGCCTATGGTGTGCTTTATCTCGGCTGGCCTGCGGTTCTGCTGATCTGGTTGCGAGACGGCGATACAGCCATCGGCCTGGCCTGGACAGTTTTTGCCTTCGTGATCGCTTGGTCGTCGGACATCATGGCCTATCTGGCCGGCAGTCTGATTGGCGGGCCCAAGCTGTGGCCGCGGTTTTCGCCCAACAAGACCTGGTCCGGCTTCATCGGGGGGCTGGCAGCCGGAACCATGGCCGGCGCAATCATGGCAGGCGGATTTCCGGTGTGGTTCTCGTTCTGGCCCGACATGGGACTAGGCGCGGTCTGGGGAGCACTGCTGGGCTTCACCGCCGCCGTCGCCACCATGGCCGGTGACCTGTGGGAATCGGCGCTGAAGCGCCGTTATGGCGTCAAGGACGCCGGCAATCTGATCCCTGGGCACGGAGGTCTGCTGGACCGGGTGGATGGTCTGATGTTCGCAGTCGTCGTGGTCGCGTGTGGACGTCTGATCGCCATTCATTGGTGTGGCGGCGCATGATTCGTCGAAGGGTCACAGTCCTGGGTTCCACCGGCTCGGTCGGCTGTTCGACGCTTGAGTTGATGGATCAGGCCGAGCGGTCAGGGACGGGCGCGTTCGAGGTCGAGGCTCTGACCGGCGGGGCCAATATCGCCCGTCTGACCGAACAGGCCCGGCGCTGGAAGCCGCGTATTGCCGTGACGGCCGACCCTACGCGGCTTAACGATTTGCGTGACGCATTGGCGGGCACCGGCATCGAGGTCGCAGCAGGCGACGACTCCGTAGTCGAGGCTGCGACCCGACCTGCGGACTGGATCATGGCCTCCATCGTCGGCGCGGCGGGACTGCGGTCGGCTTGGGCGGCGGCCACGACCGGCGCGACCCTGGCCCTGGCCAACAAGGAAAGCCTTGTCTGCTGCGGCCCGGCTCTGATCCAGCGGGTGAGGGCGGCTGGCGGTCGGTTAATCCCGGTCGATTCCGAACATTCTGCAATCTTTCAAGTGTTTCCCAATCAGGCACCGGAACAGGTCGCGCGACTGATCCTGACCGCGTCGGGTGGGCCGTTCCGCACCATGCCGCGTTCTGCCCTGACCGCCATCACGCCCGAACAGGCCGTCGCGCATCCCAACTGGAGCATGGGGGCCAAGATTTCGGTCGACAGCGCGACCATGGCCAACAAGGGCCTGGAAATGATCGAGGCGGCCTATCTGTTCGACATGCCCGCCGAGCGGATCGACGTGGTCGTCCATCCTGAATCGATCATCCACAGCCTGGTCGAATACGTCGATGGTTCGACCTTGGCCCAGATGGGGCCACCAGACATGAAGACGCCGATCGCCTGCGCCCTGGCCTGGCCTGACCGCCTGGCCTGGAAGGCGCCAAAGCTGGACCTCGCCGCTCTTGGCCGGCTGACGTTCGAGGCCCCGGACGAAGACAGGTTTCCGGCCCTGGCTCTGGCACGTCAGGCGCTGACGGCCGGGGGCATAGCACCCATCGTCTTCAACGCCGCCAATGAGGTCGCGGCCCTGGCGTTTCTGGATCGGCGACTGGCCTTTCTCAATATTGCCGCAGTCGTCGCCGACACCGTGGAACAGATGACGGGATCGGTTACGCTCCCTGATCATGGGGATGCCTGCGATTCTGCCCTGGCCATCGACAAGATGGCCAGGCAGGCGGCCGAAGCGGTCGTTCTCAGGCTGAACAAGGCGGCGTGAGCCGTCACGGGGAGATGACGACCGAATGATCGCCTTCATCGGCCAGATACTGATCTCGATCGCGGCCTTTTTGGTTGTGCTAACGACGATTGTCACGATCCATGAGCTGGGCCATTTCTGGGTCGCCCGGGCATGCGGCGTGAAAATCGACCGGTTTTCGATCGGCTTCGGCAAGGCGATCTTCAGCCGCACGGACAAACACGGCACCGAATGGCGCTTCGCCTGGCTGCCACTGGGGGGTTACGTCAAGTTTTCCGGGGATCTGGACGCCGCCAGCGTGCCCGATGCAGCTGGGTTGGCTGAACTGCGTCAGCGCCTGGTGACCGACCAAGGGGCCGGAGCCGAGCGCGACTATTTCCACTTCAAGCCAGTCTGGCAGCGCGCCCTGATCACGGCTGCGGGGCCTGCGGCCAACTTCGTTCTGGCCATGGTGCTGCTGACCTTGTTGTTCAGCGTCGTAGGCGAGCAGATCGCCGCGCCTCGCGTCATGGCCGTTGCACCCAACAGCCCGGCCGCGAGTGCCGGATTCCAGCCTCGTGACCTGATTCTGACGGTCAACGGCCGTGCGGTTCAGGAGGGAGCCGAGGTCACCCAGGCGGTGGTGCTCAGCGCCAATGATCCTGTAACTTTCACTGTTGAGCGGGCTGGCCAGCTTGTGACCCTGGTCGCAACGCCCTTACGTCAAATGGAAGATAATGCCGTGGCTGGCCGCATCCGTGTGGCCCGAATTGGCTTGGCTCTTGGGGCGCTGCCGCAGGACGTCACTTCTCGCCGCCTCAATCCGATCCAGGCTGCTGAAAAGGGTGCCGACATTTTTGGCTCCACACTGAATGGCACCGTCACATATCTGGGCCGCATCTTTGCCGGCAAAGAATCAGGCGACCTGCTGAACGGTCCGGTTGGGATCGCCAAAGCCGCCGGTGGCATCACCCAGCAGGCGGCGTCGGTCTCGACTGATCTCGGTACCCAGGTTCAGGCGGTCGTCCTGACGCTGATTTATTTCGGCGCCATAGTTTCGATCGGAATGGGCTTTCTAAACCTCCTGCCGATTCCCGTCCTCGACGGGGGCCATCTGTTGTTCTACGGCTATGAAGCTGTGGCACGCAGGCCAGTCCCCGCGCGCGTTCAGGAGGTCGGCTACCGGGTCGGTCTTGCTTTGCTGGCGGGATTGATGTTGTTCGCCACCTGGAACGACCTGCAGAAGCTGAGCCTGTTCAAATTCCTCGGCGGGCTCGCATGAGCCGACGCCAGCCCCCGATGGTTTCCCGTATGATCCGACACGATGCGTCCACCCTCCGTTTCGCCCGCGGCCTCAGCCCCAGCCTGATGGCTATCGCCTTGGCGGCGGGGCTTGCCAGTCCCGCCTTTGCCCAGACCGCGCCAGCGACCGGCCCGATCACCGTCGAGAACGCCACTGCGGTTCAGGCTGCGCCACAGCCGCAAGAGGAGCGGCTGGTCATCAACCGCATCCTGGTGCGCGGGGCCCAGCGCATCGACCAGACAACCATCCTGTCCTACCTGCCGATCCAGCCGGGCGACACGGTCGATGCGGCGGTTCTGGACGTTGCAGTGCGTACCCTGACCCGCACGCAACTGTTTGCCGATGTCCAACTGGGCGTTCAGAACGGTGACCTGATTGTCGAGATCGTTGAGAACCCGATCATCAACCAGGTGACCTTCGAAGGTAATAGCGCGATTGCCACTACCAAGTTGACGGAAGAGGTCACTATTCGACCCCGCGGTATCTATACCCGGGCCCGCGTACAGGAAGACGTTGGAAAGATCGTCGAACTTTATCGTTTGTCGGGCCGTATCTCGGCAACCGTGACGCCCAAGCTGGTCCAGCTGGATCAGAACCGTGTAGATGTGGTTTTCGAGATCAATGAAGGTCCTGAAACAGGCGTTCGGTCTATAACCTTCTTGGGCAACAGCGCCTTTTCCGACAATGACCTTCGTGAGGTCATGGTGACCGAGCAGTCGGCCTGGTACAAGCTGTTCACGTCCAACGACAACTATGATCCAAATCGTTTGGACTACGACCGCGAACAATTGCGCAAGTTCTACACCAATCGTGGCTATTATGACTTCCGAGTTTTGTCGGCGATCAGCGAGCTCGCGCCTGACGACAGCGCGTTTGGCATAACCATCACTGTCAACGAAGGCGATCGGTACAATTTCGGCGAGATCGACATCGTCACTGAAAACGACCGCCTTAATCCTGATTTTCTGAAGCTGCTTTTGCCCATCGCTTCCGGTCAGTTGTATGAGAGCGACAAGATCGAGACGGCGGTGGACGCCCTGACATTTGCGGCGGGGTCGGCGGGCTACGCCTTCGTGGAAATCGAACCCACTTTCCGGGCCAATCCGGAAACCGATACCGTCGATGTCACCTTCAATGTGAAGGAGGGGCAGCGAGTTTACATCGACCGCATCAACATCGTTGGTAACACGCGCACCCTGGACAACGTCATCCGGCGCGAACTGACATTGAGCGAGGGTGACGCTTTCAATCGAACCCTGCTGGAGCGGTCTCGTAATAATCTGCGGGCTCTGGGCTTCTTCAAGGACGTCACGGTCGAGGAGGCGCGTGGTTCGGCACCTGACCGTTCGGTTGTCAACGTTACGGTCGAGGAACAGCCCACCGGCGAGCTCTCGGTTGGTGCCGGTTTCAGCTCGGTCGATAGTTTCGTGGTCAACCTGGGCATCACGGAGCGCAACTTTCGAGGTCGGGGTCAGAACGTCGTGGCCCGCGTCGAATGGGGGGCGTTGCGCCAACAAGTCGACTTCCGCTTTACGGAACCGAAATTCCTGGGGCGCGACTTGCGCGCCGGCTTTGATGCATTCCACTCACGGTACGACCTCAGTGAGTTCTCGTCTTACGACTACCGTTCGACAGGTGGTGGCCTGAGGCTATCCTATCCTCTCAACGGCTACACTTTGTTGAGTGGTCGTTATTTCCTGAAAAGCGACGAAGTTATTGTTCCTAATGGGTTTTGTGGAGTGAATGGCGCAGGTTCCAACGCGCTTTGCGACCAAATCGGGTCGTTCCTCAACTCATCGGCGGGCTACACGCTACTGGTCGACCGCAGGAATGACCCGATACGGCCGACCCGGGGCTGGACGGGAACCCTGCGCCAGGATCTTGCTGGTATTGGTGGGGACGTAAACTATCTCAAGACCGAAGCTGACGTGTCGGCCTATTGGGGCATCACGCCTTCCTGGATCGTGTCGACCACCGCTTCGGCAGGATATATTAGTGGATGGGGTGGCGATCCAATTCGGATCAATGATCGCTTCTTCAAGGGTGGCAACAGCTTCCGCGGATTTGAAACGGCCGGTCTTGGTCCGCGAGACCTGACAACTCAGGATGCTCTGGGTGGCAATTTTTATGCGATCGGTACAGTCCAGTTGACGGTGCCAAACTTCCTTCCGGAACAATACGGTATACGCACCGAACTGTTCGTGGATGTCGGAACGCTGGGCGCGCTCGATGACCGGTACACGGTAACTGATCAAGGGGTGACTGATCCGAATATCGTTGATGAGCTGAGATTGCGTGCATCTGCAGGTGTCAGCATCCACTGGAGATCGCCCATGGGGCCAATTCGTTTCGATCTTAGCCAGATCATTGGTTCCGAAGAATACGATCGCACCGAAACCTTCCGTTTCTCGACTTCCACACAGTTCTAGAATACGGCTCCCGCCGTTATTAAAGGTAGACCATGAAACTGATCGCTATTGGGGCATTTGCCCTTGCTTCGCTGGCCGCAGGTTCGGCCGCCGCCCAAACTGCCAATATCACGCATGGTGCCCCGATTGCCGGCATCTGCGTCTATGACAACGAAGAAGTTCTGGCGCGTTCCACCGCTGGCCAGTCCGTCCAGACAGGGATGCAACGTTTGCTGACCGAAGTGCAGGGCGAACTGGCCCCTTATGCTTCGGCGATTCAGACCGAGGTACAGTCGCTTCAGCAGGGCGGTGAAGCCGCAGATGCAGACGGTTCACGTCGTCGCGCCCTTCAAACGCGCGCCGAAGAGGCGCAACAACTGGAGCAGACCCGTCGCAATGAACTCCAGTATACGCAGGGCATGCAACTGCAAGCCATCGGAACTGCTGTCGAGCCAATCGTAATCGCGCTCTATCAGGAACGTGGCTGCAGTGTTCTGCTGAATCGTACTGCCGTCTATAGCGCTAATCCGGCAATGGATATTACGCCAACGGCCATCGAGCGCCTTAATGCAGCCCTTCCGTCGCTCTCCTTTAATCGCATGACGCCGCCGGCCCAACCGCAGCAATAGGCCGCTCTGCAATGCCTGATCCGCGCTTCTTTCAGAAAGCTGTCGATTGCCTCGGTGTCGACGAACTGGCGAAGCGGATCGGCGGTGAGGTTTTTCGCGGCGGAGATCGAAAGGTCTCCGCCGTAGCGCCTTTGGCCGGTGCCTCCTCGACTGATGTCGCCTTCCTGAGTGACAAGCGTTTCCTGCCTGCTCTCGCCGACAGCCAGGCCGCGTGCGTGATCCTGCCAGACTTTGCCATCGAGAAAGCTTCGGCCGACGCAGGGGTGATCGTTTCTCGCGAGCCTCAGGCGGCCTGGGCGCGGGCCGCTTCGTTGTTCCACCGGCCCTTGGTCCTGGATCTACAGTCGGATCTTGCCGATGTGGCAGAGGATGACACGGTGATGTTAGAGCCGGGAGTCGTCCTCGGCGCGGGTGTTCGTATTGGTCGGGGTACTCGCATCGGGGCGAATACAGTCATCGGCCCGGGTGTCCAGATTGGCCGGGATTGTCAGATCGGCTCCAATGTCAGCATCGGTTTCGCCTTGATTGGCGACCGGGTTCGTCTCTACGCCGGCGCGCGTATAGGCGAGGCCGGTTTCGGCGCTGCGGGTTCCAGTTCCGGGCCTATCGACATCCCCCAGCTGGGTCGGGTGATCATTCAGGATGGCGTCACCATCGGTGCCAACACCTGCATCGATCGGGGAGCCTACGACGACACCGTCATTGGCGAGAACTCCAAGATCGATAATCTCGTGATGATCGGCCATAATTGTGTGATCGGCCGCAATGTCCTGATGGCCGCCCACACCGGAATCTCCGGCTCCGTCACCGTCGGTGACAATGTCATGTTCGGCGGCCAGGCGGGGGTCGGCGACCACATCACCATTGGGACCGGTGCCCGTGTCGCGGGCGGAGCCGGCGTTCTGGCTGACATACCGCCGGGCGAAACCTGGTCCGGATATCCGGCTAAACCCCTGCGACAATCCTTGCGCGAAGCGATCTGGCTCGCCAAACAGGTCTCGGGAAAGGCGCGTTCGTAGGCGCCCACGCTCAGAGAGCCCAGGAATGACCGACACGACCACCAGCATCAACATAGACTATGCCGAGGTGATGCGCCGCCTGCCGCACCGTTACCCCTTTCTGTTGGTCGACAAGGCCGAGAACTTCGTTCCCGCGACGTCGATTACGGGCATCAAGAACGTCACCCACAACGAGCCCTTTTTCCCCGGCCATTTCCCCATCGATCCCGTCATGCCCGGCGTTCTGATCGTTGAGGCGATGGCTCAGACCGGCGCGCTCCTGATGTCCAAGACGATGGATGTGGCCGTGGCGGACAAGGTCATCATGTTTATGTCGATCGACGGCGTTCGCTTCCGCAAACCCGCGCGCCCCGGTGACCAGTTGCGCATGGAGGTCAAGGTGACCCGTGCCCGCGGCGATGCCTACAAATTCCGGGGTGAAACCTTCATCGACGGCAAGCTGGCCGCCGAGGCTGAATTCATGGCCATGGTTGTCACTGTCGATCAGCCCGCCAGCTGATGGGCATTCATCCGACAGCCCAGGTCGATGCCAGTGCGCGACTGGCCGATGGTGTCGAGATCGGGGCATGGACGATCATCGGGCCGAACGTCGTCCTGGCCGAAGGTGTCCATATCGCCAGCCATGTGGTGATCCAGCAAGA
Source organism: Brevundimonas sp. (assembly GCF_041648055.1). Classification (GTDB taxonomy): domain Bacteria; phylum Pseudomonadota; class Alphaproteobacteria; order Caulobacterales; family Caulobacteraceae; genus Brevundimonas. Next base: position 117,289 of record NZ_JBAZPS010000003.1, read on the forward strand.
TACGACGGTAGGGGCTGGCACAACCATCCACCCGTTCTGTGTCATGGGCGGCGACCCACAGCATGGTGGCTACAAGGGCGAGCCCGTGGCACTGGAGATCGGCCAGAACAATACGATCCGCGAGCATTCAACCTTCAATCGGGGTACGCCGGGGGACCGGAAACTGACGACGATCGGGTCCAACGGCCTGTTCATGACAGGTGCCCACGTCGGCCATGATTGCGTCGTCGGTGACAATGTCACTTTTGCCAACAACGCCACCCTGGGCGGGCACGCGCGGGTCGGCGACCGGGTCTTCCTGGGTGGCCTGGCGGCGGTGCATCAATTCGGGCGGATAGGGCAGGGCGCGATTGTGGGCGGCCTGTCGGCTGTTACGCGCGACGTCATCCCCTACGGCTCGGCCTGGGGCAATCACGTGCGGCTGCACGGGCTGAATCTGGTCGGGCTGAAGCGCAAGGGCTATGGCAAGGATGCAGTGCGCCGCCTTCTGGCCGCCTATCGCGACATCTTCGAGGGCGAGGGGCTGTTTTCTGACAGGCTTGACGCAGCCGCCGCGACATACGCCGACCTGCCGGAAATTCAGGAGATTATCGCCTTCATCCGTGAAGACACCCGGCGCCCCGTCGCCTTGCCGGAACGGTGAGGACGCGATTGTGAGGGGCAAGCTGGGCCTGATCGCGGGGGGAGGGGCTCTTCCAGTATCTGTGGCTGCGCGCTGCGAGGCCGAGGGCCGACCGGTGTTCGTGGTGCGTCTGGCAGGGTTCGCCGATCCGCACCTGGCGCGATACCCAGGCATCGAGGCGGGCATGGCCGAGATCGGTCGGACGCTCTCGGCGTTGAAGAAGGCGGGGTGCGACGCGGTCTGTTTTGCCGGCACAGTCAACCGTCCGGACTTCAAGGCGTTGAAGCCTGACTTTAAGGGCGCAACTCTGCTGCCCGGAATTGTGGCGGCCGCGACGAAGGGCGACGACGCCTTGCTGCGCAAGATTCTGTCGATCTTCGAGGAGGAAGGCTATGCGATCGAAGGGGCCGACGACATCCTGGGCGGCGAGACGCTGACCGCAGGCGCACTGGGGGCTGTCCACCCGACGCCGGAGCAGCTGTCGGATCTGCGAAAGGCCCTGCATGTTGCGGAGAAGGCAGGCGAACTGGATATCGGGCAGGGGGCCGTCGTCTGCGACGGCCTGGTCTTGGCCGTCGAGGCTCAGGAGGGCACCGATTCCATGCTGGCCCGTGTCGCAGGCCTGCCCTCCGATCTGCGCGGGTCTGAACCTTCTCGCAAGGGCGCCCTGGGCAAGGCCCCCAAACCCATCCAGGACCTGCGGGTGGACATGCCGGTCATCGGCACGCGAACCCTGGAGATGGCTGCTGCAGCCGGCCTGGCAGGTGTGGGAGGCATTGGAGGAAAGCTGATCCTGATCGATCGCTCCGCCATCGTCGCTACGGCGGATCGCCTCGGCCTCTTCGTCTGGGGCGAACCGGGCAACGACCGCCTGTGACCCAGCCACTCAAGATCATGCTCGTCGCCGCTGAGGCGTCCGGCGATGCACTCGGTGCGGGCCTTGCCACGGCCCTGAAGGCCAGGCGACCGGATGCGCGCTTCGTAGGGGTCGGCGGGCCCCGTATGGCCGAGCAGGGGATCGACAGTCCCTTCGACATAGCCTCCCTGTCGATCCTCGGCTGGATCGAGGGGCTCAAGGCCTACGGTCTGGTCAAACAGCGGGTGGCCGAAACCGCGGCTCTTGCCGTGGCGGAGCGGCCCGATGCTGTGGTCCTGATCGACAGCTGGGGTTTCACCATTCGCGTCGCCAAGGCGTTGCGCGCGCAACTGCCTGGCGTGCCTCTGATCAAATATGTCGGCCCCCAGGTCTGGGCCTCGCGTCCAGGCAGAGCCAAGACGCTGGCCAGCACCGTCGATCATCTGCTGGCGCTCTATGCTTTCGACGCACCCTGGTTCGAGCGCGAAGGCTTGCCGACCACGGTTGTCGGGTCTCAGGCCCTGCACGTGGATATGTCGACGGCAGACCCGGTCAAGTTCCGTCGGTCGCGAAGCATAGCGCCGGATGCAAACCTGCTGCTGGTCCTGCCCGGTAGCCGCCCGTCTGAAATCCGTCTGATGACGCCCGTCTATGAAGCAGCTGTTGCGAGGTTGAAGGCCTCCAATCCCTCGCTGGAAGTCGCTGTTGTCGCTGCGGGCACAGTCGCGCAGGACGTCACGGCCCGCGTAGCCTCGTGGCCGTTCCGCGCTCACATGGTATCGGAGGCCGAGAAATACGACGCCATGCGCGCCGCGACCGTGGCCCTGGCGACCAGTGGTACAGTCTCGACTGAATTGGCCCTGGCGGGTGCGCCGATGGTCATCAGCTACAGGTTTCAGCCGCTCAGCTACGCGCTGATGAAGCCGTTCTTCACCGGAAAATATGCGACCCTGTTCAATCACGCCGCCGATGCCGAGATTGCGCGCGAGCTGATTCAGAATGATGCGACGCCAGACAAGGTCGCGGCCGAGGTGACACGGCTTCTGGCCGATCCTGCGGCGCGGTCCGATCAGGTGCGCCGACAGACCGCCGCGCTCGACCTGATGGGGCGTGAGGCCGCTGACCCGTCTGCGCTGGCGGCCGAGGCGGTGTTGAAGGTCATCTCCACGAAAAACGCCGGGGCCTGAACCCCGGCGTTCTTGTTACTGCGTCGTCGTGTTTGCGTCAGGGATGCGCCGTCAGCCGATGCGACCCGCAATGCCTTCCAGTGTTTCCTTCAGGCCCGCCATCCGCTTGGCGGTCTGGTCGGTGCCCGTGACGCGAATATCGCGCGCCATGGCCGTCAGCGAACGCGCAACTGCAGCGTCCCGGCTGCCGCCGTCCACAAGCGGTGTTGCCTGATCGAGCGCTGCGGTCATCTGGGCCATCGTCTCTGCCGGCATGGCATTGTCGCGGGCCAGTTGGTCCAGATAGGCCTTGGCTACGACGGGGTGGGCCGGCCACTTCACCGGGAACTGCTGCTGTGGGTTCACCGTGCCGCCTTCGTCGGCCATCTGGGCCGCCGCGATCTCGTTGGCGGTCAGATGCTCGCTGGGCGTCAGGGTCAGGACGTCCAGCCCGCGCGCGATCTCGGTGCCGTAGATGCGGCCGTTGTACCAGTAGACGGACCAGTAGCCGCCCTGGCTCTGACGCTCGGCGTTGATCGGGCCGCGGTCGAAATAGGCGATCTCGCGCACGTTCGACGAGTCGGTGAAGTCGCTGATCGACAGTCCGCCCTGGTACCAGGCCTGGACGAAGATATCGCGACCGGGGACCGGGATCAGCGAGCCGTTGTGGGCGACGCAATTTTCCTGATCGGTTTGGGCGGCGGGCAGCTTGTAATAGCTGCGGAACACCAGCTTGTTGTCGACGATGTCATAAATGGCATTGGCACCCCAGGTCTTGGGGTCCTGGACCCGGCAACGCGGACGACCGCCGCCTCCCCATTCGTCGGTGAAGACGACCTTGGTGCCGTCGTTGTTGAAGGTGGCCGAGTGCCAGTAGGCGAAGCCGTTGTCGACGACCGCATCCAGCCGCTTGGGTGCACGCGGGTCTGAGATGTCGAACAGGATGCCGTTGCCCGAACAGGCACCGCCCGCAATGTTGCGCGACGGGAACAGGGTGATGTCGTGGCACTGGTCAGTACGGTTCGTGGTCTGGGTGCCGTCGCCGTGGTCTCCGCCGCGCCACAGGCCTCCGATCTCGCCCGTCGTGGTATCCGCGAACACGCGAGGGCTGTCGATGATGCGGGCCTGGGACGGATCGGCCAGCGGGATTTCGATCACGTCGATGCTGAACAGGGCCGAGCGAGCATCGCCGGGCTGCCCAACGGTGCAGCCGGCCAGTTCTTCTTCGGAACGCACATTGGCCGTTCCGGAGTTGTAGACGATCAGACGATTTTCATCGGCGGCCACGACCGAATGCGTGTGCGACCCGCGGCAGGTCTGGACCTGGCCGACCTGGACCGGACGGGTGCGGTCGGAGATGTCGAAGATACGGACGCCGCGGAAACGATCAGGCGTGGGCTCGGAGCCCACCCCTTCGCGACCGCAGTCCACCCGGCCGCTGTTGGACTCGACCGACATCAGCATCAGATTGCCGACGATTGAGACGTCGCCCTGGCCGCCGGGGCAAACGATCGAGCTGATCAGCTCCGGCTCGGCGGCCTCGGTGATCCGGTACAGGTTGATGCCGTGATAGTTTCCGGCGGCCAGCAGGTCGCCCTGAAAGGCCATGTCGGTGTTGGCAAAGCTGAGGAAGGGCGCGCGACGGCTGACCTGGTCTGCGGTGCCGCGACGGGCGTCGCCATCGGCGTTGGCGGCGGGGAGTTGGGGCGGATTGCCCTCGGGGTTCGATGGGTCGAAGAAACCAGTCGGCTTGGGCAGGGTGGCGACCAGCTCCATGTTGCTGGCCGCCTGACCGGCATCGCGGAAACCAGCACTGAGGGTGGTTCGGGGGTCGGGCGAAGCCTGGCGCAACAGAGCTGTCATGCGGTTGATTTCGGCTTGCTGCTCGTTCGTCACATCGTTGGCGAAGCGCGACAGGATCGGATCATAGGCCGAGCCGGGCCGCGCCAGAAGGTCGGCGACCATCTTAACCGCGCCTTCGTGGTGAGCGATCATCCGCTGCAGAAACAGGGCGTCGAAGGCTTCACCGTTCGCAGCGGCCATGGCGGCCATCTGCTCCGTTGTGGCCATGCCAGGCATGCCGGCGTGCGCCATGCTTCCGTGCGCCGAGTGATCCATTCCCGCATGTGCGGAGTGATCCATCCCGGTCATCGAGTGGCCTTGGGCCGGATCGGGTGCGGTCTCGCCGCGTTCGCGCAGCCAGCCCTGCATGAACTCGATCTCGTCGGCTTGAGAGGCGTCGATGCGGCCCGCGATGTCCTTGACTGCTTGGGTATTCGTCCGGCTGTCCACCAGGGCCGCCATTTCCACAGCCTGAGCGTGGTGCAGGATCATGTCCTGCATGAACTTCACATCATCCGCCGAATAACGGTTGTCGGCGATGCGCGAGGCCTCGCGCCCTTCCAATGCTCGTGATGCCTGGCCGGGAGCACCCGGTTGAACGATCGGGGCCTGCTGCGCCATTGCGCCGGTGGCCAGGATCAAAACGCCGGCGGCGGCGGAGCACCCCAGCAGCCTACGGACAGACAGATTGGCTTTGCGCGACATGATCACTCCCCAAATGATGTTTCATCCGGGGTAGCATGTGAATTACCGTAACTGGAACCCTCGTTTCCAGATGGAGATCACAAACGAAAACGCCGGAGCTTTCACCCCGGCGTTATGTTGTGCAGATATCTTGCACCTATCGCACTTATCCAGCTCGAATATCCAACTGTATCAAGGCGCTTTAAGCCCTAGCCCCGCTGCTGGATCGGGACATAGTCGCGTTCGGTGGGCCCGGTATAGAGCTGGCGCGGACGACCGATCTTCTGCGACGGATCGCCGATCATTTCCTGCCACTGGGCGATCCAGCCCACAGTGCGGGCCAGGGCGAACAGGACGGTGAACATGGAGGTCGGGAAGCCCATGGCCGACAGGGTGATGCCGGAATAGAAGTCGACGTTCGGGAACAGCTTGCGCTCGATGAAATATTCGTCGTTCAGCGCAATCCGCTCCAGTTCCTTGGCGACCTGGAACAGCGGATCGTTGGGATCGCCGACGGCGGCCAACACTTCGTCGGCGCTTTCCTTCATCACCGTCGCGCGCGGGTCGTAGTTCTTGTAGACCCGGTGGCCGAAGCCCATCAGCTTGTATTTCTTGGCTTTCACGCCCTCGATGAACTCCGGAATCTTGTCCGGGGTGCCGATCTCCTTCAGCATATTCAGCGCTTCTTCGTTGGCACCGCCATGCGAGGGACCCCACAGGCAGGCGATGCCCGCAGCGATACAGGCGAACGGATTTGCACCCGACGATCCGGCCAGCCGCACGGTTGAGGTCGAGGCATTCTGCTCGTGGTCGGCATGCAGGGTGAAGATGCGGTCCATGGCCTTGGCCAGCACCGGATTGACCTCATAGTCCTCGGCCGGAACGGCGAAACACATGCGCAGGAAGTTCTCGGCATAGGTCAGGTCGTTGCGCGGCGACACGAAGGGCTGGCCGATGTGATATTTGTAGGCCCGCGCGGCGATGGTCGGCATCTTGGCGATCAGGCGGATCGCCGAAATCTCACGCTGACGGGCATCATGGATGTCCAGGCTGTCGTGATAGAAGGCCGACAGCGCCCCGACCGTCCCGACCATGATCGACATCGGGTGGGCGTCGCGACGGAACCCTTCGAAAAAGCGGTCGAATTGGGAATGCAGCATCGTATGCATCGTGATGCTGTTTTCGAACTTCTCGTACTCGGCGGCGGTGGGCAGTTCGCCGTGCAGCAGCAGGTGACACACCTCGACGAAGTTGGACTTCGACGCCAGTTGACCGATCGGATAACCGCGGTGCAGCAGGATGCCGGCGTCACCATCGATGAAGGTGATAGCGCTTTCGCAGGCCGCAGTGGATGTGAAACCGGGGTCGAAGGTGAAGGCGTCGGTCGCGCCATACAGTTTGCGAATGTCGATGACATCCGGGCCGGTCGAGCCGGTCAGGACCGGCAGGTCTACGGACTTGTCGCCATAGGTCAGCGTGGCGGATTTGGCAGTGTCGGTCATCTAGGCCCCTTGCACCCTTGCGATTGGCGCGGGGAGGCGCCGTCGCGTTTCAGTCTGAAAGTTAGATAGTCTGTTGCAACGCATCATCCAAGCGCCCGAGGCTTTCTTCTCGCCCCAAAGCGGCCAAGGTCTTGGCGATATCGGGCGAAACGCCGTCGCCGGTCAGGGCGGCGCGCACCGCTGGTCCGATCTTGCCAAAGCCCACGGCTTCTTCCTCGGCAAAGGCTTTCAGCTCGGCTTCGAGGGCGAAGACGTCCCAACTCGCGAATAGCTTCAACCGATCCCGCAGGCGGGCGATACGCTGACCCGACTCGCCGGTCAGCAGCGGCAGGGCCTTTTCGAAAATCGCCAGCGGTCGCTGACGCAGCACGAAGTTCGACTGGTCCGCCAGTTCCAGTGTGGTCTTCGCCCTATCCTTCAGGAAGGGCATGGCCCGCAGTAGCCGGTCTTCGTCATCCGGTGCCAGCGTGTGGCCACGGGCCAGATGCGTATCCAGCGTCATCTTGGCCAGGCGGTCGTCGTCGGCCAGGCGGATCCAATGCGCATTGACGTGGGCCAGTTTGTCGAAGTCCAGTCGGGCCGGGGCCTTGCCCACGCCGTCCAGATCGAACCACTCCCGCGCCTGTTCGTCGCTGAACAGCTCGTCATCGCCGTGCGCCCAGCCTAGCCGGGCCAGGTAGTTGCGCATGGCCTCGGGCAGATAGCCCATCTCGGCATATTCATGCACCGCCTGGGCCCCGTGTCGCTTGGACAGCTTGGCTCCGTCGGGGCCGTGTATCAGCGGGATGTGAGCAAAGGTCGGGCGGGCCCAGCCCAGGGCGTCGTAAATCAGGCTCTGGCGCGCGGCGTTGTTCAGGTGATCGTCGCCGCGAATGACGTGGGTTACGCCCATGTCGTGATCGTCCACGACCACAGCCAGATTATAGGTCGGTGCGCCGTCCGACCGCAGGATCACCAGGTCGTCGAGCGAGGCCGAGTCCCATCGCACAGCACCTTGCACGGCATCCTCGACCAGCACGGCAGCGCCGGCGGGACGTCGGAACCGCACGGTGTGCGGCTGCATAAGGTCGTCGACGCTGGGCGTACGGTCGCGCCATGGCGATTCGAAGATGCGGCCCTGGGCCTTCGCTTCGTCGCGCAGGGCACCGGTTTCCTCGGCGGTCAGGAAGTCGCGGTAGGCGTGACCCGTTTCCAGCAGGATGTTGGCGACCTCGCGGTGGCGATCGGCGCGGCTGAACTGGAAGACGGGCTCTTCGTCCGCGAACAGCTCCAGCCAGCTCAGGCCGTCGAAGATGGCCTTGACCGCATCGTCGGTCGACCGCTCGCGATCGGTATCCTCGACGCGGACCAGAAACTTCCCGCCCTGGCCTTTCGCGTAAAGGTAGTTGAAAAGCGCCGTCCTTGCCCCTCCTATGTGCAGATATCCGGTCGGTGAGGGGGCGAAGCGGGTGACGACTTCGGACGTGGCGGGGACGGGCGTGGAGGTCATGGGGGGCGTTATAGCGCCCGCCGCGACAAAGCCCACGGCTGCGTCGCGGATTCTTGCCTTCCTGTCGGCCCAGGTTGCGGCCCAGACCCTGCGCTGGCGCATGTGGGCCCCGGTGGCATTCGGCGGCGGGTGCGCCGTCTATTTCGGCCTGAAGGTCGAGCCGCCGCTGTGGCCGCTTCTTCTGATCGCGGCGGTAGCGGCGGGAGTCTGGCTGATCTCGCGATGGCGAGGCGCGGCGAGGCTGTGGACCCTGCCTCTGATGCTGTTGGCCTGTTTCGCCCTGGGCCTGGCTGTTTCGAAACTGCGGACCGATGCCGTGGCGGCCCCCATCGCGCCTGCGATGGCCGAGCCGACTGTGGTCGAGGGCTGGGTCGTCGACGTCGACAGCCCAGGGTCGGCCGGACCGCGTGTGGTCATCGCCCCGGTGCGCGTGCGGGGTCTAGCCCCTGAGGACACGCCGGAGCGGCTGCGGGCGACAGTGCGTGGGTCGATCCCGGAGCCGGGCACGGCCATCCGCCTGTTCGCCATCATCAATCCGCCTCCGGCTCCGGCCAGTCCGGGAGCGTACGATTTCGGACGAAACGCCTACTTCCAGAGCCTCGGAGGCGTGGCGTTCGGCCTGGGCGAGCCGAGGGCGATCGATCTGGCCCCGCCGCCCTGGAGCCTGCGCGCAGCAATGGCGGTGAATGCCATGCGGTTCGATCTGGCGCGGCGGATCGTGGAGCGGCTGGGGCCGCGTACCGGCGGCGTGGCGGCCGCGATGACCACGGGGCAGGAGGCCTGGCTGGATCCCGCCGAGGTCGAGATCATGAGGGATTCGGGACTTGCGCACATCCTGTCGATCTCGGGCCTGCACATGGCGGTGGTCGGCGGGTTCGCCTTCTTTCTGGTGCGGTTTCTGGTGGCCTGCTGGCCGTGGCTGGCTCTGAGGGTCTCCGGCAAGAAGGTGGCGGCCTGGGGCGGGCTGATCGCGGTGGGGACCTATCTGGTCGTGTCGGGTCATCCGCCACCGGCGGAGCGGGCCGCGATCACGGCCTCCATCGCCTTCATCGCCATTCTGCTGGATCGACAGGCGATCACCATGCATGCGCTGGCGGTGGCGGCCTTCGTCGTCCTGCTGCTGCAGCCCGAGGCCATCGTCACGCCGGGGTTCCAGATGTCGTTCGCCGCAACGGCCGCTCTGGTCGCTCTGGTGGAGGTCTGGCCACGACGGCCACATGAAATCTCGGTGCCCTGGCCCATCCGGATCGTTCAGCAGACCGGCGTCTGGGTGGCGGCGGCGGTCATGGCCAGTCTGGTAGCCGGGGCGGCGACCGGCCCATTCGCCATGCAGCATTTCAACCGCACAGCTATGTACGGGCTGGTGGCCAATCTGGCGACCGCCCCGCTGTCGGATTTCCTGATCATGCCGGCGCTGGCACTGGGGGCCTTGCTGGAGCCGGTGGGGCTGGGCGCGCCCTTCCTGTGGCTGGCCGGGCAGGGGATTGGACTGATGCTTGCGATCGGGGCGTGGACGGCGGGTCTGCCCGGCGCAGTGAAGACCGTGGCCAGCGCGCCGGACTATGTCCTGCCCATCGCCTTCCTCGGTGTACTGTTCTGCTGTCTCTGGCGCGGGCCGATGCGATGGTTGGGCCTGCCGCTGGCCATGGCCGTCATGATCTGGCCAAGAGCGCCCACGCCAGACCTCTGGATCGGAGACGGCGGCACACAGGCGGCCTTCGTGCGAGAGGATCAGGCCGTTGTGACTCGCCCCGGTATCCGCCAGTTCGCGGTGGATGTCTGGAGCCGCAGGCGCGGGCTCGAGCCGGTCGAGCGACAGGGCGAGGGCTGGACCTGCACGCGGTTTTCCTGTGCCCCCGACACGGCCAAAGCCGGTCCGGTCGCCGTCTGGTGGGGCAAGAAGGCTCCGTCGGACGGGCAGTTGTCCAGCCTTTGCGCTGCGGCTGAGGTCGTGTCGGTGCGTTCCTCAGTTCCGACGTTGCCAGCCGAATGCTCTGACACACTTATCCTGGACGGCACCGATTATGCGCGGGGGGGAGCGGTGGAGTTGTGGCGTGACGCGGCGTCAGCCAGTGGCTGGCGAGGGGTCTGGACGTCAGACGTCAGGGGCGACCGCCCGTGGAGCCGGTTCGGCGATGCGGACACCGCCGACGCGGGTTAGTGATACTGACGCAGCAGGCCAACCAGCTTGCCCTGCACCTCGACCTGATCGGGGCCGAATATGCGGGTTTCATAGTTGCGGTTGGCCGGCTCCAGCGCGATGGAGCCGCCCTTCTTGCGAAGGCGCTTCAGCGTGGCTTCCTCGCCCTCGACCAAGGCGACGACGATCTCGCCGGAGTTGGCGCTGTCGGACTTCTTGATGATGACCATATCGCCGTTCAGAATTCCGGCCTCGATCATGGAATCGCCCTCGATCTCCAGAATGTAGTGCTCTCCGGCTCCCAGCATGGATTCCGGCACCGGATAGCGGGCGGTTTCGTGCTCGATGGCGGCGATGGGCGTACCGGCGGCGATCTTGCCCATCAGGGACAGTTCGCGTGTGTCGTTGGCAGGCTCGGCGGCCGAGGTGCGACCACCCTCGATCACGCCCGGACGGAAGGGCGCGCGGACGGCACGACCGCCGGTCGCGGCCTGATCCGGCAGTTTCGTCACTTCCAGAGCCCGCGCCCGGTGCGCCAGGCGGCGGATGAAGCCCCGCTCTTCCAGCGCCGTGATCAGGCGATGGATGCCCGACTTGGACGCCAGATCCAGCGCCTCCTTCATTTCGTCGAAGGAGGGCGAGACGCCCGTTTCCTGAATCCGCTCATGAATGAACATCAGAAGTTCGTGCTGTTTGCGCGTGAGCATGGCGTCGAATCGTCCAGAACAAGGCGTGAACCGTTGGCGATGTTCTGTAAGTGTTCTTGCCTAATGTCAACTTAACGGCAGAAGGCGAGTTTCAGGCCGCCAGCAAAGTCCGCGTCGCCGCCTCGACGTCCTGCTGACGCATCAGGCTTTCGCCCACCAGGGCGGCCTGCGCATGCGCCTCCGAAACAGTGGCCATGTCGTCGGCGGTGAAGATGCCGCTTTCGGCGACCAGCAGGGCGCGGACCGGGCTGAGCATGGCCAGGCGGGCGGTGGTCTCCAGATCGACCTCGAAGGTGCGCAGCGACCGGTTATTGATGCCGACCAGATCGCCGCCCAGCATGCAGGCGCGGGCCATTTCGGCCTCGTCATGGGTCTCGATCAGGGCGTCCATGCCGAACCGTTCGGCCTCGGCCAGTAGCTCGGCCGCCAGCGCGTCATCGATCATGGCCAGGATGATCAGGATGCAGTCGGCCCCCAGCGCCCGGCTCTCGGCCACCTGCCACGGATCGACGAGGAAATCTTTGCGCAAGCAGGGCAGGGCGGTGGCGTCGCGCGCCTGGCCCAGGAAGGCGTCGTCACCCTGAAAGCTGGGGCCGTCGGTCAGGACGGAGAGGCAGTTGGCACCGCCACGTTCATAGGCGCGCGCGAGGGCGGGTGGGTCGAAGTCGGAGCGGATCAGCCCCTTGGACGGGCTGGCCTTCTTGATCTCGGCGATCAGGGCGGGACGGCCTGTGTCCTCGACATGCCGCTCCAGCGCAGCGCGAAAGCCACGCGGGGCCGAGGCAGCCGTAGCCAGGGCTTCCATCGCGGACTGGGAGGTGCGGGCCTTGCGGGCGGCGACCTCCTCGCGCTTGTAGGCGGCGATCTGGCTGAGAATGTCGGTCATGCCGGGTCGTCCTCGATCGGGGTATTGGTGGCCGTGACCAGGGCCGCGAGGGCCTGTGCCGCATGGCCGTCGTCGATGACGCGGGCGGCCAGGGTCACGCCCTGGGCCAGGTCGTCGGCGCGCTCGCCCACCACCAGAGCGGCAGCCGCGTTCAGCAGGACGATATCGCGGTAGGCCCCCCGCTCTCCGGCCAGCAGGGCGGTGAGGGCAGCGGCGTTGACCTCTGCGTCGCCGCCGCGAATGTCGTCGATGGACGCCAGCGGCAGGCCGGCGTCCTGGGGCGTGACGGTGAAACGGCGGACCGTGCCGTCCTTCCATTCCGCCACCTCGGTCGGACCGGTGGTGGTCAGTTCGTCGAGGCCCTGGCCGTGCACGGTCCAGGCGCGGGTGGCGCCCAGTCGGCCCAGTACCTCAGCCAGCGGCTCCAGCAGGCGTGGGTCGTAGACGCCCATGACCTGGCGTTTGGCGCCAGCCGGATTGGACAGCGGTCCCAGCAGGTTGAAGACGGTACGGAACCCGATCTCGGCGCGCACGGGCCCGACATGGCGCATGGCCCCATGGTAGGTCGGGGCGAACAGGAAGGCGATGCCAGCCGTCTCCAGCGCCCGCAGTTGCTGGGCGGGTGTCGCGGCCAGGTTAACGCCCAGCATCGACAGGACGTCAGACGAACCGGATTTGGAACTGAGCGCCCGGTTGCCGTGCTTGGCGACCTTCAGGCCTGCACCCGCCAGCACAAGGGCGGCGGCCGTCGAGATGTTGAAGGTATGCTGGCCGTCGCCGCCCGTGCCGCAGGTGTCGATGACGTCGTAGGGATGGTCCAGCGTCAGGGCCGCGTCGCGCATGGCGGTGGCGAAGGCCGCGATCTCCTCCACCGTCTCCCCGCGAATACGCAGGGCGGTGACGGCCGCGGCGACCTGGGCCGGGGTCGGCTCGCCCCGCAGGCAGGCCGCGAAGAAGGCATGCGCCTCCTCACTGGACAGCACACGGCCGTCGACCAGCTTTGCTAGCAAGCCCTTCACATTGTCGGCCATGCTCAGACCATCGCCCGGCGCTTGACGTTGGCCAGGTCCAGGAAATTGGCCAGCAGGTCGTGGCCATGCTCGGTAGCGATCGATTCGGGATGGAACTGAACGCCGTGGATCGGGCGCGTCCTGTGGGCCAGGCCCATGATCTCGCCGTCTGCGGTCCAGGCGGTGACCTCCAGCACATCGGGCAAGGTCTCGCGTTTCACCGCCAGCGAGTGGTAGCGGGTCGCGGTGAATGGCGAGGGCAGGCCCGCGAACACGCTCTTGCCCTCATGCAGCATGGGCGAGGTCTTGCCGTGCATCAGGGCCTTGGCGCGGATCACGTCGCCGCCGAACGCCTGGCCCATCGCCTGGTGGCCCAGGCAGACGCCAAAGATCGGCATGTCCAGCGGCGCGGTGTCCAGTAGAGCCAGGCAGATGCCGGCTTCGTTAGGCGTGCAGGGACCAGGCGACAGCAGGACGGCCTCCGGCTTCAAGGCCCAGGCCTCGGCTGCCGTCAGGTCGTCGTTGCGCACGACGCGCGTCTCCGCGCCCAACTCCGCGAGGTAGTGGACGAGGTTGTAGGTAAAGCTGTCGTAGTTATCGACGACCAGGATCATGCGGGCGGTTCTAGGGGCTGAGGGCGCTGAGGCCAAGGTGCCGCGACAGTAAGGGCGCATTAACCGGTTCTGTCCGATTTCGGGACACTCGATGGAGGAGCCCGTGACGCCGACAGACTTCGACAAGGTGCGATTGCTGCTGACGATCCAGCCTGTCTCGACGGGCAGCGCCTACGCCACCCTGGCCGCCGCCGCCTTGGCTGCGGTGTCGGCGGTGGCCATGGCCGGGGTGATGGTGCTGGGCGCCGGTGTCAGCTTTCCTGCCCCCGACGAGATCAGCCAGACCCGCTAGCGATTGCCGAACGGGTAGCGCCACGCGTCCTCGGCGGCCCGCATCGGGGCGTTGGCCTTGGCGCGGGTCTCGGCATATTCGGCGGCCGGATCGCTGTCGGCCACGACGCCCGCGCCTGCCTGCACGAATATCTGGCCATCGGTGAACAGGGCGGTGCGCAGGACGATGCAGATGTCCGCCTCGCCCCCCGCCGAGATGTAGCCCACGCCTCCGCCATAGCCGACGCCGCGCTTGGTCGTTTCCAACTCGTCGATGATTTCCATGGCCCGCACCTTTGGCGCACCCGACAGGGTGCCTGCGGGCAGGGCGGCCAGCAGGGTGTCGACGGCGTCCAGCGAGGGGTCGGCCGCGCCCTGAACTTCCGAGACGATGTGCATGACCGAGCTGTAGCGTTCGATGCGGAAGCTCTCGATGACCTCGACCGTGCCGGGGGCCGAAACGCGGCCCACGTCATTGCGACCCAGATCCAGCAGCATCAGATGTTCGGCGCGCTCCTTGGGATCAGCCAGCAGTTCGGCTTCCAGCGCGCGGTCGATCTCTGGAGTTTCGCCGCGCGGGCGGGTACCGGCCAGTGGGCGGATGGTGACGCGACCATCCTTCAGCCGGACAAGGATTTCCGGGCTGGACCCGGCGAGCTGGAAGTCACCGAAGTTCAGATAGAACAGATAGGGCGACGGGTTCCGACGACGCAGTGACCGATAGAAGGCAAACGGATCGCCGTCCCACGGGGCCGAGAAGCGGTGGCTAAGCACGACCTGAAAGATGTCGCCTGCCGCGATGTAGTCCTTGGCCCTGGCGACCAGGTCGCTGAAACCTGATCCATCGACGGGGGAGCCGAACGACGCGATCTCGGCGGGCACGGCGGCGGGAATGGCGGGTAGGGGGGCGCGCAAGTCGCGCTCGAAGGCGTTCAAACGTTCCGTGGCGCGCTGCCACGCCGTTTCGACATCCTCGCCGCCATCGGGATAGGCGGCGGCGACCAGGACAATCTCGTGGCTGACCGAATCGAACACCGCGACCAGCGTCGGGCGGGTCAGGACGGCGTCGGGCAGGTTCAGCGGGTCGGGATTGGCCTCGCCCAAGGGCTCCAGCAGCCGTACCATGTCATAGCCGAAGACACCGAACAGTCCGGCGGCCATGGGGGGGAGGCCGTCGGGCAGGGTGAATCGTGATGCGCCCATCAGTGTGCGTAGGGATGTCAGGGCGTCCTGCGTTTCGGGCGAGAAGGTCGCGGTGTCGATCGCGGCCCCTCGGGCCACTTCAGCCTGACCATCCCGACAGCGCCAGACGACGTCAGGCTCACGCGTGATGATCGAATAGCGGCCGTTGACGGCACCGCCCTCGACCGATTCTAGAAGAAAGGCGTGGGTTCGCCCATGCCCGACCTTCAGAAAGGCCGAGACCGGCGTCTCCAGATCGTCGACCAGCCGACGCGTGACGACTTGCGGGCGTCTATCGGCCCAGCCTGCCGCGAAATCGTCGAACCGGATCTCCGCGAAGCCTGTCGTCATTGCGCCGGGGCGGGGGAGGGGGCCGTCGCTGCGCCCGGGGTCGCGCCTGCCGGAGTGGCGGGAGCGGTTTCCGGCAGCCCCAGGGCGACGCGGGCCGCAGGCTCATCGAATCCGACTTCGGTACGGGTTGCGGCCGCTTTCAGGAGAGTCTGGAGGACACCGTTCATGTTCTCCTGGCCCAGTTGCGGACCAATCTGCTGTGCCAGCGGTGCGGCCACGGTCGCGGACGGCGCATTGATTGCGTCGGTTCGGCCAATAACGAAGCTGTCGTTGGTCTGCTGGCCTGTGAACACCTCGCCCTTGGCGGTTGTGAAGGCACCGCGGAAGACGCCGGGGCCTACCTCTTCCTGGGATTCGCGCGACAGGCCGGTTCGCGTCTGGACCTGCGCCCCGACCGAAGCGGCGACGGCGGCGATGTCCTCGCCTCCGCGAACCCGGGCAGCGAGGGCGTTGGAGCGGTCAGTCAGCAGGCGGGCGTTCTCACGCAGCACCCATTGCTGGGCGAGGGGCTCGCGGATTTCAGCCAGAGGCGGCAAGGCCGCAGGCACGACCTCGTCGAGGCGGACGACGAAATACTGGCTGTTGCCGGCGTCGATGACCTCGCTGGCTGCGCCTTTGGACAGGGACCACATGGATTCGAGGATCCGTGGCGGGCCATTAAACTGGGAGCCGTTCTGGAACCGGCCGTCCTGGCTCACCAGTTGAACCGGCAGGGCGCGAGCGCCGACCTGAGTTACAGCATCATCGACCGACGTGCCCTCGCCTCGAGCTGCCTCATAGGCCTGGACGCGGCGGAAGATGCCGGCGCGTACAGCTTCGGCCTGAAGCTCCTCGACGATCTGGGGACGGACATCCGCCAGGGTGACCGGGCGGCCCTCGGTTATGGCTGTGACTTTGGCAACCACAAAGCCGACGCGAGCCTGGACGGGGTCGGACGCCTGATCGACGGCCAGGCCAAAGACAGCGGCGGCAACCGCCGGGTCGCCCACAGCGCTGCGCGGCGTGTCGGCATAGTCGGCAGGCTGAAGATTGTTGGCCTGGGCGACGGATTGCGGCGTCTGTCCGGACTTGAGTGCTGCAGAGATGCGCTGCGCTGTCTCGCGGTTCGGAGCGGTCAATGTGGTGAACGTCCGGCGCTCGGGCTGAGCCAGGCTCTCCTGCCGCAGGCGGTAGCGTTCGGCAACGCGTTCCTCGGTCACCCCGGCAGAGGCATCGGCGGCATTGTCGAACAGGATGACGGTGGCGCTGCGGAACTCCGGATTACGGATCTGGGCGGCATTCTCGGCCATGAAGGCGGTCAGCTGGGCGTCGGTCGGCGTCCCTGCTGTCCCGGCCATGGCCTGGGTGACGGTGAACCAGCGGGCATCGCGTGTGGCCAACGACTGATTGGCCAGGACGGCAGCATAGACGCGGGGCAGGCGGGCCCCGGCCCCCATGGCAGCGCCGATGTGGCGCTGGGTGTAAACGTCGCGCTGTTCCTGCTCGAACATGGCCGGGGTCAGATTATTCTGCTGCAGCATGGTGACATACTGCTCCTGACTAAACCTGCCGGTCAGCGTGTCGAAGAAGGCGCTTTCCTGGCGGATGCGGCTCAGAACCAGTTCGGCGCTGGGGCGGACGCCAGCCTTGGCGGCCCATGCGAGAAAGCCCATCGTTTCGGCTTTCTGCGACAGATATTGCGTCAGGCCACCGCCAGCGGTCAGTTCCTCGAAGGTCACCGCGCGACCCGCCTGTTCGCCCTGTTGACGAAGGATGGCGTCCATTTCGGCCCGGAACTGGGGCGCGTCGATGCTGCGGTCGCCAGCGCTGACGATGTGTTTGGGGCCCAGGCTGCCCAGGACATCCATCTGGGTGCCGCCAGTCACGACCAGGGCCAGGCCCATCAGAACCAGCAGACCAACGGCCCATTTGGATTTGGCGAAGTTGCGGAACAGGGTCAGCATGAATCGGTCCTGAAGGATCGGCGTCAAATGTATTGCCGGGGCTATAGGGCCTTGCGCCCCCCATCGGCAAGACGACGCCACGGGATGATGGCGCAAGTCGGATCGCAGGTAGGCATCTTGCATTCGACGGCGGGCCCGACCTAGACATTCCCGTATGAAACAATCCGTGAAGTTGATCGCCGGAAATTGGAAGATGAACGGCCTGGCCGCCGATCTGGCCGAGGTCGATGTCTTGGTCTCCGAACTGACAAATGACCCTGCTGCCTGCCGCGTGGCCCTGTGCCCGCCAGCGACCTTGGTGCATCGCATGGTCGAGCGTGTGAGAGACAGTGTCGTCGAAATCGGAGGGCAGGATTGCAGTCCGGAGCCCAAGGGGGCCTTCACCGGCGATGTGTCTGCGGCGATGCTGGCCAATGCCGGTGCGAGCCTGGTCATCGTCGGCCACTCCGAACGTCGTCAGGGGCATGGCGAGACAGACGCCGTCGTCGCCGCCAAGGCTCAGGCGGCTTTCAACGCAGGCCTGGCTCCCATCGTCTGTGTGGGTGAAACGCTCACGCAGCGCGAGGCGGGGCAGGCGGTAGAGGTGGTGCGCCGTCAGGTCATGCAATCCCTGCCAGCCGCTTTGACCGGACAATCGTTCGCGATCGCCTATGAGCCGGTCTGGGCCATCGGCACGGGCCTGACGCCGACGCTTCGGCAGATCGAAGAGGTTCACTGCGCGGTGCGCAGCGCCATGATCGAGCGGCTGGGTCTTGGCGTGGCGGCTGTGCCGATCCTGTATGGCGGATCGGTCAAGCCGGACAATGCGGCCGACATCCTGGCCGTTCCGGAAGTGGGCGGAGCCCTCGTCGGTGGAGCCTCTCTCAAGGCCGCCGATTTCCTGGGCATTATCCGGGCCGCCTGATCGCTCAAGCCTGTTTGCTCCCACGCATCAACAATGATAGACGCCGCCGCTTGATCGGCGCGGCCTCGCGCCACACATATCGGCTGCCATGCTCCAGACCATTCTCCTCGTCGCCATGATTCTCGTCTCGATCGCGCTTGCAGGCGTGATCCTGATCCAGCGCTCCGAAGGGGGCGCGCTCGGTATGGGCGGCGGCCCATCTGGCATGATGACGGCGCGCGGTGCGGGCAACCTGCTGACTGTCACGACCTGGTGGCTCGCGGGCATTTTCTTCGTCCTGGCCGTGGCCCTGACCATTCTTGGCAATGTCGAGCGGGCTAGCCAGTCGATCGTTGATCCCAATGCCATCGGGGAACTGGCCACGCCGCCGTCGGGCCAAACTGCTCCTGCGGGAACGCCGGCCGCGCCGACACCAGCAGCACCGGCCGCGCCGTCATTGCAGGACCTGGAGAATAGCCTGTCGCAGCCCTCCGCCCCGGCGACGACCCCGGCTCCGGCCCAGCCCGCACCGGCACAATAAGGATGGGCGGGGAGTTTATCCCCGCCTTCCGCTCCCGTCCCAATAGTCTGTCCAGCAATGCCGTCGAATCAGCGGTAAGGTGATTTCCCATGGCCCGTTACGTGTTCATCACCGGCGGCGTGGTTTCCTCATTGGGAAAAGGCCTCGCCTCAGCCGCTCTCGGCGCGCTCTTGCAAGCGCGTGGTTACAAGGTCCGTCTGCGAAAGCTCGACCCCTATCTGAACGTCGATCCGGGCACGATGAGTCCCTATCAGCATGGCGAGGTCTTCGTCACGGATGACGGGGCCGAAACCGATCTGGACCTGGGTCACTATGAGCGGTTCACGGGCGTATCGGCGGCCAAGTCCGACAACATCACCACGGGCCGTATCTATTCGACAATTCTGGAGAAGGAGCGGCGCGGCGATTATCTGGGCGCGACCGTCCAGGTCATTCCGCACGTTACCGACCAGATCAAACAGTTCTGTCTGACTCCGGCCCTGACTGATGACGGCGATGACGTCGATTTCGTCCTGGTCGAGATCGGCGGCACGGTCGGCGACATCGAAGGCCTGCCTTTCTTCGAGGCGATCCGCCAGCTAGGCCAGGACCTGCCGCGCGGTCAGTCCTGCTTCGTCCACCTGACCCTGCTTCCATTCATCAAGACGGCCGGGGAGATGAAGACCAAGCCGACGCAGCATTCGGTCAAGGAGCTGCGTTCGATCGGCATCCAGCCGGACATCCTGCTGTGCCGCTGCGAGTTTCCGATTCCCGAGGACGAGAAGCGCAAGATCGGCCTGTTCTGCAACGTGCGGCCCAGCGGCGTCATCCAGGCGATGGATTCCAACGATATCTACGCCGTGCCGCTGGACTATCACCGCGAGGGCCTGGACGCCGAGGTGCTGGCGCATTTTGGCATGGCCGACGCGCCCGCGCCGGACCTGTCGCGCTGGGAAACCATCGCCCAACGCCGCCTGCACCCTGACGGCGAGGTCACAGTGGCCGTGGTCGGCAAGTACACGGTTCTGAAGGACGCCTACAAATCCCTGATCGAGGCCCTGCATCACGGCGGCGTCGCCAACAACGTCAAGGTCAACATCGACTGGGTCGAGGCTGACACCTTTGAGGGCGATCCGGAGGCTTGCGAGCAGCGGCTGCAGGGGGCTCATGCGGTGCTTGTCCCCGGCGGCTTTGGCGAGCGCGGGTCAGAGGGCAAGATCGAGGCGGCGCGGTTCGCCCGCGAGCGCAACATCCCCTATTTCGGCATCTGTTTCGGCATGCAGATGGCGGTCATCGAGGCCGCGCGGAATCTGGCCGGATATTCCAAGGCCTCCTCCACCGAGTTTGGCCCGACGACCGAACCGGTCGTCGGTCTGATGACCGAATGGACGCAGGGCAACCAGCGCGTGCTGCGCCAGCAAGGCGGCGACCTGGGCGGCACCATGCGGCTGGGGGCCTATGATTCGACGCTGAAGCCTGGCTCCAAGATCGCCCAGATGTACGGTTCGACGACCATCAGCGAGCGGCACCGTCACCGCTATGAGGTCAATATCAACTACCGCGAGGCCATCGAGGCCAAGGCCGGGCTGATCTTCGCCGGCCTGTCGCCCGACGGGGTGTTGCCCGAAACGGTCGAGCGTGAGGACCACCCGTGGTTCGTCGGGGTGCAGTATCACCCCGAGCTGAAGAGCCGCCCGTTTGCGCCGCACCCCCTGTTTGCCGGCTTCATCGAGGCGGCAGTGGTGCAGAGCCGACTGGTCTGACCATTCGCTCCTTGGGCGGAACGACCGTCACTGAGTCGTCGGCATAGCTTCACCTTTCATGCGTCAGACCGTCGTCTGTCGTGCATGAACGCTGGTTACGTCCGGACCCTGCATTTCAGCGGGGGACACCATGCGCACTTCGATCGGCTTCAGAACACGGCTTCTTTGTGCGGCGGCAGGACTGACCTTCGCCGGGCTGGCAAACACTGCTGCTGCGCAGGACGCACCTGACGCGACAGAACTGGATGAGATCGTCGTCACCGCCCAGTTGCGGGCTCAGGATCCGATCGAGGTGCCCTTCGCCCTGACCGCTTATACGGGCGACTTCCTGGAAAAACTGGGCGTTCAGGAGTTCGATCAGCTGTCGGCCTTCGTGCCCGGCTTCCTGGTGCAGAACCAGTCGCCCAACAACCCCGGTTTCGTGATGCGCGGCATCACCTCCGATTCGGGCGTTTCGACCGCCGAGCCTCGCGTGTCGGTGTTTCAGGACGGGGTGTCCATTTCGAAATCGCGCGGCTCCTACGTCGAGCTGTTTGATCTGGAGCGGGTCGAGATCGCCAAGGGTCCGCAGTCGACCCTGTACGGCCGTGGCGCTCTGATCGGTGCCGTCAACATCGTCCAGAACCGCGCGCGTCCAGGCGTGTTCGACGCTGCCGCTTCGCTGGAGGTCGGCGATTATGCTTATGGGCGCTACGACGGCATGATCAATGTGCCGCTGGGCGATGACGCGGCCCTGCGTTTTGCGACCCGCCTGAAAAGCCGGGACGGTTCGGTCGAGAACCTGCTGGGCGGCGAGGACTACAACAGCATCGAAACCGAAGCCTTCCGCCTGTCGGGTGCTTGGCATCCATCCGAGGCCCTGCGCATCGACTTTATCGCCAACTATCAGCAGGACGAGGCGTCGGGCACATCGTTCAAGTCCAACTTCTACCTACCGTCTGATCCGACGACGGGAGCGGTGCTGGGCAGCTCGGAACCTTGGGAGGGCGCGGCCCTGACGCCGTTCGCCAACTTCGACGGCGGCAAGACCCTCGGCCTGGACCGCGATGTCTGGGGCGTGACCGGCCTGGTTCGCTGGGATTTGACTCCGTCGATCAGCCTGAATTCGACCACCGCCTATCGCGAGTTCAACTCTTATGAGACGTTCGACGCTGACGGCCTGTCGTTGCCGCTGCTGACGGCGGCCGAGGATGCGCAGGGCGAACAGTGGAGCCAGGAGTTCCGCTTGGCCTATGACGATGGCGGGCGTTTCAGCGGCTTCATCGGCGCAGGCTGGTTCCGCGAGGAAGGCTTCCAGCGCACGCCGACCCAGTTCGACGAGCGTATGGCCCTGGCTCAGCTTGGCGGCCTTTTGGACGGGTCGCCGACGGCGGCGGGCCGCAACACCCTGCCGTCGGCGGCCTATTCGACCGTGGCGGCAGGTTTCCTGACCGCCGCCCTGACGCCATTGGGGGCCGGGGCTCTCGCCGCGCCGATCGCGGCCAATCTGAAATCGGGCCACATTGAAACCCCGATCAACAGCGCCGAGCTGACCTCCTACGACATCTTCGCCGACGTGACGTTCAAGGCGACCGAGCGGCTCGAGTTTGCGGCAGGTCTGCGCTACACGACCGACGACAAGACCACCGGCTATGCCAGCTCGGTCGCCAATGGCCGTTCGATCGCGGGCGGCCTGCTGGCCATCCTTAGCGGTGCCGTGCCGCCCGCGCAGGT
Source organism: Brevundimonas sp. (assembly GCF_041648055.1). Classification (GTDB taxonomy): domain Bacteria; phylum Pseudomonadota; class Alphaproteobacteria; order Caulobacterales; family Caulobacteraceae; genus Brevundimonas. Next base: position 139,432 of record NZ_JBAZPS010000003.1, read on the forward strand.
GCCAGGACTACTGGCCGGCCTTGCCAACCCTAATGCCGTGAACCTGCCCGCCAACGTCTTGCCCCTGTTCGGCCTGACGTCGCAGCCGACGGCGAACAACGGCGATTTCGTCTATCAGGATCTGGAGGACGACGGTTTTACCTGGCGTCTGACGGCTCGCTACGCCCTGTCCGATGACGCCAGCGTCTATGCCAACTATGCGCGCGGTCGCCGTCCGCAGGTGCTGAGCGTCAGCGGACCGTCCGCACCGCTGGGTGCCCCCACCTTCAACGTCATCGACGCCGAGACGGTCGACAGCTACGAGGTCGGGGCCAAAACAGCCCTGATGGATCGTCGCCTGCGTCTGGAAGGCGCGATCTTCCACTACGCCTACGAAAACTTCCAGACCACGATCCAGAACGGGACCACCTTCATCACCACCAATGCGGGCGAAGCTACCTCCTACGGCTTCGAGGGGCAGACTACGTATGAGGTCTCCGACGCCTTCGACGTCTTTGCCACCTATGCCTACAACCATTCGCGTTTCGAGGCGGGCATCTTCGACGGCAATCGTTTCCGCCTGTCGCCGGACCACAAGGCGTCGATCGGTGCGACCTGGCGGGTGACGGCCGGGGATGGGCGGATCGAGGTCCAGCCGACCTATACCTGGCAGTCCAAGACCTTTTTCGACGACAACAACGACCTGCCTTCATTGCAGACCCGCAACTTTGTGGCCGACCTGGTTCAGGACGAGTTTCAGGACAGCTATGGCCTGCTGAACCTGCGCATCCGCTATGCGCCGAACTCGGGCAACTGGGGTGTGGAAGCGTTCGGGGACAACATCCTGGACGAGGAATACATCAAGGATGCGGGCAATACAGGCGACGCCTTGGGCCTGCCGACCTTCATCGCAGGGCGCGGGGCCAGCTACGGCGTCGGCTTCACGGTCCGGTATTGAGGACATGACCATGAACATGGATCGCCGCAGTCTTCTGGGTCTGATCGGGGGCGGGGCCGTGGCCCTGCCCACCAATCAGGCGGGGGCACAGTCGCCCGGCACGGTCGCCTTCCTGCACGGCGTGGCCAGCGGCGATCCGGACCGGCACTCTGCCGTATTCTGGACGCGCGTGACGCCGTCCGATGCCAACTCTGGCGATATCGAGGTGCGGCTGGAGGTGGCGCGAGACGAGGCCTTTGTCGACATCGTGCGGACCTCGAACGGTTTGCGTGCGCGAGCCGAGCGGGACTTCACCGTCAAGCACGACCTGGACGGCCAGGGGCTGGAGCCGGGGCAGCGGTATTTCTACCGCTTCGTGGCGGGGGATGTCGTTTCGCCCGTCGGTCGGGTCAGGACCCTCCCGGAGGGCGCGACGCCGGACCTGAGCCTGGCGGTCGTCTCCTGTCAGCTCTATCCGGGCGGGCTGTTCAACGCCTATGACGCCATTGCGAAGCTGGAGCGGCTGGATGCCGTCGTCCATCTGGGCGACTACATCTATGAATATGGGGCCGAGGCCGACGACTATGGCATGGTCACGGGCGCGGCCCTGAACCGGCTGCCGCAGCCGCCGCACGAGATCGTCAGCCTGGAGGACTATCGGCTGCGTCACGCCCAGTATAAGTCCGATCCGGACCTGCAGGCGGCGCATGCGCGGGCCCCGTTCATCTGCGTCTGGGATGACCATGAGGTGACCAACGACAGCTGGGTCTCCGGGGCCGAGAACCATCAGCCGGAGACCGAGGGCGACTATGCCACCCGCAAGGCGACGGCGCTGCGGGCCTATTACGAATGGATGCCCATTCGGGAGGCGGCTCCGGGTGCCTTGCGCGAGGCGATCAACCGGACCTTCCATTTCGGAAATCTGGCCAGCCTGATGATGGTCGAGACGCGGCTGTCGGGGCGCGGCGAGCAGCTTACCTATGAAAAGGACCTGACCTTCTCGGCCGGGCCGGACGGCCAGCCTGCCCCGGACGTGGCGGCATTCCGGACACGGCTGGCGGATCCGTCGCGAGATCTGCTGGATGCGCCGCAACGCGACTGGCTGGGCAGCGAACTGGCCGCATCGAAGGCGGCGGGTCGGCCTTGGCAGGTGCTGGGCAATCAGGTGGTCACCGCCCGCGTGGCCGGACCCAATCTGTCCCAGATGGCGAGCCCGCAGCAGATCGCGACCATGATCGGCAGCCTGCCCGAGGCGGTGCGGCCCCAGGTGGCCCAGCTGATCGAACTGTTCAAATCGGGCTTGCCGTTCAACCTCGATGCCTGGGACGGCTATCCGGTCGGGCGCGAGCGTCTGTACCAGACGTTCAAGGCGGCGGGCGTGACCCCGGTGGTTCTCGCCGGCGATAGCCACGCCTTCTGGGTCAACGACCTGAAGGACGATGCCGGAGAGCGGCGGGCGGTGGAGTTTGGCACCAGCGCCATCTCCAGCCCCTCGCCGGGCGACTTCCTGGGGGCCTTCCCTCTGGGCATGGCCCTGACCCAGGCCAATCCGGAGGTCGAGTTCTGCGACCAGAAGGCCAAGGGGTTCGTGCTGCTTAAGTTCACGCCCGAGGCTCTGACGGCGGAACTGCACACGGTGTCGACCATCCTGGCCAAGCCGTACGAGGCGCGGGTCCTGGCGACCTATCGTGTGGCACAGGCAGACGGCGGCCTGGGGCCGCTGGAGAAGCAGGGCTAGAGCCCGCTCGCTCGCCAGAGGCGGGCGGATGTGGCATGGGGCGCACCCCATGACCGAACCGTCCGCCCCATTTCGCGTCGCTGCCCTGTACCGCTTTGCGCCCGTCGCGGACTGCGCCGCCGTGCGCGACCGGCTGAAGGCGCTGTGCGGGAGCGAGGTCCGCGGCATCCTGCTAGTGGCGGCTGAGGGGATCAATGGGACGATCGCGGGGCCGTACGCAGCCGTAGAGGCGGTGATCGACGGCATCCGGGCCATGCCAGGGTTCGGCGAACTGGACGTGAAATACTCGACCGCCGCCACGCCGCCGTTCCTGCGGCTGAAGGTGAAGATCAAGGCCGAGATCGTGACCATGGGCCAGGTCGGGCTGGACCCCGTGCGCCAGGCCGGGACCTATGTGGCCCCCGAGGACTGGAACGCCCTGATCGCCGATCCGGACACCGTCGTGATCGACACACGCAATGATTATGAGGGCGCAATCGGGGCCTTCGCCGGGGCCGTCCAGCCCAACACCCGCAGCTTTCGAGAGTTCGCCGACTGGTTCGATCGCGAGGGCCGCGCCCTGCTGGATCGACCGACGCCGCCTCGCGTGGCCATGTACTGCACCGGCGGCATCCGCTGCGAGAAATCGACGGCCTATCTGAAGGCGCAGGGCGTGCAGGACGTGCACCATCTGGAAGGCGGCATCCTGCGCTATCTGGAGACGGTGCCCGAGGACCAGAGCCTGTGGTCGGGCGAATGCTTCGTGTTCGACGAGCGGGTCGCGGTGGGTCATGGCCTGACCCCCGGTACCCACAGCCTGTGCCGGGGTTGCCGCATGCCGGTCAGCGAGGCCGACCGCGCCTCGCCCCACTATGTCGAAGGCGTCTGCTGCCCGCGCTGCCACGACGAGCGCTCCGAGACTCAGAAGGCCCGATATGCGGAACGCAAGCGCCAGATGCAGATCGCCGAGGCGAGGGGCGTGGCCCACATCGGCGAGGTGGTGGGGACGGGCCGGCGCGCTGATCCAGCCGAGTAAGGCCTTCGACGGTCAGTCGGCTTTGTCGGAGGACTGGCCCGGCGCGGCCTTGAAGGTGTCGCCGACGACCGTGGCATCCGGCCCATCCGGCCCGGCGGCTTTGCGCGACTTCAACCCGGTCCGGCGTACCGCCTCGTCCGAGGTGGCGGGATCCGGCTTGCCGCCCGGCGAGGCGGCGTTGTCCTGGCGTCCCTGAGACTGTTTATCGGCCATGGTCCTGATCCCTGAATGAGTGGTCCAGAGCCAACAGGGCTGGGGCGAACCGGTTCCCGGAAGGGGGCACCCGCCACGACGATCCGGCTGAGACAGGGTCCAGAAGGGTTGGTGTCTCCCCAAAAATAGGGGTGCCCTTTTCAGTTTTGAAACGCGGAGTGTCAGCCGGGTGCGAGGCGGGGTCGAGGCCCCATTGAGGCCCGCGTTCCGATGATACTGACGATGTGAAAGACCCCTTCGCGGCCTGCATCGCCGCCGATACCGCCTGGACTGGCAAGGGGAGGGTGCGGGATGATCGCAAGGGTGCTGGAGTAAGAAAGTCGGGGTCGCTGAGCGTCGAGAGTCTCCATTCCAGGGTCGGGAGGGGTGCAAGGATTGGGGTCGGAAAGGCACCATGAACCGACCCCCTCCTGCCGCCCGGTTCAGATGGTCGGGATGGTGCCTCCGTCGATCACATATTCCGCACCGTGAATGGCGGAGGCCCGCGTCGAAGCGAGGAAGACGATCAGTTCGGCGACCTCCTCGGGTCTGGCGGCGCGGCCCAGCGGTATGCCGCCGAGCCCGTCCAGGACCGTCTGCCGGGCCTCTTCCACCGACCCTCCGGTCTCGGCCGCGATCCGCTGAAGCAGGGCGTCGGCCGCCTCGGTCGCGATCCAGCCGGGCGACACCACATTGACCCGAACGCCCTTCGGCCCAAGCTCTTTCGACAGGGCCTTGCTGTAGGTGGTCAGGGCCGCCTTGGCCGCCGCATAGGCGATGGTGGACTCCGGCAGGGGCAGGGCGCGCTGGATGGAGGCCATATGGACGATGGCCCCGTGTCCCCCCGCGATCATCTGGGGTGCCAGCAGCCGATCCAGACGGACGGCGGGCATCAGGTTCAGATCCAGCTCCGTGCGCCAATGATCCTCGCTCAGGGCCGCGAAACCGCCTGCGGGCGACGACGAGCCGCCGACGACATGGGCCATGATGTCGATCCCGCCCAGACGAGTCATCGCCGCCTCGGCCAGGGCCTCGCACCCGTCCAGCGTCAGGAGGTCGGCCTTGACGAATTCGGCCGCGTTCGACGTCGGGGAAGGCTCCCGCGCGGCGGTGATGACGCGGGCCCCGCCGGCCAGGAAGCGCTCCACTGTTGCCCGGCCTGCGCCCTTGGTGCCAGCCGTGACGAGCACTCTCTGTCCGTCGAACTCGCTGGGATCAGGACGCGCAGTCACCGCGTGATCCTCAGCGCGCGGATGACATCGCCATCCAGGGTGAAGCGAAAGGTGAACCGCAGCGGGCTGCCTTTGAAGTCACCCACGGTAGGTCCCTCGACCACAACGTGGTCGCCCTCGTGATGCAGGGTGTCAGGGGTGAAGATGGCCCTGCTGGCGACAGTTTCCTGCTGGATCCACGACCGGATCTCGGCATGGCCGACATGACGATGCCGGTCGTCCTCCACGACGGCATCAGGGGCGAAGGGCTGGACCATGCCTTCGAGGTCGAGGCGGGCATTGGCCGCGACATAGTCGGCGATGGGTCTGGGCAGGTCGGGGATCATCGGGCGCTCCGGCATGGCTGTTGTGTCCCGACCAAACTGGAAATAAGCTGTTGAGATGGCAAGTACGGACGAAAAGGTAAGGTACGCACCCGACGGTAAGCCGGTGGACTACACCCCGCAGACGGCCGCCTCGAGCGCCCAGAATGTGATCCGGATTCTGGAGGGCCGGTGGAAGCTGGTCATCCTGTTCCAGCTGTTCGGGGCGAACGTCCGGCGCTTCTCGGAACTGGAACGGGCCATTCCCGGTGTGTCGCAGAAGATGCTGATCCAGCAACTTCGACAACTGGAGCTGGACGGCGTCGTCGCGCGTATCGTCCACCCCCAGGTGCCGCCCAAGGTCGAGTATCACCTGACCGAGTGGGGACAGACCCTGTGTCCTGTGCTGGATAAGCTGTTGAACTGGGCCGAGGCGGCACCTGACGCGGTCAGGCAGCGGCTGATCGATGCCGATCAACAGGCACAGGCGGGATCATAGACTGCCCTTCTGGATCGGTGGCGCCTTCGCTCCTCCACCGCGTTGAGACGGTTGGGACTGGACGGAGGCGGCGGGATGCGCGGTGAACTGAAGACCTATCAGGCCAAGCGGAAGTTCGGCGAGACGCCGGAGCCGAAGGGCAAGAAGGCCGCGCGCGCGAAGGCGGGGCGGACCTATCTGATCCAGCGGCATGCGGCGACGCGGCTGCACTATGATTTCCGCATCGAGGCGGACGGTGTGCTGAAGTCCTGGGCCGTGACCAAGGCTCCGTCGCGGGACACCTCGGTCAAGCGGCTGGCGGTCGAGGTGGAGGATCATCCGCTGGACTATGGCGGGTTCGAGGGCACCATTCCGGACGGCAACTATGGTGCCGGGACGGTGCAGATGTGGGACACCGGTATTTGGGAGCCGCAGGAGCCGGATCTGGAGGCGGCCTGGGCCAAGGGCCAGATCAAGATGGTCCTGCACGGCGAGCGGCTGAAAGGGAAATGGGCGCTGATCCGGCTGAAGAGCGACCGGGGCAAGCCGTCCAAACGGAACAACTGGCTGCTGCTCAAGGAAAAGGACGAGCATGCGGTGGCGGGCGAGGGCGACGCATTGGCCGAGATCGACGCCTCGGTGACGACGGGGCGATCGCTGGCGGAGATTGCCGAGGGCAAGGCACAGTGGACGTCGTCGAAGCCGACGGGCCGCAAGGGCCCTGCGAAGCCTAAGCCGTCGAAGGCCGCGACAAGCGGCGCGACAAAGCCGCCTGCGTTTGTGCCGATCCAGCTATGCAAGGTCGCGGACCACCCACCCGGCGCGGCGGGCTGGGCACATGAGATCAAGTTCGACGGCTATAGGCTTCAGGTCGGAATCGGGGGCGGCAAGGCGGTGCTGCGGACACGCAAGGGTCTGGACTGGAGCGACCGTTTTCAGGACCTGGCGGCTGATGCGGCCGGGTGGCCCGATGCGGTGATCGACGGGGAGCTGTGCGCCCTGGACGACGATCACATGCCGGACTTCTCGGCCCTGCAGGCGGCGATCTCGGACGGGAAGACGGGTGGCCTGACCTACTTCGCCTTTGACCTGTTGTTCGAGGGTGGGGAGGATTTGCGCAAGCTGCCACTGTCGCATCGCAAGGCGCGTTTGCAGGCCTATGTCGACCGGGTAGGCAAGACTGCCGGAACGCGGCTCCGCTATGTCGAGCATTTCGCCTCGACCGGCCAGGCGGTGCTGGAAAGCGCCTGCCGGATGGATCTGGAAGGGGTGATCTCCAAGAAGCTGGACGCCCCCTATCATGCCGGGCGGTCGAGCAGCTGGGTGAAGTCCAAATGCCGGGGCCGTGACGAGGTGGTCATCGGCGGCTGGTCGTCGGAAGGCGGGACGCGGTTCCGATCGCTTCTGGTCGGGGTGCGTGAGAAGAGCGGACTGCGTTACCTGGGCCGGGTCGGCACCGGCTATGGCGAGGCGGTGACGAAGACGCTGGTGCCCGCCTTGAAGGCGGTGTCGGCGAACAAGAGCCCCTTCACCGGCGCAGGCGCGCCCAAGGCGGCCAGGGACATCCACTGGGTCAAGCCGGTGCTGGTCGCCGAGGTCGAGCACGGCGGCTATACCGAGAGCGGCTCGCTGCGCCAGGCGGCATTCAAGGGGCTGCGCGAGGACAAGACCGCCGCCGAGGTGACGGAGGCCCCGCAGGCTCCGGCCATCACCCTAGCGAAGGCGTCCGCACCAAGGACGGAGAAGGCGACCACCACGGTCAAGGCCGCACCCAAGGCGGGCAAGGGCAAGGTGATCGTGGCGGGCGTGACCATCTCCAGCCCGGACAAGGTGCTGTGGCCCGCGGTCGGCGACCGACCGGCGATCACCAAGGCGGACCTGGCACGCTATTACGAAGCGGCCGCCGATCGCATCCTGCCCCACGTGGCAGACCGGCCGACCTCGATCATCCGCGCGCCCGACGGGATCACGGGCGAGACCTTCTTCCAGCGCCACGCCATGGCCGGGTCCAATCCCCGGCTGAAGCTGATCGATGTCAAGGCGCGCACGCCCTATGTCGCCGCCGTCGATGTCGGCGGGCTGGTGGCGATCGGACAATCGGGTGGGTTGGAACTTCACCCCTGGGGCTGTGCGCCGGGCCAGCCGGAAGTGCCGGACCAGATCACGTTCGATCTGGACCCCGACGAGGGGCTGGACTTCGGCGACGTGATCGTCGCGTCGAAGGTCGTGAAGGCGAAGCTGGAAGACCTGGGGCTCAAGCCGTTCGTGAAGACCACCGGCGGCAAGGGCCTGCACGTCGTGGTGCCGATCAAGACGGACGCCCGCAGCCGCGTGACCTGGGATCAGAACAAGGCCTTCGCCAAGGCGGTGTCCGAGGCAATCAGGATCGACGCTCCCGACCGCTTCACCACCACCCTGGCCAAGAAGGCACGGGGCGGAAAGATCTTCATCGACTATCTGAGGAACGGCCGGATGGCGACGGCCGTGGCCCCCTGGTCGCCGCGCGCCAGACCGGGAGCGGGCATTGCCTATCCCCTGTCCTGGGGTCAGGTCCGGGCCGGGCTGGACCCGTCGGCCTTCAATCTGTGGACATATGAGGGCCTGCTGAAGAAAGCCGATCCGTGGAAGGGCTTCAGGGAAGAGGCTGCAAGCCTGAGGCCGGCCCTGAAGCGGATGAGCATCGATTGAGGCGTCAGCGCAGCCGTTCGACCAGATAGTCGATGAAGACGCGGACACGGGCCGGCATATTGGCTCCGCCCGCAAAGACGGCGTGGATGGGCTCACGATCTCCCGGATTGAAGGCCTCCAGAAGCGGCACCAGCCGACCCGACGCCACGTCGGCGACCACATTGAACGCGCCCACCCGGGCGATGCCGACGCCCTGAAGCGCCAGCTGGACCAGGGTCTCACCGTTGTTGGCTTCGATATTGCCCTGCACGGCCAGGGCGCGCGCCTGACCGCTCTCGATAAAAGGCCAGACCGGTTCGGCGCGCCGGAAATTGAAATTCAGACAGTTGTGGTCATGCAGATCGTCGGGCGTCAGCGGCGTGCCCCGTGCGGCCAGATAGGCAGGGGAGGCCACCACCATGCGGCCGGTTTCGCCGATACGGCGGGCCGTCAGCGGGCTGTCGGCAAGCGGCCCGAAGCGGATCGCCACATCGGCTTGGCCGGCGGCGACATCCACGACCGCATCGGTCAGATTGATGTCCACCAGAATGCCGGGGTACCGCGCGACGAATTCACCCAGAAGGGGCACGATACAGAGCCGGCCATGACCCAGGGCGGCGCTGACCCGAACGCGCCCGCGCGGTGCGCCCTGATCCGAGATCGCCTGTTCGGCATCGTTCAGGTCGGCGAGGATCCGCCTTGCTGCCGAAAGATAGCTCTGGCCCTCCGCCGTCAGGGCCAGGCTGCGGGTGGTGCGCAGGATCAGACGGACGCCCAGGCGGGCCTCGATGCGGGCGATGGTGCGGCTGACCGCCGAGGGAGTCAGATCGAGACTGCGGGCGGCAGCAGAGAAGCTGCCCGTGTCGGCAACAATGGCGAAAATCTCCAGCTCGCCGGTGCGGTCGGTCTCTCCATGCCTCATCTTTGCGTCCAGATCACAGATGTTGGTCCCTGGGGCCATCTAGTAGCGATCAGGTCTTCATTCCATCTGGTGGTGACAAAATTCCTCTCCACAGAGCCTCTCATGAAACTCAATCCTCCTCTCCTGGCACTGGCGGTCGGTGCCTTCGGCATCGGCGTGACAGAGTTTGCGCCGATGGGTCTTCTGCCGGTCATGGCCGGGGATCTCGGCGTCTCGATTCCGGCGGCAGGGCTGTTGGTCAGCGCCTACGCCTTCGGGGTGCTGATCGGCGCTCCGCTCATGACATTGACGACGGGCAGGGTCGCGCGAAGGACGCTGCTGGTCGGGCTGATGGGTATCTTCACCCTGGGGAATCTGCTGTCGGCCATCGCACCGGACTACTTGACCCTGATGGCGGCGCGGGTCCTGACCTCCTTCAACCATGGGGCCTTCTTCGGCGTCGGTGCCATCGTGGCGGCCAGTGTCGTGGCTCCGAACCGGCGGGCGGGGGCCGTCGCAGCCATGTTCATGGGCCTGACCCTTGCCAATGTGACCGGGGTACCGCTGGCGGCATGGGCCGGCGATGTGCTGGGCTGGCGGGCGTCCTTCTGGGGGATCGCGGGACTGGGCGCACTTGCCATGATCGCCCTGGCGCTGACCCTGCCCAAGGGCGCGGTCGCGGCCGCCACCGACGGCGGGTCCATGAAGGCCGAACTGGCGGTGTTGACGCGGGGACCCGTCCTGGCGGCCCTGGCCCTGACGGTGCTGGGTTCCAGCGCGATGTTCACGGTCTTCACCTACATCGCCCCCATCCTGACAGAGAAGACCCAGGCGACGACGGCCTTCGTGACCGCCATGCTGGTTGTCTACGGACTGGGTCTGACGCTCGGCAACTGGCTGGGTGGGAGATTTGCGGACAAGTCGGTGGATCGAACCCTGGTGGTGACCCTGGTCGCACTCGCGGTGCTGTTGATCGCCTTCGCCGCGCTGATGCCGTGGGCGTTTGTCGCGGCGCCCCTGATCTTCCTGTGGGGTGTCGCCAGCTTCGCCCTAGTCCCGCCGCTGCAGATGCGCGTGATGGCTGCGGCCTCCGACGCGCCCAACCTGGCCTCGGCGATGAACATCGGCGCCTTCAACCTGGGCAACGCCATCGGCGCGGCCCTCGGCGGTGCCGTGATCAGCGCCGGTCTGGGCTATCCAGCTGTCGCACTGTCGGGTGCCGCCATGGCGATATCCGGACTTGTACTGATCCTGCTGCTGATGCGGCGCGAGACGCGGGCCGTGCCGGTCGTCGAGGCCTGCTGAAGGCGATCAGGCGGCGGTCTTCTTGCGGGCCGCCGTCTTTTTGGCTGGAGACTTCCCGGCGGGCGTCTTTTTCGGAGCGGCCTTCCGGGTCCCGGTGGCTGATCCCTTGAGGCTGTTCTTCAGGGCCGCCATCAGGTCGATGACATTGGTGTCGTCGGGTTCGGCGACATCGACCGTGCCCTTGCCGCCCTTGGTCTTGGCCGCGATCATGTCGCGCAGGGCGTCGTCGTAGCGGTCCTTGAAGTCCGAGGCGTCGAAGTCGGCCTCCTTCTGGCCGATGATCCGGGCGGCGATCTCGACCATGTCGGCATCGGCCTTCACCGTCGGGATGTCGTCGAAATAGTCGGCGGCGTCGCGCACCTCGTCATGGGCCCGCAGGGTGTAGGCGACCAGCCCCTTGCCCCGCACCTCCAGGGCCAGTTGGCGCTCCTTGCCGCGCAGCACCAGACAGCCCAGCGCCACCTTGCCCTGTTTCTTCATGGCGTCGCGGATGACGGCAAAGGCCTCGACGCCTGCGCCCTTTTCGGGGACGACGAAGAAGGGGGAATCCCAGAACAGCCGGTCGATGTCGGCCTCGTCCACGAACTTGTCGATGGAGATGGTCTTGGTACTCTCCAGCTTCACCTTGTCGAAGTCGGCGTCGTCGAACAGGACGTATTCGTCCTTGGACACCTCATAGCCGCGCACCAGGTCGCTGCGCTCGACCGGGCCGGTGTCGGGATCGGTCGGCACCATGCGGATGCGGTTGTTGGTCTCGGGATTGATCAGGTGAAAGCGCACGTCGTTCGTGCTGGTCGTCGCGGTGAACAGCGCCACCGGACAGGTGACCAGCGACAGCTTCAGATGTCCCTGCCAAGTGGGTCGCGCGGCCATGTCGTCTCTCCCGTGAAGCCTTTAAATGCCGGTCGCGGCAAAGGGTTCGGGGTGACTGGCGGAAGCGGTGGGATTCGAACCCACGGACGGCTCTCACCGTCGCTGGTTTTCAAGACCAGTGCCTTAAACCACTCGGCCACACTTCCTGATCGACGGCAGGCCTGTCAGAGCCATGCACCGTGCGGACCGGCGACATAGCGCAGAAGGATGCGTTAACCAAAGCGGAAATCTGTTCTCCGATACTGACCGCCTGAGTGTGATGCGGGAGCGGCGCGGTGACGGCGAGGATTGCGAAGGGTCTGGTCGTGGCGGCGGTGATGTCGCTGCTGGCGGCGTGCGCCAGTGGGGCGTCGTCAGGCGGGATTGGTGGCGGTCGGCTGGCCGATGCGGGGCGGATGCCTGTGGTGACCGATCCGGCGCCGATCGTATCGGGGACCATGCGCCCCTATCAGATCCGGGGGCGGTGGTACCGGCCCGAGGAGCAGCCGAACTATGACGAGACGGGGCTGGCGTCCTGGTACGGGGCTCAGTTCAACGGGCGGCCGACGGCGACGGGCGAGCGGTTCGACATGCATGCTCTGACCGCCGCCCACAAGACCCTGCCGCTGCCCGGGCTGGTGGAGGTGACGAACCTGGCCAATGGCAGGCGCATCGTGGTGCGGGTCAACGATCGCGGGCCGTTCGCGGAAGGGCGGATCATCGATCTGTCGCGCGGGGCGGCCGAGGCGCTGGACCTGTTGCAGCGCGGCGTGGGCGAGGTGCGGGTGCGCTATCTGGGCCGGGCCCCGCGCGAGGGTGGCGGCACGACGATGCAGTATGCGGCGGCCGAGCCGGTGGCGGCGGGTCCGACGGCCTTGCGCGGGCCGGTGCCCTATCTGTCGGTCGCAGGCGGGGAGGGTGCGGTGACTGCGGCCCCGGTATCTGAACCCGTGCGGTATGAGGCTCCGGCCCCTGTAGTCAGGGCCCCGACAGTGCCATCGCAAATGGCGGGCCAGTGGGTTCAGGCGGGGGCCTGGGCCGATGCGCGGGCGGCGCGGCGGGCGGCGGAAACCCTGGGCGGCAGCGCCCGGGTCGAGCAGGATGCGGGCGGGGCCTGGCGGGTGCTGGTGGGGCCCTGGCCCGACGCCAGTGCGGCGGAACGGTCGCGGCGGGCGGTGATATCGCGCGGCTATCCCGACGCCCTGTTGATATCGGCGCAGTAAAGCTTGCGAAGACGCCCGGCGTCGCCATTGTGCGCCGGTGACCCAGGGCAGATTCATCACATTCGAAGGCGGCGAAGGCACCGGCAAGTCGACCCAGGTCGCGCGCCTGGTCGAACGGCTGCGCGCGCGCGATCTGGAGGTCGTGCAGACGCGCGAGCCGGGTGGGTCGCAAGGGGCAGAGGAAATCCGCAACCTGGCCCTGAACGGCGACGCCGGGCGCTGGTCGCCGATGACCGAGACGCTGCTGATGTTCGCGGCGCGGTCGGACCATCTGGAGCGGACCGTGCGGCCCGCGCTGGAGGCCGGGCGGTGGGTGGTCTGTGACCGGTTCGCCGATTCCAGTCGGGCCTATCAGGGGGTGGGGGGCGGCACGCCGGCCGACTTCATCGAGGCGCTGGACGCCAGTGTGGTGGGCGCGACCCAGCCGGACCTGACGCTGGTGTTCGACCTGCCGGTCGAGGTGGGGCTGGAGCGGGCGTTCGGCAGGGGTCTGTTCGAGACGCGGTTCGAATCCAAGGGACTGGCGTTTCACGAGCGGTTGCGCAGCGGCTTTCTGGAGATCGCCCGGACGCATGATCGCTGTGTCGTCATCGACGCCGATGGCGACATGGATACGGTGACGGAACGGGTCTGGGCCGCTGTCGAGGGGCGGCTGCTGTGAGCGAGCATGCGCGCGACCGGTTCGACCTGATCCCCGATGCGGCGGCGGAGGCCGCGTTTCTGGATGCCCAGTCGCGTGGGCGGTTGCATCACGCCTGGCTGCTGTGCGGGGTCGAGGGATCGGGCAAGGCGACGTTTGCCTATCGCGCCGCGCGGCGGCTGCTGGGAGCGGCACCCGATCCATCGCGGGGCCTGCTCGGAACGCGGCCGGACGATCCGGTGGCGCGCCTGATCTCTGCCCAGTCCCATCCCGACCTGCTGGTGCTGGAGCGGGCGGTGGAGGGCGGCAAGACCAAGAAGTCGATCTCGGTCGATCAGGCGCGGGACCTGCCGGAGTTCTTCTCCAAGAGCCCGTCGCAGGCCCAGGCGCGGGTGGCCATCATCGACGCCGCAGACGATCTGAACCTGAATGCCGCCAATGCCTTGCTGAAGGTTCTTGAGGAGCCGCCTGAGAGCGGTGTGCTGTTTCTGGTGACCAATGCGCCGGGGCGACTGCTGGCCACCATCCGCTCGCGGTGCCGCCGGCTGGCCTTTCCGGTCTGGCCCGAACATGCGCTGGAGGAGCTGGTCCGCAACCGAACGGGCGTGCCCTCGGCCGAAGCGGCGCGGATCGCGGGAATGGCGGCGGGATCGCCCGGACAGGCGCTGGCCCTGGCGTCCGGGGCGACGCTGGAGGCCGATCAGCTGGCGCAGGACTGGGTCAATGCTGACGTCGTGGACCGGGCCGAGGCCATGGCGGTGGCCGACAAGTTCCGGGGCGCGGAGGGGCAAGAGCGGTTCGAGACCCTGATGGAGCGGCTGATCGCGGCGGTGAAGGTCAGGGCGCTGAACGAGGGCGCGTCTGGTGCGCGCTGGGCCGAGCTGTGGACGCGGCTATCCGAGCTGCCGGACCGGACGGCGGCGATCAATCTGGACAGGGCCGATGTGCTGGCGGGTGCCCTGGCGGACCTGCAGCGGACGAAGACACAGGCAGGGGCGCGCTGATGCTGATCGACAGCCATGTGAACCTGCATGCGCCGCAGTTCGACGAGGACCGCGACGACGTAATCGCGCGGGCGCGCGTGGCGGGGGTCGGGGTGATGGTCGAGATTTCCGATAAGCTGTCGACCTTCGAGGCGACGCATGGCCTGGCGATGGCGCATCCGGACATCTGGTGCACGGTTGGGGCGCATCCGCACGAGGCAAAGGATCATACGGACCTGACGGCGGCACGGCTGGTCGAGCTGGCCAGGCGGGACCGGGTGGTCGGGATCGGCGAGTGCGGGCTGGATTTCTACTACGACTTCAGCCCGCGAGATGTGCAGGCGGCGGTGTTTCGCCAGCATATCGCCGCGGCGCGCCAGACAGGCCTGCCGCTGGTGGTGCATACGCGCGAGGCGGATTCGGTGATGGGCGATATTCTGGAGGAGGAGATGGCCATCGGGCCGTTCCGGTTCCTGATGCACTGCTACACGTCCGGCGCAGAACTGGCGGAAAAGGCAGCAGAACTGGGGGCGTGGTTCTCCGTCTCCGGCATCGCAACGTTCAAGGCGGCAGGTGATGTGCGCGCGGTGATCGCGGCCATGCCGGCGGACCGGATCATCGTGGAGACCGACTGCCCCTATCTGGCCCCCATACCGCATCGGGGGCGGCGCAATGAGCCGGCCTTCGTCGGCCATGTGCTGGATAAACTGGCCGAGATCCGGGGCTGGTCGCGTGAGGAGGCCGAGGCGCGCACGACGGACGCCTTCTTCACCCTGTTCGATCGCATTCCGAGGCCTGCCGGCACATGAGCGAGCTGGAAGTCGTCATCCTGGGCAGCGGATCATCGGGCGGGGTGCCGCGCGGGGACGGCGACTGGGGCGACTGCAATCCAGCCGAGCCGAAGAACCGCCGCAGCCGCTGCTCGGCCCTGATCCGGCGGCACGGGCCGGAGGGTGTGACCAGCGTCCTGATCGACACCTCGCCGGATTTGAGGGAACAGGCCTTGGCGGCGGGCATCCGGCATGTGGATGCCGTCCTCTATACCCACGACCACGCGGACCAGACCCACGGCATCGACGACCTGAGGGTCTTCGCCATGCGCACCCGGCGGCGTATTCCGGCCTGGATGGACCAGGCGACGATGGACGCGCTGACCAGCCGGTTCGGCTATATCTTCGAGAGCGTCGAGGGCTATCCGGCCATTCTGGACGCGCACCTGATCCCCCCGCATGGCCAGCACTGGGCGTTGGGCGGCGCAGGCGGCGAGGTGCCGGTCGTGACCTTCGATCAGGCGCACGGGCCCATCCGCTCGGTCGGCTATCGCGTCGGGCCGGTGGCCTATTCCAGCGACGTGTCCGATCTGGACGAGGCGGCGCTGGAGGCCGTGCGCGGCTGCGACCTGTGGATCGTCGACGCCCTGCGCTGGACGCCCCATCCGACCCACGCCCACGTGGACAAGTCCCTGGACTGGATCGCGCGATCAGGGGTCAAGCGGGCGGTGCTGACCAATCTGCACCTGGACCTGGACTATGCGGCGCTGAAGGCCGTGGTGCCGGACAATGTGGAGGTGGGGTTCGACGGGTGGAGCGCAACGATATGAGACCGCTGTCCTGTACAAATGCTGGCGCTCATTACTTGCGTGGTTGCCGCGTGCGGCCAAGCTAGCCAGGAAGTCAGTCATCCCTTCTATGTGCAGGAACTTCCTGATTCCGTGGAACGTGCGCTTTACCGCTGTTCGGGAGGCCCGAATGGGGGTTGCGCTATAGATGGCCTTCCCGGTCCAGACTTGGTTGCGGCGGGTGCCGACGCAATCCATGTCGTTGTTGCACGTCGATCTGAGGGGCGATTGGAGTACTTCTATTTCGCTCGTGTGCCAGAGGAGGCTGGCGCCTACGGCCGTAATCCCGAACGCATCGTAGGCCCTTTGAATAAGAGCGCGTTCGAGGACGCCAAAAATCGGCTCAACCTCCCAGACTTCAAGATTGATGATCGATAGGCTCTAACCCAGCAGCCGCGCCGCCTGAGGGGCAAAGTACGTCAGCACCCCCGCACAGCCCGCCCGCTTGAAGCCGTGCAGGGTTTCCAGGATGGCGCGGTCCTGGTCCAGCCAGCCGTTGGCGATGGAAGCCTGCATCATCGAATATTCGCCGCTGACCTGATAGGCGAACGTCGGGACGCGGAAGGTCTCGTGGACCCGGCGGACGATGTCCAGATAGGGCATGCCGGGCTTGACCATGACGGCGTCGGCCCCCTCGGAGATGTCCATGGCGACTTCGCGCAGGGCCTCGTCGGAGTTGGCATAGTCCATCTGATAGGTCTTCTTGTCGCCGACCAGCATGGCGGCCGAGCCGACGGCGTCGCGGTAGGGGCCGTAGAAGGCCGAGGCGAATTTGGCCGCATAGGACAGGATCATGGTGTCGTGCAGGCCGTTGGCCTCCAGCGCCTCGCGGATGGCCTGGACGCGGCCATCCATCATGTCGGAGGGGGCCACGACGTCGGCCCCGGCATGGGCGTGGATGAAGGCCTGCTCGGCCAGCCGCTCCAGCGAGGCGTCGTTCAGCACCCGCCCGTCCTCGACCACGCCGTCGTGGCCGTGGTCGGTGTAGCAGTCCAGCGCCACGTCGGTCATGACGCCGATGTCCGGCACCGCATCCTTGATGGCCCTGATGCAGTCGGGGATCAGGCCGTCGGGATCGGTCGCGCCGGTGCCGACCGCGTCCTTGATCGCACCGTCGATATTGGGGAACAGCGCGACCATGGGGATGCCCAGGCCGTGCGCCTCTTTGGCCGCCTCGGCCGCAGCCCCGGGCGACAGGCGGAAGACGCCGGGCATGGAGGCGACGGGGATGCGGTCGTCAGCCCCGTCATGGACGATCAGGGGCCAGATCAGGTCGGCGGGGGTCAGGGTTGTCTCGGCGACCAGACGACGCACCCAAGGGCTCGAGCGCAGGCGGCGCGGACGGGCGTAGGGGAAGGCGGCGGGCGCGAAAGGCTGGGTCATGCCTCCCCTTAGCTTCCTTCACCCGTTGGGAGAAGGTGGCGCGCAAGGACGACGGCTGCGCCGCCGCGCGCTCAAGCCCTCTCCCGCCGGGAGAGGGAAGGCGTTAGAAGGCTCGAAAACACCAAGGGAACGCTTCATGGATTTCGCCCTCAACGACGATCAGCGCGCCATTCAGGATGCAGCGCGGGCCTTTGCCGAGGCCGAACTGGCCCCGCACAGCGCGGAGTGGGACGAGACCAAGACCTTCCCCGTCGACACGATGCGTCAGGCCGCCGAGATGGGGTTCTGCGGCATCTATACCGGCGAGGAGCACGGCGGGATGGCGCTGGGCCGCGTCGAGGCGGCGGTGATCTTCGAGGAGCTGTCGCGCGGCGATGTGTCGACCGCGGCCTTTATCTCGATCCACAACATGGCGACGTGGATGATCGACAGGTTCGGCTCCGACGACCTGAGGGGCCGGTATGTGCCGTCGCTGGTGTCGATGGAGAAGATCGCCAGCTACTGCCTGACCGAACCCGGCTCGGGGTCGGATGCGGCCGCCATGCGCACGAAGGCCCGGCTGGACGGCGATCATTATGTGCTGAACGGCTCCAAGGCCTTCATCTCGGGGGCTGGAACGTCGGACGTCTATGTCGTCATGGCCCGCACCGGAGAGCCGGGGGCCAAGGGCATTTCGGCCTTTGTCGTCGATCTGGGCACGCCCGGGCTATCGTTCGGGGCCCAGGAAAAGAAGATGGGCTGGAACAGTCAGCCGACAGCCATCGTCCAGTTCGACGATTGCCGCGTGCCGGCGGCCAACCTGCTGGGCCAGGAAGGCGACGGTTTCCGCTATGCCATGATGGGGCTGGACGGCGGGCGGCTGAATATCGCCGCATGTTCGCTGGGCGGGGCGCGTCTGGCGTTGGAGACGGCCCTGGAATACGTCGCCAGCCGCAAGCAGTTCGGCAAGGCGCTGGCCGAGTTCCAGAACACCCAGTTCAAGCTGGCCGACATGGCGACGCAGCTGGAGGCGGCGCGGCTGCTGGTCCTGCGCGGAGCATGGGCCATCGACACCGATCATCCGGAAAAGACCAAATGGTGCGCCATGGCCAAGCGGTTCGCTACCGACGTCTGTTTCCAGATCGCGGACGAGGCCCTGCAACTGCACGGCGGCTATGGCTATCTGAAGGACTATCCACTGGAGCGGATCGTGCGGGATTTGCGGGTGCACCGTATTCTTGAGGGCACCAATGAGATCATGCGGGTGATCACGGCACGCGAGATGATGCGTCAGTGAAATCTTCAGTCGTTTGCGAGCGAACCTACCACACCCATCGCGACGGAGAGGTCCATCCGGTTCCGGTCCGTTGGCGTATACCGGTACCGGATCCACGGGGCGGTTGGAGCTGTGAATATGAGATCGAGTGGCCGCAACGCGAAGTCCGGATTGCGCGAGCTTATGGCGTAGACTCCGTACAGGCGCTCTATCTGGCGCTGCAGAATGTGGCGGCAGAGCTGTATACCGCCAGGCCCGCAGTATTCCTGTTTGAACCCGACGACATCCTGCACCTCCCTACTGCCGGGCTTGATGATTTTGAAGCCGCCCGTACGAAAGGCCGTCCGTGACCTCTGAACCCGAAATCCTGACCCGCGTCGCCTCTGGCGTGGGGATCATCACCTTGAACCGGCCCAAGGCGCTGCATGCGCTAAACCGGGGCATGTGCGAGGCGATGACGCGGGCGCTGCTGGACTGGCGCGAGGACGATGCGGTCAAGTCGGTGCTGATCGACCATGCGGGCGTGCGGGGGTTCTGTGCCGGGGGCGACATTCGGATGATCGCCGAGAGCGGGGCGGGGGATGCGTCCGAGGCCAAGGCCTTCTTCAAGACCGAGTATCGGCTGAACCACCTGATGTTCGACTATCCCAAGCCCATTACGGCCCTGGTTGATGGCATCGTCATGGGCGGAGGCGTCGGCATTTCCGAGCCCGCCGTGGTGCGGATCGCCACCGAGCGGACGACCTATGCCATGCCTGAGACGGGCATCGGGCTGTTCTCGGATGTCGGCGGCGGCTGGTTCCTGCCGCGGCTGCCCGGTCAGACAGGGGTCTGGCTGGCGCTGACGGGCGCGCGGTTGAAGGCGGCGGATACGGTGTTTCTGGGTATCCACACCCATTATCTACCCAGCGATGCGCTGGAGGCGTTCCGCGCCATCCTGTCGGCGGATCCTGCGCACCCGGTCGATGTCGCGGACGGGCTGGAGGACGATGCGGGCGAGGCCCCGATCGAGGCGCATCTGGAGGCCATCGATCGGCTGTTCGCCTTCGACACCGTCGAGGACATCTTCGCTGCCCTGGAGGCCGATGGGTCGGACTGGGCGCTGGCGCAGCTGGCCACGCTGAAGACCAAGTCGCCGCAGTCGCTGAAGGTCTCGCTGCGTCAGATCCGGACCGGGGCGACGCTGACCGACTTCGCCGACAACATGGCCATGGAATACGCCCTGGGCGGTCGTGTGGTGCGCACACACGATTTCCAGGAGGGCGTGCGGGCCGTGATCGTGGACAAGGACAATGCGCCGAAATGGTCGCCGGAGACGCTGGAGGGGGTCACGGACGCGGCGCTGGACGCTCTGTTCGCGTCCCTGCCTGCAGGTGAGGCTTGGACGCCGCTCGACTGAGGCAATGCGCGGGGGCTTGCGCCCGAGAGCGAACCGTTGCCTTGATCGGGTCTGTTCCGGAGAGCCCCCATGCTGAAGTCCTCGATCCTCGCCGCCACCCTGGCCGCCAGTGCTGTCGCCCTGTCGGGCTGCCTGATCATCGCCAACGATAGCGGGACGCGGACGGTCTATGTGTCGGCGGAGGAAGCGGCTGCGATGAGCGCGCCGACGGCGTCTGATTATGCCTCCGTCCTGGCCGACCCGCGCCGGCTGGAGACCGAGGTCGCGCGTGATCCGCTGCGCAAGCCCGCCGAGATGCTGGCCTTCGCCCGGATCCAGCCGGGCGATGCCGTGGCCGACATCCGTCCCGAGGAAGGCTATTTCACCCGCCTGTTCGCGCCTGCTGTGGGCGATACCGGCAAGGTCTATGCCTTTGTGCCTAACCAGACGGCGGGGCGCGAGAACGCCTTCGCTGATACTTTGGCCTCCACCTATCCGAACGTCAGCCGCGTGACCGGGGCGCTGGAGACCCTGAGCTTCGACCGTCCGCTGGACGTCGTCTTCATGGGTGAGGAGTACCACGACTTCACCATCCCGCGCTTTGGCGTGGATGTGGCGGCGATGAATGCGGCGGTGTTCGCGGCGCTGAAGCCAGGCGGGCTCTACGTCATCCTCGACCACCAGGCGGCGGATGGGGCCGGTATCGATGTGGCGGGTACGCTGCATCGCATCGAAGCCGCCGAACTGCGTCGTCAGGTGGAGGCGGCAGGCTTCGTCTTTGACGGTGAGAGTGACGCCGTGCGCATGCCGGGCGACGACCACACGTTGAGCGTCTTCGACGAGAGCATCCGGGGCCGGTCAGACCGGTTCGTCTATCGCTTCAGGAAGCCTGACTAGTCCGGCTGCGGGCGGCCGCCATTCGGGCCGCGATGCGGATGGCGGAGATCAGGCTGTCAGGGCGGGCGATCCCCTGTCCGGCGATGTCGAAGCCGGTGCCGTGATCGGGAGATGTGCGTACGACGGGGAGGCCCAAGGTCACATTGACCCCACCCCAGAAATCGAGCGTCTTGACCGGGATCAAGGCCTGGTCGTGATACAGGCAGACGGCGGCGTCATAACCCGCGCGAGCCTCCGCATGAAACATCGTGTCGGCGGGGAGCGGATCGGAAATATCTATGCCCTCGGCACGAAGGATTTCCACCGCAGGCGCAAGCACCTCGATTTCTTCGAGACCCATCGCACCGCCTTCGCCCGCGTGAGGGTTGAGGGCGGCCAATGCCAGGCGGGGCCGGGCAATGCCGAAGTCGCGCTTCATGGCCTCGTGCACGACCCGGGCCGTTCGGCAGACCCGCTCTGTCGTGACCAGTTCCGGAACCTGGGCCAGAGAGGCATGGATTGTGACCAGACAGGCGCGTAGATCCAGGGCCGTCAGCATCATCACCGGTCCGCGGGTGTCGGTGAACGGCACGTCTGAGGTCAGTTCGGCGATGAATTCCGTGTGACCCGGGAAGCGGAAACCGGCGGCATACAACGGAGCCTTGGCGATCGGAGCGGTGACGATGCCGCCGACCTCTCCTGCCAACGCCAGATTGACGGCCTGCTCGATCCAGTCGGCCACGGCCCCGGCATTGGCGCTGTCGGGGCGGCCGGAGACCACCGGCGCGGGCAGGGGCTGGTCCATCACCGGTATGGCGCGGGCAAAGATGCCTGGCGCTTCGGCTGCTGACAGCACGGGCTGAACTGGCCGTCCCTGAGAACGCATCAGGGCCGCGTCACCGATCACGACGAACGACTGTGGCCCGTCCTTAAGGGCGTCCCAAGCCTTGGCGATGATCTCCGGCCCGACACCCGCCGGCTCGCCCATGGACAGGGCCAGCGGCAGGGTGGCGGACATCAGGACTTGATCTCGATCGCCGAGTCCTGACGCAGGTCCCGGATGTAGCGCCGCTCCAGGGTTTGCAGGTTCTGGCCGAACAGTCGATTTTCGATCTGTCGTTCGTTGGGGGCCTCCGCCCCGCCAGCACGCCGACCGCACACGGCCAGCAGATGAACGCCCAGTTGGGTGCGTATCGGGGTGCTGATCGAGCCGACTTCGCTGGACCTGGCGACCTGCTGAAACTGCGGAAGCAGATTGGCGGGATCTGCTTCGCCGAGGTCTGTACCCAGAAGGCCTTGCTCGGACGTGGCACGCGTGAGGATGTTGTCGCATGTCAGTTGCGGACGCAGCGCTTCCAGACGCTGGGTGGCTGCGGAAACCTCAGCGTCCGTTGCCGTTTCGGGCAACTCGACCATCATCTGCTTGATCTGCGTCAGGCTGGACGAAGAGCCATCGCGTTTGTCGCGCATGTAGAGGATGTACACTCCACCTTCGACTGGAATGGGGCGTGACAGTTCGCCAGGCGACAACTGGTCCATGGCCTGCTGAAGGACGGGCTGGACAGTTCCCTCGACGACCCAGCCAGCGTCTCCGCCGCGAGTCGCGGTAGGCGCTGCTGAAAACTGTTGGGCCACGTTCTGGAAGGGCGCCCCCTGAACCATCTGCTGGACCAACTGGGTTGCACCGTTCAGGGCGGCCTGCTGACCACCAACGCGAGCGGACTCGATATAGATTTCACCGATCAGGTATTGCTTCTTCAATGAAGCATCGGTGGCTTGTCTGAGTGCGGCCTGTACGGCACCGCTACTAACGCGAGCGCGGCTCTGGAAACGAGCACCCACCAGCCGCTGCCATCCGATCTGTGTTCGCATCTGTTCGCGCAATGTCGCAGGACGGATGCCGAACTGGGCGAGTGAGTTTATGTAGGCTTCGGGTGTTGCACCAACTTCTGACGCCATTGCGGTCAGTTCTTCGTCAACCTCTGCGTCAGTGGCTTTCAGGTCGGGGTAGCGATCCAGCTCCTGGTTTTGCAGGCGATCGTCGATAATCAGGTTCAAGGCCTGCTGCCGGATCGCGGGAAGATTTTCCGGCGTAGGCTGAACCTGGGTCATGGCGACCACCAGCAACATGCGCTGGCGCAGATCGAAACCCGTTATGACGCTGTCATTGACCGTGGCAAGAACGCCATCAGCCAACTGAAACTCGGGTGTGGGTGCCTGGGGCGATGCAGCGGGACCGGCAGGATTCGGCACTCCGGCAGCAGCGGGGACCGGAGCCTGAGGTGCAGTCTGCGCCAGCGCTGTGCCGGACAGCAGGGCGGCGATGGCCACGCCTGTGATGTAACGCTCGAAACGCATGTCAGTCCTGATTCCTGTGGAGGCGCTGATCCCGGATCGACCCGGGAATCGCGTCTCGCGCATCCCCGAGTCGCGCGGCGGTCAGCGCCATTCGCTTGATCAATACCCTGTACCGCCGAAAGTGGCGAGGTTTAGGCGTACATAGACACCCTCCGACGGGCCAGTTGGTCGGACACGTGTGTTGTCCCGGCGCCACCCCAGTTCAAAGCGGAAGCAGTCGTCATCGAACAACATGCCCACTTCGGAGCGGGTGATGATGTCTCGCTCGAGATCGGCGATACCGGTGACGGCGACACCCCAGTTCCCATAGACGAACTGTTGCCCGGTCAACTGGACGAATTCGTAGTTGCGATTGTTCGGACCTTCCAACGGATTGGAGCGGTCGATGATGTAGCTGACACTGGCAAGGTTCCTGCGTCCCCACCGGCCGTCCAGCGCAGCTTCTGCCCTGCGTATTTCCCCCGCGGAATCGATGGTGGTGTGGCCCCAGCCGCGGATGCGATCGGATGGCGAAAAGCTGCCCTGAACCACCCAGTCGGACGTTTCTGCCCCGAGACCCGAGGGGTCGTAAAGGTTCGCCGGATCGTCGGGCAGGGGGACCAGATAGGCGTCTTCCTGGGCGTCGCGGAAACTGCGGCCGACGAACAGACTGGCCTGACGCCCATTGTCCCATCGCAGCGTCGCCTTGGCCCCGGCGGTGAAGCGGATGCCGCCTTCATACAGATCGTAGCCGGGGAAGCGGTCGATACGGAACAGCGAGCTCTCATCCAATTCGACAGCCTGGCTGTCTTCGATGGGCACGCGCGGGTCCAGGTCGACGCTGTTCGAGATCGAAAGCTGTGCCATCGGCTCGAGAATCAAATCCGCACCCGGTCCCATCTGCCGGATAAGGGGATAGCTGATATCGACACCGGCAGTGGCCCTGGTGCGGCTGATGGCTTCCTCTTCCACTCCCATCATGGGCGGCAGGTCGCTGACCGAATAAAGATCCGTGCGCAGATCGACGAACGGTTCCCAGCGGACGCCAATCGGAGAAATAAGGGTCCGGCGCCACTCAAGCTGTCCGGTAACCCGGCGACTGTCGATGCCGGGCAGTCCCAGTGTCGAACCCGCGGGGATGATTTCAGGCCTCAGTACCGGGCCGCCCACATAATCTTCGCGGTAAAGGGATACAGCCGATCCCTTAAGGCGCAGCCGACCGCCGAAGACGGGCCCCTCTGGCTCCCAGCGCGCCTCGATCAGCGGTGCCACGACGGGCAATGATCCATCTGTCTCGAAGACGTTGAGTGCAGGCGTTACGGGATCGAACTGTGCGACGCGCAGGCTCTGAAGCGTGAAAGCGGCTACGGAGACATATGAACGCGGGGTCTGATGCTCCAGATAGATCTGGCTGATCAGGCGACGTTGGTCGCCATAGTACAGGCCGTTGTCCTGATAGGGGTCGCTAATGTCATAGCGGTCGAACAGCGTCTTGTCGGACGTTCGCTCAGCGGTGAAGCCCCAGCGCCACGGTCCGGCCGGGTCGAAGCGTCCTTGCGCCAGCAGATAGCTGCGGGCTGTACGGTCGCCAAAATTGACGTTGCTTTCGGCATCGCCGTCGCCATCCAGATCGAAGTCGCCGAAGCTGCGCTCATAGGTACCGCCGCCGCGCACCACGACCGTCCCGTCCGCAAATCGGCGGCGCCACTGCAGGTTCAGAAACGGGGCAACCCGCGTGTTGAGCTGGGGGCTGATCAGCCAGTCCTCTGACGGGGATACGACATGCAGATACGGCACTTCCAGGCTCAGGCCCCGACCTTCGTCGTAGCTGGGCGTCGGCACCAGGAAACCCGAAGCGCGATCGATGGTGGGATCGGGGTGGGCGAAATAGGGCAGGTAGAAAACCGGCACCCCACCGACGCGGAACACCGCGTTTCGGTACAGGACCGCTCGCAGTTCCTCGTCCTGAACCACGGTTTCGGCCTGGATCGAAATGCTGGGTTCCTGCGGATTGCCGTCGGCATCGCAGATCGGGCAAGGCGTGAAAATCGCGTAGTTGAGCTGATTGACGTTTTCGCTACGCCTGACTGCCGTTGCGGCCATCAGGCTGGCACCGGTCGAGAACCGTGTGGCGAAATCGACGGCGATGCCTGCCCTCAGGTCCGAATCCGTCTCCAGATAGCTGGCGTAGACTGTGTTGCCTTCGTCATCCGTCAGCTCGACATTGCCGTCGGCAGAGGCGACGCCAAGACCAAGGTCATAGTTGAACTGTCGAGCGCGCAGGGTGGTCCCGCTAAAACGGCCCAAGGCGCGGCGATCCAGAGTTCCCAGCGCCGAGACGACATCGCCCTCCCGCGTCACGGCATCAGCGTCGATATAGGCCGCGCCATCAATCAGGCCGTCCGGACCGGGCTGGGGCGGTGCCGGCGGGGCCTCCTGTGCCATGGCCGGCAGGCCCAGAGCGCACAACGCCAGCGCGGCCGCGCCAGCCATCAGCCGAAGGCGCAATCCAGCCATTTCGGGTGCGCGACGCTCACGCTGCATGCGAGATACTCTGGATAGACGAAAAAGGGGCAGGAGACGGAGAGTTCGCTTAGCCGTCTTCGGTATAGAACAGCAAGGTGAAGGCCGCGAGCGCCGTCATCAAGGGCGGCAGCCAGGCTGCCAGCCAAGGGGGGATGACTTCTGCGGAACCAAAAGCCGAAGCCGCCTGATTGACGAAGAAGAAGCCGAACCCCAGCACCACCGCCGCCGTACTCATCTTGGCCAGATCGCCCAGCCGCATAAGTCTGAGCGAAAACGCCGCCGCCAGGATCGACATGGCCGCGAACATCAGGGGCGTCGCCAACAGCTGATCCAGCCTGAGTTGATAGGCCGTGGAGGAAAATCCCGCCGCTTCGATCCGCGAAATCTGTGCGGGCAGGGACCAGAAGGGAGTGGATTGCGGCCGCGCAAACCGCTCGAACGCTTCGTCGTCGGCCAGGCTGGAGGGCAGGTCGAGGGTGGCATAACGCACTGCGCGTTGGCCCGCTTGTGCACCCAATGCATCGGTCAGTCGCCAGCGTCCCGCCGCAAGCGCAGCCGACTGGGCGTCGATCCGCTCGGAGAACTGACGCAGACCGTCTGCATCGGCGGTGTAGATGAAGAATGTCACATCCAGCAGGCGTGCGTTTGCCCGGTCCTGCCGTGCGGCACGGATGACCATTTGCCGAGTGTCGTCGCCCTCTCGAATCCAGATGGCCTGATTTGTGTCTGCTCCCGCGACCGAGCCGGACAGGCGCGATCTCTCGCGCTGAAACATACCGTCCGCCGATGCCGACATCGGGCCGAGGACCGTGACGGTCACGATGCCGAATAGAAAAGCCGCACCCGCCGCCGGCAGAACGAACCGCCAGGCCGACAGGCCGGCCGCTCTCATGGCGATCAATTCGCTGCGGCGGTTGAGGCCGACATACGCCGCCAGGGTGCCGAACAGGAAGACGAAGGGCAGCAGTTGCACAATCACCTGCGGCGACTTCAGCAGCATCAGTCCCAATATGCGCGGCCCCGAAAGGTCGACGTCCGACCCCACACCTCGTGAAATCTCCACGAAGTCGATCAGCATGATCAACGCACTGATCACCCCGAGGGCGACGGCCAAGGACCGGGCTTGCTGGATCAGGACATAGCGCTCGATGCGACCAAGGCGGAACAGAGGGGCAGTCAGTGCGGCGCTGCTCATGCGGTCTGTGCCTTCAGTGCTGCGCGAACGCGACGGCGGCGCGGCTTGAGCGCCCTGAACAGCAGCCGCAGCGCGACGGCCGTTGCGACGATGGGCAGCACATATTGAAGGACGTTCAACCAGCTGTTCCAGGCGCTGCCGGCCACGATACCATAGCCGACGACCCGCACGACGAGGAAGGCGGCGGCGGCCTTCGCAATGCGCAGGGAGTAACCCGTACGACTGAACTGACCGCCCATGATGGCGGTGAGGGCCATGGCCATGGCCATGAGGGCATAAAGGGGGGCCGACAGTCGCGAATGACCCTCTGCCGCCAACTCCCCACGAGAGCCGACGGTGTCAACGTCCTGGGGTGATGGGTCGAACAACTGGGTCAAATACAGGTCCGCCGGCTTGAACCGGGGCCGCTCCGTCGTATCGATATAAGGCGACAGGTCGAAAACGTTTCGGTCGAATGAGCCGTAGGTCAGCACGCCGCGACTGGAATACCGCGTCGTCGATCCATTCAGCATGGTCAGCATCGGCGCGCCGTCGATTCGCTCGAACCGAGCCTCGGCAGCGTCCCAGGTGGTCACCTCATCGCCACCGGGCAGGTAGATAAACAGGTTCTTCAACAGACCATTCTGTTCGATCTGCTGGACATAGACGGTCAGCCCATCCGGTCCCTCGACGAACTGGCCTTCCTCGACGAGCAGGGCGGCGATGTCGGAGCGAATTGCAAAGGCTTCCGCGCGCGCCGTGCGCTGAGCCCACGGCTGGGCCACTGTCGTGATCGCCAGAGTCAGCGCAGCCACGATAACGGCCAGACGGACTGCCGGGCGGATCGCGGCCCAGCGCGTCACGCCCGAGGCAAACACTGCCGTCAGCTCTTGCTCGCGTTGCAGCCGGGTCAGGGCGATCAGGGCTCCCACAAACAGCCCGATCGGCAGGATAACGGCCAGCAGTTGCGGAACGGCCAGCAGGGTCAGCTTGATCATGACCCAGACGCTCTGGCCGCGCTCGACGATGATCTCCAGCTGGTCCAGACTCTGGCTCAGAATCCCGATGCCAGCCAGAGCTGCGCATGCCGCTGCCACCGGACGGCCAATCTGGCGAAAGAGATATCTCTGGATCAGCGTCATGAACGGTGGAAATCGCCCGGTTGCGGGTGGCGGCTAGGGAGCGCATCTAATACACACCCCGATGCCACGGTGAAACCGGCGGCGTCCTATCCCATATGTCACCAGACCGGGACCTACCACCCGGCGGGAGCTGTAAATGAAGATCGAGTTCGTCGCATCGGCCGAGGCCGCCGAGGTCTTGGCTGTTCTGGTTCATGAAGGCCGCGCCTTTGTCGGGATGGGGACCCATCTGGACACGGCCACCAGCGGTGGCCTGACCAAGGCCATGACCCACAGCCGGTTTACTGGCGCTTCCAACAGCACCCTTATTGTTGCCGCGCCTGCGGGCGTTGACGCCTCGACGATCGTGCTGACCGGGGCTGGAGACGCCGACAAGTTCGACGATCTGGCGCTGGAAGCCGCTGCCGGTGCCGCCTATCACGCGGTCAAACTCTCGGGCGCGACCTCACTAACGATTGACGCCTTTTATCTGTCCGTCGCCCAAGCCGGCCGCGCCGCGTTTGCCGCCCGTCTGGCGGCCTATCGTTTCCTGAAATACCGCACGACGCTGAAGCCCGCCAAGATGCCGTCTATCGAGACGATCCGGGTCGTGGCCGCCGATGTCGCCGCTGCCCAGGCCGCTTATGCTGCTCTGTCGCCGGTCGCCGACGCCATTGAGTTCGCGCGTGATCTGGTCGCCGAGCCCGCCAACGTCCTTTATCCGGTCGAATTCGCCAGGCGCGTCAAGGGCCTGGAAAAGCTGGGCCTCGAGGTCGAGATCCTGGGCGAGAAGGAGCTCGAGAAGCTGGGCTTCCGCACACTGCTGGCCGTGGGTCAGGGCAGCCGCCGCGAAAGCCAGGTCGCCATCATGAAGTGGAACGGCGGTGCCAAGGGCGATCAGCCCATCGCCTTCGTCGGTAAGGGCGTCACCTTCGACACCGGCGGCATCAGCCTGAAGCCCGCCGACGGCATGGAAGAGATGAAGTGGGACATGGGCGGTTCAGCCGCCGTGACCGGCCTGATGCACGCGCTGGCCGGTCGCAAGGCCAAGGTCAATGCCGTCGGCGTCATCGGCCTGGTCGAGAACATGCCGGACGGCAATGCGCAGCGTCCGGGCGACGTCGTGGAATCGCTGTCCGGACAAACCGTCGAGGTGTTGAATACCGACGCCGAGGGTCGCCTCGTCCTGGCCGACTGCCTCTGGTACACGCAGGAGCGGTTCAAGCCGAAATTCATGCTGGACCTGGCCACCTTGACCGGGGCCATGATCGTGGCCCTGGGTCTGGAGTACGCCGGGGTGTTCTCCAACTCCGACGAGCTGGCCGACAACTTCCTGGCCGCCGCGCCCAAGGTCGGCGAGAACGCCTGGCGCATGCCGATCCCGGCCTTCTACGAGCGCCACATCGACACCCCCATTGCCGATGTGAAGAACACCGGCAACGGTCGTGCCGGTGGCTCGATCACCGCCGCCCTGTTCCTGCAGCGCTTCACCAACGGTACGCCCTGGGCTCACATCGACATTGCCCCGGTCGCCTGGGTCAAGGACAGCCGCAATCCGACCATTCCGGACGGCGCGGTCGGCTGGGGCGTTCGCACCCTGGACCGCATGGTGGCGGACTCCTACGAAGGTTGATCACGTTTCGGAAGGTAGAGCCCGCTGTCTGACTCCAAGCCGGAAATCTGGTTCTACCATCTGGAGCGATCCACGCTGGATGACGTCCTGCCGGGCCTGCTGGAAAAGACGCGCGAACGGGGCTGGAAAGCGCTTGTTCGTGCCTCGGACAGCCGTGTGCTGGACGACATCGATGCCCGCTTGTGGACCTATCGCGACGACAGCTTTCTGGCGCACGGGCGTACGGAACAGCCCGAGGCGGCGCGTCAGCCCATACTGCTGACCGAATCATCAGAGAACCCAAACGGCGCTCAGGCGCTGTTCATCGTGGACGGCTCAGACTTGGGCGAAACGGAGGGTCTGGAGCGATGCTTCATTATTTTCGACGGTCGGGACGACGCAGCGTTGGCGGGGGCACGCGTGCGGTGGAAGACGCTGAAGGACGCCGGAGCAGCCCTGGCTTACTGGAAACAGTCACCCGAGGGGCGCTGGGAAAAGGCAGCCTGATCGCGCTGGCCGGTCTGGCGGCCTGTTCCACACCGACCTCGGACGCCGTCGCGCCTCGCACTGTCGAGCAGGCCCAGATGAACCAGCCGGTCGGCAGCCGGGTGCCTCAGGACCCCGCCGCAGACCTTTGCAAGGCCGGCGAACTGCAATGGCTGGTCGGCAAGCCGAAGACCGAAATCCCCGTGCCGGTTCAGGTCGTCAATCGCCGGGTCGCCTGCACCACCTGCGCGATCACCGAGGACTATTCCCCCTATCGCCTGAATATCTTCTTCAACGAACGCACCGAGATCGTCGAACAGGTCCGCTGCGGATAGGCCTGAACCCTAGGGAGACCAAGCCGATGAAGACCTTGACTGTCGTTCTCGCCGCCACCGGCCTGATGGCCGCCGCCTGTGCGCCGATGGAGGATACCACCACGCCCATGCCGCCTGCCGATGGCCCAACCCAGTGCAAGGCCGACCAGTATCAGCGGTTCGTCGGTCGCAACCGCTCGGACCTGCCCGCCAAGCCTGCCAACGAGACATGGCGCGTGACCTGCACCACATGCCCGGTGACGATGGACTACAACCCGACGCGCCTGAACATTGTCTACGAAGAAGCGACGGGCGTGATCCGGGACGTCAAATGCGGATGAGGGCGCTCGGTCTGGCCGGTCTGGTGATGATGCTTGCCTCAGCCTGTGCACCGGTCGCATCCGTGCCATCTGCCGGAGTTGAACCGGACACGCTACAGCGCTGCGACGCGGCCGGTGCCCGATCCCTGATCGGCAGTCATGTCGGTGCCGTCAGCTTTGCGGCCGATGCCAATGTCCGGGTCGTCTGCACAACCTGTCCCACGACCCGCGACCTGCGGCCCGACCGCCTGAACGTCCGTTTCGATCAGGCCACGGGCGTCATCAAGGCTGTCGATTGCGGCTGATCTTGGCCTGAAGCCTGTCCCGGTCCATGATGCAGGCCGGGCAGGAGGGACGATCATGCGCACGATACTACTGGCAGGCGTCTGCCTGGGCAGCATCCTATGCGCCCCGGCGGCGGTGGCGGACGCGACGGCGGACCGAGCTCTGCGCGATCTGATCGAAAGTCCTGCGGTCTGCGGTCCCGCTCAAGACGCGAATCTTGGCACGCCGGTCGCCGACATGGTCATGGTCGATGGATTCGGCGATGGCGGCTTTCTGATCGACACGACCCATCCCGAAGCCCAGGCCTGGTTCAACCACGGCGTCCGGCTGCGCTGGGCGTTCGAGCATTCGGAATCTGTCCGTGCGTTTCGCAAGGCCCGGCTTCTGGACCCGACCTGCGCCATGTGCGCCTGGGGCGAGGCCTGGGCGCTGGGTCCCAATCTGAACGGCGGCGGCAACGATCCTGACAGCCAGGCCACGGCGCTGAAGGCCGCGCGTGACGCCCGTCGTCTGGGTCGGCGCGCCACGCCGATGCAGCGCCAGATGATCGACGCCCTGATCCAGCGTTATTCAGGCCGCGAGGCCACGCGTGCCGAACGCTATGCCACCCGAATGGATCGGATCGCCCAGCGCCATCCGGACGATGTGACCCTGGCCGCCCTGACCGCCGACGCCTGGATGCTGAAGGCCGAGAAGTGGTGGGACGACGACGGCAAGGCCGCCGATCCGGCCATCACCCGCGCCATGAGCATTCTGGAGACCTCGCTGGCCAAGGCCCCGGACGACCCCGGTACCATCCACCTCTATATCCATCTGACCGAATGGTCGGACGATCCGCACAAGGCCATACCCTATGGCGAGCGGCTGGCGCGCCTGGCTCCTTCGGCCAGCCATCTGGTGCACATGCCGTCGCACACCTTCTATCGCGTGGGGCGCTACAAGGACGCCATGATGTCCAACGTGAACGCTGTGGCGCTGGACAAGCGATACGACGAACTGGCGACCCCTCCGGGTGGGATCGTCGGCATGCCGCTGCATGGCCACAACCTGCATTTCGGCATGGGCGGGGCGCTGATGGCCGGCGGGGCCGAGGAGGGGCTGAAGCTGGCCGAAGGGTTTCTGACCACCTATCCGGAGGTGTCGCCTGACAACCTGTGGCGTCAGGCCATGACCAATAACGCCTATGCGCTCTATGGCCGCTATGGCAGTCCGGCACAGGTTTCGGCCCTCAAGAGACCAGACGAATCCCTGCCCATGCTTCAGGTCAGCTGGCATTATGCGCGTGGCGAGGCTGCTGCGCGGGCTGGCGATGCCGCAGCCGTCCGTGCCGAGGCTGAAGCCATCGCTGCCATTCGCGCTGTCCCGGCCTTCTCGAACGGACCGATGGCCGAGATGCGGGTCCACTTCACCGAGATCAGCCAGCGCATCCTGGAAGGCCGCGCCGCCATGCTGTCCGGGGACGCCGACGCCGCCATAGCCGCCTTCGCTCGGGCGGCAGAGGTGCAGGGTATGGACGACGAAGGCGGCGACCCGCCGATCGTCTGGTACCCGACCCGGCGAAGCCTGGCCGCCGCCCTGCTGATGAAGGGGGACGCCGCCGCCGCTCGGGCCAAAATCCTCGAGCTGCTGACCGACTGGCCGTCCGATCCCTACAGCTATTTCGTCCTGGCGCAGGCCGAGGCGACGTTGGGCAATGCGGCTGCCGCAGAGGACGCCCGCCGGCGATCGCGGGTCGAATGGATCGGCGGAGAGATGAGCCTCAATCTGGCCTGAAGATCAGCCGACCGCCGCCACTGCCATGTTGTCGATGAGCCGCGTTTTGCCCAGCCAGGCGGCGGCCAGAATGCGTCCTGGCGTATCGACCTGATCGCCTTCGAACACAGCCAGGCTGCCGGCCTGACGGATGGCGACATAGTCCACCATGGCAAATCCGGCCTCCAGCAGGGATCGCGCAGCCTGGGCCTCGATCTCCGCCACAGACCCGCCCGCCGCCGCATTGGCTCCCGCCTGCGCCAGCACCCCGTTCAACCGCCGCGCCACGGCAATCTCGTCCTCTGACAGGTAGGCGTTGCGCGACGACAGGGCCAGGCCATGCCCGTCCCGCTGCGTCGGGGCTCCGACAA
Source organism: Brevundimonas sp. (assembly GCF_041648055.1). GTDB lineage: Bacteria > Pseudomonadota > Alphaproteobacteria > Caulobacterales > Caulobacteraceae > Brevundimonas. The sequence goes on from NZ_JBAZPS010000003.1 coordinate 172,684, forward strand.
TCCGCGTCGGGATATCCAGATCAAGCGTCATACGGCGTACGACCATCAGTTGCTGGTAGTCCTTCTCGCCGAACACGGCGACATCGGCCTGGACCTGGTTCAGAAGCTTGGCCACCACTACGGCGACCCCGCTGAAGAAGTGTGGGCGGAAGTCGGTTTCCAGCCCCTCGGAAGGGCCGCCCACACTGACACCGGTCGAGAACCCCTCGGGATACATCTCGTCCGTCGTGGGCGCGAACATCAGGTGACATCCGGCGCTGGCCAGCAGTTCCGCGTCGAGCACCTCCTGACGCGGGTAGGTGCCCAGATCCTCATGCGCCGCGAACTGCGTCGGATTGACGAACACGCTGGCCACGACCCGATCCGCCTGCTGACCCGCTTCGCGCACCAGCGTCAGATGACCTTCGTGCAGTGCCCCCATGGTGGGGACGAAACCCACCGTAAGACCTTGCTTCTTCCAGGCGCCGACGGTCTCGCGCAGATCGATGACGGTTGTGACAACCGGCAGGGCAGGGGTGGTCATGTTGTCCATTAACCCGGTTTCAAAATCGCTGTGTCAGGATGCGCCTTATGACCTCCGTCGCTTGCGTCCGTCCAGTGCTGGTCCTGCTCGCCCTTGCGGGGGTTGGGGCCTGCGGTGCCGTCGAGGACCCGCACCGCTTCGAGACGATGGCCCAGCAGGTTGCCGACATTCCGCTGGATGGCCAGGTGCGACCTGAGGCCCGGTCCAAACCCTCCGCTCGGCACGCCTCGAGTGAAAGCGGCCTGCGTCCCGCGTTGAAGGTCGACGTCATGGACGTGCATGAATTCTGGGACGCCCGGGACGGCATCGCCACCGCGACCGACGCCGTCGTCGATGGCGTGGCCGATACCGTCAAGCCGGTCGTATCGCGCGCGGTCGTCCGGCAGGCTGAGGATACCGCCGATGTTGTCACACTGCGCCCGGCCATCCACCCTCAAGACGTGCCGCTCGAGACGGTCATGCGGCCCTCTTCAGGACTGGTCCAACTCGGGGCCTATGCCAGCGAAGACGCTGCACGCGCGGCCTGGGCGCGCCTGAAGTCAGGCAGTGCCGCCTGGGCGCTGGAGGGCCTGACGCCCGTCTATGAAGCCGTCGAGGTTCAGGGCCGCCGTCTGGTTCGGCTGAAGGTCCAGACCCCGCCCGCCGGTGCGCCCGCCGTCTGTGCGGCGGTCGGGATCGACGACCCCTGGTGCCATCGCGCCACGTAAGGCGTTCATGGTCGAGCATCCACAGTTATGCTGTTAAGGTCTCGTTGACGTCCGGCGCGCCGGACGCGACCTTGTAAGCCAATGACCGCATGTCTGAGTCGGCGGTCGCATGAAGGCAAGCGCATCCATGGCGGATCCCACAGTCATCGTCGTCGGCAATGAAAAGGGCGGGGCAGGCAAGTCCACCCTGGCCATCCATATCGTCACCGGCCTGCTGCATGCGGGCAAGCGGGTGGCCATTATGGACCTGGACCTGCGTCAGCGGTCTCTGTCGCATTTCTTCGCCAACCGCGTGGCTTGGTCGGCCGCCAACCAGCAACCCCTTCCCATGCCGACCGAGCCCGATCTGGGCGACGGCAAGGCCCTGGCCCGCGCAGACGAGGCCGAGCAGACCGCGACGTTCCAGGCCGCCTTCGCCGAGGCGCAGACCAACTCCGACGTCATCCTGATCGACACGCCCGGCGGGGACACCGTCCTGTCGCGGCTGGCTCACGGCCTGGCTGACCAGATCGTCACACCGATGAATGACAGTTTCGTCGACTTCGACCTGCTGGGTCAGGTCGATCCCGGCACCATGGATCTGATCAAGCCATCGATCTATTCCGAAAGCGTCTGGGAAGCGCGCAAGCAGCGGGCGATCACCCGCGGCCGCAACGCCACCATTGACTGGATCGTGGTCGCCAACCGCCTGGCCGTGGCCGAGGCCCGCAACCGTCGCCGTCTGGAAGAACGGATGCAGAAGCTGTCCAAGCGTGTCGGTTTCCGCATGGGGCCGGGCCTGCGCGATCGTGTCATCTATCGCGAACTCTTCCCGTTCGGCCTGACCGTGGCGGACCTGAACAACGACATCCGGCCCGTCGCCGTATCGCTGGCCCATGTCGCGGCGCGTCAGGAGATGCGCAACCTGATGCAGGCCCTAGGTCTGGAAGACGCCTCCCTGTCGACCCCACTCGACGCGGCGGCGTGATCGCCGTGACGACATGAGCCTGGCCTGGCTGGCCCTGGCGGCCGTCGCCGTCTGGGCCCTGATCCGGCTGGGTCGTCAGACCGAACGCGACAGCGGTCGTCGGGGCCGGGCCCACTGGCGGGTCGCGGCGACACTGTTCGCGGCGGTCATGATCGGCTGTGGCGTCCTGCTGGCCTTTCGTAGCGCCTGGCTGCCCGCCGTCGGCCTGATCGGCGCGGGACTGTGGCTGACGTTCGCCTCACGCCACCGGCCTCTGCCTTCCCGTGGCGAGGCGATGACCGATGCCGAGGCGCGCTCCCTGCTGGGGGTCGCAGCCGATGCCACCCCTGCCCAGATCAACGCCGCCTGGAAGCGCCTGATGGGCCGGGCTCATCCGGATCAGGGCGGCACGGAGGGGCTGGCGTCACGGCTGAATGCGGCGAGGGATCGGCTGCTTGGGAAATGACTTCAGGATTCTCCCTCCCCTTCATGGGGAGGGACAGATCGCGCAGCGATCAGGGTGGGGTTCGAAAGGGCGTTAGCACGGTCATACGCACCCTACCCTGACGTCGCTTCGCACCGACATCCCTCCCCATGAAGGGGAGGGAGACGGCAATCAGCTGTCAACCGCCTTCTTCACGGGGGCCTTCTTCTTTGCCGCCGGTTTCTTGGCCGCAGGCTTCTTCGCTGCCGCCTTCTTTGGGGCTGCCTTCTTGGCTGGAGCCTTCTTGCCCTTGGCCGGTGCCGCCGCCGCGCGTGCCGCCAGCAGGGGCAGGGCCTCTTCCAGCGTCAGGTCTTCGGGTGCCGTTCCCTTGGGCAGGGTCGCATTGATCTTGCCCGACTTCACATAGGGGCCGAAGCGACCGGCCATGACGTGGATCGGCTCGCCCGTTTCCGGGTGCGCGCCCAGGTCCTTCAGCGGAGCGGCTGCGGCACCACGCCCGGCGAACTTGCCCGCCCGCTTCTCGGCCAGCAGGACGACCGCGCGGTTCAGCCCGACCTCGAAGACTTCGTCGATGTCCGCCACATTGGCATAGGTGCCGGCGTGCAGCACGAACGGGCCATAGCGGCCCAGCCCGGCGGTGATCATCTTGCCGTCCTCTGGGTGTGCCCCGACTTCGCGCGGCAAGGCCAGCAGGCGCAGGGCCTGATCCAGGTCCAGGGATGCGGGCGACCAGCCCTTGGGCAAGGATGACCGTTTCGGCTTCTCCTCACCGGGCGGTGTGGTTTCCACATAGGGCCCGAAACGTCCGATCTTCAGCTGCACCGGCTGACCCGTCGCCGGGTCGATGCCCAGTTCGCGGTCGCCACCCTCAGCGCCGCCGTCTGCCGCATCCGGCGACGCGACGGGCCGGGTGAATTTGCAGTCGGGATAGCGCGAACAGCCCACGAAAGCTCCGAACCGGCTGGTCTTCAGGCTTAGTTGACCCTGATGGCACAGCGGGCATTCACGCGGATCGGACCCATCTTCCTTCTGCGGGAAGATGTGCGGCCCCAGGGATTCGTTCAGCGCATCAAGGATGGCGGTAGTTCGCAGTTCGCCCGCGGCGCTGGTCGCCGCATGGAAGTCCGTCCAGAACTCTCGCAGCAGCACCTTCCAGTTGAGGTCGCCCGCCGATACCTCGTCCAGACGGGTCTCAAGTGCTGCAGTGAAGTCGTACTCGACCCATTTGGCGAAGAATTGTTCCAGGAAGGCCGTGACCAGCCGTCCCTTGTCCTCGGGATAGAAGCGGTTTTTGTCGGTCCGGACGTATTCACGGTCCCGCAGGGTCGTCAGGATGGAGGCGTAGGTCGAAGGTCGGCCAATACCCAGCTCTTCCAGCTTCTTGACCAGGGTCGCTTCCGAATAGCGCGGGGGCGGTTCGGTGAAATGCTGGTCTGTACGGATGGCATCGACCTTCGCGACTGCGCCTTCCTTCAGCGCGGGCAGGCGGGTGGTGTCGTCCTCGTCGTCGGCTCCGTCCTTGGGCTTGTCGTCGCGCCCCTCTTCGTACACCGCCATGAAGCCGTCGAAGGCTACGACCTGGCCGGTAGCGCGCAGGGCGGTCTGGCCCGACGGTTCCTCGATCTCGACCGTCGTGCGGTCCAGACGGGCAGACTCCATCTGGCTGGCGATCGTCCGCTTCCAGATCAGTTCGTACAGCTTCTGCAGGTCGCCATCGAGACGCAGTGTTTCTGGCGCACGCGCCATATTGGTCGGGCGGATGGCCTCGTGCGCTTCCTGGGCGTTCTTGGCCTTGGTCTTGTAGTATCGCGGTTGTTCCGGGACATAGGCGGGACCAAAGCGGTCGCCGATGACCTCGCGGGCCTGGGCAATGCCTTCGGGACTGACCGACAGGCCGTCGGTCCGCATATAGGTGATCAGGCCGCCCTGATCGTCGACGCCTTCATACAGCTTCTGCGCCGCCTGCATGGTGCGTTGGGCGGTGAAGCCCAGCTTGCGGCTGGCTTCCTGTTGTAGGGTCGAGGTCATGAAGGGTGGGCTGGGCGCGCGTTTGACCGGCTTCTTTTCCACCGAGTTGATGGTGAAGGTCCCGGCGTTGATCGCGTCGCGCGCCGCCGTCGCCATGGCTTCGGACACGATATCCAGACGCTGCACGCGCTTGCCGGCATGTTTGACCAGTCGGGCGGTAAACGGCGGGCTGTCGGCGTTCAGGTCGGCCTCGACGGACCAGTATTCCTGGGCCTTGAACTTTTCGATCTCCATCTCGCGATCGACGACGATGCGCAGTGCGACCGACTGCACCCGGCCCGCAGAGCGCGCGCCCGGCAGCTTGCGCCACAGCACAGGCGAGAGGTTGAACCCGACCAGATAGTCCAGCGCGCGGCGGGCCAGATAGGCCTCGACCAGCTCCATGTCGATCTGGCGCGGGGCCGCCATGGCCTCGAGCACGGCCGACTTGGTGATGGCGTTGAAGGTGACCCGCTCGACGTGCGTGTCCTTAAGCACCTTCTTCTTGGTCAGGATCTCCAGCACATGCCAGCTGATGGCCTCACCCTCGCGGTCGGGGTCGGTAGCCAGGATGACGCGATCGGAGCGTTTGGCGACCTCGGCGATCTCGCTCAGGCGCTTGGAGGCCTTGGCGTCGATCTCCCACGACATGGCGAAATCATCATCCGGCAGGACCGAGCCATCCTTGGACGGCAGGTCGCGGACGTGACCGTAGGAGGCCAGGACGGTGTAGTCCGGACCCAGATATTTATTGATGGTCTTGGCCTTAGCGGGGCTCTCGACGACGACAAGGTTCATGCGGGGAGGGGGCCTTTCAGAGGGCCGGGAACGTGGTTGGCGCGAGGCTCGCTGTCAATCATCCAGATGAAGGAGCTTATTTACGATTGCGGCCTATGACCTACGCACGTAGTGGTTGTATGGTGATGGAACCCTGTCTAGCAAGGATACCGATCAATGCGAGCCGAACCTTTCCTGTCCAGCCCTTCGAAAATCAGGACCGAACCTGTCGTCGATCTCAAGGACTATCCCGTCCGCGAATATGTGCGCGCCATGTCGATGGAACTGGCCCAAATGGCTTTGTGGGATGGCGACCCCACACTGGCCGAGGCTCTGGAAGCAGTGGCTCGGATGGCGGGTGTGCCCAAGGTGACCGAACCGGTGCGTGATCCGGCACCGCGTCGAAAGCGAGCCAGCTAACGCGATACCAAGCCTCCAGCCAGCAGTGTTGCACGTCCGGACAGGCTGAGCTCCAGCAGGGCGGCCGCGACCGTGCCGATCGACACACCCAGGGCCCGCGCCAGCTCGTCGCGCGGCGTAGGCGTTGGTGACAGAAGACCAGCAACCTGTTCGATCAGGGCGTCGTCCAGATCGTAGGGTGCGCCGTCAAACGGGTTGGTATGGTCCGGTTCGCGCAGGGTCCGCAGGGTGTTGAAGGCCCGCTCCACATCCTCCAGCCCCTCGCACAGGATGGCTCCCTGACGCAGAAGCTCGTTCGGTCCTTTCGAGCGCGGGTCCAGGGGCGAGCCCGGTACGGCGAAGACATCGCGCCCCTGTTCACCCGCCAGACGGGCGGTGATCAGCGAGCCGGAGCGGATCTCTGCCTCCACCACGATCACGCCGCGCGACAGGCCCGAGATGATGCGGTTGCGGCGGGGAAAGTCCCGCGCCTGGGCTCGCGCACCCACCGGGCTTTCAGACACGATGCAGCCGCGCTCTACGATCTGGGCATACAGGTCAGCATTGTCGGGCGGATAGATGTCGTCCACCCCACCGCCCAGCACAGCGATGGTACCGGTCCCCAGCGCCCCTGCATGGGCCGCCCCGTCGATGCCGCGGGCCAGACCCGACACGACGACATGGCCCGCCTGACCCAGTTGCTGGGCCAGACCCCGCGCAATTCGTTGTCCACCGGCCGAGGCGATGCGCGCGCCAACGATGCCGATGCAGGGCCGGGCCATCAGCCCGACATCGCCCCGCGTCCAGAGCAGTGGCGGCGGCGGGTCTAGGGCGGCCAGCATTTCGGGATAGTCGGCCTCGCCCAGCACGATCAGCCGTGCGCCGATCCGCTCGCCCGCCGTCAGTTCTGCCTCGACGGAGGCGACCGTGGGCAGGGTATGACCCGTGCCGCCGCCCTTGCGGATCAGGTCGGGCAGGGCCTCGACCGCGCGCTCCGCGCTGCCGAACCGGTCCAGCAACTGGCAAAAGGTGACGGGCCCAACCTTGTCCGTGCGGGCCAGACGGACCCGCGCGAAACGCTCGGCCTCGCCCAGGCCTGTGCTCACGCCGACTTGGCCCCGATGCGCGGTTCCACGCCCTTCAGCAGACGGGCGATATTCTCATGATGCCGTACCCAAATCAGTACGGCCGTGAACACCGACAGTGCGACGATCGGCTGTGGCGCTGGCAGTTTGAGCACAGCCAGCGGCATCAGCCCGACCAGAGGGGTCGCCGCCGAAGCGACCAGCGCCGCCAGCGACGACATCCTTAGCAGTGCCGCCGTTAGCAGCCAGATCGCCGCCGCCACCAGACCCAGCGGCCACCACGCGGCCAGCATCAGGCCAAAGAAGGTCGCCACCCCCTTGCCGCCCTTGAACTTAAGCCAGACGGGAAACAGGTGGCCCAGAAAGGCCGCGCCACCCGCCACCGCACCCGCGATTTCGGCATTCGGGCTGGCGCCGCCCATCAAAGCCTTGGCCAGCAGAAGAGCCGCCGCCCCCTTGCCCGCATCCAGCAACAGGGTGGCGATGGCCAGATCCTTGCGCCCGGTCCGCAGCACATTGGTCGCGCCGATGTTGCCGGAGCCGATGCTGCGCACGTCGCCCGCGCCGCCCAGTCGCGTCAGGATCACGCCGAACGGAATGGAGCCCAGCAGATAGCCGCCAACCGCCATGAGGGCGAGCACTGCCGCAAAAGGCATGGCGGGTTCGGGCAACTGATTCGCTCCTGTCAGACGTCGCCGTGGACGATGCGGCCACCGACGACGGTGAGCAAGACCTTGCCTTGCAGGCGGCGGCCGTCGAACGGCGAGTTCTTGGATTTGGATTTCAGCGTGGCCGCGTCGATCACGACGGGGGCGTTGGCGTCGAACAGGATGAGGTCGGCGGGCGCGCCCTCGGCCAAGCGTCCTGCATCAAGACCGAGCAGACTGGCGGGGCCGGTCGTCAACGGACGCAGCACGTCCAGCAGGTCCAGCCCGGCCTCGTGATGCAGGGTCAGGGCGGCGGGCACCAGGGTTTCCAGGCCGATGGCCCCCGGCGTCGCCTCGCTGAACGGACGGCGCTTGTCCTCGGCGGGGGCAGGGGCGTGGGCGGATGTGATGACGTCGATCAGGCCTTCGCGCACGGCCTCGATCAGGGCTTGGCGGTCGGTCTCACTGCGCAACGGCGGGTCCAGCCGGTAGAAGGTACGGTAGTCGCCGATGTCGATCTCGTTGAAGCAGAGGTGGTTGACCGACACCGAGGCGGCGATCTCCAGCCCCTTGGCGCGCGCGCGGGCCAGGGTCTCCAGCGCGCCCTCGGTCGAAATCTGGTCAATCAGGAAACGTGCGCCGGTCTGTTCGACCAGGGCCAGGTCGCGCTCCAGCTGGATGCGTTCGGCGATGGCGGGCACCGACGAAAGGCCCAGCCGCGTGGCCAGTTCGCCACTGGTCGCCACGGCACCCTCCGACAGCCAGGGATCGGCCGGGCGGCAGGAGATCAGGGCATTGAAGGTGGCGGCGTAGCTCATGACCCGCTGCAGTGTGCGGGTGTTGGAGATCACGCGGTCGACGTCGGTGAAATACAGCGCGCCGGCTTCGTCCATCAGACCGATCTCGGCCATGCGCTGGCCGTCGCAGGTCCGCGTGGCAGCACCCGCTGCCCGCACGTTCACCAGCCCCAAGGCGGCCCCGCGACGCTGGATGAAGTCGATCATGGCCGGGTCGTCGATGGCCGGGTCGGTATCGGGCTGGATGACGATGGTGGTGACGCCGCCGGCCGCGGCCGACTGGGCCGCTGATTTCAGCGTCTCCTTCGGTTCGGCGCCCGGCTCGCCCGTCTTGACCCGGATGTCGATCAGGCCGGGTGCCAGGCAGCGGCCGTCGGCATCGATGACCCGGATGCCAGCGGGAGCGACCGCATGAGTGCCCCGGATCACCTCGACGATCCGTCCGTTCTCGACCAGCACCGCACCGGGCCCGTCATAGTCTGAGGCCGGATCGATCAGGCGGGCGTTCAAGATCGCAAGTGTCGTGGATGATACGGCGGTCATGTTGCCGCTCCATCCAGCCGCACCGACAAGGCCGCGAGCACCGCCATGCGAGCCGCCACGCCCATCTCGACCTGATCCTGGATCAGGGACACCGACAGGTCGTCGGCGACGTCGGAATCGATCTCCACGCCCCGGTTCATCGGCCCCGGATGCATGACCTTCGCCCCCGGCTTGGCCCAGGCCAGCTTCTCGCGGTCCAGGCCCCAGAAGCGGAAATACTCGCGGGTCGAGGGCACCAGCGCGCCCTCCATCCGCTCCAGCTGAAGACGCAGCATCATCACGACGTCGCAGCCTTGCAGGCCGTCCTTCATGTCGTGAAACACCTCGCAGCCCCAGCGGTCGGCATCGCCCGGCACCAACGTCGGCGGCCCGATCAGCCGCACTCGCGCCCCCATCATGGACAGCAGGGCCACGTTCGACCTCGCCACCCGGCTATGGGCGATGTCGCCGCATATGGCGACCGTCAGACCGCCGACATCGCCGAACGCCCGGCGCAGGCTCAGCAGGTCCAGCAGGGCCTGGGTCGGGTGTTCGTGCCGCCCGTCGCCGGCGTTGACGACCGCACAGCCGACCTTCTGGCTCAACAGGTCAGCCGCACCGGAGGCCGAATGGCGGATAACCAGCACGTCCGGCTTCATGGCGTTCAGCGTCGCCGCTGTATCGATCAGGGTCTCGCCCTTGGCCACGGAGGATGTCTTGGGCGACAGCGCCGTCACGTCCGCCCCCAGCCGCTTGGCCGCGATCTCGAACGAGGCGCTGGTCCGGGTCGAGTTTTCGAAGAACAGGTTCACCACCGTACGCCCGCGCATCAGGTCCAGGCCCTTGGCGTTCGACCGGTTCAGATCGACGAAGGCGTCGGCCAGATCCAGCAGTGCAGGGGCGGTCGCGGCATTCAGGTCGCCGGCGGCGAGGAAATGGGCCTTCGGAAACGGCATCAGCCGTTCGCGAATCAGATCGGTGAGGGCGTCGGGCTGTCTCATCGAGGCCCGGCTATAGGGCCAGTCAGGCGGGAGGGGAAGCGCGCAGCCGGTCCAGCGCCCCCTGCAATATCCAGGCGGCGGCCGTGCGGTCTACCACATTGGCCCGGCGCTTGCGGTTCAGGTCCAGGTCCTCGATCAGGAACCGCTCCACCGCACTGGTCGACAGCCGCTCGTCCTGGAAGGCGTAGGGCACGGGTCGCAACCGCTGCAGATTGCGCGCAAAGGCCCGGCACGACTGGGCGCGTGGCCCTTCGGTGCCGTCCATGTTCAGCGGCAGGCCGATGACCAGTCCCGACACGCTGCGTCCGTTCATGATCTTGAACAGGGCCTCGGCATCCTGGGTGAACTTGACCTTGCGGATCAGCGACAGCGGGCTGGCGATCATGCGGCTGGTGTCGGACACCGCCACGCCGATGGTCTTTTCGCCCAGATCCAGCCCCAGCCAGGCGGTTCCCGGAGGCGTCGATTCGGACAGGGCTTGAAGGGTCATTTCACTCACCGCGCGGCGGTAGGCGCACACGGCCCCGCTGTCAAAGCCGTTGCGGCGTCTGAATCCTTGTGAAATCCAGTCGGGGCCGCTAATCCCGCCCGCTTGGAACTGTTTCTGGAGGGCCGCATGGCCATCGACGCCGCGACGGTGCGCAAGGTCGCCCACCTCGCCCGCATCAAGACCCCCGAAGACCGGCTGGAGCCGCTGGCCAAGGAGCTGAACGGCATCCTGGCCTGGATCGAACAGCTGGACGAGGTCGATATCGACGGCGTCGAGCCCATGACCTCCAATGTGGCCCAGCCCATGCGCCTGCGCGACGACGTCGTCACCGATGGCGGCAAGGTCGAGGCTGTCCTGTCCAATGCGCCGCGGTACGCCGACGGCTTCTTCGTCGTGCCCAAGGTGGTCGAATAGTATGTCCGACCTGACCAAACTGACCCTCAAGGCTGCCCTCGACGGCCTCAAGGCCCGCGACTTCTCCTCCGAGGAAATCACCCGCGCCTTAGTCGCCAACATCGACGCCGCCAATCCGACGCTGAACGCTTTCGTGGTCCAGACCACGGACAAGGCGCTGGAGATGGCGCGGGCCTCCGATGCTCGCCTGGCCAAGGGCGAGGGCGGGGCGCTGGAAGGCGCGCCGCTGGGCATCAAGGACCTGTTCTGCACCCAGGGCGTCCAGACGACGGCCGGATCCAACATGCTGCGCGGCTTCGTGCCGCCGTATGAATCGACCGTCACGTCCAACCTGTGGGCCGACGGCGCGGTCATGCTGGGCAAGCTGAACATGGACGAGTTCGCCATGGGCTCGTCCAACGAAACCTCGGCCTTCGGTCCGGTGAAGAACCCGTGGAAGTCAAAGACCTCCAATGCCGAACTGACACCGGGCGGCTCGTCCGGCGGTTCGGCCTCGGCGGTCGCGGGCGACCTGTGCCTGGCCGCCACGGCGTCGGACACCGGCGGCTCGATCCGCCAGCCCGCTGCCTTCACCGGCACCGTCGGGATCAAGCCCACCTACGGCCGCGCCAGCCGCTTCGGCATGGTGGCCTTCGCCAGTTCGCTGGACCAGGCCGGGCCGATCACGAAGACGGTCGAGGACGCCGCCATCCTGCTGCGCTCCATGTGCTCGTTTGACGCCAAGGACGCGACGAGTCTCGACATTGAAACGCCCGACTGGACCCAGTCTCTGGGCAAGTCGGTCAAGGGCCTGCGCATCGGCGTGCCCGCCGAATATGTCGTCGACGGCATGCCCGCCGAGATCCAGGCGTTGTGGGATCAGGGGATTGCCTGGCTGAAGGCCGCGGGCTGCGAGATCGTGCCGATCAGCCTGCCGCACACCAAATATGCCCTGCCGGCCTATTATATCATCGCCCCGGCCGAGGCCTCGTCCAACCTGGCCCGCTATGACGGCATGCGTTTCGGCCACCGCGCCGAAGGCACGACCAGCCTGACGGACCTGTACGAAACCAGCCGCGCCGAGGGCTTCGGCAAGGAGGTCCAGCGCCGCCTGACCATCGGGGCCTATGTACTGTCGGCCGGATTCTATGACGCCTATTACGTTCGCGCCTTGAAGGTCCGCCGCCGCATAGCCGAGGACTTCGACAACGTCTGGGACAAGGTCGACGCCATCGTCACCCCATCGACGCCGTCGGCGGCCTTTGCGCTGGGCGACAAGCAGATCGATCCGCTGCAGATGTATCTGAACGACATCTTCACCGTGACCGCCAACCTGGCGGGCCTGCCGGGCATTTCCGTGCCTGCGGGCCTGGACAGCGGCGGCCTGCCGCTGGGTCTTCAGGTCATTGGTAAGGCCTTGGACGAGGCGACGGTGTTCCAGGTGGCGAGTGCGCTGGAAGATGCGGCGGGCTTTGTGGCCAAGCCAGAGAAGTGGTGGTGAGCGTGACTGACAAACTCATCCAGGGCCGCACGGGTGCCTGGGAAATCGTCATGGGGCTGGAGATCCACGCCCAGGTGGCGTCGAAGGCCAAGCTGTTCTCTGGTGCCGCCGTCGGCTTTGGCGCGGGGCCGAACGAGCAGGTGTCGCTGGTCGATGCGGGTTTCCCCGGCATGCTACCGACGCTGAACGGCCACTGCGTCGAGCAGGCCGTCCGCACCGGCCTGGGCCTCAATGCGCAGATCAACAAGCGCAGCCAGTTCGACCGCAAGAACTATTTCTACCCCGACCTGCCGACCGGCTATCAGATCAGCCAGCTTTACTTCCCCATCGTCGGCGAAGGCGTCGTCGAGGTGGAGGCCGAGGACGGTTCCTTCTTCAATGTCGGCATCGAGCGCCTGCATCTGGAGCAGGACGCGGGCAAGCTGATCCACGACTTGTCGCCGACTGAATCCTACGTCGACCTGAACCGCGCCGGGACGGCCCTGATGGAGATCGTCTCCCGCCCCGACATCCGCTCGCCGGAAGAGGCGGTCGCCTACGTCAAGAAGATCCGCACCATCCTGATCTACCTCGGCACCTGCGACGGCGACATGGAGAAGGGCAATCTGCGCGCCGACGTGAACGTGTCCGTCTGCCGCGAGGGCCAGTACGCCAAGTTCAAGGAAACCGGCGACTTCAGTCATCTGGGCACGCGCTGCGAGATCAAGAACGTCAACTCGTTCCGCTTCATTTCGCAGGCCATCAACTACGAGGCCCGTCGCCAGATCGAGATCCTGGAGGACGGCGGCAAGATCGATCAGGAGACGCGCCTGTACGATCCCACAGCCGGCGAAACCCGTTCGATGCGGTCCAAGGAAGAGGCGATGGACTATCGCTACTTCCCCGACCCCGACCTGCTGCCGCTGGAGCTGGAGCAGGCCTGGATCGACGGTATCAAGGCCGACCTGCCCGAACTGCCGGACGCCAAGCGCCGTCGCCTGATGGCCGACTATGGCCTGTCGCAATACGACGCCGTGGTGCTGATCTCCGAACAGGCCAAGGCCGACTATTTCGAAGCGGCCGCCAAGGGTCGCGACGCCAAGCTGGTGTCCAATTGGGTGACCAATGAGGTTTCCGCCCGCCTGGCCGCCGACGGCCGCGACTTCAGCGAGAACCCGCTGCCCGCCGCCCACGTCGCCCAGCTGGTCGAACTGATCGAGACCAACGTCATCTCGTCGAAGATCGCCAAGGAGGTCTTCGACCACGTCTGGAATGGCGAGGGCTCGCCGTCCGAGGTCGTCGAAAAGCACGGCCTCAAACAGGTCACCGACACCGGCGCGATCGAAAAGGCCATCGACGACATCATTGCCGCCAATCCCGACAAGGCTGCCGCCGTCGCCGAGAAGCCTCAGGCGCTCGGCTGGTTCGTCGGTCAGGTCATGAAGGCGACGGGTGGGAAGGCCAACCCGGCGGCCGTCAACGACATCCTGAAGGCGAAGCTGGGGCTTTAAAGCCCTGCCGCCCAATCTGTACCGCGGACCAGGCTGTCGATGATGCCCGGTTCGCTGGAGGCGTGGCCGGCGTCGGGGACGACGTCCAGTTTGCTCTCCGGCCAGGCACGGTGCAGGGCCCAGGCGCTGGTCATGGGGGTGACGACGTCAAAGCGCCCTTGCGCGATCCAGCAGGGCAGGTGGCGAATGCGGTGGACGTTGTTCAGCAGCCAGTTCTCCTCGGGGAAGAAGCCGCCGTTCATGAAGTACCAGCATTCGATACGGGCGAAGGCGACCGCGAAATCGGCCTCGGCGAATCGGTCGGGGCGCGCGTCCGGACCCTGGACGCTGACGGTTTCGCCCTCCCAGCTGGACCAGGCGATGGCGCAGCGGTCGCGTTCTGCCGCGTCGTCTCCGGTGAGGCGTTTGTAATAGGCCCCCATCAGGTCGTGGCGCTCATCTTCGGGGATGGGCTCCAGGAACCGCTCCCAGGCGTCGGGGAAGATGTGGGAGGCTCCGTCCTGATAGAACCAGTGCAGTTCGGGCCTGGTCAGCAGGAAGATGCCGCGCAGCACCAGCGACAGGGCGCGGTCCGGATGGGTGATGGCATAGGCCAGCGACAGGGTGGAGCCCCAGCTGCCGCCGAAGACCACCCATTTGTCGATGCCCAGCTGCTCACGCAGGCGTTCGATATCGGCGATCAGGGTCCAGGTCGTGTTGTCTTCCAGCGAGGCATTGGGACGGCTGCGACCACAGCCGCGCTGGTCCAGCATGACGATGCGGTATTTCGCGGGGTCGAAATAGCGACGCATGCCCGGATTGACCGCGCCGCCGGGCCCGCCGTGCAGCACGATGACCGGGATGCCGTCCGGATTGCCGCTCTGTTCCCAGTAGATTTCATGGACGCTGTCGGTCGCCATGAAGCCGGTCTGATAGGCCTCGATCTCGGGATAGAGGTCGCGGCGGGTTGCGGGCGCGGGAAAAGCCATACTGTAAACGGTCTTTCGTATTCGCCCGGTCAGGCGGGTTTTGAGGAAGCGCGCAGGGCGCAGACGGCCAGCATAAGCCAGGCCAGGATCATCAGCAGGCCGCCGATCGGGGCGACGGCCCCCATCGCCTTCAGGCTGAGCAGGGCGATGGCGGACAGGGCCAGCGAGAAGATCAGGCCACCTGCGGCGGCCATTCCTCCAGCAATCAGAATCAGGCGGTCACGCGACGGCCAGAGGACGCAGACGAGAGCCAGCAGGGCATGGACCATCTGATACTGGGCCCCGGTCGTCAGCAGGGTCTTGACCGCAGGACCGGCACCGTGTGCGGCGAAGGCTCCCAGGGCGACGGCCATGGCGCCGTTCAGGCAGGCGAAGGGGGCGAGCAAGCGTGACAGTATCATGGAACACTAGGTAGAGCATGGAATCAGGCGGGTCTGCTAGACCCCGACTTATGTCACCCGCCGCCCGCATGGCCCTGCAATATGTTCTGCTTTTCGCGGCCAACGGCGTGACCCTGCCGTTTGCGGGACTGTGGTTCAGCGCCCAGGGGCTGAGCGGGGCCGAGATCGGGGTGCTGCTGGCGGCCCCCATGCTGGGGCGGCTGGTGACGGGGCCTGCGCTGGCCGTCTGGGCCGACGGGTTCCAGACGCGGCGGGCACCGATCGCGATCCTGGGGGCCGTGATGGCAGCAGGCTATGCCGGGGCGGGGGTGGCGGGCGGCTTTGCGGGCTGGGCCATCGGCTGGTTCGTGGGCGCGACGGCGGCGGCGGCGTTGATCCCGCTGAGTGACGTCCTGACCCTGCGGTTGGCGGCACGACACGGGTTTACCTTCTCATTGCCTAGAGGAGCCGGTTCGGCCGCCTTCGTCCTGGCCAATCTGGGGATGGGGGCGCTGCTTCTGCGCACGCCGGTGGACGCGGTGATCGTCGCCAGTGTGGTCGCGGCCCTGGGCATTGTGCTCGTGGCCGCGGTCGTCCTGCCGAGCGAGCGTGTCACGGATGGCGCGACGGTTCGCGGTCGCGAGCGGTTCAGGGGGCTGGGTCGGCTTTTGGCCGATCCGGTCTTCATGCTCGCCATCTTCGCAGTCGGGGCGGTTCAGGCGGCGCACGCTTTCCAGTACGGCTTCTCCGCCATCCTGTGGCAGACGCAGGGTATTAGTGCCGCGGTCACGGGCCAGCTGTGGGGGTTCGGCGTGGTGGTGGAGATCGCACTGATGTGGGTCGTCGAGCCGTGGCGCAGGCGGGCCGGAATCGGGCCGTGGAGCTTGCTGGTGATCGGCTGTATCGCCTCGATTCTGCGCTGGTCATTAATGGCGATGGCTCCGCCACTTTGGGCACTATGGCCCGTGCAGGCTTTGCACGCCCTGACGTTCGCCGCGACCTTCCTGGCCGGGTTACAGTTGGTGGAGCGCCTGTCACCACCTGACGGACACACAGCGGCACAGACACTGAGCTCGGTATTGTCGGCCGGAATACTGATCGGGCTGGCCACCATGGTATCGGGGCCGCTGTATGACCGGTTCGGGGCCGGGGGCTATTGGGCGATGGCGGTTTTGTCGGCCCTGGGGCTTTGTGCGGCTTTGATGCTGCGGACCGGCCTCAGGCGGCGCGGGGCCGGGGCAGGGGTGCCAGATGCCGGGCCATGGCCTGGGCCGCAGCCTTGACGGCACGCTGTACGCGATCGTCGGGTTCGTCTACCGGCGCGCGCAACAGGCCGATGGCGGGCGTATCCATGCCCTCGGGCAGGGCGGCGAGAACGCGATACAGAAGGTAGCTGCCGACGTCGTCCTCAGTCTCAGAGCTGACGCCAGCTTTCAGGCCGGCCTCGTTCAGCTCGCGGATCATTTCGGCCACCGGTGCCGTGGCGCGGGCTACACCTGGTCCGTCGCTGTTGCCGCGATGTGTGCCGTCCAGGGACCGGTTTTCGGTTCTGATCTGGAGCCTGAAACCAGCACCCTCACGGGTCCTGCCTACCAGCAAAAGTCCTCGGCAGGCAGGAAGGGTCAGGGCTTCGGACAGCGTGACTGCCAAGGCAGTGGGTTCAGCCGGGTCGATGGCCAAGGTCCGGGCACCGGTCGGGTTCCAGGCCTCGCCTGACAGATCTTCGACCGGGTCCCAGCCGGTTTCGCCAATTTCATAGGCGCAGATGGCGATAGCCGGGCGTGTGTCCGACGCTTCTAGAGATCGGGTGTCGAGCATGGCCCCCGCCTGTGCATGACGCTACTGTGACAGAAGCCGGGACCGTGTGGGAAACAGGCCGGTTCCGTCAATACACAATCGTTCAATGGCTTAGCCCAGATCGCCGATGGCGGCATCCAGAAGCATGTAGGCTCGTCCGCCGTCCGACGTTAGCTGGCCCAGCACAGCGGCTCCATCACGCGCCGCCGCCCGTTCGGTAAGACCCCGCGAGAAGGATCGAACATAGGCTTCGGCGTCCGCGCGCATGTCAGTGTCGGTCAACACGCGACGGGACACGCTGCGCACAGCGGCAGGGGCGACCCTTCGCACGATCTGGCGAGCACGATCGGGGTCTCCGATGGTGATGGCCTGGGCGGCCTCCTCGACACGGGAGCGTGGCAGCAGGGCATTCGGGTCCACGCCCATGCGTCGAATGGCGGCGGTGATACGCTCGCCCAGGGCCTCGGCCTCGACACCGGGCATGACCGGTGTGTCGAGATCGAGCGGCTCTTCGTCGGCAGCGGAACCGTCCGGATCCGCCCAGTCAGAGGGGTTGGCGGGAGGGGAAATCGGGGCCGGAGCGGGCTCCAGCTTCAGACGACTGCGAAGTCCGAAGCCGCGCGCCTCGTCCTTGTGGGGCAGGGCTGGACGCAAGGCGGGTTCCGGCTTGGCCGGGGCCTCTGGAACAGCCGTGGCCGGTGTAGCCGTCGCGTCACGGCGGCGACTCCCAGCAGGTTCACCGGACACGACGCCCATGAGCCGGACAGCCTCCGTCAGCATGTCATAGTTGCGGCGCACGCGCTCCTGAAAGCCGAGATCGAGGGCCTCGGTATCAGATGCCGCCTTCTGGGAGGCGGCGGACAGAGCGGCCAAGCCTTGTTCGACCGAGGCGCGGACGGCTTCGACGCGAGCTTGAGCTTCTTCGGGCAGGCGTGCGGCGCGGTCGTCCAGTTCGCCGATGGTGTTGTCGATGCGAGCCAAGGCATCATTCATGCGCTCGACCGTCGATTCCAGACGCATCAAGGCGCGTTCGCCCGCCTCATCGACCATGCCGGCGGTCTCGGCGACGATCTTGCGGGCCCCGTCAATTCGAGTGTCGGCGGCGTGATCGGCCTTCTGCGCGGCCTCGAACAGGGCCTCGCCCAAGCGATCAACGCGGACCTGGGCCAGGTCGGCAGCCTCGGTCGCAGCCTGACGCGAACCCTCCGCGGTAGCCTGAAGTGCGGCCAAGGCGCGGCGTGTCTCCTCGACCAAGGCGTCGCGGGCCTCGGCCGCCAAGGCTTCGAACTTGTCGAGTGCCAGTTTCGTGGCGGCGTCGAAACCATCGGCTTCGCGCTGGGACATGTCGACCAGGGCACGGAACTGGTCGGTCGCGGCCTCCACCAGGTCCTTGATCGATTCCGTCGTGCGCTGGGTGGTGTCGCCAAGATCCTGCGTGACCGAGCGTGTCGCCGACAATTGTTCGGTCAACTGGGCGCGCTGGCTCTCGACCTGGGCCGAGAAGTCTTCCTGATCGGTGCGAAGCCCCAGTGCAGCGGTGACCAGTGCGGCGCGCTGCTGGCCCAGTCCTTCTTCGACGGACTGGATCTGTTCGGCCACACCGGCCCCGGCGTTCTCCAGACGCAGGGTCTGGCGGGCCAGGTCATCGGCGGCCACACGGGCCGCGTCCTGGGCTTCACCGGCCGCTGCGGCCAGATCGGCGGCACGCGCGGCAAGCGCAGCCTCGGCCTCCCGCAGCTGCGTCTGAGCCAGATCTGAA
This sequence comes from Brevundimonas sp., assembly GCF_041648055.1. GTDB lineage: Bacteria > Pseudomonadota > Alphaproteobacteria > Caulobacterales > Caulobacteraceae > Brevundimonas. The sequence continues at coordinate 191,318 of NZ_JBAZPS010000003.1, forward strand.
GCGTCGATGACCATCCGGGACTGGCGCTCGACGGCCTCGGCCACACCGGTAGCCTGGGCGTCGAGCCGGGTGCCGAGAGCATGCATTTCGGTGCGTTCAGCCCCCAACTGCTCAACCAGACGGCGGGCGGTACGGCCCGCGACGTCGGCCGCGTCGGTCAGGCGGGTGGTTTCCTGAACCAGAGCCTCGCGCAACAGGGTCATGTCGTGTCGCGCACGTTCGGCGGCGACCGAGGCCAGGTCGATGTCGTTGCGCAGCGACTGAAGCACAGTGCCTGTCTGCTGGGCTGCCAAGGCCGTAGGAGCGACCAGGGCTTCGGCCAGTTCGCGGGCACGGCGGGTCTCGGCGGCCAGTCCGGCCCCCTGACGCACCGCATGGGCCAGCATGATGGCCAGGCCTACAGGGGCCAGGGCGATCAGGGCATAGACGGCGAGACGCAGCGGCTCCAACTCGGCGGTCCCCGCGCTGACCTCGAAGGTCAGCCAGGCTGCGACTCCCGCGACCCAGGCCGCAGACGCCAGCCCGGCGATCAGATAGGGCCGACCCTCGGACGGTGTGGCGGTCTTGCGCGATCGGATCGTCGTCGGTGGGGGTGGGGTCTCGAAGGGGGCCAAGGAGCCCTCACCTGATGTCTGGATCGGGGCGGACGCTACCGGTATGACGGCATCAACCGACGCGGCGCGTTCCGCCTCTGCCATGGCCTGAGCCCGTGCCTGGGCCTGACGGGTCTGTTCTTCGGCCAGACGACGGCGACGGCGCTCTGACATTGGACGGTCGTCTTCCGAAAGTTCGGCTTCAGCCTCGACTGCAGGCCGTGGGTCGCTGTGATCCTCGACCGGATCCGGTGATGACAGGTTCAGCGGGGGCCGTTGGCGGGACTTCATGATGCGTCGAACTCGTCACGAGGGGGCATCGAGGCGCGACGCCGGGAGGACGAGGAAAACCCTAGCGGTTCAATCGACAGGGGAAAAGGCGATTCAGGTCGAAAGACGGGGGCGAATCAGCAGCTTTGCTGACGATCACGCGAGACGTCGATGACAGCCGCGCTCTGCAGGTCACCGCAGTCCCGGACCCGATGTATCTCACGATCAGTCTTGGTCGGCATGTCGACGTTCAGGCCGAATTGCGACAGGGCGACGGCCACCAGCATGGCGACAAACCCCGCGATCAACTCGATCAGCGCCTGCATCGGCGACGTCCCCTGTCAAAATGACGATGTGCATTATGCTCGCAAACTGGCGTTTGGACAATCCGTGTCGAAAGGGTGTCAGCTTAAGCATACTTGCTGGACCAGCCGTCATGGAAATCGGCTAGGGTCACGGCATGACGGACACGCGCGCACCAGGTTTCGATCCGGGACGGAATTGCTGGAGGGTCGACACAGCCCACCGGTTCGCCGTGCTGATGGAGAACGACGCCTATTTCGAAGCCTTGCGGTCATCGATCGCGAAGGCTCAGAAGTCGATCGTCATCCTGGGGTGGCAGTTTGATCCGCGCACGCGACTGGACCCGGAAAGCCACCGCCACGACCATCAGGCCCAGATCGGTCACCAGCTACGCAGACTGGTGCGGTCCAGGCCAGACCTGGACGTGCGGATGCTGATCTGGAAATCACCCTTGCTGATTGCGGCGTCCCAGGGGTTCTATCCACACAAGTCGCAACGCTGGTTTCGCAAGCGAATGGTGGAGTTCCGGCTTGATCCCGGCATTCCGGGAGCCTGTCACCATCAGAAGGTGGTGATAATCGATGACGCTGTGGCCTTCGTCGGGGGTGGAGATATCGCCACCGACCGGTGGGACACATCGGAGCATCTGGACGGCGATCCGCGCCGGTGTCAGCCGTCGGGCGTGATCTGCTCGCCCCGGCACGAGGTCATGGCGGTGATGGACGGGCCGGCGGCCAAGGCTCTGGGCGACCTGGCGCGGCACCGGTGGTTCAAATCAACGTGGGAAAGGACCGTACCGGACACGGTGACCAGCGATCCGTGGCCGGACGGGGTAGAACCCGACTTGCGCGATACGCCCGTGGCCATCGCCCGGACCGAGCCACGCTGGCATTCCAAGGTCGAGGTGCGGGAGAATGAGGCTCTGCATCTGGATCTGATCAGGAAGGCCAGACGGCTGATCTATCTTGAGAACCAGTATTTCACCTCGCCCGTGATCGCGGCCGCCCTGGCCGAGCGGCTTGAGGAGTGGGACGGTCCGGAGATCGTGCTGGTCTCGACAGGTACAAGCCCCAGCTGGTTCGACCGGATGACAATGGATACTGCACGTTCCGAGGTGCTGTACCGGCTGGAGCAGGCCGACCAGCACAACCGCTTCTTTGCCTTCACGCCCTGGACCAAAGGAGACGAGCGGATCATCGTCCATGCCAAGGTGTCGATCTATGACGACGACATCCTGAGGATCGGCTCGACCAATCTGAACAATCGCTCCTTGGGGTTCGATACAGAATGCGACATCGCGACGGAACCGGGCACAGAGGAGGGACGTGCTGCCATCGCCAGGTTCCGGCACCGGACGCTGGGCCACTGGATCGGTGTAGACACCGATGCCTTTGCCGCCGCCGAAGCCCTGAGCCAGTCGGTGGGGGAAGCCGTTTTGCGCTTCGACACCGGACGGATGAAGGTGCTGGGCGCAACAGCTCCGTCGAACATCGAACGGTTGATTGCCGAGTTCCAGCTCGGCGATCCTACCTCGACCGCAGATGCCTTCAGGCCGTGGCGTCGCCGGGTTCGGTCGCGGCGCCGGCTGCCGCTTCAGTCGGCCTGATCTCGAAATCCATCACCAGCGGCAGGTGATCCGAAGCGGCGCGTGCCAAGGGCGATCGTGGAGCCCAGATTCGTGTGGGTACGATGTCCGGCGTGACGAAGGCGTGGTCGATGCGGATGGTCGGGAAGGTCGAGGGGAAGGTCTTCACCGACGGCTTGAGTCCCAACAGGCGCTGTGCGTCGGCAAGGCCGCTGGTGAAGGTGCGGTAGGGCCGTGTGATGGAGGTGGCGTTGAAATCGCCTGTCAGGATGGTCGGCCCGACCCGTTCCGGATGTGCCAACCAGCCAGAACCGATTAAAGCTGCAGCCTGAAGCCTCTGCTCTCGCGGAACCAGTCCCAGATGGGTGTTGATGACATTCAGGGGCACACCGTCGAAGTCGATCTCGACCCAAACGGCTCCGCGCGGCTCCAGGCCGGGCACGCCGCGAATGGTCGGAAGTGCACCTGATTTGACCAGCCGTTCTGGCCGCAGGGTCAGAATAGCATCGCCGTACTCTTCCGCCTCGATCCGCATGGCCGCGTTGAAGTGGAAGGTCATGGTCAGGTCGCGCGCGATGGCCTCGGCCTGATCGACATGGCCTGTGCGCGCGCGGCCGACGTCCAGTTCCTGCAGACAGACGATGTCCGGTTCCTGTTCCGCGATCACTGCGGCGATGCGGCCGACATCCAGCCGCCGATCCGTCCCGACGCAGCGATGCACATTGTAGGTCAGCAGACGGGGCATGGGGGTCCGGATGAGCGAGCAGACGGCAGCCGTCGTATGGCCACCGATTGCGACGTGAAAGCGACGGTGCGTTGCGTGATCAGATCACGATCAGCTTGTCCTCGACTTCATTGCGATTGAAGACCTTGGGCGGGAAGTGTTGAGCCAGCACATCGCCGCACAGGCCGATCGCGGTCTCGAATCCATCGACCGGATCATTGGCCTTCAGGCCGCGAGACAGGGCTTGCACGGCCTTGGCCCAGACATCGGGATCGACACGGCTGTGGATGCCCTCATCAGCGATGACCTCGACCTGATGGTCGGCAGCGCAGGCAAACAGCAGGACACCTGTACGAGCTTCAGTCACATGCAGGCCGTGGGCAAGGAACTGTTGAAGGGCCGCACGGCGAACGCGTGCCTGCCGCACGCTGCGCGGTGTGACCCGACGACGCAAGGTGGGAATGGACGTCAACAGATAGACCACCACCAAGGTCGCAGCCTGGATCAGCGCATAGGCTGAAAGGGTCTGGGCAATGGCGACGTCGGCGAAGGCCAGATGGGCGGCTTGCCAGGCATCTGCCAATCCCGGGATCCAGCTGGGATCCATGCCGAGCGGAATGAGCGCCAAAGGCAGAATCAGTGCCGCGGCCGCGGCCCACCCCAGAGAGACGTCGCGGTATGAAGAGACTTCGCGCGCCATGACGCAGAAGATTTCACCAGACGTTCGGGTCTCGGCCTCGGCAATAGCCATGGCGATGCGCTGATATGTGTCGGGAGCCAGTTTGATCACCATCCGCCGGATGCTCCGCCACCGCCGAAGCTGCCTCCACCGCCACTGAAGCCGCCGCCACCACCAAAGCCGCCGCTGCCGAATCCGCCACCGCCCCCGCGTCCACGTGAACGCATGGCCTCGGACGCCGCCCAGATCAGAATGGGGGCCAGGCCGTCACCGCCTCGTCGTCTACGGCCCCGGTTTACGCCGCCGATCATTGCCAGAACCAGAAAGGCGAAGACCAGGGCGACGATGACGGCGATGGCTATCGGCGCTTTGGCCCTGGGGCGTTCGGCGGCTTCGGCCAATGCGCGAGCCTCGGTCGGGTCAAGGCGGAGCTGTTCGTCGATAGCATCCACGCCCTGAGTGATGCCTCGCTCGAAATTTCCCTGACGAAAAGCGGGCAGAATGGTGTTCTGAATGATCAAAGCCGACATGGCGTCGGTCAGGACAGGCTCGAGGCCGTAGCCGACCTCGATCCGGACCTTCTTCTCGTCCGGCGCGATCAGCAACAGGGCGCCGTTGTCCTTGTCCTGACGGCCGATGCCCCAGGCGCGGCCCAGTTGATAGCCATAATCCTCGATCTCATGGCCCTGAAGGCTTTCGATGGTGACGACGACGACCTGATCGGTGGTTTCGCGCTCCAGGGCCTCCAGCTTCGCCGTGATTTCCTGCTCCTTGGCCGGCGACAACAGGCGCGCGCCATCGACGACGCGGCCCTCCAGAGGCGGGAAGGTCAGCGGCGTCTGCGCCAGAGCAGGCGTCAGGCCCGCCAGGCACAGCAGGCCAGCGACGGCCAGCAGACGGCACCATCGTAACGAAGTTGGGGCCTTGAACACGGAGCTGGAGATCACTGGGCGGGTGGGGCTGAACCGGGCGTGGTGGCGGGGGCAGAGCCGCCCGGCGGTGCGGCGCTGGCGGGGTTCAGGGCGTCGAAGTTGACTGTGGGCGCGGTCTGAGCCGCCTCTGTCGCCGTGAATGGCTGCATGGGCTGAGAGCCGCCATGCACCGTCTTGGCCCAGATTACGGTCGGGAAGGTGCGCAAGGTAGTGTTGTAGTCCTGGACGGCGGCATTGTAGTCGCCGCGCGCGACGTTGATGCGGTTCTCGGTGCCCTCCACCTGGCTTTGCAGGACCAGGAAGTTCTGATTGGACTGCAGCTGCGGATAGGCCTCGACCACCAGAAGCAGACGCGACAGGGCCTGTGACAGCTGACCCTGGGCGGCTTGGAACTGCTGGAAGGCGGCGGGGTCGCTGAAGGTATCGGGGCTGACCGTCACGCCGGTGGCGCGGGCGCGGGCCTCGATCACCTGGGTCAGGGTGGTGCGTTCCTGAATGGCTGCGCCCTGAACGGTGGCGACCAGGTTGGGGACCAGGTCGGCGCGGCGCTGATAGGCGGACTGGACGTCGGCCCAGGCGCGCTTGGCATTCTCTTCCTTCGTCGGAATCGCATTGATGCCGCAACCGGCCGCGGCGGGGGTCAGGGCGACGACGGCGGCCAGGGCCATCAGGCGAGGATGAGGGCGGATCATCGATGTCTCCCGGCAAACGATGCGCCGACTATCGACACTCACGCCATGGCGATCAAGCGCTCAGATCGTCAGGGGCTATTCCGGCACTCCGGCAGGCAGCGGTATAGGTATTGGCCAGAAGGCAGGCGATGGTCATGGGGCCGACGCCGCCGGGCACGGGCGTGATCCGCCCCGCGATCTCAGCCGCTTCTTCGAAGGCGACGTCGCCGACGACGCGGGTCTTGCCCTGGGCCGCCTTGTCCGGATCGCGCGAGGGGACGCGGTTGATGCCGACATCGATGATGGTGGCTCCGGGCCGGATCCAGTCGCCCCGGATCATCTCCGGACGACCCACTGCGGCGACCAGGATGTCGGCTGTGCGGCACAGGGCGGGCAGGTCGCGGGTGCGCGAATGGGCGATGGTGACGGTGCAGCTTTCACCCAGCAGCAGTTGTGCCATCGGCTTGCCTACGATGTTGGAGCGCCCGACGATGACGGCGTTCAGCCCCGACAGATCGCCCAGTTCCGCCTTCAGCACCATCAGGCACCCCAGCGGCGTGCAGGGCACCAGGCCGGGCAGGCCGACCGCGAGGCGTCCGGCATTGACCACATGAAAGCCGTCCACGTCCTTGTCGGGGTCGATGGCCCCCAGGACGGCGGCGCTGTCGATATGGGCGGGCAGGGGCAGCTGGACCAGAATGCCGTGGATGCCGGGGTCGGCATTCAGGGTGGCGATCAGGGCCAGCAGGTCGTGCTGACCGGTGGTCTCGCCCATGCGGTGCGTTTCGGAGCGCATGCCGGCGCGAAGGGTCGTCTCGCCCTTGTTGCGGACGTAGATCTGGCTGGCGGGGTCTTCGCCCACGATGACCACGGCCAGGCCGGGCTTGATGGCGTGGGCAGCCTCCAGCCGGGCCGAGGCGGCGGCGACGCGCTCCACCAGGCCGGCGGCGAACGCCTTGCCGTCGATCAGGGAGGCGCGAGCGGGTTCGGCCGTCATGGTTTCGGCTCCGGAGTCAGGAATCGTGCGGTGCCAGCGATTTACAGACAGGCCGGTTCGGCGTCTATGATCGGCGCGACTTCACGAGGGATTTGCATGCGCCGTCAGACCATTCTCGCCGCCGTCAGCGCGATTGCGCTGTTCAGCGCGGTGCCCGCCCTGGCGCAATCGACGGACGCGCCGCCGGTCGCGACGCTGGAGGTCGGCACTGAAGTGCGGGGTGCCCTGACCGCCGACGATGCCGTGGGGGTCGAGGACGACTATCGCTACGACCTCTATCGCTTCCGGGCGACCGTGGGTCAGCGGCTGGAGTTCACGCTGCGGGCCGAGGATTTTGACGCCTATCTGGCGGTCTATGAGGACGGTCTGGACGAGGCGCTGGCCGCCGATGACGACGGTCTGGGCGACGGCACAGATTCGCGGCTGCGGTTCACGGCGACCAAGGATGGCGACTATCTGCTGCATGCCCGCACGCTGTCCGGGCTGGAGGGGGGCGACTACACCCTGACGCTGACGGAGCGTCCCCCGGCTGCGCCGGTGCCGGAGCCGGGCACGATCGCGCTGGGCCAGACGCGGGATGGCACCCTGGCCGATGACGATGCGGAAACGGATGACGGCGGGCACTATGACGCCTATGTCTTTACCGCCGAGGCGGGTCAGCGGTTCACCTTCGATCTGGTCTCTGACGCCTTCGACCCCGTGGTTCGGGTGGGACGGATGGAGGGCGAGGCCTTTAACGAACTGGCCATGAACGACGACGGGCCGGACGCGGAGCTGAATTCCCGGCTGATCTTCACGGCCCCGGAGGCCGGCACCTACGTTGTGCGGGCCACGGCGTTGTCCGACAGCGGTGCCGGCGACTACACGCTGAGCCTGTCCGAGGGGCCGGCCCCCATCGCGGCGACCGCCATCGCTATCGGCGACACGGTCGAGGGCGAACTCAGCGAGAGCGACGGGCGCAGCGCCGACGGCTATGCTGCCGACCGGTATCGGTTCGAGGGGCGCGAGGGACAGCGGATCCGTATCGATATGACGGCCTCGGATTTCGACAGCTATCTGGAACTGTTCGACGAGGACGAGACCAGCCTGGCCACCGACGACGACGGCGGGCCCGAGGGGCTGAACGCCCGGATCAACTTCACCCTGCCCAGGACGGGCTCCTATGTGATCCAGGCGCGCGGGTTCTCCGACGCGACGGGCGACTACACCCTGAAGGTCGCCGAGGTCGAGCCGGACAGGCCGCCCCAGCCGCTGGCCTTCGGCGCGACGGTCCAGGGCGAGATCGGCGAAACCGACAATGAGGACGGCGACGGTCGCCACTTCGAGGCCTACAGCTTCACCGCCTCCGAGGGCCAGCGCATCCGCGCCATCATGCGCTCGGGCGACTTCGACACCTATCTGCAGATCGGCAAGGCGGAAGGCGACTTCTCCATGCTGGCGTCCGACGACGACGGCCTGAGCGAGGGCACCGATTCGCGGCTGGACTTCGCCATCCCGGAGGATGGCACCTATGTCGTGCGGGCCTCGCCGCTGGGGTCGGAGGGTAAGGGTCTGTATTCGCTGGAGCTGATCGACCGCGGGCCGCAGCCCAAGCCGGGCAGCCTGCTGGTCGGCTCGACCGCGCGCGGCACCCTGACCGAGACCGATGCCACCGCCGCCGACAACAGCTTCTACGACGCCTATCGCGTGACGCTGAAGGAGGACGAGGAGCTGGTCCTGACCATGGTGTCCAACGAGTTCGACAGCGTGGTCTTCGTCGGGCGCGATCAGGAGGACGGCGAGTTCGAGGTTCTGGGGTCTGACGACGACAGCCTGTCGGACACCCATGCCAAGCTGGAATGGAAGGCTCCTGCTGACGGCACCTATGAAATCCGCGCCGGATCGTTCGCCCAGGGTCAGACCGGCAGCTATGCCCTGACGGTCGAGAAGAAGCCCTGACGCTTTATCGCCCCGCATGACGTGCTAGAGCGACTGCATGGGTGATGCCAGCGACGACTATGATCTGATCCTGGTCGGCGGCGGGCTGGCGGCAGGTCTGATCGCCTGGCGGCTGGCGCTGGATCGGCCGGACCTGCGCGTCGCCATCGTCGAGCAGGAAGGCCGGATCGGGGGCAACCACACCTGGTCCTTTTTCGACAGCGATCTGGAGGATGAAGACCGCGCCTGGCTGGCACCTGCCGTGGCGCATCGCTGGTCTGAAGGGCATGAAGTCTATTTTCCGGCGCGGTCGCGCGCGCTGGAGACGCCTTACAACAGCATGACATCGGAGCGGCTGCATGACGCCCTGGCTCCGCTGCTGGGGGACCGGCTGATCACCGGCGAGGCCGTGGTGGTCGAGACTACGGGCGTGACCCTGGCCGATCAACGCAGGGTGACGGCACGGGGCGTTATCGATGCGCGGGGGCCCAAGCCGACCCGGTCGCTGGATCTGGGCTGGCAGAATTTCGTCGGGCGGACGGTTCGCCTGACCGAACCGCATGGCCTGACCCGGCCGACCATCATGGATGCGACCGTGCGGCAGTACGGGGCCTATCGCTTCGTCTATCTGCTGCCGTTCGACGCGCGGACGGTGATGATCGAGGACACCTATTATGCCGATACGCCGGCGCTGGACCGTGAGGCGCTGAGCGGGCGCATCGACGCCTATATCCGCTCGCGCGGCTGGACCGTCGAGGCGGTGGTCGGCGAGGAGCAGGGTATTCTGCCCATCGCCCTGGATGGTGACATCGACGCCTTCTGGGCCGAGGAGATGACCGTGGCGCGAGCGGGTCTGTGGGCGGGTCTGTTCCATCCGGTCACCGGCTATTCCCTGCCGGACGCGGTCAGACTGGCGCGTCTGGTGGCCGCCAGCGACGATCTGAGTTCCGAGGGTCTGCGTCGCCTGACCGAAATGCACTCCAAGGCGACCTGGGCGGATCGCGCCTTCTACCGCCTGTTGAACCGCATGCTGTTCCGCGCCGCGGAGCCTGAACAGCGGTGGCGCGTTTTCCAGCGCTTCTATGGCCTGCCCGAAAGTCTCGTGCGGCGCTTCTACGCAGGGCATAACACCACGCTCGACAAGTTGCGCCTGCTTGCGGGAAAACCGCCTGTCCCCGTGGGCAAGGCGTTGCAGCAGCTTCGCGAGTCGGGGCAGGGATCACGACCATGAGAGACCAAGTCGCACGTCGGGCCGTTGTGATCGGAGCCGGTTTCGGCGGCGTCGCCCTGGCCATCCGGCTGCAACGCGCGGGCATCCAGACGACCCTGGTCGAGAAGCGCGACAAGCCGGGTGGCCGCGCCTACGTCTGGAAGGAAGAGGGCTTCACCTTTGATGCCGGTCCGACCGTCATCACCGATCCGGACTGCCTGAAGGAACTGTTCGAGGGGACGGGGTCTGAGCTGAAGGACTATGTCGACCTGATGCCGGTCGATCCCTTCTATCGCCTGTGCTGGGAAGACGGGGCGTCGTTCGACTACAACGACGACCAGGCGGCGATGGAGCGCCAGATCGGGGCGTTCAATCCGAAGGATGTCGAGGGCTACAACAAGTTTCACCAGTATTCCGAGGAACTATACCAGGAAGGCTACATCAAGCTGGGCGCGGTGCCGTTCCAGTCCTTCTGGTCGATGATCAAGGCGGCACCGGAGCTGGCGCGGCTGGAAAGCTGGAACAGCGTCCATGCCATGGTGGCTCGCTATATCGAGGACCCGCATCTGCGTCAGGCGTTCAGCTTCCACACGCTGCTGGTCGGGGGTGATCCCTTCAAGACGTCAAGCGTCTATGCCCTTATCCATGCGCTGGAGCGACGCGGCGGGGTCTGGTTCGCGCGGGGCGGCACGGGAGCGCTGATCGCCGGGCTGGTGAAGTTCTTCCAGGACCTGGGCGGTGACTTCCGCCTGAATGCGCCGGTCGAGCGCATCGAGATGCTGGGCGACCGCGCCACCGGCGTGCGGCTGGAAGGCGGCGAGGTCATTCCTGCCGACATGGTCGCGTCCAATGCCGATGTCGTGCACACCTACGACAAGATGCTGGGCCATACGCCGCGCGGCAAGGCCAAGGCCAGGTCGCTGAAGTCCAAGCGGTTTTCGATGTCCTTGTTCGTGCTGCATTTCGGCTTGAAGACGCCGCAGCCTCAGCTGGCGCATCACACCATCTGCTTCGGGGCGCGCTACCGCGAGCTGATCAGCGAAATCTTCGCCGGGCCGAAACTGCCGGAGGACTTTTCCCTGTATCTGCACGCGCCTTGCGCGACCGATACGTCGATGGCGCCGGAGGGCATGAGCAGCCACTATGTCCTGTCGCCCGTGCCGCATCTGGGCGCCGCCGACATCGACTGGTCGGTCAAGGGGCCGGAGTATCGCGAGAAGATCATCGACTATCTGGAAGAGCGCTACATCCCAAACCTGAGGCGCGATCTGGTGACGACGCGCATCTATACGCCCGACGATTTCAAGGAGGACCTGCACGCCCATCTGGGTTCGGCCTTCTCGCTGGAGCCGATCCTGACGCAGAGCGCCTGGTTCCGGACGCACAACCGCGATGACAAGGTGCCGAATCTGTATGTCGTCGGGGCCGGCACTCATCCGGGCGCAGGTATCCCCGGCGTGGTCGGCTCGGCCAAGGCGACGGCGGGCCTGATGCTGGAGGATGCGAAAGCCATCGCATGACCGACGCCGTCCTCGCCGCCTCCAAGGCCTCGATCGTCAAGGGGTCCAAGAGCTTCCGCTCCGCCTCGCGGCTGTTCGAGCCGGAGGTGCGCGAGGACGCGTGGCTGCTTTATGCCTGGTGCCGGGCCTGCGACGACGAAATCGACGGTCAGGACCATGGCTTTGGCCACGAGGAGCTGACGGTCGATGAGCAGAAGCGGCGGCTGGAGCGGCTGTACGACATGACGCGCCGCGCCATGACGGGCGAGCCGATGTCGGACCCGACCTTTGCGGCCTTTCAGCGGGTGGCCCTGCGCCATCGCCTGCCCGAGCGCTGGGCCATCGACATGATCGACGGCTTCCGCATGGATGTGGAGCATCACGACTATCGCACCATGGACGACGTCATGGCCTATTGCTGGCATGTCGCGGGGGTCGTGGGCGTGATGATGGCGCGGGTCATGGGAGTGACCGATGCCGAGGTTCTGCGCCGGGCCCAGGATCTGGGGCTGGCGTTCCAGCTGACCAACATCTCGCGCGACGTGATCGAGGACGCGCAAGGCGGCCGGGTCTATCTGCCGGCCGACTGGTTGCGCGAGGCAGGGGTTGAGCCGACACCGGAGGCTGTGGCCGATCCGGCCAACCGGGACGCGGTCCACGCCGTCACGCGCCGCCTGCTGGAGGCGGCCGAGCCCTATTACGACAGCGCGCGTGACGGGCTGCGGGGCCTGCCGTTCCGCTCGTCGATGGCGATCGCGGCGGCGCGCGGGGTCTATCGCGAGATTGGCCGCAAGGTGGCGCGCGGCGGGCCGGGCGTCTGGAAACAGCGGGTATCGGTCGGCCGGGCCATGAAGCTGTGGCTGTTCGGACGCGGTGCGCTTATCGCGATCTGGACCCAGGTGCTGGATCGTGGAAAGGCCCCGCCGCCGCGGCCGGCCCTGTGGACGCGAGTCTGAGGGCTTCGCGCCGGGCTTCGGGCAGTCGCCACCAGGGAGTGTTCGGCGACAGGTGATGCTCGTGGTGCATGCCGAAGTGGAAGCAGGTCAGCAGCGAGGCCAGCCACGGCATGGGCACTGTCCGGGCGTTGTGGTGATCGGCGAAAGCCGCGCCTGACACCTCATGCCGATGCGGCAGCCATGTGCCGAAGACGAAGAGCTGCAAGGCGCTGAGTATGGCGGGCAGGCCCCAGAACAGGGCGACGTTCAGGGGCGAGGCTCCAAACACGAACAGATAGGCGATGAGAACCGCCGTCACGATGCCGAACTCGCGCCAGCCGAAATAGCGGGTGAAGAAGCGATAGAACCAGGGGCCGAACCGCATGGGTTCCCCGGCGTGGAAGTCGGGATCGTCGGTGCTGCCCGGGCTGCGGTGATGCTGGTGGTGGCAGACGTTCAGACGGCGGAACGAGAAGGCGGCATAGGCCCCGACGCAGACCTGGCCGATGGCGGCGTTCAGCCGGGGCCGACCGGGGGCCAGCGAGCCGTGCATGGCGTCATGGGCGACGATGAACATGCCGGCCCCCAGCCAGCTCTGCGTCAGGATCAGCAGCGGCGCGGCGATGACCGCAGGCCAGGTCAGGAGCTGCAAGAAGATGCCCCAGACGTGCAGGGCGACCCAGCCGCAGACGATCAGTCCGGCCAGCGAAAGCCCGATTGCCGTTTGCCGGGCTCTGGGAATGGAGGGCAGGATCACTCGGCCGGCAGGTCGGCCGCACGCGCGGCGCGACGGGCCTTCAGTATGGCGCTGAGGCGGTGCGGGTCGGGTGCGAAGACGAAGCCGAAGGAAACGGCCCCCTCACGCGTCTGGACCGCATGATGCAGCTTGTGCGCCTGGACCAGGCGGCGGGCGTAGCCATTCTTGGGCATCCAGTGAAACGGCCAGCGCTGATGCACCAGGCCGTCGTGCACGAAGGCATAGACGACGCCGTACAGGGTCACGCCCAGGGCGATGGCGCGGACCCACCAGAGGCCGGTCAGCCAGGCGATGACGAACAGCCCCGTCCCGACCAGAGCGCCGACCACTCCATAAAGATCGTTCACCTCGAAGGCCTTGTCGTGCGGCTCATGGTGATCGCGGTGCCAGCCCCAGCCCAGCGGGCCGTGCATGATGTAGCGATGCGTCCACCAGGCCACACCCTCCATGGCGAAGAAGACGGCCAGCGTCAGAAGGGTGAACCAGACGGGGATCATGGCGAGACACTACGCCCGCTCGGTTCCGGTTCCAACAGCGACCGCTCGTCGCTAGGGTTCATTTATGCAGAACGACGCCATCCGCACCCGCAAGGACGAACATCTGGATGTGATCCTGGCCGGGAAAGCGCGGCACGGGCGCGACGCGGGGTTCGGCGATATCCGTTTCGTGCACGAGGCCCTGCCAGATCTCGATCACGGCAAGATCGATCTCGGTGTCGACTTCGTGGGCCGCCGGTTGAAGGCCCCGCTGCTGATCAGTTCAATGACCGGCGGGCCGGCGAGGGCCGAGGCGATCAATGCACGACTGGCCGAGGCGGCCCAGCATCTCGGCATCGCCTTGGCGGTGGGGTCGCAACGCGCGGCGCTGGAGGGCGCGGGGGCGGGGCTGGACATGGCCCTGAGGCTGAAGGCCCCGGATACGCCGATCCTGGCGAATATCGGCGCGGCCCAACTGACACGCGGCTTTGGCGTCGACGAGGCGAGGCGGGTGCTGGACATGATCGCGGCGGACGCCCTGATCGTGCACCTGAACCCGCTACAGGAGGCCTGTCAGCCCGAGGGAGACCGCGACTGGTGGGGCGTCGGGGCGGCGCTGGAGGCCCTGGTCAAGGCGCTGGATGCGCCCGTGGTGGTCAAGGAGACGGGGGCGGGGATCTCAGGTGCCACGGCCAAGCGGTTGGCCGATATGGGGGTGGCGGCTATTGATGTGGCTGGGGCTGGGGGCTCGAACTGGGCGACGGTCGAGGGTGAGCGGGCGACTGACGCGGCAGACAAGGCGCATGCGCGGGCGTTTGCGGACTGGGGCATTCCGACGGCGCGGTCGATCGCCCAGGTTCGCGCGGCCTGTCCGGACCTGGTGCTGATCGGCTCAGGCGGCATCCGCGACGGCGTGGAGGCGGCCAAGGCGATCCGGCTGGGGGCCGATGTGGTCGGTCAGGCGGCGGGCGTGCTGGCCGCGGCCACTGTCTCGACCGAGGCGGTCGTGGAGCACTTCCAGATCCTGATCCGCCAGTTGAGGACGACCTGTTTCGTCACTGGGTCGGCCAATCTGACCGCCCTGAAGGCCGCGGCGCTGGAGGACTAGGCTGAGGGCAGCAGGTCGCCGGCGAAGGCCCGGTAACGTCCCGCCCGCACGCCGTCGGTCGCGCGGGCGATGTCCGGCGCGAAATAGTGGTCGCTGGCATAGGGAGCGGCGGCCTCACGCACGAGGGCGAAGACCTGTTCCAGAGCGGGCGAGGAGGCCAGGGGGCGGTGGAACTCTAGCCCTTGCGCCGCCGCCAGAAGTTCGATGCCGACGACGGTGGCGGTATTCTCAGCCATGTCCAGCAGGCGGCGTGCGCCATGGGTGGCCATGGAGACGTGGTCTTCCTGATTGGCGCTGGTCGGGACGGTGTCGATGACGCAGGGATGGGCGACCATGCGGTTCTCGGCAACCAGGGCGGCGGCGGTGACCTGAGCGATCATGAAGCCGGAGTTCAGGCCGCTTTCCTTGACGAGGAAGGCGGGCAGTTCGCTCATCTTGGGGTCGACCAGGATGGCGGTGCGACGCTCCGAGATATTGCCGATCTCGCACAGGCACATGGCGATCTGATCCGCTGCATAAGCAATAGGTTCGGCGTGGAAGTTGCCGCCGGATATGACGTCGCCGTCCTCGATGAAGACCAGCGGATTGTCGGTCACCGCATTGGCCTCGCGCTCCAGCGTCGCGGCGGCATTGCGCAGCACGTCGAGCGTCGCCCCCATGACCTGGGGCTGGCAGCGCAGGGAATAGGGGTCCTGCACCTTGGAACAGTCATCGCGGTGGCTGTCGCGGATGGCCGAACCCGTCATCAGAGCGCGCAGGCGGGCGGCAACGTCGATCTGGCCCGGCTGGCCACGCAGGGCGTGGATGCGAGCATCGAACGGCGCGTCCGACCCCTTCAGCGCATCGACCGACAGGGCCCCAGCGGCGATGGCGGCGGCGAAGGTGGCCTCGGCAGCGAACAGCCCGGTCAGAGCCAGAGCCGTCGAACACTGCGTTCCGTTCAACAGAGCCAGACCTTCCTTGGGCCCCAGAGTCAGGGGCGAGCGGCCGATCTGCGCCAAGGCAGCCTCGGCCAACAGCGTCTCGCCGCCCGCCCGCGCCTCGCCGACCCCGATCAGTACGCAGGACATATGGGCCAGCGGCGCCAGGTCGCCCGAGGCCCCGACCGATCCCTTGGACGGGATGCAGGGCAGGATGTCGGCATTGACCAAGGCGATCAGCGTTTCCAGCGTCTCGCGCCGGATGCCGGACGCGCCCTTGGATAGACTGGCGATCTTGAGCACCACCAACAGGCGAACCACAGCATCGTCCAGCAGGGGCCCGACGCCACAGGCGTGGCTGAGGACCAGGTTCTTCTGAAGGGTTTCAAGGTCTTCGGCCGCGATGCTGGTGTTGGCCAGCAGGCCAAAGCCGGTGTTGATGCCATAGACGGTGCGGCCCTCGGCGAGGATGGCGGCAACTGTGGCGGCCCCTCGGTCGACGGCCGTCCAGGCAGCCTCGGTCAGATCGACCGTGACCGGGCTTTCAATCACGGCGCGCAACTGACT
Source organism: Brevundimonas sp. (assembly GCF_041648055.1). Classification (GTDB taxonomy): domain Bacteria; phylum Pseudomonadota; class Alphaproteobacteria; order Caulobacterales; family Caulobacteraceae; genus Brevundimonas. Next base: position 207,461 of record NZ_JBAZPS010000003.1, read on the forward strand.
GAGGGTTAGCGGCTCAGAACCGATGGTAATGACGGTCATGATCAGGCTTTCAGGCTTGGCAGGTTCAGCCCATGTTCACGGGCGGCGGCGGCGGCGATCTCATAGCCCGCATCGGCGTGGCGCATGACGCCGGTGGCGGGGTCATTCCAGAGCACGCGCTCGAGGCGGGCGGCCGCTTCGGGGGTGCCGTCGGCGACGATGACGACGCCGGAATGCTGGCTGTAGCCCATGCCGACGCCGCCGCCATGGTGCAGGGATACCCAGCTGGCTCCCGAGGCGGTGTTCAGCAGGGCATTGAGCAGGGGCCAGTCGGACACGGCGTCGGAGCCGTCCATCATGGCTTCGGTCTCGCGGTTGGGGCTGGCGACCGAACCGCTGTCCAGATGATCGCGGCCGATGACGATGGGGCCGCTGAGTTCGCCCGAGGCAACCATCTCGTTAAACATCAGGCCCGCGCGGTGCCGGTCGCCCAAGCCGATCCAGCAGATTCGCGCGGGCAGGCCCTGGAAGGCGATACGCTCTCCGGCCATGTCGAGCCAGCGGTGCAGGCCGGCGTTGTCGGGGAACAGCTTTTTCATCGCCGCGTCGGTCTTCTTGATGTCGTCGGGATCGCCGGTCAGGGCGGCCCAGCGGAACGGGCCGATGCCGCGACAGAACAGCGGGCGGATATAGGCGGGGACGAAGCCGGGGAAGTTGAAGGCGTCCGCCACACCTTCGTCGAAGGCGACTTGGCGTATGTTGTTGCCATAGTCGGTGACGGGAATGTCCGCCGCCTGGAAATCCAGCATGGCCTGGACATGGACGGCGCAGGATTTTCGGGCGGCGGCCTCGACAGCGGCGGGGTCGGACACGCGCTTGTACTCCCATTCCGCCACGGTCCATCCAGCGGGCAGATAGCCGTTGATCAGGTCGTGGGCGCTGGTCTGATCGGTGACCAGATCGGGGCGGACGCCGCGTCGAACCATTTCAGGCAGCACTTCAGCCGCATTGGCCAACAGACCGACGGATATGGGTTTTCCCGTGCGACCGGCGTCTTCAATCAAGCCCAGGGCCTCGTCCAGCGTCTCGACCATGACGTCGAGGTAGCGGGTCTTCAGTCGCATCTCGATCCGGCTGCGCTGGCATTCGATGGCCAGGCAGGAGGCCCCCGCCATGGTCGCGGCCAGCGGCTGGGCCCCACCCATGCCGCCCAGACCGGCCGTCAGGATCCATTTGCCCGAAGTGTCGCCGTCCCAGTGTTGGCGCGCGGCCTCCATGAAGGTCTCATAGGTGCCCTGAACGATGCCCTGGGTGCCGATGTAGATCCACGACCCGGCCGTCATCTGGCCGTACATCATCAGCCCCTTGCGATCGAGGTCGTTGAAATGCTCCCAGGTTGCCCATTTGGGCACCAGATTGGAGTTGGCGATCAGGACGCGGGGGGCGTCGGCGTGGGTGCGGAAGACGCCGACGGGCTTACCGGATTGTACCAGCAGGGTCTGGTCGGGTTCGAGGTTGCGCAGAGAAGCCACGATCCGGTCGAAACTGGCCCAGTCGCGGGCCGCCTTGCCGATGCCGCCGTAAACGACGAGGTCCTCGGGCCGTTCGGCGACCTCGGGGTCGAGGTTGTTCATAAGCATGCGCAGGGCAGCCTCTGCGGCCCAGGTTTTTGCGGTCATCTCGAGGCCGCGCGGGCTGCGGATGACGCGAGTGTTCATCTGTTGAGTCGACATGGCCGTCTCTCTACGCTGCCCGCCCATGACCTTGGAAGACTCAGAGGCGCTGGGCTGGCGCAGCGTGGCCGACCTGATCGGCGATCATCCGGATGCGTCTGTCGCCCTGATCGGCGCAGGTGTGAACGAGCGGTCGCTGACGCCCGGGCGATGCGACTTGGGCCCCAAGGCGCTTCGGGCGGTATTGCCGAGGTTCTCGACCTATGATGTCGAGACGGAGCGGGCGTTGTCGACCCACGTCCATGACATCGGCGATCTGGCGATGAAGGCCCTCTCACCCGCCGATGCCTTCGGTCCCGTGCGCGATGCCGTGGCAGCTCAGAAGGACCGGGCGCTGACTGTGATAATCGGCGGCAACAACGCCATCACGCGGCCGGGCGTGCACGGGCTGGGTCTGGAGCGGACCGGCCTGTTGACCCTGGATGCACATTTCGACTTGCGGGACACGGATCAGGGACTGACCAACGGCAATCCTGTGCAGGCTTTGCTGGAGGACGGTCTGGACGGGCGGGGTATCAGCCAGGTCGGGCTGGCTCCTTTCGCCAATACGCGTCGGGCGCATGAGAAGGCCAAGGCGGCGGGGATATCGGTCCGCACGGTGCGCGAGTGCCGGGCGCAGGGTCTGGCGACCATCGTGGCTCAAGAACTGGAGCGACTGTCCGGCCTGTGCGACGCGATCTATGTGGATTTCGACATTGATGTGATCGACCGCAGTCAGTGGCCGGCTTCACCGGGGGCGAGGCCGGGCGGAGTGTCGGTGCAGGACTTCTTCGAGGCGGCGCGCGTGATCGGGGCCTGTGCCAAGGTCAGGGCTGTGGACCTTACGGAGTACGATCCCTCGCTGGAGATCGGCGATCTGGGATCGTTGACGGTGGGGCGCTGGTTCTGTGAGCTGCTGGCGGGGTTCGAGCAGCGATGATTGCGGACCGTCTCATCACCGACTGCCGCATTGCCACGATGGTCGCGGACGCTGAGCCCTACGGAGCCATTGAGGACGGGGCCATTCTGATCCGCGAGGGGCGCATCGTCTGGGTCGGGGCGCGGGCTGATCTGCCGGATCACCAGGCCGCGCAGATCGATCGCCTCGACGGTCGCTGGGTCACGCCGGGGCTGATCGACTGCCACACGCATCTGGTGTTCGGCGGTGACCGCTCGGGCGAATTCGAACAGCGATTGAGCGGCGCGACCTACGAGGAGATCGCTCGGGCCGGGGGCGGGATCGTCTCGTCGGTGGCGGCGACGCGCGCGGCGTCGGAGGATGACCTCTATGCCAGCGCCCTGACGCGGCTGGAGGGGCTGAAGGCGACCGGGGTGACGACGGTCGAGATCAAGTCGGGCTACGGGCTGGACAGAGAGGGCGAGCTGAAGATGCTGCGGGTCGCGCGGCGCATCGGGCGCGAGGCAGGGGTGCGGGTGCGCACCAGCTATCTGGGCCTGCATGCGGTACCGCCGGAGTATCGCGCAGACCGCGCCGCCTATGTCGATCTGGCCATAGACGACATACTTCCCGCCGCCCATGCGGAGGGTCTGGTCGATGCGGTCGATGCCTATTGCGAGCCCATCGCCTTTTCACAAGGAGAGGTCGGTCGCCTATTCGACAAGGCGCGGACCCTCGGTTTGCCGGTCAAGCTGCATGCCGATCAGCTTTCGGATGGTGGCGGGGCAGCGCTGGCGGCGACGTACGGAGCACTCAGCGCCGACCACGTGGAGCACACGACCGATGCGGGGGTGAGGGCGATGGCGCAGGCAGGCGTGGTCGCGGTGCTCCTGCCAGGAGCCTATCTGATGCTGCGCGAGACGACGCCGCCACCGGTCGATATGTTTCGACAGCACGGGGTGGAGATGGCCGTGGCGACGGACTGTAATCCGGGGACGTCGCCGGTGGCGTCGATGACAGCGGCGCCGAACCTGGCCTGTGTCCAGTTCCGGTTGACGCCGGAAGAGGCTTTGGCGGGTGCCACGCGTATCGCGGCCAAGGCGCTGGGATTGAAGAATGACATCGGCACGATCGAAGTCGGCAAGGTCGCCGATCTGGCCGTCTGGGACATCGAGCGCCCTGCGGAGCTTTGTTACTGGCTGGGCAAGCCGATGTTGAACCGGCGCTATGTCGCGGGCGTACGGGCCTAGTCGCGGTATTCGACCTTGGCCGACAGGTCGGGGCGGGGGCGTTCAAACGGCGGCTCGGCCAGGGTGCCGATGTGGATGAAGCCGGCGACCTGTTCGCCCTTGGTCAGACTCAGCAGTGCAAGAGCTTCGGCGTCATAGCTGTACCAGTCGGTGATCCAGCTGGTGGAGAAGCCCAGGGCACCGGCGGCGTGTTCCAGGTTCATGCAGACGGCACCGGCGGACAGCTGCTGTTCCCAGACGGGGACTTTCTGGCTGTGGACCGGGGTCGAGACGACGAGGATGGTGACGGGCGCGGCGGTCAGCTTGCCCAGGACGGCGCGAGCCTTGTCCGGCTGGGGCTGTGCCTGGGCGAGCGGGGCGAGGGCGGTGGCCAGGGTGGCGCGGCTGGTCGGGCCCAGGACGACGAACCGCCAGGGAAACAGCTTGCCGTGGTCCGGGGTGCGGGCCCCCAGTTCGAGGATGCGTGCGATCTGGTCCTGCGTCGGGCCGGGAACCGTCAGAGCCTGGGCCGGTGCCGAGCGGCGACGGGCGAGGCGGTCCTCCAGCTCTGCGGAGGCGACGGGGAGGGGCAGGGCGTGGCCCAGGTCGGTATCGGTCATGCGGTCTAGCTAGGCACGGGGACGGGGCGGCGCCATACCCCGCCTCATGAGCGACTCCCGAAAAACCTTCGATGCCGACCGGCCGACTCCGTCCTGGGATGATGGCGCCGATCGTCCGCCGCCGTGGCGCGATGCGGGATCGAGCGTGATGTTCGAAAGCCCCTGGATGCGGTTGACCCGCCACGAGGCGACCGCGCCGACGGGCTTGCAGGCCGACTATGTCGTGATGCGGCCGCAGAATATGTCGGTCGGGGTGCTGCCGATCCATGAGGACGGGACGATCACCCTGGTGGGTCAGCAGCGCTTCGCCTTGATGAACTGGTCGTGGGAGATGCCTGAGGGCGGGGCTCCGTTCGACGAGGATCCGCTGGAAGGGGCGAAACGCGAGCTGGCCGAAGAGGCGGGTCTGGACGCCGCACACTGGCACGAAGCACTGAGAACTGAGATGAGCAACTCCGTCACCGACGAGCGCGCTATGGCCTGGCTGGCCTGGGGCCTGACGCCGGTGCCGATCGCGCCGGATCCGACAGAGATCATCCGCGTAGCCCGCGTGCCGTTCGCTGATCTGTTGCGCGAAATCGGCAACGGAGCGGTCCGCGATATGTTTACGGTAGCGACAGCCCTGCGAGCCTACCATATGGCGCGACAAGGCGAACTGCCGCCCGAACTGGCGAAGGCCATGCTGTCGGGCCTATGATCGCGCACTGAAGGAGCCGGACATGACCAGGCTGGAAGTCGTCACCGCGAGTGACCCGTCGCCCGACACCTGGGCCATGCTGCGTGCCTCAGCCGAGCAGGCGGCGCGCGATGAGCCGCTGCTGGCGTCGCAACTGAACGCCGTCATCCTGGCGCACGGCGATCTGGCCGCGGCCCTGAGCTTCCAGATTGCCCGCAAGATCGGCGACGACGAGATGGGAGCCATGTCGGTGCGCGAGGTGTGCCGCGAGGCCTTCGAGGGCGATCCGGCCATTGTGGCGGCGGCGGCGGCGGACCTGCAGGCCGTGGCCGAACGCGATCCCGCGATCCGCTCGCTCTTGCAGCCATTCCTGTATTTCAAGGGCTTTCAGGCCATCCAGGCCCACCGGGTGGCGCACTGGCTGTGGCAGCAGGGCCGCGAGACCCTGGCCTTTCATGTGCAGAGCCGGATGTCGGAGCTGTTCCAGGTGGACATTCACCCGGCGGCGACCCTGGGGTCCGGGCTGTTCTTCGACCACGGGACCGGCATCGTCATCGGCGAGACGGCCGTGATCGGCGACGAGGTGTCGATGCTGCATGGCGTGACCCTGGGCGGCACGGGGGCCGAGCGCGGCGATCGCCATCCCAAGATCGGACGCGGCGTTTTGCTGGGGGCCGGGGCCAAGGTGCTGGGCAATATCGAGATCGGCGACCATGCCAAGGTGGCTTCTGGCTCCGTTGTGCTGAAACCCGTTCCGGCGGGATGCACGGTGGCGGGCGTTCCGGCGCGGCTGGTCAACTGTCCGACGGGCGACGCCCCGGCGCGGACGATGGATCATACGCTGGCGGACATCGTCTACGACTTCGTGATCTGATCTGAGCCATCGTCAGGGCCGCACGACGGGAAATGATGCGCGGATTTGCCCGACTCCGTCTGCGGGGCTAGAGCATCGGCTCCTTCCCCAGACTGACTGAACGACCATGCACGACATCAAGGCCATTCGAGAGAACCCGCAAGCCTGGGTCAGCGGCTGGTCGTCGCGTGGGGTGGAGGGCGCGGAGGCGCTGGTCGAGGAACTGCTGCGGCTGGATCGGGAACTGCGCGCGGCGCAGACGGCGGGGCAGGAGGCGCTGGCGAAGCGCAATGCGGCGTCCAAGCTGATCGGCGCGGCGATGGCGAAGAAGGACATGGCCGAGGCCGAGCGGCTGAAGGCCGAGGTCGAGAGCCTGAAGGGCGAGATCGCGGCGTCCGAGGCGGTGGAGGCCGAGACGGGCAAGGCCCTGCGCGACCTGCTGGCGGCGCAGAAGATGCTGGCGGCGGACGATGTGCCGGACGGCGAGGACGAGGCGGGCAATGTCGAGATCTCGCGCTGGGGCACACCGCGCGAAGGTGGCCCCGCCAAGGATCACGCCGATCTGGGCGAGGCGATGGGCCTGCTGGATTTCGAGGCGGCTGCGCGGATGTCGGGGGCGCGGTTCGCGGTGCTGAAGGGCGGGCTGGCGCGGCTGGAACGCGCCATCGGCCAGTTCATGCTGGACGTGCAGACGGTCGAGCACGGCTATCTGGAGGTCAATCCGCCGTATCTGGTGCGCGACGAGGCGATGTTCGGGACGGGGCAGTTGCCGAAGTTCGAGGAGGACCTGTTCCAGATCGTCACTCCCGCACAATTGGCTCGTGCGGAGCTGCTCGGGGTCGCTGAGGTGACTTATGAGCTGATGGAGACCGCGTCCAAGACCAACACGCTGCTGGATAGTCTCGGGCCTGTTTCCGGTGAGGAATCAGAGACGGCGGTGGTGGCGGTCCGTACCCAAGTTGATAACCTTGTCGTCACGGCACGCGAAATCAACGCCCGCAGACAGTTGAAAGCGGACGTCGGGGGTCAGACCGCATTCCTCATCCCCACCGCCGAAGTCTCCCTGACCAATCTCGTGCGCGAGCAGATCCTGGCCGAGGACGAGCTGACCGAGCCGATGCGCCTGACGGCCCTGACGCCCTGTTTCCGGGCCGAGGCGGGGTCGGCGGGGCGGGATACGCGCGGGCTGATCCGCCAGCACCAGTTCCACAAGGTGGAGATGGTCTCCATCGCAAGGCCCGAGGACAGCGAGGCCGAGCACGAGCGGATGGTGCGCTGTGCCGAGGTGGTGCTGGAGAAGCTGGAGCTGCCCTATCGGCGCATGCTGCTGTGCAAGGGCGATATGGGCTTTTCGGCGAGGAAGACTTTTGATCTTGAGGTCTGGCTGCCGTCGCAGGGGACCTATCGCGAGATCAGCAGTTGCTCCAACTGCGGGGACTTCCAGGCGCGGCGCATGGACGCGCGGTTCAAGCGGGCGGGCGAGAAGAAGACCGAGTTCGTCCACACCCTGAACGGCTCGGGCCTGGCGGTCGGTCGTACTCTTGTCGCCATCATGGAGAACTATCAGCAGGAGGACGGGCGGATCGCCGTGCCGTCGGCCCTGCTGCCCTATATGGGTGGCATCACCCATGTGGGAGCGTAAGCCATGAAGACGATGATCGCCGCCGCCGTTCTGTCCGTTTCAGCCTTGACGCTGGGGGCCTGTGCCACCGGCCCTGACAATGTCGCGCCGCCGCCCAACTGGGTCGATGCCTCGGCGACCGAGTTCACCGGCTGGGTGCGGGTCAGGGGCGAGGAGTTCCAGCTGTACGAGACCGAGCCGCGCTTGCTGGCGGGCGGGGCGACGCCGTGCATCAGCGGGGCCCTGCCGCGCAATCTGCAGCGGGCGTCGGGCGACATCTCGGGCCAGAAGGTCAAGTTCATTGGCCGCACGCGGGCCTGGTCCGAGCGGGGCGACAGCGCCCTGATCGACCTGCAGGGGTCGGACGTGGCCAACCTGTGCCGCCGCGATGTGGTGATCCAGGCGGATCGGGTCGAGGTGCTGCGGTGATGGGTTCGACGGTGCGCGCTTGAGGATACTGCTGACCAACGACGACGGGATCGAGGCCGAGGGTCTGGAGTGTCTGGAGCGCATCGCACAGATGTTGTCCGACGATGTGTGGGTCTGTGCGCCGCAGACCGAGCAGTCGGGCAAGGGGCGGGGGATCACCCTGACCGAGCCGCTGCGGGTCAACCGACTGGGCGAGAAGCGGTTCGCGGTGACGGGGACGCCGACGGACTGTGTCGTGCTGGCGGTCAACGACCTGATGCCTGAGAAACCCGATCTGGTGCTGTCGGGGGTCAATCGCGGGCACAACGTCGGCGAGGATTGCTCCTATTCCGGGACGGTGGCCGGGGCCTTGCAGGGGATGGCGTTCGGCATTCGGTCGATCGCGTTGAGCCAGTCGCTGGAGCGGTTCCATGACGAGGTGACGGCGCACTGGGAGACGGCGGAGGCGTTTGCGCCGGCCATCATCTCGCGCCTGCTGGAGCGGCCGTGGGCCAGTGGCGTGGTGATGAATCTGAACTTTCCGGCGCGCCCACCCGAGGCCGTGTCCGAGGTCGAGGTGACGCGCCAGGGCTTCCGCGACATCGGCGAGATGCATGCGGTGAAAAGGACCGACCTGCGTGGGCGCGACTATTACTGGATGAGCTTTCGCGGGACGAAGCACGACCATCCGGTGGGCACCGACCTGCGGGCCATGGACGAGGGCAAGATTTCGGTCACGCCGCTTCATATCGACCTGACCCATCCGGCCAGCGTGCATGACCTGAAGGGTGTGCTGGGCGGGGCACCGCCGAAGGCTGTGGCTGCCCCCCTCCACCATCCTTCGGATGGTCCCCCTCCCCCGTTGGGGGAGGAATGATGAAGCTGAACGATGACAGGGCCGGGCGGCTGATCCTGGGGCTGAGGCAGCAGGGGGTGACGGACCCGCGCGTGCTGGCGGCGATGGAATCGGTGGACCGGGCCGTGTTCGTGCACGAGCGGTTTCTGGATCAGGCGTGGGAGGATCAGGCCCTGCCGATCGACTGTGCCCAGACGATCAGCCAGCCGTTCATCGTCGGCCTGATGACCCAGGCGCTGGACGTGCAGCCGCGCCACCGGGTGCTGGAGATCGGCACGGGCAGTGGGTATCAGGCCGCGGTGCTGAGCCGGCTGGCGCGCTATGTCTATTCGGTCGAACGCTACAAGAGCTTGCTGGTCGAGGCCGAGGGGCGGCTGAAGGAATTGGGCATCGACAATGTGATCACCCTGCATGGCGACGGCGGTTTGGGCTGGCCCCAGCAGGCGCCGTTCGACCGGATCATGGTGACGGCGGCCTCGCCGGGGGAGCCGACGGAGCTGCTGAAACAGTTGAAGCCGGGCGGAGTTCTGGTCTGTCCGGTCGGGCGGACCTCGGTGCAGATGCTGCATCGCTATGTCGGCCAGGAAGATGGCTCGTTTCGCCGCGAAAGCCTCAGTGAGGTGCGGTTCGTGCCTCTGGTCGAGGGGACGGCCAAGGAGGGGTAAGTCAGTCCTTTTTGCGCTAGCGCTCGCGACGCGGTCGCTCACTGCTTGAGCGCGATTCGCTCGCTATTGTTCGCCGCGCGGGGCTCACTCCTTGAGCGCGGTAATCCCTCGTTAACCTCGACGCCCAACTTTGGTGCGGATTGTGGCTATGGTCCGTGACGTGGCGGGCAGCCGGTCGGTGATCGGCCTTCAGTAAGCGGGAAATGGCGAATGACGGGATTGAAGACGGGCTTGCGGGTCCTGATCGTGGCGGGCGGCATGCTGGCGCTGGCGGCCTGTACGACGGCCGGGCCGCGCTATTCGATCTATGCCGACGCCGCGCCGCCGCCGTCGCGGGCTCCCTATCCGACCAGCCCGGCCTATCCGACCTATCCCACGGCTCCAGCGCCGAGCGGCGAGGGCGTGCGGGGGCCGAGCAATCCCTATAACGACCCCGCACCCAATGCGACGGCCCCGGTCGCGACGATCGAAGGCGGGGCGCTGGACGCACCTGTTTATGTGCCGCGTCCAGGCCAGCCCGCGGCGGGGCCTGCCGACGGCGGCTTTACCTCGCCGCCGCCGCCGCGCAGCGGAACGACCGTGGCCGGAGCCAGGTATGTGATCCAGCCTGGCGACACGATTTCGGGCATCGGGCGGCGCTTCCAGACGCCGGTGCAGAGCCTGATCGACCTGAACAGCCTGGGGCCGCGCGCGGCCATCACGCCGGGTCAGCGACTAACCCTGCCGGAATCGGCCGTCGACATTGGTGGCGATCCCTATGCGACCGGGCCGTCGCCCAGCGGCGTCTATGTGCCGAACCCGGGCAGCGTTCCGCCGCCGCCGCCGCCGCCGTCGGGGAATGTGGCCCTGCCGCCGGTCTCGACCACAGCGGATGTGTCGCTGGACTGGCCGGTCCGGGGCGACATCCTGCGGCGCTTCGGCCCTGTGGGCATGGGCGAGCGCAACAACGGCATCAATATCGGAGCGTCCGCCGGGCGCGAGGTCGGAGCCTCCGCTGCCGGTCAGGTGGCCTATGTCGGCGACGATCTGGCAGGGCAGGGGCTGACCATACTGGTCGCGCACCCCGGTGGCTGGCGCACGGCCTATGGCCATCTGGGCTCGGCCACGGTGCGGCAGGGCGATCAAGTGCGGGCGGGTCAGCAGATCGGCACGGTCGGAACGACGGCCGGGGACGGACGACCCTCCATTCATTTCGAGACGTGGCGCATGCGTGGTGACGAGCCGATCGCCATCGATCCGCTGACCGTGTTGCCGCGATAGCGCACGCCAAGGCTGTCGGTCCGCGTGGCGCGTTGCAAAGTGTGACGACGCGCCCTAGGTTCCGCGCCTCATTTTATGGAGGCGCCCCGAGCGGCGCTTTCGCTCGTGGAGACCGCCGTGCAAGCCATTCTGGAAGGGCCTTTCGGGACCCTGATCTTCTTCGTCCCCGTCATCATCCTGTTCTACTTCATGCTGATCCGTCCGCAGCAGAAGCAGATGAAGGCGCACCGCGAGCTGATCGCCGGTCTGAAGCGCGGTGACAGCGTGATCATGTCGAACGGCATGAAGGGCAAGATCACCCGGGTCGAGAACGAAGAGGTCATGGTCGAAATCGCCCAGGGCGTGAACGTGCGCGTGGTCCGTTCAATGATCACCCAGGTCGAGAACCGCACCGCCATCGCCGCCAACGACACCAAGACCATCGCCAAGTCCTGATATCGTCCTGACCAGGCCGGAAACGCCCGCATGATCCATCTGTCGCGCTGGAAGGTCATTCTTCTCGCTCTCTCGCTGCTGTTCGGCCTGGCCTTCGCCTATCCGAACATGCTGACCCCCGCACAGCGCGACGCCCTGCCGGGCTGGGTGCCGTCCAGCGGGCTGAACCTGGGGCTGGACCTTCAGGGCGGCTCGTATCTGCTGCTGGAAGTCGATGTCCCGGCGATGCGCGAGAAGCGCCTGGCCAATATGGTCGAGGACGCGCGCATGGTTTTGGGTGAGGCCAACATCGGCATCACAGGCGTGGTGCGGAACGACCAGGGCGTGGTCGTGACCCTGACCAATCCGGCCCAGATGGATGCCGCCCTGACCGCGATGCGGACCCTGATCGGCGGCAATCCGAATGCCGTGGCGGATCGTACTGTCCAGCGGCAGGGCAACGATCGCATCGCCTACGCCTTCACTGACGCCGCCATGAACTCCATGGCTGCCGATGCCGTGTCACAGTCGATCGAGGTCGTGCGCCGTCGTCTGGACAGCACCGGCACGAAGGAAATCTCCATCACCCGTCAGGGCGCGGATCGGATCGTGGTTCAGGCCCCGGGCGAGAGCGATCCAGCCGAGCTGGAACGTCTGGTCGGCCAGACTGCCCAGCTCACGTTCCAGATGGTGGATACCGAGAACTCCCTGGCCGAAGCCGCGGCGGGTGCTGTTCCTCCCGACTCCGAGTTGTTGCCGGCGGCCGAGCCCGGCGGGCCGGCAGCCTATCTGGTCAAGCGTCGCATCCTCGTCTCGGGCGAGAACCTGACCAAGGCCGAGGTGGGCTCTGACCAGAACCGTCAGGTCGCCATTGACTTTCGCTTCGACGCCCAGGGGTCGCGCCGCTTCGGCGAGGCGACGGCCGCCAATGTGGGCAAGCCGTTCGCCATCATCCTTGACGGCCAGGTGATCTCGGCCCCGACGATCATTTCGCCGATCACGGGCGGTACCGGCCAGATTACCGGCAACTATACGATCGAGAGTGCTTCGCTGTTCGTGAACCTGTTGAACGGCGGGGCCCTGCCGGCACCGCTCGTCGTCGAGGAACGCCGCACGGTGACTGCCGAGCTGGGGGCCGATGCCGTGGCCAAGGGTGGGCTGTCCACCCTGATCGGCTTCATCATCATCGTCGTCTTCATGATCGGGGCCTACGGGCTTCTGTTCGGCGGCATCTCCGTTGTGGGTCTGTTGCTGAACGGCCTGCTGATCATCGCGGCCATGTCGCTGGTCGGGGCGACGCTGACCCTGCCGGGGATCGCGGGTCTGGTGCTGACCTTCGCCGTGGCCGTGGATGCGAACGTTCTGATTTATGAGCGGATGCGTGACGAGGCGAGGTCCGGACGGTCCGTCATCGCCTCGCTGGACGCGGGCTTCAACAAGGCCATGGGGACCATCATCGACGCCAACCTGACCACACTGGTCGCGGCGCTGATCATGTTCATCTTCGGGGCCGGCCCCGTGCGCGGCTTTGCCTGGACCCTGACCATCGGGGTGTTCACCTCGATGCTGTCGGCAGTGCTGGTGTCGCAGGTGGCGCTCGCCTGGTGGCTGAAGGTCGCCAAACCCAAAAAACTGCCGATCGCGGAGTGATGGCGATGCGTGGATGGCCTTTGATCAAACTCCTACCGAGCAAGACGAACCTGCAGTTCGTCAAATATGCGCGGCCAGCCGGCATTCTGTCGGTTCTGCTCTGCGTAGCCTCGATCGTTGCCTGCTTTTACCCCGGCCTGAACATGGGCATCGACTTCCGGGGCGGGGCCTCGATGGAGCTGACCCGCGCCGATAGCCAGGTGCTGGATCTGGAGCGGGTGCGGGGTGCCGTCGGCGAGCTGGGGCTGGGTGATGTCCAGGTTCAGGGCATCGACGATCCGTCCAGCGCGATTCTGCGGTTCCAGGTGCCGGACGACGAGCCTCAGAGCGCCGTCGTTCAGCGCGTCGAGAACGCCATCACGGCCTCCGTGGGTGAAGTGACCTATTCCGGCGTCAGCGTCGTGGGCTCCAAGGTGTCGGGCGAGCTGTTCCGCTCCGGCCTGTTTGCCCTGGGTGCCGCCATTGTCCTGATGTTCGCCTACATCTGGTTCCGATTCGAGCCGCAGTTCGGGTTCGGAGCCATCGCGGGCCTGGCCCACGACGTCATCCTGGTGTTCGGACTGATCGTGCTGTTCAAGCTGGAGTTCAGCCTGAACATGGTGGCCGCCATCCTGACCGTCATCGGCTATTCGATGAACGATACCGTCGTGGTGTTCGACCGCCTGCGTGAGAACCTGCGTAAGTACAAGACGATGCCGCTGCGCGAGGTCATCGACCTGTCGATCAACGAGACGCTGTCGCGGACGATCATCACCGGCCTGACGGCGGTCATGGTGCTGGCGGCGCTGGCGTTCTTCGGCGGCGAGGCGCTGTTCGGCTTCTCCATCGCCCTGATGGCCGGCATCATCATCGGCACCTATTCGTCGATCTATGTCGGTGCGCCGATCATCCTCCTGTGGGGCGTCAAGCGCGGGTCGTTGGATGAGCCCAAGCCGGTCAAGCTGGGCATGGCCAGCCGGCCGTAGATGGTCGACCTGGACACCCAGGTCCGCAACGCCGATCTCGACCGCTGGCTGTCCAGCCGGTTCGTGGCCGATGTTCAGCTACGCTCGGACCTGATTACGCTCTATGCCTTCGAGGCCGAGCTGTTGGGCATCCCCACGCGGGTGACCCAACCCCTGCTGGCCGAGATGCGCTATCGCTGGTGGGCCGATCAGATGGACGGTGTCTTTGCGGGCGAGCCGCGCAAGGGCCATCCGGTGCTGGAGGCGTTGACGAACATCGTGCGGCGGCACGGGCTGGAGCGCGAACCTTTCAATGCTCTGATCGAGGCGCATATCGGCCGGGTTCACGGAGAGCCGCACGACCTGGAAGCCTTTTACGTCGGGCCGATGCAGGTGGCGGTGCGGGTGCTGGCCGGGTGGGGGCATGACGACAAGGTCGTGGGGGCCGGTCGGGTCTGGGGACTGGCGCAGGTGGGCAGGCTCGACGACGCCAGGTCGGCTCTGGGTGCCGCGAACGCGGCCTTGAAGGGTCTGCCGTCCGACGGCTTTCCGGCTGTCGCCCACGCCGCCCTCATCAGGCCATCGGAAGCCGAACCGTTGAAGAAGTTACGACTCACCTGGGCGATGCTGCGCGGGCGTCTCTAGACGGCAAGACGCCCGGACCGTCGGTCCGGGCGTTTGCGGGTCGATCAAGCCTTGGCTATGGCGTCGGCGATCTGTTCGGACGTCTGGTTGGTCAGATCCTTGGCGATCTCGCCGGTCAGGCGGGCTTCCAGTTCCTTGTGCCAGTTCTTGCGCAGGGCCCCTAGGGTCTTGGGGGCGGCAATAACCACCAGATGGTCGAAGTGGCCGTTGAGGGCCTTCTTGTTCAGCAGTTCGGCCACCTCAAAGGCAAAGCCGTCCTCGGCCTGGGTGTCATTGTCAGGGTTGGCGGCGCTGGACTGGCGGCCGGGGGCGCCGGACAGGCGCTCGGGGATTTCCGGGGTCGGATGGGCCGTCAGGGTCGGCTGATCTGCGTCACCCGTGTTCTTGAACAGAACCAGCTTCTCGCCATCGACGACGGCGACGAGTGCGCCCTTGGGAAGTTTCATGGTGCGAGAATCCTCATGGTTTTCAGATGAGGATGTAACGGCTCTGGACGGGGGCGGTTGCCGTCTACCGGCTGCGGTCGTGCGACGCGGCGTCCGGGTAGTGGATGACATCTGCAGGCCAGACGCGGCGGTTCGGCGACTGGTCAAAGGCCCAGCGCAGGGTGCGGGCCATGGTGGTGGCTCCGGCGCGAATCATCGGCAAATCCAGCGGTCTGTGCAGGCCATGCATGCGCCGCGCCCAGTCGGGCAGCAGGTCCACGCCCGCCTGCATGATGATGCGCGAGGCGCTGTCGGTCGTTCGCGATCCCATGGTCTGCTTCAGCACCAGCCGGGCCACTTCGCGCGTGCGGTCATCGGTTAGCAGGGCGGGGCGCATGGACTGGATCAGGGCTTCGGCCGAGGCGCGGTCGCGGGGCACGGGATCGGCCCCCAGACGCTCGGCGACGATCGCCATCTCAACGAAATACTGGTCCTGATCAGCGGGGGTCATGCCCGGTTCGGCATAGCGGATCCAGGCATTCAGGAAGCTGGTCGCCTCTGTGACGTGGACCCAGGCCAGCAGGGCGGGATCGGTGGCGTCATAGGGCACGCCCGACGGCAGGACGCCGCGCACCTGGCCGTGGGTTCGCCGCACCCGGTCGATGGCGGAGACGGCATTCTCGGCGGAATCATAGGTCGTCACGGCGATGAACTTGGCCGTCCGCCTCAGCCGCCCGTGCATGTCGGCGCGGAAGTTGGAATGGTCCCAGACGCCGGCCAGCACCGCCGGATGCAGCATCTGCAGCAGCAGGCCCGAGACGCCGCCGATCATCATGGTCACGACGTCGCCGTTGACGCGCCAGGCGACCGAGTCTGGCGCGAACAGGGCGTCGCCGCGCCGCAGGATCGGCCGCTCGCCCTTGGACGCATCGTTGAACAGGTCGGTGACCTGACGGCGGATCAGGGCCTTGGCCGGGTCGAACAGGCGGGGTCCTGAAGAGCCCACGCGGGCCATCAGTTCACGGTCCGGGTCAGAGCCTCGATCCGGCGATCCAGATCGGCGACGATGTCTTCCAGTCGCGCCTTCTCCGACGCCATGTCGATGGGTGTGCCGTCTTCGTAGGTCAGCTGAGCCCCCTGTGCGATCATCTCGAGACGATACAGAATGGTGACGCGGCGGGCGGTCAGGCGATCCAGTTCGGTGTCCGGCGCGGTCATGCGGCGGCGTCCCGCCAGGCCTTGAGGCTGTTCATGGCGCGGATGCTCATCAACCGCTTCTTGGCGCGTCCGCGTTCCTTGAGCGGGATCTTCACGCCGGCCTCGTCGACCTTGGGGGCTTCCAGCGGGGGCAGCAGGCCGTAGTTGATGTTCATGGGCTGGAACTTCGAGCCCTCCAGATGGCCGCCGGTGATGTGTTCGACCAGCGCCCCCATGGCGGTGTCGGCGGGAGGAGGGGCGAGGTCGCGGCCCAGGGCCTGGGCGGCGGCGAGGCGGCCGGTCAGCAGGCCCATAGCGGCGCTTTCGACGTAGCCTTCCACGCCCGTGACCTGACCGGCGAAGCGCAGGCGGGGCATGGCCTTCAGCCGCAACTGGCGGTCCAGCAGGTGCGGGCTGTTCAGATAGGTGTTGCGGTGCAGGCCGCCCAGCCGCGCGAACTGGGCGTTCTGAAGACCCGGAATCATGCGGAAGATTTCGGCCTGGGCGCCGTGCTTCAGCTTGGTCTGGAAGCCGACCATGTTGAACAGGGTGCCCAGCGCATTGTCCTGACGCAGTTGTACGATGGCGTGGGCCTTGACCAGCCGGTCGCGCGGATTGGTCAGGCCGACGGGCTTCATTGGGCCGTGGCGCAGGGTCTCGCGGCCCCGTTCGGCCATGACCTCGATGGGCAGGCAGCCGTCGAAATAGGGGACGTGTTCCCAGTCCTTGAACTCGGCCTTGGGGCCACTCAGCAGGGCGTCGATGAAGGCGTCGTATTCGGCCTTGTTCATCGGGCAGTTGACATAGGCGGCGGCGTCTCCGCCCGGGCCTTCCTTGTCATAGCGGGACTGACGCCAGGCGATGTCGAAGTCGATGCTGTCGGCGTGGACGATTGGGGCGATGGCGTCGAAGAAGCTGAGGGATTCCTCGCCGGTCGCCTTGAGGATGGCGTCGGCCAGGGCGGGGGAGGTCAGGGGGCCGGTGGCGACGATGACATTGTCCCAGTCCTCGGGCGGCAAGCCGGCGATCTCCTCCCGCACAATGGTGATCAGGGGGTGGGCCTGAAGTTTTGTCGTAACGGCCCGGGAGAAGGCGTCGCGGTCAACGGCCAAGGCCCCGCCTGCGGGTACCTGATTGATGTCGCCGCAGGCCATGATGATGGAATCGAGGGCGCGCATCTCGGCATGCAGCAGGCCGACGGCATTGTGCTCCCAGTCGTCGGAGCGGAAGGAGTTGGAACAGACCAACTCGGCCAGGCCATCGGTGTGGTGGGCGTCGGTCTTGACGCCCGGCACGCCACGCATCTCGTGCAGGATCACGGGCACGCCCGCCTGGGCGATCTGCCAGGCCGCCTCGGACCCGGCCAGGCCGCCGCCGATGACATGGATGGATTGTGGAGAAACCGTCATGAAGCGGCTTCTAGCGGTGCGGGGTCGGGTTCGCTAGGCTGGGGCGACAACGGGGACGATACCTATGGCATTTTCAGCGACCGATGCGGCATTCGAGGGCTTTCGGGTGGTCAGGCGCGCGCCGATGAGCCTGGTCTTCTGGGCGCTGTTCTACGTTGCGGTGATGGCGGTTGCCTTCGCCATGATGGGACCGTCGCTGGCCAGTGCGATGGCGGCGGCGGAGCGGCTTGAATCGGTGGGCACGCCGACGCTCGACGACTTCATGCCGATCATGAACTCCTTCGGCCTGGTGTTCAGCATCCTGTTGCCTGTCAGTCTGCTGTCCAGCGCAGTGATGTCTGCCGCCATCGCGCGGTCGGTGCTTTACCCGACGCAGAAGGCACTGGGTTATCTGAGGTTCGGGGCGGATGAGTTGCGGGTGCTGGCCGTCTCGGTGGCCTTGGGCATCATCTTCATCGTGCTGATGGGCCTGATCTGGGGCATGACGTTCGCCCTGGGTGCCGCCGCCGTGAACACGCCGGTTTTGTGGCTGATCGTCGTGGTCTTCTTCCTTGTGGCCTGGGCGGCCTTCATCTGGCTGCTCGTGCGGCTCAGCCTGGCGGTGCCGATGACGCTGGCCGAGAAGCGGATCGTGCTGTTCGACTCATTCAGTCTGACCAAAGGTCATTTCTGGCCGCTGATCGGGATGGCGATCATCGCGGGGGTGATGAGCTTCGTCGTCAGCATGCTGGGCTCTCTGGTTCTCATGCCGATCCAGCTTATGTCGGGCGGAATGGAGAGACTGGCGACAGTTGAGGGGCTGAATCTGGTCGGAATGCTGCAGCAGGCCTGGCCGGCGATCCTGAGCTATGTGGTCGTCAATGCGATCATCTCGGCGCTGCAGGTGGCGGTGATCTATGCGCCGTTCTCGGCGGCCTACCGCGACATTGCTGGGCGGACGGGGACGGGACTGGCCGAGACCTTCGGCTGATTGTTCAGGACGAACAGGGGGGACGTCATGAAGGGACTGGAACTCTACGCACCGCGCGATCCGCATCATCGGCGGACGTGGACGCTGGCTGCGATCGTGCTGGCGCTGGTGTTCATCATCGGCGGGCAGTTGCTGGGGATCATCCCGGCGCTGATGACGGGTTTCATCAGCTCTGACGGGGCGACGGATCGCTGGGACCAGCTTGCCTACATTCTGTTCGCGACCTTTGGCTGCGGGGCCGTGCTGGTCTTTCTGTGGGTCTGGTTCTTCGAGCGGCGGCCGCTGGCGACGATCGGGTTCAATGCCGACGGGCTGAAGCGGTTCGGGCGCGGCTATGCGATCGGGCTGGGGTTCCTGCTGGCGGCGGTCGGGATCATCTGGGCCCTGGGTGGCTATTCGGTCGAGGCGGGCGGGGCGTTCCAGAGCGCGGCGGTCGGGGCGGCGCTGGTGCCGATCGTCGTGCTGCTGCTGGGCTTCATGGTGCAAGGCTCGACGGAGGAAATCTTCTTTCGCGGCTGGCTGATGCAGTTGATCGCGTCGCGGCATGGGCTGTGGCTGGCGATCGGGATCAACTCCGTGCTGTTCGGCCTGATGCATGGGGCCAACATTCCGCCGTCCAAGGAACTGTTCATGGGGCTGCTGAACATTGCCTTGTTCGGCGTCTTCATCAGCCTGTACGCCGCGCGCGAGGGTTCGCTGTGGGGCGTGTGCGGCTGGCATGCGGCGTGGAACTGGCTGCTGGGACTGGGCTTCGGGCTGGAAGTGTCCGGCCAGGCCATCGATACGCCGCCGTTGATCGTCGATCTGACGACGCGCACCGAGGTGCCGTGGTGGTTCACGGGTGCCGCTTTCGGCCCTGAGGGCAGCGTGGTTGTCACCGCCCTGCTGCTGGTCGGGTCGGTGGTGCTGATGCTGCGCGGCAAGACGCGGGATTATGGCGTGGCGGGTCAACCCGCCACAGCCGAGACCTTCGACTAGGCGTCAGCTTTCGCCTTGGTGCGCGGCTTTTTGGCCGCTGCCTTGGGAGCCGGAGCGCCGCGGGCCGCCACGCGCGCCTTGCGGCGGGTTTCGTGGCGGTCCAGCACCTCCTTGAGGTATTTGCCGGTCCAGCTCTTGGCATTGGCCGCGACCTGTTCAGGCGTGCCGACCGCAACGATCTCGCCGCCGCCGTCGCCGCCTTCGGGACCGAAGTCGAGCAGGTAGTCGGCCACCTTGATCACATCCAGATTGTGCTCGATGACGACGATGGTGTTGCCGTTCTCGACCAGTTCCTGAAGCACCTCCAGCAGCTTGCGCGTGTCCTCGAAGTGCAGGCCGGTCGTGGGTTCGTCGAGGATGTACAGGGTCTTGCCCGTGGCGCGTTTCGAGAGCTCCTTGGACAGCTTGACCCGCTGAGCCTCGCCGCCGGACAGGGTCGTCGCCGACTGGCCGACCTGGACATAGCCCAGGCCGACCCGCTCCAGCGTCAGCATCTTGTCGCGGATCGAGGGCACGGCGTTGAAGAAGCGGGCGGCTTCCTCGACCGTCATGTCCAGGACGTCGGAGATCGACTTGCCCTTGAAGACGATTTCCAAGGTCTCGCGGTTGTAGCGCTTGCCCTTGCACACGTCGCAGGTGACGTAGACGTCGGGCAGGAAGTGCATCTCGATCTTGATCAGGCCGTCGCCCTGACAGGCCTCGCAGCGCCCACCCTTGACGTTGAAGCTGAAGCGGCCGGGGCCGTAACCGCGGGCCTTGGATTCCGGCAAACCGGCATACCAGTCGCGGATGGGGCCGAAGGCGCCGGTGTAGGTGGCGGGGTTGGATCGGGGCGTGCGGCCGATCGGCGACTGGTCGATGTCGATGACCTTGTCGAAATGCTCCAGTCCCTCGATCCGGTCGAAGGGGGCGGGGGCGTCCGAGGCATTGTGCAGGCGGCGTGCGGCGGCCTTGTAGAGGGTCTCGATGGTGAAGGTCGATTTGCCGCCGCCGGAGACACCGGTGACACAGGTGAACAGGCCGACGGGAATTTCGCCGGTCACGGTCTTCAGATTGTTGCCGGTCGCGCCACTGATCTTCAGCATCTTCTTGCGGTTGATCGGACGACGACCGTCGGCCGGAATCTCGATCTCGCGCTCGCCGGACAGGTATTTGCCGGTCAGCGAGTTCGGATTGGCCAGAACCTCTTCCGGCGTGCCCTCGGCGCAGATGGTGCCGCCGTGGACGCCGGCGGCGGGACCCATGTCGATGACATAGTCGGCGGTCATGATCGCCTCCTCGTCATGCTCGACGACCAGGACGGAATTGCCCAGGTCGCGCAGGCCCCGCAGGCTGTCCAGCAGGCGCGTGTTGTCGCGCTGATGCAGGCCGATCGAGGGTTCGTCGAGGACGTAGAGCACGCCGGTCAGGCCCGAGCCGATCTGTGACGCCAGGCGGATGCGCTGGCTCTCGCCGCCCGACAGGGTGCCGGAGGAGCGCGACAGGCTGAGATAGTCCAGGCCGACATTGTTGAGGAACCGCAGCCGGTCGGTGATTTCCTTCAGGATGCGGCGACCGATCTCGCGCTGCTTGTCCGTCAGGGTTTCTTCAAGGGTAGAGAACCACAGATAGGCCTTGGAGATCGATAGCCAGCTGATCTCGGCGATGTCGGAGCCGCCGACCTTGACCGCCAGGGCCTCGGGCTTCAGGCGCTTGCCGCCGCAGGCGTCGCAGGGGGTTTCGGACTGATAGCGGCCCAGTTCCTCGCGCACCCAGGCGCTGTCGGTCTCGCGCCAGCGACGCTCCAGATTGGGAAGCACGCCTTCGAAGGCCTTCACCGTCTCGTATTTGCGGGCGTTGTCGTCATAGACGAATTTGACCTTTTCGCCGCCCGAGCCACGCAGGATGACGGCCTGGGCCTTCTCCGGCAGGTCGCGCCAGGGCTTGTCCATCGAGAAGCCGAAATGCTGGGCCAGCGATTGCAGCGTCTGGGTGTAGAGGGGCGAGGGGCCGCGCGACCAGGGCGAAACCGCCCCCTTGTGCAGGCTCTTGTCGCGGTCGGGGATGACCAGATCGGCGTCGAACGCCAGCTTGACGCCCAGGCCGTCGCAGGTGGGACAGGCCCCGAACGGATTGTTGAACGAGAACAGACGGGGCTCGATCTCGCTGATGGTGAAGCCGGAGACCGGGCAGGCGAACTTTTCGGAAAACAGCAGGCGGCGCGGTTCTTCGCCCTCGGGCGCGCCCGATGCTGGAGTGGCCCATTCGGCCACGGCGATGCCGTCGGCCAGGTTCAGGGCCGTCTGGATGCTGTCGGCATAGCGGAGTTCGAGGCCGGCCTTGGTGACGATCCGGTCCACGACGATGTCGATGTCGTGCTTGAATTTCTTGTCCAGCGTAGGCGCGTCCTCGATGGCGTAGAATTCGCCGTCGATCTTGAGCCGCTGATAGCCGGAGCGTTGCCATTCGGCGATCTCCTTGCGGTATTCGCCCTTGCGACCCCTCACGACGGGGGCCAGCAGAAGGATGCGCTCGCCGTCGGGCAGGGCCGACAGCTTGTCGACCATCATCGACACGGTCTGGCTCTCGATCGGCAGGCCGGTGGCGGGGGAAAAGGGCACACCAACGCGGGCCCAGAGCAGGCGCATATAGTCGTGGATTTCCGTCACCGTGCCGACGGTCGAGCGCGGGTTCTTGGACGTTGTCTTCTGTTCGATGGAAATGGCCGGCGACAGGCCCTCGATCAGGTCCACGTCCGGCTTACCCATCAGTTCCAGGAACTGGCGGGCGTAGGCCGACAGGCTCTCGACATAGCGCCGCTGACCCTCGGCATAGATGGTGTCGAACGCCAGCGAGGATTTGCCGGACCCCGATAGGCCGGTCATGACGACCAGTTTCTCACGCGGGATATCGACGTCCACGCCCTTGAGATTGTGCTCGCGGGCACCGCGCACGCGGATGAAATTGTGCTTTTCAGTCATGAGGTCCGAGAGAACGCGGGAGGCTGTGCCTGGGTCCAGGGCGACAGCGCTATATGGGGATCGATTTGCGGATTTCAGCAAGAACAATATAGGAACAAGAGGGGGCTGTTGCCAATACGATCATCAAATGCGCTAGGCTTCAGCCATGGGAGGACGCCGATGAATCTATCTTATCTTGCCATGGTGCCGGTGGCATTTTTGGCGGCAGCCTGCTCCGCCCCGGTACTGACAGCCAATGAAGCGTTGGCAACCGAAGCGCGCGATGCCTATGCCGACCTCGTCGAGGGTCGTGACGACGCGCTTGTGGCACGTCTGTCGTCGGCTAATTCGGAGGCAGACGTGAGAGCCCAACTGCCGATGCTCAGAACGTTCGCTCCCGAGGGAACGCCACCCCCGCCGACGACGACGGGATGGCAATCCAACATGACAACGTCGGGCCAGCGCTACGCCCTGGGCCAAGTTTACGAATACCCTGATCGAAGTGTGATGGCCCAGACCGTCTTTCTCAAAGAGGATGGGGTATGGAAGATCGAGAGCTTCAACATTAATGCCCGGATGAAGCCGACTGGGGGCAGTACGAAAGAAGGCGACGAATTGCTGACCGTGGTTGCGGAATGAGACCGGTGAGGTTGGTTTTTCTGTTGAGTGTTGCGTCCAGCCTGGCGTTGGCAATTTCGGCCTGCACCAAGACGACAGAGGACTATGCCGCCGAGGTGGATCGCAACGCCGAGCGGGACGTGGTCCTGAAGACGCTGCAGGAGACCGATCCGACCTTCTACGACCAGATTCGGGACCGGGCGGCGGGGCGGCTTGCGGCGGGCGAGAGCGAGGCCGAGGTGCTGGAGGCGATGCAGGCCGAAATGCGGGCCTATGGCCTGCGCCAGGCCCCGTATGTCGCGGCGGCACCGGGCGGTGCCGTTGTCGAGGTGATTCACGCCGAGAAGGCGCTGATCGAGCATCTGCAGGCGACCGATGTCGACACCTGTGCCCAGTTCGCCATGGCGGGTCTGCCGGCCGGATATCAGGCCGACGCCCGGACCAAGCCCCTGATCGATCGAGCGGCGACGGCGCGGCTGGTCGCGGGACAGTCAGGGAGGGCCTCGCCCGTGACCCGTGAAGACCCCGGCCAGGCCGATTTCGTCGCCATCTATGAGACCATGGTGGCGGGTGGGGTGGACGAGGCGCTGGGCCAGCAGTTCTTCGGCACCGGCCTGATGAGCGCACCGCCACGGACGCAGTGCGATGTGACCGCCGCCTTTTACAGCGCCGTCGTCGCCCAGCCTCCGGCGCGGGCGGAGGCGGTGTCGGCCTTCATCATCAAGACGGTGGCCGAGCAGATGGCCCCTGCGGGCGGTTGACGCAGGGGTTGCGCGACGCGGCGCGAACCGCCATCCTCATCACCTGAGTGTTTTTGCAGGAGCTTCGACGATCATGATCAGCGCTTTGGAAATCGGTCTCGCCCTTTCCGTTGTCGCCTCGCTCGTGGTCGCCTATGTCTCGCTCCAGCCCAAACCCAAGCCTGTCCGCATCCGCGTTCGTGACGCTGGATCGCGTCGCCGCCCGAACGCCTGACGGGCATACGCTTTTCGACAATCTGAGCCTGGCCTTCGGCCGGGAGCGCACCGGACTGGTGGGCCGCAACGGTGTGGGCAAGACCACGCTGCTGCGACTTGTCGTCGGTCTGGATGATCCGGCCGAGGGGCGCGTCTCGCATGTGGGGCGCGTGGGGTGGCTGCCGCAGGTCACGACGGCGGACCCGACAGAAACGGTGGCGGAAGCGTTGGCGATCGCAGAGCCGATGGCGGTGCTTTCGCGGATACTGGCGGGTCGCGGTTCTGCGCAGGACCTCGACGCGGCGGACTGGGGTCTGGAGGCGCGGATCACCGAGGCTTTGGTGCAGGTCGGCTTGGAACATCTGGACATGGCGCGACGGGTTGGGACGCTGAGTGGCGGCGAACAGACGCGGTTGCGCCTTGCGGCCCTGCTGCTGGATGCGCCTGATCTGCTGGTGCTGGACGAGCCGACCAATCATCTGGACGCCGAAGGCCGGGCCTTGGTCTCGGGTGTTCTGGAACGGTGGCCGGGTGGTGTGCTGGTGGTCAGTCATGACCGCGATTTGCTGCGCCGGATGGACCGGATCGTGGAGCTGTCATCGCTGGGAGCGCGCGTCTATGGCGGCGACTATGATCTTTACGCCGAGCGCAAGGCGGCGGAACGGGCAGCAGCGGTGCAGGCCCTGGAGACGGCGACGCGGGATGTGGATCGTGCCGCGCGCGAGGGTCAGCTGGCGCGTGAACGGAAGGCCAGACGCGACCGGGCAAACAAGGTGGCGAGGGCTGGCAGTTCAGACCCCAAGATCCTGCTGGATGCCCGTGCCGAACGAGCCGAGCGGAGCAGGGGTCGGCTGAGCCTTCTGGTCGAGCGGCAAGTGTCGGAGGCGAATGCTGCCCGGGCTGAGGCGGAGCAGGCGGTCGAGCGATTGCGCGAACTGACGATTGCGATGCCGTCGTCGGGCCTGACCAGCGACAGGACGGTGGCCGTGCTGGAGGGGGTGTCGTGGCATTCGCCGGACGGCGTGCCGATAATGGATAGCCTCAACCTGCGGATCACGGGGCCTGAGCGTCTGGCCGTCAGCGGGCCGAATGGGGCGGGCAAGACCACCTTGCTGAAGATGCTGGCGGGCGAAGTGCCGCCGTCGCAGGGCGCAGTCACCCGAGCGGTCCCCACGGCTTGGCTGGATCAGGACACGTCCATGCTACGCTCTGATGAGACCGTGCTTGAGGCCTGGATGCGGCTGAACCCCCGTGCATCGCAAAACGAAGCCCAGGCGGCGCTAGCCCGTTTCCTGTTCCGCAATGTCACGGCGCAAAAGCAGATCGGCGTCCTGTCTGGCGGCGAGCGGCTGCGAGCAGCCTTGGCCTGCGTCATCGGTCCTCGACCGCCGCAGTTGTTGATCTTGGATGAACCGACCAACCACCTGGACCTGGACTCGATCCGGGCCTTCGAGGCGGCGCTGTCAGGCTATGACGGGGCCTTGGTCGTGGTCAGCCACGATCCGGATTTCCTGGAGGCGATCGGGGTAACCCGAACACTGGACCTGGGTCAGCCCCAGCCGACGACTTCGCCCTGACGGCGGGCCGCGGCTGGGCCCTTGCCGGACGGCAGGCGCAAGACGGGTTCCGCCGTCGCCTTGCCGAAGAGCCAGCCCTGGCCATAGGTGACACCCATGGTCCGCAGTTTGGTGGACTGGGCCTCGGTCTCGATCATCTCGGCCACGGTCGAAATCTTCAGATCGTTGCACAGGTCTACAAGGTGGCTGATCAGCTTCTGGGCCCGCTCGGTTTCGCAGACCTTCTGGACGAAACTGCCGTCGATCTTGACGGTGTCGAGTGGCAGTCGGCTCAGGTAATCGAAGGAGGCCGCCCCGACGCCGAAATCGTCGAGGCAGATATGAATGCCGGTCTTGCGCAGGGCCTTCAGCCTGCGGTCGGCGGCTTCAAGATCGGCGAGGGCGGCTGTTTCGGTGACCTCGACCATCAGGCGTTTGCGGATTTCCGGCTTGCTGGCGGTCAGGCTGAGCAAGCCCTGAATATAGGAATCGCTGGCCAGGGACGCGCCGGACACATTGATTGCGACCTTGATCAGGCCGAAGCCCGAGCGCTGCATCTGGGCCAAAGCCTTTTCGGCGACCGCCAGGTCGAACGCCTGGATCAGGGCCATTTCCTCGGCCATTTTGATGGTCGCGGCCGGACCGCCCGAGCGGAACCGCGACAGGGCCTCGAAGTGATGGACGGCCCCGGATTTCAGATCGACGATGGGCTGGTAGTGCAGGGAGAAATCGCGGGTTTCCACGACGGTGTTGAAGGCGTCGGCCTCGCGCATCGTGCTCTTGAGGCGTTCACTGAACCCGGATCCCGCGGCGTCAATCCCGTCGTCCTTGAGGCAGTCCTCCAGCGCCATGCGCAGGGCCCGCAGGGCCATGCCGGGGGAGGTACCACCGGCCAGCGTCGCCTCGGTGCTGCGCACCATCAGTTCGACGCCTTCGTCCAGGGCAGCCTGACGGATTTCAGCGGCCAGATCGGTCTTGTCGCCGGTCAGGCGGATAACGGCGAAGCGTTTTTCGGACAGTTGGGCGGCACTGCCGCCATCGACCGACGACGCCTGTAGCACCGACTGGATCTGGGCCTCGGCCCGGCTGTGTTCGGCATTGTTGCGATCCAGGCCCGACACTTCGACGAAGGAGAAGGACATGTCGGCGGCGGGATCGTCGGCCATGATCTGGCGGGTGTGATCGACCAGACCCTCAGACGTCAGCATCTCTTTTGGCGGAGCCTCGGCCTCACTGAAGGCCTCGCCATCCCAGGTGAGGGAACAGGAGACGGCGGGAGCCAGTTCCGGAAGGCTGAACGCCCGAAAGCGGGCGCGGCGGACCATGCCGTCATTCCCGGTCACGACGATCTGAAGCTCGGATGTGCGACCGCCTGACTGCAGGGCATGCAAGGCCTTGGCGACCGGCTGTCGGCTGGGGGCGCTCAGAATGTCGGTGAAGCGCTTGCCGCTCCAGAGCCGTCCCGGGTCGGCACCCGCAGTGACGCCGGCCCCGAGTGCGAGCGTGACCTTGGCGTCGCCATCGACCTCGACCAGCACATCGGCGGCGGCAAAGGCGAGGCCCAGAAGGCGGGATTGGAAACTCATGACCGGTCAGATACCGGACAAGGGCTGAAAACAATGGTCCATGAACAGGCTTAACCGATTATTTCCAGCCACTTGCGGCTAGGCTTGCGCGTTGTAGGCGACGGCGCGTCCATCGGTGGCACTGGCGCGGCCGGAAGCCCCGTAGGCGGCGGGCGATCCGCGCTGACTGGCGACTTCGGCAGCGATGGTCTTGACCAGGCCCTCCGACACGATGCGAGCGGCCTCGACCGCCAGGGCATGGCGGGACAGGACGGCTTCGAATGTCTGGGTCGCCGCGATCAATCGCTTGCGCTCTTCGACGGGCGCAGGGGCCAGTTCGGAGGGCACGGCCTTGATGCGTGCCGACTCGCGACGATAGGCATTGGCGAGGTCCTGGGTCTGACCGACCGTGGCCGCGACATCCTGCGGGCGGCGCGTCTCGAAGGCGGCAGCCTCTTCGGCCAGGCGATCGGTCAGGCGCTCCGTCAGGTCGATCATCTGGCGCACGCGCGCGGTGGCATTGAGCGTGGCGGTCTCGGCGGCGGTCACTGGGCCTGCTCCTGCATCTTGATCATTTCGGCGACGATGGTGTCGGTCAGGCCGATGCCGCCGGCCTTGACCGTCTGTTTGGCCATGGCCTCGACCAGAAAACCGCGCCAGGTGCCCTCGGCCTCGCCACCGCCGAACGGGGCCTCGGTCGACAGGCTGTCGAACATGGGCTTCAGCATCTGGGTCAGGAAGGAGGCCTCGAAGTCTTCGGCGGTCTGGCGCATGCGCTCCGGGACCACGCGGGGCGCGCTGGCGTTCAGAAGGGCAGGGGAGACGGTCAGGTCGGTCATGCTCACATCACCTCGATGTCGGCTTGCAGCGCCCCGGCGGCCTTGATGGCCTGAAGAATGCTGATCATGTCGCGCGGGCTGACACCCAGGGCGTTCAGGCCGTTGACTAGGGTCGCCAGAGAGGTGCCGCCCCCGACGATCCGCATTTCGCGGCCCAGTTCTTCCTCGACACTGACGTCGGACTGAGGCGTGACCACGGTCTGGCCGCGGCTGAAGGCGTCGGGCTGGCTGACCTGCGGGTTTTCCTGGACCGAGATGGTCAGATTGCCCTGGGCGATCGCAACAGTGGAGACGCGCACGGCGTCGCCCATGACGATGACGCCATTGACCTCGTCGATGATCACCTTGGCCGGGCTGTCGACCGTAATGGGCAGATTTTCAACCTGGCTGATGAAGCCGGCCATGCCCATCTGGCCTGGTGCGCGCAGGGCGATGACGGTGCCGTTCTCGGCCAGGGCCGTGCCCGGGTATGTGGCGTTGATGGCGGCGGCGACGCGCTGGGCCGTGGTGAAGTCGGGGTTGCGCAGCGTCAGCCGGACCTCATTCATATTGGCCATCTGGAAGCCCGTCTCGCGCTCGACGGTGGCTCCGGAGGCGATACGGCCTGCGGTAGGCACACCGCGCGATACTGATGAACCGGACGCGCCCGAGCCTGACACAGCCCCGGTCTGGATGGAGCCTTGGGCGACGGCATAGACCTCGCCGTCCGCGCCTTGCAGGCTGGTGACCAGAAGCGTGCCGCCCAGCAGGCTCTTGGCGTCGCACATGGACGAGACGCTGACGTCGATCCGGGCACCGGGGGTGGAGAAGGGCGGCAGTTCGGCGGTGACCATGATGGCCGCCAGGTTCTTGGAGTTGGAGTTGGCCCCGCGAATGTTGACGCCCAAGCGCTCGGTCATCCCTTCCAGCGACTGGCGGGTGAAGGGGCAGTTGCGCAAGCTGTCCCCCGTGCCGGCCAGGCCGACAACAAGGCCGTAGCCCACCAGCTGGTTGGAGCGCACCCCTTCGACTGCGGCTATGTCCTTGATGCGCGACTGCGCCTGCACCGATGTAGCGAATCCCGCCACGGCGGCGACGGCCAAGAGAGAGGCGAGCATTTTCTGCATCGTGATAGGTCCCGCGAACAACTGTCGTAAACGGTGTTGCGAAGGTCGTGCCACAATGAAAATCTAACGATTACAGTGATTGGTGCGAGCCAGACGGGGGTCGTAGCGGCAGATTCTGCCGGGGCATTAACCAAACAGTGACGGTGGGCCGTGAAAGTGCACGGGTGTCACGGAGTCCATTTTCATGAAGGTCACCGGCCCGTCAGGACCGTCCGCACCGCAAGGCGCACGATCCGCCCGCGCCAGCGGCGGGTTTAGCCTGCCTCAGTCAGGGGCTGCCGGATCGACCCATGCGACCGCAGCCACTGCGGCACCTGCCGGCGTCGGAGACGTCTCGGCCCTGATGGCGCTTCAGGGGGTCGAGGATGTGATGGAGCGACGGCGCCGGGCCGTAAGGCGTGGCAGCGGCATTCTAGATCGTCTGGAAGAGCTGAAACTGGCGATGCTGTCAGGTGAAGCGGGCGAGAGTGCACTCGAAAGGCTGGCGCGTACCGTGCGTGAGGATCGCCCGCAGGATGCCGATGAGAGCTTGAACGGCCTGTTGGACCAGATCGACCTGAGAGCCGCTGTCGAACTGGCCAAGGCCGATTTACGCCGCAGCGCAGCATAAGTCGCCGGATTTGTTCGCCTATTTGGCGTAAACGATCGCCGGGTGATGAAGAATTGTCACGCTTTGCGCAATCTTGAAGCGTAGCCGCTTCACGCCTTCAACAGGCGTGTTGCCCAGACTCGCCTGCATCCCTATAGGCAGACCTGCGCCAAGGGGGGCGTCTGTTGAAAGCGTGGGTCGATGAACGCAATAGCGTCTATCAAGGCCGGGGATGAGGTCGCGTATCGGCCCTCCGACGCCGAGCCATTCATGAATGATCGCCAGCTGGCCTATTTCCGGGGCAAGTTGCTGGCCTGGAAGGACGATATCCTGCGGGAATCCAAGGGCACGGTTATCAATCTGAAGGCCGAGACCGAGAACCATCCTGACCTTCTGGACCGGGCTTCGTCGGCCTCCGACCGGGCCCTGGAGCTGCGGACGCGGGATCGCCAGCGCAAGCTGATCTCCAAGATCGACGAAGCGCTGCGCCGGATCGAAGACGGCTCCTACGGCTATTGCGAGGAGACCGGCGAGCCCATCAGCCTGGGCCGACTGGAAGCCAGACCGACCGCGACCCTGTCCGTCGAGGCCCAGGAACGCCACGAACGCCGCGAGCGCGTTCACCGCGACGACTGAGAGCGATGACCGGGATGCGGGGCCTCATCAGCATCCTGTTCGGGCTTCTTCTGTTGGCTACCGCGTCACATGCCAGAGCGCAGCATGTCTCAGAGGTGGCCTTTCCGGCGGCCCTTCGCGGAGACGCCTTTCGGCTGGAGTCCGTGAGCCTTGGTCGTGGATTCGACATCTACGTTCGACTGCCGGCCGACTATGATCCCGATGGGCCGGCCTATCCGGTCGTCTATCTGCTGGATGGCGACAGCCTGTTTCCTATTCTGGCGGCAAACCACCTGTTTCTGACCTATGACGAGGGCTTGCCGGAGGCTGTGGTGGTCGGCATTGCCTATGGCGGCTTCGACGCTTCGGTGAACCGCCGCGGTCTAGACTTCCAGTCCCCGGACGAAGGCCTTCCGCTGGATCAGGCGGGCGCCGAAGCCTTCCACACGGTCCTGACGGATGAGCTGATCCCGATCATCGAAGCGCGGTTCAATGCCGATCCGAAGCGACGCATCCTGTTCGGCCAGTCGCGGGGCGGTAATCTGGTGCTCTATTCCGCCGTGGCTCACCCCGACTTCTTTTGGGGTCGGATCGCCAGCAACCCGTCCCTGACGCCCGGCATGGGTTCGATCATCGGCAGGGCGGCACCGGGCGGGCGTGACGACCTAAGGGTCGTCGTCACCAGCGGTGAGCAAGACAGGGCAGATCTTCGCGCGGAAGCGGCTCTCTGGATTGAGACCTGGTCGAGCCGGGATAAGGCAGAGCGCCCGTGGCAGGTGCGCCTCATCCCCATCGCCGGCGGCACACACGCCGCCAATGCGCCGGACGCCTATCGGGCGGCGATACTGTGGTTGTTCGGGGAGGACAGGCCGGGTGATTGACGCCGGCGATGCCTTGACTTCGCTCGGGCGGGGCGCGACCTACGCGCCTCATATTCAAGGTTTACCACTCCATGACTGTCAAAGTCCGTTTCGCGCCGTCTCCGACGGGAAAACTGCATGTGGGTAACGTCCGCACGGCGCTAGTTAACTGGCTGTTCGCCAAGGGACAGGGTGGCAAGTTCGTACTGCGCATCGATGATACCGATCTGGCACGGTCCACGCCCGCGTTCGAGCAGGGGATCGAGGACGACCTGACCTGGCTGGGGCTGGTCTGGGACGAGCGGTACAATCAGTCGAAACGGTTCGACCGCTATGAAGAGGCGGCAGCTCGGCTGAAGGCGTCGGGGCGGCTGTACCCGTGCTATGAGACCTCGGACGAGCTGGATCGTCGGCGCAAGGTACAGCTGTCGCGCGGCCTGCCGCCGATCTACGACCGGGCGTCGTTGGATCTGACGGAGGCTGAAAAGGCCGTTTACGAAGCCGAGGGGCGCAAGCCGCACTGGCGGTTCAAGCTGGAAGGGCGGCGCGTCGCCTGGGAAGATCTTTCGCGTGGCCATGCGGAGGTCGACACGGCCTCCATGTCCGACCCCGTACTGATCCGTGAGGATGGGTTGTTCCTGTATACCTTGCCGTCGGTCGTGGACGATATCGACATGGCCATTACCCATGTGATCCGAGGCGAGGATCACGTGACCAATACGGGCGCGCAGATCGAAATATTCGAGGCACTGGGTGGGCCAGTGCCCGGGTTTGCGCACATGCCTTTGCTGGTCGGGTCTGACGGCCAAGCCCTGTCCAAGCGGCTGGGCTCGCTGTCTATCGCCGACATGCGTGACCAAGGGTATGAGCCGATTGCCATCACCAGCCACCTGGGCCGGATCGGTACGTCGGACCCGCTGGAAGTCGCGGCCTCGGTCGAGGCTCTGGGGGAGAGCTTTGCTTTCGCCAAGATGGGCCGGTCACCGGCGCGCTATGACACCGCTGATCTGGACAGGCTGAACGCCCAGGCTCTGCACGTGATGGACTATGCCACGGTGCAACGAAGACTGGCCGAGATCGATGCCGATCTGGGTGAGACGGTCTGGAACGCGGTGAGAGGCAACCTTCAGACCTTCGCAGATGTCGTTGAAATGGCGAAGATCGTGCGGGGGCCAGTTACGCCAGTGATCGAGGACGAGGCCTTTGCCGCGGCGGCTCTGAACGTTCTACCCGAGACGGTGGACGAGACCCTATGGTCCACCTGGACGGCGGCCGTGAAGGAGGCGACCGGAGCCAAAGGCAAGGCCCTGTTCATGCCTCTGCGGTTGATGATCACGGGCCAGTCGCACGGGCCGGATATGGCGACGTTGGCTCCCCTTATCGGCCGTGAGCGGATCGCCCAGCGTCTGCGGGGCGAAACGGCCTGATCTCAGGATCTGGGCTCCTGGCAGTAAAAAAGGCCGCTCTCTGACGAGGGCGGCCTTTCTGCATTCGGAGGCGTCGACGGATCAGGCGTTGCAGGCTGCGATCTGTTCGGCCGACAGGGCGGTGCCCTTGTAGGTAAAGGCCGTCACGGCCCCGAAACGGGCGGCGACGCGGCGGCAGGCGCGCGGGGCAGGTTGGTTGGCACCGCCCGTGGCCGTGCAGGTCGCGCCTTCGCAGCGCCAGGCGGCACCGTCGATGATGGTACGACCGGCTGGAGCCTTGGCGGCGTCAGCGAGGACGGCGCTGGATACGGGAGCCTGGGCAGCGGCAGGGGCGGCCACCAGAAGGGCGGCGGCGATGAGCAGAGCACGCATGGGAATTCTCCGACAATATGGGCGCGATGAACGCCATCTGGGAGTCAGTGTCAGTTTCTAATCGCAACTGTCAAGTCGCGTTTCGAAACAGGACGAACCAACTCTGATGATCGACGATTACTTATCGACGATCATGTTTCAAGTGCGGCGTGTCGACGCCGACCCGTCCCGCCTGTTCAATCGCCGCCATCGCGGCCTCCACCGTATCGCAGATATCCCAGGCCTGGAGGAAGGAGGCAGGGGTCATGCCCTCCTCGACGCTGTGGCGCATGACGGCCATCAGCGGATCCCAGAAGCCGTTCAGATTGAGGAAGATGACGGGCTTGTGGTGCAGGTCCAGACGCTTCCACGACAGGATCTCGATCGCCTCTTCCAGCGTGCCGACCCCGCCAGGGGCCACTATGAAGGCGTCCGACTGATCGTACATCAGGGTCTTGCGCTCGTGCATGGAGGTAACGACCAGGGTCTCCACATCATCGAACAGACGCTCGCGGCTACGCAGGAAACCCGGCATGATCCCCAGAACGCGTCCGCCGGCCTCATGCGCGGCGCGGGCTGAAGCCCCCATCAGGCCGACTCCGCCGCCGCCATAGACCAGCCGCCAGCCCGCCTCGGCCGTCTGGCGACCGACGGACCGGGCCGCCTCGAGGTATTCGGGGCGCACTGTCTCTGACGAGCCGCAGAACAGGCAGACGGAGAGGCCGTCAAACGGCTGGATGGTGACGGAAGACGACATGGGGCCTCGGGCAAACTATGGGAGACAGCGCGGGCCGCGCCGCGCTAACAGAGGCGCTACTCCTATCCTCGCGGACGGCACGATGAAACGGGCGATGTACCGGAATGTGACGATAGCGGCAGCGGCGGGCCTGATGCTGGCTTCGGGCACCGCCTGTACACCTTCGCCGGACGGGGGTGCCGGGCCAAAGCAGAACGACGTACCGACCTCTGCGTGGAACCAGACTCCTGTGATCGAGACGGTGCAGGTCACAGGGCGCGAGGTGAGGCTATCGGGATCGGCCCAGCCCCGCGCGCGAATCGTGCTGCGCAGCGAGGCGGGGGCCGCCTATGCGGCGGTGGCCAATGACGACGGTCGGTTCGACTTAGGCATGGAGGTTCCAACGAGGGATCTGTGGCTGAAACCTGAGACGCAGGTCGGCCAAGATGCGGCCACCTCGCCCGATACCCTGTTGATCCCCTCGGGAGGGCAGGGGCCGATCGCCGTGTTGCGCGCTGGCGGGCCCACGCGGCGTCTGGACCGTACGCCCGCGCTTGGAGCTGTCGACAGCGATGGGCAGGCCAGACGGTTGGCCGGAAGGGCCGCGCAAGGGGCCCAGACCCTGCTGGTTAAAGTCGGCGAGGTTTCTGTGCAGGCCTTTCCCGACGGCGCGGGCTTCTGGAATGTCGTCCTTGGACCCGAAGCGGGCGAGGATCAGATCGTCATTGGTGATCAGATCTTCGTTTGGCCGGGGCAGGGCGATGCGGGGGGGCAGATGCCCAGGCGCGAGCGGGCAGGCGAAGGATGGCGCGTGATCTGGGCCGAAGGCGGTGCCACGCAAACCGCCTGGCTGCCTGACACGCAGTGATGCCGTTTACCTTTGGCTAACCAATTCCCTTCAACCGGTGAATGTCTTCCGGTTTTCGTGAGACACCCACCATCACCGAACTTTTTCAGCCCGGCGCTCGCGTCGGGCTTTTTTCTGGCCGGCCATCCAGCAAGACGGCGATGTCTGGGGAAAGCGAAAGGAATGGCTCCGCGGGTAGGATTCGAACCTACGACCAGCCGATTAACAGTCGGCTGCTCTACCACTGAGCTACCGCGGAACAACTTCCTTTCGGGAAGGCGGGCGCTATAGCAGCGGCCGTCGGCACGACGCAATGGAAATATCGCACCTTGGCACTGATCCGTATCGAAGACCCCGCCGATCCCCGTGTTTCCGGGTTCCTGGACATACGCGAACGCGACCTGACAGGGCGGCAGGGACTGTTCGTGGCCGAGGGGGAGGTGGTCCTGAATGTGCTGACATCGCCGCAGTCGCTCTGTCGGCCGGTCAGTTTGCTGATTGATTCGAAGCGGGTGGAGGCTCTTGGGCAGGTTCTGGCGGGTATTGACGGCGACGTGCCGGTCTATGTGGCGGAGCAGGCGGTCCTGGACGGGGTAGCGGGGTTCCATCTGCATCGCGGTATTCTGGCCCTAGGGCGAAAGCCTGATTTCGTAGATCTGCCGATGATTTTGGAGACGATGGCCCCGGACGCCGTGGTGTTGATGGCCTGCGGAATCGGCAATCACGACAACATGGGCGGGCTGTTCAGGAATGCGGCGGCTTTCGGGGCGTCGGTCGTTCTGCTGGACCAAACCTGTTGCGATCCCTTCTATCGCAAGGCCATACGTGTATCGGTCGGCGCGGTGCTGCGAACGCCGATGGTCACGGGGCTGGACACGCTGGCTGCGGTAGAAATGCTCAAGACCGCAGGTTTCGAAGTGCTGGCCATGACGGGTGGGGCCAATGAGGCTCTGTCGGAGGTGAGGCGGACAGGACGCATGGCTCTGGTCGTGGGGGCGGAAGGGCCGGGGCTGCCTGCGGACGTTATCTCGCAGTGCAGGTCCGTCGGCATCCGCATGGCGGCAGGTTTTGATTCGCTGAACGTGGCGACGGCGGCGGGGATAGCCCTGCACCACCTGACGCGCTGAGCGCTGATGGAAAGGAGTGGGTTTGAAGTCGCGATGGAGGCCTGACCGGGAATCGAACCCGGGTGCAAGGATTTGCAGTCCTCTGCGTAACCACTCCGCCATCAGGCCATTGCGTCGTTTGAAAACGACCGCGCCATCGCGAGGGGCGTTCGCTATCAGATCGGATTGTCCGCCGCAACGGACAGACCTATAAGCGCCGCAGATTTACGCCCTCTGCGCACGAACGGACGCCTCATGGACTTTTCCTCTGCCCGCAAGATCATGGTCGACAGCCAGGTGCGCGTGAACGACGTGACCGACCGGACCTTGCAGGCCGCCCTGCTGGCCGTGCCGCGCGAGCGCTTCGTGCCCGCCGACCGCGCCTTTTCCGCCTATGCCGAAGTCGAGGTCGAGATCGCCAATGGTCGGCGGCTGATGCTGGCAAGGGACCTGTCCAAGCTGCTGATGGCGCTAGCTCCCCAAGCCGGTGAGAAGGCCCTGGCTGTCGCCGCCCCCTATGCGGCGGCCGTGCTGGCGCAGGTCGGGCTGTCCGTCTCGGCCCAAGAAGAGGATCAGGCTGTACTGGATGTCGTGGCACCCGCCCTGTCCGAAGTTGGTGTCGCCGCAGTTGTGGCCCCGCTCGGGGAAGCGTCAGGCGAAGGCTACGACGTCATCGTCTGCGAGGCGGCTGTGCCGGGGCGGCCCGAGGCCTGGCTGAAAGCGCTCGGCATCGGCGGTCGGCTGGCCGTCGTTGAGCGGACGGGGCCTGCGGGCAAGGCGGTACTTTATGTGAAGACGGAAAGCGGCATCTCGAGGCGCGAGCTGTTCGATGCCGCGCCGCCGATACTGGCAGCGCTGATTCCCGAGCCTGCTTTCGCGCTCTGAGATCGACGCGACGGACCTGACGCGAGGCTGCGTGAAAAAAACTTAACTGGCGCGGGCGCAATCCTTCTCGCATCAGACCCGTGGGATACACAGGCGTCGCTGTTTCGTGGACGTCAGGCAGGAATAGTCATGTTGAAACGTGCTCGCGCGCTCGCCTCCGTCGCCGTCGTGGCCATCGTAACCGGGATCAGCGCTCCCGCCTGGGCCGATACGCTGCAGGAGGCCATCGCCCTGGCTTACCGGACCAACCCGTCTTTGCTGGCGCAGCGGGCCAGTCAGCGTGCCTTGGACGAATCGGTCGTGCAGGCGAGGGCAGGTCTGCGACCCACGGTCGATGTCAGCGCGGACGCGGGCTACAGCTTCAGCCGCACAAGAGGCGGACCGCGCGAGGTCGATACCAACAATGACGGCATTCCGGACGCGACCATCAATGTGCCCACGTCCAACGACGACAGCGCGACTGCGGGTCTGAGCATCGGTCTGGGGCAGACGATCTATTCAGGCGGGCGCATCGGCCACGGTATCACCGCCGCAGAGGCCAACATCCTGGCCGGGCGCGAGAACCTGAGGGATATTGAGCAGCAGGTGCTGACCTCTGTGATCCAGGCCTATGCCGATGTGCTGCGCGATGTCGAAATCCTGCGTATCCGCGAATCGAACCTGACCGTCCTGCAGCGCCAGCTGGACGAGGCCTCGGCGCGGTTCGAGGTCGGCGAGATCACTCGCACCGACGTGGCCCAGGCCGAGGCGCGACTGGCCCAGTCCAATGCCGACCTGGCCAATGCGCGGGCCCAGCTGTCGGTGTCGCGTGCAGCCTATGCCGCCGTTGTCGGGCAAGCTCCGGGCACGCTTGAGGCCATGCCAGTCCTGCCGGGCGTCCCGGCAGATTTTGATGCTGCACTGGACGTGGCCATTCTGGACAACCCGTCGGTCCGGGCTGCGACCTATAATCTGCAGGCCGCAGAGGCCAATGTGGCCGCAGCGCGCGCCGAATACATGCCGTCGGCACGCCTGACGGCGTCCTACGGCGGCACGACCGACGACCTGTCGGGTTTCAACCTGTCCGACCGCACGGCGTTTCAGGCCGGGGCCTCGATCTCGGTGCCTCTGTTCACCGGCGGCCTGAACCAGTCGCGCGTTGCGGCCGCTCTGGAGCGGGCCAATGTCGCCCAGATCCAGGTCGAGGGCGAGCGCCGCAATGTGCTGCAATCGGTCAGTTCCTCGTTTGCCCAGTCGCTGTCGGCACGCTCCAGCCTGCAAGCCGGTACCGAAGCGGTTCGCGCCGCTACCGTCGCCGCCGAGGGTGTGCGTCAGGAGGCCCAGGTGGGTCTGCGGACCACTCTGGATGTGCTGAACCAGGAGCTGGAGCTGCGCAACGCAGAGGTCACCCTGGCCAGCGCTCGCCGCAACGAATACGTCGCCCAGGCCCAGCTGCTGGCGGCCATGGGCCGTCTGGAAGGTCAGGATCTTGATCCGACCATCGAAGTCTATGACGCCGAGATCAACTACAACCGCGTGCGTAATCGCGGGGCTCTGCCGTGGGACGGCATCATCGAGACGATCGATCGCATCGCCGCGCCGCCGGTCGTGCCTGCCAACGACGCGGAGGACGCACCGATCGACCGCCAGCTGAAGTCGGAAATCATCTCGACCGCACCGCAAAACTGATCGGGACACAGAAGAAGGCTTCGCCTGTCAGGCGAAAAACGCCCGTTGATTATGACGCGGCGAGATGCGACGACAGGTCATGCGGTGGTCACGCTTATGCGCGCGCCGTTCGATAAAACTGCGCCGTGCCGCGCCTTGGGGTTAAGCCATGACTGATCAGCCCGCCCAGGAACCGACTATGGAGGAAATCCTGGCGTCGATTCGCCGGATCATCTCCGAAGACGATGCGCCGGTCGCGGCGGCCGAGCCGGAAGCGGAAGCCGAGGCGGCTGCTGAGCCCACCCCCGAACCCGAACCGGTGGCGGCGGCAGCACCCGCGCCCGAGCCGGCACCGGTCGAGGAGGACGTGCTGGAGCTGACCGAGACCTATGACGCCCCGGCCGAAGAGAGCATCGGCGATCTGGATGTGTCGTCGGGCGAGGATGAGCCCGATCCGTTCCCGAGCACGCCGCTCAGCGAAGCCTTCCCCGAGCCCGCGCCTGCGCCCGCACCGACACCTGCGCCTGCCTACAACACCCTGGTCGGTGACAGTGCCGCCGCCAGCGCGGCCTCGGCCTTTGCGGGTCTGGCCAATGCGGCCCGTCGTCCCAGCGAGGATGCGCCCGCCGTGGCCGGTCCGACCATCGACGAACTGGCGCGCAGCCTGCTGCGTCCGATGCTGAAGGAATGGCTCGACGCCCATCTGCCGGGCATCGTCGAGGCCGAGGTACGCAAGGAAGTGGAGCGCATCGCGCGCAACGCCGGCTAGCCCTTCGCCTCACCCGCGACTAAACCGAATGGGGCGGCTCCGGCAGGGGCCGCCCTTTTCACATTTCTGACCCGCCTTCGTACGAAACGATCCGCCATGCTCGATAAGACCTTCGATCCCAAGGCCGCCGAACCCCGTCTGTATGCGATGTGGGAGGCGTCCGGCCTGTTCGCGCCGCGCCCCGCCACGGGAATGGACACCGCCGCCGGGGCCTATTCGATCGTCATTCCGCCGCCGAACGTGACGGGGTCGCTGCACATCGGCCACGCCCTGAACAACACCCTGCAGGACATTTTGGCCCGCTATCACCGGATGAAGGGCAAGGCGGTGCTGTGGCTGCCCGGCACGGACCATGCCGGGATCGCCACCCAGATGGTGGTCGAGCGGCAACTGGCGGCGGCGGGCAATGTCGGGCGGCGGGACATGGGCCGCGAGGCCTTCGTCGAGAAGATCTGGGAATGGAAGGCCGAGAGCGGCGGGACCATAGTCCAGCAGCTGCGCCGTCTGGGCGCCAGCTGCGACTGGAGCCGCGAGCGGTTTACCCTGGACGAGGGGCTGAACGCGGCGGTGCGCAAGGTCTTCGTGCAACTGCACAAGGAAGGCCTGATCTATCGCGACAAGCGGCTGGTCAACTGGGACCCGCATTTCCAGACGGCGATCAGCGACCTGGAGGTCGAACAGCGTGAGGTCGAGGGCCACTACTGGCACTTCGCCTATCCGCTGGCGGATGGCGTGACCTATGAGCATCCGGCCGCGTTCGACGAGGACGGCAGGGCGACGGAGTGGGAGACCCGCGACTTCATCGTCGTGGCGACGACTAGGCCCGAGACCATGCTGGGCGACACGGGCGTGGCCGTGCATCCGGACGATGAGCGGTATGCGGGGCTGGTCGGGAAGTTCGTGACCTTGCCGATCGTCGGGCGGCGGATTCCGATCGTGGCCGACGACTACGCCGATCCGACCAAGGGCTCGGGCGCGGTGAAGATCACGCCGGCGCATGACTTCAATGACTTCGGGGTCGGTAAGCGGGCGGGGCTGGCGGCTCTGAATGTCATGGATGGCTTCGGGCGGATCACCGACGCCGATACGACCGACGTCCCGGCTGAATATGTCGGCCTGGACCGTTTCGCCGCTCGCAAGGCCATCGTCGCACGCGCCGAGGAAGATGGCTGGCTACGCGAGATCGAGAAGACCAAACACGTCGTTCCGCACGGCGACCGGTCCGGTGTGGTCATCGAGCCTTGGCTGACGGACCAGTGGTACGTCGACGCCCACACCTTGGCCCAGCCCGCGATCAAGGCGGTGGAGAACGGCGCGACGGTGTTCGAGCCCAAGTCTTATGAGAAGATCTACTTCGAATGGATGCGCAACATTGAGCCTTGGTGCGTGTCACGCCAGCTCTGGTGGGGGCATCGCATCCCCGCCTGGTACGGGCCCAACGGTGAAATCTATGTCGCCGAGACGGAGGAGGACGCCCGCGAGCAGGCGATGTCGGACTATGATTCCGAGGTCGTGCTGACGCAGGACGAGGACGTTCTGGACACATGGTTCAGTTCGGCCCTGTGGCCGTTCTCTACCATGGGCTGGCCCGAGGATACCAATGACCTCAAGCGGTTCTACCCGACCAGCGATCTGGTGACGGCGGCGGACATCATCTTCTTCTGGGTCGCCCGGATGATGATGATGGGCCTGCACTTCATGGATGAGGTGCCGTTCAAGCGGGTCATCATCAACGGCCTTGTCCGCGACGAGAAGGGCCAGAAGATGAGCAAGTCCAAGGGCAATGTCATCGACCCCCTGACCATCATCGACGAGCTGGGGGCCGACCCCTTGCGCTTTACCATGGCCATCCTGTCGGGGACGCGCGACATCAAGTTGAGTCGCCAACGTATTGAAGGATATCGCAACTTCGGCACCAAGCTGTGGAACGCCGCGCGCTTTGCTCAGATGAACGAAGCACGCCGTGTCGAGGGCTTCGACCCGTCGACGGTCGCGCAGACCATCAACCGCTGGGTTCGCGGCGAACTGGCCAAGGCCGAGCGCGAGGTGTCGTCGGCTGTCGAGGGCGGTCGTTTCGACGATGCGGCCTCGGCGCTGTATCGCTTCGTCTGGAACGTGTTCTGCGACTGGTATCTGGAGCTGGCCAAGCCGGTGTTCCAGGGCACCGATGAGGCCGCGAAGGCCGAGACGCGGGCGATGACGGCCTGGACCCTGGACCAGACGCTGAAGCTGATGCACCCGGTCATGCCCTTCATCACCGAGGAGTTGTGGGACAAGCTGGCGGACGAGGGCGCGGGGCGGTCGGAAGCGACCCTGATCGGCGCGGCCTGGCCGGATTTGCCGGACAGCTTCATCGACACGGCGGCGCAAGGCGAGATCGGCTGGCTGGTCGATCTGGTCACCGAGGTGCGCCAACTGCGAGCGGAGATGAACATCGCGCCGTCGGTGAAACCCCCGCTCAGCTTCGTCGCGCCAGATTCGACGACGACCGAGCGGATCGCGCGGCACCGCGACCTGATCCTGACGCTG
This sequence comes from Brevundimonas sp., assembly GCF_041648055.1. Classification (GTDB taxonomy): domain Bacteria; phylum Pseudomonadota; class Alphaproteobacteria; order Caulobacterales; family Caulobacteraceae; genus Brevundimonas. The sequence goes on from NZ_JBAZPS010000003.1 coordinate 248,810, forward strand.
GCGCGGGTGTCGGAGGTGGCGACTGTGGAGGCGGCACCTGAAGGGGCCGTGACCTTCGTCATTGGCGGGGCGACCGCGGCGCTGTCGCTGGCCGGGCTGATCGACCTTGAGGCTGAACGCACTCGCCTGAACAAGGAGATCGCGGCGTTCGAAAGCGACATCGGCCATTTCAACAAGAAGCTGGGCAACCCCAACTTCGTCGCCCGCGCCGCGCCCGAGGTCGTCGACGAGCAGCGCGAGAAACTGGCCGAGGCCGAGGCGGGCAGGGCGCGGTTGCAGGCCGCTCTGGCGCGGCTGGATGCGGTGGGCTGAGGCGGTTCAGCCCTGGTTGTCGGTCAGGATGCGGGGCCAGTTCGCCTCGCCCCTGGCGATAGCCCCGGGAATGTCCTGCTCCCACAGCATGCGGGCGCGGTCGTTGAAGTTCAGATACAGACGCCCGTCAACGATGCGCCAGACTGTCGGATCGCCCGGCGCGATATAGCCCTGACTGGCCGCCCAGGCGCAGTAGCCTCCAAACTGAGGGGCATAGGCCTGAGGGTTGGCCTCAAACATTGCGCGGTGTTCGGCGGTGGCGAAACGCCAGGTCGCCCCATTCCAGTCCAGGGTGATGGCGGCATCGCCTGCGACGGGCTGGTTTCTCGTGAAATAGGCGACGGGATCATGGCCGCCCAGGGCCAGACGGTCGGCGGCAGCATGGACCGGTGGATAGGTCTTTGACTGTGCCCAGGCCTCCGCATTGCCGATGATCGGGGTAAGCGCGAGGGCCATCAGCGTGGCCAGAACGAAACGCAGCATCATGGGGCACCCTCCCGGCCCACCGTTGCGGGGCCATTCGAGATGGCATACGCCCGCGCGGGCTGCCGGGTTACAGGAGACTGAACATGCCGCGTCTGGACGTCGAACTGGTCTCGCGTGGCTTGGCCGAAAGCCGGGCCAAGGCCAGGGCTGCCATCGAAGCGGGCGGCGTCACGGTCGATGCTGTGCCCGCGCGCTCTGCATCTCAGAATGTGAACGATGGCGCGGTGATCGTGGCGGTGCCTGCGCATCGCTGGGTTGGCCGCGGGGCGTTGAAGCTGGATCATGCGCTGACCCTGTGGCCCGTCGCAGTGGATGGACGCGTGGTGCTGGACGTTGGCGCGTCAACGGGCGGTTTCACTGAGGTATGTCTGGAACGGGGGGCCGCCCAAGTCTTTGCCGTGGACGTGGGGCAGGGCCAGATGCATCCGCGTGTGTCAGCCGACGCGCGCGTCGTTAACTTGGAGCAGACGGATGCACGTAACCTGACTCCCGCATTGGTGCTGGAAGCGCCGCAGTTGATCGTTTGCGACGCCAGCTTCATCGGTCTGGCCAAGGTGCTGCCAGCAGCATTGGATCTGGCGGCGGACCGCGCGGACCTGATCACACTGGTCAAGCCGCAGTTCGAGGCGGAAGGGCCGGGTGGGGGCAAGAAAGGCGTGGTCAAGGATGCGGACGCTCACGCAGCAGCGCTCGCATCAGTATCGGACTGGCTGGAATGTGTCGGCTGGGCCGTTCAGGCGACGACGGAAAGCCCGATCACGGGCGGCGACGGCAATGTCGAGTTCCTGCTCTGGGCGAAGAAGCATTAGTGGTCGCGCAGCAAGCGACCGAGTCCAGCCGTGGTGCTCGCCCTCGCTCAAGCAGCGAGGCTCCGCGAGCCGAGCGGTAGCGCGCTAAAAATAAGAAGCCGCCGGCGGATTGCTCCACCGGCGGCTCCCGTCACGTCGTCGATCGACAGGGGGGCTGAAAACTAATCGACGACGCGATAGCGGCCGGACTGGTCGGGGCAGGTCCGCACATAGCGGGTCTCCGAACGACCGTCAGGAAGGCGGATCCGGCTCTCGGCCAGGCGGCAACCGTCGCGGTCGGTATTGCCGTAGCCGTAGCTGGTGGAATAGCGGCTGGAGTAGTCGTCCCCGTAGCCATAGCTGGAGCCATAGCTGGACATCGGGGCCGGGTAGACCTGGACATAGCGGTTGTCCGAATAGCGGTCTTCGTACCGGTCGTCTGAATAGCGATCGTCATAGACCGGGGCAGAATAGGCCCGGTCGTCGTAATAGTTCGACGGATAGGTCTCGCAGTTCTTGCCCGAGTTGCGACCGACGACATTGCCGATCACGGCTCCGACGACGCCACCCAGAATGCTGCCCTCGGTGCGGCGACCGCGGGCGGCCAGCTGGGAACCGGCGACGGCACCGGCAGCACCGCCGATGAAGGTGCCCGCGCCCTGACGCTGGCCGCGATCGTTGCGGCAATAATCGTAGCTGGAGCGATCGTCGCCGTAGTAGCGGCTGTTGTAATCATACGGTTGGCTATAGCTGCCCGTGCCGTAGTTCTGGGCATAGTAGCTCTGGGCCGAAGCGGGCAGGGCGCTGAAGCCTACGGTGGCAAGAGCGGCGGCTGCGGCAACGGCGGTCTTGGCGGACAGAGCGGACATCGGCGTATTCCTGAAATCGTTAACGGATAACGGGCCCAACGGCTGGACCGGCTGTCTGTTGCATCGAGGTTTAGCCCTGCGAAGCTGAACGGCGATTGAGCGCGGCGTTCATCTTCGTTCATGTTTCGCTAGGCTGCGATAAGCCGCTAGAAGCGGTCCATGACGCAGACTTTGACGATTGCACGCGTGGGCCATCAGGGCGACGGCATTGCCGAGACGACGGATGGTCCAGTCTTCGTGCCGGGGGCCTTGCCTGGCGAAGTGGTTACCGGTGCCGTCCATGGCGGCCGGATGGATCGGTTCGACCTGATCCAGGCCAGCATGGACCGCCAGCCGATCCATTCCGAGACCTATGCCGAATGCGGCGTCGCGCCGATGCAGCACTGGGCCAATGCGCCCTATCTGGCGTGGAAGCGCGAACTGGTTGTGGCGACCTTGGCGCGTGACGGAATCGAAACCGAGGTCGAGGCGACGGTCGCTGTGCCTCCGGCCAGTCGACGGCGGCTGGCCCTGCATGCCCGGCGAGCCGAAGACGGGCGGGTGCTGCTGGGGTTCAAGGCGCGGCGGTCGTGGCGGCTGGTCGAACTGACGGACTGTCCGGTGTCGGACCCGCGCCTGACGATGGCCCTGCCTTCGTTGCGCGAGGTGGCCGCGCCCTTCCTGGGGCACCCGAAATCGGCTCCGACCCTGCATGTGACGCTGACCGACACGGGTCTGGATGTCGATGTGACAGGGGTCGAAAAGAAGTCGGGCGGCCTGACAGGTGACACGCGCGCCCTGGCGATTGCCGCGGCGTCGCGGGCGGGTCTGGCGCGGCTGAGCCTGGATGGCGAGGTGCTGATGATGGAGCGGCAGCCGCGCGTGACGTTCGGCCGGGCCAGCGTGCCGCTGCCGCCCGGCGGATTCCTGCAAGCCGCGCCGTCGGCCGAGGTCGAGATGGTGCGGCGGGCCGTTGAGGCGGTGAAGGGCGCGAAGAAGGTCGCGGACCTGTTTTGCGGCGCAGGCACCTTCACCTTCCCTCTGGCAGAAGTGGCCAGCGTATTCGCGGCGGATTCGTCTGCGGCCTCCATCGCTGCCCTGAAGGCCGGAATCGGCACTGCCCAAGGACTGAAGACCATCCGGGCCGAAGCCCGCGATTTGTTCCGGCGCCCCCTGTCGCCTTTCGATCTGAAAGGCATCGAAGCCATCGTTATGGATCCCCCGCGTGCGGGGGCGCTTGAACAGACCGGTCAGATCGGACGGACCGATGCCTGCGTCGTCGTAGGGGTGTCCTGCAATCCGGCAACCTTTGCCCGCGATGCGCGGGTGCTGATCGAAGCTGGGTTCAGGCTGGAGCGCGTCACACCGATCGACCAGTTCTTGTGGTCGACCCATGTAGAACTCGTCGGGGTGTTCCGGAGGTGAAGCCTCAGGCAGCCTTTTCCAGTTCGGCCATCTGCTGGATGGCGACATAGTCGGTCTTGCCGGTGCCCAGCACGGGGACTTCAGCCACCCTCATGATCTTCTTGGGCACGGCCAGTTCCGGCGCACCATGCTCGCGGGCCCATTCGGTCAGGCGGGAAACGTCGGCGTCCATCCGGTCGGTGACCAGAACCAGCTTCTCGCCCTTGCGGCTGTCGGGAATGGAGACGACCGCGTGCCGATTGTCGGGCCAGACAGCCGAGGCCAAGCCTTCGACAGCCATCAGGGACACCATCTCCCCGCCGATCTTGGCAAACCGCTTCACCCGACCGAGGATGGCAATATAGCCCTCGTCGTCCAGCGAGACGATGTCTCCGGTGTCATGCCATCCGCCGTCCAGTGGTTCGATCACCTGCGGGTCAGTGGCCGACAGATAACCGCTCATGACGTTTGGCCCGCGCAGATACAGACGACCGCCCTCGGTAATCCCGGGCACCTGGTCCAGACGCCAGCTCATTCCCGGCATGATCTGACCCACGGTGCCGGGGCGGTTGCGATCGGGATGGTTTACGGCGGCCACGGGTGAGGTCTCGGTCGCGCCATAGCCTTCCAGCAGTTTCAGGCCGTGGAAGCGGGTGTTGAAAAGATGGTGGGTCTCGTCGCGGACCCGTTCGGCCCCGGCGACGATGAACTTCAGTGTGGAGAAATCGTCCGGCCCGGCCACGCGGGCATACTGGTTCAGGAAGGTGTCGGTGGCGAACAGGATCGAGGCCTTCACCTGCGGCAGCAGTTCGACGATCTGCTTGGCGTGCAGTGGCGAGGGATACTGGAACGCCTTGAGCCCTTGGAACAGCGGCAGCAGCACGCCTCCGGTCAGTCCGAAACAGTGGAATGTCGGCAGGGGGTTGAACATGACCCAATCCGGGTCGAGCGGAATGTGCTGGTTCACCTGGCGGGAGTTGGCCACCAGATTCCACTGGCTCAGCACTACGCCCTTTGGCGCGCCGAAGCTGCCGGAGGTAAACAGCACCACGCCGGGCGAAGACGGCGCGGTCTTGACCAGGAACCGGCGCGGCATCAGCCCCGCCATCAGGCCGAACAGCTTGTCGGGCAGGCCGATGGATTTACGCACATCGTCCAGCCACACGATCTCGGCCACTGTCCCCAGATCCGCGACCAGATCGTCCAGCTTGGCCTGATCGATGAAGCGTTTGGCGGTCAGTATCTTTCTGACGCCCGCGGCCTTCAGCGCGGCCTTCAGGTTCAGCTCCCCGGCCGTGAAGTTCAGCATGACCGGCTGGCGGCCATAGGCATGCAGGGCGAAGAAGGTGACCACGCCGCCTACGCTGGACGGCAGCATGATAGCGACCCGTTCTGATGGGTTGGTCATCGCCGCAATCTTGCGCCCCAACACGAAGGCCGCGCGGATGACGCCCGTATAGGTCAGGGGATTGCGGTCCTGATCCTCCAGAATCTCCTTGTCGCCATAGGTGTCGCGGGCGGCGATCAGGGCGTCGAACAGCGACTGTTCGGCAAGCTTGGGGTCCAGGGGTACGCGCAAGAACTAACCTCCGTGCGGATGCGGTTGGTCCCGCAGCCTTGGTATCAAGCCGCGCAAACTAGAGGGGAGAGGCGGGCTTGAAAAGATATGTTACCCAGCGTGAGGCCTGAGCCGACCTTGCCTTCCGTGCCCGGAACGACGACATAGCGGTCTTGCCCAGCGACGGAGCCGCGACGCCCTTGGTCACCCTGATCGACACTCTCAGGAAAACGCCGTCTGAACTGCGTCACCCGGAAAAGCAGAACAGGCCGGAGACGGCTGTGCTGAAAAAGCCCGACTGGCTTAGGGTCAAGGCCCCCGGCTCGGGCCAATACAATGCCACCAAGGCCATCGTGAAGGACAAGGGCCTCGTCACAGTCTGCGAGGAGGCGGCCTGTCCCAACATCGGCGAGTGCTGGAGCCAGAAGCACGCCACCCTGATGATTATGGGCGACACTTGCACGCGGGCCTGCGCCTTCTGCAACGTCAAGACGGGCCTGCCCCAGCCGCTCGATCCGGAAGAACCGGGCAAGGTCGGGCTGGCGGTGGCGCAGCTGGGCCTGAACCACGTCGTGATCACCTCGGTCGACCGGGATGATGTCTCCGACGGCGGTGCGGCCCACTTCGCCGAAGTGGTGCGCCAGATCCGCATTCAGGCTCCGAACACGACGATCGAGATCCTGACCCCCGACTTCCTGCGCAAGGATGGCGCGGCTGAGGTCATGATCGATGCGAGCCCGGACGTGTTCAACCACAACCTGGAGACCGTGCCGCGGCTCTATCTGAAGATCCGGCCCGGTGCCCGCTATTTCCACAGCCTGCGCCTGCTGCAGATGGTCAAGGAGCGCGACCCCAACCAGTTCACCAAGTCCGGCATCATGGTCGGTCTGGGCGAGACCAAGGAGGAGGTCATGCAGGTGATGGACGACATGCGCTCCGCCGGCGTCGACTTCATCACCATCGGCCAGTACCTGCAGCCGACGCGCAAGCACGCCGCCATCGACCGGTTCGTGACGCCCGAAGAGTTCAAGGCCTATGAGGCGATCGCCCGGGCCAAGGGCTTCCTGATGGTATCGTCCAGTCCGCTGACACGCAGCTCGCACCATGCGGGCGATGATTTCGCACGGTTAAGGGCGGCTCGCCTGGCCCAGACCGGACGCTGAGCCGCGCTTGGCCGTCCACCGCGTCACCCGCATCCTGCCCTATGCGCCCGAACAACTCGCGGCCCTGGTGGCGGACGTGCGCGCCTATCCTGACTTCGTGCCCTGGGTGAACAGCATGCGGGTCTGGAACCCGCGTGAGGAAACCCCAGGTGTCGATCTGCTGGATGCCGAGGCGGCGGTGGGGTTCTCATTCCTGCGGGAGCGGTTTTCGACCTGGGTTCGGCATGATCGCAGTGCGCATGTCGTCGAGGTCGGGCTGATCCGGGGGCCATTCAGGCATCTGAACAACCGTTGGAGCTTTCACCCTGATCCGGAAGGAACGCGGGTCGAGTTCATGATCGACTTCGCCTTCAAGACCCGGCTGCTGGATGCCATGCTCCACGCCAACTTCGACCGCGCGGTCGGATCGTTGATGCGCTGTTTCGAGGTGCGGGCCGCCCAGCTTTATGCGCCAAAGCCGTGAGCTTTGACTTCGACGCCACCGTGGTCGGTGCCGGTGCGGTCGGTCTGGCCTGCGGGCGCGCGCTGGCGAAGCGGGGCTTGGCGGTTCTGGTGCTGGAGAAGGAAGGCCACATCGGCCAAGGGGTTTCGTCGCGAAACAGCGAGGTCATCCACGGCGGGCTCTACTATCCGACCGGCACGCTGAAGGCGCGGTTCTGCGTCGAGGGCAGGCGGGCGCTCTATGGCTTTCTGGACAGCCGCAAGATCGACTATCGAAAATGCGGCAAGCTGGTCGTGGCAACTGAAGAGGCCGAGGTTGAGCGGATCGAAGCCATCTTCCAGCAGGCCACCGCCAATGGCGTCGAGGGTCTGGAACATCTGACTGGAGCTCAGGCACGAGCGCTGGAGCCGGGGCTCAATGCCCATGCCGCCATTCTGTCGCCCGAGAGCGGCCTGTTCGCCAGCCACGACTATATGCTCGCCCTGGTCGGTGAGATCGAGGATGCGGGCGGCTCGGTCGTCGTCAACACACCGTTCGAGCGCGCCGAGGCGCTGCCCGGCGGTGGCTTCACGATCACCGCTGGAGGCGAGGCCGGGGCGACCCTGACGACGCGCCTGCTGGTCACCGCGCCGGGGTTGCAGGCGCAAGGCGTAGCCTCTCGGATCGACGGATTTCCCGCCGATAAGATCCCCAAGGGCCATTTCGGCAAGGGCGTCTATTTCCGCCTGACCGGCAAGGCCCCCTTCGGGCGACTGATCTATCCGCCGCCGATCCCCGGTGCTCTGGGCACCCACTATCGCAAGGATCTGGGCGGGCAGGCGGTCTTCGGACCCGATCTCGCCTATGTCGAGACCGAGGACTATTCGGTCGATCCGGCCAAGGCGGACGAGTTCGCGCATTACATCCGCCGCTTCTGGCCCGGCCTGCCGGAGGGGGCGCTGACGCCCGACTATGCCGGCATCCGTCCCAAGCTGCATGGGCCTGGCCAGCCGCAGCCGGACTTTCAGCTGCGAGGGCGCGACGACCATGGGCTGGACGGGCTGGTGGCCCTGTTCGGTATCGAAAGCCCCGGCCTGACCAGCTCGCTGGCCATAGGCGAGGCGGTCGCGGACATGCTGGACGCATGAGCGAGTTCGTTTTCCGAACCGCCACACAGGACGACGTCGCGAGTCTACAACCCTTTGTGCATGCCGCCTATCGCGGTGACAGCGCGCGCAAGGGTTGGACGCACGAAGCCGACCTGCTGGACGGACAGCGGATCGACGGTCTAGCCCTGTCAGCCATGATAGATGCGCCGGACCACGTCGTCCTGATCGCCGAACAGCAGGGCGAACTGGTGGGCTGTGTCCAGGTCAACGGTAAGGGAAACAGCCTGGCCTATCTGGGGATGCTGTCCGTCGATCCGGAGCGGCAAGGGGGTGGCATCGGCCGAAGGCTGATCACGGCGGCGGAGGCAGAAGCCCGCTCGACCTTCAAGGCGACGCGCATGGAGATGACCGTCATCGTTCAGCGGACGGAACTGATCGCCTGGTACGCGCGGTGCGGCTACCAGCCGACGGGAGAGACGCGACCGTTTCCGGCCACTGATCCGCGTTTTGGCCTGCCGAGGCGAGACGATCTGGCTTTTGTGGTCTTGGCGCGAGACCTGACGCCACAAGCTTGACCTTGGACATATAATCTAGGCAATCCGCGCCAGATGGAAATCGCCACGCCCAGACTGAAGCTGAGGACCGCCCAGCCAACCGATCTGGCTGGCATCCACGCCGTGCTGTCCGATACAGCCGCCATGCGCTGGTGGGCCACACCTCCGCACCAGACGCTGGAAGAAAGCGAAGCCTGGCTGGCGGCGATGATTGCCAACGGCCCCGAGCACCCAGATTTCATCATCGAGCGCGACGGCGAGGTGATCGGCAAGGTCGGCTTCTGGGCCCCGCCGGAGATCGGCTACATCCTGCATCCTGCCCACTGGGGTCAGGGTCTGGCCAGCGAGGCCCTGGTGGCTGCGATCGACCATCTGTTCGCCCACCATCCGTTCGATCAGATTACCGCCGATGTCGATCCGGCCAATGCGGCGTCAATCCGGCTGCTGGAGCGAATGGAGTTCGTCAGGACGGGCAGCGCGGAGCGAACGATGCAGGTGGGCGGGGTCTGGGTCGACAGTCTGTTCTACGCCTTGACGCGGTCAGCCTGGGCATTGCATCGCAAGGCTTGAACTCCCCGACGGGTTGAGGCATAAGCCCGCCCTCGCTGGCGGCTCCACTCGGGCCGCCGCTGTTGTTTTCGCGCTCCTGTAGCGCCGACCTAGAAGATTGAGACGGACATGGCTGTTCCGAAGCGCAAAGTATCGCCCTCGCGTCGCAACATGCGTCGCTCGCATGACGCCCTGGGCACCAATGCCTATACGGAAGACAAGGACACGGGCGAACTGCGTCGCTCGCACCACATCGACCTGAAGACCGGCACCTATCGCGGTCGTCAGGTTCTGACGCCCAAGGAAGACTAGGTCTTCGGTTCAGGCGTCTTGCTGGCGAATCAGCGGGACGGCAGACGGAATTCACGGCGCGCGGTCATCCGCGCGCCGTTTTCGTGCTTTGATGTCTTCTGAACTTCCACGGGAGACCGCCTATGATCCGTTCCATCCTGGTGACCGCCTCGGTCCTGGCCCTGGCCGCCTGCAATTCACCCGAGCCGGAGAAGGCCGCCACCGAAATCGTGCCGTCGCCCGTGGCTGCGCCTGACGCGCCCGCGCCGGTCGTCGATGCCAACGCCCTGACGCCGGAAGGCTGGGGCAACATCCGGGTCGGCATGACCCGCGCCGAGGTCGAGGCCGCCGTCGGACCCGACTCATCGCCCAATGCGGTCGGGGGCCCGGACCCTACAGCCTGCGACCTGTTCCACCCCGAACAGGCCCCGACCGGCATGATGGTCATGGTCGAAAATAATGTGGTGACCAGCGTCTGGCTGAACCGCGGCGCGACGGTAAAGACCGACCGCGGATTCGGCATCGGCGACGATGCGGCGGCGATCAAGACGGCCTATGGGGATGCGGCAACCGCCAGCCCGCACAAATACAGCGCCGCTCCCGCCGAATACATCACCGCCTGGGCCAGCGGAGGCGGTGAGGGGTACATTCAAAATCCAGCCGCCCGCGGGATCAGCTATCACGTCGGCAACGACGGAAAAGTGAACTTCGTCGCTGCGGGTGGGCCGAGCATCCAGTATGTCGAGGGTTGCGCCTGACCCTGGCCTGATGCCGGGATGGTTGGCGTATCGCCGGGGCTTGCGCTAAACCCCGGCGACATTCCTGACAGCAGAGCCTGACCCATGACTGACATCGCCGACATCGTTGCCCGCCAAATCCTCGACAGCCGTGGCAATCCGACGGTGGAGGTGGATGTTATCCTGGACGACGGCAGCTTTGGCCGTGCGGCCGTGCCCTCTGGAGCCTCCACGGGTGCGCACGAGGCGGTCGAGCTGCGTGACGGCGACAAGTCGCTGTGGGGCGGCAAGGGCGTCGGCAAGGCCGTGGATGCCGTCAATGGCGAGATTTTCGACGCCCTGTCCGGCATGGACGCCGAGGACCAGCGCCGCATCGACGAGGCCCTGATCGCTCTAGACGGGACAAACAACAAGGGTCGGCTTGGGGCCAATGCCATCCTCGGCGTGTCCCTGGCCTGCGCCAAGGCCAGCGCCATCTCCTCGGGCCTGCCGCTGTATCGCTATCTGGGCGGCGTCTCGGCCCGCGTCCTGCCGACGCCGATGATGAACATCATCAACGGCGGTGCCCATGCCGACAATCCGATCGACATCCAGGAGTTCATGATCCTGCCGACCGGAGCCGAGAGCTTTTCCGAGGCCCTGCGCATGGGCTCTGAAATCTTCCATGCCCTGAAAACCCAGCTGAAAGACGCAGGCCACAATACCAATGTCGGGGATGAGGGCGGTTTCGCGCCCAACCTGGCCTCGGCCGAGGAGGCGCTGAGCTTCATCACCCGCGCCGGTCAGGCCGCCGGCTATCTGGCGGGCGAAGACTTCCATCTGGCGCTGGATGTCGCGGCCACCGAATTCTTCAAGGACGGCAAATACGTCATGGCGGGCGAAGGCAAGACCTTCGAGGCCGACGCCATGGTCAACTACCTGGCCGACCTGTGCCAACGCTTCCCGATCGTTTCGATCGAGGACGGCTGTGCCGAGGACGACTTCGACGGCTGGAAGCTGCTGACGGATCGTCTGGGCGACCGCGTCCAGATCGTGGGCGACGACCTGTTCGTGACCAATCCGGCGCGCTTGGCCGCAGGCATCGGCGAAGGCCTGGCCAACTCCATCCTGGTCAAGGTCAACCAGATCGGCACCCTGTCGGAGACGCTGGATGCCGTCGATATGGCCCACCGCGCGGGGTACACAGCGGTGATGAGCCACCGCTCGGGTGAGACCGAGGATTCGACCATCGCCGACCTGGCCGTCGCTACCAACTGCGGGCAGATCAAGACCGGCTCGCTGGCCCGCTCGGACCGCACGGCGAAGTACAACCAACTCCTGCGCATCGAAGAGATGCTAGGCGACCAGGGCGTCTATTTCGGCGACGGCATGCTGCTGAATCGATAGGCAGAAGTTACGGCCAAGCTACGGTTTGTTAGGCATTTTCGGTCACACACGATCAACCGTGTGCCCACGCTCAGAAGGAGCGGCCCGAATGCCAGAGCGTATGAAGCCGTACCTGCCGTCTGCCGTCCTGTTGTTTCTGATCGCCTATCTGGGTGTTCAGGCCCTGACCGGGTCGCGCGGCTTGCTGAATGGACATGAGCGGGACGCTCTGCTGAGCCAGCGCCAGGTGCAACTGGCCGAGGTGATGGAGCAGCGTCGCGACCTGGAGGTGCGGGTCCAGTACCTGCGCACCGACACCCTGTCGCGCGACCTGCTGGAAGAGCGGGCGAGGGCGGTTCTGGGGTTTGCGGACCCGCGCGACTATGTGATCCGCGTCTCTGCGCCACAGCCTGCGGACGCCGCCTCCAAGCCCGCCGTCACGCCCACTTGAACTATTGTTACAGCGCCGCCGGGCGACTTTGCGTTACGGGAACGAAGGCTGCTAAAGCCCCTTAACGTAACGACAAGAGACCTCCACACCCACCGTGGGGCGAGGTCCAGCCGGGAGATATCGGATGGCGAAAGCCCCCGCGGCCAAGACTGCGCCGAAGACGCTGCCCAACACGCCGACAGCCTCCAAGGAGGACCTGCTTCGGTTCTATCGCGAGATGGTGCTGATCCGCCGTTTCGAGGAGCGGGCCGGGCAGCTGTACGGCATGGGTCTGATCGGCGGCTTCTGCCACCTGTACATCGGTCAGGAGGCCGTGGCCGTCGGCGTTCAGGAAAGCGTCAAACAGGGCCACGACAAGATCATCACCGGCTACCGTGACCACGGCCACATGCTGGCAGCGGGCATGGACCCGAAGGAGGTCATGGCCGAGCTGACCGGCCGCATCGGTGGGTCCTCCAAAGGCAAGGGCGGCTCGATGCACATGTTCGACGTGCCGACCGGCTTCTATGGCGGGCATGGCATCGTGGGGGCACAGGTCGCGCTGGGCACCGGCCTGGCCTTCTCGGGCAAGTACCGAGGCGATGACTCGGTCGCCTTCATCTATTTCGGCGACGGCGCGGCCAACCAAGGCCAGGTCTATGAAAGCTTCAACATGGCCCAGCTGTGGAAGCTGCCGGCCATCTACATCATCGAGAACAACCAGTACGCCATGGGGACCAGCATCGAACGCTCGTCCTCCACAACACAGCTCAGCGAGCGCGGAGCCAGCTTCGGCATCCCCGGCGAGCAGGTCGACGGCATGGATGTACTGGCCGTGCGTGATGCTGTGGCCAAGGCGGTCAAACGTGCCCGCGAGGGTGGTGGCCCCTTCATCCTGGAGGTGAAGACCTATCGCTATCGTGGTCACTCCATGAGCGATCCGGCCAAATACCGCACCAAGGAAGAGGTCGATGAGGTCAAGAAAACCCGCGACCCGATCGACCACATCAAGATGCTGCTGGCCGACGCCAAGGCCACTGAAGACGAGATCAAGGCCATCGACGCCGAGATCAAGGCCATCGTCGCCGAGGCCGTCCAGTTCGCGCAGGAAAGCCCGGAGCCGGACCCGAGCGAGCTATATACCGACGTCTACATGGAGACCGCCCAGTGACCGACATTCTCATGCCGGCGCTGTCGCCCACGATGGAAGAGGGCACGCTGACCAAGTGGCACATCAAGGCGGGCGACACGGTCAAGGCCGGTGACGTCATCGCCGAGATCGAAACCGACAAGGCGACCATGGAGGTCGAGGCCGTCGACGAGGGGGAAGTGCTGGAAATCCTCGTGGCCGAAGGCTCCGAGAACGTGAAGGTCAACACCCCGATCGCGCGCCTGGCAGGCGAGGACGGTGCAGCGGCTCCGGCATCGAAACCGGCAGAGGATGCTGCCTCGGCTCAGGCCCCTGTCGCCAAGCCTGAGGCGGACGAAGCCAAGTCCGGCGATCCCGAAAAGGCTCCGCCCCAGACCGCGACGCCCAAGGTCGAGCTGCGCGACCCGGAAATTCCCCAGGGTGCCAAGCTGGTCAAGACGACCGTGCGCGACGCCCTGCGCGACGCCATGGCCGAGGAAATGCGCCGTGACGACAAGGTCTTCCTGATCGGCGAGGAAGTCGCTCAGTACCAAGGTGCCTACAAGGTCAGCCGCGAACTGTTGCAGGAGTTCGGCGAGCAGCGCGTCGTCGATACCCCCATCACCGAGCATGGCTTTGCCGGTCTGGGCGTCGGCGCGGCCATGGCGGGCTTGAAGCCGATCGTCGAGTTCATGACCTTCAACTTCGCCATGCAGGCCATCGACCACATCATCAACTCGGCCGCCAAGACGCTGTACATGTCGGGCGGCCAGATCCGCGCGCCTATCGTCTTCCGCGGGCCGAACGGTGCGGCCAGCCGCGTGGGTGCCCAGCACAGCCAGGATTACTCCGCCTGGTACGCCAATGTCCCCGGCCTGAAGGTCGTCGCGCCCTATGACGCCGCCGATGCCAAGGGGTTGCTGAAATCGGCCATCCGCGATCCGAACCCTGTCGTCTTCCTGGAACACGAGATGATGTACGGCATCGAGTTCGATGTGCCTGACGTCGAGGATTACCTGGTTCCCATCGGCAAGGCCAAGGTCCGCCGCGAGGGCAAGGACGTCACCATCACCGCCCACGCCCGCATGGTCGGTTTTGCGCTGGCCGCCGCCGAGAAGCTGGCTGAGGAGGGGGTAGACTGCGAGGTCATCGACCTGCGCACCCTGCGGCCGCTGGACCACGAGACCATCGTCGAGAGCGTGAAGAAAACCAGCCGCCTGGTCTCGGCCGAGGAAGGCTGGGGGCCCATGGGCGTCGGCGCCGAGGTCGTGGCCCGGGTGATCGAACACGCCTTCGACTACCTCGATGCGCCACCGCTAAGGGTGCATCAGGAGGATGTGCCGCTGCCCTATGCCGCCAATCTGGAAGCCCTGTCACTGCCCGGCACCGACAAGATCGTCGCGGCCGTGAAGGCGGTGATGGCATGAGCGAGGCCCCTGAGTTCCTGCTGACCACGCCTGACAGCGTTGCCAGTGACCCGGACGCCATCGAAATCATCCGCATGTGGTGGTCGAAGAATGAGCCCGTCATGTCGGTGAAGCCCGCCTTCAACGATCCGCACAAGTTCGGCGAGATGCTGGCCATCGCGGCACGCCACATGGCCCACGGCTATGCCGTCCGACACGGCCACAACGAGCGCGAGGCCTATGCTCGTATCCTCCAGGGCCTTAGCGACGTGGTTAAGGCGGACAATGTCCAGACCGTCGCCGAACCCGTGAGCAAGGGGCCCGAGACCAAGGGATCAGTGCAATGACCGACATCCTGATGCCCGCCCTGTCGCCCACCATGGAAGAGGGCGTACTCGCCAAGTGGCACGTCAAGGTCGGCGACACGGTCAAGGCCGGCGACGTCATCGCCGAGATCGAGACAGACAAGGCGACCATGGAGGTCGAGGCTGTCGATGAGGGCGAGATCACCGAGATCCTGGTGGCCGAAGGCTCCGAAGGCGTGAAGGTCAATACGCCGATCGCACGGCTGAAGGACGAAGACGGCGCGGCGGCTCCGGCGGCGAAGTCTGATGCACCCAAGGCCGAAGCGCCGAAAGCCGCTGAAGCCCCGAAACCTGCGACAGCCAAGTCAGAAGCATCGCCTGCCGCTGCTGCGGAATCACCAAAAGCGGCACCTGCCAAGGCAGCTGACGGCGGACGGCTGTTTGCGTCACCTTTGGCCCGTCGCCTGGCCGCCCAAGCGGGTGTCGAACTGTCGGCGATCAAGGGCACCGGACCCCACGGCCGCATCGTCAAGCGCGATGTCGAGGCTGCGGGCAAGGGCGGGGCAAAACCCGCTCCTGCCGCCGCTGCGACAGGTTCGGGCATTGCCTCGCGGCCGGTCCAGCCTCTGGCCCAGATGGGCATTCCGGACGGCAGCTACGACCTGATCCCGCTGGACGGCATGAAGAAGGCTATCGCCCGGCGCATGGTCGACAGCATCCAGCAGGTGCCGCATTTCCCGCTGTTCATCGATGTCGAGATCGACGCCCTGCTGGCTGCCCGGGCCAGGGTCAACGCCATGCTGGAACCGCAGGGCATCAAGGTCTCGGTCAACGACTTCGTCATCAAGGCCGCCGCGATGGCCCTGAAGGCTGTGCCGGAAGCAAACGCCAGCTATTCGCCTGAGGGCATCGCCATGCACCACAACGCCGATGTGGCGATGGCGGTGGCGATCGACGGCGGCCTGATTACCCCGATCATCCGCAAGGCCGAGACCAAGTCGCTGTCGCAGATCGCGACCGAGTCCAAGGACCTGGCCAAGCGCGCCCGCGACCGCAAGCTAAAGCCCGAAGAGTTCCAGGGCGGCACGTTCAGCGTCTCCAACCTAGGCATGTTCGGCATCAAGTCTTTCAGCTCGATCATCAACGAGCCCCAGGGCGCGATCATGAGCGTGGGGGCAGGGGAACAGCGCCCCGTCGTCAAGAATGGCCAGTTGGCCGTCGCTACGGTCATGACCGTCACCCTGACCTGCGATCATCGTGTGGTGGACGGTGCGACCGGCGCGCGCTTCCTGCAGGCCTTCAAGCCGATGATCGAAGACCCCGTCACCATGCTGGCCTAGGGGAGGGGGTATGACCTCGGTCTACGACTTCGCCGCAACTGCCATAGACGGGACCGAGCGGCCGCTCGAGACATTCCGCGGCCAGTCCCTGTTGATCGTCAACACAGCCTCGAAATGCGGTTTCGCCGGCCAGTACAAGGGGCTGGAGAATCTGCACCGGCAGTTCGCGGACCAGCCTTTTGAAGTGCTGGGCTTTCCCTGCAACCAGTTCGGCCAGCAGGAGCCCGGCATGGCCGACGAGATCGCCACCTTCTGCTCGACGAACTTTGACGTGTCGTTTCCGCTGTTCGACAAGGTCGAGGTCAATGGCCCCAACCGCCACCCGCTTTATGCCTGGCTGACCGAGCAGAAGAAGGGGTTCCTGGGCTCGAAGGCCATCAAGTGGAACTTCACGAAATTCCTGACCGACCGGGAGGGCAGGGTGGTCGCCCGCTATGCCCCGCAGACTGAACCTTCGGCCATCGCGGCCGACATCGAAAAGCTGATCTGATTATGGCTCAAGAGTTCGACCTCATCGTCATCGGTTCCGGCCCCGGCGGCTATGTAGCCGCCATCCGCGCCAGCCAGTTGGGCCAGAAGGTCGCCATCGTCGAGCGCGAGAACCTGGGCGGCATCTGCCTGAACTGGGGCTGTATCCCGACCAAGGCGCTGCTCAAGTCGGGCGAGAAATACGAAAGCCTGAGCCATCTGAAGGACTATGGCCTGTCCGCTGACAAGGTTGGCTTTGACTTCGACGCCATCATCGCGCGGTCGCGCGGCGTGGCCAAGCAGCTGAACAGCGGTGTCGGCTTCCTGATGAAGAAAAACAAGATCGAGGTCATCGAGGGCTCGGCCAAACTTGAGAAGGGGACTGTGGCCCCCAAGGTCGTGATTGACCTGAAGGCCGGCGGTTCGCGAACGGTCGAGGCCAAGGCGGTGATGCTGGCCGTCGGCGCTCGCGCCAAGGCCATCCCGCAGATTGGCCTGGAAGCCGACGGCGACCGCATCTGGGCCTACCGCGAAGCCATGGCCCCAAAGGCGATGCCCAAATCGATCGTGGTCATCGGCTCGGGCGCCATCGGCATTGAATTCGGCAGCTTCTACAGAGCTTTGGGTGCGGACGTTACTGTTGTGGAGGCGGTGGACCGCATCATGCCGGTCGAAGACGAAGAGGTTTCCAAGGCCGCGCAGAAGTCCTTTGAGAAGCGCGGCATGAAGTTCCGTACCGGCTGCAAGGTTACCAAGGTCTCGAAGGGCGGGCAGAGCGTCCAGGTCGCCATTGAGGCGGGCGGCAAGGCCGAGAAGCTGGAGGCCGAGGTCTGCATCTCTGCCGTCGGCATCACCGCCAACACTGACGGCATCGGTCTGGAGGCGCTGGGCGTCAACATGGACCGCGGCCACATCACCATCGACGGCCACTGCCAGACGAATGTGAAGGGGCTGTATGCCATCGGCGACTGCGCCGGGGCCCCCTGGCTGGCGCACAAGGCGTCGCACGAAGGCATCCATGCCGCCGAGCACATTGCCGGATTCAAATCACCGAACGTCAACTCGCCCATCGCGGGGTGCACTTATGCCCAGCCGCAGGTCGCCTCGGTCGGGATCACCGAGCAAGGCGCGCGTGAAGCCAAGCGCGGGGTCAAGATTGGTCGGTTTCCGTTCAAGGTTAACGGCAAGGCGATCGCGTCCGGCGACACCGACGGCTTTGTCAAAACCATCTTCGATGCCAAGACGGGTGCGCTGATCGGGGCCCACATGATCGGGGCAGAGGTCACCGAGATGATCCAGGGCTATGTCACGGCCATCGCTATGGAGGCGACCGAGGAAGACGTCCACGGCATCGTCTATCCGCACCCGACGATGTCGGAGGCCATGCACGAAGCCGCGCTGGATGCCTATGGACGCGTGATCCACATCTAGACTGGCGCATGTAGACCGGCGCAAGCGTGAAGGGGCAACGGAAGGGTGCTGAGCGCCACTCTGCTGCGGGATGCGTTTATCGCCTAAGATATATTATGTGAAATATTGAGTTGGTGCTTTCGATCTGCCGTTAATCGCTGCTGGGCTTTTGGAGCCTTGCCGCCAGGCTCGACGTATCCCAGCGTGCGCCGCCCATGGCCTGAACCTCTGCGTAATAGCTATCGACCAGAGACGTCATGTCGAGCCGCGCACCGTTGGCCCGGGCTTCATCCAGCACAAGCCCCAGATCCTTGCGCATCCAGTCGACCGCGAAGCCGAAATCGAACTCGCCGCGCGTCATCGTCTTCCAGCGATTGTCCATCTGCCAGGACTGGGCCGCACCCTTGGAAATGGCGTCATAGACCGCGTCGGTGTCCAGGCCAGCGCAATGGGCAAAATGCACAGCCTCTGCCAAGCCCTGGACGACGCCGGCGATGGCAATCTGGTTGACCATCTTGGCGAGCTGACCGGACCCAGGCGGGCCCATGCGCTTGATAGCTTTCGAATAGGTTTTCAGGATTGGCTCGACACGCGCCAGGGCTTCGGTATCGCCCCCCGCCATGACACTGAGCTGGCCATTTTCGGCACCGGCCTGGCCACCGGAAACCGGAGCGTCGATGAAGTGACGACCAGAGGACGAAGCCGCATCCGACATCTCGCGCGCGACGACGGCGGACGTCGTCGTGTGATCAATGATGACCGCGCCCGGCTGTAGATGCGTCAAGGCCTGTGACACGACCTGACGAACGTCGTCGTCGTTGCCGACGCAAAGGATGAACACCTCCGCACCTTCCGCTGCAGCTTGGACTGTGTTTGCGACGGCGCCGCCTGCGAGCTTTGCCCAAGCCGATGCCTTATCAATCGAGCGGTTGAAGGCCGAAACCTTATGTCCTGCATGAACCAGATGGCGTGCCATCGGCCCGCCCATAACCCCTAGTCCTGCAAATCCGATCTTCACGCCAGCGGCTCCCGGGCTTCGCCATACCGGCCCCGATAATAGGTCAGCGCATCACCTGGGCGGGTCTCGAAGGTTCGCACGGCTCCAACAATGGTCAGGTGATCGCCCATGACGATGCGGGCGTGGACGTCGCAGTCCAGCCGCGTCAGGGCATTTCGAAGGCGTGGGGGCTCGTTGCTGGAGCTGTCGAACTCCTCGGCCGACAGACGGCAAACGCCCCAGGCGAACCGGTCGGACATGTCGCGATCCTCGATCGGCAGTACATGCACCGCGAAACGGTCGGCCGCTGCAAAGGCGTCGTGCCGCTCCGACTTCCGGTCCAGACACCACAGGATCAGCGGCGGTGCCAAAGAAACGGAGGTAAAGGAGTTGACAGTGATGCCATAGGGCCCCTCCCCCGTATGGGCTGTCACGACGCAGACGCCGGTGGCAAAGCCGCCCAGGGCCTTGCGATAGGCGGGCGTATCGAAGGTGGGGCTGATGAGGTCGGTCACACTTCGACGACTAGGCGACCCAAAGTGCGTCGGCAATGACTTTGGTGCCGCATGGTCGCTTGCCCGTATCATTTGCAAACCGGTTCTTAACGCGCGCCCGCGATGGTGTGGCTAACGAACAGCGTTAAGGCACCGGATTCGATGGCTCTGAACGACCGCCCAATCATGATCAAGAAGGTCAAGAAGGTGATCGCCGGAGGTCACCATGGCGGGGCCTGGAAGGTCGCCTATGCCGACTTTGTGACAGCGATGATGGCCTTCTTCCTGCTGATGTGGCTGATCAACACGACCGATCCGGAGCAGAAGCGCGGTATTGCCGAATATTTCGCACCTGCCAGCGTGTCCCAGACAACGTCGGGCTCGGGCGGCATCTTGGGCGGCACGGCCTTGGGTGATGATGGTGCCAAGAGCTCGGGCAGCAACTCGGTCATCACCGAACTGGCCCCTGAAGCTCCTGATAACGCGCCGCAGGACGCAGGTCAGAGTTCAAACCTGGCCGCTGCCAGCGAAGAGGCTCTGCGCGAAGAGATCGCGCGCCGCGAAGCCGCCCAGTTCGCCTCCGCCGCCGAATCGCTGCGCCAGGCCATGCAGTCGATGCCTGAACTGGCCGAGCTGTCGAAACAGCTGATCATCGACCAGACTCCTGAGGGACTGCGCATCCAGCTGGTCGACCAGGAGGGTCGATCCATGTTCGACAACAACTCGGCACGGCCCAATGCCAGAGCCCAGCTCCTGCTGAGAGCCGTGTCGCGCGTGATCAACCAGTTGCCGAACCGCATCTCCGTGACCGGCCATACGTCGGCCCAGGCGGGTTCCAGCCGGGCCAGTGCACCAGGTGACTGGTCGCTGTCTTCCGAGCGCGCCAACGCATCAAGGCTGGTCCTGCAGAGCGCGGGTGTCGATTCGGATCGCGTGTACCAGGTGTCGGGCAAGGCCGGTTCCGATCCGCTATATCCCGATGATCCTTCGCTGGCTGGCAACCGGCGCATCGCCATTGTTCTGTTGCGCGAAGCACCCGTTTTGCCGTCTGATACCAGCCTGTAGGCGGATATGACCCTTGCGCAGAACGACCGTGCGGGGCCAGATATCAACCATGTTGCGTCGCCTATCTTCAACGTGCCGACAAACACGGACCTGAGCCGTTGACCCAGTTCGTCCCGCAGCGACAACTCCGGTTCTACATGACCTCGGTCGCGCCCTGCCCTTATCTGCCGGGCAAGACGGAGCGGAAGGTGTTCGCCAATCTGCCCTTCAGCGAGGGGGCACACGTCAACGACGAGCTGACGCAGGCGGGTTTCAGGCGCAGTCAGAATATTGCCTACCGACCGGCTTGCGAGGCCTGCGATGCCTGCGTCTCGGTGCGGCTGCCCGTGCCGGAGTTCGCGTTCTCCCGCTCCCAGAGGCGCATCCTGCGTCGGAACGAAGATCTATCACGCGATCTGGTCGAGGCCGAGGCGACGACGGAGCAGTTCGATCTGTTGCGCCGCTACCTGAACAATCGCCATCCCGAGGGCGGCATGGCTGGTATGGGCTGGCTGGATTATGTCGCCATGATCGAGGACACCGCTGTCCGCACCCACCTGATCGAGTATCGCCGGGCTTCGTTGGATGACGGCCCGGGGCAGCTCGTCGGCGTTTGTCTGACGGACTTGCTGAGTGATGGACTTTCGATGGTTTACAGCTTCTTCGACCCAGCTCTCGCAGCACGCAGCCTGGGCCGGTTCGCCATACTGGATCATGTGCGTCAGGCGGCGGCGGTCAACCTGCCCTTCGTCTATCTGGGCTACTGGGTCCAAGGGTCGCGCAAGATGGACTACAAGGCCGACTTCCGTCCAATGGAGAAACTGACCCGTCTGGGCTGGGAGCGGATCGTTCAGCCTGCCGAGGGTACCGACGTTGGATAAGGCGGCATCAGCGGTACAGAGGCGGGCTCTCGCCACGGGCCAGGATCGCGCCCTCCCCCAAACCTGATCAAGGCCTCGATCCGCTTGGCGATGGGGGGATGGGTGGCAAACAGGCCCTCCAGACCCTTGCCGTTCGGCTGGTTGTCCAGAAACATCTGCTGAACCTCGTCAGGGCCCGGCAGAGACGACCGTCCCTCGATCTTGCGCAGCGCTCCGATCATGGCGTCGGGGTTTTTGGTCAGCTCGACCGCCCCGGCATCGGCCACATATTCCCGAGTGCGTGACAGGCTCATGCGAATGACGATGGCCAGCCCATAGCCGACCGCAGCTATGACCAGACCAATCAGGATCAGCGGCATGGCATTCTTGTTGTCGCGCCGCCCGCCTCCGCGTGAATAAAACAGACTGCGCAGCACCAGTTCGGCCACCACGCTGATGATGCCGGCAAAGATCGAGGCGATCACCATGGTCCGCACGTCCTTGTTGATGACATGCGTCAGCTCGTGGGCCAGCACGGCCTCCAGTTCGTCGCGGTCCAGCGCCTGCATCAGCCCGCGCGTGACGGTGACACTGTAACGGCCTTCGTTCAGGCCGCTGGCGTAGGCATTCAATCCGTCCACTTCGATGATGCGCAGCGTCGGGGTCTGCATACCGCGAGAGATCGACAGATTTTCCAGCAAGTTATAGAGCTCAGGCTCAGACCGCCGATCAACCTTGCGGGCCCCTGTCATGGCGTCGATCATCGCCTGATTGCCGAACCAGGCGATAGCGAACCAGATGGCGGAGAAGACGATGGCCAGCGGGATGGTCGTTGTCAGCCAGCTCGCCGCCAACGCCATGTCCGCGCTCAGCGAGCCTCCGGAGTTAGGGAGGATGCCAAACCCCATCAGCATGAGCTGGAGCCCATACAGGATGCCGACCATCAGCACGGGAAAGCCTGCCAGCAGGATCACCGAGCGCGTATTGTTCGCCCAGATGTGGGTCTGAAGACCGACGGCGGTCATGGGGTGAGGCCTAGAACTTCACCGACGGCGGCGCGGCAGTCATGGCGGCACGATCGGCCTCTCCCACGTCGACAAAGGGCTTGTCCGCTCCATAGCCGACCATGCCCGCGAACAGGACGGTCGGGAACTGGCGGCGCACGGCGTTGAACTCGGCCACGGCATTGTTGAAGAACCGGCGAGCGGCGGCGAGCTTGTTCTCGATGTCCGACAGTTCGGCCTGCAACTGCTGGAAGTTGGCGTTGGCCTTGAGGTCGGGATAGGCCTCGGACACGGCGAACAGACGGCCCAGAGCGCCTGTCAGCATGTTCTCGGCCTGGACCTTGTCGTTGACCGAGGTGGCCCCGGCGGCGGCGGCGCGGGCCTGGGTCACAGCCGCCAGGGTCCCGGCCTCGTGCGTGGCATAACCTTTCACCGTTTCCACCAGATTGGGGATCAGGTCCTGACGCTGCTTCAGCTGCACGTCGATATCGGCGAACGACTGGTCGGCGCGCTGATCCAGCGCGACCAGCTTGTTGTAGGCGCCGACGACGACGAAAAGCACCACGGCCACGATGACGGCGATGACGATCAGGGTGATGAGCATGGACATCTCCAACCCGGCCCGGAGTGGGCCATGCCAGAGTATGTCAACAGACCCGCGCCATCGGAAATGAAATCGGCGTAAGCCGCTCTAGCGGAACTTCCTGAGCCCCCTCGGTCCCTGCCGCCCTGCTCCAGCGCGTTTGCCCAGCCAATCCTTCCAGTCGGGCCAGTTCCGGCGCCGAGCGCCGCCATCAACCCATTCGGGGCCATGTGCGCCGTCGAAGACGGTCACATCCACCAGCCCGCCCTGTTTGTAGGACTGCAGCTTGACCCCCTTGCCCCGGCCCATTTCCGGAAGTTCGGCGACAGGGAAGATCAGCGCCTTGATGTTGTCACCGATGGTGGCGATGTGATCTCCGGTGACGCGAAGTACGGCCTTCAGGTCGCCGTTCAGCACCTGTTTGCCGCCGCGTTTCTGGGCCAGCAGTTCGTCTTCCGGGGCGATGAACCCATACCCCGCACGCGACGCGACCAGCAGCTTGCCGCCCGGTTGATGGGCTAACAGGGCCACGATCTCGGCCTTTTCGTCCAGATCGATCATCAGGCGTAGCGGCTCGCCATGCCCGCGCCCCGACGCCAGTTTGTCGGCACCGATCGTGAAGATGCGCCCGTCCGACGCCGCGACCAGCAGCTTGTCGGTCGTGAAGGCAGGCACCAGCCAGGCCAGACTGTCGCCCTCCTTGAACTTCAGCTCCGACGGATCCTCCACCTTGCCCTTGGCGGCCCGGATCCAGCCGCGCTCGGACAGGATGACCGTGATGGCCTCGCGCGGGATGTAGGCCTCGACCGCGGCGGCGAAGGCCGAACTGTCTACGGCCTCGGCGATTGTGGTGCGGCGTGGCGAGACCATGGCCTTGCGCACGGCCTCCAGGTCCTTACCGACCTGCTTCCATTGCTTGGCAGGCGTTGTTGACAGCGACTTCAGTGCCGCAAGTTCTTCCATCAAAGTCTTGAATTCATTCTCGATCGTCATCTCTTCGATCCGCGCCAGCTGTCGCAGACGGGTGTCGAGGATGAAGTCGGCCTGAAGCTCCGTCAGGCCGAACCGGGCGATCAGCACGGCCTTGGGCTGCTCCTCCTCGCGGACGATGCGGATGACCTCGTCCAGGTTCAGGAAGACGATCCGCAGGCCTTCCAGCAGATGCAGCCGCTTCTCGACCCGTTCAATGCGCCAGTGGGCCCGGCGCACCAGAACCTCGCGCCTGTGCTCCAGAAACGCCTGTAGACAGGCCTTCAGTCCCAGCACGCCCGGCGTGCCCGTGGCGTCCAGCACATTCATGTTGATCGGGAAGCGCACCTCCAGATCGGAAAGCTTGAAGAGGCTCTCCATCAGGACGTCGGCCTCGACCGTCCGCGACTTGGGCTCCAGCACCAGGCGGATGTCCTCGGCGGACTCGTCGCGCACGTCGCCCAGCAGAGGGGCCTTCTTGTGCTCGATCAGATCGGCCAGATCGGCGACCAGCTTGGACTTGCCGACTTGATACGGCATCTCGGTGACCACGATCTGATAGCCACCACGATCCAGCGGCACCCGCTCCCACCGCGCCCGCAAACGCACGCCGCCGCGACCGGTCTCATAGGCGTCGAGGATTGAGGCATGCCCTTCGACCGCGACGCCCCCGGTCGGAAAGTCCGGTCCCGGCACGATGGTCGCCAGTTCCGCCGTGGTGGCGTCCGGCCGCTCCAGCAACAGCTGGCAGGCGTCGATCAACTCACCGACGTTATGCGGCGGAATGGACGTCGCCATGCCGACGGCGATGCCGGACGAGCCGTTGGCCAACAGGTTCGGGAAACCCGCGGGCAGGACGACCGGCTCCTCGTCCTGATCGTCATAGGTGGCCTTGAAGTCGACCGAGTCCTGCTCGATCCCCTCCATAAGCAAGACGGCGGCGGGCGTCAGCTTGCACTCGGTGTAGCGCATGGCTGCGGCGTTATCGCCGTCGATGTTGCCGAAGTTTCCCTGGCCATCGACTAGTGGGTAGCGCTGAGAGAAATCCTGGGCCAGACGCACCAGGGCGTCATAGATGGAGGCATCGCCATGGGGGTGATAGCCGCCCATAACCTCCCCGACGACCTTGGCGCATTTGCGTGCAGCCGCCTGGGGGTTCAGGCGCATCTGCTGCATGGCGTACATTATGCGCCGATGCACAGGCTTGAAGCCGTCCCGCACGTCCGGCAGGGCGCGGTTGGTAATGGTCGACAGCGCATAGGCCAAATAGCGACGGCTCAGCGCCTCGCTCATCGGCTCGTCGATGATGCGGCCGCCCTCAGGCGGCGGGGTATGAATGGTCATGGCGTCCGAATCGGTAATCCCAGCGCCTGAGTCTAGCGCCTAAAGTCGTCCCGCCTCGCCCAGCTTGTCGATCATCCACACCCGTGCAGGCGGAATAGGCCGGTTCTGGGGGTGAAAGACGAACTGTTCCAGGAAATGGCCGGTCAGGGCCAGGCCCGCCCCGACATCGCCTTCACCCAGCCTGGCCTGCGCCCCCAGCATGAAGGGCGGCAAGACCAGTAGTTTGTCGGCATAGGGTGCGCCGGCATTTCGGCTGACGGCGCGACCCGTCCGCGGGCTGACCCAGATCAGGTCGTCCATATCTCCGGTGACGGCGCATCGGGACAGGTCCAACCCAAAGCCCAGGTCCTCTAGCAACCCGGCCTCGAAACGGACGAAAATGGCGGGCCAGACATCGGGAAGGACGAACGCTCCCATCAGGGCCTCGAACGCCATGAAGGCCCCTGGATGCGGTTCTCTATCCGGCAGAGCTCCTTGCGCAACAGATGCGGCGGCGGCGAGGCCCGTCAGGGCCATCGGGTCGTCAAACAGGGCGCTGGGCCCCTCTCCCACCGGCTCCAGCCGCGCCGAGCCCAGGTGGTCGGACGTCCGGGCTCGGTAATCGGCCGAAACCCGCGCGCCGGGCTGCAGGAACGGCTTCATCTTGCGTGACGCCCCGCCCGCGACATAGGCCGCACGGCGACCATGATCCAGCGTCAGCAGTTCGACGACTACACCCGTATCGCCATGCGCGCGCGCTGACAGAACGAAGGCATCGTCGGTGAAATCCATGCCGGTCGTTAGCCGGTCGTGCCGGTGTTGGCCATACGTTCTCGTACGCTGCAGCTATTCCTCAGCCTTGATCGTCGCCACGACAGCGTCGGCGCGGTCATTCGGTACGGCGAAGCTAAGGACATATTGCTCGATCTTCCAGCCGTCGTCCGTAAGGCGCAACACCCCGGAACCGCGCACCTGGCCATAGCTCGCATTGTCCAGAATCTCGTCGAACCAGGCGACGCAGCGGCATCCGATGGGCGCTATAGTCACCGTCCGCTCGCGTGGCACATAGGTCCAGCCTCGTCCCCTTGCGAAATACGGCTCCGCATAGGCGCGGAAGGCGGTCAGGGACCAACGCTCGGTCGCGTCGGTGCCGATGAAGCGGGCCTCAGGGGTGAACTGATTGAAGTAGTCCTGTCCGTCGGCTCTAGATGCCGCTTGATGCATGCGGTCGATGACCGCCTCGACATCCGTCTCCGGCGACGCGGACAGGATCGACAGGACGGCGAACAGGTTCATCATGGGTGGCGCTCCGGCAGGAAGCGACCAGCCTAGCCCTGCTCCCCGCTTTCCGGAACCGGATAGGTCGTCGGCTTTAGCACCTTGGCCACGGCCAGCAGATTGCGTGCGGCGTTGCGGCCTACGCGGTCAGAATATTCGTGCCCCTGATCCGTCTCGACATAGTCTGGTCCGGGGCCGGGGCCCAGGTGCCAGTAAGTCCAGCTCTGCCCCGGAATGGTGAAACCCATGTCGATCAGTCCCTGACAGACCGTGGCAACGATGTTGTGGGCCCCGTCCTCATTGCCGGTCACCACGACGCCGGCGACCTTGCCGAAGGCCACGGGGCGTCCACTGTCGTCAGTCTCGCCAAACCAGGCATCCATCCGCTCCAGCGCACGCAGGCAGACACTGGACATCTGGCCCAGCCAGGTCGGGGTCGCAAAGATCACGATATCTGCGGCCTTGAGCCTCTCGTCGATGGACGGCCATTCGTCGCCCTTGCCTTCATCGGCGCTGACGCCGGGCTTGATGTCTAGATCGACCAGCCGGATCATCTCGACCTCGGCCCCGCCCTTTTCGAGTTCGGCGATGACGACGTTCGCCAAGGCCTCGGTGCTGGAGGTCTGGGGAGACGGCTTCAGCGTGCAGTTTAGGACGACGGCTTTCATGGCAGGGCTCCGGTTTGCCCTGATCCAACCCCTGCGGACCCGCCGCGTTCCCGCTAACGGGCCATCGCGGTGGGAAACGGGTAGCCCAAGGCCTCGGCCATGGCCTTCTGGGAGATCAGGAAGACGGCGTCGCGCTGATGATAGTTGTTGGACAGGACGATCACCGTCACGTCCTGATCGGGCTGGTGGGTCATCAGGTTGCGGAAGCCCGACCAACTGCCGGTGTGATAGATCTGGCGGTCTGCAAAGCCCGGGCTGACGCGTCGGCCGATGCTGTTCGAGAATACGCCATAGCCCCAGGCACGGTGCGGGCGTCCCCGCTCATCGGGCGTATCGGCGGGGGCGTGATCGGCGATCATCTGGGCATAGCTGGCAGGCGTCAGCAGATCGCCCTGATGCAACGCCTTCTCCCAGACCAGCAGGTCATCGAGCGTCGAGTACAGCGCACCAGCGGCGAAGATGATGCTGAGGTTGGCATTGGGCTGGGGGGCGATTCCGCCGACCAGGTTGGCATAGCCCATGACGACTTCCGACTGGTCGTCGTCATAGCCCGTGTCCTCCATGCCCAGAGGGTCGAAGAAGGCGGTGCGCAAATAGTCGTGCAGGGGTTGGCCACTGGCCTTCTCGACCACGACGCCCAGCAGGTTATAGGCCGCATTGTTGTAGCCGACCTTGGTGCCGGGGGCGAAGCTGAGGCTGAAACGCTTGGAGTCCTCGGTCAATTCCTGGGTGGTCGCCGGGGTCACACGTCGGTTGCCCCAGCCGGGCCGGGCCATCAGGTCGGGAATGCCGGAGGTGTGCGACAGCAAATGGCTGAGCCGAATGGGAGCCCACGCGGCAGGGCAGTCCTCGATCCAGCGACACAGCGGATCATCGACGGACAACTTGCCCTCGTCCTGAAGACGCAGGATGGCGGCAGCGGTAAACTGCTTGCTGACCGAAGCGAGGCGGTAGCGGGAATCCAGCTTCAAAGGCTCGCCCGTTTCGCGATTGGCCAAGCCATAGGCTTGCCGAAACAGGATTTCGTCACCTCGCGCCACCAGGACAGCGCCCGTGAACTGCTCGTTCGCGCCCCAGCGATCCAGATGCGCCTTGAGTTGCGGCAGGCTCTCGATCACGACCAGCGGCGGACGCGACAGTGCAGATGCTTCGGCTACCGCAGAAGCCTCGGCATTGGGACGCACGCTGAACCAGCCGATCAGGCCTGCCGAGGCGATCAGTACGGCACTGATGACCGCAATGGTCAGGCGCGGATGGCCACCGGAATGTCTGGGGACATGGAACAAGAGATCAGACGTCGAAATCCAGCCCGAACTGGGCGTACAGGGCGCGGCTGTCCTGCCACTTCGGATCGACCTTGACGGTCAGGAACAGGTGAACCGGCCGATCCAGCAGCTCGGTCAGCTCCTCGCGCGACTTCTGGCCGATCCATTTCAGGGTCTGCCCCCCCTTGCCCAGCACGATGGGCCGCTGGCTCTCGCGCTCGACATAGATGGTCTGCTCGATCCGCGCCGAGCCGTCCGCCTTGTCCTCGAAGGACGTCGTCTCGACAGCCGCCGAATAGGGCAGTTCCTCGTGAACGCGTAGATAGACCTTCTCGCGCGTGATCTCGGCGGCCAGAACGCGCATCGGCACGTCGGCGGACTGGTCCTCGGGATAGAGCCACGGCCCTACAGGCATGGCGCGGGCCAGCCGCTGCTTCAGGTCATCGACCCCGTCGCCGCTCAGGGCCGAGATCATATAGACCTCCGAATAGACGCCAGTCTCGAACATCTGGTGTGACAGCGCCAGCAGCGTATCGCGGCGCATGCCGTCGATCTTGTTCAGGGCCAGAATGACCTGGGTGTCGGACGCCTTCAGATTGGCGATGATGGTCTCGGTGTCCTCGGCCGAGCGCCGGTCGGCCGCCTGGCCTTCCTTGCCTTCCGAAGCGATGTGCGAGGCGGCATCGATCAGGTGGATGACCACGTCGGCGTCCGAGGCCCCGCCCCAAGCCGAAGCGACCATGGCCCGGTCCAGCCTGCGGCGCGGCGTGAAGATGCCAGGGGTATCGACCAGCACGATCTGAGCGTCGCCCTCAATGGCGATGCCGCGCACAGGGAAGCGGGTGGTCTGGACCTTTTGGGTGACAATCGACACCTTGGTCCCGGTCAGGCGATTGACCAGAGTGGACTTGCCGGCATTGGGCGCGCCGATGATGGCGGCAAAGCCTGCACGGGTGTTCACACGGGTGTCCTGGGGATCGGTCAAATGACGCCTTCACGTTGCAACAGGCCGATGGCGGCCGTCTTCTCTGCGTCCTGACGCGAACGGCCCTGTGCGGTCAAGGGCGCATAGCCGTCGACGTTCACCTCGACCGTAAAGGTCGGGGCGTGGTCGGAGCCTGTCCGTTCGAGGATACGGTAGGTGGGCAGGGCCTTGGCCTGACCCAGCGCCCACTCCTGCAGTGCCGATTTGGGATTGCTGACCGAGCGCACAGGCGGCGCCGCCAGTTCGGCAGCCCAGGCGCGATCGAACACGGCCTGCGCGGCCTCCATGCCGCCATCCAGCCAGGCAGCCGCCAGAATGGCCTCCATCGCATCGCCCAGAACGCCCTCGCGACGCCGACCGCCTTGCTTGGCCTCGCCCGGCGACAGTCGCATGGCGGGACCGACACCGAGGGCGTCCGCGGCGCGAGCACAGGCGGCCTTGTCGACAAGCGCATGCAGACGCGACGACATCTCGCCTTCGTTTGCATTGGGGAAATCGCGCATCAGCCGGTCGGCGACCAGCAGGCCCAGCACCCGGTCCCCCAGGAACTCCAGCCGTTGATTGTCGGCGAACAGGCGACCCCGCGCGTCACGCTCGGCCCCCTCCCCCACGCTGGCGTGGGTCAGGGCGAGGTCGAGCAGCCGCGGATCACGAAAGTTATGGCCCAAGGCCACCAACAGCGCGCGCACCGCCTCTGCGCGACGGTCGGCCATCAGTCGAGGACGCGGAAGAACCGGCTGGGGCGGATGTTGGAGAACCAGCTGACCGGGTTCCACAGCGAGGCCCCGGGCTCCCACGACAGCAGGATGATCTCGGCCTTGCCGACCAGATTCTCTTCCGGGACCATGCCCACGCCCTGGGTCTGTTCGACCCGACTGTCGATCGAGTTGTCGCGGTTGTCGCCCATCATGAAGTAGTGGCCGGCGGGCACCTCGAAGGCGGGTGTGTTGTCCAGATCGTTGCCTGGGCCGAAATCCTGGATGGTGAATGTCTTGCCGCCGGGCAGGGTTTCGCGCGCCTGAATGACCTGCTGGCCGAACATGCCCGACAGTTCGTTGCCGGACACCACCACGTCGCGAACCGCCACGCCGTTGATATGCAGAACGTTGTCGATCATCTGCACTCTATCGCCGGGCAGGCCGATAACGCGCTTGATGTAGTCGGTGCGATTGTCGCGCGGCAGTTTGAAGACGGCGATATCGCCTCGCTTCGGAGCCGAGCCGAAGATACGCCCCTCGAAGATCTCCGGGCTGAACGGCATCGAATGGCGCGAATAGCCATAGGACCATTTCGACACGACGATGTAGTCGCCCTCGTACAGATTGGGCTCCATCGAGGCCGACGGGATCGTGAAGGGCTGGAACAGCAGGACCCGCAGGACCAGGGCGATCAGCAGAGCGTAGAAGATGGTCTTGAAGATCTCCAGACCCTCGTTCTGCGGCTTCTTCTTCTCCGGCTTGCCGCCGCCGAAGATGGGGGTGCGCTTGATGTCCGTGACCGGCGCATTGGACGTGGTGTCGTCGCTCATCAGAAAGTCATTCCCAGCCGCGTGCACGCGGATCAAAGTCGAACGGTCGGTATAGGCTGATTACGCCACGGGCAAGGCTTCGATCACCACGAAGGCGAGTGCATAGGGGTGTTCGTCACTCAGCGTCAGGTGAATGCGCGGCTCATGCCCGGGGGGCATCAAGCGATGCAGGTGCTCGGCGGCATGGCCGGTCAGGGCCAGCGTCGGCTGGCCCGAGCGCAGGTTCACCACCCCCATGTCGCGCCAGTAAACATCCGCCCGCATGCCGGTGCCCAGCGCCTTGGCACAGGCCTCCTTGGCCGCGAACCGCTTGGCATAGCTCCAGGCCGGGTCCGGCTTGCGGTCCGATCTGGCGCGTTCGTGCTCGGTAAAGCAGCGCTGCTTGAACCGGTCGCCAAACCTGTCCAGCGACGCCTGGATGCGACGAATGTCCGACAGGTCTGCGCCAACACCGATGATCATGCAGCGGGCTCGCGTGCGGCGTCCATCAGGGCTCGCATCCTGTCGATAGCCGGGCCCAAGCCGACGAAAATCGCCTCTCCAATCAGGAAGTGGCCGATGTTCAACTCGGCGATCTCGGGGATGGCCGCGACCTCGGTAACCGTTTCGTAGTCGATCCCGTGCCCGGCATGCACCTCCAGTCCCAGCTGAACAGCAAGGGTTGCCCCATGCTGCAAAGCCTCTAGTTCAACCCGTGCCTCCTCGACCCTACCCTCGCGCACGGCGTCGCAGAAGGCCCCGGTATGCAGCTCGACGACGGCGGCTCCCGTACGTTGGGCCGCATGAATCTGTTCGGGATCGGCCCCGATGAACAGCGAAACCCGGCACCCCGCTTCATTCAGCTGACCGACGAAGGGCGTGATCCAGTTGTGGCCACCGACGACGTCCAGCCCGCCCTCGGTCGTGCGCTCCTCGCGCTTTTCCGGCACCAGGCAGACGGCGTGGGGGCGATGATGCAGGGCGATGGCCAGCATCTCCTGGGTGACAGCCATCTCCAGGTTCAGGGGCCGCGCCTGTTCTCGGAGCAGGGCCGACAGGCCGTCGATATCGGCATCCGAGATATGGCGACGATCCTCACGCAGGTGCGCCGTAATGCCGTCTGCACCGGCTTCCAAGGCCTCACGCGCCGCCCGGACCGGATCGGGATTCAGACCGCCACGCGCATTCCGCACCGTGGCCACATGGTCGATATTGACGCCCAGACGCAGGGTATGGGTCATTGGCTCAACCGCCGACTACCCGGATCTTCAATGGGCAAGGCCGCAAGTTCGGGCGGCAGGGCATCCGCTGCGTAGGCCGGCACATCCAGCGTCGCCAGCGCCACCAGCGGCACCCCGACATCGGCCCGACCGCCCGAGCGATCGACGATACAGGCTGCGGCGACCACTTCGCCGCCCGCCGCCTGGATGGCCGCGATACATTCGCGCGAAGACAGCCCCGTGGTGACGATGTCCTCGACCATCACCACCTTCTCGCCCGGTTCGACCGTGAAGCCGCGACGCAGTTTGAACGTGCCGCCTTCGCGTTCGACGTAGAGCGAGCGCACCTTCAGGTGTCGCGCGGTCTCATAGCCGGGGATTATCCCGCCTACGGCCGGAGATATGGCGACATCGACCGCGCCGACTGTGGCCACGATCTTTTCCGCCAGCGCCTTACAAAGCCGCTCACAGCGGGCGGTGTCCATGAAGACCAGGTTCTTCTGTAAGAAGACCGGGCTGTGCAGGCCCGATGACAGTACAAAATGCCCCTCGCGCAGGGCACCGGCATCGCGGAATTCGTTCAGGACATCTTCGGTGTTCATGGCATCGTCATAGCGAGCGTTGCCGCGCCGTCCAAGCCTATCCCCGCGCCCGCTCGACCGTATCGACCGCCGGATTGGCGCGCAGCGCGGCCATCAGCAGGGTGGCGTGTTTGGCGTCCTCGACCTCCACGTCGATGTCGACGTCGAAGAAGTCCTGCTGGCGGTGGCTCATGACCAGATTCAGGATGTTTCCACCCGCCTCGCCGATCAGGGTGGCGACCTGGCCCAGCACGCCCGGTGCGTTCTGGATGGTGGCGCGGATGCGCGCCGATGCCACAGCCCCCTGCTCGGCCTGAGGCGTCCATTGCAGGTCCTGCCAGACCGAATCGTCGTCGGCAAAGTCCGCCAGTTTCTGGCAGTCGATCGTATGCACCGTCAGTCCTGCTTCTGGCTCCAGAATGCCGACAATGCGGTCGCCGGGCACGGGCGAGCAACAGTGGCCGAAATGGATGCTGACGCCCGGCGTCAGTCCGCCGCCGCGCACGAACAACCGCGCCTGCTCGTCGGCGATCCGCCTGCGGTCCGGTCCGGCCTTCAGCCGTCCCTTCAGCGCAGGGAAAAGGGTTTCGCCGACCTTGGCGGCCGACAGCCGTCCGCGACCGATGGCCTCGAACAGATCGTCGTCATTGGCAAAACCCAATGTCTCGCGCACGGGGGCCAGTGATACCTCGGCCGCCGTTTTGCCGGCACGCGACAGGGTCTGCTCGAAGGTACTGCGGCCCAGTTTCTGAAACTCGCCGCGCTCTGACGTCCGGATATGACGGCGGATGGCCGAGCGCGCCCGGCCCGTGATGGTCAGGGAGCGCCAGTCGACGGGGATCTCCCGCTTGGCCCCCCGCACGATCTCGACCACATCGCCATTCTGCAACTGCGTCCGCATGGGCTTCAGCTCGCCGTTGATCTTGACGCCCACCGCCGTGTCGCCGACCTCGGTGTGGACGGCATAGGCGAAATCCAGCGCCATCCCGCCACGCGGCAGGGTGATCAGCGAGCCTTTGGGCGTGAAGACGAAGACCTGCTCGAGATACATCTCCAGCTTGGCGTGTTCGACCCAGTCCTCGCCGCCCTCGCCGTGCTCTATGACTTGCACGAGGTGACGCAGATTCTGCAGCGGGTCGCGCCCGCCGTCCGCCTCCATGGCCTCCTTGTCGAAGCCATAGGACTTGTTCTTGTAGGCCCAGTGCGCGGCGACGCCGTCCTCGGCCACCCGGTCCATGGCCTCGGTGCGCAGTTGCATCTCGATCCGGAGGCCGGACGGTCCCACGACCGTCGTGTGCAGGCTGCGATAGTTGTTGGACTTGGGCGTCGAGATGAAATCCTTGAACCGCTCCGGCACCATCGGCCAGGCGCGGTGGATGATGCCGAGAGCGCGATAACAGTCGTCTTCCGCCTCGACGATCACGCGGAAGCCATAGATGTCGGACAGGGAGGAAAAACCCACCGACTTGCGCTGCAACTTGCGCCAGATCGAATAGGGCGTCTTCTGGCGGCCATAGACCTTGGCCTTGACCCCACCCTCCTGCAGCACCCGCTCGACCTCGCGCGACACGCCCTCGATGGCGCGGCCATGCTCCAGCTTCAACGCCTCGAGCCGCCGCTCGATCGCCGTGCGGGCCGTCGGGTTCAGATGCTCGAACGCCAGCTCTTCCAGCTCCGACGCGATGGAGTGGATGCCGATCGACCGGCCCAGCGGCGCGTAGACTTCCAGCGTCTCGCGGCTGATCCGCTCGCGCTTTTCAGGCTTGACGTATTTCAGTGTCCGCATGTTGTGCAGACGGTCGGCCAGCTTGACCAGCAGGACGCGGACGTCCTTAGAGATGGCAAGAATGAATTTGCGCAGGTTCTCAGCCTGGCGCGTGTGCTCGGCCTGAAGTTCGAGGCGGCTGAGCTTGGTCACGCCCTCAACTAGAACCGCGATCTCCTCGCCGAACATAGCCGCGATGTCGTCGCGCGTGGCCGAGGTGTCCTCGACCACGTCGTGCAGAAGGGCTGTCACGATGGTGGCCGTGTCCAGCCGATAATCGGTCAGGATACCTGCGACCTGAATCGGATGCGCAAAGTAAGGGTCGCCAGACGCCCGCAACTGCGAGCCATGCATCTTCATGGCGTAGACATAGGCGCGGTTCAGAAGCTGCTCGTCGGCTGTGGGATCATAGGCGCGGACCGCCTCCACCAGCTCGAATTGACGAAGCACCCGGGCCTTGGGCTCGGATGCTTCCTTCACCGGGCGGGTGCCGTCCGGGTCGTTCAGATTGGCAGCTTGCAGCGGCGGGGCGGACTGCCGCGCCGGCAGGATGGTGATACCGTTGGCGGGTTCCGCCGTCAGTAGCGTTCCTCCTGGCCACCGTCGCGGTCGCTTTGCAGCGCACGGATCAGTTCTGCCTCGGCCATGTTCATGTGCTGAGGCTCGGCCAGCAGACCGACGATCTCGGCCTCGTCCTCGGCTTCGGTGCGCTCATCGACACGCTGCAGGGTGACGATGATGGTCTCGGTCATGTCGTCCGGAACGACCTTGTCCTCGGCGATTTCACGCAGGGCGACGACGGGGTTCTTGTCGTTGTCGCGGTCCAGCATCAACGGCGCGCCATTGGCGATGTTGCGGGCGCGGTGACCGGCCAGCAGGACCAGACCGAAACGGTTCGGCACCTTTTCGATGCAGTCTTCGACGGTTACGCGGGCCATTCAAAATCCTCGGGCGGCAATCAGAACCGCACAAAATAGAGTGTTGAGCTCGATTGTGCAACGCCACATGGGCAGCAATACGGCGTCAAACGGCTCGCGCGTCCCGACCGACGGTCGCAGCCGTCGCCAGATCGACCGCCCTGCCCCCGTGCGGATGCTCCCAGTCCGGCGCGATCTCGGCCAGCGGCCCCATCACGAATCGACGCTCTGCCGCCCGCGGATGAGGCAGGATCAGGCCGTCTAGGTCGCCACTCAGCCGACCGTGGGCGATCAGATCCAGATCGAGGGTTCGTGGGGCATTCTGCTGATGGCGCTGACGGCCAAAGGCTTCCTCTATCCGCCCCAGCGCCTGCATCAGGCCATGCGGGTCGTGGTCGCTGCGCACAATGACGACGCCGTTCAGGAACGACGGATCGGTCGGGTCCGGCCAGGCCAGCGACGACCACCAAGACGACCGGGCCAGCACATCGATCCCCTCGGCCCGGAACCGCGCCAGCGCCGCCTCCAGCGCCTCGCGGCAGTCGCGCCAGACGCCGCAGTCGTTGCAGCCCAGAGCCACGATCACTGCGTCATCCAGAGGGCCGTCATAGCGTTCCATCCAAACACCCTACTCCAATCGCAGACATTGCGGGAGTGTGACGCCGTGCAGGCTCGGTGTATCAGCGACCGATGAGCCCCTTCCCGCCCGAACCACCCCGCGACTGCCCGCTGTGCCCCCGTCTGGTCGCTTACAGGGCTGAGAATCAGGCCGCGCATCCCGACTGGTGGAACGGCCCGGCCCCGTCGTTCGGCGACCCGAAGGCGAGGTTGCTGATCGCGGGGCTGGCCCCCGGCCGGACCGGGGCCAATCGCACGGGTCGGCCTTTCACCGGCGATGGTGCGGGCATCATCCTGTACGAGACACTGAAGAAGACCGGCTTCGCACGCGGCCACTACGATCCGGACGGGAATGACGATCTGGAACTGGTCGACTGTATGATCACCAATGCCGTTCGCTGCGCCCCGCCGCTGAACAAGCCCCTGCCGGTCGAGGAGGCGACCTGCCGCCCCTTCCTGAAGACCCGCCTGTCCGAACTGCCCCGACTGAAGGTCATCGTCACCCTGGGCGACGTCTCGCGCCGCAGCATCCTGAAGACGCTGGGCCTGCCCGGCACCGCCATACCCCCCGGCCACGGCGTCGAAGGCCAGGTCGCTGGCTATACCCTGATCAATAGCTACCACTGCTCGCGGCTCAACACGAATACTGGCCGGCTGACGGCGAGAATGTTCGAGGAGATTTTCGAGCGGGCGAAGGCGGCGATCAACGCCTAACCCCGCTCCTTCATCAGTCGCGCCTTATCCCGCGCCCAGTCGCGGTCCGCGCTGGCCTGGCGCTTGTCATGCAGCTTCTTGCCTTTGGCCATGGCGATCTCGATCTTGGCCTTGCCGGCTTCGTTCAGATACAGGCGCACCGGGATGATGGTCTGGCCGTCGCGCTGGACCGCGCCGATCATCCGGTCGATCTGCTTGCGATGCAGCAGCAGACGGCGCGGGCGGCGCGGTTCGTGGTTGAAGCGGTTGGCCTGTTTGTACGGCGGGATGTCGGCGTTGATCAGCACCAGGTCCCGGCCCTCGGGCGAGACATAGCTTTCGGCGATATTGGCCCGTCCGTCGCGCAGGGCCTTGATCTCGGTGCCCAGCAGCTGGATCCCGGCCTCGACGAAATCCTCCAGGAAGTAATCGAACTTGGCCCGCCGGTTCTCGGCCAGCAACTTGGTCTTGGGTTTTTCAGCCGCCATCAGCCGACGCCTGCATCCGCCATGGCGCGGTCGATGGCGGGCTTGACCGCGTCTGCGGTCAGCGAGAGGGGCAGGCGGACCTCTTCGGTACACAGGCCCAGCTTCGCCAAGGCGTACTTCGTCGGTGACGGCGAGTTGTCGAGGAACAGCGCCTTGTGCAGGCCGATCAGACGATCCTGCCAGTCCCGTGCCTTGGCCGCATCGCCCGACACCGCCGCCTTGTGCAGGGCCACCATGGCTTCGGGTGCGACATTGGAGGCGACCGAGATCAGCCCGACCCCGCCATAGGCCAGATAGCCCAGGTAGCTGGGGTCATCACCGGAGATCAGGTCGAACTGACCGTCGATGTTGGCATGCATCCAGCTGACCCGGCTCATGTCGCCGGTGGCGTCCTTGATGCCGACGATGTTCGGGTGTTTCGCCAGCCGAGCCACCGTCTCATTGGCCAGATCTATCCCGGTGCGACCGGGCACATTGTAGAGCAGGATCGGTAGCTGGACCGCATCGGCGATCGCTTCGAAGTGTGCCGCCAGCCCCGCCTGCGACGGGCGAATGTAATAGGGTGTCACGATAAGCGCGCCGTCTGCCCCGACCGTCTTGGCATGGCGGGCCAGGTCGATGGCTTCCTTGGTATAGGGCGAGCCCGTGCCCGCGATCACCCGCACCCGCCCGGCGACCAGTCGCACGCACAGGTCGATCACATGCTTGTGCTCATCCAGGTCCATGCTGGCCCCCTCTCCGGTCGTGCCCATGGGCACGACGCCGTCGACGCCGGCGGCGATCTGGCGTTCGATCAGGGTGGCGAAGGCGGCTTCGTCCACGTTTCCGTCACGAAGAGGTGTGATCAGGGCGGTGATCACGCCCTTGAACAAAGGGGCGGTCATTGAAACGATGGTCCTGCGAGGAAGTGACGGCACACGCCGACAGCGGGCGCAAAGGGTAGGTTGCCGGTCGCCTGACCGCAACCACGACGCATGAGGATAAGACACGGCATGATGATGACCTCCCTGGCAGCCGCGCTGGCCCTACTCGGCCCCGCTCCTGAAACCCTGCTGCCACAGGCGGTTCCCTACACGTCGGTGGCCCCGAACGTCAGCAATCAACCGCGTGTGCTGGACGATCAGGACACGGCGCTTTTCCGTCAAGGTCTGGCGGCCGCCCGCGCCCGCGACATCGCGGGTGCCCGCAACGCCGCCGCCAACATGCGCGATCCAGCGGGTCGCAAGCTGATCGAATGGGCGCTGCTGGACACCTCGGCCTCACAGATGGGGTTCAGCGATCTGGCCGTCGCCGATTCGACCTTCGCCGGCTGGCCCCGCAGCGACAGTCGCCGCGCCGCGACCGAGCGGGCCCTGGACGGTGGCTATGCCAATGCCGAGGCGACCCTGCGTCTGTTCGCCCAGACTCCGCCGTCCACAGTGCAAGGGGCCATCGCTCTGGCCGGAGCCTATGAGCAGACCGGCCGCCGCGACGAGGCCCGCGCCCTGATCACCGACTGGTGGCGCACCCGTTCGTTCGATGACGCCAGCCAGAGCCGCATCCTGGGCCGCTGGAGTGGATGGCTGAACCAGGGCGACCACGATGCCCGCCTGACCATGCTGCTGTCCGGTCCGCATGGCCCAGCAACGCGGGCGATGATGGCGCTGGCTTCGCCTGAGCGCCAGTCGGTCGCCAACGCCGTCCTGGCCCTGCGTACGGCCTATAGCCCCGACGCGATGGTGGCCTCGCTAAGCGCCTCCCAGGCACGCGACCCGAACGTTGCGCTGGAGCGGGTCCGCATCCTGCGCTCGCAGAATCGTCAGTCAGAGGGCTTTGCCCTTCTGTCCGCCCTGCCCCCCGCCCCCTCGCATACCGAGGGTCAGAACACCCTGTGGAGCGAGCGCCGCAACTATTTTCTGGATGCCCTTCAGGTCCGCAACTGGCAGGCGGCCTATGACGCCATGAACGGCCACGCCTTCCCCTCCGGAGAGCGCAAGGTCGATGCGGAGTTCTTCGCCGGCTGGGTCGCCCTGACCAAGCTGAATGATCCGTCACGCGCCGCTGCCCATTTCGAGGTTCTGCGCCAAGCCTCCTCGACACCGATTACCCAGGGCCGTGCTCTTTACTGGCTGGGTCGCGCAGCAGAGGCGAACGGCAACACGCCGATGGCGGTGGAGTATTATCAGGCGGGCTCGCGCCACATCCAGACCTTCTACGGCCAACTCGCCGCCGAGAAGGCCGGTCAGACCACACTCACCCTGCCCGGCGACCCGGCCCCCAGCCAAGCCGAGATCGCATCGTTCGAAGCTAACGAGATGGTCCGCGCCATGCGCATTCTGGGCGAGACGGGCGAGACCAGCCTGTTCCGCGTCTTCGCCTACCAACTGGATGACGTCCTGCCGACGGCTGGCGACATGGCCCTTCTGATGGATATGTCGCGTAACTATGGCGAAGGCTTTACGGCCATGATGATCGGCCGTGCCGCCAGCCAGCGTGGCTTCCTGATGCCTGAGCGTCAGTACCCAGTTCGCCTGCCGCCGCCCGTCGCCGGTGCCGCACCGCTGGAGTTCACCCTGGCCATCACGCGCCAGGAGTCCAGCTTCGACCCCCGTGCGCGCTCCGGGGCCGATGCGCGCGGCATGATGCAGTTCCTTCCTTCGACCGGCAGCCGCGTCGCCCGCCAGCTTGGCCTGCCCTACAGCGACGAGCGGCTGTATGATCCCGACTTCAACATGACGCTGGGCAGTTTCCACCTGGCGGACCTGACCAACAACTTCAACGGCTCCATGCTGCTCACGACGGTGGGCTACAATGCCGGTCCTGGCCGCGTGCCGCAGTGGACGGCACGGTGCGGTGATCCGCGGGCGGGGCAGGTCGATCCAGTCGACTTCATCGAATGTGCGCCCTTCACCGAGACGCGCAACTACATGATGCGGGTCATGGAAAACATGTCGGTCTACAAGGCTCGCCTCAACGGCGGCTCGGCACCCCTGACCCTGTCACAGGACCTGCGTCGAGGCACGCCACGCGGCTCGGCCCAGCCCTACAGCTATGTCGGCTCCGGCGAACAGTATACGCCCGCTGGCGAGCCCTCGGAGTAGCGGCTCTGGCTAAGAAGCGGTCCATCCGGCCCGTCGATCCAGCGAGCTGTCAGGCCGAATACTTCGGACAGGATCTGCGGCGTGAGGGCCTGCATAGGTGCATCGTCGGCGACGACCTTGCCCTGATGCATGACGATGACACGGGCTGCGTATCGGGCGGCCAGCCCCAGATCATGCAGGCTGACCAGCACCGCCTGCCCGGCCTTGGCACGGACGCGTAACAGATCCAGCACCATCAACTGGGCGTCCGGGTCCAGCCCGGCAATCGGCTCATCGACCAGCAGGGCATCGCTTTGTGCGACCAGCGCACGGGCCAGTAGAACGCGCGCCCTCTCGCCGCCGGACATCTGGGCCACGCCGCGATCCGCCAGATGATCAGCCTCGACGGCGTTCAGCGCCTCATGTGCGCGGATCAACGCCTTGGTTGCCGACAGGAATGGCGCGCCCAGCGCCGCCACCTCAACCGCTGGCATGTTCCACGCCACGCGCCTCTCCTGCGGCAGATAGGCGACGCGCTCGGCACGCGCGCTCGGGCTCAGCGCCTTTACCGGCTGCCCCATCGTGGAAGCTGTCCCGTCGACAAGCGGTAGAAGGCCTGCCAGCGCACGGATGACGCTGGACTTGCCCGCGCCGTTCGGGCCGACCAGCGCTACAAGCTCGCCTTTACGGACTGTCAGCGACACCGCTTCCAGCACGGTCAGCTTGCCCAGCCGGGCCGTCGCCTGCTCCAGAACCAGAGCCGTCACAGCCGCCACTCTCGCGCGGCCCGCCAGGCGATCAGGGCGAACAGTGGCGCGCCGACCAGCGCCGTGAACACACCCAGCTTCAGTTCCTGATCCGTCGGTGTCATTCGCGCCAGCAGGTCCGCGACCACCAGCATCAACCCGCCCGCCAACGCCGATGGGAACAGCACCCGCCCCGGATCACCCTTCACCAGCGTCCGCACCAGATGTGGCGCGGCCAGCCCGACGAAGCCGATGACGCCCGCCACGGCTACTGCCGCCCCAGTCGCCAATGCCGCTGCCAGTAGAGCCATCAACCTCAGCCGCGCCATCGGCAGGCCAGATGTCCGCGCCGTCTCCTCACCCAGGCTGAGCATACGCAGGCCGGGTGCCGCGATCGCTGCCAGCACGCCGGACAGCATGATCGCCGGCGTTACCCAGGCCACATCGATCCAGCTTCGGTTCTGAACCGACCCCAGCAACCAACTCATGACCTCGGCGGTGGCTATCGGCGAAGGCGACAGATTGAAGATCAGCGCCGTCGCCGCGCCCGCGAAACTGGACAGGGCCACCCCGAACAGGATCAGGGCCTCTGGCGACCTGACCCTCGCCGAAAACAGAATCAGCAGCCCGCCCGCAAGTCCCGCCCCCACCAAGGCCGCCGTCTCGACTGCTCCCGGAAAGGCGGCTGCCCCCGCAACTATGGCCAGGGCCGCCCCCTGTGCCGCCATAGCTGACACGCCCAGAACGCCTGGATCGGCCAGCGGATTGCGTAAAAGCCCCTGCATCACCGCCCCGGCCAGACCGAGGGCTGCACCCACCATCAGCGCCGTCATGACGCGCGGAGCCCTGACCTGCCACAACACCTCGGCCGGCCCCGACGCCGGATCTGTGAAAGCCGCACGCCATTGCTCTGCGCCGAGCACGCTTTCGCCCATGCCAATGCCGGAAACGGCGGCGGCAATGATCAGCAGGACCAGACCCCAGAGCAGACGATTCATTGCCCTTGGCTTACCATCACGGCGGCGTCTGCAGCGAACCAGGCCGGACAGGTCAGAACCGCCGCAGGGAGTTTGGCGGCTACCCGTCCATCAGACGCACGCTGCATGACGGGATGACGCCCCGGCCCGCGCCAGTCTGAGCGAAACAGATCAAAGAAGCCCAGGACGAACCGTCTGGGCGGCGAAAGCGCCACCCGCTCTACACTCACTGGAGCAAAGCCGGGTGAAGTCGCCAGGTTGGAAAACCCTGCCGCCTTCAGAACGGCGTCGATCAAGGTCCCTGTGCCGGCCGTGAAGCCGCCAGGAGTCAGATACAGCGCCGACGAGTTGCTATCGCTCGTGCGTGGCGAAGCCTTCGCCAGTCGCCCCTGCATCAATGCTGACAGATGTGCTCCACGCTGACGCTGGCCCAGGCCGTCAGCCACTCTGGTGATGTTGTCATGGACACCTTGCATCGTCGTGGCATCATCGATGGTCAGCACCGTGATGCCTCGACGCTCCAATGCCGCAAGGAGCCGCGGCTCCCCGCCCCAGTAACGCACGACGACATCGGGGCGAAAGGCGATCGCGGCCTCCAGCGTGGGCCTGATGCGGCGTCGACCTGCGGCCTGCGCCTTCATCCATGA
This sequence comes from Brevundimonas sp., assembly GCF_041648055.1. GTDB lineage: Bacteria > Pseudomonadota > Alphaproteobacteria > Caulobacterales > Caulobacteraceae > Brevundimonas. The sequence goes on from NZ_JBAZPS010000003.1 coordinate 291,571, forward strand.
ATCGGGATCGTCCGCACGCGGCGACAAGGCAAGCGTGGCATCGGGCGACAGCGCCAGAACGTATTGATCCCCACACTGATCCAGCGACATGACCCGGAGTGGTGCGGCTTCTGCCGAGGTCGAAATCACAAAACCGGCCGCCAGTGCCGCCCCCCCGAATGCCCCTCTCACGGCTTGAGCAAACCGACGAATAGTGCGTCCAGCAGGGTGTCGACCAAGAGGTCCTTCTCGACCCAGTCGAAATACGGCTTGGTGATGATCAGTGACACCACACCGTGCGCGCCCGCCCACAGGGCCTGGGCCGTCGCCCGAGGTTCTCCGCGCAAACGGCCCTGCGCAGCCGCCTCTTCCACTACGCAGACAAAGGCCCCGAACAACTCGCCCCCCAGGCTCTGCGCCGCACTCTGCGCCTCCTGTGCCTCCTGCGGACGCGTCATATAGACCAGGCGATAGGCGTTCGGATTCTCAAACCCGAACTGCACGTAAGACTGCATCAGCCGTCGCATCCGCTCCTCCGGCGTCCCTGCATCGGCAAGGACAGCGCGATTCATGACCAGCAGTTGCTCAAAAGCCCGCTCGCAGATTTCGTGAAGGATTTGGCTCTTCTCGGAGAAGTGCATGTAGAGCGCCGTGGACGAAAGGCCGACCTCGTCTGCGATCTTCCTGATCGTAGCTCCTTCGTAGCCGTGATCGACGAATATCCGTTCGGCTGCCGCCAGAATTTCAGCCCGGCGAGCGTGACCTTCGCCTTTCGGCTTGCGCTGGGATCGAGTTTGGCTTGCAGACACGGTCAATCGGAAACTCCGGAACGTCCATGTGAATAGCGGCAATCGCCGCCCCTTGCCAATCGCCTGGCAGCTGAACACCACTTGTCGTTGTTAAGCCGACGCGTTACCCGTTTCAGCTGGAGCGGACGGGGGTCAGCACGTGGAAGAGCGATGCGTCAGCGCTGTGCATGGGCTTGCACCCGGGGACAGCGCATCAATGCGCTGGCCAACAATCGGCCAGCTACTGGCGCTTGCAGTCCTGATTGCTGCGATAGTGATCGGGCTGATCTACGCATCGGATCAGGTTGGAAGCATCGTCCTTATTACTGCAGCAGTAACATTCCTTGCCAATGCGATGTGGCGACTGGCTCTGATCATCGTGAGCATGAGATCGCCACCGGAGGCCGACGCCCCGGAGGTCTGGCCCAGATACTCTATCGTGGCGGCACTTCACGACGAGGCGAAAGTTGTCGGGCAACTGATCGAGAGATTGAGCAAGATCGACTACCCTGCCGATCGCCTACAGGGCCTTCTGGTGCTGGAAGCGCATGACCACACCACGATCCAGGCGGCACTTTGCACACCACGGCCCCCTTGGCTGGATATCTTCATCGCCCCCGCTGGGACACCACGAACAAAGCCGAGAGCTCTGAACTGCGCCTTGCCGATTGCGACCGGGGAGATATTGACCGTTTACGACGCCGAAGATGATCCCGATCCTCAGCAGTTGAAGGAAGCGGCTTCAAGGTTCGCATCCGATACATCGGGTCGGCTCGCGTGCCTGCAAGCGCCTTTACGCATCCGACGCAACTACGCCAGCGCCCCACCAACGCCCTTTCTTGATAGGCAGTTTGCGGCTGAATATGCCTCATTGTTTGAAACCGCTCTGCCGGGCATGGCCAAGCTGGGTCTGCCGTTTCCGTTGGGAGGTACCAGCAATCATTTTCGGGTCGATGTTTTGAGAAAAGTCGGAGGGTGGGATGCCTTCAACGTCACCGAAGACGCAGACCTCGGGTTCCGACTGTGGCGTCATGGCTGGCGGCTGGACGTCATTACGCGACCAACATGGGAAACGCCTCCTGGCGGACTCGCCTGCTGGCTTCCGCAGCGAACGCGGTGGCTGAAGGGGTATATGCAAACTTGGGGAACCCATACGCGGCACCCCCTGCAACTGGGTTTTCGTGGTGGATTTGCCCTAGCTGCGACGCTGGGAGCGGGTCTGGTGTCCGCCGCACTATATGGTCCGTCTCTGGCGTGGTTCGTCACGACGGTGGGCGTCTACAGCATCGCTGGCCTGTCGCCTCAAACGCCTGCTTTTGCGATCTGCGTCCTAAGTGTCGGCACAGCCTCTGCCTGGTTGAGCTGTGCAATCGGTACCAGACGGGCAGGCGTCGCGTATGAAGTCAAGGATATGCTGGCGGCACCATTTTACTGGTCTTTGCTCAGTTTGGCATTTGTCCACGCCGCCTGGCGTCTGATCCGCGAACCCTTTGCTTGGGACAAGACCCCGCACGCGCCAGACCAGCCGGTCCAATATCAAGATCAGCACTCTCCAGTGGATGTCAGACTGGACGTGCCCTTGCCTGTCCGCCTATCAGCGTCACATGTCGCCGCGTCTGAACCCACTGCCTGAAACACTCGTCACCCGCGCCTGGGCCGATTACGCGCTGCTGGACAGTGGTGGAGGGCGAAAACTGGAGCGATATGGTCGCTATACCGTCGTTCGGCCCGAACCTCAGTGCTTCTGGTCCGCACGCGATAGTGGCGCGTTCGATCAGGCCGACGCCGTGTTCGATCCAACCGACGAGGATGAGTCCGGGCGTTGGCGCTTCGCGGGAAAGCTCATCGACACGTTTCCTCTGGCCTGGCGTGATGTGCGTTTTACCAGTCGCTTCACGCCGTTCCGGCACTTGGCCTTTTTCCCGGAGCAGGCTGCCAACTGGGAATGGCTGGACAGCCGGATCAGGACCTTAGCCTCAGAACCAGGACGGCCCGCCCCCCGCATCCTCAATCTGTTCGGCTATACGGGCGTAGCAAGCCTGGCTTGCGCAGCAGCGGGAGCCGAGGTCACCCACGTTGACGCCTCCAAGAAATCCGTAGCCTGGGCGCGCGAGAATGCCGAACTTTCCGACCTGGCCGATCGGCCGATCCGCTGGATCGTCGAGGACGCTCGCAAATATGCGGCCCGCGAAGTCCGGCGCGGGGTCAAGTACGATGGGATCATCCTGGACCCGCCTAAGTATGGTCGTGGGCCGACGGGCGAGGTCTGGCGACTGTTCGAAGACTTGCCAGGTTTGTTGAAGGATTGTGCGGCCCTGTTGTCGGATGACGCCTCGTTCCTGCTGCTCAACGCCTATGCGGCGCGGATTTCCGGCCTTTCGCTGTCACATATGATGGCGGAGGCGACGGCTGATCGCGGCGGCACCATCGACTGGGGCGAACTGGCCCTGGCCGAGGATGGTCCGGATGGACGAGCCATCGGCCTCAGCTTCTTCGCGCGATGGTCGGCATGAGCGACGACCGGCTGATCACCTCCCTGACCAACGACACGGTCAAGGCAGTGCGCGCCTTGCATATGCGCAAGGAGCGCGAGACTACAGGCCACTTCCTGGCTGAGGGACTGAAATTCATCGGCGAGGCGCTGGATCAAGGTCGCATTCCCCGTCTGCTGCTGGTCGGCATGGAGGCGCGCGAACATCCCATCTTGGACCGTGCCAAAGGCGCGACTCGCGCGGCGGGTGGCGAGGTCGTCGTGGTCACCCATCCGATCCTGGAAAAGATTAGCCGCCGTGACAACCCGCAGACGGTGCTGGGCGTCTTCGATCAGGTCTACACCCCCCTGTCGGCCATTCAGCCCACATCGGCACCGGCCTGGGTGGCGCTGGAGCAGGTACGCGACCCCGGCAATCTGGGCACCATCATTCGCACGGCCGACTCTGCCGGATGTGGCGGCGTCATCCTGATCGGAGACTGTGTCGATCCCTATTCTGTGGAGGCCGTGCGCGCCACCATGGGCTCGGTCTTCGCCGTCGCCATAGCCCGCGCCACGCCCGCAGAGTTCCTGGCTTGGCGTGACACCTGGCCGGGCAGCGTGATCGGCACTCGGCTGGACGCTACTCATGGCTACCGCGAAGCCTCACTTCGGCATCCGGCCCTCATCCTGATGGGCAACGAGCAGGCCGGACTGACCGACGCCTTGGCCGCAGCCTGCGACGTCAACGTCAAGATTCCGATGCGAGGCCGTGCTGACAGCCTGAACCTTGCCGTCGCGACCGGCATCATGGTCTATGCGGTGACCGACGATGCTTGAGCGTCAGAAACTGCGCCCGTCCACACGCTGGGCGGTCCAGCTCCATGGTTGGACATCGATCAGCGTCCGCACATTGACGGCCACCATCGGCTCGCCGTTCGGGGCCACGCCGCTTGCAAAGGCCTGAACGCCGCAGGTCTTGCAGAACAGGTGAGTGATCTTGTGGGTGTTGAAGGTGTGCTCGCTCAACGCGCCTTCGCCAGCCGTCTGGCGAAAGGCGTCCGGCGAGACGAAAACCAGAGCCAGCCCCTTGCGATAACAGTGCGAGCAGTTGCACTCGAACACACCGTCAAGTTCGGTCTCGACTTCATAGGCCACCGACCCGCACTGGCACGAACCCTGATGTGTCGTCATCACGCATCCTCCAACAGCACCACGCCGGGTGCCGATTTCAAAGCCCCGCGTAAGGCTCCGTCCAGGCGATAGCGCCCAGGCAGCTTCATCTCGATCTCGCGTCGTCCGGACGACGGCGTATCAACGGCGGCGATCAGGGACACTTCCCCGCCCTTGCCATTGGCCTTGGCTCGGTCGAGACGGCTCTTCAAGGCCTCGACAGCCTCAATCGTCTGGGTCGAGACGTGAATACGCAGCCCCATGGCCCCGTCATCGATCAGGGTGTCCAGACGGCTGGCGTCGTCGCCGAAAAACCGGACCTCGCCATCCGCGCTCTTGGCCCGGACCCGAACCATGATCGACGCCCCGACCTCCAGGATTTCGCGGCACTTGCGCAGCTGTTCCGGCGGGAACAGGCATTCGAACTCACCGGTCGGGTCCGAGAAGGTGACGAAGGCGAACTTTTCGCCCGACTTGGCGCTGGCCCGCTCCTGACGACGGCGTACGACACCCGCCATCATGAAGGCTTCGTGCCCACTTTCGGCCAGGGCCGTGGCCTCGGCGACAAAGGTCACACGCTTGCGTTTCAGCGCTGCCGCCATGTCCTCCAGCGGGTGGCCGGACAGGTAGAAACCGACGGCGGACAGTTCCTGATCCAGCCGCTCCGGTCCCATCCAGGGCTCGACCGGCTTCAGCCGTGGCCGCGCTGCGCCCGCCTGATCGCCGCCGAACAGCGACACCTGTGACGAGGCCCGTTCCGCCGCCACACTCTGGCAATAGGCCATCAGGGTGTCGGCCTGTTCGACCAGCTGGCGGCGGTTGGTGTGGAAGCTGTCGAAGGCCCCGGCTCGTGCGAGGTTTTCCATCGCCCGCTTGTTCACGAACTTCGGATCGACCCGCTCCAGGAAATCGAAGATGTCGGTGAAGCGCCCGCCGGTTTCGCGCACCTGAACCAGGTGCTTCATGGCCTCAAGGCCAACATTGCGGATGGCCCCCAGCGCGTAAAGGACCGAACCGACCTTGGTGCCATCCGCCTGCTCGTCCCAAGCCACATCGAAATCTGCGGAGGAGCGGTTCACATCCGGTGATTTGACCGGTACTTCGAACCGGCGACAATCCTGATAAAATACAGCCAGTTTGTCGGTATTGCTGAGATCGAGCGACATGGACGCGGCCATGAATTCGACCGGATGCGTCGCCTTCAGCCAGCCGGTCTGGAAGCTGATCAAGGCATAGGCGGCGGCGTGTGACTTGTTGAAACCGTAGCCTGCGAACTTGGCAACCAGGTCGAAGATGTATCCCGACTGAGTTTCCGAGACTCCCTTTTCGGACGCGCCCTTGACGAAGCGGGCGCGCTGAAAGTCCATCTCCTCCTTCTTCTTCTTGCCCATGGCCCGGCGCAGAAGGTCAGCCTCCCCCAGCGAATAGCCCGCCAGGATCTGGGCGATCTTCATCACCTGCTCCTGGTAGATGATGACGCCATAGGTCTCGGTCAGAACCTCGGTCAGGCTGGGATGCAGATAGTCGACCTCCTGCCGGCCGAACTTCCGGTCGATATAGGTGTCGATCATCTCCATCGGGCCGGGGCGATACAGCGAGATCAGCGCCGTGACCTCTTCGATAGAGCCACAGCGCATCTTGCGCAGGGTGTCGCGCATGCCCTGGGATTCCAGCTGGAACACGCCGACTGTCTGCCCCGAGGCCATCAGTTCATAGGTCGCCGGATCGTCCAGTGGCAGGGCGTTCCAGTCGGGCGCGGCCCCGCGACGCTCCAGATACTGACGCGCACGATCCAGCACCGTCAGGGTCTTCAGACCCAGGAAGTCGAACTTGACCAGACCGGCCGCCTCGACCCATTTCATGTTGAACTGGCTGGCCGGAATGGTGGACCGCGGGTCTTGGTACAGGGGGGCCAGTTCGACCAGAGGCCGATCGCCGATCACGATACCGGCGGCATGGGTCGAGGCGTTGCGGTACAGCCCTTCCAACTCCAGCGCGGTCGACAGCAGGGTCGCCACCGACGCCTCATTATCGCGCGCCTCGCGCAGGCGGGGCTCGATCTCGATAGCCTGGGCCAGGGTCACGGGGTTGGCGGGGTTGGCCGGCACCATCTTGGCCAGGCGGTCCACCTGACCCAGCGGCATCTGCAACACGCGGCCGACGTCCCGCAGCACGGCGCGTGCCTGAAGTGTGCCGAAGGTGATGATTTGGGCGACCCGGTCGGAGCCATAGCGGTCCTGAACGTAGTCGATGACCTCCTCGCGCCGCTCCTGACAGAAGTCGATGTCGAAGTCGGGCATGGAGACCCGCTCGGGATTCAGGAACCGCTCGAACAGCAGGCCGAACCGTAAGGGATCCAGATCCGTGATGGTCAGGGCCCAGGCGACCAGCGACCCGGCCCCCGATCCCCGCCCCGGCCCCACCGGGATCCCGTGCGTCTTGGCCCATTTGATGAAGTCCGACACGATCAGGAAATAGCCGGGGAAGCCCATTTGCTGGATGATCCCGACCTCCCATTCGAGACGGGTCCAGTAGTCGGCCTCGGGCGCGGCGGGCACGACCTGTTTCAGCCGCTCTTTCAGCCCCTCGCGGGCTTGATGCATCAGTTCGTCTGGCTCGGACCGCCCTGCCCCGGCATCGAAACGTGGCAAGATGGGCGCGCGCGTGGGGGCCAGGAAAGCGCAGCGCCGGGCAATGTCGATCGTGGTGTCGCAGGCCTCGGGCAGGTCGGCGAAGAGCTCGCGCATGGCTGCCGCCGGCTTGAACCAGTGCTCCGCCGTGATCTTGCGACGGTCGTCCTGCCCGACGAAGGCACCGTCAGCGATACACAGCAGGGCATCGTGCGACTTGGCCTGCGCCGCCTTGGCATAGTGGACGTCATTGGTGGCGACCAGCGGCGCGTCATGGGCATAGGCCCAGTCGACCAAACCACGCTCGGCCTGTTGCTCGCTGGCCAGGCCGTGGCGCTGAAGCTCGACATAGAAGCGGTCGCCGAACCCTGCCTGCATGGCCGCCAGGGCCGCCTGACCTTCGGCGGCCTTGCCCTGGACGAACAGGGGATCGACCGGCCCGTCTGGCCCGCCCGACAGCAGCAACAGACCCTCGGAATGGGCGACCACCTTGTCCCACGGCACGCTGGGCTCGTCGGTCGCACCGGCATCCAGAAACGCTGAAGACGACAGGGCCGACAGGTTCAGCCAACCGGCCTCGTTCTGAACCAGAAGAACAACGGTCGGCACCTTGGCCCAACGCTGATTGATCTGCCCGCCTATGCCGGTCACCGGCAGGGCGCATCCCAGAATCGGCTGGACGCCTGCGGCCTTGGCCCCTTCGCTGAACTCCAGCGCTCCGAACAGATTGGCCCGGTCGGTGACACCGACGGCCGGCATGCCCGCGTCCGCCGCCAGGGTCGAGACCTTGCCTGCCTTGATCGCGCCTTCCAGCAGCGAATAAGCGGAACGGACCCGAAGATGGACGAACTGGGCAGATGCAGTGGCGATGGCCTGGCTCTCCTTGAACAGGCCCATCTTACCGACTCACTGAATCAGATAGGCGGCCTGCCAAGTCATCCAGACGAAGCCGCCGCACGACGCAAGCGACAGCATATCTCTCGTCCAACGCGCCATGATCTTGTCCCCAGATTGAATGTTGCCTGTATGTTCTATGTTGCGGCTTTGTTCTCGTCAAGTCAGTCAGGGATAAACCCTAGGCGCGTTAGCGCGGATGCTAGGGCAGCCGTATTGGGCGATTGAGTCTTGCGAAGCAGGCTACCCCGAAAGAATTCCACAGTACGGGGGCTCAGGGAAAGGGACTGAGCGATCTGCTTTGTCGTGCGTCCCGCGACAATCAGATCAGCCACCTGCCGCTCGCGCCGAGTGAAGGTCAGAAAATCTTGCGACGGGGTTTTGGCAAGAGCCAGAAGTGCACGTTCCACCGCAGCGATCAGTCGCTCCGGATCCGAAGGTTTTTGAAGGACGTTATCGACGCCCAGGCGCATCGCATCGACCGTCGTCGTCACGTCCACGAATGCGCTGATCAGTATGACGGCATGCCGACCAAGGGCACAGAAGGCTGCGACCAGATCGAGGCCCTCTACACCCGGGATTTTGAGATCGACGACGATACAGGTCGGCTCGGCGTCGGAAGCCCACATCAAGGCATCGAGCGGATCGGTGAAACCGACCGGGTCGTATCCACTTACCCGCAGCGCAAGCATATGAGTCTGCAAGATCGATGGATCATCATCGATGATCAGAATTTCCCTGTTCATGAGGCCAGGCCCTAGAGCCTGCGAAAGGGAGCGATGTCGATGGGACGGGTCTGTAGCAGAGAGCCTGGGGTCGGCTTTGGGCGTGGCATGGTCGAAATCACAGTCACTCTTCGTCCCCTGTCCGGGTACTTTAGTCCTGACCTCGAGATCATGACAGACCGACGTTACAGGGCAGGGGCCCTCATCGAAACCTCGTAGTCACACGCAATTGCTGCCGTGGTCCGTGACGTCTAACCCGGGCTCAAAGGCCTGTTGACGGGCGACGGGCTCGGCATGAACGACTTCTATGCAGTCATACTGTGGCTGGCCTCGTGGTTGGAGCCGGATAGCGATAACCGCCTCGACCTCCGCTCATTCCAGCCGGAGATCGACGATACAGCCTCAGGGGCCATCGTGACGGTGGCATCGGGTCATCTGATCATGCTGGAGGGCGAAGCGGCTCAACTAAAAGCATTGATTGCTAAGCTGGAAAGGCGACACGGCGCCAAATTCAAACTCCTCGGCCATCGATCCATCGGCGCAAGAGCCAGGCTACCGCTCGTCGTAAATCCTGCACGCCTGTTGCCCCCCGAAGCTGAGTGGATCGACCAAGCCCTCGGCGTGGGATTGGCGGACCCTATCGAACTGGAAATGCTCCTTCGATGGGCGGGCCATCGTCAGATGGAGATCGCACTTGGCACACTAGGCGAAACCGCCTGGCGACATGCCTCCGTGTTTCCATTTCGGTCACCCAGAGCATCGACGGCAAATTTGCTGTAGGCGGGGTTTGACGCCGCCCTGCCCGCCACTCGGCGGCAGGCGTCATGAAAGACAAGCGCATGGCCAAGGGTCAGGTCCGCAGCAACAAGGAAGTCCGCAAACCTAAGGCGGAAAAGGCCAAGCTGCCCGTCAGCGTGGGCAGTTCGCCCTTCACAACACCGCCGGGCAAGAAATAGCCCGGCACGAAGGGCTCAGTAGGTCTGGCTTTGCGCCGGACGCTCTTCCAGATGGCCGTCTCTCAAGGCGAAGACGCGGTCCATGTGACCGGCCAGCTCCATGTTGTGGGTGGCGATCAGGGCGCCCACGCCGGTCTGCTTGACCAGATCATGCAGCGCCTCGAACACGGTCTGGCTGGTAGCCGGGTCCAGATTGCCCGTCGGCTCGTCGGCCAGCAGCAGGCGGGGCCGATTGGCCAGGGCCCGGGCCACGGCAACGCGCTGACGCTCGCCACCAGACAGCTCGGACGGCTGATGCGTCAGCCGCTCACCCAGGCCCAGGCTGGTCAGAACCTCATCGGCACGTTTGCGGGCCTGCGGAAGGCTGACGCCCGCGATCCGCAGCGGCAGGGCGACGTTGTCGCGCGCGTCGAACTCCGGCAGCAGATGGTGGAACTGGTAGACAAAGCCGATGCTCGCCAGGCGGATATGCGTCCGTTCGCGCTCGCTGAGGGAGCCGACATCTTCGCCGTCGAAGCGTATCTTGCCTGACGTCGGCCGCTCCAGCAGGCCCGCAGCATGCAGCAGCGACGATTTCCCAGACCCCGATGGGCCTATCAGACCGACGATCTCGCCTGGCATAATGTCCAGGTCGACGCCTTTCAGCACCGTGAGCCCGCCCGACGCAGTCGGATACGTCCGCGTCACATTGCGGGCCGAGAACACCGCTCCTTGGGGATAAGCCTGTGGATTACCATGTATGGAAGCGTCGGGGGTCAAGGTCTCACTCATAACGCAGCGCCTCCACCGGATCGAGCTTGGCCGCCTGCCAGGATGGGATCAGACCTGCGACGCAGGACATGAAGGTGGACCACAACGTGACCCAGAACACGTCAAGAGGGTCCACCAGCGCTGGCACGGCGTCCAGCATATAGACGTCTGCATCAAACAGCTTGGTCTGGAACACCCACTCCAGAAAATGCTGGATCGAGCCGATGTTCAGGCAGAACAGCAGACCCAGCGTAAGGCCCGTGATCGTGCCGGCCACACCGATCGTCGCCCCGGCCATAAAGAAGACCCTCAGCATAGATGACTGACTGGCTCCGATGGTGCGCAAGATGGCGATGTCTCGCGTCTTGTTCTTCACCAGCATGACGATGCCGGAAATGATATTCAGGGCCGCAATGGCGACGACCAGGCCCAGGATGATGCTCATGGCCACCCGCTCGACCTTCAACGCGCCCCAGAAGGCGGCCAGGCGATCGCGCCAGTCGGTGACGAAGGCCCCTGCCCCCGCCGCGTCCCGCACGGGCGCGATCATGGAACCGACCTCGTCGGGTTTGGCGACCTTGACGTCGATGACGTCCCAGACGCCCTCCTTGCCGAAGAACAGCTGTGCCTGTTCCTGCGGCATGAAGATGAAGGCCCGGTCGAAGTCTGCCGTGCCCGAGGTGAACAGCCCGCCAATGCGATAGCTCTTCTCCAGCCCACCCAGATTGCCGAACGCGCTGTCGGCCCCCGTCGGGGAATACAGGGTGATGGCGTCACCAACCCGCAGGCCCATGCCCTCGGCCAGGGCCCGGCCGATGATGATGTTGTCGCCGCCATAAGCACCCTGCCCGAATGTGCGGCGGGCCTCGGGGGCCAGGCTGTCATAGACATAGTTGAGCGAGCGCAGGTCGTCCGGGCGGATGCCCTTGACGATGGCCCCTGTCGTCATGCCGCCGGCCCGCACTAGGCTCTGGGCCTCGATCATGGGGGCGGCGCTGATGACGCCGGGCACGGTTCTGATTCGGTCCAGCGCCGCTTCGCGATCCGGCGAGTTCAGAATCTGACCCTGGACGTACATGTGGCTGTTGAAGGACAGCATCCGGTCCAGCAGGGTCGAGCGGAACCCGGCCATGATGCTCATCACTACGATCAGGGCCATGACGGCCAGAGCGATGGCGACGAAGGAGATGACGGCGATCATGGCGATCCCGCCCTCCTTGCGCTTGGCCCGCAGATAGCGCAGCGCCAGCCCGACCTCCCAGGCCGAGAACGGCCCGGCCGGCTTCGTGGCCTTGGCCACAACTGCGTCGGTCATGCCAGCAGCCTCGAGATCGCTTCGTCCAGTGGCACGGACGTCTTCTCGCCCGTCGCCCGACGCTTCAGTTCGACCGTGCCCTCGGCCAAGCCCTTGGGCCCGATGGTCAGCTGCCACGGCACACCGATCAGGTCGGCCCGCGCGAACTTGCCGCCCGGACGCTCGTCGGTGTCGTCATACAGCACCTCGCGGCCGGCAGCTTCCAACCGACGAACGGCCTCGTCGCAGGCCGCGTTCACGGCCTCGTCGCTGTTGCGCAGGTTGATCACCGCCACATCGAACGGGGCCACGGCGTCGGGCCAGATAATGCCCCCCTCATCATGGCTGGCCTCGATGATCGCCCCCAGCAGGCGCGACACCCCGACGCCATAGCTGCCCATGTGGACCTCTGTGTCCTGACCGTCCGGCCCGGCGACCCTGGCCTTCATCGGCGCAGAGTATTTGGTGCCGAAATAGAAGATATGGCCGACCTCGATGCCGCGCGCTGTCAGGCGATCTGCCTCAGGCGTCTGGGTCTCGAACTGGGCGGCGTCGTGCATTTCTTCGGTCGCGGCGTACAGGGCCGTGCGCTGGTCCACGACAGCCTGCAAATCGTTCCAATCGACGTCTGAACCGGGAACGGGCATTTCCGCCAGCCTGCGGTCACAGAAGACCGCGCTCTCGCCCGTCTCGGCCAGCACGATGAACTCGTGGCTCAGATCGCCGCCGATCGGCCCGGTGTCGGCGCGCATCGGCACAGCCTTCAGACCCATCCGCGCGAAGGTGTTCAGATAGGCCACGAACATGCGGTTGTAGGCCTTGCGCGCCGACGCCTCGTCGATGTCGAAGCTGTAGGCATCCTTCATCAGGAACTCGCGGCCGCGCATCACGCCAAACCGCGGCCGGCGCTCGTCGCGGAATTTCCATTGGATGTGAAACAGGTTCAGCGGCAGGGCCTTGTAGCTCTTCACAAAGCCCCGGAAGATGTCGGTGATCATCTCTTCGTTCGTGGGCCCGTAAAGGAGTTCGCGCTCGTGCCTGTCGGTGATGCGCAGCATCTCGGGCCCATAGGCGTCATAGCGCCCGCTCTCGCGCCACAGATCGGCCAGTTGCAGGGTCGGCATCAGCAGTTCGACCGCGCCTGCTCGCTCCTGCTCCTCGCGCACGATCTGCTCGATCTTGCGCAGCACCCGCAGGCCCAGCGGCAGCCAGGCATAGATGCCCGCAGCTTCCTGTTTGATCATACCCGCACGCAGCATCAGCTGGTGGGAAACGATGGTGGCGTCAGAAGGCGCCTCTTTCAGCGTGGGCAGAAAATAGCGCGACAGGCGCATGGGCGAGAATCCGGCAATCAATCAGGGACAAGTGCTTTAGCCGGGCGACGGGGGCGAAAGCTAGGCCACCACCTCAAACGGGCGGCGCGAGATCCGGCAAGGGCATCCAGCCGATGTAGACCAACGCCATGACCACTAGCCAAACCAAGGCCGAGACCCAGCTGGTGGTGATGAATTTTCGCTTCAGATTCGGCGCTTCGGGTGCGCCCCACTGACGGCCGTCGGTCGGCGGCTCATGCACTTCGCGCGACGTCCCCAGCGGCAGGACGGTGAACAGCACCACCCACCAGCAGACGACGTAGATGGCGAACATCGTGACGGGACCGATCGGCATCAGTGCGCTCCTTCTCTGGGCGTTTCCATCAGTTCGACCAGCACGCCACCCATGTCCTTGGGATGCAGGAACAGGATCGGCGTCCCGTGCGCCCCGATGCGCGGCTCGCCCGTACCCAGGATGGTCGCACCCTTGGTGCACAGCGCATCACGCGCAGCCAGAATATCTTCGACCTCGAAACAGATGTGATGCTGCCCGCCCTTCGGGTTTTTGGCCAGAAAGCCGTGGATCGGCGAATCGTCGCCCAGCGGCTCGATCAGTTCTATCTGTGCATTCGGCAGGTCCACAAAACATACCCGCACCCCCTGCGTCGGCAGGTCGAACGGCGGATGCGCTTGGGTGGCTCCCAGCAGGTCACGATACATCGCGACGCTAACCTCGATGGATGGCGTGGCAATGCCGACGTGGTTCAGTTTTCCGATCATCACGCGGACTTAGCGGGTCTGTCGAACCGCGCAAAGGGACATGGATCGTCGCAGGCAGATGCGCTCGATCAAAACCGATGCCTTATGCCCAGGCTGATGACCCGACCGCGTGGATCGGCGACGACCGGATCATAGCCCAGGGCAAACTGCGCCAGCGGTGGGTCGCTATCCGCCACGTTCTCCACCGACAGCGACAGATCCAGCGACCGCGTCAGGACATGGCTGAAGTGCATGTCGACCATCGTCGATGCCTCGATGCGCGCATCGGTGATGCCCGCACGATCGTTGCGATAGCGCCCGGTATGGTGCGCCAGAGCGGTAATCGTATCTAACGCCCCTCTCCAGGATAGCGCCAACTCGCCTCGGTTCCTTGGCAGCGAACGCCCGAGAGTGTTCAGGTTCGTGGAACCGACGCCAGAGACCCTGCGGGCCCCCTCCGCCACCTGAATGTCGTAACGATCGACGTAGGTCCAAGTGGCAGTGGCCGACAGTCGTCCGCCGGCCACTTCGCGTTCGTAGCGCGCGGACAGATCCAACCCACGTGTCTCGACCGAAGACGCATTGATGAAGCGCAGGGCCACGAACGTCAGAGCGCCGCTGGGCGAGCGCGTCACCTGCATCTGGGCCGGGGTTCCCGTGCGTCCAGCGGCATCATCGGCGGCCGCAGCGTCGATCACGGCCTGGGCCGACGGCTTGACGATAAGTTCGCGGTAATCGATCCGCCAGGCATCAAGGCTGAACGTCAGCGCCTCACTGGGCTGCCAGACCGCACCTAATGACAGGGTTTCAGAGCGTTCCGGCTTCAGGTCCGGATCGCCGGACGCCAGCGTGTTCACAAAAACGAAGGCTCCCCGATCGAACACCGAAGGCTGCGACGCCTGTGCCCCGAACAGGGTGTAGACCGAAGGCGCACGGAAGCCCTGGCTCCATGATCCCTTGATGCTCAGGCTGTCCATCGCGCTCCAGCCGAACGCCACGCGCGGACTGACGGCGTCTTCTCCGCCTTCATAAGCCTCCTGTCGCACGGCGAACTGGGCATCGAACGTCTGGCCCAGGCTCAGGCGCGCTTCAGCAAAGGCTGCGGCCACAGCCTGATCGCCCTCGAAATCGGGAGAAAACCCTGCCGTCAGCAGGTCGCCGGCGTTCACCAGGTCGCTCCAGTCGTGACGCAGGCCACTCTGCCGATACTGCAGACCAAGCGCGAGATCGAGCGTGCCTCCGGTCCAGTCTGCGACACGCCCCGAGGTCTGGGCATCGAGCGTCAGCAATCGGGCCGCCCCTCGCAATCCGGTAGAACCGATCAGACTGTCTATCAGCGCCGGATCGTTGGTCGTTCCGGTGCCCAGAATGGCGCTGCCGAATGGGTTGAAATAGCGACAGTTGCCCGCGCCGGGCGAACCGCGGATCCTGTCGCAATCCGGTCCGCCAAACCCTTTTAATGCCGCATCGAGCGCGCTGCCGATCACATCCGGCTTGTCATAGGCGATGTGCTGACGACTGGCCGTGGCATCCAGGGTCCAGTTCCAACCTGACGCCAGCCGACCCGACAATCCGGTCGACAGACGCCAGGTCCGGTAGTCGAAATCCGCGACCGACGCCCCCGCCTCTGCCCCCAGCAGCCGCCCTCGAAACAGCACATCCTCACCGAAGGGGTTGTCCGGATGACTGGCTGGAACGACCGGACTGCGCGCCAGAATAGGCAATGACGGCGACTGTCTCGCCCGCGTGTGGGTCGCCGCCCAAGCCCCCTGAAGATGGAAACTCAGATCGCCTATCGGACGTCGATAATCGGCGAACAGATGCGTCCGCTCTTCCTCCGGCGACAGATCGAAGAAATCGGAATAGTCCAGGCGACAGAAGCTGTCGCTCGGCCCATTTCGAAAAGCGCTGGCAAAGGCCGCGTTGTCACAGTCGGGGTCTGGCGCGAACCGACCCTGGCTCGGTCTGAAGTACGATCCGGGCTGGCCATAGCTGGTCACAGCCGTCCACGGTGCCAGACCATAGCGTTCGGCCTGCGTAAAATCGCGCTCGTCCGACCCGATCGAAGACCGTCGCAGATGCGATGCGGCCAGCACCAGTTGGCCGCCACCCAGCGAAAAGCCGGTGAGAGCCTCGATCGTCGTCTCATCGCCTCCATCCGCGATGGCCTGGCGTACTCGAACCTCCGGCCGCATTGGCCCCATTCGGGTCACGAAGTTCACCACCCCGGCGACCGCATCCGAGCCATAGATGGCCGAGGCCCCATCTTTGATCACCTCGACCCGCTCGACTGCGATCACCGGCACCAGAGCATTGATATCGACGAACGTGGAACCGTCTGTGGCCACCGCCGCACTGGTCGTCCAGCGCGTCCCATCGACCAGCACCAGCGTCGACCCCAGTCCCAGATTGCGCAGGTTGAACTGCGCCGTGCCCGAGCTTTGGGGCTGGTTCAACTGATCGACGCGAGCCTCGGACCCCGAGTTTGCCGTCAGCAAAGTCAGTAGTTGCGCCGGCTCTGCGACGGCCACGCGGTCCAGGGTTTCGCGATCGATCACCTGAATAGGGGCCACACGCTGCCCCCCCGCCAGACGCGAGCCGGTCACCACCACATCGTCCAAGGCGGTCGGATCGGCGCTTTGCGCAGCGACTTGCGACGCCATGGCCCAGCATGCCGCCGCGCTTGTAACCAGCAGCAGTCTGGTCCGCCGAATCGTCTCTGGATGTCTCATCGCGGCGCTATAGCGACTGCCTCGAGAATTGCCGCCCCCTGAACGCAAAAGAGGCCGGTGACACATCGCCACCGGCCCATTCATTTCGTTAGTTCAGCCGCAAGGCTGGCTCGATCAGTTGCCGCCCATCATGGAGGCGACTTCCGAGGCGAAGTCAGGACCTTCGACCTTCTCGACGCCTTCGCCCAGCGCCAGACGGACGAAACCGGCCAGGTGCAGCCCGGGCGCGCCCAGTTCCTTGCCTGTGTCGGCAACCAGCTGTTCGATGGTCACGTCCGGGTTCATGACGAAGGGCTGCTTGATCAGCACGACGTCCTTCTGGAACTTGTTGATCTGGCCTTCGACGATCTTGGCGATCATGTTCTCGGGCTTGCCTTCTTCCTTGGCCTTTTCGGTCAGGACCTGACGTTCCTTCTCGATGGCGGCGGGATCCAGATCGTCCGTGTTCAGCGACAGCGGAGCGGTCGCGGCCACGTGCATGGCGATCTTGCGGCCCAGTTCACGCAGGGCAGCCTTGTCGCCACCGCCGTGCAGGGCAACCAGCACACCGATACGGCCCACCCCGGGCGATACGGCGTTGTGGACGTAGGACGCCACGACACCTTCATCGACCGACAGGCGAGCTGCGCGACGCAGCTGCATGTTCTCGCCGACCGTGGCGATCAGGTTGGTGACCTCGTCCTGGACCGTCTTGCCGGCTTCCAGTTCGGCACCGTGCAAGCCCTCGACCGTGGCGTGCTCCAGGCCCAGTTGGGCAAAAGACTTGGCGGCGTTCTGGAACAGCTCGTTGCGGGCAACGAAGTCCGTCTCGGCGTTGAACTCGATGGCGGCTCCGACTTCACCGGCTCCGACTTCCTTCGATGCGACGGCGACCAGGCCTTCGGCGGCCACGCGGTCAGCCTTCTTGGCGGCCTTGGACAGGCCCTTGGCGCGCAGCCAGTCGACTGCGGCATTGATGTCGCCGTCGGTTTCCTGAAGCGCCTTCTTGCAGTCCATCATGCCGACGCCCGACTTGGCGCGCAGTTCCATGACGAGGGCGGCTGTGATCTCGGCCATTGTATAGCTCCTTGGGTATTCGAATGCGGGAACGGCCGGGCTGATTTAGCCCGGCCGTATGTCAGTTTTCGCCGTCAGATACGGGCGGGTCGGTTCAGACCGCGGCCTTCTCGGTTTCGACGGCGTCATTGGCGTCGGACGCTGCAGCCTGAGCGGCTTCATCGGCGACGGCCGGTTCAGCAGCGGCTTCCATATCAGCGGCGACGGCCTCCGTACCGGCCGGGGCGGCTTCGGCTTCAACCTTGGGGGCTTTGGCTTCGCGCAGCATGGGCTCGTCCGGGTTGACGGCGGCACCCAGATCCACGCCCGACTGCGAGGCACCGGCCGCCAGACCGTCGAGGACGGCATCGGCGATCAGGTCGCAATAGGTCTGGATGGCGCGGGCGGCGTCGTCGTTGCCGGGGATCGGATAGGTGATGCCGTCCGGGTCGGAATTGGTGTCCAGGATGGCGATGATCGGAATGTTCAGCTTGCGCGCTTCAAGGATGGCGATGGCCTCCTTGTTGGTGTCGATCACGAACATGATGTCCGGCACGGAGCCCATGTCCTTGATGCCGCCCAGCGACAGTTCCAGTTTGTCGCGCTCGCGCGTCAGGGTCAGCAGTTCCTTCTTGACCCGGCCTTCGCCACCAGTTTCCAACAGGGCGTCCAATTCACGCAGGCGGGCGATGGAGCCCGACACGGTACGCCAGTTGGTCAGGGTGCCGCCGAGCCAGCGGTTGTTCATGTAGTATTGGGCGCAACGCTTGGCGGCCTCGGCGACAGGATCGGCGGCCTGGCGTTTGGTGCCGACGAACAGCACGCGACCCCCCTTGGCGGCCACGTCGCGCACGGCGACCAGAGCCTGGTGCAGCAGCGGGATCGACTGCGACAGGTCGATGATGTGGATGTTGGAGCGCGAGCCGAAGATGTAGCGATCCATCTTCGGGTTCCAGCGGTGCGTCTGGTGACCGAAGTGTGCGCCGGCTTCGAGCAGCGAACGCATGGAGAATTCTGGCAGAGCCATGAGGGTAGTGTCCTTTATCCGATTGATCCGCCGCAGGCGTTGAAAGGTCAGATGACCCTCGGAACGGTGCAAACCGGGATGTCTCCCCGACTTGCGCCACGCCTGCGTGTGAAGTGCGGGCGTCTCTAGGCGCGATGGGCATAAAAGGCAAGCGTCACGTCCCGCGCGGCTTTGCACGAGACGTCGCCTCTGCAATAGCCGGGTCTTCGGGCCATGGGTGGCGGGGGTAGCGACCGCGCATCTCCGCCCGAACCGCTGCCCAGCTGCCGGCCCAGAAGCCAGGCAGGTCCTTCGTCACCTGAACCGGACGGCGCGCCGGCGACAGCAAGGCAAGGGTCAGGGGTACCGATCCGCTGCCCACATTCGGATGTTGCGTAACACCGAAAAGCTCCTGAACCCGGATGTCGACGCGCGGCCCGCCCTCGGCCGCATAGTCAATGACGGCCGAGCCCAGCGGTGTATCCAGCCTCGCCGGTGCCAGAGTGTCGATTGCCCGGTGGCGATCCCATGGGACCAGTGATCTTAATCCCTGCTCCAGTGCGGCGTCGGAGATCGCCGACAGGGCCTGAACACCCTCAAGAAGCGGCCATAGCCAGTCTTGTCGCGTCGCCAGCAACGCAGAGTTGGAAACATCCGGCCAGGTGGCGTCCAGCCCATGCAGGAAGGCCAGCCGTGCCCGCAGGCTGGCTGAGCGTTCACCCCAACTTATCTGTATCAGTTCCTCGCGCTCGACCTGTGCCTGCAAGGCCAGCGTTATTGTTGCCCGGTCAGGCGGCCCCATCACCCTCTCATCGACAACGATGGCTCCGATCCTTCGAAGGCGGCGCACGGTCATGCGCCCCGACGGCTCCTGCACCAATCGGTCTTCGACCTCGATCCGCGCCTCCAACCGTGAGGGATCGACGGGTGCGGCCAGACGGATGCGATCACGGGCATCCCCTCCCCCCATCTCCGCCACCGCCAGCCACGACTCGCGCGCCAGCACATCCGTCGGGTCCAGAAAAGCTCCGCGACCGGACGCCAACAGCACCTCTCCCGGCTTGCCCCGCGCCTTGGCGACCCGCTCCGGGAAGGCTTCAGCCAACAGCCAGCCAGCTTCAACTAAATCTGCATCCACTACCGAGGTTTCAGACCCCCTCCTTGCTGCCCTCGCCCAGCGATCGGCCATCGTCATGGCGTCTCTCGCCCGTTGCGATCGGTCACGGGCCAGACCCTGCAACCGGTCGCCCAGATCGACTGCATTCCCGCCTAGCCCAGGCTCGCTGAGCACTGCCGCAACCCTGGCCCCCAATCCGGCGTCCCCGCCATCAGCGGCCACACAGACCATATGCGCCAGCCTTGGCGACAGAGGCATCCGCGTCAGCCTCTGTCCGTGCGAGGTCAAAGCCCCCGCTTCATCCAGCGCGCCCAGTCGCCCGAGTATCGTCCGCGCCTCTGCAAACGCGCCCGCAGGTGGCGCATCCAGCAATATCAGCCCGTCCACATCGGTTCGCCCCCAGCGCGCCAGGTCAAGCGCGAACCCCGTCAGGTCCGCCTCAAGTATCTCCGGCCGTTGATGGGGCACCAGTCCTCGCGTCTGCTCCTCGTCCCACAGACGCAGGCAGACCCCTGGCTCCGTCCGGCCTGCCCGCCCTCGCCGCTGCTCGGCCGACGACTTGCTGACCTTGACCGTTGCCAGTCGGGTCAGGCCACTCGCCGCCTCAAAACGGGGCACACGCGACAATCCCGTATCGATTACAACCCGAACGCCGTCGATCGTGAGACTGGTCTCCGCGACCGAGGTGGCCAGCACGACCTTGCGGCGTCCGGGTGCCGCAGGTTCTATGGCCCGATCCTGAGCGGCTCGATCGAGCCCGCCATACAGCGTCACCAAATCAACCGTTGGGTCACGCAGCCGTTCGGCCAGCTTCTGCGCTGTGCGGTGGATTTCGCCCTGCCCAGGCAGGAAGACCAGTAAAGACCCCGTCTCCTCGCCCAGCGCCTGGACAACCGCACGCGTCACGGCGTCCTCCAGACGCTCGACCGGATTGCGCCCGAGGTAGCGCGTCTGGACCGGAAATACTCGTCCCTCGGCCTGGATCACGGGAGCAGTTGCACCGTCGGCGTCCGCCAGCAACCGCGACACGCCCGCGATATCCAGCGTCGCCGACATGACCAGCACCCGCAGGTCGTCTCGCAGGATCGTTTGACTCTCGCGCGCCAGGGCCAACCCCAGGTCCGCATCCAGGCTGCGTTCGTGAAACTCGTCGAACAACACTGCCCCGACCCCCTCCAGACCGGGATCGTCCAGAATCATGCGGGTAAAGACGCCCTCGGTGATCACCTCGATCTGCGTCTGCGGCCCGATCCGACTTTGCAGGCGGGTGCGATAGCCGACGGTCTCGCCCGGCTGCTCACCCAGCGTCGCCGCCATTCTCTCTGCCGCCGCTCGCGCCGCCAGTCGGCGTGGCTCCAGGACCAGCACGCGCTGATCGCCCAGCCACGGCTGATCCAGCAGCGCCAGTGGCACGACGGTCGTCTTGCCTGCTCCTGGCGGCGCAGCCAGCACAACGGCATTGCTGGCCACAAGCGCGGCCTTAAGCGGTTCCAGAACAGCGTGGATAGGCAGAAGGGTCATGCGACTCGACAGATGCGAGGTGCGCCAGGCGCATCCTGCGATGTGCTTTAGACGCCTCTACCAGCTTCACGAAAGCGTCGTCGGGCCTTCACCATTCCTAAACCGCGTTGCCAGCGCGGTCTTGCCCCGCTAGCGTCCGCGCCATTGAAGGTGGCCCGGGGAGGGTTCACCGTAGTATCAGGGGGCGAGACTCTATGTCCGCAGACGGCCTTCGGCCCAAGGGGAACCGCTTTTTCCTCAAGAAATCCATTGCTCAGATCCAGAAGGAAGCCGCCAAGAGCGAGCTGAAACGGACCTTGGGCCCACTCAACCTCATGAGCCTGGGCATCGGCGCCATCATCGGTGCCGGTATCTTCGTGCTGACAGGACAGGTCGCTTCGGCCCATGCCGGTCCGGCGATCATGTTCTCGTTCGTGCTGGCCGGCATCGCCTGCGGCCTTGCGGGCCTTTGCTACGCCGAACTGGCCTCGACCATGCCGGTTTCCGGCTCGGCCTACACCTATGCCTACGGCACGATGGGCGAGGTCTTTGCCTGGATCATGGGCTGGCTGCTGGTGCTGGAGTATGGCGTCGCGGCCTCGACCGTGGCCGTCGGCTGGTCCGGCTATGTCATCTCGATCCTGTCCGACTTCGGCGTGACCGAGAATTTGTTCCCGACCATACAGTACGCCGGTGGCGAAGGACCCCAGTGGGCCACGCCGCTGGTCCAGTATGTCCAGAGCGAGGCTGGCTCCAGCTTCCCGCTGACGGGAACCTTCAACCTGGTCGCCGCCATCGGCATCGCTGCAGTCTGCAGCCTGCTGGTGCTCGGCGTGTCGGAATCGGCCAACATCAACAACGCCATCGTGGTCATCAAGATCATCGTGCTGCTGACGTTCATCCTGGTGGGCGTGCAGTATATCAACCCGGCCAACTGGGATCCCTTCATCCCGGCCCAGGGCGCGACCTGGGACCAGTTCGGCGTCGGTGGCATCTTCCGTGGGGCCTCGATCATCTTCTTCGCCTATGTCGGCTTCGAAGCGGTCTCGACCGCTGCGGCCGAGGCCAAGAACCCGTCCAAGGATGTCCCCGTCGGCATCCTGGGTGCGCTGGTGGTCTGTACGCTGATCTACATGGCCGTTGCGGCTGTCATGACCGGCGTGGTGCCCTATCTGGAGTTGGCCTCGCCCGCCCCGATCGCCGTCGCCATCGATCGCATGGCCCTGACGTGGGCCAACATCCCGCTGGCCGTCGCGCCGGGTGGGCAGTTGAACCTGATCAGCTTCCTGATCAAGATCGGCGCCATCACCGGCCTGTCCTCGGTTATGCTGGTGCTGTGCTACGGTCAGACGCGCGTCTTCTATACGATGGCGCGTGACGGCCTGCTGCCCAAAGCCTTTGCGATCATCCATCCGAAGTTCCGTACCCCCTGGATCGGCACCATCCTGCTAGGCATCGTCATCGCGGTGGCGGCGTCCTTCCTGCCGATCTCCATCCTGGGCGACCTCGTCTCCCTGGGTACGGCCAGCGCCTTCGCCATCGTCTGCCTGTCGGTGATCATGCTGCGCCTGAAGCACCCGGAGATGGAGCGTCCGTTCAAGGTTCCGGGCGGCATCTTCACAGCTGTGCTGGGCATCCTGGCCTGTGCGGCCCTGGCCGGTCTGAACTTCATCCCGATGGTTCAGCACGCCCTCAACGACAACCCGCTGCCCCTGACCATCCTGGGCATCTATGCGATTGTTGGTGCTGTGGTTTACATCGCTTACGGCTATTGGAACTCCAAGCTGGCCAAGGGCATCGACATCACCGAGGAGACGACCATCACCTCACCGGCCGCCGCCTTCGGCGAGGGTGTCGACAACCAGAAGGACTGATCCTTTCAGTCCTATCGATACAGCAAAGGCCCGGGAGCGATCCCGGGCCTTTCGCTTTTGCGCGGCATCGCCTAGAGGCTGTCTCCAAGACCTATGCGGATGTGGCGGAACTGGTAGACGCACTGGATTTAGGTTCCAGCGCCGCAAGGCGTGGAGGTTCGAGTCCTCTCATCCGCACCACCTATGTTGCCCTACCGCACATCGCGCGGCGAACTTCTGCTTGAGGGCTAGGTGGCCGCCCCTCTAAGCACAGGCCGTTATCACGGTCGATAAGCGCGGCCGTTGTTGTTCTTGATTTGTTCCGTTCCGGTGCTATCCTCTTGGAATGGCTGAAGCGGAAAAGGGACGAGGGGCACGGTCGAACGCGACCGGGCGATTCGAACCGGAAACTGTTCAGGCCTTCGATGACGGCTGGACCGATCAGGATGCCGAGGCTGCGCCCCTGCGCACGACCCTGACGCCCGAGCACGCCCGGACGATCATCGCCAGGAATACCAGTCCGGACATCGGTTTCGACCGGTCAATCAACCCTTACAAGGGCTGCGAACATGGCTGCATCTACTGCTACGCCCGTCCGTCCCATGCCTGGATGGGCCTATCCCCGGGCCTGGATTTCGAGAGCCGACTGTTCTGGAAACCCGAAGCGGCGCGTCTGCTGGAGCAGGAACTCACCCGCCCCCGATACGTCTGCAAACGCATTCACATAGGCGGCAATACCGATCCGTATCAGCCGGTCGAGCGCGAGCTGAAGTCCACGCGCGGCGTGCTGGAAGTGTTGCAGCGCTTCCGCCACCCGTTCAGTATCATCACCAAATCCGTGCTGATCACGCGCGATGCCGATATCTTGGGACCCATGGGCCGCGACGGCCTGGCCTCGGCCTTCGTCTCCATCACCACCCTGGACCGGGTCTTGGCCCGCGCCATGGAACCTCGCGCTTCCACGCCCGCCAAACGGCTGGAGGCTATCTCGCGCCTGGCCGAGGCCGGGGTGCCCGTCGGTGTCGGCTTCGCCCCCGTCATCCCCGGTCTGAACGACCATGAGCTGGAAGCCGTCCTGGAGGCCGCCGCCAAAGCCGGAGCCACGACGGCCATGTACGTCACCCTGCGTCTGCCGCTGGAGATCAAGGATCTGTTCCGCGAGTGGCTGGCCGACGCCCGTCCGGACCGCGCAGCCCGCGTCATGTCCCTCATCCGTCAGACGCGCGGCGGCCGCGACTATGATCCCGACTGGAACACGCGCATGAAGGGAACCGGTCCCGTCGCCGAGCTGATCGCCACCCGCTTTCGGGCCGCAGTCAAACGTTACGGCCTGGACGCCCCGCGCCACCTGCTGGACGAAAGCCAGTTCCGGGTCCCCGCAGATGCGCGTCCCCAGCGGGATCTTTTTCTGGACGACTGAGCATCCCGGGACCAGATTGCGTGGGTTGGAACATTCAACTTGTCCATGACCTCACACCGTAACTGCATCGCCGCGCGTCATAAACGTGCGTACGTGCCAAATGAAGCATCCCATGAAGTCTCCTGCTGCACCAAAACATCTGCGGGAACTAGAAGCTCAGAGCATCCATATATTTCGTGAGATCGTCGCTGAGACCCAGAAGCCGGTGATGCTGTATTCGATGGGTAAGGACTCAGCGGTCATGCTGCATCTGGCTCGAAAGGCGTTCTTCCCTGCGGCGCTACCTTTCCCTCTGCTTCATGTCGATACCACCTGGAAGTTTCGGGACATGTACGCGGATCGCGATCGGGTCGCATCGCTGCCCGATATCGAGTTGATAGTTCACGAAAATCCTGCAGCCAGAGACCTTGGTATCAATCCTTTCGACGACGGCCCGGATCGTCACACCGCCATGTGGAAAACGGACGGCCTGAAACAGGCGCTCACTCTGCACGGCTTTGACGCCGCCTTCGGAGGGGCGAGGCGTGATGAGGAAAAATCGCGGGCAAAGGAACGTATTTGCTCATTTCGAGGCAAGGATCACCAGTGGGACCCTCGCCAGCAAAGGCCGGAACTCTGGGCGCTATTCAACACCCGAAAGAGACCTGACGAAAGTCTGCGCGTCTTTCCACTATCGAACTGGACGGAAATGGATGTCTGGCAATATGTCCGCTGGGAAGCCATTCCTGTTGTTCCCTTGTATTTCGCTTCAAACCGGCCGGTCATTGAACGCAACGGCACACTCATCATGGTTGATGATGAACGCTTTCGGCTCCGCCCCGGCGAGTCCCCTTCCATCCAATCGGTGCGCTTCCGAACTCTGGGCTGTTACCCATTGAGCGGAGCGATTCTGAGCAAGGCTTCAAACCTTGATGACGTAATTGCGGAGATGGCGGCGGCAAAAACTTCAGAACGCCAAGGTCGGCTCATCGACCACGACACTGCGACCTCGATGGAGATTAAGAAGCAGCAGGGTTATTTCTGATGTCGGGCGAGCCAGCCAGAAATCCGAATGTTCCCGATGACCGGCCCATGTTGAGGTTCATAACCTGCGGCTCCGTCGATGACGGAAAATCCACCTTGATTGGGCGGCTTCTACACGATGCCGGCTTCGTCCTGAGCGATCACCTCGCTGCCTTGAGAACGGATAGTCAGCGTTATGGCACCACTGGCCAAGATGTCGATTATGCACTGCTCATTGACGGTCTGTCAGCGGAGCGTGAACAGGGAATCACGATCGACGTCGCCTATCGTTACTTCTCCACGCCGCAGCGAAAATTTATCGTCGCTGATACCCCTGGGCATGAACAGTACACTCGAAATATGGTGACGGGGGCGTCCACAGCCGATGCCGCCGTGGTTCTGGTGGATGCGCGCAAGGGGCTGCTTACCCAGACTCATAG
Source organism: Brevundimonas sp. (assembly GCF_041648055.1). Lineage (GTDB taxonomy): Bacteria > Pseudomonadota > Alphaproteobacteria > Caulobacterales > Caulobacteraceae > Brevundimonas. The sequence continues at coordinate 317,407 of NZ_JBAZPS010000003.1, forward strand.
GCACGCCTATCTGGCTTCCTTGCTTGGCGTTCGTCATCTAATCTTGGCCGTCAACAAGATGGACTTGGTCGGCTGGTCGTCGGATGCCTTTGAGCGCATATCCCAAGAGTTCAAGACTTTCTGCGATGGACTAGAGCGGGCATCGGTCCACGCCGTGCCGATATCTGCGTCACTGGGTCAAAACCTGGTGTCGCAAAACGACAGCATGCCGTGGTACGATGGTCCCACGCTGCTGGCTTTGCTCGAAACTCTCGATACTACTTTGCCCGTCGCGACAGCCCCATTTCGACTTCCGGTCCAGTGGGTCAACAGACCAAACCAGGATTTTCGGGGCTACTCGGGTCAAATCGCCGCCGGTACGATAAGGCCTGGCGATAGAATAATGAGCCTGCCTTCCGGCATCATGACGCATGTCAGTCGATTGGTGACCGCTGATGGTGACCTGGGGGAGGCTAACATCGGCCAATCCATCACGCTGACGCTCGCTGATGATATCGATGTTGCGCGCGGGGACATGCTCTGCGCTCCAGATAGTCCGGCCGTTATGGCAGACCAGTTCGAATGTTCCCTGATCTGGTTGAGCGATGAACCCATGTTGCCGGGGCGACGATACCTGATGAAAATCGGGACGCGCTTGGTGGAGGCGACTATCTCCGAGCTGAAATACAAACTGGACGTCAGTACACTAGAGCATCATGCCGCGAAGAAGTTGGCGCTCAATGAAGTGGGATTCGCCAATCTTTCCCTGACGAGTCCGGTCGCCTTTGAGCCGTACAGAGACAACCGCGTGCTCGGAGGTTTCATCCTGATCGACCGATCGTCCAATGCGACCGCCGCATGCGGACTGATAAATTTTGCCTTGCGTCGTGCGCACAACATTTCCTGGCAGCCCATTACCATCGACAAGCGTGCGCGTGCCGTAGCCAAACACCAGAAAGGTCGGGTAGTATGGCTAACAGGCCTGTCCGGGGCCGGAAAGTCCACAGTCGCAAATCTCGTTGAACAAGCGCTACACGGCTTGGGTCGCCACACGTATTTGCTTGATGGGGACAACGTTCGTCACGGTTTGAACCGTGATCTCGGCTTCACAGAAGAGGACAGGGTCGAGAACATTCGACGTGTGGCCGAGGTCTCGCGCCTGATGGTCGATGCGGGACTGATTGTTCTGGTCAGCTTCATTTCGCCATTTCGTGCCGAACGCGATATGGCGCGGCATTTAGTGCAAGCAGACGAATTCGTCGAAGTTTACATTTCGACGCCTCTTTCAGTCGCTGAAAGTCGCGACCCCAAGGGGTTGTACAAAAAGGCGCGTGCGGGTGATCTGAAAAATTTTACGGGGATCGACAGCCCTTATGAGCCTCCGCTCGCGGCAGAAATCGTGATCGATACGACAACGACCTCCGCAAAAGAAGCGGCTTCGACCATAGTGGAATGGTTGGAGCGAACAATGAAGATAGACGATATGATGTAGTCCAAAGGTATTATCCACAACTCCGATTATTGTGTCTTTGTGAAGCTGGACTACCATCTTAGTGCATAAAAAGGAGCGAATATGAATACGGCTAGCCTTTCCGCTTTATCACCGCGCATACTGAGCGCTCTCCGGATTGTGTCGGGTCTGCTGTTGCTGCAGCATGGGACACAGAAGATTTTGCACTTCCCGCCGGGCGGTCAGGGCGGTGGCATCGATCTTTCTACCCTCGCCGGATGGTCAGGGCCGATCGAGCTGGTCGGTGGCGTCCTGATCATCCTGGGTCTCTTCACGCGAGGCACGGCCTTCATCCTGTCCGGTTTCATGGCTGTGGCCTACTGGATGGTGCATGCGCCCCAGAGCCCCTACCCTATCGTCAATCAGGGCGAACTGGCCGCACTGTACTGCTTCGTCTTCTTCTACCTGATCTTCGCCGGGCCCGGAGCCTGGGCTGTCGATAATCTCCGCGGCAAGCGCCGCCGCTGATCGAACATCCGCCGCCAGACGTGCTGACGGCGGACCCGATGGCTTAGCCGAGGAGCTTCTTGGCCACCTCGGCGATATGCCTGCCCTGGAAGCGAGCACCGTCCAGTTCGTTCTCGCTGGGCATGCGCGAGCCGTCACCGTTGGTGATGGTTGTCGCACCGTAGGGCGAGCCGCCCGTGATCTCGTCGTTTCGCATCTGGCCCTGGAAGGAATAGGGTAGACCAGCCACCAGAATGCCGTGGTGCATCAGGGTCTGGATCATGCCGATCAGGGTCGTCTCCTGCCCGCCGTGCTGGGTCGCCGTGGCAGTGAAGACGCCACCGACCTTGCCTACCAGCTTGCCCTGGAACCACAGCCCGCCGGACTGATCCCAGAAGTTGCGCATCTGCGAGGCGACCGTGCCGAAACGCGTACCTGCCCCGACGATAATGGCATCGTAATCGGCCAGGTCCTCGACCTTGGCGATGGGGGCCGCTTGATCCAGCTTGTAGCCACTCGACTTGGCCAGTTCGTCTGGCACCGTCTCGGCAACGCGCTTGATGTCGACCGTGGCCCCTTCAACCGATCGTGCGCCCTCGGCGACCGCTTCGGCCATGGTTTCCAGATGGCCATAGGTGGAATGATAAAGGACCAGAACCTTGGGCATTTCGCTCTCCGCTTGGACGGCGCGCCAATTCGCAACCGCATCTGTAGCGGATATAATCTTGCCCCTTTGGATTTCAAGCCATGTGGGCCGGCAGTGGGCAGACGCGGTGATAGAAAGCCCGATCCGCCGGCGTTCGTTCTCCGCGCGACAGCCGAAAGCGATGCTCTACGACCATGGCCTGCTGCTCAATATTCAAAGCGTCCCAGCGGCAGTCGTCACTGACCGCATACCGATAGGAGTCCGCATGGTCCCCGGCCCTCAGCTTGGCGGTCAGCAGATTGACCCCGGTCTGGGCCTGCCAGATGTGAACCAGTTCATGGATCAGGACGGCCTGGAGCCTCAGCGGGGCAGCGGCGAAGTCGCGGGGAAGTTGCCGAACCGGCCAGGCGATCCAGTCGCGGCCAAACCATCGCCCCGGCACGAAGGCGCGATCAAAGGGCCAGGGCGTCGGGAAGAACCGAACCGTCGCCAGATCGACCGCGTCACCCAGAGCCTCCCTCGCCAGCCCCTGCTCACCCGGTGTCAGGCCCCGGATCACGACGCGCCGCTCTCGCCCGTTGGACCGATCCATTCCCAGTGCCAGGGCTCGAAGGCATAGGGCACGAAGCCGAAGCGCCGGGCATTGCGGACCAGCCACATATAGGTCTGGGTCTGGCTCATGGCGGCGCGACTGGCCGGGCTGGTGTTGTCGACGCCCAGACCCGGAGCCTGACCGACATAAAGATCGACGGCCGTGCCCGTGCGATGGGCGGAACAGACCGCGCGCCTGAGGCCGTCGCAATTGCCCTGGGCCGCGCATCGGGCGGCGTCGGCCTCGGGGTCGCGGAAGCCGGAGAAGATTTGCAGCAGTTCGGGGTTGGCCGCGACCTCGGGCACCTCGCGCCGGGCAGCCTGCACCATCCGGCGATAGGCGACCAGTACGTCGCGGCGCAGCAGGCGGGTCAGGCGGTCAGCGTGCTCTTCTTCCTCGACCAGATAGCCGAGTTCGGACAGAGGCGGCGGTGCGGGGCAAGGCTCTCCCCTCACGCGCGCCATGATGAAGGGGCGGCGCTCCTGCCAGATGCCCTTGAAGACCTGAAAAGCGGCGTCGTCGAAGATGCCGTTGGCGATGAGCCCGCGCTGCGACTGGAACTGCGCCAGAGCCTGGGCGAAGCGGACGGTGCCGACGTCGCAACGGGTGCCGATCTCCTGCTGGATCAGGGGCACATAGGTCTGCCAGCCCCACTCCACCTGATTGAAGGGGGTCCACTCCAGCGAGTTGACCGAGATGAAGTTGGCGAAGGCGGCGCCGTCCCACTCCGGCGACGTCGCCTCGCAGGCCTCCGCCTGATCGCGCGGTTGATCGCGTGTCTGGGCCGCTACCGGCTGCGCCAGAGCGAACAAACACAGGGCGGCCAGGAGACCGGGCACGAGACGAGTCCACATGGCAGGCATGCTGACCCCAGCCCTGTGGCGGCGGCAAGGCCATTTCCGCGCCGCCGGTGACGAAAGCGTCACCGCCCGTCTCGCGCCCTGCCCGCAAAGGCGGCATGGTGCGACAGGCCGATTCACCGGCTTTCCAGATGGACCCGTCCATGACCGACGCCACCGTCGCCTCCCCTGCCGCTACAGCCGCCGCGCCGCGTCGCAGCAATGGCGTTCTGGCCGCCTTCTCCGCTGCCTGCCTACCCTATGCGGCGCTGGGCCTGCCGGTCTATGTGACCTTGCCGGAGTTCTATGCCAGCCATGTGGGCGTCGACCTGGCCGTGGTCGGGCTGATTTTTCTGATCATCCGGATGGCCGACATCGTCGTAGACCCGGCGCTGGGGATGGTCATCGACCGGACCCACAGCCGCTTCGGACGCTACCGGCTGTGGATGGGGCTGGCGGCACCGGTGCTGATGCTGGCGGTCGGCATGCTGTTCATGGCGCGGCCCGGGGCGGGACCGGCCTATCTGACTGTCTGGCTGGTGGTGCTGTCGCTGGGCTTTTCGGTCAGCCTGCTGTCACAGGTGAGCTGGGCCTCGGCCCTGTCGAGCGACTACAACCAGCGCTCGCGCATCTATGGGTGGTGGCAGACGGCCAACATCATCGGCGTGCTGGCGGTCCTGCTGGTGCCTGTGCTGGTCCAGAACATGGGCTGGGGCGACTATGCGCGGGCGGTGCAGTGGCAGGGGTGGTTCATCATCATCGCCCTGCCCGTCTCGCTGGCCATCACCTTCGCCTTCACGCCCGAGCCGCCGCCCGGACCGGCCACCGCCGCCGAGACGCGTTTCGGCTATCTGGCCCTGTTCAAGCGGCCGGTGATCCAGCGGCTGCTGGGGGCGGACCTGGCGCTGGGCATCGCGCGCGGCGTGGTCGGGGCCCTGTTCTTCTACTTCTTCGAGGCGGCGCGGGGGTTCGAGCGGGCGGAGACCTCGATCCTGCTGCTGGTCTATTTCGTCTTCGGCCTGTTCGGGGCTCCGGCGTGGAGCTGGCTGGCGGTCAGGCTGGGCAAGCACAAGGCGCTGATCTGGGCCTGCGTCTATTTTGCCGTCACCCTGATGTTCGCCGCCTTCCTGGCCCCCGTGCTGGTCGAGCCGGCGCGGTCGGCGCTGGAGGCCATGACCGGCAATCCGGCCCCCTATGCCGACCTGATGATGGCTGGGGCGATGGTGGCGCTGGTGGGGCTGGCCTTCGCCTCGGGCGACCTGCTGCTGCGAGCGATGATGGCGGACGTCAGCGATCAGGTGCGGCTGGATGACGGGGCGGACCGGACCGGCCTGCTGTTCTCCATCCTGACGGCGACGTCGAAGCTGGGCTATGCGGTCTCGGTCCTGACGTTCGCAGGGCTGCAGATGGCCGGGTTCGATCCGGGTCTGGGCGGACAGAACTCTGGCCCGGCCCTGATGTGGCTGCAGATCATGTTCGCCGGCCTGCCCGCGCTGTGCCTGCTGGTGGCGGCGGTGGCGCTGCACCGCTATCCGCTGGATCAGGCACGCCATGCCGAGATCCGGGCGGCGCTGGACGCGAAGGCGCAGGGATGAGCACCCCCATCGACCGCCTGAACGCCATCATGGCCCGGCTGCGGGCCCCCGTGGGCGGCTGTCCGTGGGATGTGGAGCAGACCTTCGCCACCATCGCCCCCTATACGATCGAGGAGGCCTATGAGGTGGCGGATGCCATCGAGCGCGGTGACTATGACGACCTGAGGAGCGAGCTTGGCGACCTGCTGTTTCAGGTCGTCTTCCACGCCCGCATGGCCGAGGAACAGGGGCTGTTCGTCTTCGACGACGTCGCCAACGCCATGGCTGACAAGCTGGAGCGGCGGCATCCCCACGTCTTCGGCGACGAGGCCGCCAAGGCGGATGGCGTTGCCCAGAAGGCGCGGTGGGAAGACATCAAGGCGGCCGAGCGGGTCGCGAAGGCCCAGCATGGGGTGCTGGACGACGTGCCCGCCGGCCTGCCCGCCCTGGCGCGGGCGGCCAAGCTGACCAAGCGTGCCGCCCGCGTCGGCTTCGACTGGCCCTCGACCGACGAGGTCTTCGACAAGCTGCACGAGGAGGTCGCCGAGCTGCGGGTCGAGATCGCCGCCGGCGACCTGGACAAGGCCCGCGAGGAGATGGGCGACCTGCTGTTCGTCGTCGCCAATCTGGCGCGCAAGCTGGGGGTCGAGCCCGAGGACGCCCTGCGCGGGGCCAATGCCAAGTTCGTCCGCCGCTTCGGCTTCATCGAGGCGGAGCTGGCGAGGGATGGACGAACGCCGGAGCAGAGCGACCTGGCCGAGATGGACGCCCTGTGGGACGCCGCCAAGGTGGCGGAGCGGGCGCTCTGAAGGTCGTCCTGTAACCTGACCGGCGGTAGCGCCGAATAGCCGGGTATGAGCCAGCCGACTGATCCGATCCCAACCGCATCAGTGCGCCGTCGACGGTTCCCGTCGCTGCGCCTGCTCGGACTGGCCGCAGCCGTCACGGTGGCGACAACGGTCGGGGCTGTATCTGTGGCTCCAGCGAGGCCGGAGGCGTCGCCGCCCCCTCCGACCGAGCTGACCGTCGTGGAACTGTTCACCAGTCAGGGCTGCTCATCCTGCCCGCCGGCCAATGCCAATCTGTTGCGGCTATCCGGCCGCCCGGACATTCTGGCGCTCAGTTTCGGCGTGACCTACTGGGACCAGCTGGGGTGGCGCGACACGTTTGGCCAGCCGGCCTTCACCGCCCGCCAGCGCGACTATCAGCGGGGCCTGGGCAACGGCAACGTCTGGACGCCGCAGATCGTCGTCGATGGACGCGAAGACGTCGTGGGCGGGCGCATGAGCGAGATCGAGCGGGAGATCGCGCGGCACCGCGCCTTCACCGGGCCCACTATCCGCTTTCAGGGCCGAGGAGTCGGCCTGGCGGGCGGCGAGGCACCGCGTCAACCGGCCGATGTCTGGCTGGTCCGCTATGAGCCCCGACCGATCGAGGTGCCGGTGGCGCGGGGCGAGAATACCGGCCGCACCCTGCCCCACGCCAATGTCGTGCGCGAACTGGTGAAACTGGGCCAATGGCGGGGCCAGACGGTCGGCTTTGCCACGCCCGTGTCGGGCCGACCCGGCCTGCGCACGGCCATCCTGGTTCAGACAGCGTCGGGTGGCCCGATCCTGGCAGCGGCCCGGCAGGGATAGCGGTCGACGATCGGAGGCCGCCCCTACGCCTGAGCTATGATTTGGACTCCGGAAAAACCGGGTGCAAGGAGTCCAATCCGTGAAGTTCTGCCTCTGAGTTTTCAGCCATCGCATTCAGATCGTTGGTGTTTTCGTCTTCCACGGCGAACAGGGTCAGCGGGTCGCGGTTGGACTCGATCTGCGGGGTGACGATGTCGGGCAGTTCGGCCATGACGTGGGCGCGGGCCTTGTCGGCGAGGCGGTCATAGACGCGCAGCCAGGTCGAGGCCTCGGACGCGCGGCCCGTGCCCAGAGCGCGGCGAATGTTCAGAAAGGCCTCCTGGGCCAGGTCGGCGAAGCTGACGGCGTCGTCGGGATGGTATTCGCCGGGCTCGGGCGGGGCGTCACAGGTCGGCTGATCCATCCGCCGCCAGCCCCCGACCCGCGCATGCAGCCGGAACGAACTGAGCGACATGCCGTACCGCTGACAGATATGCGTCGCCTTCACGCCCGCGAGATATTCCCGCCGCGCATGATCCCAGACGTTGCCGCCGTCCTCATCGTAATCGGCGGGATTGATTTGCGTGCTCATCGACATGGAGAGCAGTCTGGCATGCGGGTACGTCAGAAACGGTCGTGGCTGTGGTAGGACCGCTCTTCAGTTCGGCCAACAGCGGACGCAGCGAATGTCCGCTATGGGTGGTGGCCTCAACCGGTGACCGCAACACGCTAACTTTTCTTCGGAGATGGAGCGTGGGTCATGAAGCAGCGGCGGCGGATCTATTATTCGGCGGCTCAACGGGCTGAAATCTGGGATCGCTGGAAG
>NZ_JBAZPS010000004.1:0-244027 GCF_041648055.1 Brevundimonas sp.
ACCGCCGCCTGCGTTTCTCTTTCCAGATCAACGATTTCAAAGACCAAGACCGGAAAAACCGGCCCCACTGTTTAGCGCCGGTGAGCGGCGGAGGCGGCGATGTAGTCGCCCCGGTATTCCATGTCAAGCAGTTCTTTCTAGAAGAACCCTCTTCCGCAGCCCGCCCGGAGGCGAGTGAGGCGCGGTGTTTAGCGCCTCATTTTTCTGCGTCAAGTGGTTCTTTTTAAAGAAGAACCAGCCTCTGCAAGTCCACCTCGAAGGCGGCGGAGGCGGCTGTCCAAAGACCCGCTTCTCCGTATCAAACCGGGCTCTTCAGCCATTCCGGGGCGAAGGAAACCAAGGCTTCCAGGCCGCAGAAAACCGTCAGGAGAGGCCCGAGAGGCTTCCCTCTTTTCGTTCCGACGATTCGATCGAAGGCGCGGAACTTAACCGAACGGCCCTTTGGAAGCAAGAACGAACCGTTCCCTTTTCCTGATGGAGCAGAGAGACTTTCGTCGCTGCCGCCCCGGCGTCCGGCCCGTTTCCGAGCGAGGCGGGGATATACGCAGCGCCCCTTTTGTCCGCAATCGGAATCCGCATTTTTTGTGAAGTTTCTCGCAGACCCCGGATTGCTCAAAGCGTCACCGCGGAGGGCGCTATCCTGCCCCTATATATGTACGCAGGGATTCCGCCTCATGGGTGGCCTCGGCAATCTGGCACTTCACCACGTCGCCAATGGAGATCACCCCGGCCAATCGCCCGTCGCGTAGCACCGGCAGATGCCGGATTCGGCGGTCCGTCATCCGCTCCATCAGAATCGCAACGGTCTCTGCTGGCGCGGCGAACACCACGTCGGCACTCATATATGTAGAGACAGGGCGTTCCAGCGCGGCGATTCCGTCTGCGGCCACAGCGCGAACCACATCCCGCTCTGACAGCACACCCACCACCTTGTCTTCGTCACAGATGATCAGGGCTCCGACCCGCCTGCGATCCAGCTCGGCACAGGCATCGGACAGACGCAGATCCGGGCGGATGACAAAGACAGCCTCGCCCTTGTCCTTGAGAATCTCGGCGACCAGCATCGGCTTCCCCTCCCCGGGTATTGCGCGCGGCCGCGGACGGACCGCATCAGACGGGAGGGTCGCTCACATCCGCCCGAGAATCAAACTGATCCGGCTTCGGCGCAAACCAGGCGAACCACGGTCCGATCAGAAGCGCTCCCACCACATAGCCTATGGCGTGCGCCTCCCAGGCGATCTGGAGCCCACCCATACCGGGGACAAAGCCGATCAGACCGACAGCGGCATTCACCAGCATCAGTATCGCCGAGTTCGTCAGGAATCGCCTGTTTGTGAGCGGGACCGGCCCCCTCCCCCTTCGCCCAAGCAACCTCAGCGCCGCACCCATCATGCCGAACACCGCCCCTGAGGCTCCCAGAACCGGAACGGAACTATCCAGATAGAGCAGCCCATAGCCAACGGTCGCGACGGCACCACACATTATATAGAGCAGGAGAAAAACAGCGCCGCCCTTCGTTCCTGGGAACAGCCTGGCGACGGCCGGCGCAAAGGCCAGGGCCGCAAGCGCGTTCATGATGACATGACCCCACCCGGTGTGGACGAACATCGACGTCAGAACGCCGGGCCACCAGCCGCCGTCCACCAACGATGACGACCGGAACGCCAGCGAAAACCCTCCGTCCGGCAGCGTCGTCTGCAAAATATAGAGTGCAGGCATTGACGCGACCAGCAGCACCGCCACCAGCGGCGCATTGAAGATCGGCGGTTCGGAACGGTCGGTCAGGGCGTGTCTCCGGTCGGGTCAGAGCGCTGAATCACAACGATGTTCACCATGGCAAGCGGTTCTTAATAACCATGCTCCAGAGTGGCACACAGGGTCTTGTGCGACCCGCGTCGTTTTGGCCCGAGGATTGCTCATGTCCATCCGTTCCATCCTGCCCCTCGCGGCGGTCGCGCTGCTGGCGCTGCCCGCCGTGGCCGTCGCCCAGTCGGCAGGCTCCACTGGCATGGCCAACTACCAGTCCGGCTACGGCGGCTCGCGCTACACGACCAGCCAGGCCCAGACCGGCTCGACACGCGATGCCAACGGCAACCGTCTGATCGTTGACGGCCTGATCCAGTCCGGTGCCAGCGCCTATTCCCGCCAGTCGGGTGGCGTCGCTTCGGCCTATGCGGGTGCGGGCCAGGACGGAAACGGCACGGCCATTGGCGGCTCAACCGCCATCGGCAACAACCTGAACGTCGTGGTTCAGGGCAACAATAATGTGGTCATCGTCAACTCCCGTCAGGTCAACAACGGCAACGTCAACGCCGGGACCAGCCTGAACGGCACCCTGAGGCTTCCATGAGCGTAGGCTCCATCTCTCGCCGCCTTCGCGTGGCCAGCGTCGCCTGCGCGACAGCGGCCCTGCTCAGCGGCTGTATCTCGGCCACGGCCGATTCCAGCGGGCGCTATGCGACGCCGATCGGCAATGCGCCGGTCACCGCCAACCCGACCCCCTACTCGGCGGCCCTGTACTGCATGGCCGATTACGCGCGCCGCTATAACCTGCCCTCCCCGCGCATGGCCGTCGGCCGGATCAGCGACTACACCGGCACGGTCTCGGCCGACGGCGGCCGCCAGATCACTGGCGGTGCCTCCCTGATGGCCATGAGCGCCCTGGCCAAGTCCGGTGCTCACATCGTCGAACGTTATGACACCTCCGTCTCCGAGATGGAGCTGCGCTACGCCAACAACCGCCTGATCGGCGACCAGGCGGCAGAGGGTGGCGACACCGAATATCGCCGCATCATCGCCGGCCAGGTGCCGGGCTCCGACTTCTTCGTCGTCGGCGGCATCACCGAGGTGAACTACAACATCCGCTCGGGTGGCTTCGACGCGGCCGCCGGTCAGGTCGAGACAGGCACGCCGCTGTCCACGGCCTTCAGCGGCAAATCCTACGTCATGAACGTCGCCATCGACCTTCGTCTGGTCCAGACCCAGACGATGGAGGTCGTCGATGTCGTCTCCTATCAGAAGCAGATCATCGGCCGCGAAATCTCCGCCGGCGTCTTCGACTTCCTGAACGGCAACGTCTTCGACATCTCGGCGGGCGAAGGCGGGCTGGAACCCGTCCAGCTGGCGGTGCGAGCCCTGATCGAGCGCGCCACCGTCGAATTCATGGCCAATCTGTATGGCGCTCCGGGACCGGAGGTCTGCCTGTCGGCCGGACCCGACCCCTTGGGCGGTACGGTCGGCCCGACCGGCGGCTACTATCCCGCCTACCCCAACACGGACACGAACAATGGCGCAACACGAGCGGATCCGTCTCGCTGGCACGATGCTCGCGACGGCGATGTTCGCCGCAGTCGCTACTGACGCCTGCGCGCAAACGCCACCGCCGCCCACAGGCGAGGACGACAGCGTCGTCCTGAACAATCAGCTGCAACTGGGCGATGTCATCGCGGGCCAGACGCTGAACGTGGTCAATGCCCAGGAACAGGTCACGGTCACCACCGTCACCCAGGGCAACACCCTGACCGGTGCTGTCTACAACGGCAGCGTCACGGTCAGCTCGACGCAGGATATGCGCGGCGACTCGGTGGCTCGCACCGACATCAACGCCTCGGGCGACACCTATGGCGTGATCAATGCCACGACCCAGGCCGCCGGCAACTATCTCGCCGCCAGCGGCTACGGGGCCGACGTGACGCTGGACGCGACCCAGTCGAACACCGGCGGTCTGGTCAGCGCGACCACCGAGGTCGGTCCTGCGGGCTCGGCACGGCTGCTCGGCGGGGCCAACGTCAACGCCACGGCCATTTCCAACACCGTCGCGGCTTACGGCGAAGGGGCCTTTATCGACGGCTCCGTCGATCAGTCCTCCTCGGCTACCGTCCGCTCGTTCGGCCGTATCCAGGCACAATACATCCCCGCAACTGCAGGCGTGACCAGCCAGGCCATCGCCAATGCGGTCGAGGTCAACTCCGGCCAGACCTCCGGCCAGAACCTGACGATAGGCCAGCGCTCGACCGGCGATTTCATCGAAGCCGAAGCCAGCTCCAACGCCGGCAACGCCTGGGACCTGGCCGCCCGCGCCCGCGCCAGCGCCAACCAGGCCAATCTGTATAATCAGGGCGGCAGCGTCGTTGTCGCCTCGGATCAGCAGAACGGAAGCTTCGTCCGCTCCTCGGCCCTGACCACCGCCTTCGACTATGGTGCGACCACGGCCTCGTCGCGCGCCGCAGGCAACGATCTGTCGGTCGGCAACAACGACATCTATCTGGAGCTAGACAATACCCAGTTGAACACAGGCGGCGTCGATTCCACTGCCACCTTCAGCGGTACCAATGGCTACGACGTCTATGTCGGGGCCGACGCCGTGGGCAACACCGTCACCGGCTACGGCTGCTCGACCTGCAATGGCTATATGGAAGTCCGCAACACCCAGACCAACGAAGGTGACGTCTCCGCGACGGCCAACACCACCGTCGCCGGGTCGGGCCGCGCCGTGATCACGGGGGCCAATGCCACCGGCAACTCGGCGACCTTCTATGTCTCACGCCCCGGAAATTAACATTCGGTAACTTGCGTCAAGCGTCCTTGTCACCGAAAGGTGGCACAGGACCGTGACAACTTCTTGCCACAGTCCCAGACCTTGACCGGCGCGGCCTCATCGAAGGCCCCTGCGCCCTTCGGAAAGAGACTGTCTTATGCGTTCCCCTCGTCGCCTGCTTCTACTCGTCGCCGCCTCGGCCAGCGTCCTGATCACCGCCGCCCCGGCCCTGGCCCAGGCTCAGGCCCCCACCGATCCGTTCGCCCAGGCGACCAGCGACATTCCCGCAGACAGCAACGTCCGTTTCGGCACCCTGCCCAATGGCATGCAGTACGCCCTGCTGCGCAATGCGACGCCTCCCGGTCAGGCCAGCTTCCGACTGCGCATCGACGCCGGCTCTTTGATGGAAAATGAGGACCAGCTGGGTCTGGCTCACTTCATGGAGCACATGGCCTTCAACGGCACGACGAAGATCCCCGAGAACGACCTGCTGCGCATTCTCGAGCGTCTGGGCCTGGCCTTCGGTGCCGATACCAATGCCTACACCAGCTTCGACGAGACGGTGTACATGCTGGAACTGCCTCGGACGAACGACGAGACCGTCGACACCTCCCTGCGCATCATGCGTGAACAGGTCTCCGAAGCCCTGATGGCTCCAGAAGCCGTCGATGCCGAACGCGGCGTGATTGTCGGCGAAGAACGCCTGCGCAACACCCCTGGCCTGCGCTCCATCAAGGCCCAGATCGGCCTGCTGGCACCCGGCCAGCGCCTGGCCAATCGCCTGCCGATCGGCGACCTGAACATTATCCGCACGGCCCCCCGCGAGCGTTTCGTGGAATTCTACAACGGCTACTATCGCCCTGAACGCGCGACCTTCGTGGCCGTCGGCGACTTCGACGTCGACGTCATGGAAGCCAAGGTTCGCGCCGAGTTCAGCGAATGGCAGGGCAAGGGTCCCGCCGCCCCTGAACCCGATCTGGGCACCGTCGCCCCGCGTGAACCGGAAACCGCCATCCTGGTCGAGCCCGGCATTCAGTCCTCCATCCAGATCAACTGGACCCGCGCGCCGGACCGCAATCCCGACACTGTTTCAGAGCGTCGGCAAGACCTGTTGCGCAGCCTCGGCACAGCTGTCCTGAACCGCCGCCTGGGCGAACTGGCCCGCGCCGATAATCCGCCCTTCATCAGCGCCGGTGGCGGTGAAGGTGAACTGGCCGACAGTGTCGCGATCGCTTCAGTCTCCGCCCAGTTCAATCCCGGCGAATGGAAGCGGGCGCTGGAAACCATCGAGCAGGAGCAGCGCCGCCTGGTCCAGTACGGTGTTTCAGACGCCGAACTTCAGCGAGAAATCACGGAAAGTCGCACCGCGCTGGAGAACGCCGTCGCCGGTGCCGCCACGCGGCGCACGCCTGCTCTGGCTGGAGCCCTGGCCGGCTCGGTCAACGCCCAAACCGTCTTCACCGCGCCTCAGACCAATCTGGACCTGTTCAACGCTGCGACCGAAGGCCTGACCGCAGCCCAGGTCAATGAAGCCATCAAGCCTGTCTTCGAAGGTGGCGGCCCGCTGGCACTGGTCGTCACCCCCGTCGAGATCGAAGGCGGCGAAGCGGCCGTCACCGCGGCGTTAGAGGCTTCACGCCTTGTGCCCGTCGCCGCGCCCGCTGCTCAAGCTGACCTGGAGTGGCCCTATGCCGAGTTCGGTACCCCCGGCACGGTCGCCAGCCGTACCGAAATCGCCTCGGTCGGGGCCACGGTCGTCACCTTTGCCAATGGCGTGCGCCTGACGGTCAAGCCCACCGACTTCCGCGACGAACAGGTTCTGGTCAGCGTGCGCACCGGCATCGGCGAACTGGGCCTGCCTGTCGACCGTATCGAGCCTCAAGCTCTGTCACCGCTGGTCTTCGCGGCCGGTGGTCTGGGCAAGCTTACAGCGGACGAACTCAGCCGCGTCCTGAATGGCCGCATCTATTCGGCGGGCTATTCGCTGGACGGCGATTCCTACGTCCTGTCCGGTGCGACTCGGCCACAGGATCTGCAACTACAGACCCAGGTGCTGGCCGCCTATCTGACCGATCCGGGTCTGCGTCCTGCGCCGTTCCAGCAGATCAAGGCCTTCTTCCCCCAGATCATTGCCCAGCAGATGGCGACACCGGGTGGAGCCTTCGGCCTTCAGGCCTCCGAACTTCTGGCCAGCGGAGACAAGCGCGAAGCTGTGCCGACTGCAGAGGACATCGCAGGCTGGACCAATGAGGAGATGAGCGAGGGCGTTCGCCGGGGCCTGTCCACCGGCCCGATCGACATTGTCATGGTCGGCGACGTCACCGTCGATGATGCCATTGCCAGCATTGCCTCGACCTTCGGTGCCCTGCCTGCGCGTGGTCCCGACCTGGCCCCCGCGCCCGGGGCAGATCAGCGCCGCTTCCCGGCGGGTAACGCCGAGCCTGTCCGACTGACCCACAACGGTCCGGCCGAACAGACCCTGGCCTACATCGCCTGGCCGACGACGGACGCCGTCGACGATCGCACCGCCGCCCGTCAGGCCAGCATCCTGTCCGAAGTCCTCAAGCTGCGCGTTCTGGACGAGATCCGCGAGCGTCAGGCTCTGGCCTATTCGCCCGGCGTCGGTGCCAGCGCCTCGGACGTCTTCCCCGGCTATGGCTCCATCTCCATCCGGGCCGAGATCGCGTCCGACAAGGCCGACGCCTTCTGGACGGCCGTCAACGACATCGTCGCCAACCTGCGCGACACGCCGGTGACCGATGACGAACTGAACCGCGCTCGCCTGCCCGTAATCGAGACCCTGCGCCGCAGTCAGGCGGGTAATGAATACTGGCTGGGTCAACTGTCGGAGGTCGCCGAGAAGCCGGCCAATGTCGAGCAGACCCTCAGCCACATCTCGGACCTGGAGGCCATCACCCCGGCCGACATCCAGCGCCTCGCCCAGCAGTATCTGAAGTCGGATACCGCCTGGCGCGCGCTCGTCGTGTCCGCCAACCCGGCGACCGCTGCTGCTACACCTGCCGCCCAATAGGCAGGACAATCACTAGGACGAAAAAAGGCCCCGGTGGATCGCTCCACCGGGGCCAGTTCGTTTCTCAGGATCGTCGACGAAGCCGACGCTGTATCTCTAGGCCGGTGCGGCTGACCCGCACCTGAACGGGGCATTCACGCCCGTTCAGAATACCCGGCCACCCACGCCACCATCCAGGGTCATGGTCGCGCCGGACACCATGGCGGCGGCTTCCTCGACCCACTCTTCGCGGTAGTCCGTGTAGGTTTCCTCACGGAACATGGTCAGGATCTTCACCCCGGCCCCATAGCGGCGCAGCAGCGAACGCTCGTTGCAGTCGCGCTCGGCCTTCTGGGTCCGGCACTCGACCGTCCCGCCATTGCCGAACCACAGGGCCTGACCACGCTCGCAGCGCATGGTCTCGCCGTGGTCGAAATTGATGTCGCCCGAGTAGTCCGCGATTGTGGCCTGCAGATAGGTCCCGGCGAGGCAGCGATACAGCTCGCCCTCATAGTCCAGACCCACTTCGCGGCCCGCGCGAACCTGTGACGCCGCGTGCGGCACATTGCGCGCATCGATGCAGAAGGCCTGGATGACGACGCGCTTCTCGACCCGACGGCTCGCCTCGAAGGCCACGCGGTTGAGGCGACGTGTAACCCCACCCTCGACGTTCAAGCCGCTGATTGAGGTCGGATAGGGCTGATCGACCGTCACATAGGCGGAGCCGCCCCCACCCCCGCCGTAGAAGCCTCCGCCCGAGCGGGCACCGATGAAGCCACGGCCGGAGTTGGAGTTCGCATTGGAGTTGGCATTGCCGTTCGCATTGCCATTGGCGTTGACGTTCACATTGACGTTCACGCCGAAGTTCCCGCCGCCAAACGGCGGTGATGGCGGCTGGCCACAGCATGACGGGGGCGGAGGTGGCGGCGGCGGTGGTGGCGGGGGCTCACAGCACGGCGGCGGCGGGGGCTCGCAGCCTGCGCCGCATTGCGCCGCCGCCTTGTCGGCAAAGGCCGTCAGGGCGACGAAGCCCACCAGGGCCGGCAGCCATGTCTTGATCCGCACCCGCATGGGCCGACCCTCCAGAAATTTCGCACGCGCGCCGCAAGGGGTGCGGCGCTCCAGCCGGCATCAAGACAGCAAAAGCCTTTCATTTCCGTTGCCTTCGCACGGCCCCACTCCGGCGTAGGTCTTGCGACGCGGCAGCCGGAGGCCGTTTCGATGTTCCATGCCGACACACATTTGCTGATCGATCATTGGACGAGCCTGTCGCGCCGGCCATCGACCACGGCTGGCGTTCCAAATCGCAACAGCTTTCATCCCGATGCTATGGGCCTTCGCCTGCCCCGCCTGTTCATGGCCGAGATCAATGTGGGTGGCTGCAGACTGCGGACCGCCGGCAGCTGGATCGAGTCGTTCCACGGATTGACGCAGAAAGATCGTTCGCTGCTGACCCTGTGGCGCGAAACCTCGCACGCCATGGTCTCGGCCGCCTTGGCTCAGTGCATTCAGGAAGCGCGCCCCGTCGTCGTCAAGGCCGCCATCGGCCTGTCCGGTGACCTGATCGAGGTCACCCTGGCCCCCTTGCGCGGGCCTTCCGGCCAGATCGACCGCGTGGTCGGTCTTTACGCACCCCTTTCGACCCTGGCTTTTGGTGAAGGCGACAGCCGGTTGCTGACGGGTCGCGTCTGCATTGGCGTCGGCACGACAGGCCGCCCGCCCCTTAGCCTGGCCGCCATCCACGGCCGCCGCATCGCCTGAAACCCTTCCCTACTCTGACACCTCGGTCAGATCGTCGATGTAGCGCTTCCAGTTCTGGACGTAGTGCTGGGCCGACACCCTCAACGCTTCGATCTGGCCGGGCTCCAGTTCGCGCACCACCTTGCCGGGCTGACCCATGACCAGACTGTTGTCCGGGATCACCTTGCCCTCGGTGATCAGGGCATTGGCCCCGATCAGACAGTTTTTCCCGATCTTCGCCCGGCCCAGCACCACCGCGCCGATGCCAATCAGGGTGTTGTCCCCGATCTCGCAGCTGTGCAGCATCACCATATGGCCGACCGTGACCCCGTCGCCGATCGTCAGAGGCTCTCCGGGGTCTGAATGCAGCACGCTGCCATCCTGAATATTGGTGTCGCGCCCGATCGTGATCGGATCATTGTCGCCGCGCACGACCGCCCCGAACCAGATACTGGCGCCGGGCTTCAGAATCACGTCACCTGACACAGTCGCGTTCGGTGCAATCCAGTATTCGCCCTTTGGCGGAAGCTGCGGTTTCTTGTCCGCCAACGCATAAACCGTCATGAAATCATCACCTTATTCTTCGTCGATTGGGCGCTTTAACCCATCGTAAACCACGCTAGCATCATTCTGTTGATGCGATTCGTGGTCGCCATTTCGGCCCCGGATCCGAAACCGGATCAAGCCCGGTCCGGTCATAGCCCAAGGAGGACGCGCGTGACGCGTTCCGGTCGGCGGTCTTCTCCGCTGTCAGTCTCCCCCTCGATCAGAGGGCGTGTCTGTGACCCGGGCGGCGCTTGCGACTCCGTCCTCCACTTCCTCCCCACTGTCTCCCCAGGCGATGCTTTTGCGGCATCGCCTTTTTCATGCCTGAAGGAATGAGGCGTCCATGACCAAGCGTGCAGCCATCAAGCGACAGACCCGCGACACCGGCCGTGAACACGGTGTCCTGGATACCCGCCAGTTCATGGACGATGCCAAGGTGAGACGTCTGCCAACACACGCAGGCTGGTCGCCGCTTCCGTCCAATGACGACCGTGACCAGGCCTATCTGAAGACCCTCAAGCCCAAGTCCGAAGGTCAGGCCGAACTCATGGCGGCCATTGACCACCACAATCTGGTCCTGGCCCTCGGTCCGGCAGGCACGGGCAAGACCTACCTCGCCGTTGCCAAGGCCGTGGAGGCTCTGGAAGCCGGAAAGATCGGCCGCATCGTCCTCAGCCGTCCCGCTGTCGAGGCAGGCGAATCCATCGGCTTCCTGCCCGGCGACATGGAGGACAAGCTGGCCCCCTATCTGCGCCCGCTCTACGACGCCCTGTCCGATCGCCTGTCGATGAAGCGGGTCAAGGCCCTGATGGCCGAGGGGCTGATCGAGATCGCCCCCATCGGCTACATGCGCGGCCGCACGCTGAACAACGCCTTCATCGTCGTCGATGAGGCCCAGAACTGCACCTACGTCCAGCTCAAGATGCTGCTGACCCGCTTGGGCTGGCATTCGACCATGGTGGTCACCGGCGACCCGCAGCAGTCGGACCTCTTGCCCGGCATCTCCGGCCTGGCCGACATCGCCGAGCGACTGAAAGCCGTGCCCGACATCTCGGTCGTCAAACTGGCCGAGGGCGACATCGTCCGCCACCCGCTGGTTGCCTCAATGATCGGGGTGCTCTGACCGCAGCCTAGACCAGGTCGGTCACCTTCGGCCCGCTCGCGATCGAGGCCTCTGCAGCCTCGGCGCGGGCGATCCGTTGGGGATCCGGCGCGGCCCCCATCCGGTCGATCAGCTTGAACACGAACGGGTGAAGCGAAATCGACAGCAGGGCAGCAGCCAAGATCAGGTCGTGCGTCTCCTGGCTCATGGCCCCCAGGCTCATGCTCAGAGCGGCAAGGATGAAGCTGAACTCCCCGATCTGGGCCAGGGATGCCGCCACGGTCAGGCTGGTCTTGCGATCCAATTTGAAAGCCGTGGTGATGACCAGGGCTGCCACTGTCTTGCCAACGATGACGATGCCCAGCACGCCCAGAACGGCCCAGGGCTGCTGAACCAGGATCATGGGGTCGAACAGCATGCCGACCGAGACGAAGAACAGCACCGCGAACGCATCACGCAGCGGCAACGACCGCTCCGCCGCATTGTGCCCCAGCGGCGTTCCGTTCAGCACCAGCCCCGCCAGGAAGGCTCCCAGGGCGAACGAGTGGAATAGCTGATAGGCAATCCAGGCGATCCCCAGCGCAATGGCCAGGACCCCGAGCGTAAAAAGCTCCCGCGACTTGGTATGGGCGATCTTGATCAGCAGCCACGGCAGGACACGCCCGCCCACGATCAGCATGAAGGCCACGAACGCGCCCACCTTCACCAGGGTCCAGGCCATACTGAGCGCCAGCGGCCCGGCAGCGACCGCCTGACCTTCTGGAACGACCATCATGGGCAACATGACCAAGGCCAGGACGATCACCAGGTCCTCGACGATCAGCCATCCGACCGCAATACGCCCGATCTCGCCCTTGTTCTGCCGTCGTTCCTCCAGAGCCCGCATCAACACGACAGTCGATGCCACCGACAGGGCAAAACCCATCAGCAGGGCCTCGACGTCCGACATGCCCAGCACGAACCGGCCCAATAGCCAGCCCAGCACTATGGCTGAGGCGATCTGAACCAAAGCCCCCGGCACCGCGACCTTGCGGACCTTCATCAGATCCTTCGGCGAGAAATGCAGCCCGACGCCGAACATCAACAGGATGACACCGATCTCGGCCAGCTGCGGAGCCAGTTCAGGGTCGGCCACAAAGCCGATCGTATGCGGTCCGACCGCAATCCCCGCCACCAGATAGCCGACCAGCGGTGAGAGCTTCAGCCGGTTCGCCAACATGCCGAAGATGAAGGCCAGCACGAAGCCGCCGACCAGGATCAGAATCAGGCTGTCGGCATGCGGCATCGGCGCTCCTTCGATATGGGCAGAGAATTACTCGGTTGTTTAAGCGCTACATTTGGGGCGATGCCGACCTGACGGCAACCCTTTCTGGCCGGGAAACCGCTTCTCAACGCGATCGCACCGTGCATTTCCGCGCTTTTTGCCTCTTCGCGGGCTGCGACGGGGCTGCTAACCGGAGCGCTTCACAATTCAGCGGCCCGAATGAAAATCCCACGCATCGCCTATGCCGCCTTCGGCCTGGCCCTCTTCATCGTCATTTTCGACCAGCTGACCAAGGCCTGGATCATTTCAGGCCTGGACTTGCAGGAGATGGGGCAGGTCACCGTCCTGCCGCCGATCTTCAACCTGACCTGGGTCGAAAACCGCGGCGTCAGTTTCGGCCTGTTCGGCGACGGCTCGGCCCGCTGGTATCTGAGCGTCTTCTCGATCCTCGTAGCCGGAGCCCTGGGCTGGTGGGCTCTGAAGGCCGACCGCCGCCTGCTGATCGCCGCCATCGGTCTGGTCATGGGCGGGGCCATCGGCAATGTTATCGACCGGATCCGGTTTGGCTTCGTCGTCGACTTTCTGGATTTCTCTGGCACGGGGTTCTTCCCCTGGGTCTTCAACGTCGCGGACAGCGCCATTTCCGTCGGTGTCGTCCTGCTGATCTGGGACAGTCTGCGCAGCGAACAGGCGGCCAAGGTTGGCGGCGCCGCCGAAAAGTCGTAATCAAACGCTTCATCCACGGTCTGACATGCGCCCGCCTTGGCTGCGCGATCCAGTCCGACACCGAGAGTGACCATGCGCCTTCGTACCCTGACTATCCTGACCGTAGCCGCGTCCACCCTGGCATTGGGGGCATGCAGCACCCTGTCGCGCAGCGTTGGTCTGGCCAAGGTCACCCCGGACGAGTTCCTGACGGTTTCCACCGCCCCCCTGACGGTGCCGCCGGAGTACGGCCTGACGCCGCCGGCACCGGGTCAGCCCCGCCCTCAGGAACTGGCTCCTGAATCGGCAGCACGCCAGATCCTTCTGGGTCAGCGCCAGGCCGTGACCCGCTCGGCCGGTGAACAGATTCTGGTGGCCCAGGCCGGCGGTGACCGCGCCGATCCCCTCGCCCGCTATGTCGTGGACGATGAGTTCGGCGATCTCGCGCACAAGGAATCGGGCTGGGCCGACCGCATCATGTTCTGGCGTCGTGAAGACCCCGCCAGCCAGGCCGCCACAACAACCCAGACCGCCGACGGTGCCGTCGTCATCGACCCCGCCACCGAATACGCACGTTATCAAGCCCTGGTCGGCAACTCGGGTATCAGCATCGCCCCGCGCCGCGACAGCGGGTTCAAGCTGCCCGGCCTCTGAGCCAGACATTACGCACGACAGAATCAGGCCCGGACGCCACGCGTTCGGGCCTGATTTGATTCTCAGCCCTTGGTCGCCCCAGCCCTCAAGCCCCGCTCAGCCAAGGCCACGATCCCGACACCGCCCATGGTCAGGGCGGCTCCGACCAGTATCTGCGTCGTCAGCACATCGCCCATGAAACCCCAGCCGATCAGGATGGACACCACCGGCGTGGCCAGCAGATAAGGCGTCACCCGTCCCGCTTCGCGTTTCTGGACCAGCCAGAACACCAGGGTCGTGGCCAGCACCGACGACACCAGTCCGGCCCAGATTACACAGGCCCAGACCAGAGCGTCGGCCTGCTGGACCGCCTGCCACTGGCCCGTTTCAAACACCGCCGAGGCAAAAGCCAGCGACGGCAGCGCCACCAGCGCCAGCAGACCTTGCATCTTCAGTGGCGGGATCGAGGTGGTCCGGCGCGCAATGACTGTGGTCAGGGCCCAGGCGCAACTGGCCGCGATCGCCACCAGAATAGCCTTCCAGTCCTCGATCGCATGCGGATCCAGCGTCATCCAGGCCACACCGGCAAAGGCAACGCCCATGCCGATCAGGGCAAACCTGGACAGTCGCTCCCCCAGCAACAGGAAGGCAAAAAGTGCGGTAAACGGCACCCAAAGTTGGGCCGCGACCGACACCGGACTGACGTCCTGGGCCAGCCAGAACGCCAGGTAGATCAGGCCATAGTGCAATGGCCCGCCCACGCCCACGATGATCAGCAGGCTCTTCCAGTTGGGAAAGGGTGGCCGCACGAACGGGATCAGACAGGCCGCCGCCAGGGCAAAACGCATTGCCCCCATCAGCAGCGGCGGCAGGGTTTCGGTCCCCAGCTTGGCCGCGGCATTGTTGACGCCCCAGATCACGACCACCGCGACAATGGCGGCGATCTCGACAAGGGTCAGCGGACTGTGCGGCTTGTCGGGCGTGATCATAGGGACGGCATAGCGCGGCCTGCACCGTGCCGCCCATCACATCGGGTTAGGGGGTGTGACGCCTGTCTGGCTTCAGAACGGAATATCGTCGTTCAGGTCGTAGCTTTCCTTGGGACCGCTCGGCTTGTTCGCTCCGCCGGTCGAAAAGCCCGACGAATAGTCATCGTCGCCGCGCGATCCACCGCCACCGCCGCCGCCGCCCGAGCCACCGCCATCACGGCCGCCCAGCATGGTCAGTTCACCGCGGAACTTCTGCAGGACGATCTCGGTCGTGTATTTCTCGACGCCCGCCTGCTCATATTTCCGCGTCTGCAGCGAGCCCTCGATATAAACGGTCGAGCCCTTCTTCAGATAGTTCTCGGCCACCTTGACGATGTTCTCGTTGAAGATGACCACGCGGTGCCACTCGGTCTTTTCCTTGCGCTCGCCGGTCGACTTGTCGCGCCAGCTCTCGGACGTCGCCAGCGACAGGTTGGCGACGCGCTCGCCGGAGTTGAGGGTGCGGATTTCCGGGTCCTTGCCCAGATTGCCGACCAGAATAACCTTGTTGACGCTACCCGCCATGACCGAATTTCCTGTTGTTGCCGTTAAGACGCAATCACCGATCGCGCCTGTATGTTCTTTTTTTGTTCACGCCGTCAAGGTGCGGGTGCGAGTGCCGCCGGGCGTTGTTCGATCGTCCCGGGTACGGCCAGTCGCCCGTCGCCCGTGCGCGCCATCATGAAATACCGCGTACCGTTCAGCGTCTGGGCCCGGCGTGCGCCCGAGGAGTCGAGAAACAGGAAGCTGCCCTGATAGGCTCCGATCAATTCCGTGCGGGTCCCCCCCAGGTTCAGGAAGCGCTGACGCACTTCCTCCAGGCGCGCGGCGCAATATTCGATCTGCGGCTGGTTGTCGGCCACCTTATTGAATACGGGATCGGAGCCCTCCTCACCCAGTTCGACGACATAGCAGACGCCCTGATCAAACGGGGCCTTGATATCTTTCTCGCAGGCGGCCAGCCCAAACGCCCCGATCCCCAAGGCGACGGCGGTCATGAATGCGGGCTTCATCAGCGCAACTCCGGAAACTGACAACTGCGGTCCTGCTCGACCAGGGTGCTGAAACGGCTGTTGTCGGCGGATTGTTCAACCCGGCCGGCAACCAGACGCACGGTGGTATCCCCCCAGCGGCCGTACTGAGCGTCACCCGGACGCACGCAGGTTCCCGAATACAGCGCCTGGACGCAGGCCTCCAGGCTCATGTTGTTCGAAAGCGACCGCCAGTCAGAGCCGGTGTGGCGCAGGCAGGCGCTGCCAACGCGCGTCGGTCGGCTGGCCGGCCGCTCCGGTTCGGTCACATCGACAGGATAAGGCTCCAGCTCGATCACAGGAAGGTCTTCCACAGGCGGTGGGCCCGCAGGCGGCACGAAGGCGGCCGCCTGGCCGCTCTGGTCAATGCCGACATCCATGGCCTCGGTCGCCAGGCCGTTCTGACGGGCACAGTCCGCCAGATTGGCCATGCCGACGAACTGTCCATTGACGAAACAGCGCAGCTCCCGCTCGGAATCGAGGCCCGGCGCATCCGCGACATCGATGGTCAGCCCGCCTTGGGCGGCCGGGGGCGGTGTCGCAGGCTCGTCGCGGCCGCCGTTCAGCAACAGAGCGATCACCACGGCCGCTATGATCGCTATGCCAGCGCCGATCGCGATCAGGATGCGGTTGTCTTGGGGCATTCGGCACTCACGTGGGACAGGCCCCCAATAACCCTGCCCGACCCCGATGCGTCAACGCTGTTCGCAGACTATCCCGTTTATCCGGTCAATCTGGCGAGTGCCGCCTGATAGTTGGCCAGTTGCGCCGTCAGATAGGCCGGCGCCTGCCCGACCGGCTTGGCCGTTGTCGTCGTGGGGTCCAGCGCCCTGTAAGCGTCGCGCACCGCCTTCATCGCCGCCTGAAGCTTCTCACCCGACGCCTTGATCGCTTCTGGACTGCCCAGGTTCATGCCGCCCGTCAGATTCAGCCCGAAGGTGCGAATGATGTCTTCGCCTGTCGTCGCGCCGATATAGCCTTGTGACAGGCCCAGGCCAGCCAGCGCGTCGCGGCCTGTTTCCCCGGCCGTCAACATCGCCCCGGTCGACCCATCACGCGCCGTGATCGTCAGCCGCTGCAAACCGGCGAACAGGGCCGATGGCGTATCCCCCGCCTGGGCCTTGGCGGTTTCTGTCGTGAGCGTGACCTTCAGCTTGCGATTGGACGCCTGCTCGATCTTTCGCGCGAGGGATTGCAGGGTGTCGCGGGCATCAATGGTCACCGCCACCTGCCGCCCGCCGTCCGCGCCCGAAACATAGAACCGGTCGCCAACCCTCAGCGATGTCGCGTCAGTCAGCGTCTTGGAGCCACCCTGGTCGATCTCGCCCTGCGGCAGGCCCAGCCGATCCAGAATGCTGGCTCCGTCCTTGGCGACAGCCAGGGTCAGGGGGGCGGCCTGGGCCCCATTGCCCTCCCAGTCCCTGCGCCACTCTTCGGCCCCGGTCTGGGCATCGATGCGGGCCAGATAGGCCTTGGTCGGATCGGTCTCCTTGGCCCCCTCGGGCCTGTCGGCCACGCCCGTCACCCAGACCTTGCCGTCGACGACCTTCACATCCGCCGCCGTGTCGTTTCCGGCGGTGCCCACATAGGTCAGCCGGTCCTGCCCCGACGCTGCCAGATAGCCCTGCAACACTGCAACGAAGGCGTCCGTGCCGCCGTGATGGGCCGTATTGACCGTGCCGATGTCCAGGGCCGCATTGCGCGTCGTGCCGGTCAGGATCACCTGGCCATTGGACACCGAAATACCTGCGATCTCGCCACTGGCCGAGCCCAGATCGCGCGACGACACCAGCGTCGGCTTGCCGCCGGCATCCAGGCTGAAGTGTCGCACGATCATCTTGCCGTTCTCGACACCGGCGGAATACAGGTTGGCCCCGTCCACCGCGATGGCGTCCACACCGTCGGTCCCGTTGGTGCCGAACTGCTGCACGCCCGCGCTGGTTGCCACGACGGGCGCATAGATGTGTGCCTGGGTCTCGCTGAAGGCCTGGACATAGCCGTCCCAACCGCCTTGGGCGACGCCGCCGGTCATGGCGCTCTGGGCGCGCCCGGCCACATAGACCATCCCATCGGCACCGAAGCTGACGGCCGTCGCCTCATCGGCCGCCCGCGCCCCGCGTCGCTGGGTCCAGATCTCCTTGCCCTCGGCGTCGAACATCGTGACGAAGCTGTCGGCCACGCCTGCCACATCGCCGCTCTTGCCCGGCTCCAGTGCCCCCGTCACCGAGCCTGCCACCGCGACCCTGCCGTCCGCATCGACCGCGATCGCATAGCCGCTGGCCGTCGAAGCCGCACCCAGCGTCTGGGTCGAGACGACGCGCCCGGCCGAATCGATCTTCATCAGGGCCACATCCTTCTGGCCCTTGATCGGCTGGTTGCCCGGCCCGGCTTCCAGATCTGCGACCAGCCACAGCGACCCGTCCGGGCCTGTGGCGCTGGCCCGGACGGTCTCTACGCCCGCTGGCAAGGCCGTCTGTCCTGCCCTGCCCGGTACCCAATAGGTTTCACCCGGACGCGCCACGGCATCCGGCGCAGTCCCGCCCGTGTCGGTCTGGAACTTCAGCACCTGCTGGCCGCCCGTCGTCCCGCTGGCCTGCACGACGTAGACGGCGTCCGCCCGCTCGCCTGCGGAGAAGCTGACAGTCTCGCCAACACTTCCCCGCACGACCAGCGCAAACTGATCGGGTCCGGGTGGCAGGGTGACCGGCTTGCCGCCCACCGTCACCGTCTTGGGGGCCACGGGGACCAGTTCGCGCCCGACACGGGTCTCAAAGCCGGCGGCCTGCAGCTTGCCGTTGATGTGGTTCAGCACCGCCGTCAGCGTGCGTGGGGTTGCCCCCATCTCGGCCAGATCGATGGACACGGTAGCGTCGCTGTTCGAACGCTTGATCCCGATATTGAACTTCACATCGCCCGCGAAAGCAGGGCTCAGCGCATCTGGCGAACCCTCGTGGATCGGGCCAGTCACGGACACGGCACTGTCGCGCGACACCGCCGCCGTCGTCTTGCTGGTCGCACCCGCCGTCCCTTGCGCCAGACGTATGCCGTCGAAGTCTGCCGAGGTGAGCCAGGATCCTATCTCGCTCAGACCAGAGGCGAACCGCTTGTCCAGTTGGCTCAGTTCCAGGCTACTCACCCCCTTGGTCGCGGCGCGATTGGTCAGGGCGTTCAGGGTATCCAGACCCTGATACAGGGCGAACAGCTTCTTGTAGTCCGCCGACGCCGACCGGACGTCCAGTTGGGCTGCATCCTCGTTGATCAGCTTGCGACCGCCCAGTGCCGCCCGTACCAGATCGCTGGCCTTTGGGGCCTCCACCGTCGTGGACCAGGGCGGAGTGGGCTGCCTGTTCGCTGCCGCATTCGGCGCAGCCGTCGATATGGACGAAAACGTCGTAGCCGACGTGCCCCCGAACAGGCCCAGCAGATAGCTGTTGTTGATCACAGACCGCGTCTCCGTCGGCCAGTCTGGAACCTTGGGGGTAACATGGACTTAACGACCCACAGGAATCGCATACCAGCCCTCTGGCGACACACAGCCCGACTCAGCTAACAAGGGTTTTCGATGCCGTGCCTTCTTGTGCCCTGAACCGGTCTGCCGAAGGAGATTTGCGTCTTGAGTAAGCTCTTCGAACCGCTGCTTTCGCTGCTGTCCCTGTACGGCCTTTCAACCGCGCAGCCAGCCCGCGTGCGCCGCGCCGCCATCCACATCAGCCACGCCGCCCCTCGCCGCCTGAACTGACGCTGTCGCCTACTGGAACAGCGACAGAATGATCTGCGGGGCCTGGTTGGCGATCGACAGGGATTGCGCGCCCAGTTGCTGCTGAACCTGAAGGGCCTGAAGCCGCGCACTTTCCTTGGCCAGGTCGGCGTCGACCAGATTGCCGATCCCCGCCTCAAGCGTGTCCACCAGCTTGCCAACGAAGGTGCGGTGCGCAGAGATTTGCTTGGCCTGAGCCCCCATCGAACCCAGGGCCGAGTTCAGCTGAGCGATGGAATCGTCCAGCTTGGTCAGGGCGTTGGTCGCGCCGGTCAGCGTCGTCAGGCTGTCCGAAAGCGACAGTTCGATGATGGTACCGCCCAGGGTCAGGTTTGCCCCCGACAGCGTCACGAACGACGTCGCCTCGGCATTGGCCAGGAACTTCACGCCATTGGTCAACGAGCCATTCAGCAGATTGCCACCGTCGAAGGTCGCATTCTCGACGGCCGAAGAAATGGCGCGCAGCAACGCCTTGAAGTCGTCGTCAAGCAGTTTGCGCGACTGGGTCTTCAGCGAATCGTCCTTCGCCAGGACGACCTTTTCCTTGAGCTGGTTCAGCAGGTCGGAGATCGATTCGCCGGCCGACAATCCGACATCCGCCAGAGACGTCGCGCGATCCAGGCTGGACTTTACGGCGCTCAGCGCACCCACATCGGCTCGCTGTTGCTGGGCGATGGCCCAGATGGCCGCATTGTCCTTGGCTCCCTGGACCTTCAGCCCCGTGGAAATCCGGCCCTGAACCTCGCCCAGCCGGTCGTTGGTGCGCGTCAGATTCTGCAGCGCGATGGCAGCGGAGGCATTGGTATGGACGCTATTCGTCATCCGACTCGACCCTTAGATGTTTGGATCAAGCTATGGCGCAAGGATGGACACATGGTTAACGCACGATAACCACGCGGATCGCTCCTGCGTGGCGAAATAGAGATGTGCGCTGATCTCAGGCCGTGGTGTCGATCACCGCGCCCGCATCATACTGGTCGGACTGCATCATCCGGACGACCTGTTCGCGGGGGAACTGGCGGACAACTTCGCCGGTCAACCGGTCCATTGTCTTGTAGATGAACGATCCGGCCTGGGGACCTTCCTCAATCACCAGGCGATAGCGCGAGGCCTTTTCGGCATTCTCGGCGGACTTGGAGCCGTTGAAGTTACCGCTGGTTGCCGATCCTCCCGAGACGGGCATGACGGCGGCGGTGGTCACAGCGGCTATGGCGGCATTGTTGCTCATGTCTCCCTCCGCCGACCTTTCGTCGACGGCTTCCTTCAAAGGAACTGGTTGTCGGGATTACTGAATAGGGTGGTCGGGCGGAGCCGGAGCCCCGCCCTTCCAGGTGGCTTGTTCTTAGCGGAACAGGCCCAGCAAGATCGAGGTCGAGGAGTTGGCGATCGACAGAGCCTGCACACCCAGCTGTTGCTTGGTTTGCAGCGACTGCAGTCGTGCGCTTTCCTTGGCCAGATCGGCGTCCACCAGATTGCCCACACCGGCGTCCAGCGAGTCCTGGAGCTTGCCGACGAAGGTCAGGTGGTTTTCAAACGCCTTGGAGCCCGTGCCCAGCTTGGACAGAGCCGTCGAGACGTTCTTGATCGAAGCGTCGACCGTGGCGATCATGGTGGTCGCATTGGCCGCCGTATCCAGAACGCCGGCGGCTGCGACGGTCACGATCGTGCCACCCAGCGACAGGTTCTGTTGAGCAACGTTGATGGTCGACGAGCCCTTGGCATTGGCCAGAGCCTTGAAGCCTGCGGTTCCTGCGTTGATCAGGTTCGTGCCGTCGAAGCTGGCGTTTGCCACAACGGTCGTGATCTGATCGCGCAGGTTGATGAAGTCTTCGTTCAGCGAAGCGCGAGCCGAAGTGCCCAGGCTGGTGTCCGAAGCGGACAGGGCCAGGGTCTTCATCTGCGTCAGCAGGTCCGAAATGCTTTCACCGGCCGACAGCGCCACATCGACGGTCGACTGACCGCGTTGCAGCGAAGACTTCACAGCGTTCAGCGAGGCGGACTCGGAGCGCTGGCTCTGGGCGATCGCCCAGATGGCACCGTTGTCCTTGGCAGAGTTGATGGACTTGCCGGTGTTGATGCGGTTTTGAGTGGTTGCCAGTTCAGCGTTGGTTTTCTGCAGGTTCTGCAGAGCGACCATTGCACCGACGTTCGTGTTCACGCTGTTGAGCGCCATGACGATATTCCTTGTTTCAAGGTGTCCGACGCCATTTTGGCTGCCGGGAACATTTTGTTCGAAACCTCTTCAGCAAGGACGGGACCATCGGGTTATCGATCGTGCCAAACCGGTCGGCGCTGATTTCATTACGGTACTTCTTGTTTACCACGTCCGCGACCCGGCTGAATGTGCCGGGTGTCGGCAGGTTTTGCCGGGTCACCCTGCACATTGTGCCGCTTGGCCCCTACCGCCAGCGATCCTGAAGCGCCCGTTCAGCCATCAGCGTCTCGACCGCCAGGGCTCGTGACGCCTCGCAGGCCACCAGTTGCGCCCCTCGCCTTACATAGGCAGCATCCAGGTCTGCCCGCGTCGGCCGATCCGGCAACACAGCCAACTGACAAGGTTGCACGGCCTCATCCGGCAGGGTCAGTCGTGGCGGTATCACAGACGGCGGGCGAGAGGCGGCACAGTTCGCGGTCATGATCGCGCAGCCGATCGGCACGACCAGCCTCGAGCAGGATTTCAGCATCATGGGCCTGTTCCGTCCTTCCCAGTGTGCGAGCCGTCGTTGCGGCGACCACATTCAATGTCTGATGATGGCGTGTCGTCCGACGCGCCTGCGCCTGCGCGCCCTCGACCTCCAGCCGACGGGCGGACAGGTCGCGGTCCAGCGTCTCGGCCCGTGTCTCCACCGCCTCAAGCCGCCGTCCGGCCACGTCAAAGGGATCCCAGCGCAGGCCCAGCCCTCGCCCGATACCGACAGCCAGTACGACGACCACCAGCACCATCAGGCCCCATCCCCAAGGCGTCAGAGCACGCAACACCCCCGGCATCCTCATGGGAACACCTTGCGGTCCAGCTCGAAATGCGGCCCGTCGCGCAGGCTCGGCCAGTCTCCGCCCCAGACGATGGGCGTACCCTGGCGCATCGCCGCCGCCTTGAAGGCTGCGGCGATGCGCGGATACAGCGGCCAGTCCCAGCGGACCTGACCGTCCACCAGGGCCGCGACATCGACCGCATGCCCTGTCAGGTGCCGCGACCGCTTGGTCCGGCTGGCGCCCGCCCGGAGCAGCGCCGCCTGACGCTCGGGCGTCCTCAGGCCCTCCGTCACCATGAAATCGACCGGCGACAGGGCGATCGCCTCGCGCACCAGGGCCACCAGCCGTGGATGTACCCCCTCCAGCCGCACCAGCGACCGCTTCGACAGACCGAATCCCATCAACGGCCCCCATCGTTCACACGCGGCGGCAGGCTTCTCAGACCCACGATCAGTTGCTGGGCCGTCGGCGCGACCAGATACAGCACCAGTGTCAGCGCCAGCAGCGCCATCAGCCCTTCCGCCAATCTGGGCGCGGCCTCGGGCGGCACCACGGCGATGAGACGATCCAGCAGCAGCCAGCACACGGCCGTGCCGACATAGACATACAGCCTGCGCCACAGCCATTGCCCCTCGGCCAGGGTCGGTGGAGACGTCTTCGTCAGGTCGCTCATCGTCCATCCTCCGGATCGAACAGGCCGACGGCGCTGCGCCAGCCTGGGCCGTCGCGACCGTTCAGGTCATGGATGTGCAGGTCTTCGTCACTCAGCCGACGGGGCGTGTCCCAGGCCTCGACATCCAGCAGGTCGGTGTCTTCGCGCATGCGCCTGCGGGTCATGATGCGGCTCATCCGACGGCGATCAGCCAGACGATGCCGCTGCCGCCCGCACCGCCCTGTCCGCCTACGCTGACCCCGGCCCCGCCGCCGCCACCGCCGCCACCGGGACCACCTGCTGCGCCGGCCCAGCCCGTGCCGCTGGTCGCCGCACCACCGCCGCCTCCGCCGCCGCCTGCCCATTGCAGCAGGATATCGCTCGGGCCGCTGCCTGCCGTGCCCACCGCTCCGATCCCACCCGCGCCCCCGGGACAGGTCGCGGTGCAAAGACCGCCATCACCGCCCGCGCCACCCGCTCTCGCGATACCGCCGGCGTCCAGCCCGCCGCCCGCGCCGCCGCCGCCCGGCGCATCGGTCCGCCCAAAGCTGCCGCCCGCACCGGCCGTTGCACTGACGCTGGACGCCCCGCCCGGATTGGTGCTGGTGGCCCCCAGCCCGGCCGATCCAGCAGGACCACTGGCGCTCGTACCTAGTCCCCCGCCACCGCCCCCGATGGCCTTCAGAAGGGCCTGCGAGCCACGGTAGACGATGCTGCCGCTACCACCCCCGCCGGGTCCGGCCACACCACCCGCGCCTCCGCCGCCGACCACGACGTCCAGCCCCGCCGCAACCCGCGCCGCCGACCAGCTGGCAAGGCTGACGCCGCCTCCACCCCCGCCTCCGCCGCCGAAGCGCGCGCCAGAGGCACCAAACGCCCCGGCCCCGCCGCCACCGCCCCCGGCCACCACGATGGCCTCGACGCTTCTGGCCCAGCTCGGCACGGCATAGGGGCCGCTGGCGTTGAACACCGTCACCTCGCGCCGACCCACGCCTCTGGGCAGGCTGACCTGACCCGTCGCCCGGTCCACACTCAGCGCCTCATGCCAGGTCGTCCCGTCCGCGCTGACCTTCAGCGTCAGGTCGTCGCCCCCGATCAGCCCCAGCTCGGCCCGGCCGGAAAACCCGCTCTGGAACAGCAGCGACAGCACATCGCCCGCCGCCTCCTTGTTGAACGTCAGCCTCAGATCGCCGTCACCGCCCGCCCCGCTCTCCAGCGCGGTCCACAGCGCCTTGTTCACCCGCGCCGCAAAGGGATTGGTCGCATCCGCCGTGTTCAGCCCCAGTCGGCTCAGTCCCTGCAAGGCCCGCAGACGCGACCCCAGCGCCACCCAGTCGCCGCCCGACCGCACGATCAGCTCGCCGGCGTCCTGCACTAGGGCGATCAGCCCGTTTTGCACCGGCACCTCGACCCAGCCGCCCATGTCGGCCCGGACCACCGTCCCCACCGCCCGCGCCGCCCAGTCCGCCCCCGTCCGCCCGGCGGGCAGCACATACAGCGCCCCCTCCTCCGGCGACGCAGGCTGAACCGTCATCGTGCGGCTGACGATCAGCGTCTGCACCAGGGCATCCAGCCGCGTCAGCGCCTCGTTCAGGGTCACGTGTTTCTGCATCTGCCCGGCCGCCAGATACGGCAGCTCCAGTCGGGCGGTTCGGTCGGCGCTCATGCGATTATCTCCGGGGGAATGTCGGAGATCAGTCTGCGCCAGCCGCTTCCTATGGCGGTCTCATGACGCTGCTCGCGCCCAATCCGGAATATAAATCAAAGACTTGGAAGATCTGATAATGCGGACAATCGCCGAACTCTCAGCACTTGGACGCTGCCCGCGAAACGCGCGCTTGACTCATTTAGACGTTTAGCTAATTGTCTTATCATGTCCCAGGTTTTCCGAGCCCTCTCCGATCCGACCCGCCGCCGCGTGCTGCAACTGCTGCGGCAAGGGCCGATGAGCGCGGGCGATCTCAGTGACCGGTTCGACGTCTCCAGACCGACCATGTCGGCGCACTTCGCGGTGCTGAAGGAGGCCGATCTCGTTCACGCCGAAAAGTCCGGAAAATCCGTCATCTATCACCTGAAGCTCTCGGTCCTCGAAGAGGCGCTGCTGGGCTTCGTTCACTCATTCGGCCTGGGCGAGGACGCGCCAGAGCCCAACAAGGAGACTGCAAAATGAAAAAGGATGTGATCACCGACCTGGCCTGGGGCGGCGGCATACTGGTCCTGGCCCTCATCGCGTCTTTCGCGCGACACCAGGGCTACATCGACCATGATACGACGACACGCATCGTGCTGGGCGCGACGGGGCTGATGGTCGCCTCGTTCGGGAACCGGATGCCCAAGAGAATGGTGCCCAACGCCCGCGCCCGTCAGGCGACCCGCGTCGGCGGCTGGTCGCTGGCGATCAGTGGCCTGATCTATGCTGGACTGTGGGCCTTCGCGCCCTTGAACGTGGCGCTGATCGGCGGGTGCGGTGCCATCATTCTCGGCATGGCCATCACCTTCGGCTACTGCCTGTCGCTGCGGGACAGGGCACGAAGCGCCTGATCATCAGGCCGCCCGGCGCATCCCGCCCCGCACCTCGTCGGGCCGCAGGGTCAGCACCCGCACGCCGTCCCTGGTCACCGCAACCGTATGCTCGAACTGGGCCGACAGCTTCCCGTCGGCGGTGACCACGGTCCAGCCGTCGTCCAGCGTCTCGACCATCCGGCGGCCCTGGTTCAGCATCGGCTCGATGGTGAAGGTCATGCCTTCCTTCAGCACCAGCCCCGTCCCCGGCTTGCCGAAATGCAGCACCTGCGGGGCCTCATGCATCTCGCGCCCGATGCCGTGGCCACAGTATTCGCGCACGATGGAATAGCCCGCCCGCCGCGCATGCCGCTCGATCGCATGGCCGATGTCGCCCAGACGCGCGCCGGGCTTTACCGCCAGTATGCCCCGCCACATCGCCTCGTATGTCGTCTGCACCAGCCGCCGCGCCGCAGGCGACACCGCCCCGATCAGATAGGTCTTGCTGGAATCGGCGATGAAGCCGTCCTTCTCCAGCGTGATGTCCAGGTTGACGATGTCCCCGTCCCTCAGCACCTCGTCCGCCGAGGGCACGCCATGACAGACCACGGCATTGATCGAGCTGTTCAGCACGAAGCCATAGTCATACTGGCCCCTGCTGGCCGGCCGCGCCTTCAGCTCATCGACGATGAAGGCCTCGACCCGGTCGTTGATCTCCAGCGTGCTCATCCCCGCCAGTGTCAGGCTGTCCAGATGGGCGAAGACCTGCGCCAGCAACCGCCCGGCCTCGGCCATCAGCTCCACTTCCGCCGGCGTCTTGGTCACGCCGCGACCGGCTCCGCCACAGGTGCATCCACCCCCGCCGCCTTCAGCTCGCGCGCCACCAGATCCTGATAGCTCACACCGGGATTCATCTCGCACAGCATGCCGATCCGGATCCAGAACGCCGCCTGCCCATTGATCGACCGGCACGACACCCGACTGGCCCGCCGCAGCTGCTCGTGCAGCTCATCCTCGATGTTGACGATGCCCATGGGGTGGCCCTGATATATATACGGTTCGTATGCGATATATATCATTCTCTCGCAGCGGCGCAATCTCGCGTTCAGATCGGCACGAACCGCGCGCCTAATCCAATCGGCAGCCGTCCCCGATCAAAGATGCGTTCGCACAGGGGATCACCTCCAGCAGAGTGCCAGCATCATCGAACCTCGCCACTACTCCTTCCGATGGGCGGCATCTTACTTCAAAGAACAGCCCCCTCTCTCCTCTCCCCATAGCGCGGACATCGGAAACGTCGCAGGTTTCAAGCTCCGTTCGCTGTAGACGCGATGCAAATGCGGTTTGGTCGTCGCCAAGCGACGTCAGGCTGCACTCTCCCCCCGAAGCCCTGACGGTAAGGCAATCAGTCACCAGCCATTCGGTTGCCAAGGGCTCGATCCAGTAGCCCTCGGGACCTGTGCAGTTGATCTCATAAATAAAAGCGCCGCTTGTACCCTGCCCGACCAGTCGTCCCTCCTGAACCTCGCAGGCGATGCCTGCAGAGGACGCCATGCGGACATAGTGACGGCGCGTGTTCCTGTTGGCCGGAAGCTGGCAGGCCGTGGATCCCCTTGTCCGGGCGTTCGCTGCAAGGGCCAGGCAGCTGATAGAGCGATACGGCGGTCCGATAACGATAAGGCCCGGGTCGTCCGAGGCGCAGGCCACCTCGTAGTGCGTAGCACCGTTTGCATCCCGGCCAAGGACGACGCCATTCGTGACTCGGCAGTCCGAACCTGCGCGATCGACGGCTGCCTGTGCGGAGGCGACGGCGCTGGCATCGCGGGTTATGCGACCGCGCGTCGTGGTGCCAAGTTCACGTGGACTTTGCGCGATGGCTGGCACGGCACCAACCATCAGACAAACACATAGCAGAAGTGTCATACGCATGCCGCGTACCCATCATGGTCTTCTCGAACGACAGATCATCTACTGCAATCCTTAGTCATGCAAATACACCACCCGCTTCAACTGCGGATCGCGCGCCACCACCTCCATGTGCCGCTCATGCTCGCCTGAGGCCTTGGCATCCGCTTCGCGCGCCTCGACCCAGTGGGTCTGTTCCATCTCGGCCTGCAGGGCCTTGGCGGCCAGCAAATGGCCCTGGAAGAAGAAGTCGACCGCGTCGCCCAGGATCGGCACCTCGCCCGTCGCCGTGTCGACACCCAGATAGCCGAACATCTTCAGCAGGGTCATCGGCGACGCCTTGGCCCGGACCGCCTGGGTCAGCAGCCATCCCCCCGCCCCCACCGTATAGACGGTGCCGACGATCGGGATCCACGTCAGCAGGCCATCCAGCCCGATGCCGAACGGCCCGATCCCCACCGCCCGGTCCGACAGCTTCTTGATGCCCTCGACATTGGCCCAGATCTTCTCGATATCGCCGATGGTCCGCTTGGCCATTCATTCGTCTCCTGCCGCCCCATCTCCTGCCGCAAAGCTTCCAACGCCCGATGACGTCACCCGTTCAACCGGACCTGCCCGCACGCCCTCCTTTCGCACGGGGCGGCCTGGCCTGGCGCATCGCCGAAGTCCTGATCGGCCTCGGCCTGTTCGCCCCGCTGACCCTGGCGGTGGCGGCCCTGTCCGGCTCGGGCCACCGCTGGATCGACATCCTGGCCCAGTTCACCGCCCCGGCCCTGACGGCCACGGTCCTGCTGACTGCTCTCGTCGCCCTCGCCCGCCTGTGGCGCGCCACCGCCTTCGGCCTGATCGTCGCCGTCACCCTTCTGGTCGCCGTCTGGCCCCAGTGGTTCCCGGCCCAGCCCCCGGCCCGCCCCGGCGCACCCGAACTGACCCTCTATTCCGCCAACGTCCACTATTTGAACACCGACATCGACCGCATGCGCCGCTCGATCGATCAGGCCGATCCCGACATCATTGTGCTGGTCGAACTCAGCCTCCAGACCGCCGACGGCATCGAGGCCCTGCTGGGCGACTATCCGCACCGCGTCCACGCCACCCTTCCGGCCCAGATGCGCGGGCCGTCGCGCTCCATCATCGCCTCGCGCTATCCCCTGACCCAGGTGCCGACCTTCCCCGACCTGCTGCACGATGTCGCCGCCGTGGCCCAGACCCCTCTGGGGCCAATCAACATCGTCGGTGTCCACCTGACCCGCCCTTGGCCCTATGAGTTCCAGCACGGCCAGGTCATCCAGACCGAGAACCTGGCCGACCTTCGCCGCACGACCACCGGCCCCATGATCGTGGCCGGCGATTTCAACAGCGTCTCATCCGCCCGCATCGGCCGTCAGGTCCGCGACGAGGTCGGCCTGCACCCGGCCCCCGGCATTCTGGGCACCTGGCCCACGGCCCTGCCCCCCGTCTTCGGCATGACCATCGACCAGGTCTACCGCTCGTCCGACCTGACCTTCACCCGTCGCCGCCTGGGTCGCCCCAACGGCTCGGACCACGCCCCGGTCAT
Organism: Brevundimonas sp.; assembly: GCF_041648055.1. Classification (GTDB taxonomy): domain Bacteria; phylum Pseudomonadota; class Alphaproteobacteria; order Caulobacterales; family Caulobacteraceae; genus Brevundimonas. Next base: position 28,944 of record NZ_JBAZPS010000004.1, read on the forward strand.
CACGACCTTCACTTTGGCGCAGTGATCAGCGCCTTCAGCCGCGCCTCATGCCCCTCGGTCGGGAAATCGTCCGCGATCCAGCCGTCCTCGAACGCCTTCAGCACCCGCCCCGTCTCCGGCCCCGGCTCCAGCCCCAGCCGCGCCAGCTCCCGTCCGCCGACCGGCAGCCGCGGCACGGCCCAGCGGTCCGCCAGCGCCAGCAACTGCCGCGCCGCGACTGCACCATCCGTCGCCTCCGCCCACCGCCGCACCACCGCATCCTTGAACCCCGGCCGCCCCTGCCGATACATCGCTGCCCGCGCCGCCTGATCCGTCATCTCCAGATCGACCACTGCCCACGCCCGCGCCGCCGCCGTCAGCCGGTCGCGCACCGCGTTGGACAGCCGCAGCCGCACCGCCACCGCCTTCACCACGTCCTGATCCGGCGGCAGCAACGCCATCAACCGCATCTCGCTCTCCGGCGACCGCTCCACCATCGCCTCGAACGTCGCCAGATCGGCCACCTCCGGCAGCACCTGCGCCAGCACGCCGGCCTCGCGCATCGCCGCCACGGCCCGCCTCGGGTCCGGCGCGGCCAACAGCTTCAGCATCTCCTTGGACACCCGCTCGGCCGACAGCCGCGTCATCCCCTCGGCCAGGGCCGCGCAGGCAGCCATCGCTTCGTCATCCGGCTCCCCTCGCCCGTACCAGGCGTAGAAGCGGAAGAATCTCAGGATGCGCAGATAGTCCTCGCGGATGCGCGTCCGGGCCTCACCGACAAAGACGATCCGCCCCTCCGCCGCGTCCGACACCCCATGCCCCGTCGGGTCGAATACCTCTCCGGACGCATCGGAATACAGCGCATTCAGCCGGAAATCGCGCCGCGCCGCATCCTCGGCCCAGTCGTCGGTGAAGGCCACGGTGGCATTGCGCCCGTCGGTCGAGACGTCCTGCCTCAGGGTCGTGATCTCATAGGGTTTGCGCCCCGACACCGCCGTCACCGTCCCGTGCGCCATGCCGGTCGGCACGGCCTTCAGCCCCGCCGCCTCGATCGCCGCCTTGGTTTCCTCGGGTTTCAGCGTCGTGGCGATATCCACATCGTCGATGACTTGCCCCATCAGGGCATTGCGCACACATCCACCCACGAACCGCGCACAGCCCGGCCCGCCCGCCGCCTCCAGCGCCGCTATCACCGCGCGCGTCGCCGGATCGCTCAGCCAGTCCTGTCCGGTCAGCCGCACGCTCACGCCGCATCCTCCCCATCGGCCACGACGACATCCTCGCCGTACAGCCGCACCCTCAGCGCCCGCACGATGCCTGCCGTCACGCCCCAGATGTAGCGCTCGCCGAACGGCATGGCCCAGTACCACCGCCTCGGTCCCGTCTCCGGGTCATAGTAGTCCCGACGGTGATTGGCCCCGTCGATCAGGAAATCCCACGGCACCTCGAACACCTCGGCCACCTCGTCCGGCGACGGCCTCGTCTCCGGCGCGCGGTTCAGCCAGCCGACCACCGGCGTGACCAGAAACCCCGTCCCCGTCTCATAGGCATCGCCCAGCCCCAGCACCTCGACCGCGCCGGGGTCGAGCGCCACCTCTTCCCACGCCTCGCGCAGCGCCGCCTGAACCGCCGTCTCGCCGGGGTCCAGCCGCCCCCCCGGAAAGGCGATCTGCCCGGTATGGCTGGCCAGGGTGTCGGACCGCCGCGTCATCAGAACGGTCGCCCCACCGTCATGCGCGATGATGGGGATCAGCACCGCCGCCGCCCGCAGGGTCCGCTCTTCGCGCACCGCATCCGGGTTCAGGTCGAAATCGGACCGTGCGGCCCCGCCCTCGACCGACCAGCTATCGACCGGCAGCAACCGCGCCTTCAGGTCCGCCTTCAGCGCCTCTCTACTCATTCGGCGCTCACGGGACCCAGCACAAAGGCCTGCCCTTGCGCCCGCACGATCCACTGCCCGCCCTCGACCTCGGCCGCCTCGACCAGTTCGTAGAAGACCGACCGCGCGATCCGCGCCCACAGATCGGCCCGCACATGCACGCGCGGCGCGGGCTCACCCGTCACCGGATCGGTATCGACGACGATGGGATGCTCCGGCCCCGCCTCGACCTCGTCGCCGACATCGGTGGTGAAGGTCAGCCGATCCGCCTCGATATCGACCGCCACTGCCCGGAACGGCAGATCCTCGACCGTGATCGACAGCTTCTCTCCCGGCGTGACCAGCACATAGCCATCCGCATCCTTGCGCAGGATGGTTGAGAACAGCCGCACCAGCTCAGGTCTCCCGATGGGCGATCCCTCGTGCATCCACAGGCCATCCCTCTGGATGACGATATCGATGTCGCCGCAATGCTCGGGGTGCCACAGATGCACCGGCGGAATGCCCCGCCCGGGCGCCTGCTTCGCTGCCGCCGCCACGGCGGCCAGTCCGGTCGGATTGTCGGATGAGGTCGGCATGCTACCGATCTAGGCCCGATCCCCCCGCGCCGAAAGCCCTGCGACCGTATCTGACGTATCCGCATGCCAGTCTGGCCACGATGAACTCGCCAACATCGAAGTCAGAAACGGCACCAGGTGGACTGAGTGGACTCAGTGGACTCTGTTTTCAGTCGGCCCGCACGATCCCGGAAACATCCCCCAGTCCCCGCCACAGCAGCCGCCGACCATCGACCGGCCCGGGCATGACGACGTCTTCGACCTTCCGGAACCCGAACCGTTCGAAGTACGGCACGTCTCCAACCAGCAATATGCCCGCCGCATCCCCGGCCTCGGCAAAGGCCAGGCACGCCTGCACCAGTTCGGCCCCCAGCCCCCCGCGCCGGTTGCCCGCCTCCACAGCGATCGGCCCCAGGAACAGCGCCCTCTTGCCTCCGACCGTGATGGCCCACAGCCTGACCGAGCCTATGACCGCGCCGTCCTCCCGCGCCACAAAGCCCGCAACCACCGACGCCCGCTCGCGCAGCCGCTCCGCTGTCTTGGCAAACCGGCCCGGCCCGAAGGCGGCCAGAACCAAGGCCTCGACCGCCGCGGCGTCCGCAGGTGTCTCGGTCTCGATACGAACAGGGGCTGACGGCGTGTCGAACATGGGCGTGGCGCCTAAAGCCCCGCGCCGCGCCACGCAATGGCCAATCAGCCGACCTTGCTGAAATCCGGTGCCCGCTTCTGGCTGAAGGCCATGAAGGCCTCCATCGCCTCGGGGCTCTTCATCTGGCTGCCGAAGGCCTCGCCCTCTCGCTGCATCAGGGCCCACAGGTGTTCGGCGTCCCGCATCAGCCGCTTGGTCTTGCGCAGCGAGTTGGGGGCTCGCGCGGCCAGCCTGCCAGCCAGTTCCAGCGCCGTCGCCTCGACCTGCTCGCTCGCCACCGCCCGGTTGGCCAGGCCCCAGGCCACGGCTGTGCGCCCGTCGACCGGCTCGCCCAGGGCAAAGATTTCGAACGCCCGCTGATGCCCCAGCACCTGCGGCAGCAACAGGCTGGACGCCGCCTCCGGAGCCAGCGCCAGATTGATGAAGGGCGCCGACAGCAGCGCATCCTCCGCCACCACCACCATGTCGCAATGCAGCAGCAGCGTCAGCCCGATCCCCACGGCCCGCCCCCGCACCGCCGCCACCGCCGGCTTGTCCAGATCGGCCAGCGCCTTGAGGAACTGGAACACCGGCATATCCAGCGGCTCACCCGCCTGAGATCCGATCGCGATGAAGTCGGCGATATCGTTGCCTGCCGAAAAGCTGTCGCCCTCGGCCCGGAACAGCAAGACCCGCACGGCATCGTCGCTCTGCGCCCGCTGCGTCGCTTCGGCCAGGGCGGCATACATCGCCTGAGTGATGGCATTCTTCTTGTCAGGCCGCGCGAAAATCACGCTCAGGATGCCGTCGCTCAGGTCGGTACGGATGTGGTCGGTCATGGCTCAGGCCTCCTCGATGTGGGCAGCGGTCCACCAGTCCACGCCATCGGCGTCCCGGGTCCGCTCAGCACGACCCTGACGGGCCAGATAGTTCAGATGCGCGATCGCTTCGCCCGTGGCCATGCCCCGAACCCCGTCGCCGATGGGGCGCGCAAACAGGCTGCCGAACACGTCCACCGCCCGCTTGGGCTCTTTCAGCGATCGCTCCAGCCGCTTCAGCGACATCTCATGCCCCCGGATCAGAGCATCCAGCCGCATGTGAACGCCATAGAACGGCTCGCCATGCGACGGCAGGATCAGCGCGCCCTCCGGCAGCACCGTCTTCATCCGCTCCAGCGAGACAAGCCAGTCCCCAAGCGGATCGGCCTCCGGCTCCGTGGGCCACACCGAGACATTGGAGGATATGCGCGGCAGGATCTGATCTCCGCCCAGCACCACATCGTCGCTCTCGCGCCACAGACAGGCATGCTCCGGGCTGTGCCCCTCGCCCACCACCACGCGCCAGTCGTGACCGCCTATGCTGATCCGGTCACCCTCGCTGATCCGCATATAGCCAGCGGGCATCGGCGACACCGCCATACCGAACCGCCCGAACTCGCGCCGGTAGGTCTCGATCTGGGTCTCGTCCCAGCCCGCCGCGCGATAGAAGGTCTCGCCTGCCTTCGGGGCCGTCTTGCCGGTATCCGACACCAGCATCCGCGCCGTCACATACTCCAGCCGCGTCATCAGAAGGGGCGCATCGAACCGCTCGCACAGCCATCCCGCCAGGCCGATGTGATCGGGATGCATGTGGGTACAGATCACCCGCGTCACCGGCCTCCCGCCCAGCGGCCCGCTCAGGATCGCTTCCCACAGCCCCCGCGTCTCCTCGATCGCCAGACCGGTATCGACAACGACCCAGCCTTCGCCATCCTCGATCGCGAAGACATTGATGTGGTTCAGGGCGATCGGCATCGGCAACCGCATCCACAGCACGCCGGGTGCGACCGGGGTTGCCTCTCCCGGGTTTGGCAAAGTGGCAAACGGATAGGTCAGGCCGCGCATATCGCGTGCCTCGTCTTTTCGCTCCGTTACGACGACGCCGTCCGCCAAGTCCGTCTCCTTTGAAGACCCTTGTCTAGGCCTAAACCGAATCGTGCGCCAGACACAGCGCACTTGACCCAGACGCCATTCCGCCTGACGCTGACCACAGTATGGATTTCCATCGGTTCGGAGCTTGACCGTGTCTCATTCTCGTCTGTTCACCGCCATCATATGTGGCCTGACACTGAGCTTAGGTGCCGCTCAGGTAGCCAATGCCCAAAGTCCGGGGGGCGGCTCGCTCCCAGAGGCCGGCGGGCGCGCTGCACCGGGCAACCCTTCCGATCCCATCAATGCGCGTGGGACACGCGACACGTCCGCTACGCGCCTTCGCGGCGCAAGACGTGAGCGTGCAGCGCCCGCAGCGCCCACCGCCGAGCAGATCACGGCTGGCGCACAGGCTTTGGCTACCGCCTCAGGCCTGGCCTGCGAAGTCACCCAGGCCACTCTGCTAGGGCAGGATCAGCAGCAGCAACAGATCTATGAGGCAGCCTGCGCGACTGGCCCGGGCTACATCATTGTCGGTTCCACTCCCCCTTTGGCCGTCGACTGCCTGGAGCTCGCCGGTACGGCCGCAACGGCAAGAGCTCGTAACCCGGAGGCCAACGTCGGCCAGCAATGTGCCCTGCCAGCCAATGACAATGGCCTCGCCGTCATCGGCGGCTGGGCCCGCGAAGCGGGCGTGACCTGCACCGTCGATCAGGCCTTGGCGATCGGCAAGAGCATGGGCGGTTCCATGATCTACGAAGTCGGCTGCGCCAATGCTGACGGATACTGGCTGGAAAAGACATCCACAGGCTGGGATCTGCAGGAATGCATTCAGGTTCAGGCTTCCGAGGGGGCCTGCAACTTCACAACACCCGCAGAACAGGCCGCCGGCTTCCGAACCAAGCTGGCGGGGACAGACGCCGCTGCCTGTGATGTCCAGACCGTTCGGCTGATGGGACGCAATGCCAACGGGCGGTTCTACGAAGCCAAATGCGGCGCAGGTGACGGTTACATCGCTCGAGTCAACAACGAGGGTGTCACGCAACAGGTTTACCCATGCGCCACAGCTCAGAACATCGGCGGCGGCTGCCGGCTGACCACGACCGCAGCGGCCGCGGCACCGACCGAGTAGTACATCCCGCTTCCCGTTTCCTCACGCCCTCCGGAGTCCGCTCCGGAGGGCGTTTTCACATCCGGCTTCACAGAACGCCCCGATGCGACGTAATCAGGGCGGATGCGCATCGCCACCTGGAACGTCAACTCCGTCAACGCCCGGCTCCCGACCGTGCTGGCCTGGCTCGAGGCCGCCGCGCCAGACGTGGTCTGCATGCAGGAAATCAAATGCCAGGATGAGAAATTCCCGCGCGAGGCCTTTGAGTCGCTTGGCTACAACGTCGAGGTCCACGGGCAGAAGAGCTACAATGGCGTCGCACTGCTCTCGAAACACCCGGTCTCGGACGTCCGCCGCGGCCTGCCTGGCACCGACACCTCCGGTGTCGAGTCCGACTTCGAGCAGGCCCGGTATATCGAGGCCCTGGTCGAGACCCCGCGCCCTGTCCGCGTCGGCGGCCTGTATCTGCCCAACGGCAATCCGGTCGGCACCGAAAAATTCGCCTACAAGCTGTCGTGGATGGACCGTCTCCACACTCACGCCCGCGATCTGTTGGCTCAGGAAGAAGCCTTCGTTCTGTGCGGTGACTACAATGTCATACCCACGCCGCAGGACGCCAAGACGCCGGACGCCTGGCTTGGCGATGCCCTCTACCAACCCCAGAGCAAGGCTGCCTTTCGCGCACTGAAACACCTCGGACTGTCCGAAGCCGGCGAACTGGGCCAGCAGCCGCCCGGCACCTTTACTTTCTGGGACTATCAGGCCGGGGCCTGGCAGCGCGACAACGGCATCCGCATCGACTTCCACCTGCTCTCGCCCCAGGCCGCAGACCGGTTCCGGGGGATTGAGACCCACCGTGACGCCCGCGACATGGACAAGCCCAGCGACCACGTCCCCGTGGTCGTCGATCTGGAGGACTGAGCATGGCCGAGGCCCTGCGCCTGGTGCTTCTGGTGGCGCTGGCGGCAGCGGCACTGACCACCGGTGCCCTCGTCCTGGCCTGGTGGATGGAGCCTCTGCGCCGCATGAAGCGGGCGCTGTTCAAATCACTGGCGGCATCGCCCGAGGCCGAGGCCTATTCTCCCGCAGAAGGCCGCGCCGCTGGCCTGGATTTTGACGGGGCGCAGGTCAGCGTCCTGTGGAATCGCGGCGGCTCGGGCCTGGTCTACGACTTCCACGAAATCGAGGGCGGTGAGATCATCGTCGACGGGCACGTCGTGGCCCGCGTGCGACGCGGCGAGACCCGCAAGTCCCTCGACATCCTGGCACCCGATGCTGAACAGGTCACCCTGCGCCTGCTGTTCGACGACGCTCGCCACCCGGAGTTCGAGCTGGCCCTGTGGGACGCGACCCTGCCGGTCCAGACCAGCTCACCGGGCGAGGCCCTGCGCCTGGGCCGGCGCTGGCTGTCACATCTGGAAGCCCTGCTGAAGGGCTAGCCCACACGCGACGCCAACACCTTGCGCAACTGCCGCCCCACCGCCAGTGGCCGCCCATCCTGGGCCCAGGCGGTAGCATCTTCGACCGTCCAGCCTGCGTGGCTGTCGCGCGAGACAAACTCGAAATAGGTCCAGCCGTCCGGGGCCGCATCCTCGGGCACCGGGCCAAAGAAGTCATAGCGCAGGTCGGCCGTGGCCGAGACGGCGGGCGGCGGCGGCAGCATGGTCCAGTAAACCGGAAAGGTCGCATCCAGCAGAAAGGCCAGCCTCGCCTCGTCCAGTGGTCGGCCGTCCACCGTCCGCATCCAGACCCCCATACGGTCGGTGGTGTTGCGCCCGAATAGCTGGATGCCGCCGACGAACCGATGCTCCACGTGATGCAGGAAATGCGGCGCAAACCCGTCGCCCATTGGCGTCAACGGCTGGTCGAGCAGTGGCGGAGGCACGATGGCCGCGGCGCGAACCTCGGGGCCGTCCCCGGGACTGCCGAAGGTCACCTGGGCGCTCATCGCCAGCCGGTCTCCCTGCCCGGCCCGCACCGACGTATAGACCGCCGACCGTCCGCCCCTCAGCTTCTCGCTGGTCAGGGTCAGCGGTTGGAACCGGGCCCCGACCAGGAACTGGACCGACACGCTCCGCAGCGGCTGGGTTATCTCCAGCGCCTGACGTGGGGCCTTCATCGCCAGCGCGCTCATCAGCCCGCCGAACGGCGCGCCCTTCTCACCTGGCCAGCTCCGCGGTGCGTTGGAGAAACCGGTGGTCAGATCGGCCGTCAGACCCCCCGCGCCGTTGGCGCTCAAGGTCAGGGCCTGATCCAGTGTCTGTTCGGTCATGGGATCACTGCAAAAAAAGACGGGCGGACGACGCGATGTCTTCCGCCCGGAGGTCGAGGGGATCAGGACGCGTCGCGCAGGTGATGCGATATGTCCATAGCCAAAAGCAACTTACCTTGTCCGTTCCGATTGGCAACCCTCTTGCAAATCCCCTGACGCAGGGTCACTTTCGTCCGTATGGGACGCACCGCCGACTATTCACGCCAGAGCTGTTCGATCGCCGCGACGCTGGAGGTCATCGGCGACCCCTGGACCCTGCTGGTCATCCGCGACGCCTTCAACGGTATCAGCCGCTTTGAACAGTGGCAGGACCGTCTGGGCGTCGCCCGTAACGTCCTGGCGGCGCGGCTGAAGTCGCTGGTGCAGCACGGCGTGCTGGAGCCTCGCCTGTATTCCGAACGTCCGCCCCGCAACGAATACGTCCTGACCGCCAAGGGCAAGGATCTGTACGGCGTCATCGTCACCCTGCACGCGTGGGGGGCCAAGCATGTCTATGGCGACACTGACGCCGGCATCACCATGCGGCACAAGACCTGCGATCACGACCTGTCGCCGCGCATCGCCTGCGGCCACTGCAATGAGATCGTCAAGCCGCGGGACATCCAGCTGATCCGCGCCGAAAACTGCGCCACCGTCGGTGACGTCATGCCGCGCGAAGCCGCCGACTGACCTCACGCGTTCCAAACTGCCGTCCCCTGCACGATCTGTATCCTTTACCTGAAGGCCACGTCTCCATGTCCGATCCCGTCGTCATCGTCTCTTTCGCGCGCACGCCCATGGGGGGGTTCCAGGGAGCCTTCGCCACCACCAAGGCTACCGACCTGGGTGCCGCGGCGGTCAAGGCCGCCGTCGAACGCGCCGGTCTTGCGCCCGAGAAGATCGAGCAGATCTACATGGGCTGCGTCCTGCCCGCCGGCCTCGGTCAGGCTCCGGCACGCCAGGCGGCCCTCGGTGCCGGTCTGGGCCAGCATGTCGAGGCGACCACGGTCAACAAGATGTGCGGCTCGGGCCTGCAGGCCGTCATGATGGCCTCCGACAGCCTGATGGCGGGCAGCGCCGACGTCATCGTGGCCGGCGGCATGGAATCGATGACCGGCGCGCCGTATCTGATGAACAAGCACCGCGGCGGGGCCCGCATCGGCCACGACGTCATCGTCGACAGCATGATGATGGACGGGCTGGAGGACGCCTATTCCCCCGGCAAGCCGATGGGCTCCTTCGCCGAGGACACTGCCAGGACCTATCAGTTCACACGCGAGGCCCAGGATGCCTATGCGGTTGAAAGTCTGACCCGCGCCCGCGCCGCCATCGCCTCGGGGGCCTTCAAGGCCGAGATCACGCCCGTAGACGTCGCCACCCGCAAGGGCACCGAGACGATCAGCGAGGACGAACAGCCCGGCAAGGCCATGCCGGAGAAGATCCCTGGCCTGAAACCCGCCTTTGCCAAGGACGGCACCATCACCGCCGCCTCCTCCGCCTCCATCTCTGACGGCGCTGCGGCGCTGGTAATGACGCGCGAGAGCGTAGCCAAGGCGTTGGACCTGCCGATCGTCGCCCGCATCGTCAGCCATTCGGCTCATGCCCATGAGCCCGGCCTGTTCACCACTGCCCCCGTCCCGGCCATCCAGAAGGCGCTTAAGAAGGCCGGCTGGTCGGTCGAGGACGTCGATCTGTGGGAGGTTAACGAGGCCTTCGCCGTCGTCCCCATGATCGCCATGCAGGAACTGGGCATCGACCACGCCAGGCTGAACGTTAACGGCGGCGCGACCGCCCTCGGGCACCCCATCGGCGCGTCGGGCGCGCGCGTTCTGGCCACCCTGCTGGGTGCGCTTCAGGCGCGCGGCGGCAAGCGCGGCGTGGCGTCGCTGTGCATCGGCGGCGGCGAGGCTGTGGCCCTTGCGGTCGAGCTGGCCTGACTGCGGCGGGGCATGTCGCTCGCCATCAGCCGCGCCAGCGCGGGGCCTCCGGTAGTCAGGATGATCATGAGCGACTCCCGCAATTGCGAATCATTTGCAGGTTTGCGCAGAAGTGTTGGTCGTGGCAAGCCCTCATTGTGAAGCGGGAGATCACGCATGCGTGTCGATGGAAAACTGGACTACCTCGAACTCCCCGCCGACAGCACCGGCACGATCAAGGCCTTCTATGGCGCAGCCTTCGGCTGGACGTTCCAGGATTATGGCCCGACCTATGCAGCATTCAGCGAAGGTCTGGACGACGGGTTCGATGCCGATGAGGCAACTCTGAAAGCCCCCCTGCCCGTTCTCTATGCCACCGATCTGGAGGCGGCCGTGTCCCGCGTCACGGCGGCGGGCGGCACCATCGTCAAGCCGATCTTCGACTTCCCCGGCGGACAGCGCTTTCACTTCCGCGATCCGGCCGGCAACGAACTGGCCATATGGTCCGAGCCGAAGGCGACGTGACCACGGCGACCATCGCCAAATCCTGTGGCGATTGCGGACTGTGCTGCAAGCTGATGGGGGTCACGGCCCTGGCCAAGCCTGCGGGCAGATGGTGCCGCCATTTCAGCAAGACCAGCGGCTGCGCCATCTATGCCGACCGCCCGGATGATTGCCGCGTCTTCAACTGCCTCTGGCTGCTGACCGATGCGCTCAACGAAGCGTGGAAACCCTCCGTCGCAGGCTTCGTCCTGCACAGCGAGCAAGGCGGTGCGCGCTTGATCGTCGAGTCCGACCCCGCTCGCCCGCACGACTGGCGGCGCGAGCCCTATCAGTCGGCTCTGCGTCGATGGGCCGAGGCTCCGGGCCAGGAGGTGCTGGTGTTCGCCGGGCTGCGCGGTGTCCGGCTGGGCCCGACGGATGCCCCGGTCAGGCGGTCTGCGGCCTAGCGCACATCCACCGTCTGGCCGATCCGCTCGGCCAGAGCCTGATCGGCTCCCTCCAGCGACATGATCCAGACGTGGATTTCCTTCGGCGCGGTCTCGCGCTGGAACAGATGCTCCATGGCGTGACGCGTGCCGCCCTGATTGGCCACGACCGTGGCGCGGCCTCCGACCTCGGCCATCTCGCCGGAATAGATGGGAAACTGCGACGATGGCCCGGCATAGATCATGGCGAAGGATTTATCGCCGCGCTTGACCGTGTAGATCTTGAAGTTCGGGCCGGGCCGTCCCGTCTCGATCCGGAAACCGGGCGGCAGTTCGATGGAGAACGGCAGGGCGGCGATGGCCGCCGCATCCAGCACCGTCGCGGCCGGAGCCGGAGCCGGAGCAGGCGCGCTCGTCTCTGCCGTCGCCGATGCGGCTGGAGGTAAGGCTGCCGATGAAGGCGTCGCAGCGGGCGGCCGGGCAGCGGTCGATGCCGCGGCGGGAGCCGGTGTCACGATCGGCGGCGGAGGCGGCGCCCCCTCGGCCCTCGGGGCGGCCGTCACGGTCGGTGTCGATGCGGCAGGCGAGCGACTGGGTACGGAGCCGAGCGCGCCGGGACGGACCGTGGTCGAGGGCTGGGCTTGAGCCGGGGCACCGTTCAGGCTTCCCGTGATATCTGGCGATCCCGCTGGCCGTGCCGTGGCGGGTGCTGGTGTCTGCGTCGCGGTCTGAGCATGGACCAGGGCCGGAGAGGCGGCGAGGATGAGGGCGGCGAAAGCGATACTTTTCATCTAGCCAATGTCGCCCTTCAGCCCGCGAACGGCAAGGCCCTCAGCGCATAGGCGACGATGGCTGTCACCCCGGCGGCCACGACCGACAGGGCGACGAACCAGGCCAGCCGCTTCCACAGGGGACCGGGCGGCTCGTCAGGTGTGGGCGGGGGGACGGGATCAATGATGATAGCCGGCATCCTCGTCGATCTTGCCGCGGAAGACCCAATAGACCCAGGCGGTATAGGCCAGGATGGCAGGGAGGATCGCCACCACCCCCACCAGCATCAGACCCAGAGCATTGTCCGGGGCCGCAGCCAGGCGGAAATCGACGGCGTAGGGCACAATGTAGGGGGTGAAGCTGGCGGCCAGCCCCAAATAGCCCGACAAAAACACCAAAATCGCACCGACGAAGGGCAGCACGTGCGACGACCGCTGCACCGAGCCAACCAGCAGGATCAGTCCCGCCAGACCCAGCAGGGGCACAGGCAGGAGTGGCCCCAGCACGCCCCAGTCGAGCCCGAACCCCTGCGTCAGGTCGAAGCCCCAGCGCAAGGCGATGCGTGGATGCACGAACAGTGTGGCGACACTGACCGCGGCCAGCAGACCGGCCGTGCACGCCGCGCTGATCAACGACCAGCGCTTGGCGTCACCATGCAGATTGTCCTTGGTCTTCAGCATCAACCAGGTCGCGCCCAGCAGGGCATAGCCCGCCACGATCCCGGCCGAGACCAGCAGCGTATAGGGCGTGAACCAATCGAATGGCCCACCCGCAAACTGTTGGTCGGCTACAGTCACGCCTTGGATGAAGCCACCCAGGATCAGCCCTTGTGCCGCAGCGGTCAGTATCGACCCGCCCGCGAACATCTGGGTCCAGAATTTGCGACCGCGCTTGCGGGCCCTAAAGCGGAACTCGAACGCCACGCCGCGCAGGATCAAGCCTGCCAGCATGAGCAGCACAGGCAGATACAGCGCCGGCATCAGGACGGAATAGGCCAACGGGAACGCCGCCAGCAGCCCCCCGCCCCCCAGCACCAGCCAGGTCTCGTTCCCATCCCAGACGGGCGCGATGGTGTTCATCATCACGTCGCGCTCGCCCGGCGACTTGGCGAACGGAAACAGGATACCGACCCCGAGGTCAAACCCGTCCAGCATGACGTACAGCAGCACGGCGGTGGCGATCACCCCGGCCCAGATCAGTGGCAGGTCCATCAGCTTTCGTCTCCGGGAATGCCACCCTCGGCATCGGCGGGGGCCTTGGCCAGGGCCGAGCCGGGCGCGCGGTCCTGGCGCGGATCGGGTTCCGCCAGCGCCGCCTTGGGTCCCTCGGCCATCAGCCGCAGGATGAACAGAGCCCCCGCAGTGAACACCAGCGCATAGACCAGAACATAGACCGTCAGACTGGTCGCCACCTCGGCCGCCGTGACGGGCGACACGGCGTCACGCGTCTTCAGCACGCCATAGACGACCCAGGGCTGGCGCCCGACCTCGGTGACCATCCAGCCGGCCAGCACCGCAACGAAGCCGCTCGGCCCCATGGCCACGCAGAACTTCAGGAACCACCGGCTCTCGAACAGCCGCTTCCGCCAGATCAGCACAGCTCCGACGCCACCCAGGGCGATCATCAGAAGACCCAGGCCCACCATGATCCGGAAGCCGAAAAAGGGGATGAAGGGCGGCGGCTGATCCTCTCGCGGCCAGGCGTCCAGACCCTGGATGACCTCATCCTTCGGCAGGTTCTGGATCATGTTGCCGATGCCGGGGATGGACACCTCGAAATGGTTCTTCTGCGCCTCGCGGTCCGGGATACCAAACAAGTGGAGCGGCTGATCCGCCCGCGTCTCCCAATAGCCCTCGATGGCGGCGGTCTTGGACGGCTGATACTTGTGGGCCACCTCGCCCGACCAGTGGCCAACGACCAGTTGCAGCGGCGCAGCCACGGCGACCAGGCCGATGGCCATGACTAGGGCGATCCGGCTCTCGGTCCAGGCCTTGCTGCCCCGCTTCTCTTTCAGCACCCGCCATGCCGACGCTCCGCCCACGACCAGTGCCGTGGTCATGAAGGCCGCCAACAGCATGTGCACCAGCCGGGACGGGAAGCTGGGGTTGAACACAACCTGCCAGAAGTCCGTGGCCTGGAACCGGCCATCGGCCATGATCTCGAAGCCCTGGGGCGTCTGCATCCAACTGTTGGCCGACAGGATCCAGAAGGCCGAAATGGTCGTCCCGATTGCCACCAGCACCGTCGCTGTGAAGTGCAGTTTCGGCCCGACCTTCTTCCAGCCGAACAGCATGACCCCCAGGAACGACGCCTCCAGGAAAAAGGCTGTCAGCACCTCGAATGCGAGCAGCGGCCCGATCACCCCGCCCGTGAGGCGAATGAACTCCGACCAGTTGGTGCCGAACTGGTAGCTCAGCACCACGCCCGACACGACGCCCATGCCGAAGCTGAGGGCGAAGATCTTCACCCAGAACAGATACAGGGTCTTGAAGGCATCCCGCTTGGTCCAGAGCCACAGCCCCTCCAGCACCGCCAGAAAGGCGGCCAGCCCGATCGTGAAGGCCGGAAACAGGATGTGAAATGCGATGGTGAAGGCAAACTGCATCCGCGACAGCAGAAGCGCGTCGAATTCCACGGTGATCGCCTTTTCAAATAACCCTACGACAATTGCGGCTTTATACCCGTCGAGCCGCAGAGTCCATGAGCGTACGGTCGCGCGGCGGAAGGTCGCAAAGCTTGGCTGTTGATAATCAGGCGGCGGGCAGTTCGATCCAGAAGGTCGCACCTTCGCCCGGCGTAGAGATCACGCCAATACTGCCCCCCTGCAGCTCCACGAGGCGCTTGGCCAAAGCCAGGCCGATGCCATGGCCCTCGATGGTGGATCGTTCCAGTCCCAATCGATTGAAAGGCTCGAACAGTTGCGCCTGTTTCTCGAGCGACAGGCCGGGCCCCTGATCGCTCACCTCAACCCGCACGGCATCATGGACCCGGCAGGCGCGGAAAGTAACGAGGCCGCCGCTGGACCCATATTTCACGGCATTGCTGGCAAGGTTGGTGATGATCTGGTTCAGACGCTGAGAGTCGGCCAGCGCAACCAGCCCGTCGCCCTCGGTGACCACCTCCAGCCTGAGCTCTGTCGCTTCGGGCCGCAGGGCTGTCGCGCGACGTACATCTTCAAGAACACCCGGCACGTCTGTGGGCCGCAACTCGACACGGACATCCCCGGATTCGGCACGCGCGACATCCAGCAGGTCGTGCGCCAAGGTTTCTACCTGACGTGCCGTCTTCACGACCATGGCAGCCATTTCGGTCTGGGTGTCGTTGATCGGCCCCAGTTGCCCGCCCTGCCACAGCTCACCGATGCCGATGATGCCACCGACAGGACTCTTGATCTCATGCGCCACATTAGCCAGCAGGCGCGACTTGGCCGCAGAGGCCTTCTCGGCCCGAACCTGACCCAGTTTGGCGCGATCCGACAACCGGTCACGCTCTTCCAGCAGAGCCGCCACAAGCATGATCGGTAAATAGCCCAACAACACCAGCAACTGCGCCATCAAGGCCTGGTCAGCCCGGCTGAAATCGCCTGCGAAAGGCCCGTGGCCTTTCATGCTGCCCCCGACCGCCAGAATGGTGATGATCAGAAGGGCGGCCGTCACCCCAAGCATGCGCAGGCGCACCGCGATCAGCAGCAGGATCGGCAGGATCAGGAACGACAGCTGCACATCCAGATGGACGAAGACGATCCAGCTGCCCACCGATAGCAGCGCCATCAGCACCGCCGCCTCCAGCGCGACGGCGGGCGCTCTTAACCGCGCGATCTCCCGTTTTGTAAGCGACAGGCCGAAACTGCCGATGATTGCGATGCTCAGGGCGTGACCGAACCACCAGGTCTGAGCGCTTTGAATCGGATTGGTCCCGTCCAGCAGATATAGTGCGCCACTGGACAACAAGGCGGCAGGAATTGGCGCGACCAGAGCAGCCCCAAGCAAGAACCGCGTCGCGCCTTCGACGGTGGCCAGGTTCAGCGTCGGTGCGAAACGCCGCGCGATCCACACCGCCATTGCGACGTCCAGCATATTGGCTGCCGTGAACATGGCCGTGTGAGCAGTGTCGTTACCAATAAGGAAATTTCCCGCCGCCATGCCCATGGCGATCAGGCCCGCGAAACTAAGGTCGTACATCCGGCCTGTGGACGTTCGCAGCCACACAACCACGGCCAGTCCCGCCGCTCCCCAAAGCGGAGCAACCAGACCGACGGAGCGCGCGAAACTGATCGAGATGACCACCATCACCGTCACGGCGATGGCGGTGAATACCGGAGCCATGGTCTGGCGACGCCGTCTCAGACTGGCCGCCTCACGCGCCAGCCTTGCCGCTGCGACCTTATCTGCCGCGGCGACGGGTGCGCTGTCGGATGGGGCGAGCACGCGGCTCATGGGCATGGGACGGTTCCGGTGGACGCAATAAGAACCAGCCTTAGCCGTCGTCCACTAACATCCCCTGAAGGATCAGTTCGCCGATGCAAGCACCTGATTGAACTCGCGCACTGCCGGTGCAGGACCGCCAGGATGATCCCAGACCGCACTGCTGACAGCGACGAAGTCCGCACCCGCCTTGGCCAAGGCTGCTGCGTTCTGGGGTGTAACTCCCCCAATCGCGACGCACGGCACTTCGACCGTCTCCTGCCATATAGTCAGGATTTCCGGGTCAGGACGGTGGGTCGTCGCCTTGGTCGTCGTGGGATGGAACGCTCCGAACGCCACATAGTCTGCGCCAGCCTCGGCTGCATCCATCGCCAGTTCGCGGCTGTCGTGGCATGTGACGCCGATGATGGCTTCCGGTCCCATGATCCGCCTGGCCTCGGCCAACGGCATATCCGATTGCCCCAGATGCACGCCGTCGCAGCCCGACCGCTTCGCCAGATCCGGCCTGTCGTTCAGAATGACCGCGACGCCACGCCGCTGGGCCACCGGCAGTATCGCCTCAACCGCAGCCAAAACTCCGGGGTCGTCCGCCGCCTTCAACCTGACCTGCAGGGCGGCAACATCGCCAGCGTCCAGGGCGTTCGCCAAGGTCAAAACAAACGCTTCCAGGTCCGGGATCGCTGAAGGCGTTATCAAATACAGCCGACAGGGCGGGCGGGCGGGGATCAAAGGTTGTTTGGCCATACAGGGCAGTTGCGATGCGACGATGTCCGCGTCAACCCGCCCCGCTGCGAACGCCTTGCATTCGCCTTAACGTGCCTGCTATAGCGAACCATTCGCATCACCAGCCGGGTTTCGCCTGTCGTGTACGTCTGCAACTGCAATGGTCTTCGCAAACGTGATGTGGCCCTGGCCATCGAGTCTGGTGCCTGCCGTCCACGCGACATCTTCACGCGCAACCAATGTCAGGCCCAATGCGCCAAATGCGTCTGCGAAATGCGTCAGATGATTCAGGAAACGCAGCAGGCGTTCGCCATGGCCGCCGAATAGCCAACGGCAATGGCTTTGCGCGGAAAAATCATTCGCAATATCAATGTGCTGATAAGTAATCGCAAAAGATCACAGGCCTTTTTCCTGTGATACAACTGTCTGGCTAGGACGGGATGCGTCCGGGGCCGTCGGCTCCACACCCGCCCATCGAAAGAGACAAGGCCATGAAGGGCGATCCCGCGATCATCCGCACGCTCAATGCAGTGCTGACCAACGAACTCACTGCCGTGAACCAGTATTTCCTGCATGCCCGCATGTTCGAAAGCTGGGGCCTGAAACACCTTGGCCAGATCATTTACGACGAGTCGATCGGCGAGATGAAACATGCCGACATGCTCATCAAGCGCATTCTCTTTCTGGATGGCCTGCCCAATCTTCAGGATCTGCACAAGTTGAAGATCGGCGAGGAAGCAGTCGAATGTCTGGGGGCCGACCTTCAGCTTGAGATCGACAGCCGCGCCACGACTGCCGCAGCCGTGGCCCAGTGCGAGGCCGCCGGTGACTTTGTCAGCCGCGACCTGCTGATGCGGATTCTGAACGACACCGAAGAGCACATCGACTTCCTGGAAAACCAGCACCACCTGATCCGCCAGCTGGGCGTGCAGAACTATCTGCAATCCGCGATGACCGAGATCAGCCCGGACAAGTCCGCCACCGGCAACTGATCGGCGGAACCGCAACGCCGCCTAGCCCATTGTTCGGTCAGCAACAGAAGGGCTGACCATGACGGACATTGCAGAATTCGTGGACGACGCGCGCGACGCGGCGCTGGATTTCGTCAATGGCGACGAGCGCGACATGGGCCATGTCGTTCTGGGGGTCGTGGTGACGGCCGGATTCGCCTTGGCAGCGACCTTCCTGGCCAACAAGGCGTTGCAACCGCGACTTTCGGCCTCGGACATCCGCAGCGGGGCCCGGCCCGTGACGGAGCGTCCGCGGGGAGCCATGAGCATGATCGTGCCGGCGGTCTTCTCGGCGACCAGCCTGTCGGCCGTCCGCGTCTGGAACGGGCCGAAGAGCCAACGGCGGACAGGCACCCTGGCTCTTTGGGCCGCAACCCAGGTGGTCAATGCGATCTGGCTGGCGGCGCGCCCGGCGGGTCGAGGCTTCCAGATCGCGGCGGCCATGGCCTCGGCGGGCATGGCTGCCGCTTTCGCTCATGAAGCCCGCAAGCTGGATGAAGGGGCAGGCAAGATGGCCTCTCCGATCGGCGGC
The DNA here is from genome assembly GCF_041648055.1 of Brevundimonas sp. Classification (GTDB taxonomy): domain Bacteria; phylum Pseudomonadota; class Alphaproteobacteria; order Caulobacterales; family Caulobacteraceae; genus Brevundimonas. Next base: position 47,561 of record NZ_JBAZPS010000004.1, read on the forward strand.
GCGACCCGCCTGATGAACAAGGTCGAGGACAAGCTTTCGGACGACCATCGCACCGTCCACTGACGGACAGCGCCTTGCCGTAAGCCCCGGCTTCCTTTACGGACTGCGCCCGCTCGTGCGCGCCACAAGGGCTGCGCCAAAACCTTTTCGAGACACCGATGAAGATCAACGGCAACACCATCAAGCCCGGCATGGTTCTGCAGGTCAACGGCGGCCTGTGGGTCGTGACCAAGGCCAGCCACGTCAAGCCCGGCAAGGGCGGGGCCTTCGCCAACGTTGAGGCCAAGAACCTGGAAACCGGCAACAAGCTGAACGAGCGTTTCCGGTCGGAAGACAAGGTCGAACGCGTGACGCTGGAGCAGAAGGACTTCTCCTACCTGTTCGACAACGGCGACAGCCTGGTCTTCATGGACGACACCACCTACGAGCAGGTCGAACTGCAGAAGGACTGGGTCGGCGAAGATCGCATCGCCTATCTGCAAGAGGGCATGAAGGTCATCATCGAGACGCATGAAGACCGCCCCATCGGCTTGTCCCTGCCCGACCAGGTTACCCTGGAAGTGGTCGAGACCGAGCCGACGGTGAAGGGCCAGACGGCGTCGTCGTCGTACAAGCCGGCGATAGCGAACAACGGCGTCCGCATCATGATTCCGCCCTATATGGGCGTGGGCGAAAAGATCGTCGTCGATACCTCGACCGGCGAATACGTCCGCCGCGCGGACTGATTACACTCAACACTCGGCCCCATCCGGAGCCGTTGAACTTCTCCGCATCTCCGGGCTGGCGCCTTTTCAGGACATGCGGACCAGGAGATTTGCGACCATGGCCCTCGCCTCAGCCCTCGTTTCCGTGATGATCGACGCCGTTCGCAAGACGGCGCGCCCGATGCTGCGCGACTTCGGCGAGGTCGCCCAGTTGCAGGTCTCGCGCAAGGGTCCCGGCGATTTCGTCACGGCTGCCGACATCCGGGCCGAGGACACCCTGTATGAGCTGCTGATGAAGGCCCGCCCCGGCTACGGCTTCCTGGGCGAGGAGCGGGGCATGATGGAGGGGACCGACAAGTCCCATATGTGGATCGTCGACCCGATCGACGGCACCACCAACTTCATGCACGCCATGCCCCACTTCGCCATCACGGTGGGGCTGCAACGCACCGCACCGGACGGCACGTCCGAGATCGTGGCGGGCGTGACCTACAACCCGGTGATGAACGAGCTGTTCTGGGCCGAAAAGGGCAAGGGCTGCTATCTGAACGACCAGCGCATCCGTGTAGCGGGCCGCAAGGATCTGTCCGAAAGCCTGATCGCGACCGGCCTGCCCTTCATCGGCAAGACCGGCCACGCCCAGTCGATCAAGGACATCCACGCCGTGGGCCAGCGCGTTGCGGGCATCCGCCGTCTGGGCTCTGCCGCGCTCGACTTCGCCTGGGTCGCCGCAGGCCGCTATGACGCCTACTATGAGCGCAACCTCCAGCCCTGGGACGTGGCGGCGGGCATCCTGTTCGTCACCGAGGCCGGCGGCATCGTCACCACCATCGACGGCGAAGGCCGCCCGGAGACAGGGGCCCAGATCCTGGCCGCCAACTCCGACCTGCATCCGCAGTTGCAGAAGGTGCTGCGGGGCTAGGTTCGAGGGGACGCAAAGAATCGGGCTCGACAACCACGCTCGGGCTTTGCGTGCCCCCTATTCGGGAACACTCTGCGGCCGGATTTCAAGTCGCTGCGCGATCGAGAGGATCAGCTTCTGATCTTCGATAGACAACGCAGGCAAGATCCTATTGGTCTCGACAGAATATCGCGTGGGCATGGCCGGCATGGAGACAGGCTCCTGGCGGTTCGGCTCTCGGAAAAAATATGAAACATCGACATCCAGGAAGCTGGACGCCTCCCAAAGCTTAGAAGCCGATATCCGGTTGGCCCCCTTTTCGTACTTCTGGATCTGCTGGAATGTCAGGTTGAGTGCCTTCCCGAGGTCTGCCTGGCTGTAGCCCAACTCCAACCGTCGCCGCGCCACCCGCTGTCCGACAGACTTGTCGATGGGGTGGGGTTCTTCTGTCGTCGGCTTTGCCATGAGTGTTCTTGCGCTGTCAGGTTTCAGGCGTCGTCGCCTAAGGTCGTTGCCGGAGGGATGAGGCGACACCAATCTCGCGCGGACGGATCACGCCGGTGGTCAGTAGTCTTGAAACCAGATGCCTGGTGCTGACGCTGGCACGGCCATGAAAATCCAGCCAGCGTGCAACAAGTTCAGGATTGGCCAGTGCCATGTCCCGCCCTCCGGGTACTTTCACGACAGCACCGCCCTGCTCCAGGATCGCGACGTGTCGCCTGACCGTCTCTTCCGGTAGTCGTAACAAGCGGGCGAGGGCGGCAACGGAGACGGGTCCGGTGTGCGGCTTGCACGGCGCCAGGCCACCTCCATTCGGAGGCATAAACGGAAACAGGCGCAGTGCGCTGCCCGTAAGATGTGCCACGCCCAACTGGACGAACCGGGTCATGACACTGTTCGTGCTGTTGAGGTCCGTCGCATAATCAATCCCGCGCAGGATGTGGGCATTGACCAGTCGGATAGCCTCCCCGCCCTTCTCCCATTGCGGAGATGCCAACACGTAGTCTTGCGTGAGACCGCAGGCTTCGATCGCCGCCAGCCCTTCGATAAAATCCGAAATGCCGTGAAGAAACGCTGTCAGCGTCGTCACCAACGGTTCCGCCAGAATGGCCGAAGAGTTAAGGACATAGCCATCCTCGCGTCGCTCCAGAATGCCCTGCTTCTGTAATGCCGCCAGCTTCACGCGAGCGGTCTCATCCGGGATGCCCAGAGACTGTGCCATGCTTGTGGCGTTAACGGCGCGCCGCAGGTCGTCCGGCAGGCCGCCAGGCTCCATCAGGCGGCCTGAGTCGCGCGGATAGTGGTCCGAGGGCTGGACGTTGGCACCCAGAACACCCCCTAACAGAAGCGCGGAAACCAGATCGTCGTTCACCGCTGCACGCGCCGCGTCGGTGAAGCTGAGCGTCAGACGAACATTCAGCCATGTAATCTGGGCGGCTTGAATCCTTGCCAGCATCAGTAGTCAACCAAACCCTGCATCTCGCAAGAATGCTTCAGCGCAATTGCGCTGGCGGTCCATTGTTACACCCCCAGATTTGGGGGAATCAGGCACCAGCACAGATGCAGTCACATCTGTCATCAAGGTCTGCTGTTTCCGACGCGGAGCCGAGCGCAGCTAGAGATCGAGGGGCAGCACGAACATCTCAGAATACTGGCCTGGTCCAGACGGCGTGGCGAACACCATGTAATCGCTCCCCAGATCGTGCTTGGCTCGGCGGACGAGAGCACTGAAAGCTTCGATCTCGCCGTCCCGGGCCGTGAAGGCGAAGCCTTGTCCGTCGGCAACGATGTTGCAGCAGGTAGCGTCACGGATCAGTGTGGCTAGCACAGGCATCCTACCCTCCCGGCTGACCGCACTAACGTCGTCCGCGCGTTGGGTGAATAAATTTGCCCCCAGATTTGGGGGATTGGCCGCCTGACATTCTCCGGCAGCGATTCCACTTTCGCCCAGAGCCATAGCACGCTCGCTTCATGTGCAACCTCTATCGGATACGGTCAGGCCGCGGGCCATTCTGGACCAGCGAGCCGGTGAAAGCCGTCCGCCCCAAGGCCATGCCGGACGGGGCGCTTGTGGCGATGGACGCCATCGAAGTCGGTCGGGAATGAAGAGGCCAAGCATCGCGCTGATACGCGCGGTAGGAAACGGCCTAGATCAACGTCTGCTGGCCCGGCTTTGACGGCGCGACAAGCGGTTGGTCACCACGCCGAGACCTCTCCGTTTCGGCACTGAAGCGCACATCGATGTCGCGATCGCGTGCAAGGGTCGCGAGCGCCTCATCAGCGACGGCAGACCACGGTTTGCCACGATCGGCACCGGTGGGAACGCGTGGCAGCAAACCGGGCTGACTGCTCCATTCGATCAGTTGCGAGAGCGGAACGGCATTGAGCATGTCGCGCAGGTGGTGTGCGGTCACATAGGCATCGGGCAGGGCGCGGTGCGCGGGCAGGCCCCGCTCGTGGATCAGGCCCTCGGGCCTGCGCTGATAGCGCACCATCTGGTTGGAAAATCTGGGCAGCTCCGGCCAGACCCGCAGGGCGCATTTCCAGGTGCAGATCCAGGTCGCTCCCCCACTGAGACGGGGGGTGCAATAGCGCTGTTCGAAGGCGGCGCGGTGGGCTGCGAGCGCCACAACGGGGGTGTCGGGCCGCAGCACGGACGGCGCGACGTCCTTCCAGAACGGTGCATCCGCTACCCATTCATCGAGAATGTGGTGGACCACCATGGTGTCCGGCGAGATTGGCCGTCCCGGATTGACGAAAAGGGCCCCTCTGGAGGTCTCGCTGACCGACCACAGACCGCCGGCGTCCTGCACGACGTCCTGCCAGCCGATCTCGCACACATCGCTCGCGCCATTGCCGGCGGTTTCAAGGTCGATGACGCGCACGCACACGGGCTGGGCGGGATCGTCCGTCACGAGCTGGACCGACCACCCTTCTTGCCGAGGATCGCCTGCGCCCTGGACGACTTGCGCGGATTGGTCTCGCCATCCCTGGCCGCCGCCGCATTGGCGCGCCTAGCCGTGTGACTACCCTTGCCCTTGGTCTCTGACATGGTCGTTCTCCACTTTGACACCTCCTGTCACAGCGAAACCAAGGGGTCAGTTGTTCCCTTCGGCATCGGCTCGACACAGTCTAGCGAGATCGATGGTAATGTGTGCTTGCAGCCTATGGTCGCAATCGACTCATTGCAGACCTCGGGTAGCTTGCGCCTTTGCCCATCTGGTGAGACTCTGCAGTGAGGGGCCTAGCCATGTTTCGACGGGATACGTTTGCGCTAATTGGTACCGCGCTGATCGGTGTGATTTGCACAATCTATCTGGTCATTGGATCGACGCCCTTCTTCCCGAAATCAGTCTACACACAGTTAGGCGAGTGCCCCGCGAACACCCCCTTCCCCGCTGAGAGAGGGTTGGTGATGGATGAGTTCTATGCGGATTGGTACTCGAGTGAACTTCAAGCTTTCCACGAGGACCCATTGTTCCCGGCAAAGGGGCAGAGTTCACAAACGGTGAGATTCGCTCTGCTGCGCAGTTTCCATGCGCCAGTAATGGTCCGCACGGTCGAGACGAATGATGGCCATATCCGCCTGATTGGCAAATGGATCGCGGGTCAGGATGGATGCGAAACCAATCACCTAAGCTGCTCCGTCGATCGGGTTCTGACGCAGGCTGAGCGGGAACGCCTTAAGGCCGCGCAGCTACAGCTTCACAAAGCGTCATATAGTTGTGATGGTGGTTTGGACGGCTCAAGGTGGCTGCTCGAAGTGAGTGGGCGTGGCGAATACAAAATTTGGAGCGAGTGGTCGCCGAGAAACGGCGATTTGAGAGCTTTGGCATTGGTTATGCTGGACCTGACAGGGTGGCAGCTTGCTGAAGTGTACTGACTCTCGTCCGCTTCGCACCCTCACCATACGTCCGGTCGGTCCGCTCTAGGCGACTTTCACCCCCGCCGTTTCCTCACCCGATAAGCGTCCGCGCTGCCGCCCTTGCCTCGTCCGTGATCACCGCCCCTGACAGCATGCGCGCAATCTCTTCCTGACGGGCCTCCTCATCAAGCGCATCGACGGTGGTCGTGGTCAGGCCGCCGGTGTCGGACTTGCGGACCTTCCAGTGGGCGTGGCCTCTGGCGGCGACCTGGGGGCTGTGGGTGACGACCAGGACCTGGGCACCGGTGGACAGGCGTTGCAGGCGTTCGCCGACGGCCTGGGCCACGGCACCGCCAACCCCCTGATCGACCTCGTCGAAGATCATGACCGGCTGGCGCTGGTCCTCGCGTCCGGCCAGCGCCGCCTTCATGGCCAGGGCGAAGCGGGCCAGTTCGCCGCCCGAGGCGATGGCGTCCAGGGGGCCGAAGTCGGTACCGGCATTGGTGGCGATCTCGAACCGGGTCGTCTCCACGCCCAGGGGGCCGCGCCGCCCGTCGGCCACCGGCTCGAACGCCACGCGGAAGCGGGCGCGGTCCAGTTTCAGCGGGCCCAGCTCCTGCATTAGCGCCGTCGTCAGCCGCAGCGCCGCTGCCTCTCGCGCCGAGGTCAGGAAGGTCGCGGCCAGATCGTAGTGTTCGCGCGCGGCGCTGGCCTGGCGCTCCGCCGCCACGATGGCGTCGGCGCCGTCCTCGATCAGGCGCAGCTGCTCGCGGAACCGCACGCGCAACACGGGCAGGTTCTCGACCGAGGTGTTCAGCTTGCGGGCCGCGGCGCGCAGGGCGAACAGCCGTTCCTCGGCCTTGTCCAGCCGGCCCGGCTCGAAGTCGAAGGCGTTGGCGGCGGCGTCGACGGTGGCGATGGCCTCTGTCGCCTCGACCAGGGTGCGGTCGATGGCCTCGGCCGCTGCGCCCAGTTGCACGATGACGGGGTGGTCGGCGGCCGCGCCCGCCTGCCCCGCACGCTGGCGCGCATGCTCGACGGCGCGCAGAGCCGAGGCCAGTTTCTGCGACAGCTTGTCCCCGCCCAGAAGGGTCCGGGCGTCGGCCAGATCGGCCAGGGCCTTTTCCGCCGCGCCCAGAATGGCGCGCTCGCCGGCCAGCTCGGTCTCTTCCTCGGCGCGGGGATCCAGCGCATCCAGATCGGCCAGGGCGTCGGTCAGTTCCTCGGCACGCGAGGCGGCATCGGCGGCGGCGGCCTTCAGCTCCGCGACCGCGCGATCGGCGGCCTTCAGGGTCTCGGAGGCGGTGGCCACGGCGCTGAGCTGCGGCTGGACCCCGCCATAGATGTCCAGCAGGGCGCGGTGGGTCTTCCAGTCCAGCAGGCCGACGGTCTCGTGCTGGCCATGCACCTCGACCAGCGCCTGGCCGATTTCGCGCAAGGCCGTGACCCCCGCAGGCTGATCGTTGACGAAGGCGCGGCTGCGGCCATCGGCGGTGACGACGCGGCGCAGGATCAACTCCTCGCCCGCCGCCACCTCGAACCCCCGCTCGGCCAGCAGCTCGATCAGGGCGGGGTCGTCGGGAGCAGTGAAGACCGCCGTGGCCGTGGCCTGTTTCGCGCCATGACGGACCAGACCGGCATCGCCTCGCGCGCCGAGCGCCAGGCCGAGGGCATCCAGAATGATCGACTTGCCCGCCCCCGTCTCGCCGGTCAGCACGGTCAGCCCGTCCCGAACCTCCAGGTCCAGCACGTCCACCAGCACGATATCGCGGATGGAAAGGGCGGTCAGCATGAGGGCGCGCGATTCGGCATGGGCGTCAGTCTAGACCGGAACGGGGCAAGAACAGTCAGTCTGTGAATCCTGCCGCCTGACGCAGGGCCTTTGTTCAGCGACCGTCGGCTCAGCCCGGAATGATCCGGCGCAGCCAGCTTTCGCGCTGACCGGTCGGGGCGGTTTCCGGGCGGGCTCCCTCTTCGGTCAGCAGGGCATAGGCCTCGGCATACCAAGGGCTGCCCGGATAGTTGAAGCCCAGGACCGCGCCGTTGCGCATCGCCTCTTCCTTCAGGCCCAGGATCAGATTGACCTCGACCAGACGGTAAAGGGCCTCGGGCGTATGAGACGTGCGCTGGAACGCCTCGTTGGCGATGACGGCCTTGTAGCGGTTCAGCGCCGCCAGCGGCTGTCCCGCGCGCTGATAATAGCGGCCAATGTTCATTTCCTTGCCGGCCAGCTGGTCGTTGACCATGTCGATCTTGACCGTGGCGTCGATGGCATAGCTGGTGCCCGGGTAGCGGCGGGCCACGTCGTTTAGACCCTGAAGGGCCCCTTCGGCATAGCCCTGGTCACGCCCCACATCGGTGATGCGCTCGAAATTGCACAGCGCCTTCATGTAATAGGCATAGGCTGCGCCGGAGTTGCCGGGGAACAGCTGGATGAACCGGTCAGCCGCCGCCTGGGCTTCGGGATAGTTGTTGTTTTGATAGTAGGCGTAGATCTGCATCAGGATCGCCCGGCGCGACCACTCCGAATACGGGTGCTGACGCTCCACTTCCTGGAAATAGTCGACGGCGTCGGCCCAGCGCTTGCTCTCCAGCCGTTGGTAACCCGTGTTGTACAGCGCCTCGACAGGACGCTCCTCGTAGGCCAGGCGCGGCCGATCCCGACCGGAACAGCCGGCGACGACGACGGTCGAACCGAGCACGAGTGCCAAAACCAGGCCGGTACGAAACTTGGGAGCAGGCAAGGACGACCTCAATCACTTTGGTCCGGGGACCGTGCAGCCCCAGTGGGCCTTCAACTGGACGGCACAGGCCAAAACCCGCGACATCCGAAAACAGGACGCGATCTCTACACTAGGCCACAACCTATCGCCAATGCGTCATGCACATGGCGTTTGGCCTTGTCGCCGGGCTGTCCCCTGATAAGAAGCGCGCCAGCGCGACCACACCAAACACAGCCCGCCGATGACGGCGAAAGGATGACCGGACATGAAGCTGCTGGCAGGCAATTCGAACCGGACCCTGGCCCAGGCCATTGCCACCCACCTGGACATGCCCCTGACGCGGGCCCAGGTGAAGCGATTCGCCGACAATGAAGTCTTCGCCGTCATCGAGGAAAACGTGCGCGGCGAGGATGTCTTCATCATCCAGTCGACCAGCTATCCGGCCAACGACAATCTGATGGAGTTGCTGATCATGACCGATGCGCTGGTGCGCGCCTCGGCCAAGCGGATCACGGCGGTCATGCCCTATTTCGGCTATGCGCGTCAGGACCGGAAGACCGGTGGCCGGACGCCCATCTCGGCCAAGCTGGTCGCCAATATGATTACGCGCGCAGGAGCGCACCGCGTGCTGACGATGGATCTGCATGCCGGTCAGATTCAGGGCTTCTTCGACATCCCGACCGACAATCTGGTCGCCACGCCGGTTCTGACCGACGACATCCGCCGTCACTATCCCAATCCCGAAGAGCTGATGATCGTCTCGCCCGACGTCGGAGGCGTCGTACGGGCCCGTGCCCTGGCCAGCCGTCTGAACGCTGACCTGGCCATCGTCGACAAACGCCGGCCCAAGGCGGGCGAAAGCGAAGTGATGAACATTATCGGTGACGTCTCAGGACGCCGCTGCATCCTTTTCGACGACATCGTCGATTCGGGCGGCACCCTGGTGAACGCGGCCAAGGCCCTGATCGACCAGGGCGCGACAGAGGTCTCGGCCTACATAAGCCACGGCGTTCTGTCGGGTCCGGCGGTCCAGCGTATCACGGACGGCCCGCTGAAGACCCTGGTCATCACCGACTCGATCGAACAGCCTGACGAAGTTTTGAACTGCGCCAAAATCCGCGCCGTATCGGCTGCACCACTGATCGGAGAGGCTATCCGCCGGATCGCCAACGAAGAATCGGTCTCGAAACTTTTTGATTAACCATCGGAAAACACTTCGGCCCGCGTTATAGGGACTTCACATAGTATCGGTGCCGTTCGCGCCGCGCGTCCACGTGGGGATGTCTGAATGTTCCGGGTTTCAATGCGCAGTGGTCTGACGATCGCCGCCCTCGCCGCCGCCACCCTTATCGCCAGCTGCTCGACACCGGAGCCAGCGCCCGAGCCTGTCGCACCTCCTCCGCCTCCGCCTCCTCCCGTCACGCTGAACGAAGGTGTGGCCCAGGCTGCCTCGATCTATGTCACCTTCATGCGTGACGTCGGCACCATCCAGCCGGGCTTCCAGGACGCCGAATCCATCCAGGCCGCCATCCGCAAGGGCGCGTCCTATGAACCGGCTCAGCTGTCGCGCGGGATGATCGCCTACGGCTCCATCCTGGCCCTTCAGTCGCCGGAGTTCGTTCAGGGCGTGCGCACCTATGCGGGTGACCCGACGACGCGACAGACCGTGATCAACAGCATCCTGACCGACCCGGCCTATGCCGCCACCCTGCCGGGAGCCGATGCGGCGGCTGGCCTGATCGTCGACACCATCGGGCGCGATTCAGCCGCGATGATGCTGATCGCCAATGCCGTCGAGGAAGACGCCTATACCATCCAGGGCCGTGGTGACCCGCGTCGCCGCTGGGCCACGGTGCACATTCCCAACCGTGAAGTCCGCCTGGAAGGGGCCAAGGCCCTGTCCGCCATTCAGATGCTGCCCTCGGCCGAGGAATCAGCGCGTCTGTTCGCTGCGGCCAACGCAGGCACAGGCCTGTCGGTCAGCCCGACCCGCTCGGGACCTCCGTATACGCCTGCCGTGGTTCGCTCGCTGGCTCTCGCCGCATTGGCCGCATTGGGTGCCGGTGGTGAAGAGGCTCGCGCCAGCACCGAGGCCCTGACGGTCGAGCAGAACAGCGAGTTCTGCCTGAACATGTCCAAGCTGATGCTGTTCCAGTGCCTGGCGGCCTCGCGCCCCAGCTATGAGGACATCTTCTGCGTCGGCCGCCACGTCGCCCGCGACCTGGCCACCTGCACGGCCCAGACGATGAATCCTGTCGGCATCACAGTGCCGGCCAGCACGGTCGCTGATGGTGCAGCAACCCCTGCCCAGACGCCGATCGCAGCCGAAGCAGCAGCGGCTTCGGCCTCCGCGACGGCAGCTCTGAACAGCGGCCGGTAAACCCTGCGGGTCAATCGGCAAGGAGTCCTTGCCGGGACGGTTGCGTCCTCCGACGCTTGCGTGTAATGACCCGCGCTCTTGAATTCAGGGTCTACAGACCCCGGCGCGCGGCCGAGAAACAGCCACGCGCCGCTTTTCGTTGTTGAGGCGAGGCATGGCCGACATCATTCTGAACGTAGACGTCCGTGAAGGCGTCGGCACCGGTGGCGCCCGCGCTGCGCGTCGTGCGGGCCTGGTCCCCGGCGTGCTGTACGGCGGCGACAAGGCCCCCGTCGCCATCTCGGTGAACGAGCGCGACTTCCGCAAGTCGCTCTACACCGGCAAGCTGCTGGGCCATCTGGTCAAGCTGAAGTACGGCAAGGAGACCCAGTCGGTCATCGCCCGCGAGGTCCAGTTCGACCCAGTTTCGGACCGTCCCCTGCACTTCGACCTGATGCGCGTCGACGAGAAGCAGACGATCACGATCGATGTGCCCGTCCACTTCATCAACGAAGACCAGTGCGGTGCCTTCCGTCAGGGCGGCTCGCTGGAAGTCGTCCGTCACTCGGTCGAGGTCAAGGTCCGCGCCGACCACATCCCCGAAGACCTGATCGTCGACCTGGCCGGTCACAAGCTGGGTGACACCATCCGCTGGTCCGACCTGAAGAATACCGGCGACGTCGAGCCGACCATCACCGACCGCGACTTCGTGATCGCCTCCATCAAGACGTCTTCGGCTGCCAAGGCCGCCGACGAGATCGAGGAAGCCATCGCCGAAGAGCAGGCCGAGGTTGAAGCCGCCGCCATCGAGGCCGGCGACGTGCCCGCGACCGAGCAATCGGACGAAGAAAACGCCGAAGACAAGACCGAAGACTAATCTCTTCGACACGACTGTTGCGGCAACGGCCCATTCCGGCAACGGAGTGGGCCGTTTCCTTATCCGGAGCGCGCCATGATCATCATCGCCGGCCTGGGCAACCCCGGCCCGAAGTACGAGAAGAACCGCCACAACATCGGCTTCATGGCCGTGGACGAGATCGCGCGCCGCTGGCGCTTCGGACCCGAACGGGCCAAGTTTCAGTCGGTGGTGCGCGACGGCGAGATCGATGGCACCAAGGTGCTGCTGATGAAGCCCCAGACCTTCATGAACGAGAGCGGCCGGGCGGTCGGCGAGGCGGCCCGCTTCTACAAGATCAAGCCTTCCGAGGTGATCGTCTTCCACGACGAGATCGACCTGGCCCCCGGCCGTTTTCGCATGAAGACCGGCGGCGGGGCGGCCGGTCAAAACGGCATCCGCTCCCTGATCAGCCACCTGGGGGCCGACTTCCGGCGCGGGCGGATGGGGGTGGGCCATCCCGGCGAAAGCCATCTGGTCATGCCGCACGTGCTGGGTGACTTCCACAAAGCCGACCTGCCCTGGCTGGACCCCATGCTGAGTGCCGTCGCGGACGCCCTGCCCTTTGCCGTGGCCGGTGAGGACGAACGCTTTCAGGGCGAGGTCATGCGCTTGGCCCCCGCCCCCAAATTCAGTCCGCGACAGGCTGCGCAGGGCGGCAGGGCCGACTGAATCCCGCGCGGCCCTTCGCCACGGTTTGCAAATCGATACGGCCCCGCTAAAGCCCGGTCCGTGAGCCGTTCCCGCGTCGAAACTTGGTCGATCGCCCGATCGCTGGCCTTCCTGGCTGCGGTCTTTGCGATCACGCTCGGCACCCTGCTGCCGTTCGGGGCCATGGCGGCGGCGACGCCGGGTCAGCCCATCGTCATCTGCTCGGCGCAAGGGCCTATGACCATCCAGGTCGGCGGCGACATGGACGGGCCCGGCGGCAAGACCCATCCGGCCAAATGCGCCGCCTGCGTCATGCCCTTGCCGGCGGTCCTGCCCGACCCGCCGATCCCCGAGCCCTCGGCCCCGCTGCGTCCGGCCCAAGCCGTCGTCTATGCACCGGCCTCGGTCAGCCCGCCGCCCCCGGCACGCGCCCCGCCGCGCCCGCCCTCGACCGCCCCACCCATCGCCTGAACCAGACAAGCTGACGCCATCGCGTCAGACTCCGCGCCGCCGCCCGGCCGCGCGGTCTTTCTCTGTATTCAGGAACGATCCATGTCTCTCAAGACCACCGCCGCGCCCTGCGCGCTGCTGCTCGCCGCACTCGTCGCCAGCCCGTCGCTGGCTTTGGCCGAACCCATCACACCGCCGACCGAAGACCCCGTCACGACGCTGGACAGCGTCATCGTCACCGGTCGTCGCAATCCGGAAGACCCCGCCGTCGTGGCAGAGGCCGGCGCCCTGCTGTCGCGGACGCCGGGTGCGGTGGCGGTGGTGTCGTCCGAAAGCTATGAAAACCGCTTCGCCCAGGGTTTCTCCGACACCCTGCGCAACGTCCCAGGCGTCCTGGCCCAGAAGCGCTATGGCGAGGAAAGCCGCCTCTCCATCCGCGGTTCGGGCATCGCCCAGGGCTTTCACCAGCGCGGCGTTCTGTTCGCCCAGGACGGCGTGCCCTTTGCGGATGCCGATGGCTTTTCCGATTTTCAGGGCATCGACCCACTGAGCGCCCGCTACATCGAGGTCTACAAGGGCTCCAACACCCTGCGCTTCGGCGGGGCCCAGCTGGGCGGGGCGATCAATCTGGTCACGCCGAACGGCCGTACAGCGACGCAAGACCTGATGCTTCAGGCCGAGGCCGGCTCCTGGGGCTTCCGCCGCCTGCATGCCCAGGTGGCCGGTGAACGCGGCGACTGGGATGCCTTCGTCGGGGTCACCGCCCTGGAGGCCGACGGCTATCGCCAGCACAGCGACCAGAGCCAGGGCCGCGTCACCGCCAGCGTCGGCCGCAGCTTCGGCGAGGACCGCGAAATCCGCCTGATCGCCCAGGCCGCCGACATCCAGCAGTCGATCCCCGCCGCCGTCAGCCTGAACGCCGCCCTGACCAATCCGCGCGCCACGACACCGGTGACCATCGCCAATGACTATGCCCGCGACCTGACGCTGAAACGCCTGACGCTTCAGGGCCGCTGGCGCTTCGATGACAGCACCCTGTTCGAAGGGGCCGTCTGGGGCTGGAGCAAGGACCTGTTCCACCCGATCTTTCAGGTGGTGGACAATCAGACCGACACCGCCGGAGCCTATGCCCGCATCGACTGGACAGGCTCACTTGGCGGCATGAAGGCCGACGCCTTCTACGGCTTCAGCTATCGCGACGGTGACAACGACGCCAAACGCTTCCTGAATATCGCCGGCCAGCGTGGGGCCGTTCGGGCCAGCGGCGTCCAGCAGGCCACGGGGCTGGACGTCTTTGCCGAGGGTCGCCTGTTCGTCACCGACCAGATCGCTCTGGTCGCTGGCGGCTCCTACGGCAAGGCGACGCGCGACTATGCCGACCGCCTCAACCCGATCAACAACGCCAGTGTGGACTACGACTGGTTCTCGCCGCGACTGGGTCTGCTCTGGCAGGACGATACGGGTCTTCAGATCTTTGCCAACATCACCCGGTCGGTCGAGCCGCCGACCTATGGAGCGCTGGTTCAGGCCACCTCGCCCGGCTTCACCACGATCGACATTCAGGACGCCTGGACCGGCGAGGTGGGCGCTCGAGGTCGTCGCGGAGCGTTTGCCTGGGACGTCGTGGCCTATCGCTCGGATATCGAGGGCGAGATCCTGAATTTCATCGTCCTGGTCAATGCCCCGGCGGCGACGTTTAACGCCGACAAGACCATCCACCAAGGGCTCGAGGCGGGGCTGGACTGGACCCTGCCTTTCCAGTTGGCCGACGGCAGCCTGATGCTACGCCAGACCTATGCCTTCTCGGACTTCCGGTTCGATGGCGATGTACGGTGGGGCGACAACACCCTGCCGGTGGTGCCGGAGCATCAGTATCGCGCCGAACTGACCTGGCGACATCCGTCGGGCGTCAGCCTGACCCCGTCCGTCGAATGGCGGCCCAGGGATGTGTGGGTCGACTATGAGAACACGTTCAAGGCCCCGGGGTATGCCTTGATGGGCCTGAACGCGTCGTTCGACCTCGGTGATCGCGTGACGGTTTATGCGGACCTGCGCAATCTCACGGATGAGCGGTATGTCGGGGAGTTTACGGCGGTTCCAAATGCAAGTCCCACGCCGACCAATCCGCGCGATCCACGAGACGCCCAAGCCGTCTTCTTCCCGGGCGAAGGCCGTTCGGCCTTCATTGGCCTGCGTCTGACCTACTAGGGGCCTGTGGGGCGGACCGGAGACGGACCGCCCCCGCTTTCGAAAGAGATTGCCATGAGCGTGCCTGATAATTCTATGTCCAACACCGCCCCGTCCGGGAACTACCGCGCGGTCTGGCGCTGGCATTTCTATGCCGGGTTTCTGGTCCTGCCGTTTCTGATGCTGATGGCCCTGACCGGGGGGCTGTATCTGTTCAAGGCCGAGATCGACGACGCCGTTTATCGGCCCATGGCGGCGGTCGAGGCGCGGGGCACGCCCGCGTCTCCCGACCGCTGGGTCGCCGCCGCCCGGGTCGGCACAGGCGGCGAGGTGACCAATGTGATGGTGCCGGACAGACCCGATCGTGCGGTGCAGATGACGGTGCGCCTGCCCGACGACAGCCGCCGCATCGCCTTCGTCGATCCCTATAGCGCCGAACTGAAGGGCGTCACCGCCTATGTCGGGCTGACCGAGACCATCAAACGCCTGCACAGCCTGGAGCAGTTCGGACCTGTCATGAACCTGGTGGTCGAGATCGTGGCGGGCTGGGCCATCATCCTGTTAGCCACCGGCCTGTTCCTGTGGTGGCCGCGCAAGCGAGCGGTCGGCGTCACCACGCTGAAGGCCACCGATCCGAAGCGCCGCCCTTTCTGGCGCGACCTGCACGCCCTGACGGGTCTTTATGCCGGGGGGATCATCCTGTTCCTGGCGGTGACCGGCATGCCGTGGTCGTCCGTCTGGGGCGGTCAGGTGCTGAAGGCCATGAACGAGGCGGGCCTGGGTCGGCCCCAGGCTCCGTCCGCCGCCTCATCCTGGGCCCATGCCGAGCATGACGACAAGCCAAAGGGCGCGGGCTGGGCGCTGGAGCATTCAGGCGTCACCACCGATCACCAGATGGCCCCGCCCCGCCTGTCGCTGGTGATCGATCGGGCTGAGGCCATGCAGTTGCCACGACCCTATACCGTCTCCATCCCGGCGTCGGCGGACCGAACGTTTGCCGTCGCTCGACAGAACGAGCGGGTTCAGGACAGTCGCACCCTGTATGTCGACGGCACGACCGGGACGCTGAGGGGCGACATCCGCTACGAACAGTATGGCTGGGGGGCCAAGGCCTTCGAATGGGGCATCTTCACCCATCAAGGCACCCAGTATGGCCAGATCAATCGCATCATCATGCTGCTGGGCTGTATCGCGGTCTGGGTGCTGGCGATCAGCGGCCTGATCATGTGGTGGAAGCGTCGCCCGGCCAGACGCGGCCTGTCGCTGGGCGCACCGCCCGCGCCCGGCGGCCTGCGGGCGCGTGCCGCAGTGCTGGGCATCGTCATTCCCCTCTGCCTCCTCTATCCCTTGACCGGTCTCAGCCTGCTGGCTGCGCTGGCCCTCGACCGCCTCGTCGCGCGGTTGGTGCGGCCCCGTCCGGTCGCGTCCTGAAAGGACCCTAGATCATGAAACGTCTCCTGATCCTCGCCGCCGCCTCGGCCACCCTGACCGCCTGTTCGGCCCAGCCCGAGAGCTCGACCCTGGCGGTCGTGGAGGCCGCAGACGCCCTGTGCCGACCCACCCCCAACGGGCGCGACGTCACGGGCTGCTACGTGACCCTGACCGCCAGCCAGGCCGACCGTCTGATCTCCGTCGCCTCACCGTCGGCTGGCGTGGCTGAAATCCACGAGATGAAGACCGAGGGCGGCATCATGAAAATGGCCGAGCTGCCGGATGGCCTGGCCCTGCCTGCGGGCGAGGCGATCAGTCTGAAGCCGGGCGGCAACCACATCATGCTGATGCAGGTGAAGACCCCTCTGGCGACGGGGGACACCGTCTCCCTGACGCTGACGTTCGAGAAGGCGGCTCCGCTGGGGGTCCGCGCTGTTGTGGGTCAGCCGGGGCCCACACACACCCGCCACTGACACTGCAATCACGCGCGAGCCTGACAAACGGGATCGAACCGTCTAAAGGCTCGCGCTCATTGCAAACCATCGGAACGTCATGGCCCTGAAAGTCGCGATCGTCGGCCTGCCCAACGTCGGCAAGTCCACCCTGTTCAACGCCCTGACCAAGACGGCGGCGGCGCAGGCCGCCAACTATCCGTTCTGCACCATCGAGCCGAACACCGGCGACGTGGCCGTGCCCGAACCCCGCCTGGACGTGCTGGCCGAGATCGCGGGCTCCAAGGAAATCATCCCGTCACGGATCACCTTCGTGGACATCGCCGGTCTGGTGCGCGGCGCGTCCAAGGGCGAGGGTCTGGGCAACCAGTTCCTGGCCAACATCCGTGACTGCGACGCCGTGGCTTTCGTCGCACGCTGCTTCGTCGATGACGACATCACCCATGTCGAGAACCGCATCGACCCGATCTCTGACCTGGACATCATCGAGACCGAACTGATGCTGGCCGACCTGGAAAGCCTGGAGAAGCGGGTCGTCAACGTCGAGAAGAAGGCCAAGGGCGGCGACAAGGAGGCCCAGACCACCCTGCGCCTGATCAATATGGCCCTGACGCCGCTGCGCGCCGGCAAGCCCGCCCGTGTCGTCGAGGTATCCAAGGAGGACGAGAAGGCCTGGCACATGCTGCAGTTACTGACCTCCCTGCCCGCCCTCTATGTCGCCAACGTCGATGAGGCATCGGCCGACAAGGGTAATGAACTGTCCGACCTGGTCGCCAAGCGCGCCGCCGAGGACAATGCCAATTCGGTCGTCATCTCGGCCAAGATCGATTCCGAACTGGCCGTGCTGGACGCCGAGGAACAGGCCGAGTTCCTGGAAAGCCTGGGCCTGGCCGAGCCGGGCCTGAACCGCCTGATCCGCGAGGCCTATGCCCTGCTGGGCCTGCAGTCCTATTTCACGGTCGGTCCCAAGGAGGCCCGCGCCTGGACCATCCACGTCGGTGACACGGCCCCGCAAGCGGCGGGCGTGATCCACACCGACTTCGAAAAGGGCTTCATCCGCGCCGAGACCATCGCCTATGACGACTTCGTGGCCCTGCGCGGCGAGGCCAAGGCCCGCGAGGCCGGCAAGCTGCGCGCCGAAGGCAAGTCCTATGTCGTCAAGGACGGCGACGTGATGAACTTCCTGTTCAACTGACGTTGGTTTGCAAGATCAGGCCGTTTACCTCGATCACAAACTTGCTGATCACAATTGAGCGGTAACGCTTGCATCTGTCGCGCGTATTTGCGACCGGTTAGCGAAGTGTCGAGAACAGGGGGCGCCCGAATGACTCAGAACACCAATCCATGGGCGACCCAGGTCGATCCTCTGGCCCAGGACATCGCGGCCGTGCTGAAACGCATGGGCGGCTCCGCGCATCAGCGCGACGTGGTCCAGTGCGTCGCCGCGATCAAACGCCAGCGCGGCGAAACGGTGGCTCAGGATCTGGCCAACAAGATCGTCGAGGTGTTCGAACGTTACCGCGACCTGTTCTTCCGTCCCTATGGCGAAGGCTCCATGCGCTGGGCCCTGCAACCCGGCGTCGCCTGAGCTTCTGATCTTTCCGACTACGACAAAGGCCCGCGATCGAAATCGCGGGCCTCGTCAATTTCGGCAGACGCTAGATCCTAGAAGCGGCGGATGTAGCTGACGCCATAGGTGTCGACTTCGCCGCCGTCATCGCGGAAGTCACGACGGGTCCAGTCGCCGCGCACGCCGTTCTGGCCGTCGAAGAAGTAGTTGGCACCGGCACCATAGTTGACGCTCTCGCCGTCATTGGTGGCGGTGACGCCCGGGATCTCGGCCTTGATCTTGGTCGTGCCATAGCCGACGCGGCCGAACAGTTCGAAGTTGTCGTTGATGGGCAGGGTGCCGACGCCATAGATGGCGGCGTCATACTCGTGCTTCAGCTTGCCCTCGACGCCGGCCACGGCGAAGTCATCGTCACGGACGCCAAACGAGGCTTCGCCCTCGGCTCCGATGTAGCGGTTGAACTTGGCCCCGACGCGGCCAGTGATGGCACCCAGGTCACCGTCGCTTCCGTCCAGTTGAGTGTAGCCGATCGAACCCTGCCATTGCGGGTTCGGAATACTCTGCGCCATAGCGGGGGCCGCGATCACAGTAAGGGCGGCGGTGGCGAGAAGAATGTTACGCATTGTTTCTTGTATCCTCTAGATGTGGTCACCGATCGGCAACCAGCCCCATCCAGCGAAGACACAAATGGGCAACCGAAAGCGGCGTTCCAGAGGCAGGTGAATACATAACAAGGACTGTGTGTCACGAAACACAGACCGCGTTACTTCAACCATGACAGTTTTGTGGCGGCGCCTCAGCGCCGATCAGCGATCCTTTTCGCGCTCCGTGCCTGCGCGCGCATGCAGGGCCGCCTGGGCGGCGGCCAGCCGGGCGATGGGCACACGATAGGGCGAGCAGCTCACATAGTTCAGGCCCACCTCTTCGCAGAAGGCAATCGACGAGGGATCGCCGCCGTGTTCGCCGCAGATGCCCATCTTGATGTCGGGTCGCACGGCCCCGCCCCGCTCGGCAGCGATGCGGATCAGGTCGCCGACGCCTTCCTGGTCCAGGCGGACGAAGGGGTCAGTCTCGAAGATGCCCTTGTCCATATAGGCCTGAAGGAAGCGGCCTGAATCGTCGCGGCTGATACCGAACGTGGTCTGGGTCAGGTCGTTGGTGCCGAAGCTGAAGAACTCGGCATGCTCGGCCAGATCCCCGGCCCGCAGGGCCGCGCGAGGCAGCTCGATCATGGTGCCGACCAGATAGGCGATGGACTGACCGGTTTCGGCGAAGACGGCCTGAGCCGTACGGTCCGTCAGCTCGCGCAGATATTTCATCTCCAGGCCCAGGGCGACCAGCGGGTGCATGATCTCCGGCAGAGGAGCCTGGCCGGACGTGGCCTGAACCTCCAGCGCCGCCTCGATGATGGCGCGGACCTGCATCTCGTAGATTTCTGGATAGGCGACGCCCAGGCGGCAGCCGCGATGGCCCAGCATGGGGTTGGTCTCGTGCAGTTCCTTCGCCCGGCGCTTCAACTTGGCGGCGTCGAGGCCGGAACTGGCGGCCAGGGCGTCGATGTCGGCGTCACTGTGGGGAATGAACTCGTGCAGCGGCGGGTCCAGCAGGCGCACCGTCACCGGCAGGCCGGCCATGATGGTGAACAGCTCCACAAAGTCCGACTTCTGGAACGGCGCAATCTTGGCCAGGGCCGCGCGGCGCCCCTGCTCGTCGTCGGCCAGGATCATTTCGCGCACGGCGGCGATACGGGCCTCGTCGAAGAACATGTGCTCCGTCCTGCACAGACCGATGCCCTCGGCGCCGAAGCCACGCGCGGTGCGGGCGTCCAGCGGCGTCTCGGCATTGGCGCGGACCTTCAGCCTGCGAACGCTGTCGGCCCAGGCCATCAGGGTCTGGAAGTCGCCCGTCAGCTCCGGCTCGATCATGGCCACAGCCCCCTCGAGGACCTCGCCCTTGGAGCCGTCGATGGTGATGATCTGGCCCGCCTTGAAGGTGCGGCCGTGCGCGGTGAAGGTCCCGGCCTTTTCGTCGATCGACAGGGCGTTGATGCCGCAGACGCAGGGGCGGCCCATGCCGCGAGCCACGACCGCCGCGTGGCTGGTCATGCCGCCCCGGGCCGTGACGATGCCGCGTGCGGCGTGCATGCCATGGATGTCCTCGGGCGAGGTTTCCTCACGCACCAGGATGACCGCGTCGCCCAGTTGCGCCAGGCGCTCGGCCTCGTCGGCGTCGAAGACGATCTTGCCGGTCGCGGCACCGGGCGAGGCCGGCAGGCCCGAGGCCACGACGTTGCGGGTGGCATTGGGGTCGAGCGTGGGATGCAGCAGCTGGTCCAGGGCGGCGGGCTCGACGCGGCTGACCGCCTCTTCCTGAGAGATCACACCCTCGGCGGCCAGATCGACCGCGATCTTCAGCGCCGACTTGGCCGTGCGTTTGCCGTTGCGGGTCTGCAGCATCCACAGGCGGCCCTGTTCGACCGTGAACTCGATGTCCTGCATGTCGCGGTAGTGGGTTTCCAGCCGTCCGACGACGTCCACGAACTGGCCGAAGACCTCGGGCATGGCCTCTTCCATCGAGGGGGCCGTCTCGCCCATCTCCTCGCGGCCCGCCTTGGTCAAGGATTGCGGTGTGCGGATGCCGGCGACGACGTCCTCGCCCTGGGCATTGATCAGGAACTCGCCGTACAGGCGCGCCTCGCCGGTCGAAGGGTTGCGGGTGAAGGCCACGCCGGTGGCCGAGGTCTGGCCCATATTGCCGAAGACCATCGACTGGATGTTGACGGCCGTGCCCCAGCTTTCGGGGATGTCGTGCATGCGGCGATAGAATTTCGCCCGGTCGTTCAT
Source organism: Brevundimonas sp. (assembly GCF_041648055.1). Taxonomy (GTDB): domain Bacteria; phylum Pseudomonadota; class Alphaproteobacteria; order Caulobacterales; family Caulobacteraceae; genus Brevundimonas. The sequence continues at coordinate 68,592 of NZ_JBAZPS010000004.1, forward strand.
CCAGCTGTCGAAGACCGCGCCGATCGCGCCCCACAACTGGTCGTGCGGGTCCTGCGGGAAGGGGCGGCCCAGGTGACGCTCGACCACATCCTTGTAGTCGGCCACGACCTTTTCCCAGTCCTGGGCGCGCAGGTCGGTATCGATGGTGATGCCCAGACGATCCTTGTGGTGATCCAGCACCTCTTCGAAATCGTCGTGGCTGAGGCCCAGCACCACGTTGGAGTACATGGTGATGAAGCGGCGGTAGCTGTCCAGGGCGAAGCGGCGGTCACCGGACAGGGTGGCTAGCCCCTCCACCGTTTCATCGTTCAGGCCCAGGTTCAGGACGGTGTCCATCATGCCGGGCATGGAGGCGCGGGCACCCGAGCGGACCGAGACCAGCAGGGGGTTGGCCGCATCGCCGAAGGTTTTGCCGACGATGCCTTCGACGGTCTTCAGACCGGCGGCGACCTGTTCGGTCAGGTCGGCGGGATAGGCCTGGCCATTGGAGAAGTAGTGGACGCAGGCTTCGGTCGTGACGGTGAAGCCGGGCGGCACGGGCAGACCCAGCGACGACATCTCGGCCAGATTGGCCCCCTTGCCGCCGAGAAGGTTCTTCATCGACGCATCGCCGTCGGCGGATCCGCCACCGAAGCCGTACACCCATTGAGTCATCAGTCAGTCCCTGAAGCCGTGGTCGCGCAGGATGGACTCAACCATCCGCGTCCGTGCCGCCCCGATTACCGCGCAGCGCCCGCGAAGGCGAGGGCCGCGCTGTAACAAACCGTGAGAAGAGGTTTCGCACGGGTCGAGTGTCTCCATCGTTGTTCGGAAAACGCGGTTGAGACTTTTTCGCAGACGATGTTGCAAGCCGGTGAGGCCTCTGAGAAGCGCCGTTCATGCCGTTCGTGTTCGTTCAACTGTCAAAGACCGCGCCAGAGGGTGGCACGAACATGAGAGCACGTTTGGGCGTCAGTTTCGGACGCACCCTTCTGGTCGTGTGACCGACAAGGTCCAGTGTCTTCACCCAGGGCACGGCAAGGGCCGGATTATCCGGGTCGAGAATACACTGTGGAGGCCGGACGCGGGATTGGTCCCGCGCCCGGTCTGCATCAGGCCAGCATGCGTACCTTGGGTTCGCGGTCCCACTGGCGGGTGGCGGCGGGCTTCAGCCAGGGCTTGGCATCGGTGGAGACGTCGATCACGCCCGCGTCCGCCTCGACCCCGGCTTTGTCCAGCAAGGGCTGAGCGTCCGGCGTGAAGCCGATGGCCTTGAGGTGGCCGAAGGCGTCCTTGGCGAAGTCGATGGCGGTGCCTTCCTTCAGCAGGTCGGCGCATCCGGCCTCGGACAGGACGATCGCCACGGCGTCGAACATGACGGACGGCGTTCCGGCCAGCTGGCCGTCGGCCTTGAGGCGTTTGCCACCCTTCAGCTTCACGCCGCCGATCCTGGGCGCGACGATCTTGACGGTGGCCCCTGCCCCTTCGGCGGCGGCCTTGACGGCGTCGATGACCGTCCCGTCCGCGCCGTCGCTGACCAGGATGCCGACGGCACGGCCCTTCAGGGTGTCAGGATATTTGCCGACGATGCGCAGGGCGGGACTGTCGTCCATGTCGTAGGGCTTGCTGGCGGGCTCCGACGCCGCGGGCAGGTCGACGCCCAGACCGTCGGCTACCCGCTGGGCCAGGTCGGTATCGACGTTCTGGAGATTGCCCAGGACGCGGTCGCGGACATGGTCGAGGCTCAGCTTGGACAGTTCGAACACGATGGCGCTGGCCAGGTGAGCTTGTTCGGGCGCGGTCTGGCTGCGGAAGAACAGCCGGGCCTGGCTGTAGTGGTCGGCGAAGGTCTCGGCGCGCAGGCGAACCTTGGTGTCTTCCACCGGCGCGGCGAAAGACCGGAAGCCGCCCTTGGGGTCCTCGCGCGGACCGCCCTCCTCGCCCGCCTCAGCCAGGCTGTTGGGCTCATAGTTGGCGCGACCCTTGGGCACGGCCATCTGCATCTGGCCGTCGCGCTGCAGGTTCTGGAACGGGCAGCCCTTGGCCTGATTGATCGGCAGCTGGTGGAAGTTGACGGTGCCCAGCCGCGACAGCTGGGTGTCCTGATACGAGAACAGCCGGCCTTGCAGCAGCGGGTCCTCGGAGAAGTCGATCCCGGGCACGATGTTGGTCGGCAGGAAGGCGGCCTGTTCGGTCTCGGCGAAGAAGTTGTCGGGGTTGCGGTTGAGGGTCATCTTGCCGACCACGCGGATCGGGTGGAGTTCCTCGGGGATCAGCTTGGTCGCGTCGAGGATGTCGAACGGCAGGGCGTCGGCCTCGGCCTGGCTCAGCAGCTGGACGCCGAAATCCCACTCGGGGAAATCGCCGGCGTCGATGGCCTCGAACAGATCGCGACGGTGGAAGTCGGGATCGGCCCCTGCGATTTTCACCGCCTCGTCCCAGCAGGTCGATTGCGTGCCCAATCGGGGCCGCCAGTGGAATTTGACGAAGGTCGCCTCTCCCGCCGCATTGATCAGGCGGAAGGTGTTGACGCCAAAGCCCTCGATCATGCGCAGGGATCGCGGAATGGCCCGGTCCGACATGGCCCACATGATCATGTGGGTGCTTTCAGGCATCAGGCCGATGAAGTCCCAGAAGGTGTCATGGGCGCTGGCCGCCTGGGGATAGCCCCGGTCGGCCTCCATCTTCACGGCATGGATCAGGTCGGGGAATTTAATCGCGTCCTGTATGAAGAAGACCGGGATGTTGTTGCCGACCAGGTCCCAGTTGCCTTCGGTCGTGTACATCTTGACGGCGAAACCGCGCACGTCGCGGGGCGTGTCGACGGACCCGGCACCACCGGCCACAGTCGAAAAGCGGGTGAACAGCTCGGTCTTCTTGCCGACCTCTGTCAGGATTTTGGCGGTCGTGAACTCGGCCAGGCTGTCGGTGAGCTCGAAATAGCCGTGGGCGGCCGAGCCGCGCGCGTGGACGATCCGTTCGGGGATACGCTCATGGTCGAAATGCTGGATCTTCTCGCGCAGGACGAAGTCTTCGAGCAGCGACGGACCGCGCGGCCCGGCCTTCAGCGAGTTCTGGTTGTCGCTGACAGGCACGCCGTGATTGGTGGTCAAGCGGGTGTCGGGGGTGGATGCGGTCTGATGGGTCTCGCCGCCGTTGCCGGGCGAGCGCGTCTTGGAAGCGGCCATGGGGATGTCCTGACTGGAGGGAATGTGTCAGCGAAACACCCCCGAGCCGACAAAGCCCCAGCTTGGCCGTAGCTTAATTTATATGTCGGGTTCCGGCGGAGCACAGACTGGTCAAACGCGCTCAGGCAGGGCAGATCGGGCCATGCGGCAGCCCGACCTGATCATCTTCGACTACGACGGCGTGGTGGCCGACAGCGAGTTGCTGAACAATGCGGCCATGGCTGAAGTGCTGACCGCGATCGGCCTGCCCACCACCACCGACGACGCCATCGCGCGCTATATGGGGCGACGCTGGCTGGATTTCCGACCCTTGATCGAGGCGGAGTTGGGACGAGACTGCCCTGACGAGGTCGTCGTGGACTGGACGCGGCTCTGCCATGAGCGGGCCTCGACCCGGCTGACCCCCGTCGACGGGTTGATGACGTTTGTGGAAGGACGCCAGCAGGCGCGCTGCATCGCCTCGTCCAGCCCGCCGGACTGGATCGCCCTGGGGCTGGCCCGTTTCGGGCTGGCCGACCGGATGGGTCCGATCTTCAGCGCCGCTGTGCATGTGTCGCGCGGCAAGCCGCATCCGGACATCTTCCTGCATGCGGCCGAGGCGATGAGGGCTCGCCCCGACAGGACCGTGGTGATCGAGGACAGTCCCTCGGGCGTGCAGGCCGGCGTGGCGGCGGGAATGCATGTGATCGGTCTTTGCGCCGGGGGCCATGTGCGGGACGGTCATGCCGAAGCGCTGACAAAGGCTGGCGCGCATCGGATCGCCTGGTCCTATGGCGAAGTGGCCGTCCTTATCGACTAGCTTCCAATTACCAAAAACACTGTGTGGGGCGCACAAATCGTTGCGTGCTGCCGCCTTCCAGTGAACGATAGCCCAGCTTTAAAGAGGGGATACGGCATCATGGCATTTGCAGTCCGATGGTGGCTCGCTTTGGCGCTTGCGGCCCAGATTGTCGCGCCAGCCACAGCGTCGGCTGCGTCAGCGTTGTTGCTCTCGCAACAGGAACCACCGCAAGTTCGCGTTAACGTCGCCGTCCAATCAGAAGGGCCGTTTGCCGAGGAAGCGTCTCATGACAGCGCGTACCGAGCCGCGCTGGAAGAGGTGAATTCGGGAGGCGGCTTTGCGGCACTGCAGCGGCACGTACCAGCGTTGACTGAAGCCTTCAGCCACGCGCCAGGCACGTATCCGACCGTTCAAGAAGTTGCCGGTGGCTGGTCTATCCGGGCTGACACCCGCGATGAAATCATGACGCTGGCTCAAAGAATTGGTGAAGTTCAGAGTGAGCGAGGCGGAGGCGAGGTTAAGGTCGTTGCGCGCCCCAATGTGTACCCCAACATCGCTTTTCTATTAGCCAGCGCGGCCGTGGAAAGGCGCGATTTCGCGACCGCACACGCTGTCCTTGATGCAGGCTTGGCGCTTCAACCTCTTGATAGGCATCTGCTCAATGAAAAACTGGTCGTTCTGCACGCCGAGCGGCGATGGGAAGAGGCCTACCTATTGGTAAAAAATGCGCTCGCCACAGATGACCCATTGCTAAAAGCAGATCCTGCGCTGCTTCAGCGCCGTCTGGGTTATACGCTGGTTGAACTAGGTAGGCTTCATGAGGCGCGAGCAGCTTACGAGGCTTCTCTTGAGGCGGAACCGGGCAATGCGATTGCATTGGCCGAGCTGGAATTCATTACCAATGCCGAGCAAGGGCAGCCGAACTACGGCGAGATGCAGATACTGGCGCCGAACATGCCCGTCGCGACATCAAAGCCGGAATCGCAGACGCAGGTGCAGGAACGCAAGGCAAACTAACTCGGCCTTAACCGTAAGGATTCACCATCCGGGCTCTCATTATCCGGGGCCGCGTTTCCATGTCCGAACTGAAGACCGACATCGTCCATCGTGGGGACTGTATCGAGGTGTTGCGCTCGCTGCCCACGGCGTCGGTCGACATGGTGTTCGCCGACCCGCCCTATAATCTGCAGCTGGGCGGCGATCTGCTGAGGCCGGACAACAGCCTGGTCGATGCGGTCGATGACGACTGGGACAAGTTCGACAGTTTCGCGGCCTATGACGCCTTCACGCGCGACTGGCTGAAGGAATGCCGCCGGGTGCTGAAGCCGGAGGGGTCGATCTGGGTGATCGGCAGCTACCACAACGTCTTCCGCCTTGGCACGGCGATTCAGGACCTGGGGTTCTGGGTCCTGAACGACATCATCTGGCGCAAGTCCAACCCCATGCCGAACTTCAAGGGCACGCGCTTCACCAATGCGCACGAGACCCTGATCTGGGCGGCGCGCAGCCGCGAGCAGAAGCGCTACACCTTCAACTATGATGCGCTGAAGGCCTTCAACGAGGACACCCAGATGCGGTCCGACTGGACCTTTGCCCTGTGCACGGGCGAGGAGCGGATCAAGGACGCCGACGGCAAGAAGGCGCATCCGACCCAGAAGCCCGAAGGGCTGCTGCACCGGGTGCTGCTGGCCGCGACCCGTCCCGGCGACGTGGTGCTGGACCCCTTCTTCGGCACGGGCACGACGGGTGCGGCGGCCAAGCGGCTAGGGCGTCACTTCATCGGGATCGAGCGCGATCCGACCTATGCCGATGTGGCCGAAAAGCGGATCGCCGCCGTCATTCCGGCCCGGCCCGAGGACCTGGTCGTCACCGGATCCAAGCGTAATGAGCCCAAGGTGCCGTTCGGGGCGCTGGTCGAGGCGGGGCTGCTGCAACCGGGTGACCGGCTGTACTGCCCCAAGGGCGACCGCGAGGCGCGGGTGCGGGCCGACGGTTCGCTGGTGTCCGGCGATCTGTCGGGGTCGATCCACAAGCTGGGGGCCCTGTTCGAGAATGCCCCGGCCTGCAATGGCTGGACCTACTGGCGTTTCAAGACGGATCAGGGACTCAGGTCGATCGACACCCTGAGGGCCGAGGTTCGCGCCGGGATGCAATGACGGGTTCCCGACATTTGAATACGGCTAAGTTACCGGGATAAAAGAATAAAAAGCGGTGTTCCGGGAACTTCGCACCTGCGAGACGGTTAGATGATCCGGCGTCCGGACGAATGACGCCCGGAGCCCATCGCCATGAAGATCGCCCAGGTCACCCCGCTGTACGAAGCCGTGCCGCCGAGGCTGTATGGCGGGACCGAACGGGTGGTGGCGCATCTGACGGATGCCCTGGTCGATCTGGGCCACGACGTCACCCTGTTCGCCAGTGCCGATGCCGAGACGCGCGCCCGTCTGGTGCCCGTCCGCGATCAGGCGATCCGCCTGGACCCCGCACCGCTGAAGTCCGACCTGGCCTCGCACATGGTCATGCTGCACGAAGTGCTGAAGCGGGCGGACGAGTTTGACGTCATCCATTTCCACACCGACATGATCCAGTTCCCGATGTTCGAGGCGCTGGCAGACAAGACCCTGACCACCCTGCACGGGCGGCTGGACATGAAGGACATCGGCGGGGTGTACGAACGCTGGCCGCAGTTTGGCCTGGTGTCGATCTCGGATGACCAGCGTCGTCCCCTGCCCTTCGCCAACTGGAAGGCGACGGTGCATCACGGCATGCCGGGCGACGTCTATCAGGCCTCGTCCACGTCGCAGGGTTATCTGGCCTTCCTGGGCCGCATCTCGCCCGAGAAGCGCCCGGACCGCGCCATCCAGATTGCCACCGCCCTGAACAAGCCGCTGAAGATGGCGGCCAAGGTGGATGCGGCGGACAAGGTCTATTGGGAGACGGTCATCAAGCCGATGGTCGAGGGCAATCCCCTGATCGAATTCATCGGCGAGATTGGCGACCATCAGAAGTCCGCCTTCCTGGGCGGTGCCGACGCCCTGCTGTTCCCCATCGACTGGCCCGAGCCGTTCGGCCTGGTGATGATCGAAGCCATGGCTTGCGGGACGCCCGTGGTGGCCTTCCGCTGTGGTTCGACCGCAGAGGTGATCGAGGACGGCGAGACGGGCTTCCTGGTCGATACGCTGGAGCAGGCTGTGGCGGCGGCGGGCCGGGCGCATCTGCTGGACCGCGAGGCGATCCGGGCACGGTTCGACCTGCGCTTTTCGTCCACGGCGATGGCGCGGCGGTATCTGGACGTCTATGGCGACCTGCTGGCGAGGCGGCCGTTTGCGGGCTTGCCGCTGGCGGAAGGTGCGGTGCAGATCCGGCCCCTGGCCGAGCCGCGCAGCTTTGCGGCCAACCAGGCCTGAGCCGAAACGGATCAAATCCCGCTGCGGGCCATTTTCCTCGCGCATTCGGGCCTATGATGGTCCGAACCTGAGACGAGACGCGAGAGAGCCTTCATGGATGACGCCTATTCGACCCAACTGGCCGCCGCCGAAAGCGGCACCGGCGAGGCCGACAGCCTGGAGCGGCTGATGGCGTTGAAGGATGCCGACACCTTTCTGGTGGCCGACGGCTGGGGCGACATGGCGGGCGGGGCCGACGGCCTGTTCGACAACGACACCCGCCTGCTGTCGCGGCTGGTCATGACGGTCGGCGGGGCGCGGCCGTCTCGGCTGAGCTCGGGCGTCAGCCAGGACAATGTCTTCTTCACCTGTCATTCGACCAACCGGCCCCTGCCCCCGATGGGCGGGCGATCGGCCCCGGCAGGGGTGCTGCATATCGAGCGGCGGCGCTTCGTCTGGGACCGGCGGCTGTTCGAGCGGGTGCGTATCTCCAATCACGGCATGGAGGATGTGCTCCTGCCGCTGGCCTATGAGTTCGGAGCCGATTTCGCGGACATCTTCCAGGTTCGCGGGACGCCCCGGCTGAAGCATGGGACGCTGTCGCCCCCGACGCAGGACGGGCGGCGGGTGACCTTCCGCTATCGCGGTCTGGATGATGTCGAGCGGATGAGCTGCCTGGCCTTCTCCGAGCCGCCCGCCCGCCTGAGTGCCGGACGCGCCGAGTTCATGTTCAGCCTGCCCAAGGGCCGGGTTCAGGACCTCTATATCGAATGCGGTCCTGACGCCTGCGAGGCCCCCGATGAAGCCCGCTTCAGACTGAGTGCTGTCCAGGCACGCCTGGCGATGCGCAGTCGGCGCAGGCGCGGGGCCTCGGTGCGGGGGCCGCGCAGTCCGCGCTTCAACGATTGGCTGGACCAGAGCCGGGCGGATGTGGCCCTGCTGACCACCGACCTGCCGACAGGGCCGTATCCGTATGCGGGCGTGCCGTGGTTCTCCACGCCGTTCGGACGCGACGGCATCATCACGGCCTGGCAGATGCTGTGGCTGGACCCGTCCCTGTCCAAGGGCGTGCTGACCTATCTGGCCAAGCGCCAGGCCACCGAGACCTCGGCGTTTCAGGACTCCGCCCCCGGCAAGATCATGCATGAGACGCGCGGCGGCGAGATGAGCGCGCTGGGGGAGGTGCCGTTCGGCCTCTATTACGGCGGTGTCGACACCACCTGCCTGTTCGTTGCCCTGGCCGGGGCCTATGCAAAGCGGACCGGGGATTTCGAGACCATCCGCACCCTGTGGCCCAATCTGATCGCGGCCACAGGGTGGATGACCAAGGAAGGCGACGTGCGTGGCGATGGCCTGATCAGCTATCAGCGCGGGGCCGAAACCGGACTGTCCAACCAGGGCTGGAAGGACAGCGAGGACTCCATCTTCCACACCGACGGACGGTTCCCCAAGGGACCGATCGCCCTGCTGGAGGTCCAGGGCTATGCCTTCGCCGCCTGGCAGGCGATGGCCGAACTGGCCCAGGCGCTGGGCGAGCCGGACCCCCAACAGTGGTCCGACCGGGCCGAGCGGGTCCGCAGCCAGGTTGAAGACCGGTTCTGGATGGAAGATCAGGGCTTCTACGCCATCGCCCTGGACGGCGACGGTGAGGCCGTGCGCTCCATCGGCTCCAATGCCGGGCATCTGCTGTTCACCGGCCTGCCGTCGCGCGAGCGGGCGCTGAGGGTCGCCAAACGCATGCTGGGTGCCGACTTCCGCTCCGGCTGGGGCGTACGGACGCTGGCACGGGGACAGGCGCGGTTCAATCCTCTGAGCTATCACAACGGCTCGGTCTGGCCGCACGACACGGCGATGGCGGCGGCCGGCATGGCCAGATATGGCGAGCGACGGGCGGTGGCCCTGCTGCTCAGCGAAATCTATGAGGCGGCCGCCAGTTTCAACCTGCGCCTGCCCGAACTGTTCTGCGGCTTCGAGCGCAGGTCGGGCGAGGCACCCATCGCCTATCCGGTCGCCTGCCTGCCCCAGGCCTGGGCCGCCGGATCGGTGTTTCTGATGCTGCAATCGGCTCTGGGCGTTCGGATCGACGCCGTGGCGGGCACGGTGGAGATCGACAATCCGGTCCTGCCCGTCGGGATCGAACGGCTGAACGTCACGGACCTGAAAGTCGGCGAGGCCACCCTGGACCTGTCGTTCCAGCAGACGGGTCTGCACACGGTGGTGGTGCCCCGGCGCCGCTCAGGTGAAGTGGCGGTTCGGACGATCTGCTGAGCCTGCTCTCAGACTTGGGGGTCGGGTTCCGGCTCTGGCCTATGCACGATCGACACCAGCACGATGGAGATGATCATCAGCAGGAACCAGCTGCCCAGCTTCTCCAGCCCCACCATCTCCCAGCCCGCCTCCTGACCTGGATAGGCCCAGGCGCGACCGAAGGTGGCCAGGTTCTCGGCGAACCAGATGAACAGGGCGACCAGGAAATAGCCCAGCAGCAACGGCATCCTCCGCCGTTCCCGGTCGGCCGTGAAATAGAACCAGCCCGGTCCGAATAGCAGCGCGGTGGCGATAAACAGGGCGATCCGCACATCCGGCAGCCAGTGATGGGCGAAGAAGTTGATGTAGATCGCCGCCGCCAGCACCCAAGTCGTCCACATCGGCGGATAGCGCCGCACCCGAATGTGAAAGATGCGCTGCACCCGCGCGATGTAACTGCCCACCGCCGCATACATGAAGCCCGAGAACAGCGGGACCATGCCGATGCGCAGGACGCTGTCCTCCGGATAGACCCAGGAACCATGGTAGGTCTTGAACAGCTCCATGATCGTGCCGGCGATGTGGAACAGGAAGATGACCCGCGCCTCCTCCCAGCTCTCCAGCCTGAAGATCAGCATGCCCGCCTGGATGGCCAGCGCCCCGACGACCAGAAAATCATACCGACTGATCGCGGCCTGATCCGGCCACAGCAGGAAGGTGCCGACGATCATGACCAGCATCAGCCCGCCGAACAGACAGGCCCAGGCCTGTTTGAAGCCGAACATCAGGAACTCGAAACCGTAGCGACTCCACGCAGCCCGGTCGGCCCGCGCCTTGGCGCGCTCCAGCCAGAGGCGGCCCCGGGTTTCGAGCGGAAGGCGGCGGGAAGCAGTCATCGGCCGAAGCTAGGCCGATGCGTGGGTGCTGCGATAGCCAAGGGATGAAAAACGTGTGCAGTCCGCCCGGCCTGGGCCAAGATGCACAATGACGCGGCCACTCCCGCGTCGCCGCCGCGCATCGGGAAACACCATGTCACATCCTGAACACCCGACCACGTCTGCGCTACCCAGACTGGCTGTAGGCCTCGGCTATGCGGGCCTAGTGCCACAAGTCGCCGCCTTGATTCTGATCATGTCCGGCGGACCAGAGTGGCGGTTTGCGGCGTTGAGCATGGCCTTTGCCTATGCGGCGCTGATCTACAGCTTTCTGGGCGGGGTCTGGTGGGGACTAGCGGCGCGGTCGCCTGCCCAAGCGCCCCGCTGGATATGGAGTGTCAGCATCCTGCCGTCGCTGATCGCCCTGGCCTGCGCCTGGCCCTGGGCAGTCGGTGGCGACTGGCCTGGTCCGTCGCTGATCGTATTGGGCATTGCGCTCGCGTCCAGCATCGTCGTCGATATCACCCTGTCTCGTGCAGGGCTGACACCCGCGCGATGGCTATCGCTCAGAGTTCCGCTTTCTCTGGGACTTGGCGGGCTGACCCTGGCCGCTGGCTTTGCATCCACTATGACCGGCTGACGCGCAGTCGTCCCTATCCCCGCCCGCGATAGGTCGGCACGCCCTGGTCGGGCAGCCATAGACCCTCTGGAGCCGGGCCTGTCTGCCAAAAGACGTCGATGGGAATGCCACCGCGCGGGTACCAGTAGCCGCCGATGCGCAGCCAGGTCGGCTGTAGCAGGTCGGCCAGCCGCTTGCCGATGGCGACGGTGCAGTCCTCGTGGAAGGCCCCGTGGTTGCGGAAGCTGGTCAGGTACAGCTTCAGGCTCTTGCTTTCGACCAGCCAGTCGCCAGGCGCATAGTCGATGACGATATAGGCAAAGTCCGGCTGGGCCGTGACGGGACACAGGCTGGTGAATTCCGGCACCGTGAACCGCGCCAGATACAGGGTGTCCAGATGCGGATTGGGCACCCGCTCCAGCACGGCGGTCTCCGGGCTGGCCGGGGCGGCAATCATCTGGCCGAGTTGCGACAGGGAGGAGGTGTCTGTGGTCATGGTTTCGGCTTGCGTGGCCCTGAAGCTTCGGGGCATGAGAGAACGTGGGGAGGACATACGGCGATGCGGTTGGATTTACAAAGCGGGCAAAAACCAATCGCCGTAGTGATCGGTTTCATCACCCTAGTCATGGCGGCTCCCGTACAGTCGGAGCAACAACCACCAATCAGTCCGCCTCAAGGCTTTGCAGCAGGCAGCGCACCGGGAGTTCAGTTACGAGACCCAGCGCCAACACCCATCCCAGCAGGCCAAGCTCTTCCTTTGCCGTCGGGACCGCGGCCTATTTCAGTCATCACGGTGCCATCATGGGCTAGATCACCACAGCCTGAGTTTCCGGCGATTGCTGCGGCTAATGGCGTGGGTCGAGGCCGAGTAACCCTGCGGTGCAGCGTAGCTCACAGTGGCGCTGTCTCTGCATGCACGATCTTGGAAGAAACTCCAGTAGGACAAGGGTTCGGCGAGTCTGCGATTTCTGCAACCGAGCTAGCTCGGTTGCAGATCCAGCATCCAGACCTGCTGGCTCCGGATGCTAAGCTTCAGCTCACGGTCCGCTTTGAATTAGCTGATTAGCTCTCGATACCTCTACCACACATAGATGCTTCGATCTGCAGTCGCTCCAGATGCGGTTCTCGCGTCTTTTTCGCATTTGCCTTACCCCGCCACAGCCCGCTATCCGTATTCAAAGACAACCGAGGGAAACGTCATGGCCATTCCGGCGTCGCTGCAAAAGGGTCTGAAGCTGCCGGTGATCGCGGCACCCATGTTCCTGGTCTCCGGGCCGGATCTGGTGGTCGAGACCTGCAATGCCGGAGCGATCGGCACCTTTCCCTCGCTGAACCAGCGCACGACCGAGGGCTATCGGGAGTGGCTGCAGGAGATCAAGTCACGACTGACGCCGGACGCCGCCGCCTACGGCGTCAACCATATCGTCCACCCGACCAATCCGCGCCTGATGGCCGACATGATGGTGTCGGTCGAGGAGAAGGTGCCGCTGATCATCACCTCGCTGGGGGCCGTGCGCGACGTGGTCGAGGCGGTGCATGGCTATGGCGGAGTGGTCTTCCACGACATCGCCAATGTGCGTCATGCGCGAAAGGCCGCCGAGGCCGGGGTCGACGGCCTGATCCTGGTGGCCAATGGCGCGGGCGGGCATGCCGGGGTGGTCAATCCGTTCGCCCTGATCAACGAGGTGCGCGAGTTCTTCGACGGCACCATCCTGCTGTCCGGCTGCCTGTCGACGGGTCAGGACGTGGCGGGCGCGCTGATGCTGGGGGCTGACTTCGCCTATATGGGCACCCGCTTCATCTCCACGACGGAGTCCTCTGCCCAGGCCGAGTACAAGCAGATGGTGATCGACAGCGGCGCGACCGACATCACCTATACACCTGCGGTCTCGGGCATTCCGGCCAACTTCATGACCAAGTCGCTGCTGGACAACGGCATCGACCCCAAGACCCTGCCCGAGCACAAGTTGGACATGGGCGAGGAAGCCCGCGCCTGGAAGACCGTCTGGTCGGCTGGACAAGGCTCCGGCTCGGTTCACGACGTCGTTCAAGCGGGTGAGCTGGTGGCTCGCCTAACATCGGAATTTCATCAGGCCACGGCACAATTCGCCAAAGCGACCGCTTTCATCTAGGAACCCGACGCCTCTTTTTGCGTCTGGTGCCTCATGATCCGTTCCGCCCTCGCCGCCGTCCTTATAGCAGCCGTCGCCGCACCGGCCCTGGCCCAGGATGCCGAACCGCAGGACGTCCTGGCCAACTATGGTTCGGACCCCTGGAGCTTTGCCTTTGGCGCCGCGACCGACAACCGCTCGAAGGACGCCTCCAAGTCCGACGGCAACCCCTTCGTCTGGGGCGAAGCCGTCTGGGAAACCTCGGACGGGTTCTTCTACGCCGGCCCGGCTTTCGAGACGATCGACAGCTCGACCGGCTCGAACCTGGAAACCGACATCGGCGTCGGCATCCGGCCTCAGTTCGCAGGCTTCGACCTGGACCTGAACGCCACCCACAAGTGGCAGATCGACGCCGATCAAGGGGCTGACGACGATGCGTGGGAGTTCACGGCCGATGTGTCGCGTTCCATAGGCCCGGCCGGGGCCCGCGTGCGTCTGCAGCACTCGCCGGACGGCACAGGCTCCACCGAGGCCTGGACCTGGTACGAGGCGCGCGTCAGCTGGGATTTTACCGACAAACTGTCCGGCTCGACCGCCATCGGTCGACGCGAGCAGGACAACAGCATCGATTATACGGGCTGGAACGTGGGCTTTACCTATGCCCTGACCCAGACGCTGGAAGCCGACCTGCGCTGGCACGCCACGGACGCCAACGAGCCGGGCGAGCAATACAAGGACGGTCTGGTGTTCGGGATATCGGCGGCCTTCTAAGGGTCGCAATCAGCGTCGGCGGCCCTATATTGGTCACATGAGCAATCTTCGTCAGACCACCCTCGAACGCGCCTATGACCTGGCGCGCAGCGGCAGTTGCCGCACCGTAAGCGAGATCAAACAGGCCCTGTCCGCCGAAGGATACGAGCGTATCCAGGACTCGCTCTACGGCCCCACACTGACCTCGGCCCTGCGCAAGCTGTGCCAGGAACACTACATCGCCGCACCAGAGGAAGAGACCCCGGACGAAGCTCCGGCTTGATTTCGCCACGCGGACCCGTCATGATCGTGAACGTCGATCTTACTGCGTAACGCCACCCTCTGCTTTCGCACCGAGGTCCAGCCGCTCCCATACAGACCCGACAGGCCTCCAGGGATGTTCCCTGCGGCCAACGCCAAAAGGAGGTCTATTATGGCTACCGGCACCGTGAAATGGTTCAACTCCACCAAGGGCTACGGCTTCATCCAGCCTGATGACGGCGGCAAGGACGTGTTCGTGCACATCTCGGCCGTTGAACAGGCTGGCCTGCGCGGCCTGGACGAGAACCAGAAGGTTTCCTACGAAATCGAGCGCGACAAGCGTTCGGGCAAGGAATCGGCTGGTCAACTGAAGACCGAGGGCTGAACCCCTTCGCGTTGATCTGATCGACGCGTGATTTCAGACGGCGGCGAGGGCTTTCAGCCTTCGCCGCCGTTTTCGTTTGAGGGCCGAAACACCGATTTGCACACCCGGTTCCGCCCCGTGGCCAGAGGTCGCATATCGGGGTTCGAGCGCATCCGCCCCCCGCCAGACATCGTCTCTTCCGCGCAGCCGCACAGACGGCCTGTTCAGGAGAGACCCCGATGACCTTCAATCCCACACGCCTCGCCCTCGTTGCCGCCCTCGCCGCTGGCGCTCTGACCACTGCCGCCTGTGGCTCGATGGACAGTATGGATCCCATGTCCTCCGGTGCCGAAGCCCAAGGCACCGTCATGGTCGGCGGAGCTGCCATGTATCCGACCCGCAATATCGTCGAGAACGCCGTCAACTCGGCCGATCACACGACCCTGGTCGCCGCTGTGACCGCCGCAGGCCTGGCACCGACCCTGTCAGGGCCGGGTCCGTTCACGGTCTTTGCTCCGACCAACGCCGCCTTTGCCAAACTGCCTGCCGGTACGGTCGACACCCTGGTCCAGCCTGCCAACCGCGCGACCCTGACCAAGATCCTGACTTATCATGTGGTGCCCGGCCGGGTCAGCGCCGCTGACCTGACGGCACAGATCCGCGCAGGCGGCGGCCAGGCTCGCCTGACCACGGTCGAGGGCGGCTTGCTGACCGCCTCGGTCCGCAATGGCTCGGTCATCCTGACCGATGAAATGGGCGGCGTGGCGACCGTCACGCAGGCCGATGTCTTCCAGTCGAATGGCGTCATCCACGTCACCGACACCGTCTCCATGCCCAACTAAGAGCGTTTCGGCGGGGTGCTCCAAAGGGCACCCCGTCATCCCTTTTGGACAAGCACCTTGCTATTCCGGGGGAAAGGGCCCACCTGTGTACTCGTCGATCTCACTTGCGAAACGCTGCTGCCCCTTTGCATCGCGCACCGAGGTCCAAAGCCGATCCCATCCAGACCCGACAGGCCGACCCGGAACCTCTTCCGGCGGTCAACGCCTAACGGAGGTCTCAAAATGGCTACCGGCACTGTAAAATGGTATAACTCCACCAAGGGCTACGGCTTCATCCAGCCTGACGACGGCGGCAAGGACGTTTTCGTCCACGCTTCGGCTGTTGAAGTTTCGGACCTCGGTTCGCTCAACGAAAACCAGAAGGTTTCCTACGAAATCGAGCGCGACTCGCGTTCGGGCAAGGAATCTGCCGGTCGCCTGAAGGCCGCAGAATAGTTTTCGATACCCTTTAGCCAGGCTCATCCTGGCTGGCGGACGGGCCGGCCTCTGCAAGGGGACCGGCCCGTTTGCATTTAGCTCCGCGCCACGGCCCCCCGACGAACCGGAATGCCGCGCGAGGATGCCCATATCTGGCGCTCAGGTAGCGAGCCTCTGCGAGGCGAGCGATAGCGCCCTTCAAAGAAGGATCACGCCATGACCCCCCTGGCCGAAAAACTGCCGACAATGAGCGACGCTGACCTGAAGGCCCTGCGCGCCAATGCCGCCCGCATGGTCGGTCACGGATCGCCCGTTCAGGCGACCACAGCCGCTGACATCATCCCGCTGATCGACGACGAGGTTGTGCGCCGCGCCGGCCTGCCCGCCGCCGCCCCCAAAAAGCGCGCACCCGCCAAGAAGAAGGTCGTGCCCGCGTCCGGGCACCAGACCGCCCTGCCGTCCAAGGTCGCCTGACGTTCGCAGAGAGCGCCTTCAGCCGAGGGCCTGATCCAGATCGGCGATCAGGTCTTCGACCTCTTCCACACCAACCGACAGGCGGATCAGGTTATCGGTGACGCCGCCCGCCTCACGAACCTCCTTCGGCACAGAGGCGTGGGTCATGATGGCCGGGTGATTGACCAGGCTTTCGACCCCACCCAACGATTCCGCCAGGGTGAAGACCTGCACCCGCTCCAGCACCTGGCGCGTCCTCGCCAGGTCGCCGTCGAGGATCACCGTCACCATGCCCCCGAACCGCCCGTTCATCTGACGCGCGGCGAGGTCGTGCTGGGGATGGGTAATCAGACCCGGGTAGATGACCTGAGCCACACCGGATTTGCGGTCTTCCAGCCAGCGGGCGACGGCCAGGGCGTTCTCGTTGTGGGCCTTCATGCGTAGGCCCAAGGTCTTCAGGCCGCGATTGGCCAGGAAGGCATCGAACGGTCCCATCACGCCGCCGATCGAATTCTGCAGGAACTTGATCTCTTTGGCCAAGTCCGGGTTTGCCGTCACCAGCGCCCCACCGATGATGTCCGAGTGGCCGTTCAGATATTTGGTCGCCGAATGCATGACGATGTCGGCCCCCAGCGAGAGGGGCTGCTGGCTGAAAGGCGTGGCGAAGGTGTTGTCGACGACCAGCAGGATGCCATGCGCCCTGGCGATCGCCGACAGGGCGGCGATGTCGGCCAGCTTCATCATCGGATTGGTCGGGGTCTCGACCCACAGCATCTTCGTCTTCGACGTGATGGCGGCCTCGACGGCAGCCAGGTCGCTGAGATCGACATAGGCAAAGTCCAGCCCCATCGAGCGGCGGCGAACGCGCTCGAACAGACGCCATGAACCGCCGTACAGATCGTCGCCCGTGACGATGTGCGACCCGGCATCCAGCAGTTCCAGTGCCGTCGAGGTCGCCGCCATTCCGCTGGCAAAGCCGAAGCCGTGGGTTCCGCCTTCCAGGTCGGCCAGGCACGCCTCGAAGGCTTCGCGCGTCGGGTTCTTGCCCCGTGCGTATTCATACCCCTTGTTCACGCCCGGGCTTTCCTGGGCATAGGTCGAGGTGGCGTAGATCGGGGTCATGACCGCGCCTGTCGTCGGGTCAGGACGCTGGCCGGCGTGAATCGCGCGCGTGGAGAAGCCCTGGGCGTTCTTGAGCGTAGTCATCGGATATCCTCGTTTTCGTCTGGACTGGAGGCATCCTGCTCCAAGAAAGTGCGCGTCCGGCTCATGACCGAGCACCAGGTCGGCAAGTCGTACTGATGCCCGTCAAAGTCCAGAGCCTGAACATCGACCCTGGCCCCTCGCTGTCGGAGGCCGTCGGCCATGGCCAGGCTGGCACGTACCGGAACGGCTTCATCGCTCCGGGCATGCAGCACCAGGGCCGCGACGTCCCGACCCTCGAACGAGACGTCCGCCGAGCCTCCCCCTGCAGCCAGGATCATGCGCCGGACGGGACTGTCCGGAACCGTCGCCGCGCTGACGGCCACGCCGGCACCGCGCGAATAGCCCCAAAGCGCCACACGGCCCCGCTCAACGCCGGGGCGCGTCTCAAGCTCGCTGAGCGAATCGAGCGCCACCTGTCGCCACGCCCGCGCCGTCACAGTGCGGCGCGTGGGGTCCGGGGCGGCCGCGTCGAAATAGGCCGGCAGAAGAACATGATAGCCCCGCGACGCCAGCTGGATGGCGTGGGCGTCGAACAGGATGGAGTTCATTTCGAACCCTGTACCGCCATGCAGCAAGACTATGCCCAGACCATTGGGCGTGCCGCGCGGCGCATACAGATGGGCGCGGATCGCACGCCCCCGGCTGTCGAAGGTGATCGACTGACGCGAGGCCCGGACCTGCACATCGTCCGCACAGCCGGGGATGCCGACCTGTGGCGGGGTCTGAACAGACTGCGCGTGGCCCGGCGATGTGGCTGAGGCCGCCACCGCCAGGACCACTGCGATCAGCGGCACCCGCATAACTACCGGTTCAGGCTGAGATGGTTGATCAGATCGACACGGGCGATCAGCCCGACGAACTGCTCGCCGTCCAGCACCAGGGCCACCCGGTCGCGGTCGAACAGGGGGATCAGGGCGTCCAGCGGCTCGCCGACCTGAACCGTGTCCAGATCCCGCGTCATGACCTCACCCACCGGCTTGGCGAAGCGGGCTTTGCGAGTGATTTCGTCGGTATTCATGACATGCACGATGTCGCTTTCGTCCAGAATGCCGACGAGCCGGCCATCCTGAATGATCGGAAGCTGAGACACGTCGGCACCGCGCATCCGCTTGAAGGCTGTGTCCAGGGTGTCGCCCGGCCCGGCCACGACCACGTCGCCGTTTGCGTATTTGCGGGTGATCAGGTCCGACAGGTCGCCATGGAGCTCGCGTTCGCCCAACCCCTGATCGGCCAGCCAGGCGTCATTGTAGACCTTCGACAGATATTTGGCCCCAGTGTCGCAGACGAAGGTCACCACACGCCTGGGCTCTGTCTGCTCGCGGCACCAGCGCAGGGCGGCGGCGATCAGGGTGCCTGACGAAGATCCCGCCAGAATGCCTTCCTTCAGCAGCAGGTCCCGCACCGTCGAGATCGCCTCGCTGTCGGGGATGGAATAGGCCTTGTCGATCAGGCTCATGTCCGCCGTATCGGGCACGAAATTCTGGCCGATACCCTCGACGGTGTAGCTGCCTTCCGGGCTGGGGACGCCATCGTTGACGATGCCGGCCAGGACCGAACCGACCGGGTCGGCCAGAATGATCTGGGCGTTCGAGCCCTGGCTTTTCAGATACTGCGCCACCCCGGTGATCGTGCCGCCCGAGCCGATGCCGGCGACATAGGCGTCGATGTCATGCCCCATCTGTTCCCAGATTTCAGGGCCTGTGGTCCGAACGTGCGCCTCTGAGTTTGCCGTGTTGGCGAACTGGTTGACGAAGAATCCGCCCGGGATCTGCTGGGCCAGACGCTCGGCCATGTCTGTGTAATATTCGGGATGGCCGTGATCGACGTCCGACCGCGTCAGCCGCACATCAGCCCCCATGGCGCGCAGATGCTGGATTTTTTCCTTGGACATCTTGTCGGGGATGACCAGAAGCACCTTATAACCCTTGGCCTGACCGACCAGCGTCAGCGCCAGACCCGTGTTCCCGGCCGTCGCTTCGACGATGGTGCCACCGGGCTTCAGATATCCCTCCCGTTCCGCCGCATCGATCATCGACAGGGCGATACGGTCCTTGATCGACCCGCCCGGATTCTGGGCCTCCAGCTTGAGGAACAGGCGGCACGGGCCGGTATCGATCTTCGTCACCTCCACCATCGGCGTCTTGCCGATCAGGTCCAGCAAGGAACCGGTCGGACCGGACAGGACGGGCGTGGGGGCCAAAGACATTCATAACTCCGAGGGACGTTCGCGCCGGAAGCTAGGCGCGCCTCCCCCTCATCACAACACGCCGCGCGAGAATTTGACCTCTCGAAGAGAGCCAAAGCGCGGTATCAAGGATTCCAAATGACAAAATCATCCAGCCGGCCACCCGCCGGCCTCCCCGATCCGGACACCCTGCTGGCCTTCCTGCGCGAGGCGGGCACGGCCGAGAAAACCGATATTGCCCGACACTTCGGCCTGAAGGGCCACGAGCGGCGCATGCTGCGCGAAATGATCCGCGAACTGGAAGCCGCTGGCAAACTGGGCAAGCGCGGCCGCAAGGGCTTTGCCGAGGTCGGGGCCCTGCCCCCGGTCGGTGTGGCCGACGTCAGCGAGCGCGATACGGACGGCGACCTTTATGTGCGGCTGGTCGAGGCGTCCGAGGACGCCCCACGGGCCGTTCTGGTACCGGACAAGACTGGCAAGACCGGACCCGCCGTGGGCCTGGGGGCGCGTGTCCTGGCCAAGTTCGAACGCGGTCCGGATGGCTGGGAAGCCCGGATCATCAAGGTTCTGGACACTGACACCAACCGCGTTCTGGGCGTCATCCGCAAGTCGAACCGCGAGGTGCGGGTCGAGCCCGTCGATCGCCGCTCCAAGGACGTGCTGTTCGTGCCGCCCGCCCAGGCCGAAAGCCTGAAGGACGGCGATCTGGTGTTCGCCTCCATTGAGAAAGGCGACCACCGCTATGGTCCCAAGCGCGGCAAGATCCTGGAGATCATCGGCCGCGAGGACGATCCCCGTGCCGCCTCCCTGATCGCCATCGCTGCCAACAAGGTGCCGATGGGCTTCTCCGAGGCGGTGGAGAAGGAGGCCGAGGATCAGGAACTGCCGTCGCTGAAGGGCCGCGAGGACCTGCGCGACCTGCCGCTGATCACTATCGACCCGGCCGATGCACGCGATCACGACGATGCCGTCTATGCCATGCGGGACGACGACCCGAAGAACCCTGACGGCTGGGTGGTATGGGTCGCCATCGCCGACGTGGCCGCATACGTCCGGCCCGGCACAAATCTGGACCGCGAGGCGCGCGACAAGGGCAACTCCACCTACTTCCCCGACCGCGTCGAGCCCATGCTGCCCGAACGGCTGTCGAACGGCCTGTGCAGCCTGAAGGAGGGCGAGAACCGCGCCTGCATGGCCGTGAGGATGGTCTTCGACAAGGGCGGGCGTAAGACTGGGCACAAGTTCGTGCGCGGCCTGATGCGCAGCCACGCCAAACTGTCCTACGAGCAGGCGCAGTCGGCGATCGACGGTCAGCCTGACGACGCCACCGGCCCCATCATGGACGCGATCCTGACGCCGCTGTGGACGGCCTATCACACCATGCTGAAGGGGCGTCTGAAACGCAGCCCGCTGGCCATCGAAAGCCCCGAGCGGCGCATCCGCATGACGCCCGACGGCCAGATTGCCTCCATCGAACCGCGCGTCAGCCTGGAAGCGCACCGGCTGATCGAGGAAATGATGATCCAGGCCAATGTCTGTGCCGCCCAGACGCTGGAGCAGAAACGTACCCCGCTGATCTATCGCATTCACGAGACGCCCAGCCAGGAGAAGACCTTCAACCTGGCCGACTTCCTGCAGACCATCGGCAAGCCGTGGGACAAGGGACAAGCCCCGACCACCAAGCGACTGAACGCCCTGCTGGATGAGACGCGCGACGGGCCACACGCCGAGGTCGTCAATGAGGTCGTCCTCCGCAGCCAGATGCAGGCAATCTATTCCCCTGACAACATTGGTCACTTCGGTCTGAACCTGGACAGGTATGCCCACTTCACCTCGCCGATCCGGCGCTATTCCGACCTGATCGTGCACCGGGGCCTGATCCGGGCGCTGAACCTGGGCAAGGACGGGCTGACGGACCGGGAGATCGTCGAACTGCCGGCCATCGCTGAACAGGTGACCCAGACCGAGCGCCGGTCGATGGCCGCCGAACGCGCCGCCATGGACCGCTACATGGCCGCCTTCCTGTCCGAGCGGGTGGGCGCGACCTTCACCGGACGGATCACCGGCGTGACGCGGTTCGGCCTGTTCATCCGTCTGGACGAGACAGGAGCCGACGGACTGGTGCCGGTTTCGTCGCTGGGCGGCGAGTATTTCCATCACGACGACAAGGCTCACGCGTTGGTCGGCGAACGCAGCGGCCAGCGCTGGACCCTGGGCCGCAATGTGGAGGTCAAGCTGCAGGAGGCCACGCCGATCACCGGCGGCCTGGTGTTCGAGATGCTGTCCGATCCTGCCCCGCGCGATCCCAATGCGCCCGCTCCCCGGCTGGGTGTCCGGGCGCGCAGTCCGGGCGGCAACGGCTTTCCCAAGCGGGGAGCAACCCGCCCCGGTGGGCCGAAACCACCCAAGGGCGGTCGCGGCGGCAAGCCCTCCGGTGGGCTGAAAGGGGTGCGCAAGGGCAAGCGGAAGTGACCCAGCCCTTCGACGCCGCCCAGGACCTGGCCGACGCCCCACGCATCGGTGGGCGCCAGAATCCGAAGGATGCAGCGACCCTGATCCTCACCCGAGGCACATCCGGATCGACCGAAGTGCTGATGGGGCGTCGTGCGCCGGGGCACGTGTTCATGGCGTCGAAATGGGTGTTTCCCGGCGGACGGATCGAGCGGGCGGATTACACCGCGGCGTCGGCCACCGATCTGCCGCATCAGGACGCCGCCCGCCTGGCCCGCGAGGGCAATGCCCGCCGCGCCCGCGCCCTGGCGCTCACGGCGGTACGCGAAACCTTCGAGGAGACGGGCCTGATGCTGGCCGAGCCCGCGCCGGTCGCTTCGGTCGCCGGGCCGTGGCGGGAGTTTCGCGCGGTCGGGGCCCTGCCCGACTTGGCAGCCCTGTCCTATGTGGCCCGCGCCATCACGCCGCCGAGACGGACGCGCCGTTTCGACGCCCGTTTCTTCATGGCAGACGCAAAGGCTCTGCTGCACCCCGAGCCGACGGCGGGCTCTGGCGAACTGGACGAGATCGCCTGGATGCCATTGGCGGAAGCGCGGGCGCTGGACCTGCCGGCGATCACGCGCTTCGTACTGGGCGAGGTGGCCGAGAGGCTCGTGCAGCCACGTCGCCCGCTGCCGTTCGTGCGCATGGTTCGCGGTGCCCACAAAGTCGAGCATCAGGACTGAGCCCATGGCCGACACGCCCATCACCCTGCGCCTGACCATCGCCGATCCGGTCGCGGGGCTGCACTACAGTTTGCAGGACAGGACGAATGCGCCGGTCGATGCGGTGATCGCAGGCGAGGGTCCGCTGTCTTTCGACGTGCCCGTCCGGCTGTCGGATGACGGGCGGATGCTGGGGCCGTTCGTACGCACCGAGGGGCCGACGCGGCGCTTCGTCTACATCGCCATCGGCGGTCAGGCGGGAAGCGACGAACGGGTGTTCAGCCGCAGGGCCAAGATCGATGTGCACGACATTCCACCCGACCTGCTGGTCCTCGCGCGGCAGGGAAAGGTGCTGGAGGCGGTACTGCCCGGCCGCGGCAGGGATGGAACCCCGGCCTGCGCGACGGTTCGACCGCTGCATCCCTGGCGTCAGGTCTGAACAGGTTGGCACCGATAGACGCCGCCCAAGCCTCAGCGTAAGCCTGCCGTCATGACGCCGATGAACATCGTGGGATACGGGGTCTATGCCCCGCGCGAGCGACGCCCGTCCGAGGCGCTGGATATCGTTTTCGGACAACCCTCCGGCTGGACGCAGGAACAGTTCGGGATAGCGGCCCGTGGCGTGGCTGCGCCCGACGAAACCACCTCCATGATGGGGGCCGAGGCCGCCCGGCGCGCCCTGGTCGATGCGGGCTGGCGTGACGGCGAGTTCGACGTCCTGATCGGAGCGTGCGCGGTCATGGAGCAGCCCATTCCAGGCACGTCCATCCTGATCCAGCAGGCGCTGGGTCTGGGCAAATCCGGCATATGGGCCTTCGATGTGAACCAGACCTGCCTGTCGTTCGTGACGGCACTCGACATCGCCGCCATGGGATTCGCCACCGGCCGGTTCCGTCGCGCCGTCATCGTGGCCAGCGACATCGCTTCGGCCGGACTGGACTGGGACACCCCTGCGTCGGCGGCCATTTTCGGAGACGGCGCGGCGGCGATCTGCGTCGAGGCGACGGACGATCCGTCAGGCCCCGCCCTGCTGGCGCGGGGGTTCGAGACCTATGGCGAGGGCAAGGACCTGGCCACGCTGAAGTCCGGCGGCACCCGCATCCGCATCGACCACGGGCTGGAAGCCCTGAGCGAGGGCGCAAAGTTTCACATGGATGCGTTCGGCATCTTCAAGGCCGCCGCGCGGTCCCTGCCCCGCCTGATCGATCGTGGACTGGACGAGGCGGGACTGACGCGAGAGACGGTCGATCTAGTCATCTGCCACCAGGCCAGCGCGCCTGGCGTGGAACACGTGCGGCGGTTGATGGGGGGTGATCCCGCGCGGGTCATCGACATCTTCGCCACCCACGGCAACCAGATCGCGGCTTCCCTGCCGACCGCCCTGGTCGAGGCGAAGGCACGCGGCTTGGTACGCCCCGGCAGCACGGTGCTGATGCTGGGCACGGCGGCCGGGATCAGTGCTGCGGCCATGGTCCTGCGGACGTGAGACGGGCGCTTGTCACCGGAGCGACGGGGGGACTGGGCATTGCTCTGGTGCGGGCCCTGCTGGACGAAGGCTATGTCGTACGGGCCACGGGTCGCCAGCCTGCGGCTCTGGCGCGGCTGGCGACCATGGGGGCCGAGACCGTGGCGGCCGACCTGCTCGATACCGATCTGAACCGCCTTTGCGCTGACCGGGATGCCGTCTTCCACGTCGCAGGATTGTCCAGCCCGTGGGGACCGGATCAGGCGTTCGACCTGGCCAATGTCGAGGCGACGCGGCGGCTGCTGGCGGCGGCGCAGGCATCAGGCGTCGGCAGTTTCGTCTTCGTATCCTCGCCGTCCGTTTATGCGCGATGGCGGGATCAGACGGGCCTCACAGAAGCCTCGCCCTGGCCCGAGCGCCCCCTGAACGCCTATGCCCGCACCAAGGGCGAGGCCGAGAAGATCGTTCTGGCCGCCGACAGGCCCGGTTTCCGCACTGCCGCCATCCGTCCGCGCGCGCTCATCGGGCCGGACGACACGGTCCTGTTGCCGCGCATCCTGCGGCTGGTCCGCAAGGGGCGGTTCCCGCTGTTCCGCCGGGGCGAAGCTCTGGTCGAGTTGACCGATGTGCGCGATGGAGCTCGCGCCCTGATGCTGGCAGATCAGCACAGGGAGGCGGCGGGCGGACAGGCCATCAACATCTCCGGGGGGCGGCCCCTGCCGATCGCGACGCTGGTTAAGCGGCTGAGCGACAGGCTGGGCGTGCCGGTGAAGATCGTGCCCCTGCCGCTCTGGCTGGGACAGGCCCTGTCTGTCGTCTCCGACGCCGTCTGCCGCATCCTGCCAGGCCGACCAGAGCCGATCCTGACGCCCTACACCCTGTCGACCCTGGCCTGGTCGCAGGCCTTCGACCTGACCAAGGCGCGCACCCTGCTGGGTTACGAGCCGGAGCATGACGCGGTCGAGACGGCCTTGGCCATCGCGCCCGATATGGCGTCCCGGTGAAGGCCTGCCGCGTCCACATCCTGAGAGCCGGGGCGTGTCGGCACCCGGAGGCCATGACCCGCGAAGGCGCATCCTGGCGCAGTGTAGAGTTTCCGGCCCTGGTCGCCCTGATCCTGCATCCTGACGCCGGGCCGATCCTGTTCGATACCGGCTATGACCCCGCCTTTTTTGCGGCGACGCAGCCTTTTCCGGAGCGCCTCTATCGCTGGACGACACCTGTCGATTTCAAACCCGAAGAGGCGGTCGCCGAGCAACTTCCCCGCTTTGGCGTCAAGCCCGAAGACGTCACCGCCATCGTCATCTCCCATTTCCACGGCGACCATGTCGCGGGCCTGCATCGCTTTCCCAAGGCCGCCATCCACTGCGCCCGAGCGGGAGCGGAACTTCTGGTGCGGGGCAACCGGCTGTCCCGCGTCCGCAAGGGTGTGCTCAGCGCCCTGGCCCCTGCGGATCTTACAGACCGCGCCGTCTGGTTCGAGGACAGACCCCGCACCGCCCTGTCCGCCGATCTGGCACCTTTCGAGACGGGGGCGGATCTGCTGGGTGATGGCTCTCTTATCGCCGTCCCCCTGCCCGGCCACTGTCCCGGTCACTGGGGGTTGCTAGTGCGACAGCACGACGATCAGTTTCGGTTCCTTATCGGCGATGCGGCCTGGTCGAGCGGGGCCGTGCGCGACGACGCCCCGCCGCCCAGGCTGACCACCGGCCTGCTGGGCGACACCGAGGTCTGTCGCCGGACGTTGCATGATCTTCACCGGCTGTGGCAGCGCAACCCCGACATCGCCGTCACCCCCTCGCACTGCGGCGAGGTCGCGCACGAGAGCGGTGGCCATGGATCGGCCTGACCAGAGCGCACTGGCCGCCGCGTGGCTGGACGCGCGCTGGTCGGCCTTGCGCCTGCGGACACAACGCGATGTGGAAGCGCGGCAGGCGCGTCTGTGGCGGCGCATGACCCCGGTGATCGAGGCCACGCCCGCCGTCGCCCATCTGGCGGGTCAACCGCTGAGGGCGTTTCCGATCATGGGGCCGCGCGAGCTTCGCACGGGTTTCCAGAACTGGAACACACTCGGCCTGACGCGGGAACAGGCTGAAGCCAGCGCCCGCGATGCTGAAATGGGTGGCGATGGCCTGGTCGCCCCCGGCGTGGCGGCGGGTTTCTCCACCGGCTCATTGGGAACGCCGGGCCTGTTCCTGAACAGCGAAGCCGAGCGTGCCGCATACTTGGGCCACCTGCTGGCGCGGCTGCTGCCGGTGCGTGATCTGATCAGGCCCCTGCGCATCGCCCTGTGCCTGCGCGCGGACAACCGCCTGTATCAGGACGCGGGCAAGACGGGCCGTATCCGTTTTCTGTTCGTGGGCCTGGGCGAGGATGCTGCGGCACGGTTCCAGCGTCTGCACGCCTTCGGTCCCGACATCCTGATCGCCCCGCCGCATGTGCTGGCCGACCTGGTGCATCGAACGGAGGCGGCCCGCGAGGCCTGGTCCCTGCGCCGCCTCTTCTACGGGGCCGAGTCGATGGGAGAGGCCGAGCATGCGTGGATCGGGTCGGTGCTGAAGGCGCGTCCGGACCCGCTGTATCAGGCCACCGAAGGTTTCATCGCCGCGTCCTGCCGGCACGGCACGCTGCACCTCAACGAGGATGTGCTGATCGTCGAGCGCGAGCCGATGCCCGGCTCCGACAGGTTCGTGCCCATCATCACCGATCTGCGCCGGACCAGCCAGCCGATGATCCGGGTCCGGCTGGGCGACCTGTTGCAGCCGCTCGGGAAGCCATGCGCCTGCGGTTCACCCCTGAGCGCCATCCATCCGGTCGAGGGACGGCTGGAAGACCTGTGGCGCTGGCCCGGCGTCACCATCCCGCCGCGCGATGTGGAAACCGCCGTCAGTGCGGCCCTGGGCGCGGAGGTTGACTGGCGCGCCACGGCCTCGACCGAAGGGGTCGTCGTCGAGGCCGTGGGCATGCATGCGGGCAGGGTTGCCGAAGCCGTTACGTGCCTGCTGGCGACCTACCGCCTCCACCTGCCGGTAACGGCCTTACCGCAGACGCCCGTCCACGGGGTCAAGCGCCGACGCATCCGGTGGTCCGATGGTTGAGCGGGTCCTGGTCACCGGAGCCCGTGCGCCCGCTGCGCTGGACATCGCCCGCAACCTGAAGGCCGCCGGGTTCGAGGTCCACATGGCCGACTGTGTCCCGGCCCGGATCGCGCGATGGTCCTGCGCGCCGACAACGGTGCATCGACACGCGTCGCCGGTGCGCGAGTCCGCGCGGTTTGCGGCGGACATGCGCTGCCTGCTGGATCGCCTGGCCCCCACAGCCGTCATCCCGACCTGCGAGGAGGTCTTCCACCTGGTGGCCCTGGCCGAAGCCGACGGCTGGTCGGACCGCGTGATCGCCCCGCCGATGGACCGGCTGACGCGCCTGCATCACAAGGGCCAGTTTGCGGACCTGTGCCAGACGCTCGGCCTGCCCGTGCCGGACAGCACGACCGCTACCGATGCAGACGCGCTGATGATGCAGGCCACACGCGGCCAGGTCGTGGTGAAGCCCGCCTGGTCCCGCTTTGGGGCCCGCACCCTGATTGGGCCGACGCCGCAGCAACTGGCCCGACTGTCGCCATCACCCGACCAGCCGTGGATCGTCCAGGACGGCGTCCGGGGCGAGGAGGTCAGCCTGTATGCCATGGCCCATGAAGGCCAAATGTCCGCATTCAGCGCCTATCGCTCCGACTGGCGAACACGGGGCGGAGCGGCCTATGTGTTCGAGCCTCTGACAGGGGGTGTGCTGGATCGCCTGCGCGAAATGGCTTCGACCCTGGCCAGCTTCGTCGGCACGGGACAGTTCGGCTGTGACGCTATCGTCGATGCGACCTGCAAACCCTGGCTGATCGAGTGCAATCCCCGCGCGACCAGCGGCGTGCATCTGTTTGGACGCAGCGCCGAGTTCGGTCGGGCGCTGCTGGGGTGCGGGATCGCGGACCCTGCGTCCGACGACTGGCGTAATGGCGTGATGCTGGACAGCTTCGGTGTGGCCGAGGCCTTGCGGACGCGCCGCCTGTCGAAATGGCGCACGAACCGTGGCCGCTCGAAAGACATCGTGTCGGCCCCCGGCGACCCCCTGCCCCCGCTCGGTGCCTTGATGGATGCCGCCGGGTTCGGCCTGCGGGCTTTGGCATCAGGACATGGCCTCGCCGAGGCCATGACCGCCGATATCGAGTGGAACGGACAGCCGCTGACGCCTGCGCTATGGGAGAGACCATGACACCGCTTCCCGCGAGCCTGAAATCCAGCTGGCAGATGGCGGCCCTGTCGCGCGAGGTGACCGACAGGCCGCTCGCCCGGACCGTGGCGGGGGTGCCGCTGGTCCTGTTCAGAACCGTCGGAGGGGTCAGCGCCCTGATCGACCGCTGCCCGCATCGCAACTATCCGCTGTCGGAGGGGCGGCTGGTCGAGGGCGCGTTGCAATGCCCCTACCATGGCTGGAGGTTCGCGGGCGACGGAGCCTGCGTCGAGGTGCCGGGATGCGCTCTGGCCGACGGCCAGTCGCAGCGGCTGGCGGCCACGCCGGTGGTGGTCATGGAGCGACACGGCGCGGTGCTGGTCCGGCTGGATGGCGACGCCACCGCGCCCCTGCCCGACCTGACCGACTGGGGTGCGGAGGGGCACGATCATTTCTGGTGGTCGCAGGGGGTGTGGCGCGGGCGGGCGCTGGATGCGCTGGAGAATGTGCTGGACCCCTTCCACACCAACTTCATCCACGACGGCATCATCCGGCGCAGTACCCGGCGCGTGCCGGTCAGGCTCAGCGTCGCCTCGGGCGAGGACTGGATCGAGTCCATCATTGAACAGCCCCAGCCGGACCTGGGCTGGATGTCCCGCCTGCTGGAGCCGCCCCGCGATCGCAGTCGCACCCGGCTCAATGGGCCGACCACGGTCCAGGCACGCTGGGAGGGGCCAAAGGGCCTGACCCTGTGCGTCACTGTCTTCTTCACCCCGGTGACCGAAGCCAGCCTGATGCCGTTCGCCTGTTTCACCACGCCGAAGGGGCGCGGCCCCGGCTGGTTGAAGGAGCGGGCCATCCGAGTGTTTCTTGATCCGGTCGTGCGCCAGGACCGACATGCCTTGGCGCAGCAGTTGGACAATATCGAGCGCTTCGGTGCCCCCCGTTTCCTGCAAGGCCCCGGCGACCTGCTGGGGGCCCGCGTGTCGCGGTTGTTCAATGGCGAGCGCCTGGAGCCCGGTCATGAAGGACCGTTTGAGCACCAACTCTGACATGTCACCGGTTGGTCATTAAACATCTGATTGTGTTCAGCCTCTCGACAGGGCCGATCTGGCTTGGCAACGTGAGGCGGCATGGGGCGTTTCGCGGGCATACAGCCAGCTGTCAGAGCTGACCCGGCCCCCGCCGCCACCGGCGAGGGCTTTGACGCCGCGCATGAGGCCATCGCCAAGGACCGGTCGCTGCAGTTCAGCATGGAGCCGCGCGAGGTTCCGCCGCCGCCCGATCCGCCGCCGAACTGGCTGCGCGGACTGTTCGAGTTTCTGAATGCCCTTGGTCCGCTGTTCCAGGTCCTCTTCTGGATACTGATCGGCCTTGTCGTGGCCGGGATAGCCTGGTTCATCATCCGCGAACTGATGCGCATCCGGGCACCGGAGAAGCGCGGCAAGACCGCCAAGCCTGCGCCCGAAGCCTGGCGTCCGGAGGCGGCGGCGGCACTGGCCCTGCTGTCCGACGCCGACGCCCTCGCCGCGCAGGGACAGTTTGCCGAGGCCGTGCACCTGCTGCTTTTGCGCAGTATCAATGACATCGAGGGGCGTCTGCCCAATGCGGTGCGCCCGGCCCTGACGTCGCGGGACATCGCCCGGCTGGAGCGGCTGCCCGATGCGGCCCGCCCGACCTTCTTGCGGATCGCTCGGGCCGTGGAAACCAGTCTTTTCGGCGGCGGCAGCGTCGATCGCGCCACTTGGGACGACTGCCGCGCTGCCTATGAGGCCTTTGCCTTCCAGGGGACCTGGGCCCGATGACCGACACCGTCGCCAGCCCCGGTCAGGCCACCGCCGTCAACGACGCGGGCGCGAGCCACAGCCCGTTCCGGCCGATCGTCATCATCGCCCTGATCCTGGCGGCGGTCTTTGCCCTGTCGGCCATGGCGGCACTGGACGCCTTTTCGCCTGAGCTGAGCAGCGGCAACGACGGCGGCGAGCATGCTCTCTCGAAATCGGCCGTGGGCTATGCCGGTATCGTCAGACTGATGCGTGAAACCGATCGACCGGTCGTGCTCAGCCGCGGTGCACTGGGGGCCATCAGCGACGAGAACTTGCTGGTCCTCACGCCGTCCGTCGGGCAGGAGACCGAGGCGCTGGACGAGCTGCGATGGTCGTCTCAAGCCACACTGCTGGTTTTGCCGAAATGGCAGACGATCGGAAAGCCCTTCAAAAAAGGATGGGTCGAGAAGGCCGGCCTGCTGGATGCGACGGAATCCCTGTCGGCTCTGCCGGACGATCTGCGGCCCGATCTGGTCATGGGCTCGAGACCGTTGACAGGCCAGGTTCAACTCTACGGGCCGGATGAGGAGCCGCTGGGTCGGCCGGTCGCGATCGAAGGCCTGCGTACCTTGAGCGGTCCCGGCTGGTACCCGCTCGTGACCGATGCACAAGGCGGCGCGGTCGTCCTGATGCACGAAGACACGGGCGTCATGGTCGTGTCCGACCCTGATCTGCTCAACACCCTGGGCATGAATGGCGAGGCCAAGGCGCAGACGGCGCTCGGCATCATAAATGCCGTTGCGGAGCCGGGACAGGCGGTAGTCTTCGACCTGACCCTGCATGGCTTCGGGCGACCGCGCAGCATCCTGCGACTGTTGCTGGAGCCGCCATTGCTGGGTTTCACCCTTTGCCTGCTGTTCGCGGCGGGACTGGTGTTCTGGCAGGCGGCGAACCGGTTCGCGCACCATCGCAAGGGCGACCGCGCCGTGGCCCTTGGCAAGAAGGCCCTTGCCGACAATACCGCCGCCCTGGTCCGGCTGGCCCGGCGCGAACGCAGCATGGCCCGGCCCTATGCCGACCTGATGCGTCAGCAGGCGGCCAAGGCCGTGGCCGCACCGCCCAATCTGTCGCGCGACGGCCTGACCCAGTTGCTGGATCGACTGGCCACGCGCCAGGGCGTGCAGACGGATTTCGAGACCCTGTCCACCGAGGCGGATCAGGCTCGCAACGCCGGTGACCTGATGGTCGTCGTGCGCAAACTGTTGAACTGGAAATCGGAGATGACCCGTGGACGTGGTTGAAGTCGGGGCGATCGCCGCCCGAATCCGCAACGAGGTCGCCAAGGCCGTGATCGGCCAGACCGACACCGTTGACCTGATGCTGACCGCCCTTTTCAGTGGCGGGCATATCCTGCTGGAAGGGCCGCCGGGCACGGCCAAGACCCTGCTGGCCCAGAGCTTCGCACGGACGCTGTCTCTGGCGTTCGGGCGCATCCAGTTCACGCCGGACCTGATGCCGGGCGACATCCTGGGGTCCAATCTGTTCAACTTCCAGACCTCGACCTTCAGCCTGACGCGCGGGCCGGTCTTTTGCGACCTGCTGCTGGCCGACGAGATCAACCGGACCCCGCCCAAGACCCAGGCGGCGCTTCTGGAAGCCATGCAGGAACGATCGGTCACCATCGACGGCGAGACCCATGCGCTGAGCGATCGCTTCACCGTCATCGCCACCCAGAACCCGATCGAACAGCAGGGCGTCTATCCCCTGCCCGAGGCGCAGCTGGACCGCTTCCTGTTCAAACAGACACTGGATTATCTGTCGCGCGAGGACGAGCTGATGGTGGTCAAGGCGCACGGCTCCCAGGCCGGCATGCCCGATCCCGAAGGCCTGGGCGTCACCCCGATCGCCGATCAGGCAACGGTCGCAGCGGCCGTCAAGACCGTGTCGCGGGTGCGGCTCAGCGACGAGATCGCGGCCTATGTCGTCGACCTGATCCGGTCAACGCGCGAGAATGCCGATCTGCAGACGGGGGCCTCGCCGCGGGCGGGGTCCACGTTGGCCGTGGCCGCGCGGGCGCGGGCGGTTCTGGATGGGCGCGACTATGTCATCCCCGACGACGTCAAGGGCCTGGCCCTGCCCGCGCTGAGGCACAAGGTGGTCCTGTCGGCCGCCGCCGAGATCGAGGGTCGCCGCGTCGATCAGGTGATCGCCAGCCTGATCGATCAGGTTCCCGCTCCGCGATGATCTATCCGACCCGGCTCAGCATCCTGGCGGCCCTGGCGGGAGCGCCCATCGCGCTGCTGCTTGGCCTGGTGCAGCCGGGCCTGTGGCTGGCGGCACCCGCCTGGCTGATGGGTCTGGGGGTGCTGATGTTGATCGACGCGCTGTGCGCGGCGGCCCCGCGCAGTGTCGGCATCACCTTCGATCCGCCCGGCTATCTGGCCGTCGCGGCCCCCGCGACCGCCCTGCTGCAAGCCGATTTCAGCCGCGGCGGCACGCGGCGACGTCTCGAGATCGCTCTCGATGCGGAGGCGCGCACGGGCCTGGACAGCGCCATCGGACGGACCGACCCGGCCCGGCGCGATGCCGTCCTGTTCGACATGACGCCCGTGCGTCGAGGGCTGGCCGTCTTCACCCAGGCGACCCTGCGCTGGCAGGGACCGCTGGGCCTGATCTGGCGTCAGACCCGGCGACCGCTGACCGAGGCCATTCCCATCGGGGCCGATGTCCGCCGAATCGAGGACGAGGCCGTGCGCTTTGTCTTGCGCGACGCCCTGCATGGGGCCAAGGCCCAGATCGACATCGGCGAAGGGGCCGAGTTCCACGCCCTGCGCGACTTCCACTCTGGCATGGACCGGCGCACCATCGACTGGAAACAGTCAGCCCGGCACCACCACCTGCTGGCCAAGGAGTTCCGGGTCGAGCGCAACCACCAGATCATCATGGCCCTGGACTGCGGTCGGGTGATGAGCGAGCCGGTCGGCGGGGCCCCGCGCATCGACCGGGCCATCCATGGAGCCCTGATCTTGGCCTATGCCTGCCTGCGCGAAGGCGACCGGGCGGGGCTGTTCGCCTTCGCCGAGCGACCGAAGCTGACCACCGGCGCGGTCGCCAGCGTCGCCTCCTTCCCCCTGCTGGTACGCCAGGCCGCGACCATCGACTATGGGACCACGGAGACCAACTATGCCCTGGGTCTGACCACCCTGTCGGCCAGTCTGAAGCGTCGGTCGATGGTCGTGGTCTTCACCGAATTCGCCGACATCACCGCGGCCGAACTGATGATCGAGACGGTGTCGCGCCTGATCAAACGGCATCTGGTCCTGTTCGTCGTGATGCGTGACGAGGAGCTGGAGACCCTGGTCTCGACCGTCCCGGAAACGCCGGAGGACGTGTCTCGTGCCGTGGTCGCCGCCAGCCTGTTGCGCGAGCGCGATCTGGTCCTGGCCCGGCTGCGTCGTCTGGGGGCCCATATCGTCGAGGCCGAGGCCCAGCATGTCGGCCCCGCCATCCTGAACGCCTATCTGGACCTCAAACGGCGGGACCTGCTGTGAGCGAGCTTCAACTCAAGAGCCAGCGGTTCCGCACCGAACGCGAGCGCGACTGGCGCCAGCTCGAAGCGCTCGTCACCAAGGCCGAGAAACGCTCGGCCGGTGCCCTGAGCAATGCCGAAATCCTGGCCATGCCGGTGCTGTACCGCTCCACCCTGTCGGCCCTGTCGGTGGCGCGCGAGACCTCGCTGGACCAAGGGTTGATCGGCTACCTCGAGAATCTGTCGGCGCGGGCGTATTTCTTCGTCTACGGGGCCCGATCCACGCCGCTGGAGCAGCTCAACGCCTTCTTCTCGCGCGACTGGCCCCGGGGGGTTCAGTCGATCTGGCGCGAGACGCTGGTCGCCCTGTTCGTGACGGCGCTGGGAGCGGTGGTCGCCTATGTGCTGGTCGGCGCCGACAGCGACTGGTTCTTCACCTTCGTCGATCCGGGCCTGGCCCAGGGACGCGATCCAACGGCGACGCAGGCCGCATTACGAGCCACGCTTTATGATGGCGCGGATGCAGACGGTCTGTCGTTCTTCGCCACCTATCTGTTCACCCACAATGCCGAGGTCGCCCTGCTGGCCTTTGCGCTCGGCTTTGCCTTCGGGGTGCCGACCATCGTGGTGCTGCTCAGCAATGGAGCCATGCTGGGCGCCATGGTTCATGTCTTCGTGTCCAAGGGGCTGGGCTATGAGTTTGGGGGCTGGCTGCTGATCCACGGGGTGACCGAACTGTTCGCCATCGTCCTGGCGGGGGCCGCAGGCCTACGGATCGGGTGGGCTGTCGCCTTCCCCGGTCGCCAGAGCCGTCTGGAGGCCATGTCCGGTGCCGGCAAGGCGGCAGGTGCCGTGATGATGGGGGTGGTCATCATGTTGATGCTGGCCGGCGTGCTGGAAGGGTTCGGGCGCCAGCTGATCACCAGCGACACCGTGCGCTACGCCATCGCGGGCGGCAGCGCGATCCTGTGGGGTCTGTACTTCTACGCGCCCCGCCCCGACCGGGTCCTGGCGAGGATCGGCCGATGACGATGGCCGCGCCGACCCCGGCCGAACGCAAGCGGATGCGCGTCCTGGTCACGCCCGAGGGGGTGCCGCTGAACCTGGAACTGGCCACGGTGGGCCAGCGGTTCGGGGCGCTGGCGCTTGACCTGCTGATCATCGTCGGCACCGTCGTCGCCGTCACCATCGCCCTGGCCATCGTGTTTTCCAGAACGCGCGGCGGCTCGGCCGAGATCATCGGCATCGTCTGGCTGCTGGGCATGTTCCTGCTGCGCAATGCCTATTTCCTGGGCTTCGAGATGTCGGCCCGGGCGGCGACGCCGGGCAAGCGTGTCATGGGTCTGCGAGTGGCAGCGCGAAACGGCGGTCGGCTGACATTCGAGGCGATCTTCACCCGTAATGCCCTGCGGGAACTCGAGCTCTTTCTGCCGCTCAGCCTGATGATCGCCGGTCCGATCATGGCGCTGCAGAGCGACATGGGCGGGTGGATCTATCTGCTGGCCACGATCTGGTGCCTGATCTTCGTGCTGCTGCCCTTCTTCAACGCCGACAAGCTGCGGGCCGGAGACATGGTGGCTGGAACCTGGGTGCTGCGCGCACCCCGCCAGAAGCTGATGCGCGACATGGCCGATGCGGGGGCCCGGCATCAGGCGGACCACAGCTTCACGCCGGCCCAGCTGGATGCCTATGGCGTCAAGGAGTTGCACGTTCTGGAAGAGGTGCTGCGCACCGGCGACCGCACCACCGTTCGGGCCGTTGCCGACCGGATCGCGCGCAAGATCGTCTATGACCGACGCGACGCCACCGACATCGAATTCCTGCGGGCCTACTACCACGCGGTGCGCGGCCGGATGGAGCAGGGGCTGCTGATGGGTCGCCGTCGGAAGGACAAATTCGACCGCTCTGTCTGAAACAGTCGGCTTGGTCAGAATTTGCCCGGCGAGGCGTCGTCAGCGGACTTTCTGCACGATTATTGCTTTTGTGGATTGTGCGGCGCAGCGAGCCGTGATTACTATGCGGCAGAACAGGATTTCACACGTGCCTCACACCATTCGCATCGCTGACCGCAGGAGCGCCGCCAAGGCGGTCGCGCTGTCGCATGCGCATGAGGCTCAGATGGCCCTGAACACCCTTATTTTCATTGTATCGCTCGTCCTGCTCCTCGGAGCGGTGTGGATGCACGCAACCTGACTTAAACCAAACTCAGGATCGCCCGCAGCCACCCGCTCCCGAAAGGAAGCGGGTTTTTTGTTGCGCGCGGTCCGGACACCTCCGGAACCGACCCCGCCCATGACGCAAGATTTTACCTCAGACAGCCGACCCCCGAACGCGAGAAGTCGCGCGGTTACGGCTGGCCCCAGCCGCGCTGCCGCCCGCAGCTATCTGCGTGCGGCTGGGATGCAGGATGCCGATTTCGACAAGCCGATGATCGCCATCGTCAACACCTGGTCGTCGGTCACGCCCTGCAACATGCACCTGGACCGGCTGGCGAAGGACGTGCGCGCGGGGATCATCGCGGCGGGTGGTTACCCGGTCGACTTCAACACCATCGTGGTGACCGACGGCATCTCCATGGGCACCGAGGGGATGAAGGCCTCGCTGATCTCCAGAGAGGTCGTCGCCGACAGCATCGAACTGGCCGTCGAGGGCCATCAGCTGGACGGGGTCATCTGCATCGTCGGCTGCGACAAGACCATTCCGGCAGCAGCCATGGCCCTGGCGCGGATGGATATCTCTGGCCTGGTCTATTACGGCGGCACCATCCTGCCGGGCCGGATGGGCGGCGGTGATATCTCGATTCAGCAAGTCTTCGAAGCGATCGGAGCCCATGGCGCAGGCACGATCGACGACGATCAACTGAAGACGGTCGAGACCGCCGCCTGTCCCGGCGCGGGGGCCTGTGGCGGTCAGTTCACCGCCAACACCATGGCCATGGCCCTGTCGGTCATGGGTCTGTCGCCCATGGGGGCCAATGACGTGCCCGCCGTCGATCCGGCCAAAGGTGCCGAAGGGATGCGTTGCGGTCGCCTGATCGTCGAGCGCGTCTTTGCCGGGGACACGGCCCGCAAATACATCACCCGCGCCAGCCTGAAGAACGCCGCCGTCGCGGTCTCGGCCTCGGGCGGATCGACCAATGCGGTCATGCACCTGACGGCCATCGCCGCCGAGGCGGGGATCGATTTCGGCATCGAGGATTGCCATCAGGCCTGCGTCGAGGCCCCGGTCATCTGCGACCTGAAGCCGGGCGGGCGCTTCCTGGCCTCGCACCTGTTTGCGGCGGGCGGCACGCGCCTGGTCACGCAGCGCATGGCCACTGCCGGCAAGATCGTGAACACCCCCACTGTCAGCGGGCGCAGCCTGTTCGCCGAAGCCGCCGAGGCCGAGGAAGCGCCCGGCCAGCAGGTCGTCACGACCTTCGACGCCCCGGTCATGGCGCGGGGCAGCTATGCCGTCATCTATGGCGACATCGCCCCCGAAGGTGCTGTCATCAAGCTGACCGGCCACAAGGTCGATCGGTTCGAAGGTCCGGCCTGCGTCTTCGACTCGGAAGAAGACGCCTTCCACGCGGTCCAGGACGGCGCGATCGGCGAAGGCGACGTCATCGTCATCCGTTACGAAGGCCCGCGCGGCGGACCCGGCATGCGCGAGATGCTGCAGGTCACGGCGGCGCTGAAGGGTCGGGGCATCCACGACGTCGCCCTGATCACCGACGGACGCTTTTCCGGTGCCAGCTATGGCTTCGTCGCAGGCCATGTGTCGCCCGAAGCGGCGGTCGGTGGCCCCATCGCCCTGATCCGCGACGGCGACCGTATCGCCATCGACGTCACCAATCGCCGGATCGACGTCGACGCCGATCTGGTGGCGCGCCGGGCGGACTTCGCCCCCCCGCCGCTCCGCCCGGCCCGCGGTGTCTTCGCCAAATACCGCGCCAGCGTGGCCTCCGCCGCTCAGGGGGCCGTCACCATTCCCACCCCGCCCCCCATTCAGTCCAGAGATGGACAGGTCAGGGCCGACTTCAAAGCTCACGAGGACGCCTGACATGGCCATCACCATCTACACAGACGACGACATTCGCCCCGGAGCCATCGCGGGCCAGCGCATCGCCATCATCGGCTATGGCTCGCAGGGCCGTGCCCATGCCCAGAACCTGAAGGACAGCGGCCACGACGTAGTCGCGGGCGTCCGTCATGGCGGCAAGGGCTGGAAGAACGCCACCGCCGACGGCATCGCCACCGCCGAACCCGCCGAGGCGGTCAGGGGCGCGGACATCATCGCTATCCTGACGCCCGACATGGCCCAGGCCGAGGTCTATCGCGAGGTCATCGAGCCGAACGCCAAACAGGGCGCGGCCATCCTGTTCGCCCACGGCTTTTCGATCATCTATGGCCGGATCACGCCGCGCGAGGACATGGACGTCATCCTGGTCGCGCCAAAGGGACCGGGCGATCTGGTCCGCCGCGAGTATCAGCGCGGACGCGGCGTCCCCAGCCTGTTCGCCATCGAGAAGGACGCGACCGGCAAGGCCCGTGATCGCGCCATGGGCTACGCAAAAGGGAACGGTGGGGCCACCGGCGGCCTGCTGGAAACCACCTTCCGCGAAGAGACCGAGACCGATCTGTTCGGCGAACAGGCGGTGCTGTGCGGTGGCGCGAAAGAGCTGGTCATGAGCGGGTTCAACACCCTGGTCGAGGCCGGTTACCAGCCCGAGATCGCCTATTTCGAATGCATGCACGAGCTGAAGCTGATCGTGGACCTGTTCTACGAGGGCGGCATCACAAAGATGAACGAGTTCATCTCCGAAACGGCCAAATGGGGCTCGGTCAAGTCAGGTCCGCGCGTCATCACAGACGAGACCCGCGCCCGCATGAAAACGGTGCTGGACGAGATCCAGTCGGGCCAGTTCGCCCGCGAATGGATCGCCGAAAACGACGCCGGCAAGCCCCGCTACGACGCCTGGGTCAAGGCCGATGGCGAACAAGCCATCGAGATCACCGGGGCCAAGCTGCGCGAGCGGATGGCCTGGCTGCATACGCCCAAATCCGAGGCCGCCTGAGACCATGACCGCTGCTGCCGCCATGACCATCGCCCCCGACGCCGCCGCCCCGCGCAGCGGTGCCCGCCTGCTGATCTCCACCCTGGAGCGGCTGGGGGTGGAGGTCGTGTTCGGCTATCCAGGCGGAGCGATCATGCCGGTCTATGACGCCCTGACCGGGTCTTCCCTGCGCCACATCCTGGTGCGGCACGAACAGGCCGCTGCCTTTGCCGCCGATGCCTATGCGCGGCGCAGCGGACGGGTCGGGGTCTGTCTGGCGACCTCCGGCCCCGGGGCGACCAATCTGATCACCGGCATCGCCAATGCGATGATGGATTCCATCCCGGTCGTCTGCATTACCGGCAATGTGCCCCAGGGCGTCATGGGCACGGATGCGTTTCAGGAGATCGACATCCTGGGCGTCACCCTGCCGATCGTGAAACACTCCATCCTGGTCCGCGACCCGGCCGACGTGCCCGCCGCCATTGAGGAAGCCTTCCACATCGCCGCCTCGGGCCGCCCGGGCCCCGTGCTGGTCGACCTGCCCAAGGACGTTCAGGTCGGGACGACGACCCAGGACTTCGGCTTCCCCTATCCCAATACGGTCGCCGCGACGGATCACGACGCCATCGCCCGTGCCGCCGAGGCGATCCGCCAGGCCGAGCGACCGCTGATCTACGTCGGCGGCGGGGTCAAGATCGGTCGGGCCGTTGACGAACTGCGCGCCTTTGCCGACGCGACGGGCATTCCGTCCGTCTCGACACTGAACGCCCTGGGCACCATCCCGACCGATGCGCCCGGAGCCCTGGGTATGCTGGGCATGCACGGCACGCGCGGAGCCAATGAGGCGGTGCAGGAGGCTGATCTGCTGATCGTCTTCGGCGCACGGTTCGACGACCGCGCGACCGGCAAGCTGGCCGAGTTCGCGCCCCATGCTCGCGTCGTCCACTTCGACATCGATCCCTCGGAGATCGGCAAGCTGCGCCGGACCGAGGTCGCCGTCGCGGGTGAACTGCCCGCCGGCATCGCCGCCCTGACGGACCATCTCACTCCGACACCGTTGAAGATTGACCCGTGGATGATGCGGTGCACGGCACGCGCCGCCCGGACCGCCTTCCGCTATGATGCTCCGGGCGACGGCGTCTATGCCCCTGCCCTGCTGAAGGCCATTTCCGAGGCCGCCGGTGACGACTTCGTCGCCGCCTGCGACGTGGGCCAGCATCAGATGTGGGCCGCCCAGCATTGTCGCTTTGCCAAGCCCGAGGCGCATCTGACGTCTGGCGGCCTGGGGGCCATGGGCTTCGGCCTGCCCGCAGGCATCGGAGCCAAGCTGGCCGATCCGAATGCGACCGTGGTCGTGGTCGCCGGCGACGGTGGCTTCATGATGAACATCCAGGAACTGGCCACCCTGCGCCGCTACGGCATCCCGGTGAAGGTGCTGCTGCTGGACAACAGCTCGCTGGGTCTGGTCCGCCAGTGGCAGGAGCTGTTCTTCGAGCAGAACTATTCCGAGGTCGACCTGTCGGACAATCCGGACTTCGTGAAGGTCGCCGAGGCCTTCGGCGTCGAGGCCTTCCGAATTAGCCGGCGCGAGGAGGTCCAGGCCGGGATCGCCCGCCTGCTGGCCGCCGACGGCCCCTGCCTCGCGCATGTGATCATCGACCCCCGGGAGAATGTGTGGCCGCTGGTCCCACCCGGAAAGAACAACGCCGAAATGATGGAAGGCGCCTGACATGACCGCTGATACCCTGCACCTGCATATCGACCGTGCCGACGGCTCGCTCCAGCGCCTGATCGGCCTGGTGGAGCGTCGCGGCTTTCACATCGACGGCCTGTCGCTGAGCGAGGACGGGTCGGGGCGCCGGGTCGAGATGGCCGTGCGTGGCCGCGACGCCGCCCGCTGCACCCAGACCCTGGGCCGCCAGATCGACAAACTGTTCGGCGTCACCCGCATGCCCGTTCCCTCTCATTCAGCAGCCTTTGTACCGGAGAGGGTTGTATGAGCCGGATCGCGAAAGCCGTCGCCGCCGATCCGAACCGGGTCATCGTTTTCGACACCACTCTGAGAGACGGGGAACAGGCCCCCGGCTTTTCCATGTC
This sequence comes from Brevundimonas sp., assembly GCF_041648055.1. Classification (GTDB taxonomy): domain Bacteria; phylum Pseudomonadota; class Alphaproteobacteria; order Caulobacterales; family Caulobacteraceae; genus Brevundimonas. The sequence goes on from NZ_JBAZPS010000004.1 coordinate 109,527, forward strand.
GCCCGACGACAAAGTGCGAATGGCCCGTGTGCTGGCCGATCTGCGCGTCGATGTCATCGAGGCCGGCTTCGCCGCCGCCTCGCCCGGCGACGAAGAAGGCGTGCGCCGCGTGGTCGGCGAGGTCGGGCGCGGTGACGAAGGGCCGGTCTTCTGCTCCCTGGCGCGCGCCAGTGAGGCCGACATCGATGCCGCCTGGCGAGGGCTGCGCGCGACGCAAGAGCGCCGGGTCCATATCTTCCTGGGATCCAGCCCGATCCATCGCGCCGCCAAGCTGAAGATGACGACGGACCAGGTGCTGGAGACCGCCGATCGGGCCGTCCGCTATGCCCGCACCCGCTTCGACGATGTGGAGTTCAGCCCCGAGGACGCGATCCGCACCGAGCCGGAGTTCCTGGCCGAAATCTGCGAAGTCGCCGCGGCCGCCGGGGCCACGACCCTGAACATCCCCGACACCGTCGGCTATGCGACGCCGACCGAGATCGGCGACCTGTTCCGCACCCTGATCGCCAGGGTCCGGGTGAGGTTCCCGCATGTCGTCTTCTCGGCCCACTGCCATGACGACCTGGGCCTGGCCGTCGCCAACACCCTGTCGGCCGTGGAGGCGGGCGCGCGGCAGGTCGAGGGGGCGATCAACGGCATCGGCGAGCGGGCCGGCAATGCCTCGGTCGAGGAGATCATCATGGCCATCCGCACCCGCGCGGACCGCTATGGCCTGCACACCGCCGCCGACAGCACACAGCTGGTGCGCGCCAGCCGGATGCTGAGCGAGATCACCCACACGCCGACGCCACGCAACAAGGCCATCGTCGGCATGAACGCCTTCGCCCACGAAGCCGGCATTCATCAGCACGGCATGATGGCCGACGCCCGCACCTATGAGATCATGCGGCCCCAGGACGTCGGGTTTGACGGCACCTCCTTTGTACTGGGCAAGCATTCGGGTCGCCATGCGGTGGCCAAACGGGCGGCGGCTTTGGGCCATTCGGTCGAGGGGCAGCACCTGCTGGACGCCTTTGCGGGCTTCAAGCATCGCGCGGACCAGATCGGCGAGATCGACGATCGCGAACTGCTGGCCATCATCGAGGCGACCCGCCCGTTCGCCACTGGGGAGCGTACCCATGTCGCGGCCTAGCACCCTGTTCGACAAGGTCTGGGACCGGCACGTCGTGGCCGCCGAGACCGAGGACACTCCGGCGGTCCTGTATGTCGACCTCCATCTGGTTCACGAAGTCACCAGCCCCCAGGCCTTTGCCGAGATCGAGAGCCGGGGCCTGAGGGTGCGCCGCCCCGACCGGACCTTTGCAACGCTGGATCATTCCACCCCGACCCTGCCGGCAGGCGCGGATGGCGAGCGGCCGTACGATACGCCAGCGTCCAAGGCCCAGGTCCAGACGCTGGAGGCCAACTGTGCGCGGCATGGCGTATCGCTTGCCGGATGGGACAGCGCCGATCGCGGCGTCGTCCATGTCATGGGGCCGGAACTGGGTCTGACCCAACCGGGCATGACGGTCGTCTGTGGCGACAGCCATACGGCGACCCACGGAGCCTTCGGCACCCTGGCGTTCGGCATCGGGACGTCCGAGGTCGGCCATGTGCTGGCGACGCAATGCCTGTTGCAGCGCAAGGCCAAGGCCATGCGGGTGACGGTCGACGGGCGGTTGCAGCCGGGTGTGTCGGGCAAGGACGTGGCCCTGGCCATCATCGCGCGTCTGGGTTTTGGCGGCGGCACCGGCTTCGTCATCGAATATGCCGGCGAGGCTATCCGCTCGCTGGACATGGAAGGGCGGATGACCGTCTGCAATATGTCGATCGAGGCCGGAGCGCGGGCCGGAATGATCGCACCCGACGCAACCACCGTCGCCTGGCTGCAGGGGCGCAAACATGTGCCCCAGGGCGAAGCCTTCGGGCGGGCCGCGGCGGACTGGCTGACGCTGAAGTCGGATGCCGATGCGGTGTTCGATGCAGAGGTCAGGATCGACGGAAGCGCGATCCGGCCCATGGCGACCTGGGGCACGACGCCCGATGCAGGATCGCCCATCGGCGAGGCCGTCCCCGTGCCGCACGACGCCTCGGGCGAGAAGGCCCTGGCCTATATGGGCTTTACCGCCGGAGAGGCGACGACCGCCTATCCGGTCGATGTAGTCTTCATCGGCAGTTGCACCAACGGCCGTCTGCCCGACCTGAGGGCCGCCGCCGAGGTGCTGCGCGGGCGCAAGGTCAAGCCGGGTGTGCGGGTTCTGGTCGTGCCGGGGTCGGAGGCCGTGCGGCGCGATGCGGAGGCCGAAGGGCTGGACCGGGTCTTCATCGACGCCGGGGCCGAATGGCGCATTCCGGGCTGCTCCATGTGCCTGGCCATGAACGGCGACAGGGTCGCGCCAGGCCAGTTGGCGGTGTCCACCTCCAACCGCAACTTCGAGGGCCGCCAGGGGCCGGGGGCCCGCACCATCCTGGCCAGTCCGGCGACGGCGGCAGCGACGGCCATCATGGGCGTGCTGACCGATCCAAGGGTGTTCATGAAGGAGGGTGCCTCCCTCAAGCAGGCGAGCGCCGCGCGCGAGACGATAGGGGTCGAGAATGCCTGAGCCTCTGAAAACCCTGACGTCGAAAGCCGTAGTCCTGTCGCAGTCGAACATCGACACCGACCAGATTATTCCCGGACGGTTTCTCAGCACCACCACCCGCAAGGGTCTGGGGGCCCAGGCCTTCTATGACTGGCGCTACGAGGGCGACGGCACGCCGAAGCCCGAGGCCGTGCTGAACCGCATCGATCCGACCGAGCATCGCATCCTTCTGGCGGGCCGGAACTTCGCCTGTGGCTCGTCGCGCGAGCATGCGCCCTGGGCCCTGCTGGACTATGGTTTCCGGGCTGTGGTCTCGACCGGGATCGCCGACATCTTCACCTCCAATGCCCTGAAGAACGGCCTGCTGCCCATCGTCGTCGATCAGGCGACCTGGGACGATCTGGCCGCCCATACGGAACAGCCCATCACGGTCGACCTGGAATCTTCCACGATCCGGCGCGGCAATGCACAGCCTGTCACCTTCGAGGTGGAACGGTTCGCGCGACGCTGCCTGCTGGACGGGGTCGACACCCTGGGCTGGCTGCAATCCCAACTGCCCGCCATCGAAGCCTTTGAACACCGAACGGAAACCGTCTGATGCCCCACACCAAATCCTTCGACATCGTTGTCCTGCCAGGTGACGGCGTGGGCCCGGAAGTCACTGCCGCCGCCACCGATGTGCTGCGGGTCATCGGCGATTTCTATGGTCACACCTTCCGCTTTCACGAGCATCTGATCGGCGGCGCGGCCATCGACGCCACGGGTGATCCCCTGCCGCCAGAAACCGTCGAGGCCTGCAAGGCGTCCGACGCCGTCCTGCTGGGGGCGGTCGGCGGGCCGCAATGGGACGGTGGCCAGCGTCGGCCGGAAGAGGGCCTGCTGGGTCTGCGCAAGGCCCTGGGTCTGTTCGCCAACCTGCGGCCGTTGCAGGTCTCGCCGGTGCTGGCCCATCGCTCTCCGCTGAAAAAGGAGATCGTCGAGGGCGTGGACCTGATCGTGTTCCGCGAACTGACCGGCGGTATCTATTTCGGGGAAAAGACCCGGACCGCCGACCGCGCCACGGACCTGTGCGAATATACGGTACCCGAGATCGAGCGTGTCGCCCGTGCCGCCTTCCAGACCGCCCAGCAGCGTCGCGGCAAGGTTACCTCGGTCGACAAGGCCAATGTCATGGAAACCAGCCGTCTGTGGCGCGAGGTCGTGACCCGCATCCATGCCGAGGAGTTCCCGCGTGTCGAGCTGGAACATGCCCTGGTCGATTCCATGGCCATGCATCTGATCCGCAAGCCGCGTGAGTACGACGTCATCCTGACCGAGAACATGTTCGGCGACATCCTGTCGGACGAAATCTCGGTCCTGGGCGGCTCCATCGGCCTGTTGCCGTCGGCGTCGCTGGGGTCGGGCGGACCGGGTCTGTTCGAGCCGATCCACGGCTCGGCACCCGATATCGCCGGTCAGGACAAGGCCAATCCCGTCGGTACCATCCTGTCGGCCGCCCTGCTGCTGCGCCACAGCCTGGGTCTGGAGGACGAGGCCAGCTCGATCGAGGCCGCTGTCGCTGCCGTGGTTTCGGCCGGGGCCGTCACCGCCGACCTGGGCGGCACACTGGGCACGCGGGCGGCGGGCGAGGCGGTGATCGACGGCATCCGCGCCATCCACTGGGCCGCCGCCCACCGCGTCCAGATGCACTGGGCGTGAGCTTGAGGCTTGACGGATGGCCCGTTTGTCCGTCAGCCTGCCTTTGAACCTAACGAGTGATCGCTGTGATCCAGACTGTCGCCCTTTCCGTCTCGCCGATGACCGCACCTCGCGGCGGCGCAGACGTGCGCGGCATTTCGACCGGTATGACCATGACCACCACGCCCACGGCGGGGACAGGTTAGCGCGCACCGATATGACAGGAACGCACAAACCCAACCCCGCCCGGACCCCCGGGCGGGGTTTTTCATGTCCCCCTCCCCTCTTCATCGCCCCATCCGAAAGACCCCGCCATGCCCCACCTCGCCATCCTGGAAAAACCCAGACCGCACAGCGCCGCAGCGCCCGCTGCGGTCGCCCCCGTCGTCGTCATGAAGTTCGGCAGTTCGGTTCTGCGTAACCCCACCGACGCGCCGTCGGTAGCGTCCGACATCTATGCCCAAGTGCGCCAGGGCCGCCGGGTCCTGGCGGTCGTGTCCGCCTTCGAGGGTGAAACCGACCGTCTGCTGGCCGAGGCGCGGGCGCTGGGGCTTGCCCACGACAACCACCTTCTGCCCGCCTATGTGGCCCAGGGCGAGGAGCGGTCGGCGGCACTGGTGTCCCTGGCCTGCGACCGGATCGGGCTGGATGCCGTGACGCTGACGGTACGCGAGGTCGGCATCCTGGCGGAGGGCCCATGCGAGCATGCGACCCCCGTGGCGCTGAAACGCGCGGCTCTGGATCAGGCGCTGCAACGGCATGAGGTGGTGGTGGTGCCAGGGTTCGGGGCCCTGTCGCCCGACGGCAAGGTCGTTTTGCTGGGCAGAGGCGGGTCCGATCTGACGGCTCTGTTCCTGGCGGCGGAACTGGGTCTGGACAGCGTTCAGCTACTTAAGGACGTCGATGGTTTGTACGACCGCGACCCGAACCTCGACCCCGACGCGAAACGCTACGACCAGGCCAGCTGGGCCGAGGCCAAGGCGCTGGGCGGCGGCCTGGTTCAGCCCGATGCGCTGGACATGGCCCAGGCGAGGCAGCTCAAGATCGAGGTCCGCAACCATGCCGACGGCCACCGCACGGTGATCGGTGCCGACGGCCAGCCACCACGCCGCCCCGTGCCGCATGAAAGACTGCGCGTGGCCGTGGCCGGGTGCGGCGTCGTCGGCGGCGGAGCCCTTGCCCGGCTGCTGGGCGACAGCCGAGTCGACGTCGTCGGCGTTCTGGTCCGCGATCCGTCCAAGCCGCGCGACGTGCCGGGGGCCGCGCCCGAGACGCTTAAGGCGCTTCTGGTGTCCGACGCCGCCGCCCTGCTGGCCAGACAGCCGCATATCGTGCTGGAGGCGTTGTCGGAGGCCGAGGCGGGCTATGCCTTGATCCGTACCGCGCTGGAGCACGGCGTCGATGTCGCCACCGCCAACAAACAGGCGGTCAGCAGCGACCCTTCCGGACTGCTGGCCCTGGCCGAGGCCAACGGTGCCAGGCTGCTGTGGTCGGCCTCCATCGGTGGCGGGGTGCCCATGGTCGAGACGCTGAGGGCCGCACGGGCGCAGGAGCCGGTTGTCGCCTTCGAGGCCGTGCTGAACGGCACCGTCAACTTCATGTTGGAGCGGATCGGCGACGGGGCGTCGTTCGAGACCGCCCTGAGCGAAGCCCGTGCGGCGGGCTTCGCCGAGGAAGACCCCTCGTCCGACCTGGAAGGCCTGGATGCCGCCGCCAAGGTACGTCTGCTGGCGTTCGAGGCGTTCGGGCGAATGCCGGATCAGGCCGATATCCCTCGCGATATCCTGAGTGCCGGCCGACCTGATGCGGCGGGCGCACGTCAGCTCTGTCGTTGTCGTCTGGAAGAGGGCAAGCTGATCGCCGAAGTGCGGCTGGCCTGCGGTCCGATGGACCCGCTGTTCGCCACGCTGAAAGGAGAGGGCAACGCCATGAAGGTCATCGGTCAGAACGGATCGGTCGTGCGGTGCAAGGGACGCGGTGCCGGCCGCTGGGCCACGGCGGAAAGCCTGCTGGCGGATCTGTCGGAACTGGCCGCGCACCGCGCCGCCCTGCGCGCGCGCGGACACGGCTGACCCATGGCCGTCTTCACACCCGTCGAGGAGGCCGACGCCGACCCCTTCATTAGACGCTTCGGCGCAGGCCAGCTTCACGCCCTGACACCGATCGCCGAGGGCATTCAGAACACCAACTACCGGGTCGATACCGACCAGGGGCGGTTTGTCCTGACCCTGTTCGAGGCACGAACGGAGGTGGCGTCCCTCCCCTTTTGCCTGGACCTGACCGACCATCTGGCCACGCGCGGCCTGCCGACGGCGCAGCCGCTGCGCGACGGTGCGGGACTGACGGTGGAACACTTGAACGATCGGCTTGCCGCCATCCTGCAATGGCTGGGCGGGGCGTGGAAGCGTCAGCCGTCGCTGGCCAACCATACAGCCGCCGGCGCGATGCTGGCGCGGCTTCACCTGTCCGCACTGGACTTCAAAGGCGTCAGGCCAAACCCCGTGGGACCCTCAGCCCGCCGCGATCTGTTCGAGGCCTGCGCCCGTCGCACCAGCGGAACCGACCGCGCCATCCTCGATCGCTGCAGCCCCTGGGTCGAGGCCGATCCCGGCCGCGACCTGCCGCAAGGGCCGATCCATGCCGACTATTTCCCCGACAATGTCCTGTTCGAAGGCGACGCCATCAGCGGAGTGATCGACTTCTATTACGCCTGCAACGACGCCCTGTCCTATGACCTGGCCATCGCCCTGTCGGCTTGGGGGTTCGATGCGGAAGGGGTTGCCATCCCCGCTGCATTGGAGGCGTTTCAAGCGGGATATGAAAGCCTGCGCCCGCTCAGTCCTGCTGAGCTGCGCGCGCTGCCTGCGCTGGGAGCCGTCGCCGCGACGCGCTTCACCCTGACCCGTCTGCACGATCAACTGTACCACGACCCGTCGGCTCTCGTGACCCCCAAGGACCCGGCCCCCTTCGTACGCCGACTGGATTGGTGGACGCGGGTGCCGCTCGCGGCCTAGATCCCGGAGCCCTCGCCCTCGACGGAAGGCGGGGTCAGCAGCAGGAAGGCCCGGATCCAGGCGGTCAGGACGGCGCGATCATTGAGCTGGCGCAGGGTGTCCAGGGCTTCGACGGCCAAGGCTTCAGGAATGCGGTGCCCGCGCCGGGTCTCGATCAGGGCGGCGGCATAGTCCGGCTGAAACTCCGGGTGGCACTGGAAGCTGATGGCGTCATCCCAGGCCAGGCCCGCATAGGGGGTGAAGTCGGAAGTGGCGATCACTCGGGCATCCGGAGGTGGGGCCACGACCTGATCCTGATGCGAGACAGGGATGGCGATACTGGGCGCACGCGGATGCATCCAGTCCTCGGTGACGGTCACCTGGTAGCGGTGCAAGCCGATGCCCCAGCCCTTGTCCGACTTCTCGACCCGCCCGCCAAAGGCGTGGGCCATGATCTGGTGGCCGAAGCAGATGCCGACCAGCCGGGTCCGGCCTCTGGCAGCCCGCAACCAGTCGACCAGCGGCGGGATCCAGGGCAGATCGTCATAGACCCCCGCCGCCGAGCCCGTGACGATCACACCGGTAAAGGCAGATGGATCGTCCGGCAGCACGCCCGCCTGGACATCGAACCGGGTGGTGGCCACGCCCTCGCCCAGCAAGGCCCGAAACCGCGCCGGATAGTCGTCGAAGTCGTTCTTCAGCGCCTCGGGCGGGTGGCCGGTCTCAAGAATGGCGATACGGGTCATGACGGCTCCGGCTGGCCTACCGATATGGGCGATCACGCAAGACGCGCCAAGCCCGATAGGTTATGCCGCCGTCATGGCCGAGCTTGAACCTGTCGTTCTGATCAATGTCTATCGCTGCCAGCCGGACAAGCTGGATGTCTTGATGGAGCATCTGACCTCGCTGGTTCGGGCGCAGCGCGATCTGGAGGGCTATATCTCGGCCACGCTGCATCGCGGGATCGACGGCAAGGTCGCGGCGGTGCATTCACTGTGGCGATCGCGCGAGGACTGGAAGGCCATGTCGCGCCATCCCTCCATCGCCATCCGCATGGACCCGATCATGGCCATCGCGACCTTCGAGCCGCACCTGTATGAGCCCGGCGAAGTGATCGACTGATCCGCCGTCAGTCGGCCATCCAGACTTCGGACTTCGCGCCCGCCTCGCCCAAGGTATCGACGACCCACCCACAGATTTCGCGCGCCGCCGCCTCGGCTCCGCTGGGCGGGTTCAGCACGACCATGGCACAGCCGTTCATCTTCATGGGGTTGGTCAGGGGCCGCAACCGCGCCTCGGCCACCAGCACGCGCCGCGCGCCGCCCTGATCCAGCCGACGCAGGAAGCCGTCGAAAGTCTCCATGTCCTTCAGCGGGGTCCAGATCGCCACCGTCGCCCGCGCATCGGCCTTCACGATGGCGGCCCCCGTATCGGCGGCGCGGTGATAGTCGTCGGGCTTTTCGAACGGCGGGTCGATCAGGACCAAAGGGCCGGGGGTACGCTTCGCCTCGACCACCGCCTGATCGAAGCCGTCACCGCCACGGGCATCGGCGGCAGCGAACGGTGCGAGGGCCTGGGTCAGAAGGTCCAGAACGGGCGGGTTCAACTCGAAGCCGACATATCGGTCCTGGGGCCCGAGGTGCTGCGCCATCAGAAGCGGCGAGCCTGGATAGAAGGTGACACCACCGTCCGGGTTCATCGCGGCGACTTCGGCCGCCAGGGCCTCGATCAGCGCTGGACGGCCATCGGTGGCCATCAGCCGGGCAATCCCGGCTTCGGCCTCACGCGAGCGCGCAGCGTCTCCGGTCAGGTCATACAGACCGGCACCGGCATGGGTGTCGAGCACCGTGACCGGCCCCGAGGCCTGACGCCGCTCCAGTAGCCACAGCACCAGGGCATGCTTGACCAGATCCGCGAAATTCCCGGCGTGAAAGCTGTGGCGATAGTTCATGGCCCCGCATCCCCCCGCTGGACGCCGGGGTCAAGAGGAACCGCGCCGGGTCTTCGCCGTTCGGCCTGTCCGCACCCGGATACGCCCGACATGACCTCGACCGCCGATCACGCCCAGATACCCACCGGCCTGACCTGGTGCAGCGATGATCATGCCGGCCTGACCCGCGCCCGCTCGGGCAAGGGATTTTCCTATCGGGACAAGACCGGAAAGGTCATCAAGGACAAGGCCGTGCTTGACCGCATCCGCATGCTGGCCATCCCGCCGGCTTGGACCGACGTCTGGATCTGCCCCCAGGGGACCGGCCACATTCAGGCGACGGGTCGCGACGCCAAGGGTCGCAAACAGTATCGCTATCACAACGACTGGAGCAGCCACGCCTCCCAGACCAAGTTCGAGCGCCTGCCCGCCTTCGCCCGCGCCCTGCCCCGGCTGCGCGAACGGATCGAGGCCGATTTGAACAAGAAAGGCACGTCGCGCGACAAGGTGCTGGCCACGGCGGTGCGCCTGCTGGAGATCACCCTGATCCGCGTCGGCAATGCGCAATATGCCAAGCAGAACAGGTCCTATGGTCTGACCACGCTGAACAAGCGCCATCTGGAGGTCGACGGCACGCGGCTGACCTTCGCCTTCAAGGGCAAGAGCGGGGTCGAGCATGCCGTGCGGGTGCAGGATCGGCGGCTGGCCACCGTGGTCCGCTCCCTGCGCGACCTGCCGGGCCAGCAGCTGTTCAAGTACCGCGACGCCGACGGCGACCTGTGTCCCATCACTTCCGACGATGTGAACGCCTATATCCGCGAGGCCATGGGCGAGGACTTTTCGGCCAAGGATTTCCGCACCTGGGCCGGGACGGTGTCGGCGGCCCGGGCGCTGCGCGATACGGAAGCCCCGACCTCACCCACTGATGCCAAGCGCAAGATCACGGTCTGCGTGAAGGCTGTCGCGGGCCTTCTGGGCAATACCCCGACCGTGTGCCGCAGCTCCTATGTGCATCCACAGGTGTTCGAACTGTTCGAAGCGGGCAAGCTGCTGGACGTCTTGCCCGGCGCGGAGACCAAGGGGTTCGAGCCCGCGCTGATGAAGCTGCTGAAGGCCTAGGCCGTGGTCCAGTAGCGGCGGCTGTCCACGCTGGCGGGCCGATCCGCGGCCTCATCAAGACCCAGGATCATGGCGCGGAACTCATCAGCCTCATCGTCGCCCCTAAGCAGGCGCAGCGACTTGATGATCCGCGTGATCCGCAGATGGTTGTGGTCGTGCGGCACCAGCCAGTGGGTGTTGTGGCTGTAGAAGGCGCTCATCCGGTCCGTCGCGGCGGCCAGGGCAACCTGGCACATGCCGCAGGCCTGCACCTCCTCGACGTCCGCCGAGCTCAGGACCGGCGCGCGGCGGTTGGCCCCGGACAGCTCGGCCAGCGGAAACAGCCACTGGATGAAGTCGTGGGTGCGTTCGATTGCCCGGTCATCCATGGCCACCACGTCGAAGACCGTGCGGCCGGCCCCGTCGGTGCCCGCCCCCTTCAGAAAATCGACGATGGCGGCCATGCCTTTTGCCGGACGGAGGAGCGTCAGGCCCTGGACCAGTCCAGAACGACCTTGCCCGACTGACCGGCCTTCATGACCTCGAAGCCCTTCTGGAAGTCCTGATAGGGCATCTGGTGGGTGATCAGCGGCGTCAGGTCCAGGCCGGCCTTCAACAGGCCCAGCATCTTGCGCCAAGTCGTGAACATCTCGCGCCCATAGACGCCCTTGATGGTCAGGGCCTTCAGGATGATCGCGCCCCAGTCCGTCTCCATCGGCTTGGACGGAATACCCAGCAGGGCCAGGCCACCGCCCATGATCAGGGTGTCGACGCACTGTTTGAAGGCAATGGGCGAACCGGACATTTCCAGCGCCACGTCAAAGCCGACCTTCAGGCCCAGCTCGTGCATGACGTCGTGCAGGTCTTCCCGGGTGGTGTTCACCGTCCGCACGCCCGGCGCGACCTTCTGGGCCAGCTCCAGACGGAAGTCGTTGATGTCGGTCAGGACGACGGTCCGCGCGCCTGCGTGACGGGCGACGGCGGCGGCCATCATGCCGATGGGCCCGGCCCCGGTGACCAGTACATCCTCGCCCAGCAGGTCGAACTGCTGCGCCGTGTGCACGGCATTGCCGAACGGATCCAGGATCGAGCCGATCTCGTAAGGCACATCGTCGGGCAGTTCGATGACGTTGAAGGCCGGGGCAACCACGAACTCGGCGAAACAGCCCTGACGATTGACGCCGATGCCGCGGGTGTCGGGATCCAGGTGGAAGTGACCGGCGCGGGCCGCCTCGGAATTCAGGTCGATGACGTGACCTTCTGCCGAGACGCGTTGGCCGATCTTGAGCCTGCGATCCACGTCCTTGCCGATGGCGACGATCTCGCCGGCGAACTCGTGGCCGGTGATCATCGGGACCGGCACATTCTTCTGGGACCACTCGTCCCAGTTCCAGATGTGGATGTCGGTGCCGCAGACGGCGGTCTTGTGGACCTTGATCAGCACGTCCTCATCGCCCGCGACAGGGATCGGAGCCGTGATCAGTTCCAGCCCGACTTCGGGACGGGTCTTGGCCAGGGCCTGCATGGTATCGGTCATCAGATTACTCCCAGTTCTTTACCGGCCGTCGTGAATGCCGCGACCACCTGATCGATCTGTTCAAAGGTATGCGCCGCCGACATCTGCGTGCGGATGCGGGCCTGGCCGCGCGGGACCACCGGGAACGAGAAGCCGATCACATAGACGCCCAGCTCCAGCAGCCGGGCCGCCATGTCCTGCGCCAGTTTGGCGTCGCCCAGCATGACCGGGATGATCGGATGCTCGCCGGGTTGCAGCGTGAAACCGGCCTCGGTCATCGCGGCCCGATAACGGGCGGCATTGGCCATCAGCTGCGTACGCAAGGCGTCGCCTTCCGACCCGGCGGCGATGCGGATGGCTTCCAGCGAGGAGCCGCAGACGGCGGGGCTCAGCGCATTGGAGAACAGGTATGGCCGCGCCCGCTGTTTCAGCAGGGCCACGACATTGGCCTTGGCACAGATAAAGCCCCCCATCGCCCCGCCCAGCGCCTTGCCGAAGGTGCCGGTGAGAAAGTCGATCTCGACCCCGTGATAGGCATAGGAGCCGCGCCCTTGCGGACCGAGGAAGCCCGTGGCGTGACAATCATCGACCATGATCAGGGCGTCGTACCTGTCCGCCAGGGCGCGGATGTCCTTCAGCTTGGCGATATAGCCGTCCATCGAAAACGCACCGTCGGTAGCGATGACGATATTGCGCGCGCCGTCGGCCCGGGCCTGTTTCAGCTGGGCCTCCAGATCGTCCATGTCGGAGGTGGCGAAACGGTAGCGTTTGGCCTTGCACAGCCGCACCCCGTCGATAATCGAGGCGTGGTTCAGCGCGTCCGAGACGATGGCGTCCTCGGCCCCGAACAGCGGCTCGAAGATGCCGCCATTGGCGTCGAAGGCGGCGGCGAACAGGATAGTGTCCTCGAAGCCGAGATAGTCGGCGGTGGCCCGCTCCAGCTCCTTGTGGATTTCCAGCGTGCCGCAGATGAAGCGGACCGAGGCGGTGCCCGCACCCCATTTTTCCTGGGCCCTGATACCGGCCTGGGTGACGCGCTCGTCGCCCGCAAGACCCAGATAGTTGTTGGCGCAGAAGTTCAGGACGTCGCGTCCGCCGACCTTGATGACAGGGCCCTGGCGTGAGGCGATGACGCGCTCGGGCTTGGTCAGGCCCTGCGCCTCTATGTCGGAAAGCTCGGCGGAGACGCGGTCGTAGAAGGCCGCATTGGTGGCTTGGGTCATGCCGCTGTCGCTAGACGTTTTCGCCGGGTGTTTAAAGCCCGGCCTGTCGCCGCCAGTCGTGAAACCGGGTCAGCCGGCGGGCACTGCCGCGCGGCTGTCCGCCCAGCGGATCAAGGCCGCACGGGGCCAGGCGACGATCCAGGAGCGGGCGGTGTATTCGCCCTTCTCGATCAGGGCAGCGCGGGTGGGCGAACTGGTCGCAGCCCGCTGGGTATGTATCTCGCCCGGTCCCTGATGCAGCAGAAAGGCCCCATGCTTCAGCGGATTGACCCGTAGATAGGCCAGGCGCGGGCTGATCTGCTCCAGCGGCGGGTCGTAGAACCAGGACGAGCCCAACATGCCCGCCATCTGCGGGCGGCGCTTGCAGATTTCGGCGGCCGTCGCCCAGGCGCGATCCCAGCCCGCCTCGTTGAAGTCGGACAGTTCGCGGCTTTCGGTGTGGACCTCCAGCCAGGGCTTCCAACTCTGGGCGGCGATGTACGAAGGGATAACCGACCAGCCCCAGCCCTCGCGCGCATGGCGCAACACCTGGCCCGGCCCCATGGGCGAGGACAGGTCGATCATCTGGGTGCGCGCGCCCGGCACCGACAGCACCAGCGAGATGCGCACGTCCTTGGCCCAGAAGTCGCGGTCGTAGGGATCGGCCGCGGCTGTCAGGAAGTCGGCCAACCGCCCGATCCATTCCGGATAGAGCTCCAGCGACGCCTGAGGCAGATCGGCGGTGGCGATCCGGCCCGGCATCTCCAGTGCCCAGTGCGCGATCAGGGCGCGGCGGTGGTCGTCGGTCACTGCGGGACCAAAGGTGCCGGACAGGGCCGCCTCCGCGCGATGCCCCGGCTGGTCGAAATCCCAGTGCGGGGCGCTGTCGGCTGCGGCCTCTGCGGCGGCGGGGGCAAGAGCGGCGATCCGGGCGCGATCCTCCGCCGGGACTTTGTTCAGCACGGCCTCGAAGGCGGCGATCCAGGCGGGGGTCAGGCTGTTCATGCCTGGACCCTAACGCACGCGGGTTTGCCGACGGTTAAGGGGCAGCCAGCGTCGTCGGTGTGATCCACCATTCGGGCTGTTCGCTCGCCAGTTGGCGCGCCGCAGCCTCGGCCGCCTCGCGTCTGTCGAACAGGGCGAAAACCGTGGCCCCCGATCCCGACATCCGGGTCAGGCGGACAGCCGGTAGCGCGGCGACGGACTGCATGGCCGTCCCGATGGCGGGCTGGAGCGCGATGGCCGGGGCCTGCAAATCATTGCGCTGGCCTGCCAGCCAGTCGATCACACCGGCGGAGCTCCAGTCCGCAGGCGGCGTCGGCCGCGGCTCCAGAGCCCGCGGCTCGGCATCGTAGGCCCGGTAAACCGCGCCCGTCGGCGACGGCACGCCGGGGTTGACCAGCAGGGCATGCAGAGGCGGCAGGTTGGGCTCGAACGTCAGGACCTCGCCCCGCCCCTCGGCCCAGGCCGTGCGGGCATGCAGGCACATGGGGCCGTCCGCGCCGACGACCCTGGCGATGTCGCCCAAGACAGCATCGTCAAGGTCCAGTCCCAGAAGGTTGCGCGCCAGCTTCAGTGCCGCCCCCGCATCCGACGACCCGCCGCCGAGACCTGCCGCGATGGGCAGGCGCTTTTCGAGATGGACGTAAAGCGGCGGCTCGCCGATCCCTGTCGCTTCGCCCAGGGCACGCAGCGCACGCAGGATCAGATTGTCCGGATCATTGGCCAGACCAGTCCCGAACGGACCACCGACGGTCAGCGACAGCCGGTCCGATCGCTCGACCGAGACAATGTCGCCGACAGCGGCAAAGGCCACCAGGCTGGTCAGAGGGTGATAGCCCTCGCCGTCCACCGGCCCGACGTGCAGAAACAAATTGATCTTGGCGGGCGCGATCGCCGTCAGCGGCGGCATAGGCTCAGCCGCCACCGACGACGATGGCCTCTGCGGGTGCCGGTGCTGTACCGGGCGTCAGGGCCGGCTCCGTCAGCCCCTCGACCAGCTTGCGCTCAACCTCGGCTCGGCGCTCGGCGTCGGGATCCAGGGTCAGGACGCGCGTCCACTGCCACTGGGCCTCGCGCTGGCGACCGACCTGCCAGTAGGCGTCGCCCAGGTGGTCGTTGATCTCGGCGTTTCCCGGCTCCTTTTCGACGGCTTCCTGCAGGGTCGTAACCGCTGTCTCGTACTGCCCTTGCCGGTACTGGGCCCAGCCGAGGGAGTCCTGGATATTGCCGTCCTCGGGCGCGGCGGCATGGGCGCGGGCCAGCATCTCGGCCCCCTCCTCGACCCGGCGACCGGTGTCGACCCACATATAGCCGAGGAAGTTCAGGATGGTGGCATTGTCCGGGGCGGCCTGAAGCGCCGTCCAGAGCTCGGTTTCCGCCTCATCCAGACGGCCCAGACGTTCCAGCGCCGCCCCGCGCTGGAAGTGGATCAGGGGGTGCTGGTCCGCTGTATTGATCGTGGGACGATTGAGGACACCCAGCGCCTCCTCGGTGAAGCCCATGCCCAGCAACTGGCCCGACAGCGCCAGGGCCATGCGGGGCTGGTCCGGGGCGGCTGCGTCGGCGCGGCGGAAAGCCGTCAGCGCCTGATCGGGCATCTCGTCGCGGACGAAGCTCTCGCCGATGCTGTACTGCGCCTCGGCATAGATCAGCGGATCGGCGGTGGTCACGGAGCCGAAAGCCTCACGCGCGGGCAGTTCGCGCTCCGCCTTGGCCAGGGCCTCGCCCAGTTCATAAGCGGTCAGATTGTCCGGGCGCAAACTTTGCGCCAGCCTCAGATAGATGATGGCCAGGTCGCTGGCCTCGGCCTGTCTGGCTCCGCCCGCGATGAAGTTCAGGGCATCAGCCGCAAGGTCGTTAAGGCTGGCCAGGGCGGGCGCGCGTCCCCGGCCGGAAGCGCGTGTACGGGCGGCGACGATTGCCGGATCTGCAGGTCCGGCGGCCAGGGCGGCGTCATAGACGACGATGGCTTCGTCCTTGCGGCGGCGACGCTCCAGAAAAGCGCCGTAGGCCTCGGCGGCGAACCGCGTCCCGATCGGTGTCTCCAGCAACGCCTTGTATTCGACCTCTGCTGCATCGAACTGCCTGCGGCGCTCCAGCAACTGGGCGCGGTTCAGGCGAAGGATGAAGGCGGACGGGTCTTGCGGCGCAACGACAGCGGGGGACAGGGCCGTCAGCCAGTCTCCCGCGCCCGCCGCGACGATCGGTGTCAGAAAGCGCACGCCGACGCCGAAGAAGTCGGAGAACCCGCCCTGCTGGATGATGGCCTGAGCACGCTGGGCGTCTCCGCGCTGCAGCGACTGAACCACATCCGTGAAGCGCCCCGCTTCGGCCAGTTGCGGGGTCTGGCTGACCAGCGGCGTCAGGCGGGCGACCTCATCCAGATCGCCGGCAAACAGCCCCTCGCGGAAGGCCTCGTCGGCCAGGACGGGCTGTTCGGGCACCAGCGACTGGGCCTGCGCCAGCAAGGCAGCCCCCGTCGTGCGATCGCCGCGAAAACTGGCCAGACGCCCCGACAAGTAGAGGCCGTAGGCCGACTGACCGTCGGCCGTTTCAGGTATCGGCGACCAGACCGCGGGAATGGCGGGTGCCTCCGGCTCTGCGGTCCGGTCGATAGGCGGGGCCTCGACCACGATGGCAGGCGGCAGGACAGCGGGCTCGGCCTGTGTCGGCACGCCAGCGTCCGGCACTTGGGACGCCGGGACATCCTGGGCCAGGGACGGCGCGGCCACCATCAGGGCCACCAAGGCGCAACCGGTCGAGAGCAGGCGAAGCGGGGTCAGGATCATGGGCCCGACCCTTCCCGGCTTATGCGGCAATGGCAAGGCCCGCGATCCCGACGGCGTCACATATTCGGATAGTTGGGGCCGCCGCCGCCCTCGGGCGTCGTCCAGACGATGTTCTGGGACGGGTCCTTGATGTCGCAGGTTTTGCAGTGGACGCAGTTCTGGGCGTTGATGACGAAACGCGGATCGGTCTTGGCCGCCTCGTCGCCATAGACGACCTCGTAGACGCCCGCCGGGCAATACAGCCGCGCCGGCTCGCCGTATTTGGGCAGGTTCACCCGGATCGGCACGGACGGGTCCAGCAGCTTCAGATGCGCGGGCTGTTCCTCGGCATGGTTGGTGTTGGAAATAAAGACCGACGACAGCTTGTCGAACGACAGCTTCCCGTCCGGCTTGGGATAGGCGATCGGCTTGTGCTTCGAGGCCAGTTCGGTCGAGGCGGCGTCGGTCTTCTTGTGCTTCATCGTCCAGGGCACGGCGATCCCGGTCAGGCCGGTGAACCACATCTCGGCCACGCCCAACGCCCCGCCCAGGGTGGTGCCAAACTTGGTCAGATAGGGCTTGGCGTTACGGACCGCCTTCAGCTCCTTGTAAACCCAGCTCTTCTCATAGGCGGCCTGGTACTCGACCAGCTGATCGCCCTCGCGCCCGGCCTGAACCGCGTCATAGGCGGCGTCGGCGGCCAGCATGCCGGACTTCATCGCATTGTGGCTGCCCTTGATGCGGGGCACGTTCACGAAGCCGGCGGAGCAGCCGATCAGGGCACCGCCCGGGAACGACAGCTTGGGCACCGACTGGAAGCCGCCCTCGGTGATAGCCCGCGCGCCGTAGGAGATGCGCGTCCCGCCCTCCAGATGCTCGGCGATGGCCGGGTGATGCTTGAAGCGCTGGAACTCGTCGAACGGCGACAGGAACGGGTTCTTGTAGTTCAGGTGCACCACATAGCCGATGGCCACATAGCGGTCGCCGAAATGGTACATGAAGCTGCCGCCGCCGGTGAACTCGTCCAGCGGCCAGCCGGTGGTGTGCTGGGCCAGGCCCGGGCGGTGCTTCTCGGCGGGCACCTGCCACAGCTCCTTCAGGCCGATGCCGAACTTCTGGGGCTCGGCAGTGTCGCACAGGTTGTGGCGGGCCATGATGGTCTTGGCCAGGGAGCCGCGCACGCCCTCGGCGATGAAGACATATTTGCCATGCAGTTCGATGCCGGGCTGGAAGTCATCGGTCGGCTTGCCCTCGCGGTCGATGCCGAAGACACCCGCGACAACGCCCTTCACACGTCCTGAGGGTTCATCCCAGACGACATGACTGGCGGCCATGCCGGGATAGACCTCGACGCCCAGCGCCTCAGCCTGTTCGCCCAGCCAGCGGGATACATTGCCCAGCGAGGCGATGTAGCAGCCGTCATTGTGCATCATCGGCGGCAGCATCATCATCGGCAGCGAGGCCTGACCTGCCGGGCCCAACACCATGAAGCGGTCCTCGGTAACGGGCGTCTCCAGCGGCGCGCCGCGCGCCTTCCAGTCGGGGAACAGCTCGTTCAGCGCCTTGGGATCGATGACCGCGCCCGACAGAATGTGCCCGCCGATCTCGGCCGACTTCTCCAGAACGGCGACACTGATCTCCTTGCCATCCTTTTCCGCCCGCTGCTTCAGGCGGATAGCGGCGGACAGGCCGGCGGGGCCGCCGCCGACGATGACGACGTCATACTCCATGACCTCGCGCTCGACGCCGGTCAGGGCCTCATTGGCGGGCAGTTTGTCGATGATCGCGTCCTGCCAGGCATTGGTGGCACCGCCTTCGATCACGTCTTCGGCCATGGGGATTTCCTCGTGGTCAGTATGGTCTTGTCGTTTTCCGCTTATCGGAAGGTGACGCAAGGGTGGTCAAGGACTATCGCTATCTGCGAGCCCATGACTCCTGCCGCCCTGGACATTGCCGCGACCGAAAGCTTGCTCGCCTTCTGGCGCGATGCGGGGGTGGACGGCTGCTATGAGGACGCCCCGGTCGACCGGACCCATGTCGAGCTGCCGCCTGCCCGCAAGGCGGTGCTGAAGGCCACCTCGGCGGTCGTGGCTGCGCCCGACAGCGCCGAGTGCGCCCAGCAGGCCCGGGCCCTGGCCGCCGAGGCCATGACACTGGACGCCCTGGTCGCCGTCGCCGCCACCTTCGACGGCTGTGGGCTGAAACGTCAGGGCGCGCGGCGGGCCGTGGTCGGATCGGGGCCGGACAACGCCAGCCTGCTGGTCATCGGCAATGCACCGGGCGAGGCGGAGGACAGTTCGGGCGAGGTCTTCGCCGGGCGAGCGGGGCGGATGTTCGACCGCATGCTGATCGAATCGGGACTGGCGGATCAAACATGGAAGATGAACAGCGTCTTCTGGCGACCACCGGGCGACCGGGCTCCGGCCCCCGAGGAACAGGCCGCCTGCCTGCCGTTTCTGGAGCGCGCGCTGGAAATCCTGAAGCCTCGCGCAGTGCTGTTGCTAGGCGCGGCCCCGGCGCGGGCGGTGCTGGGCGCCACGGGCAATGTGATGGGCCTGCGCGGCACCTGGCAGGACTGGCGGCTGCATGAGGGCGCGGTGTCGGCCCCGGCACTGGTCACACTGAACCCGGCCTTTTTGCTGAAACAGCCGCAGGCCAAGGCTATGGCCTGGGCCGACATGCTGGCGCTGGCGGGGCGTCTCGACGCGGCGAACTGACGGTTCGCCTCACAGGCGACTCAAAACCGCCCGATTCTCGTAACAGATTGACATGTGGCGTGAGGGCGAGTGTCCTCAGGCCTGACGACCGAACGAATAGCGTGCGCTGAACCTGTTTAGAGACGGGTCGGACGCTGCTCCCAGGGGGGCCGCCTGTGCCAGTAGATTTCCGCCGCGCCTGTCTTGCGCCGACGCTCGCCATCGCGCTGTCGGCCCTGACCGGACTGGCGCACGTCCATGCCACCGAAGTCCCGTACGAGGCTGTCGTCGAAGGTGAAGGCCAGGACCGCCGCCCCTCAGCCCTCAGCCAGGCTGACCGTCTCAGCTACACCACCGCCTTCGATGCCCTGCGACGCGGCGACATCGATGCCGCCCGCGCCTCCGCCCGTCAGGCCCAGGACCGCGTCCTGCTGGGCCAGGTCGAGTTTGAAAGCCTTTTCCATCGCGACCACGTCGCCACCTATGACGAACTGGCCGCCTGGCTGGAGCAATACTCCGACCTGTCCACGGCAGATCGGGTCTATAATCTGGCGATGCAGCGCCGCCCCGACGGTGCGCCCGAGCCGCGCCGCCCGGCCAGCGTGGCCCGCACCTGGACCAGTCTGATCGCCGCCGGTGGTAACCGCGAGGCCGATCCGGCCCGCGCCGCCCGCGTCGCCCTGAACCGCGACGACCTGCAAGGCGCGATCTCCTTGGGTGGCCAGATCGGCGACTGGTGGACGGTCGGCCTGGCCCAGTATCGGCTGGGCGACTATGGCCCCGCCATCGAGGCGTTCGAGCGCGTCTATGACGATCCGACCGAAGATGCCTGGGTTCGCGCCGGGGCCGCCTTCTGGGCCGCCAAATCGGCGGGCATGGCCGGTCGCCAGAACCGCATCCAGCCCAATCTGCGCCGCGCCGCCCAGTGGCCCGCCACCTTCTATGGCCAGATCGCCCTGCGCCAGCTGGGCGAGGAACCGGCGATCGAAAACATGGGCCCGGTCCCCTACTCCGCCGTCGCCAGCGTGCGTCAGGCCTCCTGGACCGGCGACGACACCTCCGACATCGACAATGCCGAGATGGAGGCCTTCCTGCGCGAGGACGCCCAGGCGCGGCGCACCCTCGCCTGGCTCGAGGTCGGGCGGGGCTCCGAGGCGCGCGAGGAACTGCGCACCGGCCTTCGCGGTGCGATCACCGAGCGCGGCCGCCGGATGTGGAGCGCCCTGGGCCGGATGATGGGTCCGCGTCTGGGTGGCCGCGACGACGAGGCCCGCCGCATCAATGCCGACCGTTTCCCCCAGCCGGTGATCGAGCCCGCCGGTGGCTTCACCATCGAACGCTCGCTGGTCTATGCGATCGCGCGCAAGGAAACCGACTTCAACGCCCGCGCCCGTTCGGCGGTCGGGGCTTACGGCCTGATGCAGGTCATGCCCGCGACGGCGGCGGAACTGTCGGGCGACCGGGGCCTGATCAGCAGCCCAGACCGGCTGTTCGATCCCAATCTGAACGCCCAACTGGGTCAGGCCTATGTGAACAAGGTTCTGGCCATGCCGGCGATCAACGGCGACCTGCTGCGCGCCACAGCCTCCTACAATGCCGGGCCAGGGCCGATGGTGGCGGCGGTGCGCAAGCTGGGGCCCAATGCCGATCCCCTGCTGCTGATCGAGACGATCGACGTGCCCCAGGCCCGCGAATATGTCGAAAAGGTCGTCGCCGCCTACTGGATCTATCAGCGCATGAACGGGCGGCCGTTGAATACGCTGGACGCCGTGGCCTCGGGCGCGTCGCTGGTGCCGCTCAGCCTGGACTATGTAGCCCCGCCGCCGATGTCGGCCCAGCCGGTCGACTATGCCCAGGCCCAGGTGCCTGCGGGCAGCCAGTAAGCCGGTTCTAGATCACGCTCGCCAGCAGAAGCGCCGGCAGGCAGCAGGCCACCACGATCAACAGCCCATAGACCATCAGGCTGGGGCGACGGGCGGCGGGCTGAGGCACGGGGACGGTCATGATGACACCTGAACGCGGAAGCGTTGCGAAGGTGCCAGCCTAGCGTGACCCTCTTAAGGCCAAGTTTGTCGGCGCGGTTAATGTTTAGCTTGGGGGCCGTTGAGCACGCACACTCGTTGACCGGCTCAGGGACGCCCCTAAACCTCCTCGTCATTGCGGTGAAAGCAGTGATGGCCACTGCCCTAGCGGGCAGTACGATCAGTCCGCTACGCTCGCCAATCTTCAAGATCGACAAGCCATGAAGGGGCCACGAAGCATGGCTGCTCAAACCGAACTCTTTTCGCAATCAGCGACGCGACCGCCGCTTCGGCTGAAAGGGCGTATGCTCGGCCTAGCCTTCGCTGGTGCCGCCGCATTGGCCATCAGCACATGCTCGGCTGCGCTGAGCTACGGGGACCTGCTAAGGGCGAGCTTGCTGACAATCATAGGATCGGCGTCACCGGCCTGGGAGGTCTTCTGGCGTTTATCTGCGGCGTCATGCCGATCGAGCTGACTGCGGACGACCATGGAATAAGCTGGAGGCAGTGGTTTACCGTTCGCTTTTACAGCTGGGCCGAGATTGAGGAGATCGGGATCGGGAGATCCAAGGCTTTTGACGGCTGGGACCAACCGGCTGCCCGCGCCGTGATCGGGCCGGCACCGCCGTCGCACCTCTACTTGGGCGTAAATCTTGTTCCGGCCAAACGAGAAGCTGCGAGTGTGAGCTACCAGCGAGGCTTCACAGGTTTTGATGTCAACCTGACCCCACCGTTTAAAGCCTCACTAAAACAGATCGTAGCTGAGCTTCAGGCTCGTCTCGAGACAGCTCGTGCAAATGCCGTGGTGAGTTCTTAACTCGCCTCCGCCCCGCCCAGCCCGCTCCACTCCAAAAAGTCCGGCTGGGCCAGCAGCGTCTCGCAGTATTCGGCCGCCGTCCCGTCATCCCCATGCGCGGCCAGGTCGATCTGGTAGTGGCGGAACCGCGTCGCCACCGGGGTGAAGAAGGCGTCGGGGATGGACCATTCGCCGAATAGGTATGGCCCGCCCTGGCCGAAGCGGGCGCGCATGGTGCGGAAGATCTCGACCAGTCGGCCCACGTCGGCGGCGACCGCCTCGCTCATCGGGGCCGGGGCCCGGTCGGGGCCGACCATGGTGTGGATCACGCCCGCCGCGTCCGGCCCCATGCCGCATTCGCTGCGCAGGGCCATGAAGGACGAATGCATCTCGCACGCAACAGACCGCGCCAGCCAGCGGGCGTGGGCGTCTGCGGGCCACAGCTTCGCCTCCGGATAGCGCTCGGCGCACCAGACGCTGATGGCCATGGAATCCCAGATCGTCTCGCCGTCCACGACCAGCAGCGGCACCTTGCCCGACGGCGACACCCGGTCCAGCGCCTCGCGATAGCCGGGGCCATACAGCGCCACCTCGCGCACTGTGAACTCGGCCCCGCACCGCTTCAGCACCAGCCAGGGCCGCAGCGACCAGGTGGAAAAGGCGATGTTTCCGACGATCAGTTCCATGGTTCGCTCCTCGATTCCTTGACAGGCTTGCTGCCGACAGCCTTTAGACGCCCCCATGATCACGCGCTATTCCCGCCCCGCCGCCGTCGCCATCTGGTCGCAAGAGACCAAATACCGGATCTGGTTCGAGATCGAGGCCCATGCCGCCACGAAGATGGCGCAGCTGGGCACCATCCCGGCGAGTGCGGCCGAGGCCATCTGGGCCAGGGGCAAGGATGTCACTTTTGACGCCGACCGCATCGACGAGATCGAGCGCACGACCAAACATGACGTCATCGCCTTCCTGACCCATGTGTCGGAAATCGTGGGCGAAGAGGCGCGGTTCCTGCACCAGGGCATGACGTCGTCGGACGTGCTGGACACCTGTTTCGCCGTGCAGCTGGCACGGTCGTCGGACCTGCTGATCGAGGGTGTCGAGCGGGTGCTGGCGGCGCTGGAGACCCGCGCCAAGGAGCACAAGTTCACCCCCTGCGTCGGCCGCAGCCACGGCATCCATGCCGAGCCGGTGACCTTCGGCCTGAAACTGGCCGGCTATCACGCCGAGTTCCAGCGGGCGAAGCGCCGCCTGATCACCGCGAAAGAAGAGATCGCCACCTGCGCCATCTCCGGCGCGGTCGGCACCTTCGCCAATGTCGATCCGGCGGTGGAGCAATATGTGGCCGATCAGATGGGCCTGGCGGTCGAGCCCGTCTCGACCCAGGTCATCCCGCGTGACCGTCACGCCGCCTTCTTTGCGGCGCTGGGCGTCGTGGCCAGTTCGGTCGAGCGGCTGGCCATCGAGATACGCCACCTGCAACGCACCGAAGTCCTGGAAGCCGAGGAGTTCTTCGACAAGGGCCAGAAGGGCTCGTCGGCCATGCCGCACAAGCGCAACCCGATCCTGACCGAGAACCTGACCGGCCTGGCGCGTCTGGTCCGCTCGGCCGTGACGCCCGCCATGGAGAACGTCGCCCTGTGGCACGAGCGGGACATCAGCCACTCCTCGGTCGAGCGCGGCATCGGGCCGGACGCGACCATCCACCTGGATTTCGCCCTGCATCGCCTGGCCAATGTGGTCGAGCGGCTGAATGTCTATCCCGAGAACATGCAGAAGAATCTCGACCTGCTGGGCGGGCTGGTTCACTCGCAGCGGGTCATGCTGGCCCTGACCCAGGCGGGCGTGAGCCGCGAGGACGCCTATGCGTCGGTTCAGGAGAACGCCATGAAGGTCTGGCGCGGCGAGGGCCGGTTCCTGGACTTCCTGAAGGCCGACGCCCGGGTGACCCTGCCGACCGAGCAACTGGAGGCCCTGTTCGACGTCGGCTACCACACCAAACACGTCGACACCGTCTTTAACCGGGTCTTCGGCGCGGGCTGATGGCGAACCCGCCGATCCGTCTCAATCCCAAGCTGGATGTCGCGGCGGCAGCGGAGGCTTATCGCCGTGACGGCTGGGTCCAGGTCGCGGATGTGTTCGAGGGCGAGACGGCGGAGTATCTGGCAAAGATGCTGGAGACCGGCATCGACTGGGATCTGGCCTTTCAGGGCGAGGATGGCCGACCGGCCGTCCTGACCCGCCAGCAGGTCGTGGCCCAGGGCGACGCCGCCCTTCAGCAACAACTGCGCGGAATGATGACGCTGGCGGGCACGGGATACGGCTTTCTGTACCTGACCTATCCCCTGATCACGGCCTATCTGACACGGCGCGATCCGGGCCATCCGGTGCACGCCATCACCGAGTTCCTGAACGACGCCTTCGTGCAGCTGGGCATCGCGATCACGGGACGGGCCGACATCGTCAAGGCCGACGGTCAGCTGACCCGCTACCGCCCCGGCGACTTCATCGGCCTGCACAACGATGTGGGGTCCGAGGCCAGCGACCGCTTGGTCGCCTATACGCTGGGCCTCACCCGATCCTGGCGGGCCGACTGGGGCGGGCAGTTGCTGTTCCACGATGCGGCGGGCGATGTGATCCGTGGCCACGCCCCGCGCTGGAACACTCTGACGCTGTTTTCGGTGCCGCAGTATCATTCGGTCGCGCCGGTCGCGGCCTATGCGCAAGCGCCGCGCCTGTCCGTCGTTGGCTGGCTGAGAAATGCCGGGCGCTGAGGCGTCGGCCCGCAAGCGTGCCTTCGATCCCGTCGTCGATGCGAACACCCGCCTGCTGATCCTGGGCAGCCTGCCGGGCGAGGCGTCGCTGAAGGCCGGACAGTATTATGCGCACCCGCAGAACGGCTTCTGGCGTCTGATCGGAGGGGTGATCGGCCATCCAGATCTCGCTGGCCAGCCCTATGGGGAACGGCTGAGTATCCTGAAGGCTCACGGCATTGGCCTGTGGGACGTGATCGCCGAGGCGGAGCGAATCGGCAGTCTGGACACCGCCATCCGCCTACCTGTCCACGCTGATCTCAACGGTCTGGTCGCGGCCCTGCCCCAGCTCAAAGCCATCGCCTTCAATGGCGGCAAGGCGGCACGTGAGGGCGCGCGGGTGCTGGGGCCGGAGGTGGGGCAGATCGTCCGCCTGACCCTACCGTCATCCAGTCCGGCGATGGCGCGGACGCTGGCCTGGAAGGCGGAACGCTGGGCCGTTCTCAGCCCGTATGTGCGAATGCCCCACGCCGCACGTGATCACATGTCGCACCCGAAAACGTGATCGATCGCGCATCCTTTTGATCGCTGGTTCGTCTCTTACCCGACGCCGCCATTATGAGAGCGGCCGATCAGGAGAGAAGCCCATGAATACCCGCATGATTACCTTGACCGTAGCCTCGATGGCCGTTCTCGGCCTCGCCGCCTGCAACAGCCCCGAATCCGCCGAACCGGCCACCGACGCCATGTCGGCCGAAGGCGCGATGGCCCCCGCCACTGACAGCATGGCCCCGGCCGCAGCCACGGGCACCATCGTCGCCACCGCCCAGGGCAACAGCGACTTCAGCACCCTGGTCAGCGCCGTCCAGTCCGCTGAACTGGTCGAAACCCTGAATGGTGCCGGCCCCTTCACCGTGTTCGCGCCGACCAACGCGGCGTTCGAGAAGGTTCCGGCCGCCACGCGTGAAACCCTGATGTCGCCGGCCGGCAAGGCGGATCTGACCAAGATCCTGACCTATCACGTCGTCCCCGGTAACGTGACGGCCGCAGCCCTGACCGAGCAGATCACGGCCGGTGGCGGCTCCGCCACCCTGACCACCGTTGAAGGCGGCACTCTGACCGCCCGTGCCGGTGCTGACGGCTCCGTCACCCTGACGGACGAAAACGGCGGCACCTCGCGCGTCGTCCAGGCCGACGTGGCCGCGACCAACGGCGTGATCCACGCCATCGACACGGTCGTGATGCCGAACTAACCGCGTCCTCCCCGGACAGCAGAAAGGGCCGCTCCGGCAACGGAGCGGCCCTTTTTTCATGTCTGCGATGTCGGCCTATTCGCCGCTGCGGATCTGCTCGCGGGCGACCGACGACAGCTCGTCCATCTTGCGGCGCACTTCGCCCTCAGTGACGGCGATGCCCGAGCCTTCCAGGTCCTGGGCGATCTTGCGGAAGACGTCTTCTTCGCCCGGCTGTTCGAAGTCGGCCTTCACCACAGCACTGGCATATTGATCCGCGCTGTCGGCGCTGAGGCCCATTTTCTCTGCGGCCCAGAGACCCAGCAGCTTGTTGCGACGGGCGACGGCCTTGAACTCCTGCTCGGCGTCCAGAGCATATTTGGCTTCAAAGCCCTTTTCGCGATCGTCGAAGGTCGTCATGGGGGTCGTCAGGCTCCGGCAGGCGATCCTCAGAGCTCGGACCGCATTCGAGGTGGTCTATAGCCGCCCCGCTTGCGAACGCAACCGGAACCGGATGCAGGCGCACGGATGACAGGCGGACGTGTCGTCGCGGACGCGTTTGTATCGGGACCGGGGTT
Source organism: Brevundimonas sp. (assembly GCF_041648055.1). Classification (GTDB taxonomy): domain Bacteria; phylum Pseudomonadota; class Alphaproteobacteria; order Caulobacterales; family Caulobacteraceae; genus Brevundimonas. The sequence continues at coordinate 136,350 of NZ_JBAZPS010000004.1, forward strand.
CCGCTAAAGGTGCCCGCGTCAAATCCCCGCCCGCCGATTCCGGATCGCGCCGCCCAGACGATGGTTCTGGCCGCGCGATTTTCGTTTAAGGCAGGCCCCGTCGGACCCGGTGAATGAACGTCAAGCGCAAGAAGATCTACGAAGGCAAGGCCAAGATCCTGTACGAGGGACCCGAGCCCGGCACCCTGATCCAGTATTTCAAGGACGACGCCACCGCCTTCAACGGCGAGAAGAAGGCTCAGCTTGAGGGCAAGGGCGTCATCAACAACCGCATCAGCGAGTTCGTGATGAGCCGCCTGAACGGCATCGGCGTCACCAACCACTTCATCAAGCGGCTGAACCTGCGCGAGCAGCTGATCCGCGAGGTCGAGATCATCCCGCTGGAGGTCGTCTGCCGCAACGTCGTGGCCGGCTCGATGAGCAAGCGACTGGGCATCGACGAGGGCACGCCCCTGCCCCGCTCGATCATCGAATTCTATCTCAAGAAGGACGAGCTCAACGACCCGATGGTCACTGAAGAGCATATCACCGCCTTCAACTGGGCCTCGACCCAGGAACTGGATGACATCCTGGCGACGACCGTGCGCGTGAACGATTATCTGTCGGGCATGTTCGGGGCCGTCGGCATCACCCTGGTGGACTTCAAGATCGAGTTCGGCCGGATCTGGGAAAACGACTTCAGCCGCGTCATCCTGGCCGACGAGATCAGCCCCGACAGCTGCCGCCTGTGGGACACCACGACGGGTGAGAAGCTGGACAAGGACCGCTTCCGCCGCGATCTGGGCGGTGTGATCGAAAGTTATACCGAGGTGGCGCGCCGCCTGGGGATCATGAAGGACATGCCGACCGTGATTCAGGGGGGACTGCACTGATGGCCAAGGTGAAAGCACACATCTTCCTGAAGCCCGGCGTGCTGGACGTTCAGGGCAAGGCCGTCGAAGGGGCCCTGCACGGCCTGGGCTGGACCGGCGTGTCCGGAGCCCGCGTCGGCAAGCTGATCGAGTTCGACCTGGACGGCGTCGACGATCCCGCCGCCGAGGCCAAGAAGATGTGCGAGCAACTGCTCGCCAACACCGTCATCGAAAGCTACCGCATCGAGGTGGCGTGAAGCGCGGGGTCAAACTTCTGGTGGCTCTGTTTGTACTGGCCGGGTGCCTGATCTTCGCCGGGGCGCTGGCAGGTGGGCTGATGGACGACCGTGCCTTCACCCAGCAGGCCAAGGATGCGGCACACTGAGGGCGTTGGTGCGTTAGTGTTCGTTCCCAACATTTACGCGAGGCCCTCATGACCTTCACCCTGACCTCCAACGACATCACTGACGGCGGCCTGCTGCCAGATGCTCAGGTTCAGGCCAAGGGCAATACCTCGCCGCATCTGACTTGGTCCGGTGCGCCTGAGGGCACGAAAAGCTACGCCATCACCGTCTATGACCCCGACGCGCCGACCGGCTCGGGCTTCTGGCACTGGACGGTCGCCAATATTCCGGCGGATGTGACCGAGTTGGAGACCGGCGCGGGCTCATCCGGCGGCCACCTGCCCATGCGGGCGATTCAGGGCCGCACCGACTTCGGTCAGGCCGGTTTCGGCGGGGCCGCTCCGCCCGCCGGTCATGGTCCGCACCGCTACATCTTCACGGTGTTCGCCGTCGACACGGACTCGCTGGATGTGACCGCCGACGATTCCGGCGCGGTGTTCGGCTTCAACCTGCATTTCCACACCCTGGCGAAGGCCTCGATCACGGCGACTTACGAGAACAAGGGCTGACACCTGACAGGGCGCGCGAAGCCTGCTAAACGCCCGCGCCATGAGCGCAGCCGTCATCGTCTTCCCCGGGTCCAACTGTGATCGCGACTGCAAGGTCGCCATCGAACGCTCCACAGGCGAGCGCGTGGACATGGTCTGGCATCAGGATACGGAGTTGCCGTCTGGCCTCGACCTGATCGTCCTGCCGGGCGGCTTTTCCTACGGAGACTATCTGCGCTGCGGAGCCATGGCGGCCCAGTCGCCGGTCATGCAGGCGGTGAAGAAGGCGGCGGATGACGGCGTCGCGGTGCTGGGCATCTGCAACGGTTTCCAGATCCTGTGCGAGGCCGGGATGCTGCCGGGTGCCCTGCTACGCAACAGCGGGCTGAAATACGTGTGCAAGCCGATCAGTCTGACGGTCGCCAACGGCCAGACCCGCTTCACTGCTGGCTATCAGGGCCGGCGCGAAGTCATCATGACCCAGGGCAACGGTGACGGAAACTACTTCGCCGAGCCGGAAACCCTGGCCCGCATCGAGGGCGAGGGCCAGGTCGTCTTCCGCTATGTCGACAATCCCAATGGCTCAATGGCCGACATCGCCGGCCTCCAGAACGCGCGGGGCAATGTGCTGGGCATGATGCCACACCCGGATCGCGCCTTCGAGGAGGAGCTTGGCTCCGCCGACGGCGCGACCCTGTTCCGCAGCATCATGGATGCGGCCTAGGCGGGATCAGTCCGGTTTGCCGTTTGCGTTATTGCCGGCAGGATGGACCGTCTCTTCGTAGTCCGCGTCATTGGCTTCGGTGATCGCGTCCTCGTCGTCGCGTGACTGGACGTCGCCGGCGTCCCGCTGGGCGGCCAGTTCGCGGGCACCAATGCCCAGGCCCTGTTCGCGGCCTCGGGTGGCGGAGACTTCGTCGGTTTCGAAGACGGGTTTTTCGTCGGCCATGGTCGTTCTCCTGAGTGTCCAGCCTTAACCGCTGGCGTACAGGGCGGTTCCGCATGCGCGGGGGGTGAACCTTTGCCGTTCCCGTGCGTATTGGCGGCACGTCGATATCTCCGCCGGAGCGCGCCCATGTCCATCCTTCGTCCCAGCTCGTCCCAGATGACCCGCCGCCTGATCGTGCTGGCGACGGTCGTCTTCGCCATCGCCATTTCCCAGGTGCAGATGTTCATGGGCTGGGGTCAGACGGCGCAGGAGTTCGCGGCCGACAGCGACACGACGCTGAAGGTCGCGGGCTATGCCTTCGCCATCTGGGGCGTGATCTACGCCGGGCTGCTGGTCTATGCGATCCGCCAGGCCCTGCCCCAGACGGGTGAGAGCGAAATGATCAACCGCTTCGGCTGGCCCTCTGTCCTGGCCTTCCTGGGCATCGGCTGGTGGATTGTGGCGGCGGCATTCGACTGGGAGCTGGCAACCATCGTCCTGATCTTCGGCTCTTTGATCGCGCTGCTGATTCCGATGCTGACCGGTGCCCATGCCATCCGCGCCCTGTCGCGCGCCGACCGCGACCGCTGGATGACCGTCTGGCCGCTCAGCCTGCTGGCGGGCTGGCTGACCGTGGCAGCCCCCTTGAACCTGATCACCGTGGCGACCGGCAACGGCGACCTGCCGACCATGCTGTCACCGACAGTCTGGGCCATCCTGGCCATCGCTGTTGTGGTCGCTGTCGCACTGCTGGTGACGTGGCGCGTGCGCACCATCGCCTATTCCCTGCCCATCGCCTGGGGCCTGCTGGGGGCCTTCGTGGCCGAGCAGGAGCGCAACATGCCGCTGGCGATGATCGCATTGGCCGCGGGCGTCGTTGTGTTGATCGGCGCGGTACTGCTGGCCTTCCGTCTGAAGTCGGGCGTGGAGCGTGCCACCATCTGATGGCACACCCGCAGCTTCTCTATTCGGTGCCGTACAGGAAGCGTTCCTCGACGATCTTGCCATCACGGACTGTATAGAGGGCAACCTCGTCCATCATGGTGCGCTCACCCTCGCTGGGCGTCACATCCATGGAGAATCGCACGGCGAACTGGTTCTCGAAAACGAAGGGGCCCTCGACTTCGAAACTGTGGACCTCGTTGTTCTCGAACCACCATTCGCCTTTGCGAGCCACGGCGTCGCGGCCTTCGACACGGGCCATATCACCGGGCATGGGCTCCAGGCTGACAACGTCATCGGCCCAGAACGCTTCGCCCGCCTCGGCAAAGTCCCCGGCGGCGCACATGTCGGTAAATTCACGGGCAATGGCTGCGGTATCCATGACACTCTCGCTCGTTGTGATGAACTCAGGCTACGCCCCGGTGTTGACGCTGCCATGACGCGTGCGTGACATCGGCCCTCGTCCCAGTGGCGCGAGCGGCCAAGCCACGCTAGAAGCCCGCTCCATGAGCGCATCCAAGACGACCGCCGAACTCGCCGCCGAATACGGCCTGGCTCCCAACGAATACCAGGTCGTCCTCGACCGGCTGGGGCGTGAGCCCAACCATGTGGAGCTGGGCGTCTTCTCGGTCATGTGGTCCGAGCACTGCTCCTACAAATCGTCCAAGGTCCATCTGGGCAAGTTCCCGACCACCGGGCCGCGCGTCATCTGTGGGCCAGGCGAAAACGCGGGGGTTATCGACATCGACGACGGCGACGCCTGCATCTTCAAGATGGAAAGCCACAACCACCCCAGCTTCATCGAACCCTATCAGGGCGCGGCGACGGGCGTGGGCGGAATCATGCGTGACGTCTTCACCATGGGGGCGCGCCCCGTGGCCCTGCTGAACGCCCTGCGCTTCGGCGATCCGTCGCACGAGAAGACGAAGCGGCTGGTCAAGGGCGTCGTCTCCGGCATCGGCGGCTATGGCAACTGCGTCGGCGTGCCGACCGTGGCGGGCGAGACCAATTTCCACAGCGGCTACAACGGCAACATCCTGGTCAACGCCATGTGCGTCGGCCTGGCCAAGGCCGACAGCCTGTTCTATTCGGCCGCGCCCGCCCCGGGCCTGTCCGTGGTCTATTTCGGCTCCAAGACCGGCCGCGACGGCATTCACGGCGCGACGATGTCCTCGGCCGAATTCGATGATGAGTCGGACAGCAAACGCCCCACGGTGCAGGTCGGCGATCCCTTCGCAGAGAAGCTGCTCATCGAGGCGACGCTGGAGCTGATGGCCTCGGGAGCTGTCGCCGCCATTCAGGACATGGGGGCGGCGGGTCTGACCAGCTCCTCCGTCGAAATGGCCGGCAAGGGCGGCGTCGGCATCGAGCTGAACATGGACGCCGTGCCCCAGCGCGAGGAGGGCATGACGGCCTATGAGATGATGCTGTCGGAAAGCCAGGAGCGGATGCTGGCGGTCCTGAAGCCGGGCCGCGAGGAAGACGGCCACCGCATCTTCAAGAAATGGGGCCTGGACGCCGCCGTCATCGGCCAGACGACCGACACGGGTCGCCTGGTCCTGAAGCATCATGGCGAGACCGTTTGCGATGTGCCGCTGGCCCCGCTGTTCGACGATGCGCCGCTCTATGACCGCCCTTGGGTCCAGCCGGAGCTTCAGCCCCGCCTGACTCACGCCGAGGTGCCCGCGCCCGACAGCTGGGTCGATGCGGTGATCAAGGTGGTGGCCTGCCCCGACATGGCTTCCAAGCGCTGGATCTGGGAACAGTACGACCGCCACGTCATGGCCGACACCCTGCACGATTCCGCCACGGCGGCCGATGCGGGCGTGGTGCGCGTGCATGGCACGGACAAGGGTCTGGCCGTCACCTCCGACTGCACGCCGCGCTATGTTCAGGCCGACCCCTATGAAGGTGGCAAACAGGCGGTGGCCGAAGCCTGGCGCAACCTGACCGCGGTCGGCAGCCGCCCGATCGCCATCACCGACAATCTGAACTTCGGCAATCCGCAGCGCCCCGAAATCATGGGCCAGATCGTCCGCGCCATCGACGGCATGGCCGAGGCCTGCCGCGTGCTGGACTTCCCGGTCGTGAGCGGAAACGTGTCGCTCTACAACGAGACCAATGGCGTCGCCATTCCGCCGACCCCGACCGTCGGGGCCGTGGGCCTGCTGAGCAACTACGACGTCGTCACTGGCTTCGGCACGATGGCCGAGGGCGATGTGCTGGTGCTGATCGGCGAGACGCATGGAGAGCTGGGCTCGTCCATCTATCTGCGGGAAGTGCTGGGCCGCGAAGAAGGCGCACCGCCGCCGGTTGATCTGACGCTGGAACGCAAGACGGGCGACTTCGTGCGCGGCCTGATCGAGGGCGGAGACCTGACCTGTGTTCACGACCTGTCCGATGGCGGCTTGATCGGCGCGGCGGCGGACATCGCCCTGGCCAGCGACTGCGGCGTCGAGCTGGACGCCTCCAGCCACGACCACGCCCACTTCCTGCTGTTTGGCGAGGACCAGGCCCGCTATCTGGTCGCCGTCACCGACCCGGTCAGCCTGATCGCCAGGGCGCAGGAGGCAGGACTGCACGCCTCCGTCGTCGGCCGGGCCCGTGGTACCGACTTCGCCTCGACCGGCAAGGGCGGCGACCTGTTCCGCCTGCCGCTGGACCACCTGCGCGAAATGCACGAAAGCTGGATGCCAAACTGGATCGAAGGTTGATCATGCGCCCGTACGCCATCTCCGCCCTGTCCCTTCTGGCTCTGGCGCTGGCCGCCTGCGAAGGCGGCGGCGATCCGGTCCAGCAGGCCCTGCGCGACGCCTCGTCCGAGCGTCAAGCGGCGACCGTCGTCGATGGTGAAGTCTCGGGACCCGCCCCGGTCGATCATGCCGCCATGGGCCACGGCCCTGCTGCGACACCCGGCAACCAGGCCTTCGCCGCCTCCGAAACCGAGATGCACCGCCTGATGGCCGAGGCTTCGGGTGAGACGGTGGATCAGGCCTATATCGCCAAGATGATCGCCCACCACGAGGGGGCCGTCGCCATGGCCCAGGTGGCCCTGCGCGAAAGCCAGGACCCCGAGATCCGCCGTATGGCCCTGGCCGTCATCGACGCCCAGACCCGCGAGATCGCGGAGATGAAGGCTTGGCGACCGGCCCAGTAAGGACCGTCACATTTCCGGGCTAGGTGCACAACTTCAGCCTGGAGTGCGCCCATGCGTCCGATCGATTCTCTGTCCCGTCGCGGCCTGTTGCTCAGCCTCGGCGCCGGTGGTGCCCTGGTCAGTGGCGGTGCGCTGGCCCAGGAAAACACCCGGCGCATGGCCGGGCCGGTGTTCGCCGAATATCCGTTCCAGCTGGGCATCGCCTCGGGCGATCCGCTGCCGGACGGCTTCGTCATCTGGACCCGTCTGGCCCCCCGCCCGCTGGAGATCGGCCATGGCATGCCCAGCCAGCCCATGCTGGTGAACTGGGAAGTCGCCTCCGACCGTGGCTTCAACACCGTTGTCCGCAGCGGCGAGGCGGTTGCACGCCCCGAACTGGCTCACTCCGTTCACGTCGAGGTCGGGGGACTGGAGCCCGGTCGTGACTATTTCTATCGCTTTACGGCCGGGCGCGAACGCTCGCCTTCGGGTCGGGCGAAGACGGCCCCGGCGGCGGGCGCTCAGGTCGCACAGGCCCGCTTCGGCATCGTCGGCTGCCAAGCCTATGAGCAGGGATTCTACACCGCCCACCGCAAGATCGCGGACGAGAACCTGGATTTCGTCTTCTGCTACGGCGACTACATCTACGAGGGGCGCGGCAACCGCACCTACACCGGCTCCGGCGGCACGATGGACAATCCCCGCCAGCATCTGGGCGGCGAAATCTACTCGCTGGACGACTACCGCCGCCGCTATGCCCAGTACAAACTGGATACCGACCTGCAGGCCAGCCACGCCGCCACCTCCTGGTTCTGCACCTGGGACGACCACGAGACCGACAACAACTGGACCGCCGCCCTGGATCAGGACGGCACCCCTCCCGAGGTGTTCAACCTGCGCCGTCAGGCGGCCGCCCAGGCCTATTACGAGAACATGCCGCTGCGGCGTTCGTCCTTCCCGACGGGCGCGGCGATTCAGCTTTACCGCCACGCGACCTGGGGCAATCTGCTGGACCTGAACTTTCTCGACACGCGCCAGTTCAGGACCGCCATCCCGTGCGACGGCACCTGGGCCTCGACCTGCGATGCGGTGCGTGACCCGGCAGCCCAGGTCATGGGCGAGGCGCAGGAGCAGTGGCTGTATCGCAACCTGGACCGCACCCAGGCGCACTGGAAGGTGCTGGCCCAGCAGATCATGGTCATGGACCTGGACCGCAAGGAGGGGCCAGAGCCCGGCTACAACCTGGACACCTGGGCCGGTTACGCCATCCCGCGCCAGCGGCTGCTGGATCGTCTGCGTGAGCGCCGGATCAACAATACCGTCATCCTGACCGGCGACGAGCACCAGAACTATGCCGGCGAACTGTACCGCGACAGCCGCAATCCGGAGGGTGCCCCGATCGCCTCGGAGTTCGTCACCACCTCGATCAGTTCGTCCGGCGACGGCCAGGACCAGCGCGCTGATGGCCGCCGCTATCTGGCCGACAACCCCTTCCTGAAGTTCAACAACGCCCAGCGCGGCTATGTCGTCTGCGACATAACCCCCGAACGCTGGCAGACCGAGTTCAAGGTACTGGACAAGGTGTCGGACAAGACCGGCAGGCTGACGACTCGCGCCAAGTTTGCGGTGGCCAGCGGCGATGCAAGGGTGGTGGCCGCCTGATCGTCAGGCGACCAGCGGCACGGCCTGGCTCAATCGCCCACCCACCCGGATCGGCTCGATCCGTGTCGCCAGGCCGGTCTTGTCGTCGGTCTCGACATAGACGCCGCAGATGGTCGCCGGACCATGCGCTGGCGTGTAGCGTCCGCCGGAAATGCGCGTGGTGAAGCGCCTCAGGGGCTCTTCCTTCTCGTTGCCGATGACGCTGTCATAGTCGCAGCAGCCGCCGGCGTCGGTCTGATAGGCCGTGCCGCCGGGCAGGATCTGGGCATCAGCCGTCGGCACATGGGTATGGGTGCCGACCACCAGGCTGGCGCGGCCGTCGCAGAAGTGGCCCATGGCCATCTTTTCGCTGGTCGCCTCACAATGCATGTCCACGATGATGGCGTCGGCGGCCATGCCCATCGGGCAGGCGGCCAGTTCTTTTTCCACCGCGCTGAACGGGCAGTCCATCGGGTCCATGTGGATGCGGCCCAGCACATTCATGACCAGCACCGTCTTGCCGCTGTGGGTCTCGAACAGATTGGCCCCGGCCCCTGGCGCATCCATCAGGCGCGGATAGTTGGCCGGGCGGATCAGCCGCGGCTCGCGCACGATATAGGTCAGGGCTTCCCGCTGGTCCCAGCTGTGGTTGCCCAGGGTCAGGCAGTCGGCACCGGCCATGAACAGCTCGCGCGCGGTGTTCTCGGTGATGCCGAACCCGCCCGCCGCATTCTCGGCATTCACCACCACGAAGTCGAGTTTCAGGTCGCGCTTCAGCCCCGGCAAATGATCGCTCAGACCATCCCGCCCGGACTTGCCGACCACATCACCAAAGAACGCCAGACGCATTGAACTCAGACCTTTCGCGCCGGGGTATAGCCGACCTCGGTCAGAACGCCATGCAGCCGAATGTCATGTGACTCCAGCTCCAGCATACCGACCTGCTGACCCACGTAGGCCAGACCGATCCGGATGGCATCCGGCATGGCGGCAAAGGTGCGGTCATAGTGCCCCCCGCCCTGCCCCAACCGACCGCCCCAGGCATCAAAGGCCAGAAGCGGTGTTAGAATCAGATCAGGCACCACGGTCTCGGCCAGCGGAAACGGTGCGGGCACGCCCGCTGCGTCCGGCTCCAGCGGATCGCCGGGTGACCAGCGGCGGAAGATCATGGGCGCATCCAGCGCAATCACGACGGGCAGGCACACGGCCCGACGCTCGGCGTCCATCACTCGCGCGATCGGCTCGGCTCCCAACTCAGAGCCGATAGCCCAATAGACGGCGACCAGATCGGATGGTGGCAATTGTGAAAGATGGCTCGCGGCACGGTCAGCGGCCATCGCATCCAGCCCCGCCAGCCGCTTGCGCTCGGCCCGCATCGCCGATCGAAGCTCGCGCTTGTCAGTCATGAGAAGACACTCGACCGCGCGGATCACGCACAGGAGCCGTAGCGCGCTACACCACCGCGCTCAAGCAGCGACGCTCCGCGAGCCGAGCGATGGCGCAAAAGAACGCGCTCAAGCAGCGAGCGACCGCGTCGAGAGCGTTAGCGCACTGAAAAGGGAGAGGGTGGCGGCGCCGTAAGAGCCGTGAAGGACGGTTTAAATCCTCTCGAGCCTGGGTAGCCAGGTGGGCTCCGTGTGCTCAACCCCACGAGGTCAAACAGGGACAGATCCCTTCGAGTGAATTAAGGCCGCGAGGATATGTTGCCTTCGACGAGAGCCACAGCATGACCCGCCGCTGAACAAGATAGTCCTTCGCGCGGTCTTTCGCCAGAGGGCGTCGAAGCGTCTTCAGTTCGTCGCGCCAGAGCGTTATCGATGGCGCAACACGGAGATGCGTCATGAGCCTGCTGAACGCCCTGATGGGCAATGCGAATACCGTCGATCCCAAGAGCATCGCGGCCGATATGGCCAACATTCTGACCCCCGGCGAGCGGATCGAACATGCCTACAAGCTGGTGCGCGACCTGATCGTCTTCACCGACAAGCGGCTGCTGTTCGTCGACAAACAAGGGATGACGGGCAAGAAGACCACCTTCCAGTCCCTGCCCTATTCGAAAATCACCCATTTCAGCGTCGAAACGGCCGGTACCCTCGACATGGACGCAGAGATGAAGATCGGCGTCTCGGGCGGGGCGATGTTCGGCAAGACCTTCGGGCGCGGTGTCGACATCACGGAGGTGCAGCGTGTGCTGGCGACCTACGTCCTGGTCTGACGGGTCTCAGAGCCCCTGGACGATCTTTTCCAGCCGCGCGGCGACGGCATTCAAGGCCTCGGCCACGCCATCGTTGGTCGGGGCACCCGGAACCTCGACAACCGGCAGGCCCTGACGGGCTTCGTGCAATTCATCGGCCAACATCAGCCCGGCCATGAGGAACAGGCGGATGTCACCGACATGGCCGACCTCGCCCGCCACCTGACGCACATGGGTATCGAACAGCCCGGCAAGCATCTGGACCCGCTGTTCCTGACCATCGGCACAGCCGACGGCATAGGGGCGGCCATTGACCTCTACGGTGACGGTCGCCATCAGCGCCCCTCCCATTCAGCCAGAGAATTCTCCGCCAGGACATCGCGGATCGCCTCGGCCGCGCGGTCCAGGACCTCGGCGGCGTCGCGGCCCGCCGATTCCAGCTCATGGATGCGGGCGCGGTCGGTGTCGCTGGACGGCGTGGGCGCGAACAGATCGTCGTCGGGCACACGGCTTGTCCCCGCCGCGCGACCCTTCAGGTCCAGCAGACGGCGCTCCAGCAGAGCCAGAGCGCGGTCGACACGGTCTTTTGCGGCCGAGGCAGCATCCATTCGGGTCATATCCTCCAGAATCCGTATAGAACCCGCCCGCGCGTCGGGGTAAAGCGGCGCGCCTCCCTTTTTCCGCCTTCCGACGAAAGGTCCCGCCGTGACCGACGCCAAGATCACATCCAAAAACGCCCCCGAAAAGGCCTCCCTGAAACAGATGGCCGACGCCATCCGGGTGTTGTCGATGGATGCGGTGGAGAAGGCCAAGAGCGGCCACCCCGGCATGCCGATGGGCATGGCCGACGTGGCGACGGTGCTGTTCTCGAAGTTTCTGAAGTTCGACGCCAGCCGCCCCGACTGGGCTGACCGCGACCGATTCATCCTGTCGGCGGGCCACGGCTCGATGCTGATTTACTCGCTGCTTCACCTGACCGGCTACAAGGCCGCGACGCGCGAAGAGCTGTCCAACTTCCGCCAGTGGGGATCGAAGACCGCCGGCCACCCCGAGTTCGGCCACATGCCGGGCGTCGAAGTCACCACCGGCCCCCTGGGCCAAGGCCTCGCTACCTCCGTCGGCTTCGCCATGGCCGAGCGGCATCTGGCGGCCAAATACGGCGACGACCTCGTCGATCACCGCACCTGGGTCATCGCCGGTGACGGCTGCCTGATGGAGGGGGTCTCTCAGGAGGCCATCGCCCTGGCCGGTCGCTATCGGCTGAACAGGCTGACCGTGCTGTGGGACGACAACGAGATCACCATCGACGGCAAGGTGTCCCTCTCGGACACCACCGACCAGAAGGCGCGCTTCAAGGCCGCAGGCTGGGCGGTCAAGGCCATCGACGGCCACGACACGAAAGCCATCAAGTCCGCCCTGCAATGGGCGACGCGTCAGGACAAGCCGACCCTGATCGCCTGCAAGACCCAGATCGGTCGCGGCGCCGCCACCATGGCCGGCAGCCACAAGACCCACGGCGCGGCCCTGGGTGCCGCAGAGATCGCCGCCACCCGCCTGGGTCTGGCCTGGGAGCACGAGCCCTTCGACCTGCCCGAGGCCGTCGACAAGGCCTGGAAGAAGGTCGGCCGTCGCGGTGCCAAGGAGCGCGAGGCGTGGGAGGCCCGCCTGGCCGCCTCGTCCCAGGCCGCCGACTTCACCCGCGCCATGAAGGGCGAGCTGCCCGCCGGGGCCTTCGACAAGCTTCAGGCGAAGATCGCCGAACTGGTCGAGACCAAGCCTGCCCAAGCCACGCGCCAGTCGTCGGGTGCGGCGCTGGACGAACTGTTCGCCGCCGTCCCCGAGCTGATCGGCGGCTCGGCCGACCTGACCGGCTCGAACAACACCTTCGTGTCGGGCACGCCGATCCTGGACGCGCCGACCTATGAAGGCCGCTACGTCAACTGGGGCATCCGCGAGTTCGGCATGGCCGCGGCCATGAATGGCCTGGCCCTGCATGGCGGGGTCATCCCTTACGGCGGCACCTTCATGGTGTTTTCGGACTACAGCCGCCCGGCCATCCGTCTGGGGGCCCTGATGGGGGTCCGTGCCATCCACGTGCTGACCCACGACAGCATCGGCCTGGGCGAGGACGGCCCGACGCACCAGCCCGTCGAACATCTGGCGGCCCTGCGTGCCATCCCCAACCTGCTCGTCTTCCGCCCCGCCGACACGATCGAGGCCATGGAGTGCTGGCAGATCGCGCTGCAGACCAAGAGCCAGCCGTCGGCCATGGCGCTTTCGCGCCAGAAGACCCCGGCGGTCCGCACCGTCGCGACGTCCGAAAACCTGTCGGCCAAGGGGGCCTATGAACTGAGGGCCGCCAACGGCGAGGCCAAGGTCACCCTGTTCGCCACGGGCACCGAGGTTCCGCTGGCCCTGGCCGCCGCCGACCGACTGGAGGCCAACAACACCCCGACCCGCGTCGTCTCCGTCCCCTGTTTCGAACTCTTCGAACAACAGGACGCCGCCTACCAGGCCTCGGTCATCGGTCGCGGCACGGTGCGCATCGCCGTCGAGGCCGCGATCAAACAGGGCTGGGAGCGGTTCATCGGCGAAGACGGTGCCTTCGTCGGCATGACCGGCTTCGGTGCCTCTGCCCCCGCCGAGGTTCTGTACGACAAGTTCGGCATCACCACCGAGGCCGTGGTCGCAGCGGCCAAGGCGCGCCTGTAAATGGCCCGCATCGGGGCGATCAGCCTGCTCGTCCACGACTATGACGCGGCGATCGCCTTCTATGTCGGCAAGCTGGGGTTTGAGCTCAGCGATGACACCGACATGGGCGGCGGCAAACGCTGGGTCCGGGTCACGCCCAAAGGCGGCGAGACTTCGCTGCTGCTCGCCCGCGCCACGACAGAGGCCCAGACGGCCCAGGTCGGCAACCAGGCCGGTGGCCGGGTCTGGCTGTTCCTGGAAACCGACGACCTGATGCGCGACCACACCGCCTGGCTGACCAGCGGCGTCGTCTTCCGCGAGACCCCGCGACACGAACCCTATGGCAAGGTGGTGGTCTTCGAGGACCTCTACGGCAACGCCTGGGACCTGATCGAACCTGCGACCGGAGACTGACCCATGAAACTCGGCACCCCCCTGTCCGACACCGCCATCCGCGTCATGCTGCTGGGCGCAGGGGAACTGGGCAAGGAGGTCGCGATCGAGCTTCAGCGGCTGGGGGTCGAGGTCATCGCCGTCGACCGCTATCCCAACGCTCCCGCCATGCAGGTGGCACACCGCAGCCACGTCATCCCCATGACGGACCCGCAAATCCTGAACGGCGTCATCCTGGCCGAGGCCCCGCACTTCATCGTGCCCGAGATCGAGGCCATCGCCACCGACGTCTTGGCCCAGATCGAGGCGGCGGGTCTGGCCACCGTCATCCCGACAGCCCGCGCGACCCAGCTGACCATGAACCGCGAGGGTATCCGCCGCCTGGCCGCAGAGGAGCTGGGTCTGCCGACCAGCCCCTATGCCTTTGCCACCTCTGCCGCTGAACTGGCCGAGGCCGCGCACCGGATCGGCCTGCCCGTCTTCATCAAGCCGGTGATGTCGTCCTCCGGCAAGGGCCAGTCGATGATCGAGGCACTGGAGGACGCCGGCAACGCCTGGACATATGCCCAATCGAGCGGTCGCGTCGAGACCGCCACCGTCATCGTCGAGGGCCGGATCGACTTCGACTATGAGATCACGCTGTTGACCGTGCGATCACGCGCCGCCGACGGCACCATCCGCACCGACTTTTGCGCCCCCATCGGCCATCGTCAGGAGAAGGGCGACTATGTCGAGAGTTGGCATCCGCAGGCCATGACCCCCGCCGCCCTCGCCTCGGCCCAGGATATCGCGGGCAAGGTCACGGATGCGCTGGGCGGCCTCGGCGTCTTCGGCGTGGAGCTGTTCGTCAAGGGCGACCAGGTCTGGTTCTCGGAGGTGTCGCCCCGGCCGCACGACACGGGTCTGGTCACCCTGGCCACCCAGGTCCAGTCCGAGTTCGCCCTGCACGCCCGCGCCATCCTGGGCCTGCCCGTCGATGTCACCCTGCGCGAACCGGGGGCCAGTGCGGTCATCTATGGCGGCATGGACGCCGTCGGTATCGCCTTCGAGGGCGTCGCCGAGGCCCTGTCCGTCCCTACCGCCGACCTGCGCCTGTTCGGCAAGCCTGAAAGCTATGAGCGGCGCCGCATGGGCGTGGCGACGGCACGCGGCGACACCGTCGAACAGGCCCGCGAACGCGCGCGCGAGGCCTCAGGGAAGGTCCGACCCGTCCGCGGCTGACGCAACCTCGGCCGGGCCTGCGGCGGCCTCAATCATTGAGGCTTCTATCGCTGCAATACCGGCCGCAAGGGTCGGGTCCCGACCTTCGCGCACGGCCTGCCAGTCGTCCGGCACGACGATGTCCGGCGTCACCCCGACGCCCTCCAGTTGCTTGCCGGCAGGCGTCGTCATGACGATGGTCCCGACCCTCAGAAGGCCGCCGTCTGCCAGCTCGATCGGTCGGGTGCCTGTCACCGCGCCGCGCGAGGTCTGGCCCACGATAATAGCCCGCCCCTTTTCCTGGGCGACTCCCGCGAACAGCTCCGCCGCACTGGCCGAGCCCGGCCCGATCAGCATGACCACCGGCCCCAGGTACGGCTTCGGGGCCGGCAGTGTGAAGAAGCGGGTGTTGCTGAACCGGCCATAGATCACCGCATAGTCACGCCGATCCGAGTAGAGCCAGGCTGACATCTGGCCCGTGACATCAAGCTGCCCGCCGCCATTGGTCCTGAGGTCGATGATCAGACCGGCTGGCGGATCATCCGCCATGGCCTCGAACTCGGCCATATACAGCCGGTACCGCTCGGCATCGAAGTCGTCGAAGCGGATATAGGCGATGTCGCCTTCCAGTCGCTGCGAGGCAAAGCGTGGCCGATGGGGCATGGAGACCCCCTCCAGATCGCGGCTGTGGCGATCACCCGCCTCGTCCACAAAAACGAGTGTGTCGACGCGCCCAAGGATGGCGGGTCTGGCCAGCAGAACAGGTTGCCCCCCTGCGCTCTCGATCCGCCAGCCCGGCAGAACCCCTGCGGCCTGTGCAGGCGAGTCCGGCCGAACGCTCGCCACATACCGGTCGTCACCCCGCGGCGTGACGGTAAAGCCATAGCCGGTCGCCGACCCGCCAGACAGCTGTTCGAAGTAACGCAGACGCTGCAGGGGGCTGAGCGTCACGGTGTGGTCGTCGTCCAGCAGATCCAGCAACTGCGAAAGGTCGCCGTGCAGGCCCTCCGACGTCGACTGGGCAATGGCCGCGGCCCGGCGCGCCTCGGCCTCCTGCTCGAACGGCACGCCGCCGAACTCGGGCTTGTAGAAGAGCTTGTCCACATAGCGGACGACGGAATCATAGACTTCTGCGTTCAGCTCGGCGCGTTCTGGCGACCCATCGGCGGGCAGTGCGATCCCGGGCGGCTCATAGGTCCTGGCATAGGGAATGGAGGCACAGGCCCCCAGCAGCAAAGCCGCAAACGCGACGACGGCCAGACGTACGGAAAGCGACGACTTCAGCATGCCGCGACGCTACAGGGCCAGAACCTCGGCTGTCGAGACAGTCGCGGCGTCGTGCGCCGTCCGCAGCGCGGCCAGCGCCGCCTCCAGCACCGGGTCGCGGCCGGCGCGGCTGTCCTCGGCCGAGCGCGCAGCCAGGATGTCAGGCCGAACCCCGCGCTTTTCCAGCCGCACTCCGCCCGAAGTCACGAAGTCGGCGCGGCTGAGCGTCAACCGACCACCATCCGGCAGGCGCGTCTCTTGCGAAATCAGTACTGCCCCGGCCGTCTGTTCCCCGACGACGACCGCACGGCCCGCCTCCTGAAGGGCGGCGGGGGTCAGCTCAGCGGCGCTGCGGCTCTCGGCATCGACCAGGATGGCCACCGGATTGTCGGCGGGCATCTGCCGGTCTCCGCACCCCCCCATGGTCCGCAGGGGTACACGCCGCCCTGATCGAACGGTGCGGGTCGCCCAGGTCCGGTTTACCGGCAGGAAACAGCTCAGCACGGCATCCGCCTCATGCAGCCGCCCGCCCGGATTGCCCCGCAGGTCGATCACCACCTCCGTCGCCGGCTCCAGATTGGCCAGTTGACCGCCCATCCACTGGCCCAACCCCGCCTCGAACCCTTCGATCCGCAGCAGCAGAACGCCCTCGCGCGACCGGTCGGCCACGAACGGAGCCAGCGGTGGCAGGATGCGTGGCATGACCGTCACCGCCCGCGACTGACCGGCCGCATCGCGCAGGTTCAGCCTCAGGGTCTGGCCTTCGACCACATCCCGGTCCGGCGACCATTCCGACCGCTCATCGATCAGCAGCCGCCAGCCCACGTCCAGACCCGCCTCGGCTGCAGGCGATCCGGGCCGAACCTTTTCGATCAGATAGCTGCCGTCCTCGGGGTCGGCACGCAGGGTGACGCCCAGCGCCGCCCGGGGCTGACGCAGGCCATCCTGACGGCGCGCCGCAGCGGGCGAGATCACCCCGGCGTGGGCGTCGTCCAGAAGCGCCAGCATGCGCGACATCACCCGGTACAGCGTCCGGTCGTCGGTCGCCGCCAGGGCCTCGGGTCGATAGGTGCGCCGTGCCGCGCCCCAGTCGACGCCATGCAGGTTCGGATCGTAATATTGGCTGCGCGTCTCGCTCCAGACCCGGTCGAAGACGCGGGCATTCATCCGCGTCCGTTCGCGATCCGGCGCTGCCAGCACCGCCACGGCATCGGGCGTGTCCAGCGTCTGGCGCGCCTGTGTGGGCAGGGCGACGAGCATCAGCCCCATCGCCGCGCTCAGTCCCAGCCTGTGAAGGACGCCCCGCCTGCTCATGAAACGGTGATGCGCCGATGCGGCTTGGCATTCAACTCACGAATGCGCGGGCGATTTCGGCAAGCGCAGCCGTAACAGTCACTGGCAGTGTGTGAAGTCACAACTGAACCCCGGGGGTTGAAACCCGGCGCTCAGGGTTCCATTGAAGCCGCGATCACGAATTCTTTCAAAGGAAGCCCGCCCATGACCGTTCGCGTCGCCATCAACGGCTTTGGCCGCATCGGCCGTCTCGTCCTGCGCTCGATCGTCGAGCATGGCCGTCGCGATATCGAGGTGGTAGCGATCAACGACCTGGGGCCCGTGGCCACCAACGCCCACCTGCTGAAATACGACAGCGTGCACGGCCGATTCCCGGGCACCATCACATCCGGCGACGACTGGATCGACGTGGGCCTGGGCAAGATCAAGGTCACGGCCGAACGCGATCCGGCCAACCTGCCGCACAAGGATCTGAACGTCGACATCGCCTTCGAATGCACCGGCATCTTCACCGCCCGTGACAAGGCCGAGGCCCACCTGAAGGCGGGGGCCAAGCGCGTCCTGATCTCGGCCCCCGGCGACAATGCCGACAAGACCATCGTCTACAAGGTCAACCATGACACCCTGACCGCCGACGACATCATCGTCTCCAACGGCTCGTGCACGACCAATGCCCTGGCCCCCGTCGCCAAGGTGCTGAACGACCTGTTCGGCATCGAGCGCGGCTATATGACCACGATCCACAGCTACACCGGCGACCAGCCGACGCTGGATACGATGCACAAGGATCTGTACCGCGGCCGCGCCGCCGCCCTTTCGATGATCCCGACCTCGACCGGCGCCGCCAAGGCCTTGGGTCTGGTCCTGCCCGCGCTGAAGGGCAAGCTGGACGGCTCTTCGATCCGCGTCCCGACGCCCAACGTCTCGGTCGTGGACCTGAAGGTCGTCGCCGGCCGCGAGGTCACCGTGGAAGAGATCAACGCCGCGCTTCAGGCCGCCGCCGACGGCCCCATGAAGGGCGTCCTGTTCACCACCGATGAAGCCCTGGTCTCCAGCGACCTGAACCACATCGCCGCCTCCTCCACCGCCGCCCTGCCCCAGACCCAGGTCGTCGACGGCAAGCTGGCCCGCGTGCTCAGCTGGTACGACAACGAATGGGGCTTTGCGACGCGGATGGCGGACACGGCGCTGGTGATGAGCAAGTTCATCTGAGACGCCAGATGCCGTCTGCTCACAGGGCCATTTCTTTCCTCGCTGCCGTCAGCCTTCTCGGCACGACGGGCTGCGACGGACAAGCACCTCGTCCTGTCGAACTGATCGTGATGCGGGCGAGCGGGCCGGATCCATTTTGGGTTGATCTTCCATATCAGCCAAATCGGCTCTTCGCGGTCTCAGCCAATGAAGCCGTCGCAACCTTGTCCCAATGCCGGGCAGAAGACTGGCATGAAGTAGGATCGAGAATTCAAGACGGATTCACTGTCGGCACCGGTGAAACGAAGGACTTCGTGTGCACTCGCCAAGAAATTGTGGTGCTCGCACAAGTGCTTATTGATCCCCGGATGGGCGCTGACGGGGTTTTCTTCGCTGCCTGCCGCAAAGACGAATGCCCCGCGCCGGAAATTGCTTTCCAGCCAAGGCCCGCTACTCAGGAATAAAAATGACCTTCCGCACCCTCGACGACGCCCCCTCCCTCGCTGGCAAGACCGCCCTTGTCCGCGTGGATTTCAACGTTCCGATGGAGGGCGGCAAGGTCACCGACGACACCCGCCTGCGTGTTGCCCTGCCGACGATCCAGAAGCTGCGCGATGCGGGGGCCAAGGTCGCCCTGCTGGCCCACTTCGACCGGCCCAAGGGCAAGGTCGTGCCGTCCATGAGACTGCAGCCCGTGGTCGATGATCTGGAGGCCCTGATCGGCGCCCCGGTCCGCTTCGCCGACGATTGCGTGGGCGACGAAGCCAAAGCCGCCATCGCCGACCTCGACGCGGGCGGCGTGATCCTGCTGGAAAACGTCCGCTTCCATGCGGGCGAGGAAGCCAACGACCCGGCCTTCGCCCAACAACTGGCCGACCTCGGCGACCTCTACGTCAACGACGCCTTCTCCGCCGCCCACCGCGCCCATGCCTCGACCGAAGGCTTGGCCCGGCTGCTGCCCGCCTATGCCGGCGAGTCCATGCGCCGCGAGCTGGATGCCCTGGACGCGGCGCTGGGCAATCCCACCAAACCCGTCATCGGCATCGTCGGCGGGGCCAAGGTCTCCACCAAGCTGGACCTGCTCAAGAATCTGGTCGGTCAGCTGGACAAGCTGGCCATCGGCGGCGGCATGGCCAACACCTTCCTCTATGCCCAGGGCTTCGACATCGGTGGCTCGCTGGCCGAAAAGGACATGGAGGCCACCGCCCGCGAGATCATGCAGGAGGCGGCGGATCGTGGCTGTGAACTGCTGCTGCCCATCGACCTGATCGTTGCCACCGAGGTGAAGCCGGGTGCCGACTACCGTACCGTCAAGGCCGGCGACACCCTGTCCGCTGATGACAAGATCCTGGACGCCGGTCCCGCCTCGGTCGAACGCCTGAAGGCCGCCATCGACGGCTGCAAGACCTTGATCTGGAACGGTCCGCTAGGCGTGTTCGAGGTGCCCCCGTTCGATGTCGCCACCGTCGCGGTCGCGCGCCACGTGGCCGCCCGCGCCAAGGCCGGATCGCTGGTCGCCGTCGGCGGCGGCGGCGACACCGTCTCGGCCCTGAACCACGCCGGCGTCAGCGATGACATGACCTTCGTCTCCACCGCCGGCGGGGCCTTCCTGGAATGGATGGAGGGCAAGCCCCTTCCCGGCGTCCTGGCACTCAAGGGCTGAAGCCGCGGTTGTAACATTGCGTGACTTCGCCGCGCGACGCGGCTAAACCAGCGTCAAAATCAAAAGGGATTCAGGAGACACCCATGGCGCGCATCACGCTGCGACAACTGCTCGATCACGCGGCAGAGGAAGGCTACGGCCTGCCCGCCTACAACATCAACAACATGGAACAGGGCCTGGCCATCATGGAGGCGGCCGAGGCCGTCAACAGCCCGGTCATCATCCAGGCCAGCCGCGGCGCGCGGAACTATGCCAACGACATCGTCCTGGCCAAGCTGATCGACGCCCTGGCCGAGCTGTACCCCCACATCCCGGTCTGCATGCACCAGGATCACGGCAATGGCCCCGCGACCTGCGCCACCGCCATCCAGTACGGCTTCACCTCGGTAATGATGGACGGCTCGCTGGAGGAGGACGCCAAGACCCCGGCCTCCTACGAATACAACGTCGACGTCACCCGCCGCGTGGTCCAGATGGCTCACTCCTGCGGCGTCTCGGTCGAGGGTGAACTGGGCGTTCTGGGTTCGCTGGAAACCGGCATGGGCGAGGCCGAGGACGGCCACGGCTTCGAAGGCAAGCTGGATCACTCCCAGCTGCTGACCGACCCGGATCAGGCCGTCGACTTCGTGCGCGAGACACAGGTCGACGCATTGGCGATTGCGATGGGCACCAGCCACGGCGCCTACAAGTTCACGCGCCAGCCGGACGGCGACGTCCTGGCCATGAATGTGATCGAGGAAATCCACCGCCGCCTGCCCGACACCCACCTGGTCATGCACGGCTCGTCTTCGGTGCCGCAGGACCTGCAGGACATCATCAACCAGTACGGCGGCCAGATGCCCCAGACCTGGGGCGTACCGGTCGAGGAAATCCAGCGCGGCATCAAGCACGGCGTGCGCAAGATCAACATCGACACCGACAACCGCATGGCCATGACCGGCGCGATCCGGAAGATCCTGGCCGAAAAGCCGGGCGAGTTCGACCCCCGCGCCTATCTGAAGCCCGCCAAGGAGGCGATGCGCAAACTCTGCCAGGAGCGGTTCGTCCAGTTCGGCTGCGAAGGCCAGGCTTCCAAGATCAAGCCCCTGTCCACCGCCCAGATGGCCCAGCGCTATGCCAAGGGCGAGCTGAACCCCCACTTCGGCTCGGCCAAGTCCAAAGCAGCCTGATCGTCTGACAATCCTGCGGCGGCCTACCAGCCGCCGTACCGTCTCCCGATCGAGAACCGCAACCGGTCGGCCTCGTCGCGGGCGTAGCGCAGAGCGTCTTCGGCCTCCCGCGCCCGACGCCTTGCATCGCGAATCTCGCCGCGCACTTCGTCGATCCGCTCGCGGATTTTCCGGCGCTGTTCGTTGGTCAGGCCCTCCTCATCCAGTTCCCGGCGCTTGGCCTCCAGCTTGTCCTCGCGGTCCTCGATGCGCGCGATGGCGGAGCTGAGTTCTGTCTCGGCCGAGGACACCGCCTGCTCGACCGCATAGACGCGCCGCCCGTCTTCGAACGCCGGGATGAACTCTTCCTCGGCAAACGCCGGACACACCCCCGCATAGCTGCGCCCCAGCCGTCCGGCCTGAAATCCGCCGCTGGGCGTGCAATAGCTGCGCAGGCCATCCTCGCGCGCGGACATGTAGACCTCGGTCTCCGGCACCACGCCGTACTTCGCACAGGCCTCGGCATGGTCGTTCAGCCGCGTCTGCGCCAATCCCTCCAGCCCGTCCTTGTATCCACGCTCGCCCCAGGCCCCGGCCAGGCACTGGTCCTCGCTCATGGTGGCGCAACTGCCCAGGGCCAGCGCCGCCGCACCGGTCATCGCGCCCAGAACCATCGTTCTGATCAACATCGTCATCTCCAAGCCCCCACCCGGTTTAACAATAATGCCGCACAGCTTGGCCGTATCCAAGAGCGTCATTGGCCCCGTCCGGTCGCGTCATGCTAGACAGCCTCGACGCCTGCGGGCGATGGAGTCCCGCGTGTCCGACGAACCTCTTCTGTCCGACGATCTTCTGGACGACGCCGAGCCAGATGCCGCGTCACAGCCCGTGCTTGAAGCCCGGATCGATCTGAAGGGCGTGCGTCTGGACAAGGCTCTGGCCGTCACCTTCCCCACCCTGTCCCGCGCCCGTCTCCAGGCGCTGCTGGCCGAGGGGGCCGTCACCTGCGACGGCCGGCCCGTGTCCAACGGATCGGCCAAGGCCCTGCCCGGCCTTTATGCCGTCACCCCGCCCCCGGTGATCTCGGCCACACCCCTGCCGCAGGCCATCCCCCTGACCGTCCTGTTCGAGGACGCCGATCTGATCGTGATCGACAAGCCCGCAGGCATGGCGGCGCATCCCGCCCCCGGCACCCCGGACGGAACCCTGGTCAATGCGCTGCTGGCCCATTGCGGCGACAGCCTGTCGGGCATCGGCGGTGTCGCCCGGCCCGGCATCGTCCACCGTCTGGACAAGGACACCTCCGGCGTCATGGTCGCCGCCAAGACCGACCGCGCCCACGCCGGCCTGTCCGCCCTGTTCGCCAGCCACGACATCGAGCGGACCTACATCGCCCTGACCCGCGGCGCGCCCAGTCCGTCGAAGGCCCGGATCGAAACCCTGATCGGCCGCTCGTCCGGGGATCGCAAGAAGATGGCCGTGCTGAAGTCCGCCGGACGCATCGCCATCACCGACTACGTCGTCCAGCAAACCTATGGCCAACCCGCAAAGCCCGGCGGAGCCCCCATGGCCGCCCGTGTCGCCTGCACCCTGCACACCGGCCGCACCCATCAGATCCGCGTGCACATGGCTTCGAAGGGCTCACCGATCCTGGGTGACGCCACCTATGGCTCGGGCAGTCCCGCCACCCCCGTCCGCGCCGCCATCGCCGCCGCAGGCCTGACCCGCCAGGCTCTGCACGCCGCCGTCCTGGGCTTCGTGCATCCCGTCACGAGTCAGACCCTGCGCTTCGAAACCGATCCTCCAGCAGATATGCTGGCGCTGGAGGCCCTGCTCGCCGAACTCTGAAAGGATAAGCCGATGACCGAAGCCGACATCCGCGATAACCCGGACGCCAAACGCTACGAACTGCCGATCGGCGACCAGATCGCCGTGGTGACCTACAACCTGTCCGAACCCAATCTGATGATCACCGAGACCCTGGTGCCCCAGGCTCTGGAGGGTCAGGGTATCGCCAGCCGCCTGGCCCGCCACGTCATCGCCGACGCCCGCGCGCGGAACTTGCTGATCCTGCCGGTCTGCCCCTTCTTCAGCGCATATTTCCAGAAGCATCCCGACGATGCAGATGTCGTTCATCCGACCTATCGCCAGATCTTGGGCCTTCAATAGTCCGTCTTGATAAAGGACTGACATCCTGCTACATACAGTCTCGTTCGATGCCGTGGCATCGGGGCAACGGTCACGCTTTCGTGTGACGATCCGCCACTGACAAATGCGGAAACCCGACACTACTTCATCGGTTGAGGGGTGAGGCGACGGTGCACATTGGGTGGCCGCCTCCGAAGAACCCGCTCGTTTACGGTCGGAGGGACCATATGGCTGTAGCCAGATCACTAACGGTAATGTCGCCCGAGCAGGGCCTTTCGCGTTATCTCACTGAAATCCGCAAGTTTCCTATGCTGGCCAAGGACGAAGAGTTCATGCTGGCCAAGCGCTGGGAAGAGCATCAGGATCCCGAGGCCGCGCACCGCCTCGTCACATCGCACCTGCGCCTCGTGGCCAAGATCGCCATGGGTTATCGCGGCTACGGCCTGCCGATCGGCGAAGTGATCTCCGAGGGCAATGTCGGCCTGATGCAGGCGGTCAAGAAATTCGATCCGGACAAGGGCTTCCGCTTGGCGACCTATGCCATGTGGTGGATTCGCGCCTCGATCCAGGAATACATCCTGCGCAGCTGGTCGCTCGTGAAGATGGGCACCACCGCCGCCCAGAAGAAGCTGTTCTTCAACCTGCGCAAGGCCAAGAGCCAGATTTCGGCCTTCGAGGAAGGCGACCTGCATCCTGAGCACCTCTCCGCCATCGCCACCAAGCTGGGCGTGTCGGAGGAAGAGGTCACCAACATGAATCGGCGCCTCGGCGGCGACTCCTCGCTGAACGCCCCGATCCGTTCGGATGGCGAGAGCGAGTGGCAGGACTGGCTGGCCGACGACACGGCGGTCTCTCAGGAAACCGCCCTGGCTGAAAGCGAGGAGAAATCCCTGCGCATGGGCCTGTTGCAAGAAGCCATGCAGGAACTGACCGACCGCGAGAAGCACATCCTGACGGAACGCCGCCTCAAGGACGACCCGGTCACGCTCGAAGAACTGGCAGGCCAGTATGGCGTGTCGCGCGAGCGCGTCCGTCAGATCGAGGTCCGGGCCTTCGAAAAACTGCAGAAGGCCATGCGCGCCGCAGCTGAAGATCGCAACCTGGTCGACGCCTGACCACAATCGGGTGGCGCACCCAATCAGAGGGGCCGGCTGATCCGTCAGCCGGCCTTTCTGCTGGGCTCCAGATGCACCATGGCCAGCAGGCCATCGATCGGCGCGGCCAGCGTCGCCTTGGTGGGCGGCCCCGACGCCAGACTGACCTCCAGTGCTCCGACCGCCACCTGCAGCTTGGGATCGTTGGTCTTCAGCGCCACATCCTTCAGCGTCATCGCCTGCTGCTTGACCGCGCGGGTCGCCTGCATCGGATCGTCGTCGAACTGGTTCAAGGCAGCGGCCAGGATTCGCATGGCCTGATCCTTGGCTTCAGCCAGGGCGGCGCTACCCTTCAGCGCCACGTCACTCTTGCGTTTGGTCGGCCCGGAGTATTCACCCGAGTTGAAACGCCTCCGGTCCGGTCCGATATAGCCCACACCCTCGACCCAGCCGCGGGGCTTTACCGCGACATTCTCGATCCGCTTGTACAGGTCGGCGCTGGCATAGGGCTTTCGCAGGAACTCGTGCACACCGGCGTCTCGGGCGCCGATGATGGTCTGGGCCGTCGCCTCTCCCGTGATCATGATGATGGGCGACATCCGGCACGCCATGTGAGAGCGGCGGATGGCCTTGGTCAGAGCCTCGCCGTTCAGGCCGTCGCCGCTGCGCTCGGTAAAGATCAGGCCGGGCTCCAGCCCCTCGGCCATCCGCATGGCAGGGCCATTCTCGGCCTCGACAACCACTTCCCGGGCCCCGAGGCCCTTCATGATGTCCATCAGCATGCGCGCGGCATGTGCATTCGGATCGACGATCAGTACCCGCTTGATGACGGGCTCCAGCTTGGCCAGCAAGCGGCGATCGATATCAAACACAGGCAGGTCTCCGGCGAAGTGCCAACCCTAGCGCACGCCGGTTAAGACCCGTTGAACGGCGCGAGCGAGCCTCTCAGTCCTGGAACGGATCGCGCATCATGATGGTGTCGTCCCGCTCCGGACTGGTCGACAGCAGCGCCACGGGTGCCCCGATCAACTCCTCGATCCGACGCACGTATTTGATCGCATTGGCGTTCAGATCCTTGAAACTCCGCGCGCCCGCCGTCGTGTCGCTCCAGCCTTCCAGTTCCTCGAACACCGGCTCGGCCGCTGCCTGGGCCTTCAGGCTCGAGGGCAGATAGTCCAGAACCTCGCCATCTACCCTATAGCCGACGCAGATTTTCAGCGTCTCCAACCCGTCCAGCACATCCAGCTTCGTCAGGGCGATCCCGTCGATCCCGTTGATCGCCACCGACTGACGCACCAGCACCGCGTCGAACCAGCCGCAGCGACGCGCCCGCCCGGTGTTCACGCCCACCTCGCGGCCCACGGTCGCCAGATGCTCGCCCACCGCATCGTTCAACTCGCAGGCGAACGGCCCTTCGCCGACGCGCGTCGTATAGGCCTTCACGATCCCCAGCACATAGCCGACGCCGCGCGGCCCGATGCCCGACCCCGCTGCCGCCTGCCCCGCCACCGTGTTCGACGAGGTGACATAGGGATAGGTCCCGTGGTCCACGTCCAGGAATGCGCCCTGCGCCCCCTCGAACAGCACCCGCTTGCCGTCGCGCTTGGCCTGATCCAGGACCCGCCACGCCGGCTTCACGAACGGCAGGATCTTCGGCGCGATCTCCAGCAGCGACGCCAGCAGTGCGCCCGGATCGATCGGTTCCAGCCCAAGTCCCGCGCGCAGCGGATCATGATGCGAGCGCAACCGCTCGATCTTGACCTTCAGGTCGTCTTCATTGGCCAGATCGCAGACGCGGATCGCCCGGCGTCCGACCTTGTCCTCATAGGCCGGGCCAATGCCCCGCCCCGTCGTGCCGATCTTCGCCCCCGGCGCGCTCGCCGCCGCCTCGCGCGCGACATCCAGCGCCGGATGGATGGGCAGGATCAGGCAGGCATTATCCGCAATCGTCAGGATGTCGGGGCTGATGGCCACGCCCTGCGCCACGATCTTTTCGATCTCGCCGACCAGATGCCAGGGATCGACCACCACGCCATTGCCGATGATCGAGGGCTTGCCCTGCACCACGCCACTCGGCAGCAGGGCCAGCTTGTAGACCTTGCCGTCCACGACCAGCGTGTGGCCCGCATTGTGACCGCCCTGGAACCGCACGACCATGTCGGCACGGTTGGACAGCCAGTCCACGATCTTGCCCTTGCCCTCGTCGCCCCACTGGGCACCGACCACTGCGACATTTGCCAAGATAGTTCTCCGCTGACCGACAACCCGGAACGCGGGCGCAGCCTATAGCGGGGGAATCGGGGGATGTCCTCCCGTGCGCGGATTATTCCGCCAGCGCCGCCTCGAACGCCCAGTCCAGCCACGGCGTCAGCGCCTCGACATCCGCCGTCTCGACCGTGCAGCCGCACCAGATCCGCAGACCCGCCGGCGCATTGCGATGGCTCTCGACGTCGAAGGCCGCGCCCTCGGCCTCCAGCAGCGCCTTGATCTTCAGCACCAGGGCATGCTGCGCCGACCCATCCAACGCCGCGACCCGCTCGTCCACGATCTTCAGACACACCGATGTCGTCGACCGCGTCGCCGGGTCCTCCGCCAGATAGTCGACCCAGGCCGTCTTCTGAACCCACGCATCAAGCGCCGCCGCATTGGCGTCTGTCCGCGCGATCAGGGCGTCCAGACCCCCGATCGCCAGGCCCCACTCCACGGCGTCGATCCAGTCTTCCAGTGTCCAGACCGAGAAGGTGTTGATCATCGACCCCGACGCCAGCGCCCGGTCGAAGCCTTCTCCTCCCCCATTTTGGGGGAGGTGGCCCGCAGGGTCGGAGGGGGTGCCGGTCCTCAGCCTCAGCACCTTCGGCACGGCCCGCGGCGGCGCATAGCGATCCAGACGCTCCACCGCTCTGGGGGACATCGCCGCCACCCCCAGCCCGGCCTCACCGCCCAGCGCCTTCTGGAAGCTGAAGGTCACGACATCCAGCTTGTCCCACGGCAAGGCCATGGCAAACGCCGCTGAGGTCGCATCACAGATCACCAGACCCTCGCGGTCGTCCGCGATCCAGTCCGCATTCGGGGCCTTCACCCCCGCCGTCGTCCCGTTCCACGGAAAGACCAGATCCTTGGCCGGATCGATCCCCGACACATCCGGCCACTGTCCCCACGGGCCCTCGATCACCTCGGGCTCCAGTTTCAGGTGATCGCGGATATCGGTCGCCCAGACCTGGCCGAAATTCTCGAACGCCAGCACCTGCACCGGCCGCTCGCCCAGCATGGACCAGAGCGCCGCCTCGACCGCGCCCGTGTCAGACCCCGGCAGATAGACCAGCACCCAGTCCTCCGGCACCTGCAACAGCTCGCGCGTCAGCGTCAGCCCGTGCGCGAACCGCGCCACCACCTCCGGCGCGCGGATGCCTCGGCCCAGCAGATCGTGGTTCAACGCCTGGCTGGACCAGCCCGGCCGCTTGGCCGTCGGCCCCGCCGAGAACCAGGGCCGTTCCGGCTTCACATTCGGCTTGTTCGGCATCACTCGCGCCACGGCTTGTAGGGGCCCTTGTCCCGCATCCCCTGCGCCAGATTGGTCAGGGCCGCGTCCTCGGTCTCGGGCAACATGATCATCAGCTTGGCCAGCAGATCGCCGCGCTTGCCGTCCGCAAACGCGCCTCGCCCTTTCAGACGCAGCACCTTGCCGGAGTTGGAGCCCTTGGGAATGGTCATGCTGACCGTACCCTCCGGCGTCCGCACCGGGATCTTGCCGCCCAGCACCGCGTCATACAGCGTCACCGGCAGGTCCATGGTCAGGTCCGCGCCCTCGCGCGTGAACACCGGGTGCCGCGCGATCCTCAGCTCGATCAGGGCATCGCCCGCGACACCGCCGCGACCCGCCGCACCCTGTCCTTTCAACCGGATCGTCTGTCCGTCCGACGCGCCCTTCGGGATCGCAACATCCAGCGTACGGCCGTCCGAAAACTGGATACGCCGCGTATTGCCGCTGATCGCGTCCTCCAGGCTGATCTCCAGCGTGGCCCGCACGTCCTGGCCCTTAGGCGCATAGCCGCTGCCTGCACTGCCCCGCCCGCGCCCAGCCCCGCCGCCGAACATGCCGCCGAAGATTTCGTCCAGATCGATATTCTCGAAGCCTGCGCCGGCCTGCGGTCCGCCGCCTTGGCCGAACGGATTGCCGCCCGCGCGCCCGCCGCCCGCACCGCCGAAGCCACCGCCCCGGAACTGCTCGCGCCCATCGGCATCGATCTCGCCCCGGTCGTATTTGGCGCGCTTCTCGGCATCCCCGACCAGGTCGAAGGCGGCCGTGATCCGCTTGAACCGCTCGTCGGCCACCGTATTGCCGGGGTTCTTGTCGGGATGCAGTTCCTTGGCGAGTTTGCGAAACGCCTTCTTGATCTCGTCGGCGCTCGCCGTCCGGGAAACACCCAGTTCCTTGTAGGGATCACCCGCCACGCGCTCACTGCTCCATCAGACCCACTGCTTCCTCGTCAGTTAGGCCATTCCTGTTGCAGCGCAAAGGGATCGACGCGGAATCTAGCGCAACCCCGCCCGCGCCTCATCGCCCCAGCCATACCCCTCGCCCCATTGCGCAACGGCCAGCGTCGCGTCCGCTCCGACCCCGCCCGGAAAGTCCATGGCCAGATCGCCCGCTGCATAGGTCCAGCTCTCGCCCTCCACGACCACCTCGCGCCGCACGGCCTCGCCCGCCAGCACCCGCACCCGGAACCGCAGCGGATCGGCTCCCGCCGCCTCGCCATCCCAGCGGTCGCCATCGATCCGCGACCGACCGCGCCAAACGACCCGCCGCCCTTCGCTCTCCGCAGCAAGCCTCAGATGCACCGGCCGCCACGGCCGCTCATGGAGCCCCGTCAGCGTCTGCATCACCTCGCTGACACCCGCCCCGCCCGCCGGTCCGCCCAACGGTCCGGCCCGCCAGATCAGCGGCAGCCCCCGCTCGCCACGCGGCGAGGCCACCCGCGCCAGTGCCTCATCCAGCATCACACAGATCGCTCCCGCCGATGCCCCCGCTTCCCTCGCAGCCTCCGTCCCCTGCTGCCCGCGCAACAGACCCGTCAGCCGCCACACCCCGCCATCATCCGGCGTGGCATTGCGAAATTGAACGATCTCCCAGCCCGCCTTCGTCTCGACGGCCACCGCGTTGGCCCCGCCCAGCACCGCCTGGTCCGACCGGCTCTCCGGGTCTCGCCCTTCCAGCCGCACCCGAACCTCGCCAATCTCATCCCAGCGCCACGGCTGCCCCGGTGCCAGGGCCTCGACCAGCACACCCACCGTCGCCGACGACCGCGCCTCGCCCCGAGCCGTCAGTGCATCGGCGCTCACCCCCGCAAACACCTGCATGACCCGCCACGGGTCCGCCGCCACCACGGCCAGCGCCCGTCCGTCGTTCTCCGCACCCGGCAAGGGCGGCAGCTCCAGCAGCCTCAGGAATGGCGCCCCCACCACCGACCCCGGCTCGCCCGGCCCCGGCACGGCATCGTCCTCGCCCGTCGCTACATCGACGACAGGCTCCAGCACGCCCGACGGCGTCTCGTCCTGATCCAGTCGCAGGACGCGCCACAGCCCCGCCCACCCCTCGACCTCGACCCGATCCCCCGGCTCCAACGTCAGCATCTCCAGCGGCCCCAGCGCGACCGTCAGCGACCGCCCGTCCGCGCCCGCCAGCACCCGCTCCGCCGCTGCCCGCGCCGTCGCCGCCGTGCACGCCGCCGGCAAGTCCAGATCGACACCACCGGCCTCGCCACCCGACCGCACGACCACCGCCCCGGTCTGATAATCCGCATTCCCGTCGATGAAACGTACGCGTGCCGCCCCCGGCTGCGCCTCCAGCCGACGGTCCGCCCGCACGCTGCTCCCCTCATCCGGCAAGGCCATCGCCTCTTCCGCCAACGTCAGATCGACCGCGCCCTCACCCAGCACCGCGACCTTCCCGCCCCGCTCCGCCGCCACCAGACCCAGCCCCGCCAGCAGCGGCTCCAGCGCATCGCGCGTCCGCATCGGCCGGTCGATCACATAACCCTGCACCTCGCCCGCGACCGGTCCGATCTCGAAACCACCCTCATCCAGACCACCCCGCTTCAGGATCGCCGCGATCAGGTCCCGCGTCTCCCCTGCCAGCCGCCCGTTCAGCCAGTGCCCCGTCCGCCACGCCCCCGCATCGGCCCAGACATCCGACCGCCCCGGAAACGCCGGATAAGGCCGCGCATCCCAGCACCAGGCATCCGCCGCCTCCAGCATCCGCCCCGCATACAAACTCGCAGCCGGATTGTTGTCGGGCTCCGCGTAGTGCGCCAGCACCGCCTCCAGCGCCCGGCGCTGCATCCGGTCGTCCCGCGCGCCCGTTGATCCAGACGGCAGAGCCGTTTCCGAACTCTTGGCATCCTGAAACAGGTTGGGCGCATTCGCCCCCCGGTCCACCGCCGCGCAGCCGAACTCCGTCAGCCGGATCGGCTTCATCCCCGGCACCCAGGCCGTCGGCGTCGCACTGCGCAACCCACCGGGCCGCTCATGATGCGCGTTCGACCACCACCCCTTCAGGTCCTTGGGCCGAAAGACCCAGTCCTCGGCGTGAGCCGTATCGACGATCGGCGTCCGCACCTGCGCCGCGCGATCAGTGTCCGAGGCATAGTACCAGTCGAACCCCTCCCCGCCCGCCACCTGCGCCGCCAGATAGTCGGCGTCGTCGGGCCCGGCCCAGGTCGCCGCATCCACCCCGCCGTCGCCTTCGCGCCAGTCGCCCAGCGGCGGATACCAGTCGATGCCGACGTAATCGATGTTGGCATCGGCCCACAGCGGATCGAGATGAAACCGCACCTCCCCACCCGTCTGCCGCCCGAAATATTCCGACCAGTCCGCCGCATAGCTGATCGCCACATCCGGCCCGACCACCGCCCGGCACTCCGCCGCCAGCGTCCTGAACTGTTCGACCGCCGGAAAGCCGCCGCCCGCATCCCGTGTCCAGGTCAGGCCCCGCATCTCCGACCCGATCAGCAGCCCGTCGGCCCCCGTTTCCGCCGCCAGCGCCGCATAGTGCAGCGCCATCCGACGCAGCCCCCAGCCGTCCGCCGTCCCGAACACCGCCGCCACATCCGCCGCCGCATTGGACCCGTCGCGCCCGCTGACCCGCCCGCGCCACGGATAGCCCTCGCAATCCATGAAGACGAAGGGATACAGCGTCACCGCCACCCCCCGCGCCTTCAGCGCCGCCACCGCCTGCCGCACGCTCTCGTCCGACGGCGTCCCCCCATAAGCAGGACCATATTCCTCCCCCATCGGGGGAGGGGGACCGCCGAAGGCGGTGGAGGGGGCCGGGGCCGGGGCACGGCTGATCAGATGCGCGCTCCCCCGATCCAGCCCTGCCACCGACCACCCCATCGGCTCCGTCGTCTTGTCCCGCCGCTCCACCCCCGGCTTCACGACACAGTGGCTGGCCCGCACATCCGTCCCGAACCACCCCACCACCAGGCTGACGCGCTTCAGATTCGGCACCTGCGCCAACAGCCGATCGATCGATACCAGCAGGTCCGCCCGCCCCTCGCCATTGTGCAGGTTCTCCGGCGTCGACCGCGTCAGCCCGTCGCGCCGCATGACCACATCGGTTGCCAGCACGAACTCACCGGCCCCGGGGATCAGGCACACCCCCTCCAGCCGATCCTCCAACCGGGGCTCGGCACCCCGCGCCCGCCGAAACACCTCGAAACTCAGCTGCGGCACCCGATTGCCGAACGGCCCCAGCGCCAGATCCTCAAACACCACATAGGCACAGCCGCGATAGGCGGGCGCGTCTCCTCCCTCTTCATGGGGGTGGAGGAAGGACACGTCGTGTCCTGACGACGGGCCCCAAGGGCCGGAGGGGGCGGGGGCCTGCCGCATCTCCACCGCCTCGATCAGCGGGTCCGGCACCTGATCCGCCCCACCCCGATGCACCCGCATCGTCACGCCCGACATATCCATCGGCTGGCCGTCGGCCCAGACGCGCCCGACCCCGTCAATCTCGCCCTCGCACAGCGCCACCGCAAAGCTCAGCGCATAGTCGTGTTCGACCGTCCGCGGGCCGCCCTTGCCCGCCGAGCGCGTCGTGCGCCCCTCCTGGAACCGCGCGGCCCAGATGACCTGACCCGTCACCCGCGCCCGCCCGAAGATGCAGGCCATCGGCGCACCCTCCGCCGTCCCCTGCACCCTCAGGGTCTCCAGCCTCGGCCCCCTCTGCCGCGCCGGCTCCAGGCTGGCGATCGCCCGCTGATCGATGGCCCGCCCCAGGGTCGAGCCGATGAACGCCCCGATCGGTCCCCCGACCGACTGCCCCACACTGGTCAGGATCACCTGCGCCATCAGCCCGCTCCCTGATTGTCATAGGCCGCCTGCGGCCACATGAACGCCGCAGCCAGCCGCTCGCGCCACCAGCGCCCCAGCCAGCTCTCGACTACCGCCCGCCCCCAATAGGCGTGGATGAACCTCGGCTCCGCCCCGTCCACGTCGCTCAGGATTCCGCAGTGCTTCACCGCACACCCCGGGGCCATCCGGAACAGCAGCACATCCCCCGGCCTGGCCCGCGCGACCGGTATCTCCACCAGCCACCGCCGCGCCGCCGCCAGCAGCGTCTCCTCACCCCCGACCTCGGCCCAGTCCGCCCGATACGCCGGCACCGGCTCCGGCTCCCCGCCCACCACCTCGCGCCACACCCCGCGCACCAGCCCCAGACAGTCCGCCCCGACCCCCTTCACGCTCGCCTGATGACGGTAGGGGGTTCCGAGCCAGGAACGGGCAACGCGAACGATTCCTTCTCCCTCCCCTTCATGGGGAGGGACAGACCGCGCAGCGGTCAGGGTGGGGTCCGAAAGTGCCGGAGCTCTCGTCTTCGTGCCCCACCCTGGCTTCGCTTCGCTTCGCCGTCCCTCCCCACTGTGGGGGAGGGAGAATGGTTCAGCCTCTCCCCTCACCGTCGGCTCCCCCCGTCGTTGCGCCCGCCCTCGACCGGTACCGCCGTCAGAAAGTCGTCGCCCGGCACATCGGGAAACCCTTGAAAGTTCACCCCATTGCCGAACACGCCCACACAGGTCGCAAACCGCTTATCACAGCCCCGACCCGGAAAGGCCGCCACATCGACCCGGCACCGTCCGTCGCCCAGCACGGCATCGCACTCGCGCCCATAGGTCCGCCCGACCACCCGCTCCAGCGCCGCCATCGGCCCGGCCACCTCGGCGACAAAACTCCCCCCTTCGCGCCGGATCGAGGCCAGCGTCCCGACCCACAACCGCACCCTCAATTCCGGCCGGGCCCAGTCCACCCGCCACAGCTCGACCACCGCACCGTCGAAGCGCCCCGCCTCGACATCCGCGTCGTTGATCGCCTCGTCATCCAGCCCGCCCGCCATCGACGCAGCTCCGGCTCCCAGTCCGACCTCGCTCTCCGCCACCCCGGCGGTCCAGCCGCTGGCCGCCCGGCACACCACGCCCTCGACGTCCAGATCGCGGTCATGGTCCGTGAACCCCAGCCTGATGCCATCCGCCCGCGTCAGCACCCAGGCATGACAAAGCCCCGCCGCCCCGCTCTCGATGCGGTCGGCCAGTTCGTTTGGTATCGATCTCATCTCGCCCCTCCATGAGGTTCTAGGGGCTAGGTTTTAGGGTCTAGGTTAGTCATCCGCTGGCGCGTCCCAGCGCTCGCTTCTCCCCTAGAACCTAACCCCTAGAACCTAGCCCCTTCCTCAAACCCGCACTTCGATCAGCGGTACCGCCGCCATCCGCCCGGCCTCGAAGCTCTCCAGCGTGACCTCGATCCGGTCCGCATCGAACCGGACCGGCACGTCGAACTCGAACCCCGCCGTCACCGCTGCCCCGACCGGCGGCGCAGCCGCCAGCGTCACCTCGCCCGTCGCCGCATCGACCGTGAACCCGCCGGCATCCAGCTCCACACCCGCCACCGCGACCCGCACCGTCCCCGCCACCGGCTTGCGCACGCGCCGCTCCAGCGCGTCCTCGCCCTCGCCCTCGCCGTAGCGTTTGATGAGGTCGAACCGCGTCCGCAAACCGTCCCCGGTCCCCAGCGCCTGATCGGCCGCCGACACCACCGCCCCCGGCGCGCACGACTTGAAGTCCGCGAAATCCCGGAACCGGAACCCGTACAGCCGCCCCCGCCGCGCCTCGAAGAACTCCGTCAGCGCCGCCATGTCATCCAGCGACCTCAGGTTCGCCCCGATCAGATACCGCCTGCGCCCCTGCGCCCACGGCGTCGAGCGCCGCTCGTAGCCAGACCCCAGCGTCACGATCTCGGTCCGCCGCTCCACTCCCCCCGTCGACCCGAAGGCCAGCCGCGCAGGCAGCCTGACGTCATGAAAACTCATGGAAAATCCTTGTGTTTGCGGTTGTCCACCGCACCGCTTTCCGCCAATCTGCCCACGACAGACCGAGGGTCGGCCGGGGGGCGCGCGTGCGGGGCGAAATTCTTCAGTTCGACGAGGCCTCGGGCGAAGGCCTGATCAGCGGCGACGACGGTCAGCGTTACCGTCTGTCCTTCCGTGACCTGATCCGCCCGGCGCGCCTGTTCGCAGGTCAGTCCGTCGACTTCCTGCCCCGCGACGGCTTCGCCACCGACGTGGTCGTTTTGCAGGCCGCCCCCGCATCGTCCGCCTATGCTTCGCCCCGCACCGAACGACAGGGCAAGCCCGAACACGGCCCCTGGGGCTACTTCATGAAATCCATGCGCCTGTATGTTGACGGCAACGGTCGCGCGCGTCGCTCAGAGTACTGGTGGTTCACCCTCTTCTACTGGGTCTTCCTGCTGATCCCGCTCGTGCCTGGCATGATCTTCATTGGCGTGGGCGGCGACACCTACAACGACGGCTTGACCGCTCTGGGCGGGCTCTTCTTCATCGCCGCTGGCATCGTCTGGCTGGCGCTGTTTCTACCGAATGTCTGCGTCATGATCCGCCGCTTCCACGATGTCGGCCTGACCGGCTGGCTCGTCCTGCTGGGCGTCATCCCCTACATCGGCGGCCTGATTACCTTCATCATCACCCTGTTGCCGTCCCAGAACTACCGGAACGTGCACGGACCCGTCCCCGGCGGCCACAGCCGCGAAACCGCCGAAGTCTTCGGCTGACTTTTTACATCAAGGACCACACCCATGCGCGGCGAAGTCATCAGCGTTGACAGTTTCTCGGGCGACGGCCTGATCACCGGAGAGGACGGCGGTCGCTACACCTTCTCTGCATCCAGCATCCGCGCCGCACTGCGCATCGGCGACAAGGTCGATTTCGTCGGCACCGACGGCGTCGCCACGGACATCATCGCCCTGACCAGCCAGCCCTCGGCGGCCCCCGCCGGCGGCTACGGCTACGCCGCGCCGGCTGCCACCGGTGCCTACGACTTCAAGACCGCCATGTTCCAGTTCGAGGGACGCCTGCGCCGGTCGCACTTCTGGATCACCTGGGCCATCCTCTTCGTCGCGGGCATTGTCCTCGGCTTCATCCCCATCCTGGGCACCCTCATCGGCCTGGCGCTCCTATGGCCCCAGACAGCCATGCAGGTGAAGCGCCTGCATGACATGGGACGCACCGGCTGGTGGGTGCTGGCCCCCTATGGTGCCAACCTCGTTATGATCATCGTCACCTTCGCCACCATGTTCGGCACCATCGCCATGAATGCTGAGGCGCTGGAGAACGAGGATCCCGCCGCCATCATGGCCCTGTTCGGCTCCTTCGGCCTGGTGGCCCTGATCTTCGTCGTCATCAACCTGGGCTGGCTGCTATGGCTCGGCATCGCCGACAGCCAGCCGGGCCGCAACAAATACGGCCCCAATCCCAAGAACCCCGTCGACGACACCGCCAACACCTTCGCCTGATCCGTTCTTGCGTTAGAGCCGTCGCGCGCCCAGCGCGACGGCCCTGGCCAGCATCTGGGCGATCTGCGCCTCGGACCTCAGCAGCCCCTGCGCCCCGCCGTCCACCCGCATGTTGATGGTGACTCCCGCGCCGCCCGCCGCCTCGATCGTTCCGGCACCCGTGGGCCGAAACACCTCCGGCCCGCGCTCCCCCACCAGATAGGCCCCGCCACCCAGCACGCTGCCGCCATCGGCCCGCGCGCCGCCGAATACCGCCCCGACCGCCTGGGCGATCGCCTCCCCCAGCCCCCCGCCGCGTCCACCGCCCGCTGCCGCATGCACCGCCGCCAGCACGGACCGCGCCAGCTCGGCCAGGGTGATCTCCCCGTCCGCCGCCGCCCGTGCCAGCGACCTTGTCAGGCTGTCCCCCGCCCGCCCGAACGCCTCCTCGATCGACGCCGCCGCCCGCTCCGCCGGCTCCCTCAGCGCCTCCAGCGCCGCCTGCGCCTCCGCCACCCTGCGCGGCACGGCGTCCAGGCCATCGGGATCGAACACGTCACTCATCCGGCCATCGCTCCGCCATCTGCTCAAATACCCCACGCCCCATCGGCCCGACCACGTCCGGTCGCTCCGTCAGCATCCGCCATTCCTTCAGCGACAGCCGCCAGAACGCTTGCGGCCCCGCGCCGAACCCCGCCGCCATCCGCATCATCTCCGGCCAGGGAGTCTCCTCCCCCTCCGGGGGAGGGGGACCATGCGCAGCATGGTGAAGGGGGCTACGCGTCACTCCGCCACCGCCGCAAACGCCCGCGCCACAGCCTGCGCCGCCTCGCGCGGATCGACCGCCGCATCGGCCAGCCCCTCGGCCAGTTCCCGCTCGCCTCCACCCCGCAACAGCGCCACCAGCACCACCAGCAGATCCCCCGCCGACAGCGCCCGCATCCGCTCGGCCAGCCCCGCCAGCCCGCTCACCTGCAAGCCCGTCTCGATCTCCGCCAGCGCCCCCAGCGTCAGGCACAGCCGGCGCGCTTCGCCCGCCAGCACCACCGACACCTCGCCGCGCATACCGTTCACCCCGCTCACAGGCTGGAGAACCCGATCTCGCCCGCGCTGGCCAGGCTGATCGCAAACGTCGCCTCGCCCTCGTGCTCGCCCGCATATTCCAGCGCCGAAACCAGGAACGGCCCCTCCAGCTGGCCAAAATCCGGCACGATCAGCCGCCACCGCTTCGCCTCCTGCGCAAAGAAGGCCTCGCGGATCAGGGCATCGGACGCCGCATCGCGGAATATCCCCTGCCCCGCCACCGCCGCTGACTTGACCCCGGCCCCGCCCAGCAGCTCGCGCCACCGCCCCGCGCTGTCGCCGTCCGTCGCATCCACCGTCCGGGCATTCAGCGAAATTGTCCGCGCCCTCAGCCCCGCCACCGTGGTGAACACCTCCGGTGCTCCCTCGATCTTCAGCAGCATGTCCTTGCCGCGTTGTACACTCATGGTTCCACCTCCTCCGTCACGGCCCGCACCCGCAGCACCGCATAGGTCCTCGCCCCGTCCGCCGCCGGGAACACGTCGGCGAAGGTGACGCCCAGGCTGACCGCCCGCACCGCGTCGGCCTCAACCCGCGCATCCGTCAGCCTCAGTCGCACCGCCGCCAGCACCGCCTTGGCCTCCTCGGTCCCGCGAAAGCGCGACACGACCGTCAGCGTCAGCCGATGCTCCACGCCCCCGCCGTCCGCCCCCACCGGCCGGCTCTCGCACCGTCCGATCAGCAGATGCGGCAACTCTGCGTCCAACGGCAGCGCATCCCAGATCCGCGCGGGATCCCCCAGCAGCGCCATCACCGCGACATCCTCCGCCAGATGCGCAATCAGCGCCTTCTGCAGCGCCAGCTCATGCCCGCTCATCGGCTGCGCTCCAGCATCAGGATCGCCCGGCCACCCACCGTCTCGGTCGCCTGGATGCGCCAGTCGGCCCCGCCGAACCTCAGCACCCGCCCGGCGATCAGCCGCGGGTCCGACCGCGTCTCCGCCGTCACCACCTCGACCGCCTGCAGCCCGCCCGGCTCGCTCCTCTCGCGCCGCCTCCGCGCCCCCAGCTTCAGCCAGGCGTGCCCCACCGGCTCATAGC
Source organism: Brevundimonas sp. (assembly GCF_041648055.1). Classification (GTDB taxonomy): domain Bacteria; phylum Pseudomonadota; class Alphaproteobacteria; order Caulobacterales; family Caulobacteraceae; genus Brevundimonas. Next base: position 174,982 of record NZ_JBAZPS010000004.1, read on the forward strand.
TGACCGCGACCCCGCCATAGGGCGTGCGGGCCTCAACGGCCTCAAACACACTCGCCAAGACCCTCATATCCGCACCACCCGATACGGTGCGATCCAGACTTCGACCGGCGCGACCGCCATCTCCACCTCGCCCCGCTCATAGGCGCGCAAGGCCAGCATCAGGATCGCCAGCCGCAGCGGTGCCGGGCTGGTCGAGGTCAGGCTCAGCCCCACCTCCCCCTCCACCCGCGCCCGCGCCGCCGCGATCAATGTCTCGATCAGCCCGTCCTCCGCTTCGTGCTCGACGCGCAGGAACAGCTTCGCCTCCGTCAGGCTGACGGGTGCTGTCATGGGGATTCTCCGATGTTGGGGGAAAGGATGGCTTGGCCATCACCTCCCCATTTGCGCAGGCAAATGGGGAGGACAGGTCGGCGCTCTTCGCGTCGACCAGGAGGGGGCGGCTCCGGCGGCGGGGAATTCGCGACCCGCACGGTCGCCACCGCGCCGCCCCCTCCTGATCGCTCCGCGATCTGTCCTCCCCACGCGCCTTCGCGCGCGGGGAGGTGAACGTCAGCGACCTAGGTCGCCGCGAACTTCAGCACCTTGATCGCGTCGAAGTTCTGCACCCCGCCGCCGACCCGCTTGGTCGTGTAGAACAGCACATAGGGCTTGGCCGAATAGGGATCGCGCAGCACCCGCACGCCCGCGCGATCCACGATCAGATACCCCCGCTGGAAGTCCCCGAATGCGATGGAAAGCGAGTTCGCCGCGATGTCCGGCATGGTCTCGATCTCGGTCACCGCATAGCCCAGCAGCGACGCCGTCTCCCCGACCCGCGACGGCGGCGTCCAGATGTAGTTGCCGTCCACATCCTTGAACTTGCGCACCGCCGACACCGTGCGCCGGTTCATCACGAACCGCCCGTTCGGCCGGTACTGGGCCTTGGGCGTATAGATCAGGTCGATCAGCCGGTCGGTCGGATTGCTGGCCGCCGTCGTCGCCGTGAACGCACCCGCCGCCCCCGACGCCACATAGCCGATCTGGCCCCAGGTCTGGCTCGCATCGGCCACGGTCGTATAGCTCAGGAAGCCCTTGGGCTTGTTGACCCCGTCGCCGTTGACGAAGGCCTGGGTCTCCTGGGCCGCGAAGGCATCCTCGACCTCGGCGGCCAGCCATTCGTCCAGGTCGATCATGGCGTCGTCCAGCAGGGACTGGGTCGCCGCCGGGCTGGCGTAGAGGTCAGCCGAGGGGAACTCCAGCAACGCCAGGGTCGCCGGATCGGTCTCGGGCCTGGCCGCCGTCTCCGCCACCCAGCCGGACACTACGCCCGCCGTCGACACCGGCTTTCTGAACACGCCCGAGCCGACGGTCCGAACCGTCGAAATCTCGCGCATCGGCGAGCCCGCCATCAGGCGCCGCTCGATCGCCCGCTCCGTCTCCGGCGGCACGACATAGCCCGCCGAGTTCGACGCCGACGACAACCCCGCCTTCAGCTCCAGCCCGTAGCTCGCACCCGTTTTCAGATAGCCGTCGAACGCCGCTTTCGTCTCCTCCCCCCTTGTGGGGGAGGGGGACCACGAAGTGGTGGAGGGGGCCAGCCCCAGCTCCGGCCTGCGCCCCTCGCTCACCACCCGATCCAGCCGCGCCTGTGCCGCTCCCACCGCCGCATCGATCCGCGCCACCTTCTCCTCCAGCAGCACATCCGCCGACGCCTTCTTTTCGATCTCGTCCAGCCGGGCATCGTTCGCCCCTTTGAACGCCTCGAACGCCGCCATCATTTCGTGCATGGCTGCGCGAGCCTCGGGCGTACCCGAGACGGTCTTGGTCTCTTTCATGGTCTCTCCGGTTTTCAGGAACCGCGGTTTGCGGTTAGGGTCGGATGAATGAACACAGTCACCCGAAATCTTGTCGGTACGTTGCGACGGTCATGGCTCGGCCTTGTTGCCGTCTCTCTGGTGTTCCCGCTCGCTCTCGCTATCCAGGCCTTGTGGTTTCTGGACGCGCACTGGGCATCCGTGGCGGAAAACATCTTCACCTTGGGCGGCGTCGCCGCGACCTTCGCTGGCCTCGTAGGCGGCCTGATGGCATCGCTGCAGACGCAACCCAAACGACGTGGCCAAGGCACCTTCGAGCGAATTCACTCTCTTGCCGAACCCCCCAGGTCCGAAGTCCATATGCTGGCAGAACCGCCAGACGATCATCCGCCCCCGAACTGGATTTCGTCATTAGCGAGACGACTTCCCGAGCCCTTTTCGATGCTCGAACGTGGCGTGGCGGTAGCGACCTTGGCGGCCGTACTTTTCCTCACACACGCACCAGACAACTGGATCACATCGACGCTGGGGTCCTTCTGGCTCGACCCCCAGATCCGCGCCTCTGCCATCTTCGGGCTAATTGGCGTTGCCACCTTTCAGTCGTTCAGACTCATCTGCCAAAACCACATCAGCCGCATGCTTCGAAAGACGGCCTGAACAGCATTCTCGGCGACACCCAAACGTCCGCGACGTTTCCAGGAGAACTCCCGATGCGTCTAGCAATCCTCGGTGCCACCGCATTGCTTGCACTGGCTTCACCTACATTCGCGCAGACCCCGCCGCCTGCACCCGCCGCCTCCAACCCTGCGTACGCCCCCGACGTCGCCTCGATGGACGCCATCGTCGCCGCCCTCTACGCCAGCATTTCCGGCGACGCCGGTGTGGCCCGCGACTGGGACCGGTTCCGCCACCTGTTCCATCCGTCCGCCCGGCTGATGCCCACCGGCACGGACGCCCAGGGTCAGGGCAATCTGCGCCCCCTGACGCCCCAGGACTATGTCGATCGCGCCGGACCCGGCCTGGTCCGCGACGGCTTTCATGAGCAGGAAATCGCCCGCCGCACCGACCGCTATGGCCGCATCGCCCATCTGTTCTCCACCTATGACGCCCGGCGCGCCGCGACCGACGCCCGGCCCTTCATGCGCGGCATCAACTCCATCCAGCTGTTCGACGACGGCACCCGCTGGTGGATCGTCAGTGTCTACTGGCAGGCCGAGACCCCCGACCTGCCCGTGCCCGCCGACTATCTGCCAGAGGCGAACTGAGCGATGGCCGCGTCCCGCGCCACCGTCGCCAACATCCCCCTGACTCGGCTGGAGCGAGCCGTCATGGCAGCCCTGGCGCATGAACTACGGCACACCATCCCGGACCTCGCCACCCAGTTCGCCGCGGCCCGGGCCAGCCAGCGTCGCAACATGGCCTTCGGTGCCTATACCGGCCTGACCCTCGACCGCCCCCGCCCCGCCACCACGGCCGACGGCTGGTTCGGCACGGTCCACGTCATGATCGACGGGCTTCAGGATGCCGTCGCCTTCCAGGTCCTGATGCGCCACGGCACCGTGGCCGCGTTTCAGGCCGACAGCTATGGCCAGGACACGCGCGCGATAAACTTCGACACCGTCGGCTTCGAACAGGTCTTCACCCTGGACGCCCAGGGCCGCTCCATCCCATTCGAGCCCCGACCGTCCGCCGACCCCGCCCCGGTCCGCGGCCTCCCGTCTGCCCCGCGACCGGCCCAGCAGGCCGAGCCGATGCGCCAGACCCTGCCGACAGCAGCACAGCGCCCGGCCCAGCGCCCTGCTCAGACACCGCAGGCTGCGCCGCCCCGCCGCGACCCGGCCTTCACCTTTGGTCCCAATGGCGCGATCTCCACCCCGCCCCCGATCGCGCCCGGAACCGGGTTTGGCTCCGGCACCACCGACATGCCCGACATCGCCAGCATGGACGACAAGACCCTGCTCGCCGGCCTGTGGGTCGTCATCGCCGTCGTCGCCTTCCTGCTGGTCACCATCTTCCAGATCGGCTGGGTCTTCGTCCTGATCCCCGGTTTCTGGATCGCCCAGGCCATCCGCCGCCCCGCCGTCCTGTCCGCTATCCGCAAGAGTCTGGCCGCCTGGCAGGCCTCGGCCCGAACGGCCGCCGCATCGGGCGACTGATCACTCCAGCTCGGGTCAGCGCGGGGCCAGCATGCCTCGCCGCCCGGCCGCGATGAAGGCTCCGACCAGCATGGACGCCGCCGCCACGGCGATGACCAGCAGCGGATCCATGGCCGACAGCCATCCCAGATGCACCGCCACGCTCCAGATCAACAGAATGGGCAGCAGAATGGACATGGCGAACGCCGAGCTTTCCCACGACAGCTGACGCCACAGTTCGTCGTACAATCTCCACTGCTTCACGCCGATCACCCCGATCGTCAGCAGCGACAGCCCCACCGCCGCAATCACCACGATGTCGGGCACGGCCCCACCCGGTCCCGATCCGACCAGCGCCAGCAACATGATCCCCAGCGCGATGGCCGACACCGAACTGCCCACCAGCATGTTGCGCATCTCGACCAGTTCCTCCCGGTCCGCGACGTTCAGCACCCTGGCGCCCATGCCCGGCATCAGCGCCCCGCCTAGGGTGAACAGGCCGGTCACCAGATAGACGACGCCCACCCCGCCGACCGCCACCTGTTCGACCCTCCAGCCCGGCTCGAAGCCCAGCCAGAGAAAGGCGGCCATGGCCCCTCCCCCGCCCAGCGCCCCCAGAACGAAGGCCAGCAGCATCTTGCGTATCTTGGCTTGATCAAGGGTGGTCACAGCGTCTCCTCCGGTGTCCAGTCGTCGATGAACAGGCTCGGCACGGGCACCTCGAACAGCACCGCCATGCGCAGGGCCAGCGGCAGGCTCGGATCGTATTTGTCCGTCTCGACCGCATTGATCGTCTGACGCGAGACACCCAGGCGGCGGGCCAGCTCACCCTGGCTCCACCCCTTCGCCTCCCGCATCTCCCGCACCAGATTGCGCACGCGTTCCTCAACCTGCCTGTAAAGAGCTCTTTACAGGCACAGCCCCGGCTGTCAAGAGCTCTTTACAGGCTCAGCTTCGCTGTAGGCGACGACACCACCCCGAACCGCGCCCCCGGCAGCATCGGAAACGTCACCAGCGACACTTCCCACAGCTCCACCTCGACCAGCACCCGCAACCGCCCGTCGCGCCGCGCCCGATGGCTGCGGAACCCGATCGACAGCCCGTCCAGCGCCCCGGCCCGGCTCAGCGCGCTCGCAAACCGCGCCTCGGCGGACCAGTCCATCACCCGTCCCTCGACATACAGTCCGCGCTCGTCCTCCTCGATCCGGTCCCAGACCCCGACCACGGCCCGCGCCTCGTGCTGGTGCAGCATCCGCACCCCGCCCGCGCTGGTCTTCGCCAGACTGGCCGCGAAGGCTCCTCTCGCCACCACATCCCCGTTCAGGTCCGCGACGTTCCATAGCGAGGCATAGCCGCGGATACGCAGCCCTTCGTCGACGATCACATCCATCAGCGCCCCTCCAGCCGCGTCTCGATCCGCTCCACCGCCGCCCGCGTCGCCGCGCTCTGTTCCTCCAGCCGCGCCAGCCGCTCGGAGACCAGCCGCTGCTCCCCGACCCGTTCCTCCAGCGTCCCGATCCTTGCCGCCGCCCCACCGGCCCAGACCAGCCCCCCGACCGTCTGCACCGTCAGCGCGATCAGCAGGGCCGTCGGCACGCGCCGGATTTGGTGCTCGCTCATGTCATGCCTCCCAAGGTTTCAGGTTCTAGGTTCTAGGTTCTAGGTTTTAGGTTCTAGGTTTTAGGGAACAGGCACTGGCGACCGCCTCAGCGTCCCTAGAACCTAATCCCTGGAACCTGGCCCCTAGCTACTCCCCCACCCCCGCCATCTGCCGCCGCTCCGCATCCGTCAGGAACCCCGCCGCCGACAGCCGCGCCCACAGCGCATCCCGCTCGGGCTGCAGCGCCGGCACGCCTTCCAGGTCCGCCTCGATCCGCACGCCGCCGGAACCAGAGGGCGCGAACCGCCCACCCAGCCACCCCGTCAGCGCTCCAGCCGTCTTCCTGACCAGAGGCACCACCGTCCCCCGCCAGAACGCCGCATTGGCCTCGCGGTAGTTGGCATAGGTCGCGTCCCCCGGTATCCCCAGCAGCTGGGGCGGCACCCCGAACGCCAGCGCGATCTCCCGCGCCGCCGCATGTTTGCCCGCGATGAAGTCCATGTCCGCCGGCGTCCAGCTCATCGGCTTCCAGTCCAGCCCGCCCTCCAGGATCATCGGCCGCCCGGCATTGGCCGTGCCCGCATGGCTCTCGCCGACCTGCGCCCGCAACGCCTCGAACTGCTCGCCCGTCAGCCGCTCGCCGTCCTTGGCCCCGTAAACCAACGCCCCCGACGGCCGCGCCGCATTGTCCAGCAGCGCCTTGTTCCAGGCCCCCGACGCATTGTGCACATCGATCGCGAACGCCGCCGCCTCCAGGGGCGAAAAGCCATGATGATCGTCCGTCGGGTGAAACAGCTTCAGATGCATAACCGGCATCCAGCCATCCGCCTGCCGTCCGATCCGCACCGACCGCCCGTCCACCGAATACTCATAGGCCTCCGGCCAGCCCGCCCGACCCGGCACCACCTTCATCCGGTCGGGTCTCAGGCCCCAAAGCTCATCGGGCGCACCGTCCCCGTCCACATCGCCCGTCGCCTCGGCATAGGCATTGCCCGCCGTCTGAAGTGCGCCATACAGCCCCTCCAGCCACTCCGCCCCCGACTGCTCCGGATTGGGCCGGGCCAGCAGCCGCGCCAGCGGATGATCCGCCGTCCGCACCCCGTCCACGAACACCGCCATCGGCACCGACGCCGCCCCCTCCGCGATCATCCGCACACAGCGATAGGCCACGGCATTCTTGCCGAACCCTCGCTCGCCAGATGCGCATAGTCCCTCGGCGTCCACCGCGCTCGCCCACCATGCGAGAACGCGATCAACGGCCCGCTCCGGCTCTCCTTGGTTTCAGGCACGACTCTACGCCGCCGACCCTCCAGGGGCCGTCGCCAATCGAACATGATGGAACTCCTTGGTCTCTCACCGCCCTTTGACGGGGCAGCCTGAAAATCAGTTCACAGCCACCGCACACTCGGCCCCGCCTTCGGTGCCGGCATCAGCCACGTCACGCCCCAGACCAGGGCATCCGCCCGGTCCGGGCTGGGACCGCCATCGGCCGCCCCCAGCGCCATCAGCTCCTCCTCCAGCGCCGGAAACGCCCCGCAGTGCACCACCCGCCCCTGCTCGTACAGCGCCGCCACCGGTTCGGCCCGCGCGACCTTGCCCCGGCTGGCATGCACCAGCCTGATCGGCACCGGACAGTTCGAATGGGCCAGGACGGTCCGCACCATCTCGCCACCCTGATTGCTCTCGGCCACGACCGCGTCCGCACCGAACTCGCGCACCGCCGCCACCACCTGGTCGGCCCAGCCCTGGGGGCTCATACCGCGCACGGATTTGTCGGCCAGAACAAAGGCCACCTTGTCCCGACGCCCGACCACCACGATCCCGCAGGCATCGCCGCCCGCCGTCACCGGCGGATCGACCGCCACCACGATCCGCTCCAGCGTCGCGGGCCTCGCACCCCGCGCCCGCGCCAGATCCTCTGCCCGGAACAGCGCGCCTTCGCTCTCGACGATCAGCCCCTCGATCTCCTGCGCCTCCAGCCGCGTCCCGGCATACAGCGCCTTCAGATGCTCCAGGAACCGGGGCGACAGATGTTCGGCATTGGCGGCTGTCGGTGCCCTTTCCAGCACCGTGCCGTTCTGAGCCAGCAGGCGTCGCAGCGCGGGCATGGGCCGGGGTGTTGTCGTGACCATGAGCCGTGGATCCTCTCCCAGACGCAGCGCCAGCCGCACATTTTCCAGCACCCGCTCCGGCTTGCGCCAGGCACAGAACTCATCGGCCCAGGCATGATGGAACTGCGGCCCTCTCAGGCTGTCCGGGTCATCGGCCGAAAAGGCATAGGCCACGCTCCCGCTATGCGGCCAGACCAGCCGCTTGCGTCCGCCCTCCCAGCGCGGTCGAAAAGCCTTTTCGCAGACCGCCTTCAAGCCCGACGGCCCCTCCACCATGACCTCGCGCACATCGTGCAAGGTCGGTCCGATCAAGGCGATCCGCTTTTCTGGCTTGTCTCGCGCCATCTGGGTGATCCAGTGGGAACCGGCAAAGGTCTTGCCCGACCCTCGTCCACCCAGCAGCACCCAGGTGCGCCAGTCGACCTCCGGAATATGCTGATGGCTATGGAATCTCGGAGTCGCCCTCAGGGCCTCGCGCAGCTGTTCCGGCGACAGTCCAGCCTTCCATTCGCTTTCGTTCGAGCGAGGCCCGTGAATAATCGATATTGGACTGGAGCTGGCTGTAAACCCGCTCCATGACTTCGGCGCTGTCGTCGTCATCGTCGGCCATGTCGTCCTCTGCTGCTTCAGGTTCGACGTCAGGTTTCTCGTCACCGCCCGCCAGGGTATCGGCGGCCCGCTTCGACTTGGCGATCTGTTCGGCGGCGCGCATGTAGCGCTGGACCGCCAGAGTATCCCCCGGCTCCAGTCTCGTCGCGGCCATCGTCAACAGGGCGTGTTCGATCATCATGTCGATTGCCCTCACCACGCCCGCCCGGTTGCTCGCCCGGCTGGCCGTCTTGTCCTGATTTCCCGTCATGCCCAGACTCTACCGGACCAGCGTCCTCAGCCAGGCAGATCGCCCATACTTTCCGTCAGGCGATTTATCGCAAACGCTTTTCGTCCGCCAATCCGACTAACAATCCGCGAACTCTAGGCAGCAGTGCCCGCCAGCCGACCTGGCCCGCCCCGGTCTTCCGCGCGCCGGTCCAGCCGCGCCGACATGACCCGCACCAGCTCCGACACCTGGATCGGCTTGCCGCAATGGTCGTCCATCCCGGCCTCGCGGCACCGCTCGACCTGCTCGGGCTGCACATTGGCGGTCAGGGCGATGATCGGCGTCCGTGCCGCCTCCCCGTCCAGCGCCCGGATCGCCCGCGTCGCGTCCAGTCCGTCCAGCGCCGGCATGTGCACATCCATCAGGATCAGGTCATAGGCTCCCGTCCGCGCCGCCTCTACCGCCTCGACGCCGTCGGCCACGGCGTCGACATGCACGCCCATACTGCCCAGTATGGCCAAGACCAGCTCGCGGTTGGCCGGGGCGTCGTCCGCCACCAGGATCCTCAGACCCGACGACTGGCTGTCCGTCACCGGGGCCTGAACGCGTCGCTCGGCCCGCCGCTCACCGGCGATCAGCGGCACCTCGAACCAGAAGGTCGAGCCCTCGTTCTTGCAACTATCCGCCCCGATTTCGCCGCCCATCAGCTCGACCAGGCGACGCGAGATCGACAGCCCCAGCCCGGTCCCGCCATAGACCCGCGTGGTCGAATTGTCCTCCTGGGTGAAACGCTCGAACAGGGCCGCGATCTTGTCCTGCGACACGCCGATGCCGGTATCCGTCACCGCCACCCGCAACCTTTCGCCGGTCCAGTTGACATCGACCCGGACACTGCCCCTGGCCGTGAACTTCACCGCATTGGCCAGGAAGTTCAGCGTCACCTGACGCAGCCGCCCCTCGTCGCCGATCAGGATCGCCGGCACCGCCGGATCGACGACCACCTCCAGCGCCAGCGCCTTGGCCTCGCACTGTGCCTCGACGATCGAGGCCGCGCCCCGCGCCATCGTCTCCGCCGAGAAGGCCAGCGGCTCCAGCGACACCGCCCCGGCCTCCAGCTTGGAATAGTCCAGAATGTCGTTGATGACCCCCAGCAAAGCATCGCTGGCCGTGGCGATCCGGTCGACATAGCGCCGCTCGGTCTCCGGCAGGGCATCGCTGCTCAACAGTAGTCCCGAGAAGCCGACCACGCTGGTCAGCGGCGTTCGCAGCTCATGGCTCATGTTGGCCAGGAACTCCGATTTGGCGAGCGCCCCGGCTTCGGCCCGGTCCCGGGCGGTGATCAGGGCATCTTCCAGCGCCTTGGTCTCGCTGATGTCGCGCACCACGTCATGGAACTCGACCGGCCGGCCTTCGGCATCGCGTATCAGCTTGGGATGCGCCTCCAGCCAGACGACCGACCCATCCTTGGCCAGCCCGCGGTAGGCGATCCGGGGTGGCGCAGTGTCGGGGTCCGACAGAGCATAGTCCGCGAACGCCGTGCGGACCTTCTCCACGTCCTCGGCGTGCATGAAGTCCTGGAAACGTCCGCCGATCATATCGTCCGCTGTGTAACCCATGACCGCCTCGATGGCGGGCGAGATGTATCTGAAGCGACCATCGATCCCGTAGGTGGCGATGATGTCGGTCGCATTGTCGGCCAACAGCCGATATCGCGCCTCGCTGGCCATGATGGTTTCGTGTGCCCGTGCCGCAGCGGTCACATCCTGAAAGACACCGTACAGGGCACGCGTCTTGCCGTCGTCGCCCACCTCCGGACGACACTGGGAGGCCACGATTCGCTCCTCGCCATCGGCCCGGATCAGTCGCAGCCTGAACTCGTCCGCCTCACCGCTTTCAATGGCCTTGGCGCACCAGTCCATCACCGCCTGGCGATCGTCCGGATGATAGCAGGCCACCGCGTCGTCCAGGGCCGGGTCGAACGTCGCCGGATCCAGACCGTGGATGCGGTAAACCTGGTCCGACCAGCGGACATGGCTTGTCTCGACATCCAGCCGCCAGCAGCCGATCCCTGCCAGATCCTCGGCCAGCTTCAGCGTCTCGACCAGTTCCTGCTGCTCGCGCTCGGCCCGGACGGTTTCCGTGATGTCCTGGACCACGCCGAACAGGGCGACGATCCGGCCCTGATCGTCGCGTTCGACCTGGGCTCGCGACCGGGTAACCCGTTCCTCGCCGTTGCGGTTCAGCCGCAGCCGGGTGTCATAACCCTCGCCCGTCGTCAGGGCCCTGTGGATCAGAACCTTGGCCGCCTCGCGGTCCGCCGGGTGATAGAGCGGTGCCATCGTCGCCAGGCTGGGCTCCATCGACCCCGGCTCGACCCCATGAATGCGAAACACCTCGTCGGACCAGCTCACACTGTGATCCGCCACGTCGTAGTGCCAGTGTCCCAGTCCCGCCAGGGCCTCCGACATCTCCAGCATGGCCGTGTGTTCGGCCGCCCTTCGCAGCTTGTGCGCGCTTTCGACTTCCTGCCCGGCCAGCCCCGCCAGCAGCCTCAGACTGGCGATCTGCGCCTCGGTCGGCGCAGGTCTTGGTTTGGTGTCCATGACCCCCAGCGCACCGATCGGCTCGCCGTCGGCATTGACGATCGTCGTCCCGACATAGGCCCGCAGATGCGGCTTGCCGACCACCATTGGATGGTCCTTCACCCGCGGATCGGTCAGGCCGTTCTCGACCACGAACACCGCATCGGGGCCCAAGCTGACCAGAAGGTCGGTGACCGTCTGCTGGCGCGGCAGGCTGTCCTCGTCCTGGCCGATATTGGCGCGAAAGATGGTCCGGTCCCCATCGATGACCGACACCATGGCGAACGGCGTATCGAAGATGGAACAGGCCAGGGCGGTCAGCCGATCGAAGGGCCCGTCGAGGTTCAGCGCCTCTGCCTTGAACTTGTGGGACCTGAGACGCGAACTGGGCATGAGCGAAGCCTGGCACGCAAACGACAAAATATTGGTTAGCGGCCGGACGTTGTGCCGCGCTCCTCGTTCCACTCCATCGCTTCATAGGCGACGGCATCTTCAGGCTCGTCCAGATCCAGCTCGCTGATGGTCTGTCCCCGGACCGACACCCCCGCCGTATGCACCGTCTCGCGACTGCCCGACACCAGATGATGCCAGTCCGCCAGTCCCCGCCCCTCATGCACCCGCCGGTATCCGCACGACTTGGGCATCCACTTCAGCGCTCCGACATTGCCGGGCGTCAGCTTGATGCAATCCGGTACCTGCGCCTTGCGGTTCGCATAGTCGGTGCAGGTGCAGGTGTCCGGGTCGAACAGCTTGCAGTGGACCTTCGTGGGAAACACCTCGCCGGTGTCCTCGTCCTCGAAGCGGATCAGGCAGCAAAGCCCGCACCCGTCGCACAGGCTCTCCCACTCGGCGGGCGTCATCTGCGCCAGGGTCTTGGTCTGCCAGAAGGGCGTCATGCGCGCCGCTATAGGCTCCAACTCAGGTCCGCACCAAGGCTTTCCTGACCCGCTCCACCAGGGTTTCCGGCAGAAAGGGCTTCACCACATAACCGATGCACCCCTTCTCGCGCGCAGCAGCTACCGTCGACATCTCGCGGTCCGCCGTCATCATGACGACCGGCACCTTCACATACAGCCGCCGCATGTGATCCAGCAGGTCCAGCCCGCTCATGTTCGGCATGTGAATGTCCAGAAGAACCAGATCGAAGCGAACCCTCTTCAGCAGATCCAGCGCTGCGGCACCCGAGGCGACCGGTGCCACTGAATAGCCCGCCAAGGTCAGGATCCTGTCGGCGATATCGCGGATCATGGCGTCATCCTCGACGACTAGAATCGAGCCTGTCATGCCGCCTCTTCCTTCTCACGCTTACTCAACACGCTGGCGATCCGTGACACCAGCTCGTGGACCTTGATCGGCTTGGCCACGTGCCCGTCCATCCCGGCGGCATGGCTGGCCGCGACGTGTTCGGGAAGCACATCCGCCGTCAATCCGATGATCGGAACCCGTCCGTTCGCACCCTCAAGCTCGCGGATGGCACGGGTTGCCTGCATGCCGTCCATGACCGGCATCTGGAGGTCCATCAGGATCAGATCCAGCCCGCCGTCCTTCGCTCTCGCGACCGCTTCCGCTCCGTTCACCACTGTCTCCAGCAGGATCGGCCATTCGCTTGTGATGGCGGCCATAAGCCCACGGTTTGCCTCGGAGTCATCTGCGAACAGGATACGAAGCCCCTCGGGCATTGGATGCAGAGCGTCCTGCTGGTCTGCGTTGCTCTGCGCGCTGCAAGCCCTCGCCGGAACATCGAACCAGAAGGTCGAACCCTCGCCCGGGGCACTTTGCACGCCCACCGATCCGTCCATCATTTCGACCAGTCGCCGGGAAATCGCCAGCCCCAGGCCGGTGCCGCCATACTGCCGCGTGGTGGACGTATCGGCCTGGCTGAAGCGTTGGAACAGACGGGCGCACTGCTCATGCGTAAGGCCAATCCCGGTGTCCTTCACCTCGACCTTCAGCCGCCCGTCGTCGTACCTCATGCCCAGTCGAATGCTGCCTGCCTCGGTGAATTTCACGGCATTGGACAGGAAGTTCAGAAGGATCTGCTTCAGCCGTCCCTCGTCGGCCATGACGGTCCGGGGAACGTCATCATCGACCGCGATCTGCAGGTCCAGGCCCTTGCTCATGGCCTGGGGCGCGATGATGCCCGCCACCGTGTCGGCCAGATCGCGCGGAGCCATCGCAGCCGGTTCCAGCACAATGCCGCCGGCCTCCAGCCGCGAGTAATCCAGAATATCGTTGATGACCGCCAGCAGCGCCTGGCTGGACATGGCGATCCGGTCCGCGAACAGCCGCTCAGTCTCGCCCAGCGCATCGGTGCCCTGCAGCAGGCCCGAATAGCCGATCACGCTGGTCAGCGGCGTCCTCAGTTCGTGGCTCATATTGGCCAGAAACTCCGACTTGGCCTCCGCAGCCGACTCTGCGGCCTCCTTGGCCTGGGTCAGGGCGTCCTCCAGCGCCTTGGCCGCAGTGGCGTCCCGGACCGTGTCCTGGATTTCGACCGGCTCTCCGGCGGCATCCCTTGCGACGGTCGGATGGGCCTCCAGCCAGACCCAGCCTCCATCCTTGTGCCGACCCCGATACCGTATGTGCGGCGACGGTGCCCCCGGCCCGGCGGCCAGATAGGCTCGGTACGCCAGCCTCAGCGCGTCCTGATCCTCGGCATGGATGATGCTCCAGGTCCGGGTGCCCACCAGCTCCTGCGGCGACCAGCCCAGAACCCTTTCGATGGCCGGTGACAGATAGCGGAACGTCCCGTCCAGATCGAAGATGGCGATGATGTCACTGGTATGCTCGGCCAGGGCGCGGAATCGCTGTTCGCTGGCCGCGACCTCCATGTGCCGGCGTTCGCTGTCCGTCACGTCCTGGAAAATCCCGAACAGGGCAGTGATCTGACCGGCCTCGTTTCTCTGGACCTCGCCCTGGGTTCGAACCCGGCGTTCGTCGCCGTCGGACCGGATCAGCCTCAGCGTCAGGGGCTCGGCCACACCTGTCTCGAGCGCACTCGCCACCCAGTCGCGGATCAGGGGCCGGTTCTCGGGGTGATAGAAGTCGATGGCGTCATCATAGGCCGGATCGAAAGTTCCCGGCTCCACCCCGTGAATGCGATAGACCTGCTCCGACCAGGTCACCCGCGGCCCGCCCACCAGATCCAGTCGCCAGCTACCCAGCCCGGCCACGCTTTCCGCCAGGCTCAGTACCGCAATCCGCGCTTCGTCCTCGCGCCGCTCTTTGGCCCTTTCGGCCAGAACCGACGCGACCGGCAGGGTGGTGAAGACCAGCACGGCCAGGAACAGTTGCTGAACCATCGCGCGCTGATCCAGACCACCGTCCACCAGCGCCAGCGGCCCCGTTCCGGCGACCACGGCAGCCAGCGAGGCCACCGCCGAAACCAGCAAGGCGACGGATGCCGAGCCCGGCCCGCATCGGAAGGCGATCAGGATCAGGACCGGCGGCACCAGAAACAGAAGGGGAAACCGCGTCTGCAGAAAGACAACCGCCAGCGTCGCCGCAAGGGTGCCGGCCATGAGCGAGCGCTGACCGAACGTAGCCCGGCTTTCCCGCCACGCCTGGGCCGAGGCTGCCAGCAACAGCGGCGGCGTGATCATCAGAATGCCGAGCGCATCGGCCACGAACCACCGTCCGATGTTGCCCACCAGCGGCTCGGCATGCCAGATCGCCAGAGTGCCCGCCGCAATGAAGGATGAGGCCAGAGGGGCCACACCCCCTGCCAGCCATGCGAAGCGGAACAGCGTCTGCGTACGGCTTATATCAACGGCCCGCCCCATCCGGGTCATCAGCAGGGTCGCCAGGCCGATCTCCACGCCGTTGGCCAGGGCCAGTCCGGCGGCAATCAGCGGAGTATCGCCCATCACCTGATTGATCAGAAAGCCACCCAGCAGCGCCCCGCAGATCAGACCGGCCCGCTCGGACCGGGGCCGCATCAGAACGAGGGCCAGCAGGGCACCATTGGCAGGCCAGATCGACGCGACCCGTCCTGCCTCTCGCGCAAAGGTCAGACTGAAAAAGGCCAGCAGTGCAAACAGGCCCGCGCCGATCATCAGCGTCGCCAGGGCTCTTGCCGCGCGCCTATGCAGTGTCTGGTCCAACTCGGTACTCAAAGGCGCGCTTCCTGTAGGACACTGACCCTGAGGGATGCCGACGAAAAAGCGGTTAACGGCCACAACGGCGGGTGGATCGGCGTTCGCTGCGGTCTTCCACCCGCCCTGCCGCCACGCTAGGAAGGCGGACGAGGGCGTTTCGGGGGACTTGCGTGATCATCGGTATTGACCTGGGCACGACCAATTGTGCGGTCGGCATCTGGCGCGACGGCAAGGCGGAACTGATCCCCAACAGCCTGGGACACGTCCTGACCCCCTCGGCGGTCAGCCTGGACGACAAGACCGGCGACGTCATCGTCGGCCTGGCCGCGCGCGAGCGACAGTCGACCCATCCCGACCTGACCACCACGGCGTTCAAGCGCTACATGGGTTCGACCCGCGTCACCAAACTGGGCCAGAAGAGCTTCACCGCCGAGGAGCTGTCCTCCCTGGTCCTGGCCCGTCTCAAGGCCGATGCCGAGGCACATCTGGGCGAGCCGGTGACCGAGGCCGTCATCACCGTCCCGGCCTATTTCAACGACAAGCAGCGCAAGGCCACCCGCCGCGCCGGCGAACTGGCGGGCCTGAAGGTCGAGCGCCTGCTGAACGAGCCGACTGCAGCCGCCCTGGCTTACGGCATCCACGAACTGGGCAATGAGAGCCGCTTTCTGGTCTTCGACCTGGGCGGCGGCACCTTCGACGTCTCGGTGCTGGAAATCTTCGAGGGCGTCATCGAGGTCCGCGCCTCGACCGGCGACAACCGGCTGGGTGGCGAGGACTTCAACGAGGTCCTGATCGAGGAGTTCAAGCGCGTGGTCGGCAAGGCGGTGCCGGACAAGGATCGCGGCGATTCCACCCTGCGTGAACGCATCCGGGCCGCGGCCGAACGCGCCCGCCGGGCCCTGACCGAGAATGCCTCGGCCACCATGTCCGTGGTCTGGAAGGACCAGACGCTCAGCCACAAGATCGACACCGAGGATTTCGAGACTCTGTGCCAGGGCCTTCTGACCCGTCTGCGCGACCCTGTCCTGCGGTCCCTGCGCGATGCAGGCCTGCGGGCGGACCAACTGAACGAGATCATCCTGGTCGGGGGCTCCACCCGCATGCCGGTGGTGCGCAAGGCCATCACCCGCATGTTCGGCCGCTTCCCCGCCAATGCCGTCAATCCCGACGAGGCCGTGGCCATCGGGGCGGCGGTGCAGGCCGGGCTCAAGGCCCGCGACGTGGCGCTGAAGGAAGTCGTCATGACCGACGTCTGCCCCTACAGCCTGGGCATCGGCGCGGCAGAATACACCCCCGACAACCGCATTATTGGCGTCACCTTCTCGCCGATCATCGAGCGCAACACCATCATTCCGGCCAGTCGCGTCCAGTATTATTCCAACACCAAAGCCAACCAGCGACTCGTCGAAATACCGGTCTACCAGGGCGAGTCGCGCAACCTTGCCGACAACATCCTGCTGGGTCAGTTGAAGGTGCCCATCCCCGCCGGTCCAGCCAATTCGGTCCAGCTCGAGGTTCGCTTCACCTATGACATCAACGGCCTGCTGGAAGTCGACGTCCACATCCCCCAGACTGGCCAGCGCCACGAGCTGGTCGTAGCCGACGAGGCCGTCATGGCCGACGCCGAGTTCGAGGCCCGCCGCGCCGCCCTGGCCAAGCTGAAGCAGCACCCGCGCGAAGCCGACGCCAACAAGGCCGTCATGGCCCGTGCCGAGCGCTGTTACGAAGATTCGCTGGGCGAGGACCGGGCCTTCATCAACGGCCATATCGGCCACTTCCAGGCCGTTCTGGACGCCCAGGACCCCCGCGCCATCGAACACGCCCGCACCGAACTGACCCAGATCCTCGACCGCTTCGAGGGCGAGACGTGGCTGTAGGGGGCTCCATCTGGAAGACGCTGGGCATCTCGCCGACCAATGAGGTCGATGACATCCGGCGGGCCTATGCGCGACGGCTGAAACAGGTCCATCCCGAGGACGATCCGGAGGGGTTTCAAACCCTGAGGGCCGCTTATGAGCAGGCGTCCAACATGGCCCGGCGGGGCTGGGCGGCCCCGGTCGTCGGCCCGTCGGAGTCCAGCGACGACGGGTATGGCGACGACGAGTATGGCGATGACGCCTATGACGATGACGACGCCTTCATGGAGCATGGCGGTCACGTCTGGTCGGCCCGGCCCGAGAACCGGCGTGACGATCGGGCGGCGGGTTCCGGCGATCGGTCGCCTCGTCCGGAAGGCCACTGGCAGCGTCCCGAAGAACCCGAAATGGCCGACGACATCCGTCAGGAGCTGGCGGGCGAGCAGGCGCGCGGTCAGGCCCATGCCGCCCTGTGCGACGCCCTGATGGAGCAGGTGCAGTCACCGACCGCCACCTTCGACGACCGCATGAGTGCCCTGATGGCCGTGTTCCGGTCGCCCGCCATGGCTGCGCTGGACGTGCATGGCCGCACCGAACACTGGCTGGCCCATCTGATCGCCGGAGGCCCTCCTGCGGTCGAGGTGCTGATCGAACCGGCCGTACAGTTCTTCGGCTGGAGCGACGCCCGCGTCGGTGTCGATCTCAGCCATGCCCAGCCGGTCATGATGCGGCTGCGGGCCATCCATGCGGCGCGTCAGATCGTCCGTCCGGGCAGCCCCGGCCACGCGGCCTTCGAGACCCTGCGCGCCAAACAGACTCCTTTGCGCAGGCTGGGTGATCTGTTCAAGCCTGGCCTGGATCGCGAGGTCAGACGCCTGCTGGAGCGGATCGACTACGAGATCCCGGCCCTGGCCACCCAGCTGGCCCCACCGGCCGTCGAACGCTGGCGCAAACGCCTGGGTCGGCCCGGTTTGACCAATCTGGTCCGCCTGTTGTTGCTGGTGATCGCGCCGCCGGTGCTGGGCGGTTTCACCGTCCTGTCGAACGAGTTCGGCGTCCCCAACTGGCCCCTCTTCGGTGCCGCCTGGGTGCTGTGGACCTGCATCGCGGGACTGCTCGCCCTGGCCTGGGTCTGGGGCATCGGCTGGCCCTCGCGCCGCTGGATCGAGGGCTATCCGTGGGACCAGCCGCTGTGGAAACGGATGGGCTGGGCTCCGGCCGCCCTGCTCCTGCCGCCGGTCAGCCTGATCCTGCCGTCCCATTCTGTCGCCGCGCTCGGCCTGCTGGTCACCGGGATCGGCCTGGCCGCCTGGGCACGGATCACGGTCAGCCACATGGCCCGGCCCGGCGAGACCATCAACATCTGGAGCCTGGGCGGCCTGTCGCCCGTCCTGGCCCTGTGCGCCTTCCAGCTGGACGCCCGCTGGCCGGGCGCGGGCATGCTGCTGATCGGCGCCTTTGCGGGCGGCCTGCCACTGGCCCTCGGCGTGAAAGCCTTCCCCGACGAATGGTCCCAGATGTCCGACAAACGGCGTCGCGGGGTCAGCCTGGGTCTGGGCGCGGCGGCGGTGGCCGCCACAGCCGCCATGGCCACGGCCCCTCTGTCCGGCCTGTTTCTGCCTGCGGTGGCTGTGGTCTGCGTGGTGGCTTTGGCAGACCGGGCCCTGTCGTGGGGACGAGAGGACGGGGCCCTTTACTGGCGCCGCCTGTGGGTCGCCTTCGGCTGGATCGCTGTATTCGCAATGTTCTGGATCGTCCCGACCGGACGGTTCGAGGATCAGATGACTGTGACCCTGGGCCTCTGGCTCATGTCAGCGGCCGTCATGACGGCCGTCAGTCCTTTCCTGCCCACGCCTCGTGCCCGGCAACCGAAAACGAAGAAGAAGGCCGGACAGTTCGCCTGATCTTCCGCGGCTGAGGCGGTTCGCCAGCCTCGGCGCGGGCTTTCGCTGGCGAAACCGCCAGTGTCTGTCTATACCCCCCGCCTCATGGCTGCCCGTCCCCCCCTCGTCGCCCTCAAGTCCGTCCGTCTGCAAGACGGTCAACGCCCCCTGTTCGAGGGGGTGGATCTGGCCGTGGAGCCGCGCAGCCGCGCCGCCCTGGTCGGTCGCAACGGGGCTGGCAAGTCGACCCTGATGAAGATGGTCATGGGCCTGATCGAGGCCGATGAGGGCGACCGTTCGGTGCAGGCGGGCGTCCGCTTCGCCTATGTGCCTCAGGAGCCGGACATCCAGGGCGAGACTTTGCTGGACTATGCGTCCTCCGGCGGAGCCGAACGCTGGACCGCCGAGAGCTGGCTGACCACCTTCGGCCTCAACCCCGAGAAATCAACGCAAGGGCTGTCGGGCGGCGAGACCCGCCGGGCCGCCCTGGCCAAGGCCTTCGCCGAAGAGCCCGACCTGCTGCTGCTGGACGAGCCGACCAACCACCTGGACATCCTGGCCATCGAACTGCTGGAGGAAGAACTGCTCTCCGCCCGGTTCGCCATCCTGGTGGTCAGTCACGACCGTGCCTTCCTGAACCGCGTCACCAATGCAGTGCACTGGCTGGAAGGGCGCCGCGTCCGCACCCTGAACAAGGGCTTTGCCGCCTTCGACGAATGGTCCACCAAGGTCCAGGAGGAAGAGGCCCAGTCCCTGCAGCGCCTGACCAAGACGATCGAGCGCGAGACCGAGACCTTCTACCGCTCCATCACCGCCCGGCGGACCCGCAACGAGGGCCGCGCCCGCTCGCTGGACGCCCTGCGTGCCGACCGCGCCGAGCGGATGAAGGACAGCCCGCGCGAGCTGAACCTGGGTGTCGATTCCGGCTCCACCTCCGGCAAGCTGGTGGCCGAGTTGAAGGGCGTCTCCAAGACCTTCGGCGACCGTCCCGTCATCAAACCTTTCACCACCCGCGTCATCCGCGGCGACCGCCTGGCCATCGTCGGCCCCAACGGCGCGGGCAAGACCACCCTGGTCAAGATCCTGCTGGGCGAACTGGCCCCCGACGAAGGCACGGTGCGGCTCGGGGCCAATCTGGAGCCCGTCTATCTGGACCAGTCGCGCGAGGGCCTGCGCTCGGACATGACCCTGTGGGATTCCCTGACGCCCGGCGGCGGTGACAGCATTCTGGTGCGCGGCATCCCCAAACATGTCGCCGCCTATGCCAAGGACTTCCTCTTCCAGGAGGGTCAGCTGCGCCAGCCGATCTCGACCCTGTCGGGCGGCGAACGCAACCGCCTGCTGCTGGCGCGCGCCCTGGCCAAGCCCGCCAACATGCTGGTCCTCGATGAGCCGACCAACGATCTGGACATGGACACGCTCGACAAGCTGGAGGAGCTGCTGGAAAGCTATGACGGCACGCTGATCCTGGTCAGCCACGATCGCGACTTCGTCGACCGTCTGGCCACCTCGACCATCGCCATGAACGGACGCGGCGACATCGTCGAGACACCCGGCGGCTGGACCGACTTCATCCGCCAGAACCCCGGCTTCCTGAAGCCCGGTGCCAACCCCCGCCCGCAAGACAAGGCCGCCGCCGAACGCGCCGCCGCCGCCCCGGCCCCGGCCACCCTCGCCGCTGCCCCCGCCAAGAAGCCCGGCAAGCTGTCGTTCAAGGATGCCCACCGGCTGAAAGAACTGGAGGGCCTGCTGGTGTCCCTGCCCCAGGACATCGAACGCCACGACGCCACCCTGGCCGACCCCGACCTCTACACCCGCGACCGCAAGGCCTTCGACCGCGCCACCGCCAACGCCGACCGCGCCCGCGCCCTGCTGGCCTCAGCCGAAGAGGAGTGGCTGGAGCTGGAAGCCCGGCGCGAGGCTCTGGCGGGCTGACCGGTCGCATGGCGGTCGCGGCGGCAGAGCCTAGTCTGACGCCATGTCCCTGACGCGCCATACCCTGTCCCTGACGCCTGCCGAGTTGAAGGCCGCCCGACGTGTGAATGCCGTCATGGCCGTCGCCCCTCGGCTGAAGATCAGCGGCTGGCGGCTGGCAGTCGGCACGCGGCTGAACGCGCTGGCCAGCCGGGCCTCTGGGCGCGTGTCCGCCGCCCGACTGGGGCGCAAGGGCATACGGGTGTCCAACCTGACCATCCAGAGCGGCGAAGGTCCTGTCGCCTTGCGCATTCTTGAGCCTGCGGGGGCGGCCAAGGGCATCGTTGTGGACCTGCATGGTGGCGGCTGGGTGGTTGGCAGCGCGGCCCTGAACGACCGGCTGACGGCCTGTTTCGTCGACGCCGGTCATGTCGTCGTGTCGGTCGACTATCGTCTTCTGACCCAGGGGCTGGAAGACAGCCTTGCCGATGCCGTCGCCGACTGCGCGCATGCGATGCGTTGGGCCATAACCGAAGGCCGTGACCGGTTCGGGGTCGAGACGGTGCTGGTCATAGGGGAGTCCGCCGGGGCGCATCTGGCAGCCCTGGCCATGCTGAGACTGCGCGATGCGGGTAAGCAGGCTCTACCGCCCTGTGCCTTCGTCCAGGGCGTGTTCGATCTGTCGGGCACACCCAGCGTGCGATCCGCGACGCGCCAGGCCCTGCTGTTCGATGGCCCCAATCTGCAGCGTGACCTCGCCCGTCTGGCCCCTGACCGTGATGAGGCCGGACTGCGCCAGCCGGATATCTCTCCCCTTTACGCCGACCTGACCGGCATGCCTGCGGCCCTGTTCGTCATGGGCCAGGAAGACCCTCTTGGGGATGACAGCCTGCTGATGGCCGAGGCCTGGGCCAGGCATGCGTCGACGACCCTGCTGGATGTGCCCACAGCCCCGCACGGCTTCCAGCATTTTTCGCCGGCCACCGCTCGTGCCGCCCAGGCCTTCATTCTGTGCTGGCTAGAGGCTCAGATGAAAAGCGACCCGGTTTCTGTGGACAACACAAACCGCTGATCCGTCAGCCAGAATTCCGTCCGTCCACGGATATGCACAGGGTTACCCACCGGGGCCGGGGCGGTTCCGCACAGCTGGCCGAATTCGAACGCTTGCCGTCTAACGGATTTGGCGCGAACGTCAACAGGCCGAGGGACACGGCGGCGCGGAAAACCGGGGAGACCCGGCAATCAAGCGGACCGGCCCGGCTCTCTGACCCAGGCGACCGAACCTCTTCGGAGGCGAGGAAACGAAGGGCAGGATCAAGGCTCCCGAACGACGACGGCTTCGGCCAGAGACGTTCACGGAGAACCGGATCGGGATCGACGGACGACGGGCGGCTTCGGCCAAACGGTACGCCAGAGACCAGGAGCGCGACAGGATACAGCCGACCTTCCTCAGGGCTTGCTCTGACGAAGCTAAAGCCAGGGTCCGAAACCTCAATGGCCAGGTCCAACCCGGACTTGGCGAGGGGACGAAGCAAACCGGTCCGCCGGGGAGCCTCGTCCCCTCGCTCAATTCTGGTGCCCCATGTTCGCGACGCGGTCGCTCACGACTTGAGGGCATCTGGCGTGTGACTGCTGCGCGGCGGCTCGCGGCTTGAGCGCATGGTGCCTTCTCCCTCCCCTCCTGGGGAGGGTGGTCCGAATGGGCCGGCTGGGGAGGGCCGACGCGACACATCCGCCCTTGCCCATCCTCTTCCCTTCCTCCGGGCACCGCCGTAAACCCAAGCGATGGCGTCCAGCGCAGAACCCAGCAATCTCCCCCACCGCCGCGCCCTGCTGATCGGTGCAGGCGCAGTCGCACTCACGGCGAGCGTCGCCGCCTGCGACCGTGCCCAGGCCCCGGTGGGCGAGGACGGCCGGGTTAGGCTACGCTTCGCCACCGATGGCCCGGCCCAGGCCACGCATGGCGGCTTCTACCAGGCGCTGGCGTCGGGGGCCTATGAGAAGCGCGGCCTGACGGTCCAGCTCATTCAGGGCGGCCCCGGCGGCGATGTGCCCCAACGGCTGGCCAGCGGCATGGTCGAGCTGGGCCTGGCCTCGTCCAGTTTCCTGCCCATGAATCTCGTCGCCCAGGGCGCACCCGTGCGGGCGGTCGCCGCCTTCTTCCAGAAGGATCCACAGGTGCTGATCGCCCGCCCCGAACCGGCGGTCGAGGGCATCGCCGGCCTGGTCGGGCGACCGCTGTATGTGTCCGACAGCGCCCGCGACACCGTCTGGCTGTGGCTGCGCGCCACCTATGGCTTCACCGACGATCAGCTGGTTCGGTTCGACGGCGATCTGGCCGCCTTTCTGGCCGACGGCGACGGCGTGCTGCAGGGCGAGCTGACACGCGACGTGGCGCAGGTCGAGACCGCCGCCGACTTCAGGCCGCGCATTCTTCTGCCCGCCGACGAGGGCTATCCCTCCTATGGTTCCATGGTGCTGGCCCCCAACGGATTCGCGCGAGACAATGCCAACGCCCTGCGCGGCTTCATCGCCGCCTCGGTCGAGGGCTGGCGCGACTACATCCAGGGCGACGGGCGCGCCGCCGATGCGCTGATCCGTCAGGCCAACAGCGACATGGGTCAGGCCGAGCTGGACCAGGCCCGGGCTGCCTTGCGCACCAACAGCGTCGTCAGCGGAGGCGATGCGGCCCTGTATGGCCTGGGGGCCATGACGCCCGAGCGGTGGCAGGCCTTCTTCGAGGTGATGTCGCAGGCGGGGCTGTATCCGGCCGACCTGGACTGGCGTCAGGCCTTCACGACCCAGTATCTGCCCGGACGGGGCTGATCGGTCTTCCGGAACCGTTTACATAACAACGTCCATTAGGAGCGGGTTAAGAGCCGTTCGGTAAAGGTTGGGGCGAGCGATCCCTCGCGCGGAGCCTGCCCCCCTTGCGCCGACCCGACCTGTATCGACCTTCCATCGTAACTGCCGGTGCACTGACGCTTGTCAGCAGCTTGCTGCTGGCCAGTCAGACCATGGCCCAGGAGGCCGCCGCTCCCCGCTACATGAACTGGTCCGGGCGCGGCCCCGCCGTCATGCCGCAGGGCGTTCAGACCGCGTCAAACGAAACGGCCGCACCGCGACGCTCCAACACACCCATTCCACATGGTGGCTTTGCCCGCGCCGGTTCGCCCGTCGCCGCCTCCGCCACGCCTGCCCGCCGCACGCTGACCCCGGCCAGCGCCTGGATTACGCCGGGCGCGTCCTATGGCATGGCGAATGCTGCGCCTGCGCCTGCGCCTGCCGCACCGACGGAAGTCCGCGAGGCCGCGCCTGCACCGACCCCCGCTCCGGCTGCCACACCGGTCGAGGCGCGCGTCGACCTGCCGCCACCACCGCGCGCGCCGTCCTATTCGCCCAATGTGGCACCCCAGCCGCAGGCTCAGTTCCAGGCTCAGCGTCAGGACGACCGTCAGTTCCTGCCGGAGTATCTGGCCGGTCAGGGTGGGGCACAGCCCGCGCCGTCCCAGGCCGTCTATGCCGACGCCCCGGGCCCGGCCCCGGAAGCCGCCGCACCGACCTATGCCGAGCCGCAAGGGCCTGCGCCGGAGGTGGCCGACCCGATGGCTCCGCGCCGTGATGCCCCGATCTTCCGCCTGCAACGCCAGGCCCCGGCCGCTCCGGCCCCGATCCCCGCCCCCTCTGCCGAGGCAGCCCCGGCTGGCCCGCAGGGCGAAGCCGCGCCCGCCCCGCGCCAGATGGCCGCCGTCACCGCCAACCCTTCCGATCGTCCGGACCTCCAAGCCTCGCGCCGCTACTCCGTGCATCGCCAGAACGGGCAACAGCCGGACGCTGTCGCACTGCCCCAGCCCACCTATGTCGACGCCCTGGCCGTCACCCTGACCGACATGCCTGCGGGCCGCGACCTGGCCGAGCCTGCGCCCGGCCCGAACCTGTATCGTGACAACCAGGGCCGCGTCCGCGCCGCGCCCGCCGCCTCCGACGGAGACCATCAGTGAGCGTCGACATCGCGCCGTCGCGGCTGCCCCAGCTGATCGCCCTGGCCCAGGACGGGTCCAGCGACAATCGCCGCGCCCTGCTGCGCGAACTGACCGACCACTTCTTCGGCTCGACGGTCCGTACCGGCACCGAGGACGCGCTGTACGGCCAGATCCTGACCCAGCTGGCCAGTGACATGGAAACTGCCGTCCGCGCCGAACTGGCCGCCCGGTTCGCCAATGCGCTGGATGCGCCGCCCACCCTGATGCGCAGCCTGGCCCATGACGTATCCGAGGTCGCCGGCGTGGTGCTGGCCAAGTCGCAGGTGCTGACCGACAGCGATCTGGTGGATGTCGTCAACCGCCGCACCCAGGCCCATATGCGTGCCGTTTCCCAGCGCGAGACCGTGTCAGAAACCGTCTCCGACGCCATCATCGACAAGGGTGACGACGAGACCCTGGGCACACTGCTGCGCAACGACGGTGCCCGGCTATCGCGCCAGGGTTCCGAGGCTGTGGTCGAGCGCGCCAAGGCGAACCGCGACCTGCACGAGGCCACGGTCCAGCGCGCCAGTCTTGAGCCCGACCTGCTGAACGAGATGTATTTCGTGGTCGAGGCCCGCCTGCGGAACCAGATCCTGGAGAAGAACGCCCGGCTGGATCCCGCCCTGCTGGAAAGCGCCCTGTCCGCCGGCCGCGCCCGCATGGCGGCCGAGGATGGCATCCTGCCGGCCGACTATGCCGAGAGCCTGGCCTATGTCGAGGAGCTGCGCGCCGCCGGTCAGCTGACGCCCCAGATGCTGGCCCGCTTCCTGCGCTCGGGCTCCAAGACCTCCTTCCTGATCGCCCTGGCCCAGCTGGCAGACATCGACTTCCACACCGCCAGCAAGATCGTCGAGCGGCGCGAGCTGGATGCCCTGGCCGTCGTCTGCAAGGGCGCGGACCTGGATCGGGCCCTGTTCCTGACCTATGCGGTGGTTCTGCTGAACGACGACGGCGACGCCATGGGCAAGGCCCAGGCCTATGCCCGCATGTACGGCGAACTGACCAAGGAAGCGGCCATGCGCACCCTGCGCTTCTGGCGGATGCGGCGGACCGCGCAGGCGGCCTGATCCAGAGCGTTCAACCGCTCAGGGGCTGAAGATGGCACCCAGTATGCCGATCCCGCCGACCAGAACGCCGCCAAATCCCGCTGCGATCTGAACAGCGATCATCAGCACGACGCCTTTCACGACGCCGCCGAGGCTCGTCTTGAACCACCGCCCGCGTCCCATCCGGACGAAGGCGACGATCCCCAGCAGCATGATCACCAGCGACACCAACGCAGCCACGGGTCCCTTGCCATAGCCCCACCAGGCGAGGGGCATCATCGGCACGGTCCAGGCACACAGCCAGCCGAAGGTCGCCCGAAAGCCCCTGCGCCAGCCCAGATCGTCCTTGTCCCACCACCGCAGCAGAGGCGTCGCGGCCAGGGCGAAGAACAGGGAGATCAAGGGCACCATCACCAGCGTCATCCAGCCATCGGCGTCGGCGATGAAGGCATCGCGGGTCTTGCCGGACTGCTCCAGCAGCGGGGTCATGACCTCGGACGGATAGCCTTCAAGCATGAAGCCGGCCCCGCCCTTCAGGAACAGGATCAGCATCAGTATGGCATTCAGCGCCAGATAGAGCCGCAAGGGACGCGCATAGACGCCGCCGCCCTCGGCCCCGCCCTCCATCCACGCCATCAGCACCGTGGCCGGGCGCAGCAGCAGGTCCCGGACCGTGACCAGCTCACGCCCGCCCATGCCCAGGACATCTTCGGCCAGCTCATCGCCGGGTTTGCGTGCGTCGGTCATGATGTCCTCCCCGACGCCAGTGATAGCGGGATTGGCGGGCTAACCAAACCCTGTTTCATGAGCTGAGTTTGAGGCTGGGGCTTCAATGATCGACCTTCCGCGAACTGCCCGTTGGCCGAGGACCGCCAACGACCCGTTGCGGACGTCACATTGCAGCGATGCTCAGGCCCATAACGACGATGAGCCCAATTCCTATCAAGACGCTGACGCCGGCAAATCCGAATAGGCAAATGCCCAAAAACCTCGCAACTTCCCAAACCGCATTGGCGGGCTTCAGCTCCGTGGGCGGAGCTTTGTCGTGCGTATTCATGCCAGTCACAATGCCCCTTCTATCGTCCGCTAACCACCCTAGGGCATCTGTCCGCTTTCGACCCTTAGCGTTCGTTAAGGAGTTGGCAGCGGCTAGTTTGTGTCTGCGAGCAAGGCCTGAACCCGGGCAGGGGGAACGAGGCGGTGCTCGGCGCAGGCAGTCATCACAGCCCTATTTGATCGATCGATCGTCCGCTCGACAACGTGGGGCTGAAGTTGCGCTATCGGGAGCCCCAGAAAACCACCGCCCCGGCCCGCCAGAAACAGCAAGGGCGTTCCCTCAGGCCGCGCGAGTGCTCCGCAAACCACGCCGCTGGTTATCGAGCGCTTGATCCAGAGCGAAGCCTCTCTGGGCAACCCGGTGCGTTCGGTGGCCAGATCAAGTGCCAGGTTCTCGAGTTCGTAGCTGTCCAAGTCTCCAGGTTCATACGCGGCTTCGATCGGCGTGCGGGTGTCGGAGGTTTCCGGTGTCGAGCACGAGGACGTCAGAACTGATGTGAACAATATCAGGGCGGTGCTGAAGTGGAGATGTCTATGCATGGAATTCACCACCAATCTGAAGATGACGTTGTTAGGCTGGAAGCCGACATTCGCTTTCGACCCGCTAAAGACGTCAGCCGCAAGGCGGACCGTTTGTCATGTGCTCGACATAGACCGAGAGGGGAAGAGTGAAGTTCATTTCAGCACGTCACGAACCGACTCGCGCTTCATCCTCCAAGGGAGCGAGATTCAACACAGGTGAACTGGGTCCCGTATCGTTGCGGATGGCCCTCGAAGATAGCCAGACGATCATACATCTTGGCGTCATTTTCACCATCGACCTCGTCTGTCGCAACTAAGGGCTCAAGGTAGGAAGGAACCGCCTCCACAGCGCTTGGTCGCCATGCTGCACGATGTGAAAAGCAGCACTCGCAGCCTCATCGCCGTATTGACTGCGAAGGAACCAGCCCTCCGGCGGGGTGGAGACGTCTGGTTCTGGACTGGGAGCCACCGTCTGCTCTCGACCCTTAGCAGACGCTAAGGAGCTAGGCCTAAGCAGGTCCGCTTCCTACCAAGGAGTTGCCGTCTGCTCCCGACCTTAGCGGACTCTCGGTCCACGCACACGACAGTCGCGGGGAACCTGGCTAAGGGTCGACGGTTCTATGTGTCCCTTCGAAAAAGGACACCCCCAATGCACACCAACAATGATCGCGCCATCAAGACTCTCAACGACCTGATCGAGACGACGCTGGATAGCGTGAACGGCTATCGTCATGCCGCCGACGGCGTCAGCAATCCGGAACTAAAAACCCTGTTCACAGAGCGCGCTGGTAAGCGTGAAGAACTCAGCCGTCGGCTCCAGGCCGAAGTTCGCACTTTTGGTGGTGAACCAGAGGATGACCAGTCTTTGCTCGGACGCATCCACAACAAGTTCGCTGAGATTAGAGGTGAACTTATGGGCCGTGACGACAGCGGCGTGATTGACGAGGTCGAGCGTGGCGAGGACGTGATCAAGGCGCGGTTTGAACACGCGACCAAGGACACTGATCTTCCCGAAACGCTGCGCCAGCGCATGGCTGAAGAGTATGTGTCGATCAAGGCTGACCACGATACGATCAGCGGTCTGAAGCATCGCATTAGCTAAAGCGCAGCGTACGCAACTGCCCGATTGAACGACGCGCCCGAGTTGATCTCCGGCGCGTCGTTCTGCGACTACCTACTCTGTTCGGGCTGCGGCGTCGGCTGCGGCGTCAGTCTTTCGAGCGGCAGTGTCGGCGGCTGCATCTACGTTGGCTGCTGCCTCGCTGGTTGCGGCGGCGGCACTATCAGCAGCGGCGTCAGCGTTTGCGGCGGTGTCGCTCGCAGCAGAAGCGACTGTCGCCCCGGCGTTATCAGCAGTGGCGGCTGCCTTGTCTTCCGTGTTTTCGGAGCAGGCGGCGAGTGATAGGGCAGCCGCGACGGCGGCGAAATAGATAGTGCGCATTTCGTTTCCTCTGGGCTGACATGGCGGCTGATCCGCCTTCAAACGTCAGCCAATGAAGCATAATGGATGGTCAGTCGGATGACGACTGCATTAAACACGATAACCGTCGGAAGGTCTTTTGCCCCTGTGAGCCACTCCTTCCTGTGGGTCGCGACGTAGATGGGATGCGCTGCTTCTGCCACCGATTAGATCTCGCTGTTATGCAAGCAGTGTTGTGAGCGCCCAAGGTGTTTATCATCGACAGAGGCGACGAGTCCGCTTTCCACCCCTAGCGGACCTCAGGAATGTCAGCTTCCGGCTTCGCTGCAGAGCCCCCATCCCGCACAGCAAAACGCCCGCCACCGTTGCCGGTCGCGGGCGTCTCGATCTCAATATGTCAGCCGGTGACTACTTCTTGGCGCGGCCGGCGGCGGCGCGGGCGGGTTTGCGGCCGCCCTGGCCCAGGCCCATCTGCTTGGCCAGGTCCGAACGGGCCTTGGCATAGTTGGGGGCGACCATGGGGTAGTCCTTGGGAAGGTTCCACTTGGCGCGGTATTCTTCGGGGCTGATGTTGTATTTGGTGCGCAGGTGACGCTTCAGCGACTTGAACTTGCGGCCGTCTTCCAGGCAGATCAGGAAGTCGGGGGTGATCGACTTGCGTACCGAAACGGCGGGTTCCTTGACCTCGGGCTCGACTTCGACGACGCCGGTCGAGATTTGCGACAGGGCGGCATGGATGCTGGAAATCAGGCCGGGGACTTCGGTCACCTGGACATTGTTGTTGCCGACATAGGCCGACACGATGTCCGCCGTCATTTCCAGAAGTTGTGCGTTGTCTTCCATGGTCCGTGCCCCAGATGATGTGGTCAGATATTCTGACCGGATCGACAGATCAGAACGATCCGACGTTGCCGTGGCTATTAGGTTTCTTTGTTCTTGAACGCAACACTGTAGGCCCCGGCAATTTCAGCGATCGCCAAGCACAGGCTAGAGTTCTGCAGCCCGATCGACTGATCAGCGGCCGAAATTATCGGCCAGGGCCAGCATCGCGGCTCGTTCCGACGGTGAATATTCGTTCTGCATCTCTTCATCGCCGTCGCGGATGGCCCGCAGCAGGGCCGGCGTCAGCGCCGAGGACAGCGACCAGTTCCAGTAGCGCAGCACGGTCTGTGCCCGGTCCACCGCCAGCATGTCATAGGTGACCTGGACGCGCTCCCAGGCGGGAGAGACCTCGCCGCTGGCCGTAACCTCGGGCCGTTTCATCGACCGCCAAAGGGCCGCCAGATCGCCCTTGGTCAGACCCGTCGCCTTGCACAGAATGGCCAGGGGCTCGCCGCCCGCATCGCCCAGTATCTTGGCCCCCGTCAGCGGCTTGACCCCCGACAGATAGGCGATTTCGGCGGCCACCTCACGGTTCAGCCCGATCTCGGCGGCCGCGGCGATGGCCTGTTCCAGCCCGCCATAGGGACTGCGCTCGACAGCCGCGCGGTTGCGCTGGCGCCGCTCGATGAACTGCAGCGCCTTGCGCGACACCGGGTCCTGCCAGCCCTCGTCGGCGGCCATGGCGAAGATGTCCTCCGACACCTCCTGCATGACTTCGCGCGACACGGCGAACCGCTGAAGGATGGTGCGCCGGTCGTCGGGTCCGCACCACCAGAACATGACATAGGCCGCCGAGGGCCGCAGTTCGGGACGCTTCAGCAGATGTTCGCACAGCACCACATTGTGCCGGCTCAGGCTGACGACACCCTCGATCGCGGACTGGCCCAGCCGGGCCGTGCGGTTCTTCAGCACCGCCTCGATGACGTCGCTTTCGCCGAAGCTCATGACGGTTTCTGTGACGACCTCGCTCAGGCCCTTGCGCTCGGCCATGAGCAGCCGGTGTTCGCGGCCGGTGTCGCGCGCGCAGGCGGCCAGGTCCGCATCGCTCAGCGAGGCACAGTTCTCGATCAGCAGGCCCGCGATCTCGGGTTCGTCGCGCAGCAGCATCCGCGCCAGGGCATTGGGCAGTTCCGACAGCGGGGCCAGCCGCTGGGCCACGCGCTTGCGGTCCTCGGTCGTGGCCAGGCTGAGCATCTCGACCAGCAGATCGCCCGTCACCGCCCGCTCGAACGCATTGATCCGGCTGGCCGGCAGGGACACGACATCGGCCAACCGCTTCAGCAGGGCATGCCGCGCGCGGAACTCCCCTTGCGGGTTCGCCTCGTCAGAAAGGGTGGCCGGTTCGGACATGGACGGCGAGCCTAGCCCGGACGCGGTTAACCGGGAATGGATGCCTCGGCCGCGCACTTCTGATCGTAAAAGGGCAACAGCTCCGCCCAGCGAATATCCATGCCCAGTTCCGCACGCGCCGCCTCGACGGCCTCGGCGCTGTCGACGCTACTGCGGTCGAAGGCCCCGTCTCGGCAGGGGCGGTGGGTGCCGTAGACCTGCAGACCGGTACGGGCCATGCTGACCCGGTCCACCATGGCGCTATAGTCGAACGCGCTCAGCTCGCCACGCTGGTAGGCGGCGCGCACGTCGGGCAGCCAGCGCTCACGCAACTCCGTGCCACCGCCTTCGTCGGGCGCATGCTGGACGATCAGCCATATGGCCTTCTGGAAGTCAGAACTCCCGGTCGGCCAGCCATGACGATCAAGAATAGCTTCTACTCTGGGCAGGTTGTCGGCATCGACTTCCTTCCAGATGGCCTGGCATTGATGCGGCGTCGCGTCCGCGCCGTAGCGGGCCTGACAGTCGAGGTTCAGCAAAGCATCCTGCCGGACCCCCTGATCCGCCGCACGGCGAAATCCCAACTCCTGAACCAGACAATCCCGATCATCCAGGCCGCACGCCAAGGCATGCGCCGCGTGCAGGCTGGCCAGAGGCGAGGTCGGCCCAGATGCTTCCTGCTGCGCCAGCAGGGCGACGGCGAGCAACGCCGAGGCCAGCAAACTACAACCCCTCGAACAGCGCCGTCGACAGATACCGCTCCGCGAAGCTGGGGATGATGGCTACAATGGTCTTGCCTGCGTTTTCGTCCAGGGCGGCCAGGCGGAAAGCGGCCAGGACGGCGGCACCGGAGCTGATGCCGACGGGAATGCCCTCGACGCGGGCGACCTTGCGGGCCATGTCGAAGGCGTCGTCATTGGAGACCTGTTCCACCCCGTCGATGACCGAACGGTCGACGATGGAGGGGACGAAGCCCGCGCCGATGCCCTGGATCTTGTGCGGGCCCGGCTCGCCGCCCGACAGGACGGGGCTGGCCGTGGGCTCGACCGCGATCATGCGCAGCGAAGGCTTTTTCGCCTTCAGAGCCTGACCCACGCCGGTGATGGTGCCGCCGGTACCGACACCGGCGATGATGATGTCCACCGCGCCGCCCGTGTCATTCCAGATTTCCTCGGCGGTCGAGACCTTGTGGATGGCGGGGTTAGCGGGGTTGTCGAACTGGGCCGGGCTGACGGCACCGGGGGTGCGGTCCAGCAGTTCCTGGGCCATGGCGATGGCCCCCTTCATGCCCTTCTCGGCCGGGGTCAGCACCAGTTCGGCCCCCAGCAGGGCCAGCATCTTGCGCCGCTCGATCGACATGCTCTCGGGCATGGTCAGGATCAGCTTGTAGCCCTTGGCGGCGGCGACAAAGGCCAGGGCGATGCCGGTGTTGCCGGATGTCGGCTCGATCAGGACACCGCCGGGCTTGAGGCGGCCGGACTGCTCCAGCGCCTCGATCATGGCCACCCCGATCCGGTCCTTGACCGACGACACGGGGTTGAAGAACTCGAGCTTGGCCAGAACTTTGGCCTTGGGCTGATACTCCGCCGACAGGCGCGGCAGGCCCACGATGGGGGTGTCGCCGATGGTGTCCAGGATGGATTCATAGACCTTGCCCCGACCGGCTTTCAGGTGGCGCGAGGCGTCATAGGCGATGTCGGTCATGGGGTGGCTCTGTCGCTGTCGGAGATGAAGTGCACTGTAGAAAATCGAGTGCACTGTGTGCACTGGGGCGATGCGGACGCTGACTGGCGTTAGACATAGCGCAGCGGTCCCTCGGCACAAGGCGGGCCTGTGTCGGATAACGCGTCATCGGCGTGAACCGATCCGGTACGAACGCCTATCCGTAAAGGCGAAGACCTGTGCTTAAGGGGCCGGATGATACGTCTCTCTTCCCGCCCGTCCCTTGCCGCCGCCCTGCCCTATCTGGCCCTGCTGGGCGGGATGGTCTCGCTGGCGGTGGGCACGTCGTTCGCCAAGTCGCTGTTTCCGGTGGTGGGGGCAGAGGGCACCTCGGCCCTCAGGGTCGGGTTGTCGGCCCTGGTGCTGGTGGCAATCTGGCGGCCATGGCGGTTCGCTCTGGGTCGGGCGGATGCGAAGGGGGTGCTGCTGTACGGCTTGGTTCTGGGGTTGATGAACCTGTGCTTCTACATGTCGCTGCGGACCATTCCGCTGGGGCTGGCCATCGCCATCGAGTTCGCCGGGCCTCTGACGCTGGCGCTGATCCATGCGCGCAAGCCTATCCATTTCGTCTGGATCGCCTGTGCCGTCGCGGGCCTGGGCCTGCTGTTGCCGATCCGGGGCGGGCTGGAGGCGCTGGACCCGGTCGGCGTCGCATTCGCAGCGGCGGCGGGTCTGTTCTGGGCTTTGTACATCGTCTTCGGCAAGCGGCTGTCGCATATGCACGCGGGCCAGTCGGTGGCCCTGGGCATGAGCACGGCGGCGGTGGTCATCCTGCCCTTCGGCGTAGCCAGTGCCGGTGTCGCCCTGCTGGCCCCGTCCGTCCTGCTGATCGGGCTGGGCGTCGCCCTGGTGTCCAGCGCCCTGCCCTATTCGCTGGAGATGATTGCGCTCCGCCACATCCCCAAACGCACCTTCGGCGTCCTGCTGTCAGGCGAACCGGCCATCGGGGCGGTGGCGGGACTGGTCCTGCTGCATGAACAGCTCAGCGGCCTGCAATGGCTGGCCATCGGCTTTATCGTCGTGGCCTCGGTCGGGGCCATCCTGACGACGGGAACGCGCGATGTGACGCTGGCAGAACCCGTCGTGCCAGCCTAGTCTGCCCGTCAGTCGAGTAAATCTGGCGGTCGTGTGATGCTCTCAACAGCCTTCATCCTGTCGGTCCTGCTTCCCCATCAGGAGATTGTCGTGCGAACGAGCAGGCCGCCGCTGCCTGTTGTGGTCTCGACATCAACCGAAGTCGTGTGTCGGGGGCGACGCGTTTCCATCGAAGGGTTGAACGGGTGGGGGTCTGAATTCGAGGGGCCACGCATCCGCTACAACGGACGGCGGGTCGATATCTCGCCGGAACTGGCAGACTTCTTCGTCGGCGAGCCGGCCGCAACTTTTCGGGTTTCCGGCACATGCCCTGAGAGCGGACCGGGGGTGATGCTGATCGTCTATCGCGCCTCCGCCGCAATCGATGGATCCGTCTCCTACGCGATCAGAGGCATCGACGTGGAACGAAACGGCCGCGTGATCGACAAGGGCAGCGAGATCACGGCAGACCCGGACGCCTTCTGGTTTCGCTAGCATCGACATCGTGACGTCGATGGGCAAGCGGGCAAGCCGGTCGCGCCGGCCTGAGAAAGACCGCGACGGGATGACTGCTTGCCACCTCCGATCCTGGGCGTAGGGTCCTGTTCGGGGGACGACGGAGCGAATGGCCTACGAACTGGACGAAGACGGTATCAGCCTGAGGGACTCCATCGTCCGCAGTCCGATCGCGTCGGTCGTCAGCGACCCGCGTCTGCTGGACAATCCCATCATCGCGGTCAACCAGGCCTTTTGCGAGCTGACCGGCTATAGCGACGACGAGATCCTGGGTCGCAACTGCCGGTTTCTGGCCGGGCCGGCGACCGAACCCTGGCTGACCGAACGCATCCGCCAGGGCACGCGGGATCGTCGGGCGACCCTGGTCGAAATCCTGAACTACAAGCGTGATGGTCAGCCGTTCCGAAACGCCGTGCTGGTGGCACCGGTGTTCACGCCCGATGGCGAGCTGGAGTATTTCCTCGGCTCCCAGGTCGAGCTGGAGCCCGATGCGGTCGGCCCCTCGTCCAGCCGTCACCACCATGCGGTCGAAGTGGTACGAACCCTCTCGCCGCGACAGCGCGAAATCCTGCAACAGATCGCCACCGGCCATCGCAGCAAGCAGATCGCCTACAACCTGTCGCTCAGCGAAAAGACGGTGAAGATGCACCGGGGCCTGATCCTGGAAAAGATCGGCACGCATAACGTCGCGGACGCCATCCGCGTGGCCGTCGAAGCCGGGCTCTAAGGGCGGCGACACTCCGGGTACGGCCTAAAGGCCGTATGGCGCAGACGGGCTTAAAGGCTGACGGTTCTCCAGCAAGGCCAGACAAGGGCCGACTGGAGGATTCACAATGCCAACCATCGACGTCGGGCAGTACCTGCTCGTCTACAACGCCTTTTCTTTCACCTTCGCCACCATGGCGGCGGCGACCCTTTTCCTGTGGCTGAGCCGCTCGCAGGTCGGTCCCGCCTATCGCTCGGCCCTGGTCATTTCTGGCCTGGTGACCGCCATCGCCGCCTATCACTACTTCCGCATCTTCGAGAGCTGGGAGTCCGCCTATGAGGTCCGCAACGGCGTGATCCAGGTCACCGGCCTGGCGTTCAACGACGCCTATCGCTACGTCGACTGGCTGCTGACCGTGCCGCTGCTGCTGATCGAACTGATCCTGGTCATGCGGCTGTCGCAGTCGGAGACCATGTCCAAGTCGATCAAGCTGGGCTTTGCCGCTGCGCTGATGATCGTGCTGGGCTATCCGGGCGAGATCGCCGACGACAACGCCACGCGCGCCATCTGGGGCACGCTGTCGACCGTGCCGTTCCTGTACATCGTGTGGGAGCTGTTCAAGGGTCTGGGGGCCTCGATCGAGCGCCAGCCGGAGAGCGTCAAGGGCCTGATCAAGGGGGCCCGCATGCTGACCTTCGCCTCCTGGGGCTTCTATCCCATCGTCTACATGATCCCCTTCACCAACATGGGGGGCGGCAGCGTCGAGACGGCGGTCCAGATCGGCTACACCATCGCCGACATCATCGCCAAGGCCGGTGTGGGCGTGCTGGTCTACATCATCGCCGTCCGCAAATCGGCGGTCGAATACGGTGAGCCAGGCCACACGGTCACCACCGCGTCCTGACGGCGTCAGGCGGATACGACGTCCGGACGGGTTCGCGCCCGTCCGGACAGTGTCCCAACTGGAGGCATCACGATGCCTGTCACCTTTGCATCGATACCGGGGTTGCCACGATCACTGTCGGGGTCGATGCTGGTGGTCGGGGCGCTCGCCCTCGCCCTTCTGGCGCTGGCGGCCGGAGTGCCGCTGTCGGGGGGCATGGCCACGGCCATCGCCTGTCTGGCCTTGCTGGTGTTCGGCCTGCCGCACGGCACGCTGGACCTGGAGATCATTCGCGCGCAGCAGGCGGGCCCGTGGACCGGGATGGTCACACTGGTTCTGCTGTACTTGGGATTGGCGGCGGCCATGTACGGCCTGTGGCGAGCCGAGCCTGTGCTGGCCCTGGGGGCCTTCATCGCCATCGCCGCCGCGCATTTTTCCGAAGACTGGGACGGGGCGGGCCCCGTCATCTTGAGGGCCGGTCTGGCCCTGGCCCTGCTGGCCGCGCCGACGCTGCTGCACCGGGCCGAACTGGACGCCATCTTCATCGGCCTGACCGACAGGGCGGGCGCATCGGCGGTGACGGACGGGCTGATGCTGGTCCTGCCGGTGGCCGTCGGTCTGGGTCTGATCGCCATTGCCGCGCTGTGGCAGGCCGGGCGGCGTGATCAGGCCATCGGCGGGCTGGCGGCCCTGACCGGCATGCTGATCCTGCCGCCGATCGTAGGCTTTGCGCTGTATTTCTGCCTGTTCCATTCGCCCCGGCATTTCCGTGAAAGCCTGCTGACGCTGAAGTGGCGCGGGGTCGCGACCTGGGGCTGGGTGGTCGTGCCGCTGACGCTGGCGGCGGGGGCGATCGGGGTGCTGGTCTTCGGCCTGGAGATTCGCGCGGCCATGCCCGATCGCATCATGGCGGCCAGCTTCATGACCCTGTCGATCCTGACGGTGCCGCACATGCTGGTGCCGCCGATGATCGCGGCGCTGTCGAGGCTGCGACATCCCCACACGCTCAAGACGGAAACGGCCTGAAAGGACGACGCCCATGAAGATCAAGGACGGAGCCGAGGTTCGCAGCAAGTCCGCCGCGTTCGAAGCGGTGGACAGCGTCGTCGCCTTCACCCCCTGTTAACCACGATCACCCATCCGTAGAGGCAGTATTTGCCGGGCTGGCTCAGCGCGGCCTTCGGGGTCCTCTGCATCGTGCGCTCACTCACCGCCGCCGTCGAAGCGATCGATCCGCTGGTCGTGACCGGCAAGGTCGCGGGGGTGAACGGTCTGCTGATTGAATCCAAGGGCGGGCTGTCGCGGCTGTCGGTCGGGGCGCGGGCGGAGATCCAGCGCGGGCGCGGTCTCAATCCCCTGCCGGCCGAGGTCGTGGGGTTTCGCGATGCCAAGGCCCTGCTGATGCCGTTCGGCCCGGTCGAGGGCGTGGCGCCCGGGGCTGATATCCGCATCATCGACAGTGCCGCCAGCGTGCGGCCGACGACCGCCTGGCTGGGCCGGATCATCG
This sequence comes from Brevundimonas sp., assembly GCF_041648055.1. Taxonomy (GTDB): domain Bacteria; phylum Pseudomonadota; class Alphaproteobacteria; order Caulobacterales; family Caulobacteraceae; genus Brevundimonas. The sequence goes on from NZ_JBAZPS010000004.1 coordinate 212,458, forward strand.
ACGCCTTCGGCCAGCCGATCGACGGCAAGGGGCCCCTGCCCCAGGGCCCGGCGGCCTATCCCCTGCGCGCGCCGCCGCCCCCGGCCCATTCGCGTGGCCGGGTGGGCGAGCGGCTGGACCTGGGCGTGCGGTCCATGGACGTCTTCACCACCACCTGCCGGGGCCAGCGTCTGGGCATCTTTGCCGGCTCGGGCGTCGGCAAGTCGGTACTGCTGTCCATGCTGGCCAAGGAGGCCACCTGCGATGTCGTCGTGGTCGGCCTGATCGGCGAGCGGGGCCGGGAGGTGCGCGAGTTCGTCGAGGAGACGCTGGGCGAAGAGGGCCTGCGCCGGGCCGTCGTGGTGGTGGCGACATCGGACGAGCCTGCGCTGAAGCGCCGCCAGTCGGCCTATATGACCATGGCGATCAGCGAATATTTCCGCGATCAGGACCTGGAGGTGCTGTGCCTGATGGACAGCGTCACCCGCTTTGCCATGGCCCAGCGCGAGATCGGGCTTGCCGCGGGCGAGCCGCCGACGACCAAGGGCTACACCCCCACCGTCTTCACCGAACTGCCCAAGCTGCTGGAGCGGGCCGGGCCGGGCCCGGTGCGGGCCGACGGGACGACGGCGGGGCCGATCACCGCCCTGTTCACCGTGCTGGTGGACGGCGGGGACCATGACGAGCCGATCGCCGATGCCGTGCGCGGTATCCTGGACGGCCACATCGTCATGGACCGCAAGATCGCCGAGCGCGGGCGTTTCCCCGCCATCGATGTGCTGAAATCCGTCAGCCGCACCCTGCCCGCCTGCCAGACGCCGCCCGAGCGCGAGCTGAACAAGCGAGCGCGTCAGTGCCTGAGCGCCTATGCGAACATGGAAGAGCTGATCAAGATCGGGGCCTACCGGACCGGGGCCGATCCCATCGTGGACCGCGCCATCGCCTTGAATCCGGCGCTGGAAGCCTTCCTGGGCCAGGACAAGGACGATCACACGCCGCTGGCGGAGGCGTTCCAGCGGCTGGAGGTCATTTTGAACCAGGGGATGCTGGCATGAGGTTCCAGGTTTCAGGTTCTAGGTTCTAGGGGATGACGGCTTCGGTACAGTCTTACCGCGACCTCGTCGTCTGGCAGAAATCGATGGGCCTGGCTGTGGAAGCGTATCGGCTGACGCGCCTGATGCCGAAACAGGAAGAGTTTCGGATGACATCCCAGATCATCCGCGCCGCAGCATCGGTTCCTGCCAATATCGCCGAGGGGCACGGTCGAGGGACCAGAAAAGACTACGCTCACTTCATCAGCATCGCGCGTGGTTCGCTCTCTGAAATCGAGACATTTGTGTTGCTGGTGAAAGCCCTTGAACTCGCCGACGCGGAACGCTGCGAGGCGGTCCTCGAACTGGCTGCGGAAGTCGGGAGAATGCTCACTGCGCTGCGCAACCGCCTCTCCCCTAGAACCTAGAACCTAGAACCTAGAACCTAGAACCTGAAACCTAGACCCTCACCTTCGCTTAACCCTCCAACCGTATCGTGACCTTCATGACCACCTGGGCGCAATCGCTGATCCGCATTTCCAACTATGAGGTCGAGACGCTGCAGAAGCGTCTGGCCGAGATCAGCGATCGCAAGGCGAAGACGGAAATGCGTCTGGCCATGCTGGAGGCCGAGGCCGAGGGCGAGCAGGACCGCGCCCGTCAGGACGTCGACGCCGCCATGATGCTGCGGGCCTATCTGAACGGCTGGAAGCAGAAGAAGGCCGCCGTCCAGGCCGACGTCGCCGCCATCGAGGCCGAGGAAGAAGGGGCGCGCGACGCCCTGACCAGCGCCTTCGAAGAGCTGAAGAAGTTCGAACACGTCGCCGAAACCACCCGCCTGAACGCCCTTCTTGCCGCCGGTAAACGCGAGACGGCCGCGTTCGACGAGATGGGATTGCGGCGGCGCGCGGTCTGAGACCGTGAGGCCCAGCCGCCGCGACCTGCTGGCCGCGCCGTTGCTGGCTGTACCTGCCCTCGCCGCTTGCGACCGCTTCGCCTCCGCCGCGCCCGCGCCGGGGCCGGAGGCCGCGCCGTTGAAGGACATCCTGCCCTGCCCGTTCGGGGCGACGGGGATGACCTGGCAGCTGGATCAGGCGGACTGGATCGCCCAGACGCTGAAACACTGTTCCCAGCTGACGCCGGAGTGGGAGCAGAAGATGGAGCGGACCCTGGGGCCCGGCTTCACCTATGATTTCGAGCCGTCGGACCGCGTCGTCGGCTTTGCCCGCGACAACGGCCTGCGCGTCCATGGCCACACGGTCATCTGGTATTCGCAAGGGGCCGAGGTGTTCGACGACGCCACCGTGCCGCGCGATCGGTTCGCCGCCGAATACGACCGCTACATCTCCACCTTCGTGGGTCGCTACAAGGGCCAGATGGCGGGCTGGGACGTGGTCAACGAGCCGGTGGCCGAGGACGGCGACGGCCTGCGCGACTGTCACTGGAGCCGGGCGCTGGGCATGGATGGCTATATGGTCCGTGCCTTTGAACAGGCGAAGGCGGCCGATCCGGACGCGGTCCTGTTCCTGAACGAATACAATCTGGAGAACATCCCGAAGAAGGGCGCGACCTTCCTCAAGCTGGTCGAGCGGCTGCTGAAACTGGGCGCGCCCATCGGCGGCATCGGCACCCAGTCGCATCTGGATATCGAAATCCCGGCGGGTCAGGTCACGACCTTCATGAGGGACGCCGCGTCTCTTGGCCTGCCGATCCATGTGTCCGAGCTGGATTTCCCGATGCAGCGCGAGGGGCGGATGCCCGACCTGCGCAGCGTCGCCGACAAGCGGGCACAGCAGGTGGCGCGGGTGGGCGAACTGGCGGAGGCGTTCATGGCCTTGCCGGAGCGGCAGCGGTACGCCTTCACCACCTGGGGCCTGCGCGACATCGACAGCTGGCTGGTCCGCGAGGGCAAGAGCAGCGACAGCCCCCTGCTGCTGGACGCCGAGGGCCGGGCCAATCCGGCGTATCAGGCGGTGGTGGCGGCGGTGGGCTAGGACCCAGCCAGCACCTTCTTCGCCGCCTTCAGCACCCGCTCGGCGGGCAGGTCGTTCATGTGCTGGATGGCCTGGTTCAGGCGGGGGTCGATCTTGCGGTATTCCTCGACCGAGCGAGGACCGCGCACGGCGATGCCGGTCCAGGGGCCGCGCTCGGCCTCGTCCGACGGGCCAAAGGCGGCGACCACGGGCGCGCCCGCCGCCGTGGCCAGATGGGTCCACAGCGAATCCGGCCCCAGATACAGCGCTGCACGCCCCAGCAGGGCCACGGCCTGCAAGGGTGTCAGTCGCCCGACCAGCTCCGTCGCCCGGCCCCGGCTGACCGCCAGGCGAATGGTGTGGGCGTCGTCGCGGTCCTTTTCATCGCCCAGGATCAGCAGCCGTCCGCCCGCCAGCGGACCGTCGTCGGCGATCAGGGGTGCCGCGACCTTGGCATAGCGTTCGGCGGGCCAGTGCCGACCCATCCAGTCGGTGCCGGGGGCTACGGCGATGATGGGGCCGGTGATCGCAGGGATCAGGGCGTCGACAGTCGCCTGGGTTTCCTCCGACACGAACAGGCGGGGTGACGGGATATCGTCCAGGTGCAGCACCCGGGCGGCCAGCTCGACGGCATGCACCCCCGCCTCGCTTGCGCCCCGCACGGCCCGTTTCTGGCGTTTCAACTTGCCGGAAATGGTCGAGCCGCGCATGTCGACGACCAGCCCCCAGCGGGTGTCGCGAACCTGGTTCCACAGGCCCAGCCAGTCCAGCCGCGTCTCCTTGTCCAGCACGATCAGGCGACGCAGACGCGGGGTGTCGGCGAACAGCGGTGCGCTGGTCCTGGACCCCACGATGGTGAAGTCCGCCGTCGGCATGGCCTCGACCAGATAGGCCAGCACGCCGGACGACAGGACGGCATCCTCCGGGCTGGCCTCGGCAATGTACAGAATGGGGAAACGGGCCGACATGACTGGACCGTATACGGATTCTCGGCCGGGGATCAGGGGGTGCGCAACTGTCCCCAGCTATGGTCGGCGGGGACGAGGGCCCCTATCTAGGCCCCATGACGCAGATCGCCCGCCTGAACAGCCGCGCCCTGATCCGGGTGTCGGGCCCCGATGCCCGACCCTTCCTGCACAATCTGCTGACCCAGGACGTGGAGACGCTGGCGGACGGTGCCGTGCGGTATGGGGCCCTGCTGTCGCCGCCGGGGCGGCTGCTGTTCGACCTCTTCCTGTGGGGCGAGGCGGAAGGTGTGGTGCTGGATGTGGCGGCGGACCGGCGCGAGGCGTTGATCCAGCGGCTGTCGATGTATCGCCTGCGCTCGAACGTGCAGATCGCGGCGCTGGACGAGGCGGTATTCGCCGCCTGGGACGGCGAGGCGGCGGGGTTCGTGGCGGACCCGCGACTGTCGGCGCTGGGCGGCCGGGCCTGGGGCCTTAACGTCGAGACGACGGCGAGCGAGGACGACTATCGCGCCCACGGCATCCGGCACGGCGTGCCCGATCCGGCGCTGGACACGGTGCCGGACAAGACCTGGCCGATCGAGGCCAACTTCGACCTGTTGCACGGCATCGACTTCCACAAGGGCTGTTTCATCGGCCAGGAGACGGCCTCGCGCATGCACCGGCGCGGCACGGTCAAGAACCGGATGATGGGTCTGACCTTCGACGGCCCGCCGCCACCATTCGGGGCCGAGGTGCTGAACGGGAGCTTGCGCGCCGGCGAGGTAATGGGCGGGCACGAGGGTGCCGCCATCGCCCTGTTGCGCGTCGACCGGCTGGACGGGGCGCTGAGTGTCGACGGACGACCCGTCACCGCCCATTGGCCGCAATGGATGCCGCGCGACGCCGGCTGACACCCGACAGCGACACCCCATCCCTTTCGCCGGACGCCCTCAACCGCTAACAGACGCCGCACATGACCGACGCCGCCGTATCCCCCCCTCCCGTCAAGGCCAGCCCCTTCCATGAACTGGAGGTGCTGTCGGTGCGCCACTGGACCGATCAGCTGTTCAGCTTCCGCATCGCCCGGCCCGAGGATTTCCGCTTCCGCTCCGGCGAGTTCGTGATGATCGGCCTGCCTAGCGAGGATGGCGGCAAGCCGATCCTGCGCGCCTATTCCATCGCCAGCCCGCACTGGGACGAGGAGCTGGAGTTCCTGTCCATCGCCGTGCCCGACGGGCCGCTGACCTCGCGGCTGGTCAAGATCAAGCCGGGCGACACCGTGCTGATGGGCAAGAAGCCGACCGGCACCCTGGTGCTGGATGCCCTGACGGGCGGAGAGCGGCTGTGGCTGATCGGGACGGGCACGGGCCTGGCCCCCTGGCTGTCAGTGGCGCGCGACCCCGATACCTATGCCCGGTTCGGTCAGGTCATCGTCTGCCATACGGTGCGTAACGTCGCGGACCTGGCCTACCGCGACTTCTTCACCGCCGGCATCCACGACGACCCCCTGATCGGCGAGGAGGCCAAGGCCCAGCTGGTCTATTATCCCACCGTGACGCGCGAGCGGTTCGAGACGCCGGGCAGGATCACCGAACGGATCAAGTCGGGAGACGTCTTTACCGACCTGGGCCTGCCCGTCGGGTTTTCGCCCAATACCGACCGCGTCATGCTGTGCGGTTCGATGGCCATGATCAAGCAAGCTGGCGAATTATTGGAAACCTATGGCCTGAAGGAAGGCTCGAACGCCGAACCGGGCGACTATGTGCTGGAGCGCGCCTTTGTCGGATGACCGCTATAAATCCGCTCATCCCGGCGAAAGCCGGGACCCAGTATTTTGGGTGAACGGTGCGACCGTGTTGGCAAACCCTTCAGTCCTGAAATGCCTGCGTCAAGCTGGACAGAACTGGATCCCGGCTTTCGCCGGGATGAGCGGAGCGTTTTAAGTGGGCGCTCCCAAGAGCATCACCATTGATTCCCGCACGGCGCCGGAGGCCTGCGAGACGATGGCCCAGGTGCGCCAGGGCGTCGACGCCCTGGACCGCGCCCTGGTGACCCTGCTGGGCGAGCGCCAGCGCTACATGCACGCCGCCGCGCGCATCAAGCCCAGCCGCGACGTGGTCCATGACGACGCGCGCATCGAGGATGTCGTGAGCAAAGTGCTGGCCGCCGCCGGGCCCGCCGGCCTGTCGCCCGACATCGCCGAGCCCGTGTGGCGCACCCTGATCGACCGCTGCATCGCCCACGAGCTCGCGGTCTGGGACCGGACGCGAGGCTAGGCTCTCAAGCTCTTCAGCATCAGCGCGTGGCGATAGGCGGCCACGTCGGCCAGAGCCGCATCCAGGGCATCGCGCACCCGGTCAAGCCGGGGCGAGACGGTGGCCCTGGTCTCACCCTCGGCCCGCGCACACGCCTCGGCCAGGGCCTTGGCCCCGATCCCGGCTGCAGCCCCCCGGATCGTATGCACCGCATCGCGCCAGCCGTCGTTTCGCGCATCCAGCATCGGCGACCAGAGCGAGGCCTGCTGGACAAACAGACCCAGCACCTCCTCGCCGATAGCGTCATCACCGGCCGTCATGGCTTCCAGCACGGTGAAATCCACCGCCCCCGATATGTCGCGCAATGCCATGTCGTTCACTCCCGGCTACGCAGCGGTGGTTATCATGATCGCCAGCTTGACCGTAAGCCACCTGCGACAAACCGGAACGCCGGATCGAAACGCCTTGCCTTGACCGCCGTTGCCCTCTACATCCGCCCGTTCTCGCCAGTCCCGCCCCGGGACAACCGGGACGGCACGGGCCTTGCGAGGCCTGCCCCGACGACATGGTACGGGTGATTAGCTCAGTTGGTAGAGCAGCTGACTCTTAATCAGCGGGTCGTAGGTTCGAACCCTACATCACCCACCATGGTCCCGAATCCTCCTTAAATATCAAAATGGCCTTGCTCCGCGGTTGTTTGCGCCTACGCTGTGGTGTGTACTTGGTGTGTATGTGAACCCTCGATGGCGCTCCGATTTGGGCTGACACGTAAGCGGCAGAAGAGCCCTTCCGGGAAGTGGGAGCAGATCCCCAATGCGCCGTATCACATGCGCCGCGCCGTCCCTCCCGACGTCCGTCATGCTTTCCCAACACGCTGGCTCATGAAGAGCACAGGCACCGCTGACTACGCCCGCGCCGAGCGCTTGGCTGAGGGCATATGGCGCGGCTGGGACCAGGCCATTGCAGAGGCGCGGCGGTTCGGACCTGGCCCTCTTGCCGACCTCCCTGCGCTCCTACGAGCAATTGATGACTGGCGCGCGACCGAGACGATGGCCTTGAAGGCTACGTCAACGGTGGACGTCGCCTCACGCCCTCTTGTCCGGAACCTGCGAACGGCGCTTGGAATTCCGAGAGGTGAAATGGCCATCGACATTCCGACCGTGATCACTGTCGGGCCGGAAGTTGGCCTTTCCGCTCGCCAGTGGGCGCTGAGATTTTTTGAGCATCGGCCCGAGCTGTCTTCAGACCCTCACCCCTCGGCATCACTTACGAGCCTCTTGCGGGGCCGTCTCCAATCGATGGCTGTCGACCCAAGCCTTTGGCAGGACATCGAGGGCTTCGATCGGACCTTGCTGCAAGCTTCCCAGGACGCTGGGCTCAGCCTGAGGGTTCCCATTTCGGTGGTGGAGCAGGCCCGGCCTGCATTCGCTCGAGCATGGCTCGAAGTGGTGCAACTGGAAGAATCGTCACGATCAATCGCTGCTAGTATCCTGGCGGCTGCAGACGCTGTAGCTCGCGCGCCGGACCAGCTCATCATAGCGCCGGGCCCTACATCCTATATCCCGCGCGCCGACGACAGAACGGTCGCCGAACTGATTGAGACTTATCAGGCCGAAAAGGCTGCGAAGAACGGGCAAGCCGCCGCAGACAAGGCTGGTGCCCACATCTTTCGTGCGCTGAAGGAAGTCCTGGGGGCTGACAAACCCGTCCGGTCGATCACCAGGGACGACGCCATCGCTGTCAAAAAGTTCCTCCAGATGGTGCCGGCCAACGCGTCCAAGCTCTATCCTAATGTGCCGCTATCAGAAGCGATCAGGCTGGGTGAACGAGATGGACGCGCTCGCCTGAGCGTCGGGACAGTGAGGTCATACGTCATTGCGATGTCCTCGCTCTTCAACTGGGCAGTGAAGATCAGGCGACTGATGGACTTCAACCCGGCGATCGGGCTCGCCGGTCCTGCTACCATCACCGTGCAACGTCGCGGCTTCAGCCCATCTGAGCTCATACAGCTCTTTGACAGCCTGAAGCAGTTCAAGGGCTCCCCCCAGCCATCGAGGTATTGGGTCCCGGCGCTGTGCCTTGGCGGAGCCCGCTTGGGCGAAATCTGTCAGCTAAAGACCGCGGACGTGAAGATCGATGACGGGGTAGCCTATCTGGATCTCTCACTCTTCAAGGATGGGATCCGGTCCAACGATAAAAGGCTGAAGAACCGCGCCAGCGAACGAGCAGCCCCCATCCACCCGATCGTCATCGGTGCCGGCTTTTTAGAGTTCGTGGCCGCTAGGAAGGCCGCTGGTGACGACCGCTTGTTCCCGGAGCTCCAGTTCAGCGAGTTGCATGGATATGGTGGCAAATTCTCCAAGTGGTTTGGCCTCCATCTGACAGCTATCGGCCTCAGTGACCGCACCCTCGTGTTTCACTCCCTGCGCCACCTGTTCAGGGAGCAGGCACGGAACGTCGGCCTGACTGAAGAGATCGCCGACGCGATCGGCGGCTGGACCGCGAAGACAACGGGCCGGCGATACGGGCGTCAGCATGTGGCGACGCTAGACCGCGAACTGGCGCGGATTAAGTTCCAGGGCTTGTCCTTAATTTAGGGGCTGTCGCCACAGCGATGTCATGTTCCTTGACCCGACCATGGGGACAGGTCATGCAGTGGTGCAGCCGGACACACAGCAAATGCGGATCGAGGACAGCGCCACCTAGCGTCGAGCCGACCCTGCCGCACCACCCTAGCAAGTATTCGTCTCTTTATGAGCGTCTCGTGCTGGCTGTATTTGATATGTAAACACGTGATTGCTTCTGTTGCGGCTAACGTTGCTACCCTGTTTCTTGACATTCGCGGCGATCCGTGAGATGAACACTATCAATAGCGAACGTACGCTGTTCTGCGCGTCAAACTATACGACGCCTCATCTCCCAAAATCCCAACAGCCGACGCCCTTTCGGGCGCAAGGAGCAATAGTGAATTTCGAAAACATGCCTCACGCCGACGCCACGGCTTTGCTGTCGACCATTTGGTTGAAGACGTTGAACCAGGAGATCTCAGCCTTGGCCGAAAAGAAGGGGGTCCTGCCTGGTGCCATGGACGACGTCATCGAACGCGCGCGCGGCCACTTTGTCCTGAGCGCCAACGGTGATCTTCGTGGGAAGGACGGCATCACACCGCATGGTTGGCTTGCCTTCGTGCTGCCTCGCGCTGCGCCGCATCTGTACGGCATCGATGCTGAGGCGGACCCGGAATACAGCCAGCCCCAACCGACAGCTCCGCGGGTGAGTGCCCGCGAGCGGCTCGACCAGGCCAACGGTGCGCCGGGGGTGCGGTTCTGATGGTCCACGAGATCGATGGCATCGAACTGGTGACGTTCGACTATTTCGCCAACAAACTTCCAGACTCGAGCAGTCGCAACGTCGAACATCTTTCAAAGAAGGGGAAGTTTCCCGCCTATATCCGGCTCAGCGAACGGGGGCCCGCTCGCTGGCGTCGGGACCTCGTGGACCAGTGGTTCGAGAAGGTACTTGCTCCGATCCTGGCAGCACGGGCGGCAGGCTCATGACCGCTTCATCAGCATGGCTGGACGAGGATGACTTCTACGACGCGGAGTTCCTCGAAATGGACGTGATTGCGGCCCTCCGCCGCTACCGTGAACACTACGGCCACCTGGCCTCTAGCGCTGACTGGCGCCACGCCCCTTGGAACCCGGAGATCAAGCTCGCTCTGCTGGTGGACAACGTGTTCAGCCGGGCGATGCAAAGCCGGAATACAGGCTGGAGGATCAAGCTCGACCGCTCGGCCGGCGGGCCGGTGAGTGGCCTTATCCTCTCGAAACAGGGGCAGGCCGCAGTCCTCAAGATCGAGCTGTCATGCGAACTTATCCGCATGTGGACGGGCGACCGGGTGGAACTGCCCCCTCTGTTCTTCGACCAGGGAGGCCAACCTATCATCCGCCAGGTTGCGGTGCTCTGCGCCGACTTCTTCGGCGATTCCGATGGTATTATGCCAAAGGTCGACTAGACCGAGCTCGGGCATCCAAGCTGCACTCTCACATACTAACAGTCAGCGCTGAAGATCCAGCGCCTACTGACTGCCTGACCGCCTGAGAGCGACCAGACACCCCCTTTACATTTTTTAGAAAGGAACCGCGCAAGCGGCACTAATCCATGCGTTTGAAGCCCAAGCCAACCTCAGACAGCGTGCGGAAGGAAAACCCCCGCCTGCACTACAAGATCGCAGACTCACAGCAGAAGACGATGGAGTACTTCAACCACCGCACCGGTCAGGTGAAGGTCGGCGGCAAGGTGCGGTTCATCGACACCGAAGATGACAAGGCCGGCTTCTACACCCGTGCTGACGCCGCAATCCTGTTTGGCCACCTCAAGGTCCTCGCCTGGACCGGAGAGGAAGTGAGCGCCTTTTCCTGGTGGCTTGCGCAGGATGATCGCCGCCAGTTCAGCGGGGTGACCTTCGACCCCGACCTGACCAAGGTGCCGAAGCATCTCTTCAATCTCTGCAAGGGCTTCAATGTGAAACCCTCCGCCAAGGCCGGAGGGTGGAGCATTCTGCAGGACCATATCCTTCGGAACTTGTGTCGGGGTGACAACGAGGCCTACCACTGGCTGCTCGACTGGTGCGCTCACCTGTTCCAGCGTCCGGGTATCAAGATCGGTGTCGCCCCGGTCCTCTACGGCAGCAAGGGCTGCGGGAAGAGCCTTTTCACGGGCATCTTGGCCGAGTGCGTCGGGCCACAATACTCGCCAGTGGCCGACAACCCCGATCTTCTGACGGGGCGCTTCAACGGTCACCTGGCTGAGGCGCTGCTGATCCGCGCCGAAGAGGCGATCCACGCCAAGGATCCTCGGCATGTCTCGCGGATGAACAACCTCATCACCGGCGTGGATTTTCAGATCGAGCGCAAGGGCATCGACGCCGTGGCGATCAAGTCAAAGGCCAACCTCATCTTCTCCACGAACATGCTGCACTCCGTGCCGGCGTCCGGGGATGAGCGCCGCTATTTCGCCCTCCACTGCGGTGACGAGAATAGGCAGGATGGAGCCTTCTTCGACGCTCTGATGAGCCAGATGAACCGCGGCGGATACGGTGCCTTCATGCACGACCTCCTCCAGCGCGACATCTCGAAGACGAACTTCAGGAAGCCGCCGTCCACCCCACTGCTCTCGATCCAGATCATTTCGTCGATGACGGGTCTCGATCGCTGGTGGGCGTCTGCGCTCGCCATGGGCACGCTCCCCTTTGTTCAGGCTCCAGAGATCGACTGCGATGAAAGCATCGAGTGGCCTGAAGAGGGTGCCTTTGAAGTTTCGACCTCGCTGCTCCAACAAAGCGCCACAGCCTTCACCCGCAACTATGCCGGCCCACCGACGCCGGAAGCCGTCGGCAAATACCTCATCACCGAGGTGAAAGGTCTGACCAAAGGGCGTCGCCAGCGCGACCGCGAGCGCGCCCGCACATACGTGTTCCCGCCGCTGGCGGAGTGCCGTGAAGACTTCCTGTCGTCACGGCCGGGGCTGCTGTTGGAACACATCACCGATCCTGTGCCAGACGTCCGCAGGGATAACCTCGGCTCCAACGTGGTGCCCCTTCAGAAGGTCGCCTAGAGAGGCCAGGGCCAGGTTCAGCGATGAGCCTGGCCCTCTTGCTATCCTGACGGCCCCCCACCGGCGGCGTCGGGATGCCGCCATGCACGCCCGTTCCTAAACCCGTCCAGGACCGCGTCGGGACTGGTGGCCAAGGTGGCCAGGTTTTTTCAGATTCCGGGAATTAGAATACCCTGAGGTCAAACGCCGTCCGCCTCCCAACTGAAAATTCCCCCGGTCACCCTGGCCACCTTTGACCTCTCCGCGTGGGCGCACGCTCCGTCCGCGGCAGCGTTAGAGGGCAAAATCTCGGCATTAACGATCTCTGTTCGTTGAGCGCTCACGGTGCCGGGGCTACCGTATACAGGCAAACGAACGTTAGCCCGTATACGGATCCCTGGATGAAACCGCCGACCGCTGTCTCTTACCTTCGAGTTTCCACCTCGAAGCAAAGTTCGTCTGGACTCGGCCGCGAGGCGCAGCGCGAAGCAGTCTCGCGCTATCTCGCGGGCTGCGGGTGCCTTCAGATCGCAGAGTTCGTCGAAACGGAAACCGGAAAGGGCGTAAATGCGCTCGCCCGCCGGCCGCAGCTGCGAGAGGCGCTTGCCCTGGCGAAACGTGAAGGAGCTACTCTCGTGATCGCCAAGATCGACCGCCTCGCTCGCAACGTTCACTTTGTGAGCGGGCTAATGGAAACTGGCGTTCCGTTCGTGGCCACCGACATGCCACATGCGGACAGGTTCCAACTTCACCTATTTGCTGCTCTGGCTGAGAAGGAAGCGGAGCAGATCAGCAGGCGAACCAAGGAGGCTCTGGCCGCAGCGAAAGCTCGCGGCATCCGACTGGGTCGAAACGCAGAGGTGCTATGCGTAAAGCACAAAAGCGACGCTCGGGACCGGCTTCGGCCTTATGTTGAGCGGCTCAGAGGCCTGGTCCGCTCCGGACATTCGGTGCGCGGAATTGCGGAAGCGTTGAATGCCGCAGGGCTGCCGTCTCCCGGGGGAGGTCGGTGGCACATAGCTACCGTCCAGCGCGCCTTGGCACGACTGTAAACGCCGAAAAGAGGTGCCCGAGGGACCCGAGGGGGCGGTGGTCGGGGGAGCAGCGCCGCAACTCCTGGCGCCTCCGAATTCCATTGAACTCTAGGGCGTTCCACAGTCGAAATAACTGCTGCTTCAACCTTGTCCCTTCTCACTTGGTAGTAGAAGGTCGTTCAGATCTACCGGTGGTTGGGGGTCAGGGTGGCGCGTTATAATCCGCATCGAAATATCGAACCCGTCCTCGCTGCGGCAGCCCAGTGGCGCGATCAGTGCCTGCTCAGCGACGACTCCATACTGACCGACGAGCAATCCGTCTGGACTCAAACGAATATTCAGGAGCTGAAGTCAGCGTTCATCGGAAATCCCGACGAAGGCGGCGACTCCTTCGTGATGAAACTGCGCGGGCAACTCAGCTCTGCCGGTCCAGGTGTAATCCAGCTCGCGTCCGAGATGCTCTGGGTCATGCTGTTGTTCCCCTCCAACATTGGAGCCGACAAGAAGCGGGAGACTATCGAGGCAATCGCATCATGGGCTCCGGGTGGGCGCCAGCTAAAGCCCAATCTCCTCGGAGATGATGTTCTCGCGGGCATCGGCTCGACGGGGGTCGGATTCAACACGCATCGCTGGCGTGAACTCGCCTACCTCATCACAATCGCTGAGGCCGCCAAGGCGCTTGGGTCCGCTGAACGCGAAGCGGCTTTCAAGGACCCTTGGGCCTTCGCCCGCTTCCTTGCGAGCGTTTCTGTTGACGGTACGCGACAACTCTCGCACGTCCTCGAGTACCTGCTTTTCCCAGATACTTTCGAGCGCGTCTCCACGGGCGAAGATAAGCGGAAAATCATCGTCGGTCTTACGGACGAAGATCCCCGGCGGGTGACCCAATGGGATCGCGAAGCCCGGGATCGCCGGCTGCTCAAGCTCCGCCAGGAACTCGGCGAAGAGAGAGGCAACAGAGACTTTGATTTCTACGAGGCGGAGCTTGCCGGCCGATGGCAGAACGCAAAGGCTGAAAAGAACGCTTTGTTCGCCGGAATAACGGCGGAAGATCTCCGTCTTCTCAGAGAGTCGCGGCGTCATGCGAAATACGCTGAGCTGACCACCGACGAGCTTCATGGATATCAACGTATTCACAAAGCATTGGGACAGCTCGGTGGGGTCGTCCTGGAAATGCTTGGCGGCTCAGGTTTCCAAGTCAGCCTTACGTCCGGTTATACGCCCCAGAGCGGCGTTCGCGGTTACATCCCCAAAGACCTTTGGTTCGGCGTGTATGCAAAGGCCAACGACGAGGCATTTGGCGGCCATCCGCAGATCTTCATGATCGCTTCGGAACGAGGCCTGGAGTTCGGTTTCGCCGCAGTCACTCATCCGAGCGATTTCTCGAACGCCCTTTTCAAAAACAAGGTGCGGGACGCCGCTCCGGCAGTCTTCAACCTCCTTCCGGCGCCGCACGATCCTGTGGCCATTGAGCTGGAAGCGAGCCTAGCTGGTGGTCCGGTTCAGTGGGACTATCGGGTCAAACAGCGCCTTGAACCCCACAAATCAGACCTCGACAGCGTCCACAGTTGGCTGAAGCGTCTTCGTGACATGCGGGACTTTCGGGACGCTGGCGGGAGCATCTCGGGCTATTTAACCGAGACTGAAGTCGACGCAGCAGACCTCGTCGAACTTGTGCGCTCGATGACGTTGGCGTTCCGGCCAATCATGGAGAGGGCGCAAGCCGGTAAAACCGTGAGCACACAGCCATCCCCTGCCCCTTCAGCGCTCCCCTCTCGGTCCATAGGGGACACGCTTGCTAGCGCCATATCGCAGCTCGAGAAGGCGAGGAAGCAGCCTTTCGAAACTGTGCCGGAACTCTGGGAAACCATGACGACGGTGGTTGAACTCCTGGACGCCCTTCCGTCCGTAAAGTCTCGGCCGCAGATTTTCGCAAAATGGTCACTTGGCAAAGGCGTTTGGGCCAAGGTTCCCTGGATTGCTTTGATGAACCGCAATGTGACGACGTCGACCCAGGAAGGTCTGTACGTTGTGTTCCTCGTCGCCGAGGACCTGTCCCGCATCTACCTGACGCTCAACCAGGGCATGACCCAGCTGGTGAAACTCAACGGCGAAGCGGGAGCCGTGCGGATCCTCCGGGAAAGAGCGAGCGCGTATCGGGCGGCCGTCAGCGAACTCGCCAGCCACGGCTTCACCTTAAGCGACCAAATCGATCTAAAGACGGACAATTCGCGCGCCAAAAACTACCAACCCAGCACGATCGCATTCGCGGAGTTCGCGATCGACCACCTGCCAACAAACGAGGCGCTTGAGGCCTTTCTGGAACCTCTTCTTGCCGCCTATGACCGATTGGTCGACGCCGAAGACGGAGACGCTGAGCCCGTTATGGAGGAATATAAAGAAGCCGCCGCGGAAGCTGCGCCATTTTCGATCGACGACGCAATGGAGAAGCTGTTCCTAGACCGGGAACAGTTCGAGCAAATCCTCACCGTTTGGCAGCGGAAAAAGAACATTGTCCTTCAGGGCGCACCGGGGGTGGGCAAGTCGTATATCGCGCGGTTTCTGGCCTATACGCTGATGCGACGGCGTGACGATGCCCGGATCGAGAACATTCAGTTCCACCAGTCCTACAGCTACGAGGATTTCATTCAGGGCTTCAGACCCACCGAAAGCGGCGGCTTTGAGCGGCGAGATGGCGTGTTCTATCGCTTCTGCAAGAAAGCTGCGGCTGATCCGACCAACGTCTACGTTTTCATCATCGATGAAATGAACCGAGGGAATCTCTCCAAGATCTTTGGAGAGCTCATGCTCCTCATCGAGGCCGACAAACGCAACGCCGGTTACGGAACCCAGCTCGCCTACGCCCGGGAGGGCGAAGCTAAGTTCTATGTCCCTGACAACCTGCATGTCCTGGGCATGATGAACACGGCAGACAGATCGCTCTCTATGGTGGATTACGCGCTAAGGCGTCGCTTCGCATTCGTGACCCTCGAGCCGGCATTCTCGAGCCCTCGGTTTAAAGCGTCGTTGGCTGAACAGGATGTAACCGACCACATCGTAAATCGCCTGGTATCCAGAATGGTGTCGCTGAACGACGAGATCGGTGCTGACTCAGTCAACCTCGGACCGGGCTATAGGATTGGACACAGCTTCTTCGTGCCCAAGGACTCCGTCGGCGACAGCGAAGCTTGGTACCGGGAAGTGGTTGAAACGGAGATCGCCCCGCTCCTTGAGGAGTACTGGTTTGACGCTCCTGATAAAGCCTCGACTTGGACTGCCGAGCTGCTGGCCACTCCGTGACCATTCCGATCAGGAATCTGTATTACCTCTTCAGCTACGCCTGGGCGCAGTTTCCCGGAGGTGACGCAGTCGAGGTCGGGATCGACAAATGCCCTGATTTGCAGAACCTCTTCGGAAAGGTTCTGACTGACGGCGTGAACCGCCTAATGCGGCGTGGTCTTGATCGAGGCTACCGGGTCCACACCGAGGAAACTCGGTCGCCTCGTGGCCGGCTCCAAATGGACCAGATCGTGAAGGAGCAAACGCTGCGCCGGGGTGCCGTGATCTGCCAGTACGATGACCTCAGCCATGATGTCCTGCACAACCAGATTATCAAGGCGACCGCTCGCGTTCTAAGCCGTGGTCCCACAATGGGTACTGAGCTGGCTCACAGCCTGCGCATGGTCGAACGTACGATGGCCAATGTATCCGACGTCAGGCTTTCGGCCGACCTGTTCCGCAGGGTGCAGTTGTCCCGCCACAACGGCCAGTACGCCGTCCTCATGAAGCTATGCGAATTTGTCTTCCGTTCCACGCTTCCTGAAGAAGGTGGATCGGGCGCTCGGTTCGCGGACGTCCTGAAAGACGAAGTTCGAATGTCGAAGATTTTTGAAGAGTTTCTTCGTAATTTTTATCGACACGAACAGTCGGAATATCAAGTTTTTGCCGGAGCACTTCAATGGGATTCCGCCGGCACAACCGATGCTCTGGCCATGCAATATCTACCGAGAATGCTGACAGACATTACCCTTCGAAATCAAAATCATGCGCTTATCTTCGACGCGAAGTTTTACTCGAAGCCGTTCAAAGAGCACCACGGCTCAACTAAGATTTCTTCTGGCAATCTCTACCAGCTGCTTACCTACCTTCAGCACGCCGGCCGCACCCACCTGGGGCGCGAGATCCGCGGTGGACTAATCTACGCAGCCGTGGGTCAACCGTTAAGTCTCTCATACAAACTGCTAGGCTACCCGGTTCGCGTTGAGGCTGTCGATCTGAGTAGGCCGTGGCAAGATATCCGCCGGACCCTTCTCTCACTGGTGATTGCCGAGGCAGACTTAGATTTGATTACAACAGCCGAAGTCGGCTGAGGATGCCCGTCCAGCCCCCTCGCCTATTCAAGTATCTGTCGTTGCCCCGCCTCTCTCAAATCTTGGGCGACTTGAATATCCGTTTCACCCAGCCTGGGCACCTGAACAATCCACACGAGCTCAGCGTGATGCTAAATGCTGAGACGATCCAGGTCGACTTCTATAACCACATGGTCGCTGGCGGCTCCCCGCCCGCGGAGGCAGCTGACATCGCTCGACGCAATGCTCCGGCTCTCGTCATTGACCTCGCCAAAACCGTCGAGCGGCAACGCGCAGATCTGGGCGTGCTGAGCCTGTCCGCTGACGAAGACAACATGTTGTTGTGGGCGCACTATGGAGACGAGCACCGAGGCGCAATCATCGAGCTAGACGCCGAACAAATACTCATTTCCGATCCTAGCCCCCAGGCGGTGCAGGCGCTTCTACAGGTTCAGTACGAGTCTAGCCGGGTCGATTTCATAGCTCGGGACCTTCCCCTTTGGATGACAGTGTCTTTCAAGAGCGAGCCTTGGGCATATGAGCGTGAGTGGCGGTTGGTCAGGTCGCTGGAACTGCTTCGCGAGAAGGCTCCCAGTATCCACGTAGCGGAAATCCCTGCCGCCGCGATCAAGCGGGTCGTCTTTGGCGCTAGAGCTGACGCTCGAGCGGAAGAACCAATCTACAACGCTGCGAAAACGCGACCCGACTTGAAGCATGTGGTCTTCGAGAAAGCGTGGTTCAGTAGCAGCTTGACGAAAGTAGAGAGAACTCCGGTCGAGCAGTTTGGCTGGACGATCCTCCACGGCGAACATCACTTCGGGGACGATTGGCGATTGATCCGGCAATGGGCCGACCTCGACGCCATGCAACGATCGGAGTCGGCAGACGTCGCTGCAGCAGCGCAAAAGGCCGCACGTGAGGCAGAAAGCCATGCAGCAAAAATTCGCAACCCTAAGGCGTGAGCGCCTAAGCGCGACCAACCTTATTCATTGAGACCTTGATGTCCGCTTCCCTCCTGTCGTCCTACGATCAGCCTACCAAAGAAAGGGCCCGGAGACTTTCCCTCACGCGTGCGGTTGAGTTGGTAACGTCACGTCGCGAAGCCGCTGCGATTGTGCCGGGCGACTATCCTGAGCGCGTTCGCGAGGCCCTACTGAGCAGCGAGACCGAGGGCGACAGGATGGCGGGCGCTGCCTGCAAAGACGAAGACCTGACTTCCTGGCGCAGCTTCCGCGCCGCGGCCATCGGAGCGCGCATGCCGGGCGAGATCACAGTCGCTTACTTGGCTGGGCCCGAACCGCAGAACGACCTCGCGGTTCTACTGGAGCTGGGTGTGCGACCGGAGAACATTTGGGCGTTCGAGGCCGATGAGAATGCCGCGACCCAGGGCCTGGGCACGCTGCGCGAGTTGAGGGCGCGCGGAATCAAATTCATCCCCGCGAGCATCGAGGACTTTTTCATCGCCACACCCCGGCGTTTCGACATCATCTATTTCGATGCGTGCGGCCCATTTCCAAGTCGTAGCTCCAACACGGCTCGGGTCCTGGCAACAATGTTCCGGCACTGCGCTCTGGCACCGTTGGGAGTCCTCGTCAGCAACTTCGCCCGGCCGGACGTGTCCGGCCCTGAGGATCTTGATCGCTACAGCTTTCTGGTAGCTGCCTACCTGTACCCCAAGAGTTTTCTTGAATCGGAGAATGGGGGCAGTGTCGAGGGCCCTCAGGCCCATAGCTACGCATTCAATCTTTCACCCGATGCCGTCGAAGAATGGGGTGAAGACGAGCCGCCCAAGGACTTCGTCGAAGAGGTTAAGTCCGACTTCGAACGCTACTATGGCCTGTTCATCACGCGCAGTCTGATGGACCTAGCGACCATCGTCGCGCCGATGGCCCGTCTGCTGAGCAGCGATCTGTGGAAGGTCGCTTTCAAGGCTGATCTTGATGCCGCCATCGCTCGAGGAAAGCGCTTGGTGATCTTCAACGAAGAGGCGTTTGGCGCTGACGAGGACGATGGTGTTGAGGTCAAGTCGGCCGCAACCGAAGCGGCTTTCCCCGGGGAGTCCGCCGTCGTCGAAGGATTGGCGGGCGGGGCTGAACTCGCTGAGGAGAGATCCATCGAGCTTCCGGATTCTGACGGTGACGCTGTAGTGGACTCCGATTTGTTTTCCTTGATTTGGACGTTGGCCGCGTGTGGTTTCTACCAAGTCGACATCAATTTCGGTGCGCCACCTATAGGTGCCAAGAAGCTCGTCAGGGATTGGCACAACGCCCTCGTCGGAAAGCTACATATCCAGCACGTCAAAGATCTCAAAGATCTTATCTCGCTCTACTACGCTTGGCGCCATGATCAGGCCTTGTGGTCGGAGGCGATGCTTCGCATCGGCCAGTTTCCATACCAGGAAAGCATGCCTTTCCTTTGCGACGTCCCTACATCCGAAATCGGATTCTACCCGGCATTTGCGCAGCTAGCCTATCCCTCTCACCCGAACGTTCGTGAGACGCGGCGTTTCCGCTACGTTGCCGAGAACAAGGTGACGCCCATGTTCATGGACGTCATCGCATTTGACGAGTGCCGTTACGTCCACGACTGGATTTCGGCCCTTCACCTTACTCCCGAGGATTGGGACGACCTCTCGGCTCAGCTGACTTTCCGTTTTGCGCTCGACGGTATTGCCAAGGACAAGCGCTGGCTTGGCAACGACTTCCTCTATGGCTGCCATGTAGTAGGTGAATGTGCGGACTTCCCGATGAGTGATTTAGCCTTAAGAGAGGATTTGTCTCCTAACTCGCCGAGCATCGCCTAGCGCGACGCTGTCGAACTGCCGTAGCAGTTGCCCTCCCTGCAGCGGGGCAAACACATCGAGGCGATCCATTTGTGCCCGCGCGTTTGGCTTCAACTCCGGCAGCGTTGTTCCCGTGATTGAGCCGCCCGTTCATTTGTGGATAGCGCACTTCTGCTGCGCACGGGACCAGCCTCCACCAAACACCGACCTTGCGTTCAGGCCTAGAAGTGGACAGCTAAGCCTAGCGTGCGGTGGGAGGGCAAGCCATGCAGATTATCCAGAAGACCAACGGACCACTGTTTACAGTCATCCCCTCCCAGCGCGGGCCGTTCCCGATCGTTAATACCGCCTATTTTCTCGTGCGCGACAATTGGGACGATCACGGGTTCAAGACCCAGTACAATCTCTTTCGCTCAAAAGATCAGCAGAGGTTAGGCGACGTCAAGATCCTGAAGCGCGGCCAGGCCGAAACGAGCCTCGGCATTTTGCCAGACGGCCTCCTAACAGCCCTGCCACCTGACTACTGCTCGCTCGGCCAATCGCTCGATTATTACGAGCGGCTTGCGGAACTAGACCGCGCAGAGCGCGACGCCATCCTCGGGGCGCTGAGGGACGCGCTGTTGGATCCCGACCACGCTTCGTCGTTTCAAGCCGAACGTGGCTGGTCGATATCAGTCCGCCGCGATCTTCAAGACTTCGAACGATTGGCGACAGTGCTGCTCACTAAAGACTTCTCTTCGCTGGTCGGCATGTCTCTCCAAATGCAATTTCTACCGGCCGGCTGGACGTCGCCGCTGCATCTGGACTTCGACGCTCCCTCAGAAAATTTCGCTGGAACAAGGGCTAGGGGCGGGTCGTCAAACCGGCACAAGCTGCCGCGCCGTGTCGCCGTCCTGACCGGCCAAAATGGCTCCGGAAAGAGCACCTTACTAGCGCGCATGGCGCGCGTCCTTCACGCTTCGCCCACCGACCGGCGGAGCTCCCGCCTGCAGGACCTTGGTCGCGTCGAACCTCCTGGGGTGGGCTTTACCCGCATCCTGACGGTGTCGTTCAGCGCCTTCGATGCCTTCGAGGTGCCTGGCGTTGATGCTGCAGAACGTCGCCAGATCGCTAGCGAAATGCGCGCGGGGACCGGACGCTATGTCTTCTGTGGGCTTCGAGACATCGCAGCTGAACTGGAACAAGAGCTGGCGCAGGCGGAGGCCAGCAAGGATTCGTCTGCTGAGGAGACCTCCGGCGGAGGATGGGGCGAACGCCGGGCCGACAGTCTGCTCAAGACATTGGACGAACTTGCAGGCGAGTTTGCTCGGACCATCGCGCGCATCAACGTCGACATCGATCGCCAGTGGCTTCTGTCGTCGGCGGCCGATCTCCTCTTGGCAGACCCCTCATTCAGCGACGTAACCCCTCGCGGGCTCGACACCCTGCTCAGCTCCGATCCCAAATCTGCCTTCTTAAAATGGAGCACCGGCCACAAGATTGTACTCTTCACCCTGGCCTCCCTTGTGGCCTACGCAGAGCCGAGGTCGATGGTATTTTTGGACGAGCCGGAAGCTCACTTGCATCCCCCACTCCTGGCTGCCCTGATGCATGCAATTCGCTATGTCCTAGAAGACCTAGACGCCTTCGCTGTGGTGGCGACGCATGCGCCGGTGGTAGTTCAGGAAACGCTGTCGCAGCACGTCTTCGTCGTGCGACGTGAAGGGCGTGCATTCGGTCTCGTCGCTCCTGCAATCGAAACGTTTGGAGAGAGTATTGGCACGGTGACCGATGAGGTCTTCGGCCTCACGACCGAGTCAACTGACTATCACACGGTCCTCTCTGGTTTGTGGACCCGATTCAGGTCGGTCGATGCCATCGAGGTCCTGTTCGAAAAAGGCCTGAGTCTTCAGGCCCGCGCGTTCCTGATGACGTTGGCCGCCCGCGAGGCGACGCAAGTCTGATGTGGACGCTGCCCCAACCCACGGTCGACGACGCGTCGGATGACCTCACTGCTGCGCTCACGCTGAGGGACGGCACTTCGGTCTATCCGCTTTCGCCGCAGGAGCGTGCGGCCGTCTTTGCTGTCTACCAAGCTTATGATGCGCTCGGCGGCCAGCCCGGCGACGGCCTGGTTCCACCTGCGCTCAGCGACGCCACCCGGACGGCGCTTGAGACCGCGTATGGCCAAGTTCAAATCAACGGTCGCTTAGCGGCGCTTCGTGACCGCCTGCTTCTCAGCGTGAACGTTTGTCCTCTCTGTGGCTTCGGTGAGCCCCGCGAACTTGACCATTACCTGCCAAAATCGGTTTACAAGGCGCTCGCCATCTACGCCCGCAACCTCGTTCCTTGCTGTTCCGGCTGCAACAACGCCAAACGCGCCCTCGATCCCGCGCAGGGTCGCAGGTTCATACACCCCTATTTCGCTGCACTTCCGGCCCACACATTTCTTAGGGCCACTGCCCAGTTCGCTGACGGGAAGCTCACCGTAACCTTCGCGATCGCATCGGATGGGCTCGATCCGGCGTTGGCGGACGCTCTCAACCACCAGCTCGAGCGTCTCAGGCTGAACGACCGCTACGACCGTCAGGTGAACACCTTCCTGTTCGGCATTGCGTCCGGTCTCGAAGACCTCCTGGAGGATCGCTTTCACGCGGAGCTGCGCGCCTTCTTCACCCGGTCGGCCGCTCGCATGGCCGTCCGGTTCGGATTGAATGACTGGCGGCCCGCGACCCTTAATGCTCTCGCCGGCTGCGACGCCTTCATCCAAGGAGGAGCCCTTGTCTATTTTGGCCAGAACCCAGCGTATGGCGGTTGACCCAGCCCAGGCTCAGTCAATCCGTCCGGGAAAAGTCCGGCGCACGATGTCGTACGAGCGTCAAACGGTGCGAGAGAACGGAACCTTGGCCCTGGCTCTGGACCGCATGGACGAAACCCGCCTAGGTTGCTGCCCATGACTGCGGAGCTTGAGGACGAGCTGTCCCGGATTACCTATGACGACCTGCACGCCGCCTTGACGGGCTCGCCGGAGACCCTCGGCGTGCACCTCGAGCTGATCGAACGCGACATCGAGGTCGACGGTCACTCGGTCCGGATCCACTGCCACTGCCTGACTGTCGACGCCAACGGCCGTGTGCAGCCTAAACGGTTGGCGGCGTTCATGCGCAACGTGGTGGCCGACTACGCCATCCCGCGGTCCAAACTCGCTGCCGCCAAGAAGCGTGACGCTGAGTTCAACAGCACGGAAGCCGTAGCGGGACTCCTTGAACAGGCCAGACGTTCCTTTACCGATCTGACGAAGACGGGCGAGGGCGGCGAGATGCTGCTGTTTCTGCTCGCGGAGCGCTATCTCGGCATTCCCCAGATCCTTTGCAAGATGGATCTAAAGACGGACACCCGGATGCATTATCACGGTGCCGACGGGGTCTACGCGGGTGTAACTGACGACGGCATACTCAAGCTGTATTGGGGCGAGTCCAAGATCTACAAGTCCGCCTCGGACGCGATCCGGGATTGCTTAGCGTCTCTAGCGCCATATCTCGTGCAGCCGGAGCACGACGGTGCCGATCGGGAGCGTGACCTCATCCTCCTGAGTGACAAAGCCGACCTGAGTAATCCCGCTCTGACTCAGGCGCTTAGACAATATTTCGATCTAAGCTCTCCACTGTCCCGGCGGGTGCGCTACTGCGGCGTCGCCTTGGTCGGATTCACCTCGGACTTCTACCCCGGCGACGACGCAAAAGCGGCCGCCGACGAGATCGCGACGGCGGCGAAGGAGGCGCTCACCGAATGGAGAAAGCAGATCGGCGCGCGGCTGACGGCGGAGAAGCTGCAAGCCTTCGAGATTGAGATTTTCTGCCTTCCGCTCCCCTCCGCTGACGAGTTCCGCTCAGACTTCCTCGAAGCGATGGGTCTGACCCGGTGACGCTTCCGGAGTTGCAGGCGTGGCTGCTCGAGGAGGGCGTTCGGGAACAACTCGATGTCCTCACGCGAAGGATCGTTCGAACGGAAATCGACAATCTGGCCGAGGAGGTGACGAAGGAGCCGGACTTGGACTGGTCGCATCTCCTGCTGGCAGCAAGTATCCTGGCCCGGTCCGACACACGGGTTTATCAAGAGGCGGCCCTGCGGGTCGCCACTGCCGCCGTCTCACTTTCTTCAGACGAGGTCGTGCGAGACGCGGGCGCAGTCCTCATGGACAAGCTTGTAAACTTCCGGGCCGTCGACCTCGCTCAGGCCCGCGGCCGCATTGACGACGACCTCGAGTCACGTTTGGGCTCCGGCCTGCGCCTCGAGGCTCAGCGCCGGCGGATGGATCACTCTGTCCTGGTCGAGTCGACCGGCCACTGGCTTCAGGTCAATGATTTCCAGCAGCGGTTCTGGGAAGACGCCAGCACGCATCAATGGCTGTCCGCCTCGGCACCCACGGCGTCGGGCAAAACCTTTCTCGTCCTTCAGTGGTTGCTGGACCAGCTCCGCGCAACGGAGGCACGTGTCGCCGTCTACCTGGCGCCAACGCGGGCACTCGTGTCGGAGATCGAGACCGCCCTAAACGCCGCTGTGGGTGTCAAAGCGGACATCGAAGTGTCCTCCTTGCCCTTGCGCGAGAAGTTCGATGCGGCCACCGCTGGCGGCAAGAGGCTGATCCTAGTCTTTACGCAGGAGCGATTGCATCTGCTGATCAACGCCCTCGGCGAGGCGGTGGGCATGGACCTTCTCATCGTTGATGAAGCTCACAAGATCGGCGACGACCATCGCGGCATAATCCTGCAGGACGCAATCGAGCGCGTCGCCCGCGCCAATCCGTCGCTCAAAGTCGCCTTCATCAGCCCGGCGACTCAGAATCCGGGCGAACTCCTCGCCGACGCCCCCCCCTCTGCAGACGTCGCCAGCGTGAACAGCGACGCCCCGACCGTTTTGCAGAACCTGATCGTCGCCGAGCAGGTCCCGCGCAAACCCAAGCAGTGGCATCTGGCGCTCAAACTGCCCGGCCGCGAGCTGCCCATCGGGACCCTGAAGCTGACGAGTTCGCCTGCCGGCCTTCGCAAGCGGCTGGCGTTCATCGCCGCGGCGGCGGGCGGCGAACGAACCGGCACGCTGGTGTACGCTAATGGTGCAGCCGAGGCGGAAGAGGTGGCGGACTTCATTTCTCAACTGGTCGCCGATCCCGAGGCCGTAGACCCCGAACTCGCGGAGCTGTCCGATCTCGTCCGCAAGGGCGTTCATCCCAGATACGGTCTGGGGCCCCTCGTAGAGCGGGGCGTCGCCTTCCACTACGGCAACATGCCGTCGCTCATCAGGACCGAGGTGGAACGGCTCTTCCGCTCTGGTAAAATCCGCTTCCTCGTCTGCACCTCCACGCTCATTGAAGGGGTCAACCTGTCGTGCCGGACGATCGTGGTGCGCGGCCCCCGCAAAGGCCGGGGCAATCCTATGGAACCGCATGATTTCTGGAACCTCGCAGGTCGCGCGGGCCGATGGGGCGACGAGTTCCAGGGCAACATCATCTGCATCAATCCCAATGATCTCAAGGCGTGGCCGACGGGCGTTCCGGACCGCGCTCGCTACCCGATCAAGCGCGAGAGCGACGCCGTCCTCGACACCGGAGACGCGTTCGCGGATTATCTAGAACGGCGTGCGAACGTCGTCCTGGCCGAGCTGGATGACGCTGAGCGGTTCGAGCAGGTGGGTGGCTACCTCCTCAACACCTACATGCGCCTAGGCTCTTTGTCGGACGCGGATCTGGCGCGTCGCCACGATCCGGCAACCATCGCCCGTCTGGAGGCCAGCCTTGAGACCCTCGCCGCCTCGGTCGAAATCGACCACGCGGTGGCCGCTCGGCACTCGGGTGTCAGCGCTCTGAGTTTGCAGACCCTCCTTAACGCCTTCCGCGAATATCCGCACGACGTCGAGAATCTGCTGCCTGCACCGGTCGACAGTGAGGACAGCTACGACCGCTTTGTCACCATCATGGGCCGGATAAACGACCATCTGTTCCCCGCCTTCATGCCGCGTGGCCTGGAGCCCTATCACGCCCTCATTGTCGTCCGCTGGCTTAAGGGTCATTCCCTGGCCTCGATGATCAAGGCGAACATCAAATACCACCAAGACCACAGGCGACCCTTCAAACTCCCTGTCCTGATCCGCGATACCATGGATAAGGTCGAGCAGACCGCCCGCTTTCGAGCTCCCAAATACCTGTCCGCCTACATGGACATCCTTCATGTGCACCTTCGCGCCATCGGTCGCGAAGACTTGGTCGACACGGACTTGGACATCGGAACCCAGCTGGAGTTCGGCGTCTCTAGCTTGACGCTGCTATCGCTCATGGAGCTGGGCCTGTCCCGCATGAGCGCGGTCGCCCTTTATGAGAAGATCGCCCGCGACGACCTGACGAAGGAAGCCTGCGTTGAGTGGGTGAAGGACCGCGCCAACCGGCTCGACAGCCTGGATATTCCCGCGATCATTCTGCGCGAAGTGAGCGCCAAACTCCTGGGAGGGCAATCGGGATCGGATGTCCTCTCGTTCGCCTAATCACCAAGCTACGGAGACAGACCATGCCGGCCAAACCCATGACCCTAGGGCCACTTGAGTTCGCGAAAAAAGGCGACGCGCATGCCCATTTAAAGGACATGCTCAACCGCTACGACATCGGAGACAAGGTTGGCGCGACCGACGAGGCCGTTCTCCTAGCCGCCCTGCAGAAACATCCAGAGGCGGCCGCCAAGATCGGCCCCGGCATCACGCATTTTAGCGTCCGAAGCGCTGACTTCCGGACCAAATGTTTTTGGGTCAACCGGGTCGATGGAACCACAGAGAAGTTCTCTTACCAGACGTGCATCTACGGGCAGCCTCAATCCGGTTCCGTCTGACGGGCTACCTAATGGCCTCCGTCGTTCTCATCCCAAGCCCCCGTTAAGTTCTACTACAGTGTGTAGCGCAGTTGCCGACTAGTGCGGCTACCTGGGCGTGCTGAGAGCAGATGCCGCCGCCTACCGCTATCAGCCATGTTTGGACTCGGTCACCTACCGGCTTGGTGTGTTTTTGGTGTGTACTTCGGAGCGTATGCTGGGCAGTCCAGGTCTTGAATTCGTTGATTTTTCAGCGTTGCGCTGTGGCTGTAGTGAGTTCCCTACATCACCCACCATCGTCCTGCATTGATTTCGCTAAGCAGACGTCGAAGCGCCCCGTCCGCGCTCGGAGTGATCGCTGGTCCGTTGAATGCGCAAGACAATGGGCTCTGGCCCCGATGAATCGGGTCCAGAGCGGCCAGGGACCGCGTGCGGTCCTCCCAGGTTTCTAAGGCTCGAGCATGGCAAGACACGTCACGCCATATGACGGGCTTCGGAGAAGACCTTCGCGATTGGTCGCGTCCAGCAACTGTGTCAGCTTCTGTTCATACTGGCGCGGCCAAGGACCATTGATCGTTGGCCAGAGGGAACAGACGTCATGACCCTGCGCATTCTCGTGGCACCCTCGGGCTACAAGGAATGTCTGGAGGCCGACCGGGTTGCCGAGGCGATCGCCCAGGGCGTGTTGCGGGCCCTACCCGACGCCCGGGTGACGCGCCTGCCGCTGGTCGATGGCGGCGAAGGCTTTGCCCAGGCGATGGCCGTGGCCACAGGCGGCCGGCTTCAAGCGTTCACGGTCACTGGCCCGGTCGGACAGCCGGTGGAGGCGACCCTGGGCTGGCTGGGCGGAACGCAGACACCGACAGCCGTGGTCGAGATGGCCCAGGCCGCCGGTCTCAGACTGGTTCCGGCCGATGCGCGCGACCCGATGAAGACCACCACCCGGGGTGTCGGGGAGCTGATCCAGGCGGCGATCAAAGGCGGGGCCGAACGCATCCTGGTCGGCTGTGGCGATTCGGGGACGAATGACGGGGGCGCAGGCATGGCCCAGGCGCTGGGTCTGCGCCTGCTCGACGCGGAGGGTGGCGACATCCCGCCGGGCTGTGAAGGTCTGGCCCGCCTCGACCATATCGACATCACCGGAAGGGACCCCCGGCTGGACAAGGTTCGCATCGAGGCGATCTGCAACATCACCAATGTGCTGTGCGGTCCGCGCGGCGTCGCCCGCGTCTTTGGCCCCCAGAAAGGCGCGTCGCCCGAAACGGTCGAGCGGATGGATGCTGCCCTGGATCGCTATGCCCGGGTGGTGCAGGACGCCTTCGCCATCGATGTGCGCCAGATGCCGGGCGGGGGTGCATCCGGCGGCCTGGGCACGGGGCTGAGGGTCCTGCTGGGGGCGGAGTTGCGGTCCCGCTACGATGTGGTCCTGCCCTATTTCGATCTGGATGCCCGCCTGGCCGAGACCGATCTGGTCTTCACAGCCGAAGGAGGGATCGACCTGCAGACGCCGAACGGCAAGATTCCGGTAGAGGTCGCGCGCCGGGCCAAGCTGCGCGGGTTGCCTGTCTTCGCCCTGGCCGGGGCCGTCGGCGATCCGGCGCGTATCGTCTATCAGCACGGCGTGGACGCCTTCTTCTCGACCGCCATGCGCCCCTGCCCGATGGAGATGGCCATGGCCGAGGCCGAGGCGCAGCTGATCCTGGCGGCAGAGAATGTGATGCGCACCGTCCTGGCCGGTCGGGCCATGCCGCGCGGATGACCCTGACCCACGAAACGAAAGGCCGTCGCCGACCCTGGATCCGGCTTCTGGGACTGCTGTCGGCCTTTGCCCTGCTGACGGCGCTGGTGGTGCTGCCGGCCGACCTGTTCCAGCCGGGACGGGTGGCGCTGGCTGTGTTCGGCACGGCGGTGATCCTGTGGGCGACAACGAAGATCGAGGCCGCCTGGATCGCCCTGGCGGGGGCCGTGGCCCTGGTGCTGTTCGGCGCGGCGGACCAGCGCGACGTGACGGGCATGCTGGCCGACGACATCATCTGGCTGATGATCGGGGCCTTCGTCATCGGCGCGGCCTTCGAAAGCTCGGGCCTGGCCGCGCGCCTGACCGCGGCGGTCGCGTCGCGGGCGCGCACGACCGGGCAGCTGTTCTGGCTGACGACGCTGGCCCTGATCCCGCTGACCTTCCTGATCCCGTCGACATCGGGCAGGGCGGCGGCGACCCTGCCGGCCCTCAACGGCTTCTTCGGCGTGGAGCGGGGCCGGGCGGCGGAACGCGGACGTCGGGCCTATGCCATCCTGATCCCCACCATCATCCTGGTGGCGACCACGGCGGCCCTGACCGGCGCGGGCTCGCACCTGCTGGCCGAAGACCTGTTGTATCAACGGATCGGCGAGCGGTTCGGCTTTGCGCAATGGGCCCTGTGGGGCCTGCCTTTCGCCCTGGCAGCTTCGCTGGCGTCATGCTGGGTCGTGCTGCGGCTGTTCCTGAACGGTCCGGAACGGGCGGCACCCGTTCCGCTTCTAGCCCGTAGCGACACGCCCATGAGCCGGGCCGAATGGACGACACTGGCCATTGCGGCCGTCACCTTCGGCCTGTGGTTCACCACCCAGTGGCACGGCTATCGCATCGCCAGCGTCGCGGTCGTGGCCATGATCGCCCTGACCGCCCCGCGCCTGGGCGTGCTGAAGTTCAAGGCGGCGATGAAGGCGGTGAACTGGTCGCTGGTCCTGTTCGTGGGGGCGGCGCTGGTTCTGGGCCAGGCCCTGATCAATACCCAGGCGGCCGGGTGGCTGATCGGCGCGATGTTCGACATTGCCAATCTAAACACCATCAGGGGCGGCAATGCGCCCGAGATCGCCGTCATCGCGGCCATCGCCGTGATCAGCCTGGCGTCACACCTGTTCATGACCAGCCACGTGGCCCGCACCGCAGCCCTGGGGCCGCCCTTCATCCTGATGGCCCAGACGGCCGAGCTCAATCCGGTGGCTGTGCTGTTCATCGCCACAGCGGGCATGAACTACTGCCTGACGCTTCCGGTCTGTTCCAAGGCGCTGCTGCTGTTCCAGGATGCGGATGGCGTCACCTTCCGCCCGCGCGATCTGATGCGGCTCAGCGCCATCCTGACGCCGGTGCACCTGTTGCTGATGATCGTCTTCTATTTCGCCTGGTGGAAGTGGACGGGGCTGGCGCTGTCCACCTGATGGTCAGTCGTCGTCGTCGCGGTCGTTCGCGCGGTCGACCCGGGTCACGCGACCGTCGCGGTTGATGTCGATTTCCAGCTTGCGACCCCGCTGGTCGCGACCCTCGATTTCCCAGCCTCCATCGTCCTGCTCGATCTCGTCGACCCGGACCATGCCGTAGCCGCGCGCTATCTGCAGGGCGCGGGCCTCGCTTATACCCTGACGGACCGCCGGGCGCTCACGATCCTGCGCCGTGACGGACGCCGGCAGGCTGAAGGCCAGGGCCGCGACCGTCAGGGTCAATAGGTGCAGTCTCATGGCGTCCTCCTGGTCAGCGGTCTGCCGTCAGAAATACTCGGCATTGGCCGGGCACTGGGCCGCCAGTCGCCGTGCGGTGATGGTCGCGGGGATGAAGGGGCTCCAGATACCCGCCGCCTTGACCGAGGCCCCGCCGCGGAAGCTGAACTGCTCGGCCTGATAGGTGCCGTTCAGGCGCACGCGGGCCTGACGACCACTGCGCGAGACGCAGTTGCCCTCGAACCGGGCATTGCCGTTGCCGACCTGACGCACCGGATAGGTGCACTGATAGTGGCGCGTCGACAGGCCGCCGAAGAATCGGTTGATCTCGCTGGGGCGCACGCACTTCGTCTCGGTGTCCCGCTGACCCAGGGCACTGGTGGTGTATTCCCAGTATCCAGGCAGGACCGGCGGCGCGGCCGTCGCGGCGGCCTGATAGGAGGGGCCGGCCATCGGCGCAGCGGCCGGCGCGGCCAGGAACAGGGCCCCGGCGATCACGGGCGCGGCGGTGGCCAGGACGCGGCTGAAGACACGGCTGGGCTTGCGAGACATGGCGGGTCTTTCGACAGAAGGGCGTTTCATCATTAGAGCGGATACAGGGGCGCAATTGAACGGGGCCTGAACGGGCGCGAAACCCTTGACGCGGCGGGGCACCCTCCTCTATACGGCCCCCTCTCGCGCAGGAGCCCCGTTCCTGCGCGCAATCATTTCATGCGTCCATACGCTTCGTGGACGCCTCTGCCCAAGGATAGTCCCATGTCGCGTCGCTGCGAACTCACCGGTATCGGCCCCATGGTCGGCCACAGCGTGAGCCACTCGAACGTCAAGACCAAGCGCCGCTTCCTGCCGTCGCTGAAGACGGTCAAGGTCGCCTCGGAAGCCCTGGGCCAGACCTTCAGCCTGCGGATCTCGAACGCCGCCCTGCGCACCCTGGACTACAAGGGTGGCCTGGACCCCTTCATCGTCAAGGCCCGCGACGAGCAACTGTCGATGGCCGCCCAGCGCATCAAGCGCCAGGTCAAGGCCAAGCTGGCCGAGCAAGCCACCGCCGCCTGATCGGCGACGACATCAAGATGTGAAGAGGGCCGGTGGAAACACCGGCCTTTTTCTTTGGGCGGATGGGGAACGGGGCTACCGACCTAATGCAGATCGGGCGGCACATAGGGCGGAAGCAGACGCGCTGAAGGTCCGCTGTGGGTGATGGGGTGGACGCCCCCCGACGGCATCGATGTGCCAGAGTGAGGGTGTTGAACAACACTCGAGGAGGCGTCCATGGGACAGGTTAGCACTGTTGGTCTGGATCTCGCCAAGAGCATCTTTC
>NZ_JBAZPS010000005.1:0-166020 GCF_041648055.1 Brevundimonas sp.
GCCTTCCAGCGATCCCAGATTTCAGCCCGTTGAGCCGCCGAATAATAGATCCGCCGCCGCTGCTTCATGACCCACGCTCCATCTCCGAAGAAAAGTTAGCGTGTTGCGGTCACCGGTTGAGGCCACCGTGGAAACCGGACATAGCGCTGACGATCAGGCGAGGACTTGATTGCTCCCTTCGTCTGACACACCGTATCCGACCATGAAGAACCGGCTAACCTTGAACCAAGAGTTCTTTGACCGTGGCGTGAAAGCGATTGAGCTTTTGACTGCCAAAGGGAACGCGTCGGGTGTAGCCAGAAACTACGCACGTCTACCAAGCTATCGGTTTCATTCGGGGCTGCTTCTTTGGAGGCGCGGTGAGAACCCACGCGACTACATCGAACAGGGCGTGACCGTTCTGGAGGACAATGCTCCCGGATTACTTCGGGATGTTCCCGAAATGACTGCAAGCGCCTTCCATCTGGAGGTCGGCGGCGTGTTCGCTTTCCTGATCGGACGTCCTTATTTTCACATACTTCGACCGGAGGAGATCGAGTACCCTGACGGTCGCCTCACGGTGCATTTGCTGCACGCCCTAGAAGGGCGATTGGATCGGCCTGCTATGGAGGCCGAGTTAGAGGCGTTCGCCAAGACGAAGAAGCACACGCTTTCAGTTAGGACCTACCGTAACTACTTCGACATTCTCGAACGCGCCGAAGCATCTTTGCCCCTAGATGACCTCGTCCGGCTTGGAGGCACCCTTTATGACCAGCGAAAGAACGACGCTTTCTATTCTGGTGGTCCCGCGCTCGAAGGCGGCGGCCCAGGCAACAGCGAACTGATTGACTACAGCCTTGGGGCCGTCCTGAAGCATATTAGCTATGAGGGAAGCTGCGTTCATGCCTGGCGCTGGGGGTCTGCTTAGGGTCGAAAGCGGACACCACGTTGTTTACGAAAAGCAGTCATCCAAGCCTGCTAGCCGCCCTCACCCCGCCTGAAACTGCCGCTCGAACCGTCCCATGGCCTGCGGGTCCAGCCGCACCGTCAGATGGGTCCGCCCTTCCGCATCCGTGTCGCGCGCCGTGACGCGGCCGTGTTCGTAGAGCCAGGCCAGGGCCTCGCCCTGGGAGGGTTGCAGGACCAGGTCCATTTCGGGGTCGTCGTCGATCAGCTCGGTGATGGCGTGGCGCAGGGTCTCGATCCCCTCCCCCGTCCAGGCGGAGACGGCGACGGCAGTGTTGCCGGATCGAGCGGCCTGACCCTCGATGGCTTCGCGCGCCTCAGGGTCCAGCAGGTCGGTCTTGTTCCAGACCTCCAGGATGCGGCGTGGCTTGACCGTGCCGTCGGCGGCAGTCGGTTGTTCGATCTGTTTCAGGACCGTCTCGACGTCCCGGGCCTGGGCCGCCGTGTCGGTCGAGGCGATGTCGCGGACGTGCAGGATCAGGTCGGCCTCGCCCACCTCTTCCAGAGTGGCACGGAAGCTTTCGACCAGTTCGTGCGGCAGGTCGGAGATGAAGCCGACGGTGTCGGCGATGATGGCGGGACGCCCCTGCGGCAGGCGAATGGTGCGCTGGGTCGTGTCCAGGGTGGCGAACAGCAGGTCCTTGGCCATGACCTCGGAACCGGTGAGACGGTTGAACAGGGTCGACTTGCCGGCATTGGTGTAGCCGACCAGGGCGATGGTCGGGAACGGCACCTTCTGGCGCTGTTTGCGGTGCAGGCCGCGCGTGCGGCGCACCTCGTCCAGCTCGACCTTCAGCTTGACGATTCGGTCGGCGATCAGGCGGCGGTCCAGCTCGATCTGGGTCTCGCCGGGGCCGCCGGTCGAGCCGGTGCCGCCGCGCTGCCGCTCCAGGTGGGTCCAGGTGCGGACCAGGCGCGACTTCTCATAGTCCAGCCGGGCCAGCTCGACCTGAAGCCGGCCCTCCTTGGTGCGGGCGCGGCGACCGAAGATTTCCAGGATCAGGCCGGTGCGGTCGATGACCTTGCAGTCCCAGGCCTTTTCCAGATTGCGCTGCTGGACCGGGGTCAGGTCGTCGTCGATGACCACGGCCTCGGCCTCTGCGGCCGTGACCAGGGCGGCCAGCTCCTCGACCTTGCCGGTGCCGAACAGGGTGGCGGGCGTGACCTTGCGCAGGCGCACGATCTCTTCGGCGCGCACGTCCAGGTCCAGCGCGCGGGCCAGGCCCACCGCCTCTTCAAGCCGCTCCTCCGCCGCGCGACTGCTTTCGCTGCGTCCATCGGGGTGGATGACGATCGCCCGGATCAGCGGGACGGCGTGGTCGATAAGTTTTTGGGTCAATCAGTCTTCGTCGGCGTCAGGCTCGTACAGCTGCACGGGTGCTGACGGCATGATGGTGGAGATGGCGTGCTTGTAGACCAGTTGCGACTGGCCATCGCGGCGCAGCAGCACACAGAAGTTGTCGAACCAGGTCACGATGCCCTGCAGCTTGACCCCGTTGACCAGGAAGATGGTCAGCGGCGTCTTGGTCTTGCGGACCGAGTTGAGGAAGGTGTCCTGAAGGTTCTTGGATTTGTCTTGCGACATGGCAGGTTTGCCCCTGTTCTTGCTTGTTCCGCCGCGCGAGTGACCACACGGGACCGGATCGAATGCCCGGCCCGCCACATTACGCACCGCCAGGGCGGCATCGCAACAGGGCGCGACCCTAAATGGCGTCGCGTTTGGCCTGTTCAAGATACAGGGTGCGAAGGCGGGTCGCGATAGGGCCGGGCTTGCCGTCGCCGATGGTGGTGCCGTCGATGGACACCGCCGGCATGACGAAGGCCCCGGCGGCGGTGAAGAAGGCTTCCTTCGCGCGCTTGGCCTCGTCCACGCTGAAGGGGCGTTCGTCCAGCTCCAGCTTTTCGTGCTCGATCAGAGCCATCAGGGCTGTGCGGGTGATGCCCTTCAGAATGTTGGCCTGGGTGTCGCGGGTCCGCAGCTTGCCGTGCTCGTCGACGATCCAGGCATTGGTCGAGGAGCCCTCGGTCACCAGGCCCATCTCGTCGACCATCCAGGCCTCATAGGCCCCGGCCTCGCGCGCCGCCTGTTTGGCCAGGACGTTGGCCAGCAGGCCGACGGTCTTGATGTCGCAGCGGCCCCAGCGGATGTCAGGCTGGGTCAGGACGGCGACGCCCTTTTGCGCCTGTGCCTCCGCCTTGCTGGCGCTGATGGAGCGGGAGGTGACGATGACGCTGGGCGGGGTGCCCTCGGCCGGGAACGGGTGATCGCGCCGGGCCGTGCCGCGCGTGACCTGCAGATAGACGATGCCGTTGGTGACGCGATTGCGCCGGATGGTCTCGTGCAGCACCCGCGTCAGGGCCTCGCGGCTCATGGGGATGTCGATCCGCAGCTCGTTCAGGCTGCGGTGCAGGCGGGTCATGTGGCCGTCGAAATCGGCCATCCGCCCGTCGAAGATGGACCAGACCTCATAGACGCCGTCGGCGAACTGGAAGCCGCGATCCTCCACATGGACCATGGCCCGGCCGTGCGGTTGGTACTGGCCGTTGACGTAGGCGACGCGGCTCATGCTTCGGCCACCGGCTCTTCCTCGTCGTCGCCACCGCGCGAGGGGGAGACGCCCAACGACTTCAGCTTCCTGTGCAGGGCCGAGCGCTCCATGCCGATGAAGGCGGCGGTGCGGCTGATGTTGCCGCCGAAGCGCATGATCTGGGCCGCCAGATATTCGCGCTCGAACACCTCGCGCGCCTCGCGCAGCGGCAGGGCGATGATCCGCTCCGCGCCAAGCGTGCCGGTGGAGTTGGCATTGGTCGCCTCGGACGGCAGCATGTCGGCGCTGATCGGCTCGGACGGATCGCCCGTCGCCAGGATCAGCAGCCGCTCGACGTTGTTGCGCAGCTGACGGACATTGCCCGGCCAGGGATGGACCTGCAGCACCGCGATGGCGTCGTCGCCCATGCGCCGCTTCGGCAGGCCTTGCGAGGCCGACAAGGTGTCGATGAAATAGTCGATCAGCTCGCCGATGTCCTCGCGCCGCTCCGACAGGGCGGGCACGCGTATGGGCACGACGTTCAGGCGGTGGAACAGGTCTTCGCGGAAGCGGCCCTCTGCGATCTCGACCTTGAGGTCGCGCGAGGTCGAGGTGATGACGCGGATATCGACCTGCACGTCCTGCTCGCCGCCGACGCGGCGGAAGCGCTGTTCGACCAGGACGCGCAGGACCCGGCTCTGGCTCTCGCGCGGCATGTCGGCGACGTCGTCCAGATAAAGCGTGCCGTTGTGGGCGCGCTCGAAGACGCCGATCTTGCGGGGGCGACCGTCGTGCCCCTCTTCGCCGAACAGCTCCAGATCCAGTCGCTCAGGCGTCATGCCGGCTGCGGCGATGGCGACGAACTCGCCGCGCGAGCGGGCGCTGGCCTCATGGATCTGGCGCGCGACCAGCTCCTTGCCGGAACCGGGGGGGCCGCTGATCAGGACGCGGCTGTTGGCCGGGGCGACCTTGGCGATGGTGGTGCGCAGGGCCTGGGCCGCCGCCGAGCGACCGATGAAGCCGTCAGGCTCGTTGACCTGGGCCTTCAGACGGCGGTTCTCACGCTTCAGGGAGCTGGTTTCCAGTGCGCGCTGCACGACGACGACCAGCCGATCGGACTTGAAGGGCTTTTCGATGAAGTCATAGGCCCCGCGTTGCAGGGCCGTGACCGCCGTCTCGATATTGCCGTGGCCCGAGATCATGACGACGGGCAGGTCGGGATCCAGTTCCTTGATGACGTCCAGCAGCTCCAGCCCGTCCAGACCGCCGCCCTTCATCCAGATGTCGAGCAGGGCCAGCGAGGGCTTGCGTGCACGAATCGCGGCTAGCGCTTCTTCGGAGTTGGACGCCACGCGCACGGCGTGGCCTTCGTCCTCCAGCAGGCCGGACACCAGTTCGCGGATGTCGGCCTCGTCGTCGACGACCAGAATATCGGCTCCCGTGGATCGCATATCGCCTCGCTATTCGTTGGCCGGAACGGTCACGGATCGGGACGCGGGAGCATCCTTCACCCTGGGCGATCCGGTCGATGGCTGTTGGGATTTCAGAGGAAAGATCAGGCAGACCTTGGCACCGCCCAGCGTCTCGGCGTCGGCCAGTTTGAGCTCGCCGCCATGCTCCTCGCAGATGCGTTTGACGATGGCGAGGCCAAGGCCAGTGCCCTTCTCGCGCGTCGTCACATAGGGTTCGGTCAGGCGATCACGATCCTTGGCAGGCAGGCCGGGCCCGTCATCCTCGATCACGAAGGTCGCCACGTCGTCCTCGACCAGCAAGCGCGCCAGAATACCCGGACCGTCTCCGTCACCGGCCCTGGGGTCCGTTTCGCGGCGCAGGGCCACGGCCTCCCCCGCATTCTTCAGGATGTTGGCCAGGGCCTGACCGATCATGGGGCGGTCCGCGTGAATGGTGACCTTGGGCAGGGGCTCGGCCAGTTCGACAGTGATCTCGGCAACGGCCACGCGCTGTGCGAACACCGCCTCACGCAACAACTCCGCCGGATCGGACGACGTAAATCGTGGCGCGGGCATCCGGGCGAAAGACGAGAACTCATCGACCATCCGCCCGATGTCACCCACCTGACGGATGATGGTCTCGGTGCAGCGGTCGAAGACCTCGACGTCCTCTTCGACCTGTTTGCGATAGCGGCGACGCAGCCGTTCGGCCGAGAGCTGGATGGGCGTCAGCGGGTTCTTGATCTCGTGCGCGATGCGCTGCGCTACGTCACGCCATGCGGCGTTGCGCTGGGCCGTGACCAGACGTGTGATGTCGTCGAAGGTCAGGACCATCTCTCCGCCGACACCACCTTCGATCCGCACCCGCAGACGACGTGTTTCACCCTCCAGAGTCACGTCGATCTCTTCTTCGATATGGGCCTCGGCCCGCGCCGCCAGTTCGCTGAGCTCGGGCGAGACCTCGCCGAGCGGACGACCGATGATGTCCGTGTCGGATATGGCCAGCAGTTCGACCGCGCTGTCGTTGATGGCCGAGACCCGGCGCTGGCGGTCAAGCCCTATGACGCCAGCCGATACGCCCGACAGCACCGTCTCGATAAAGCGGGTCCGCCCCGTCGCCTCCTCGCTCGCCGCACGCAGTGCCGACTGCTGAGCGGCCAGATCGGCAGTCATGCGGTTGAACGCGGCTGAAAGCATACGGATTTCGCCCGGCCCGTCGTTGCCGTCCACACGCGCCGCCAGATCGCCGCCCGCCACCTTGTCCGCCGCCTCGACAAGCCGCCCGATGGGGCCGGAGATGGAGCTGGCAGCCGACATACCCAGCCAGACTGCCCCAACGAGAACCAGCAAAGCCGTCTCGACATAGCTGAGCGCGAATGAGGCCTGGATGCGTTCGCGGCTGGCTTGGGCCTCCCGATAGGCCAGAATCGATTCCTCGCCATTGCGCATCTGGGCCAGCAAGCCAGGCTGAAGCGGGCGGACCATATAAAGAAAGGCGTCGCCATAGGCAGGCAAGACCATGACGGAACGCACCGCGTCCGGCCCCTCGGTGACCTCTTGAGCAGGAGGGGCACCTTCAAGCGATGCTTCTTCCAACGCTTCCATGGAAGGAGCGACATAGGGTGGGGCACCTGGCGATTCACCGCTGGCCAGAACCTGCCCGTCGGACCCTAAAATGTAGACGGCGGGATAACCGAACAGTTGTCCGACCTGAGACAGAGCATCAGAAAACTGCACCCGGTTGTCAAAAAGGGGCCGAACACTGTTCAACTGTTCCGCGACGACCAGTATGTCGCCATCCATCTCGTTGGCCACGTCTTCCTGATAGGCCCGCCCGATGGTCGCGCCGTTTTCGACGGCGGATTGGACATTGTCGCTGAACCACTGGTCGACGCCCCGGTTGACCAAAACGCCGAATACCAGGGCGATCAGGATCGACGGTATCAGGGCCACCATCGAGAACAGGGTCACGAACCTCAGGTGCAAGCGCGCACCCGCGTCGGATCTGCGCCGGAACAGGCCGATCGCGCGTCGCCCGACGACCACTGCCAAGGCCAGGATCAGCACCAGATTGATCGACAGGATCCACAGCACGGCCCGGCTGGCCAGATCGCGGGCTCCCTCGCCGCTTGTGCCCGGAGCCTCGGCGACCAGCCAGATGGCTGCAGCCGTTATCAGGAGCGACAGGCCAAATGTGAACAGGAACAGATTGCGACGACGCTCTTCGGACCAACCGGAAAACCAGCCCCCCATGCCGCTCGGCGGGGGCGTCTGATCGGCGTGGGTCGCGATGGGCGTCTCCGTCATACCGCTCCAGCGTCTACCAACTGTGGCGCTAGATCAACAGGCGAGTGACCGGAAAGCGTCACTGACGACCACAGCTGCGTGATCGCCTGCTCCACCTCGCCCGGGTGCTCGAGCCGACACAGGCGCGCCTTGGCCGCGCGCCGCTCCTGGGGATCTGCAGGCCAGGGGGCCTGTTCGACATACCAGCCCAGATGTTTGCGGAACATCTTCAGCCCTAGTGGCAGGCCGTAGAAGGCCACCGAAGCCCGCAGATGCTCGATCACTATGGCGGTGCGTTCGGCGCGGTCCGGCTCGGTCAGAACCGTCCCGTCTGCCAGCGCCCGCTCCAGATGCGCCGCCAGCCAAGGCCGCCCATAGACACCGCGGCCCAGCATAAGCGCGTCCGCGCCCGACTGGTGCAGGGCCTCGCGGGCATCGTCGGCCGTCAGGATATCGCCATTGACGATCACCGGCAGGGCGACCGCCGCCTTGACCTCGCCCACCGCCCGCCAGTCGGCGCGGCCGGTGTAGAATTGCTGGCGGGTGCGCCCGTGGACCGTGATGGCCTTGATACCCAGGTCCTCGGCCCGGCGGGCAATGTCGGGCGCATTGCGGCTTGCGTCATCCCAGCCCAGCCGCATCTTGACCGTGACGGGGCGCGAGGTCGCCTCGACCGCCGCCTGCATCAGGCGCGCGGCCAGATCGGGCGTGCGCATCAAGGCCGAGCCGCATGCCGAGCCTGTGACCTCCTTGGCCGGACAGCCGAAATTCAGGTCGATGATGTCGGCCCCTGCCGCCTCGGCCATGCGCGCGCCCTGCGCCATCGTCGCCGGATCACGCCCGACCAGCTGGATCACGGTCAGGGGCAGGCCGTCCCCGACTGCTGCGCGCCGAACGACATCAGGCCGTGCCCGTGCCAGCTCCGCGGCCGCGACCATCTCTGTCGCCACATAGGCGGCGCCCAGCCGGGAGGCCAGGACGCGGAACGGCAGGTCCGTGATCCCGGTCATGGGCGCGGTCAGCACCCGTCCGGGCACCCAAACGTCACCGATCTGTATGCCTGTGGCCATGTGGCCCCTTACCGCGCGTCGACGCCCCCTCGTCAAGCATGACGGCGGCGATTAGAAGGCCGTAATGACGACACCCCTCCCCCGCTTTGCCGCCATTGTGGTGGCCGCCGGTTCCGGCTCCCGTTTCGGCGGACCCAAGCAATGGCGCGACCTGGGCGGCAAGCCGGTGATCCGGTGGTCGGTCGAGGCCCTGATCGAGGCCGGGGCGGAAGATCTCGTCGTGGTCGTGGCGGGCGACGCCGAGGCTGAAGCACAGGCAGCCCTGGGGGGTTTGAGCGGCTGGCGTCTGACGCTCGGCGGGTCGACACGCGCGGCGTCTGTTCAGAATGGTCTCGCGGCCCTCAAAGGCCCAACCGACCGTCCAGTCCTGATCCATGATGCCGCCCGCCCCCTGCTGGATCGCAGCGTCATCGACAGGGTGATTGCCGCCCTAGCTGATGCCGACGGTGCCCTGCCCGCCCTGCCGGTCGCCGACAGCCTGCGCCGTGCGGACGGCGACATCGTCACTGGCGAGGTCGAACGCGGCGACCTTTGGCGGGCCCAGACCCCGCAGGCCTTCCGCCATGACAAGATTACATCCGCCTACGCCGCTTGGCCCGCCGACGAGGTCGCCACCGATGAGGCCACCGTCGTTCAGCGCGCGGGTGGCCGAGTCCGCATCGTGTCAGGCGACTCTCGCCTGATGAAACTTACCTACCCAGAGGATTTTGCCATGGCCGAGGCCTACATTCCCCGTCAGATCCGCGTGGGTCAGGGCTTCGACGCCCACCGCTGGGGGCCAGGCAATGCCGTGTGGCTGTGCGGGGTCGAGATTTCGCATGACCAGACCCTGATCGGCCATTCGGATGCCGATGCGGGACTGCACGCGCTGACCGACGCCATTCTGGGCGCCATGGGTGATGGCGACATCGGGGATCACTTCCCACCAACGGACCCGCAATGGAAGGGGGCCTCGTCCGATCTGTTCCTGATCCACGCGGTCGAGCGGCTGAGCGCGCGGGGCGGGCGACTGGTCAATGTGGATGTCACCCTGATCTGCGAGCGGCCCAAGGTGAAACCGCACCGTCAGGCTATGCGCGAACGCCTCGCCGAACTGCTGGCTCTTCCGCTGGACGCGGTCAGCGTCAAGGCGACCACGACCGAGGCCATGGGGTTCACCGGTCGAGGCGAAGGCCTGGCCGCCCAGGCCCTGGCCACCATCGAACTGCCGGCACGCAGCTAGGCCTCCGGCGCGGCGACCGGTTGATATCGACGACGCATTGCCCCGAACAGGTTCACATAGTCGTCAGTCCAGGCCGCGACATCGGTGTCCGCAGGGTCTATCCAGCGTGGGTCGCTGCGGAAATCTTCCAGCCCCTGCTCGGTCGGCGACAGGATCAGGACCTCGGTCGATGCTTCGGCCAGATCGGGCGTCGATGGGCCCTGGTAAGTCACCTGATGAAGTTTGGGCCGCCCCAGCGCCTGGGCCGCCGCGATCGCCGGCAGGGTGATGTCCAGGTTGCGGTTGGACAGGTGCAGCACCACCACACCCGTCGGCTTCAGCTGCTGCAGGTAGCCATCGATAGCCTCGACGGTGAGCAGATGCGTCGGCACGGCATCCGAAGAAAAGGCGTCTATGACCAGCAGGTCGTAGCTGCCGACCGGTTCATTGGCCAGCGTCAGGCGCGCATCCCCCAGTACGGTCCTGACAGGCCCCTGAGCGCAGCCGGAGATATAGGTAAACCAGTCTGGATCGCGCGCGAGACGATCGACCATGGGGTCGATCTCGAAGAAGGTCATCCGGTCCTCGGCCCGCTTGTAGGCGGCCATGGCACCTGTCCCCAGGCCGACCACGCCGATATTGGCCGGGCCGCGACGCCCGACAATCAGCGCTGACTGCCCAATCGGGGTGGTTGCTGCATAGTACATCCGCGCCGTGCAGGCGAAGAGCGGATTGCGTGCCTGGGCTCCGTGATAGGTCGTTCCGTGCGTCAGTACATGCACATCGCCGCCCAGACGTGGGTCCGGCACATTGGCGATACGCACGACGCCGAAGAAGCTGCGG
Organism: Brevundimonas sp.; assembly: GCF_041648055.1. GTDB lineage: Bacteria > Pseudomonadota > Alphaproteobacteria > Caulobacterales > Caulobacteraceae > Brevundimonas. Next base: position 10,325 of record NZ_JBAZPS010000005.1, read on the forward strand.
TCTGAAAAGCTGGTGTCATGTCCGCGGCCGACCCATTGGGCTGACAGGGTCATCAGCAGCACGATACCGGTAAAGACCAGACCCCGATCCCGAAGCAGGAACGCGCAGATCACGGCAGGAAGCAGCAGCAATATGGTCAATTGCGGCATCATCAACGGCGACTTGGCGTAGAAGATCGTGCGCGCATAGTCGTCGGCATTCAGCGCGATCGATACCAGGACCGGTGCGGCGGACGACACGATCGCCAGGATCACCGCCATCGTCTGATAGGAGGTCAGCCCACCCTTGCCCCAGGGCCGGAACAGACCGACCAGCACCAGGACCAGCGGATACTCCCACACCATGTCGAACAGCAGAGGTGCGACCAGGGCCGTGAACGCCCCGCCGATCACCCCGCCCAGGGACATCAGCAGGTAGAACTCCGTCAGGCGATCCGGAGGCGGGCGGCGGGCGGCCATCAGCTGGTGACACATCAGTGTCAGGAAAAAGAAGGCCAGCAGGCTGACCCCAAAGGCCAAAGTCCACTCGATCGACCGGAACGCCACCACCACGGCGCACATCGCGCCCAATGCCGCCGACAGGACAAGCGTTATGGGTAGCGGTATCCATGGCCGCGCCTGAAATGCGATGACGAACGTCAGCAGGTACAATGCCAGCGGTATGACCCAAAGAAACGGTGCCGAGGCCACATCGGTCGACAGATGCGCGGTGACGCCCAGCATCAGGCTGGAAGGCGCGGCGGCCAGGAGCACGAAGCGGATCTTTTCTGCCCATGGGATGGGCGTACTTGTCGGCAGAGGTGCCGGCTCTGTCGAGCGATCCAGCCGTCGGCTCCAGACCACTGCGGCCAGGCCAACGATCATGAGCACGAAGATGCCGTAGCCGACACTCCAACCCCATCGCTGACCCGACAAGGTTGCAAGGGGCTCGATCAGAACCGGATAGGACAGAAGGGCCAGGAAGCTGCCCAGGTTGGACGCGGCGTAAAGAACATAGGGGTTCTGGCCTTCCGCCTGCCCCACACGCACCCTTGCGTACCAGGCCTGCAGCAGCGGCGCGGTCGCGGACAACACCGCAAAGGGAGCACCCACGGACAGGGTCAGGGTCACTAGCAACCAGCCGATGGGGGCCGACGGGTCCGGGTCGCCCAGCCAGCCGTTGATACGCAGCGGCAGGAAAAGGGCGGCCGCGACGAGCAGGACCAGATGAAGCCCGACCTGCAGCTTGATCGACCTGATCCGCTGCAACAGATGCGCATAGCCGTAACCCGCCAGCAGCGCGGTCTGGAAGAAGACCATCGCCGTGTTCCAGACTGACGGCGAGCCGCCCAGCATCGGCAAGACCAGCTTGGTCACCATGGGCTGGACCCCGAACACCAGGGCCGCCGAAGTGAAGATGGCCAGGGCGAACAGAAGGGGCGTTAGCCGATCCGAAGACCGCCGCGGTGCAGCGTAGCCCACTTCCGGGCCGAGGCTCGTCTCACTCATGGTCGGCTCATGAAAGGTCTTCCGGTCAGGCGGGGATAGACTACCCTAGACCAGAACCCCGCCGCTCCGGAAAGCCTGTCCATGTTCCCCGACGACATTGAGCAACTGGCCCGTCAGGTTATCGTGGCCGCCGCCGCCAGAAACCTGATGATCACGACGGCCGAGAGCTGCACCGGCGGTCTGGTAGCCGGGGCCTTGACCGCTGTCGCGGGCTCATCCGTGGTCCTTGACCGGGGGTTCGTGACCTACAGCAATGCCGCGAAGACCGAGATGCTGGGCGTGCCCGCTGGCATGATCGCCACGCATGGAGCCGTGTCCGAGCCCGTCGCGCGTGCCATGGCGAGCGGGGCAGTTGCGCAGTCGCAGGCGACCCTGTCGGTCTCGATCACCGGCATCGCCGGTCCGGGCGGAGGATCGAATGACAAGCCCGTCGGGCTGGTCCATTTCGCGGCATGTGGCCCCGGTGGCCTGAGTCATGCCGAGCACCGGTTCGGCGATCTGGGCCGTGAAGCTATACGGCTGGCCAGTGTCCGCGTCGCTCTGGACATGCTGATGGAACGTACAAGGTCGTGATCGTCGATGCACGCGGCCACCGCTGTCCCGTCCCCAGCCTGAAGCTGCAGAAGGCCCTGCAGGCAGCGGCCCCCAGCAGTCATCTGACCCTGCTGGCCACCGATCCGATGGCCCGTATCGACGTCCCGTTCCTGATGGACCAGATCGGGGGCCGGGTCGTCTCGGTCGAGGAAGCCGACGGCGTCCTGTCGATTACCGTCGCTGCGCCCGGCGGTCCGACAGTTTGACCACGCTGTCGGGTAGGGCCTCGCCAGCCTCCAGATCGGGCGCGCCCTTTGACCGGGCCGCCAGTTCCATCTCTGTGGTGAATGCTCCGCCGTAGAAGATGGCGTTGACGTTCCAGGACAGCCAGATCAGCAACACGACCACGGCCCCCACGGAGCCATAGGTGGCCCCCAACGGCGCGATCTGCTCGACATAGATGGCACAGAGCCAGGACGAGATGGTCGACATGATCGTGGCCACGACACCGCCGACGATCGACGGGATCCAGGCCACCGGCGCACGGTGCGACATGGCGTACCGATAGAGCAACGTCAGGCCCAGCCCCAGACCCAGCGCAGGCCAGAGCGCATCCATGCTCCAGTTGGATACCAGACGGCCAGGTTCATCGGCGCTGGCACGCTCCAGAATGCGCGACGTCACGACGGCCCCCGACACGACGGTGAACAGAAGGAAGGCGAACAGGGCCACGAAGAAGGCCAGAAGATTGAATTTGAAGAAGCCGTGCGGCTCCGTCTCGTCATGAATCAGATTAAGTCCGGCCAGCAAGGCCTTGAAACCCCGGTGTGCCGCATAGCCGCCGATGATCACGGCGAAAGCGGATTGGGCCGATACAGTTCGGGCCGAGGCATTTGCCAGCCGATCGATCTCGGCCATGAAAATGGCCCGCGCCGCATGAGGCATGACGTCAGCCAAAGCCGCTGCCTGTTCGCTGACCTGTCCTATGGTCAGGACAGCCTTGTAGAAACCGATCAGGATTGCGATCGCGGGAAACACCGCCAGCAGGGCGAAGAACGACACCCCGCCGGTGTACAGCATGACATCGCGACCCCAACTTCGGGCAAAGGCCCGCACGGCCAGCCGCCCCCACAACGCAGGCGCTACCCATCGCGTCACCGCGTGTGTGTTCATTTCAGATGACAATCCGGTCCCCACAACCGCCCATTAGCCGGACACCATAGCCGATCTGAATACAGGGGAAAGCGCGCACTCGCTGTTGCTCCATTCGGGGTGGCATCGCTATGGTCCCCGACGTCGAGTCCGAACGCGGTCCGGCCCCGGAGATGTCACCCTTGAGTTCCGATCCTCGCATTCTGGTCGTCGCCCATGACGACGCGGTGGTCGGGCCCCTGTGTCAGGGCCTGGACGCTCTGGGCTGGCGCACGGTCACGGCTCGCTCGCTGGCCGCCGCACTGACTGTGCTGATGGACTGGCCGCTGGAAGCCATCATTCTGGACGCCCGCATCGCCGACACAGAAGCCGGCGTCGAGGCGCTTCGGCTGGCCGTCGCCCCGCGACGCCTGCCTGTCATGGCTATCGGGTCCGAAGCGACGACATGGGTCGGTAACCAAGCCGATCTGATCATGTCAGCGCCCCCTCACCCCGCCCAGGCCGCCTTGCGGCTCGAGGCCCTGGTCCGCTCGGCTATCGCCGAGGAAGAAGTGGCACTGCGCGAAACCACCTTCACCGCCCGGGGCGAACCCCTCAAGCCGGTCGATATCGATGATACGCCCCTGCGCGTCCTGGCTGCAGGCAAGGCAGACCGGCACTTTCTGGCCCTGTCCAATGCACTGGAAGCCCACGGTTGCGAGGTCGTCGCCGCCCCGACGCCCTATACTGCCTTCGACTATCTGCATGAGCGGGCCTTCGACGCCGCCGTGCTGTGGGGGGCCGAAGATCACGCCCCGGCCCTGTCCATCGCCTCTGGCATGAAGCGCAACACGCGCCTGTATCACATCCCGGCGGTGCTCTATCTGCGCGGTTCGGCCGAGATCAATCTGGCAGAGCTTTACAACCGCGGCTTTGCGGACGTGGCCGCCGCTGACACGCCCGAGGACGAGACGGCGGACCGTATCGTCGCCCTGGCCCGCGCCCATCGTCGTCATGTCGCCATTCGCAAGTCGCTGGAAAGCGCACGCGGTTCAGGGCTGACCGATCCCAATACCGGCCTGTTCACGCCCGAACTGTTCGCCAGCCATCTGGCCCGCGTGGCCGAGGGAGCCCGCCTGCGCCGCCGACCCTTGTCCGTCGCTGTATTGCGCGTGACCGAGACCGAGGCCGTCCGCGAGGCGCGTCAGGGGGGCTGGCTGGATCGCGCCCTGCCGCAGGTCGGCACCATGGTGTCGCGCCTGATCCGGACCGAGGACACGGCCGCCCGCCTGGCCCCGGACGTCTTCGCCCTGGCCCTGCCTGCCACGCGCGGGCCCGCCGGCCGGATCGCCGCAGACCGCATCGCCGCCGTCATCGGCTGCACCGCATTCGAGGCCGGCCCCGACAAGACCCCGTTCGTCGTCGAGTTCGAATGCGGCGTCGCCGAGGTACAGCCCGGCGAGAGCCCGGCTGCGGTGCTGGAGCGGGCGTCTCACGACATCAACGCCGCGCGCTAGGCTCCGGCCACCCGCGCCAGGTCCGTCGTGATGCGTTCGGCCACCTTCAGCCGCTCCTCGGGTGTGTTCCAGTCGCCCTTGACCACGATTTTCTGATCCGGCCGGATCTTCCAGAAGGCGTGGTTCTTCTGGATCAGGCCGACCAGACCCATGGGGTTGGGGAAGGCGTTGTTGCGCAGGGTCAGGACCGCGCCCTTGGGCCCTATGTCGATGCGTTCGATACAGGCGGTCTTGCAACTGGCCTTGATGCCGACGATCCGCAGCAACTGCTTGGCCTCGTCCGGCAGCGGGCCAAACCGGTCGATCAGTTCGGCGGCCAGGGCTTCGCGCTCCTCGGTCTTTTCGGCATCGGACAAGCGCCGATACAGGCTCAGACGCACATTCAGGTCCGGAACATAAGCCTCTGGAATCAATACGGCCGCGCCCACATTGATGGCGGGTGACCAGCCTCGGTCGATCTCGCCCCCCTCGCCGTTCTGCTTGAGCTCCGCGACCGCGTCTTCCAGCATCTGCTGATACAGTTCGACGCCGACCTCGCGGATATGGCCCGACTGTTCGTCGCCCAGCAGATTGCCACCCCCGCGCTGGTCCAGATCGTGGCTGGCCAGCTGGAAACCGGCCCCCAGGTTGTCGAGCGACTGCAGCACCTGCAGCCGCCGTTCGGACGACAGCGACAAAGGCCGCTTCGGATCCGTGGTGAGGTAGGCAAAGGCCCGGGCCTTCGCCCGTCCGATCCGGCCCCGGATCTGGTGCAACTGGGCCAGGCCGAACATGTCGGCCCGGTGCACGATCAGGGTGTTGGCCGTCGGCACGTCCAGGCCACTCTCGACGATCGTGGTCGACAGCAGCACGTCATAGGTGCCGTCGTAGAAGGCGCTCATGACGTCTTCCAGCTGGGTCGGGCTCATCTGGCCGTGGCCGACGACGAACTTCACCTCGGGCACCTGTTCGCGCAGGAACTGCTCGATGTCGGGCAGGTCCTTCAGGCGTGGCGCGACATAGTAGGCCTGACCGCCGCGGTACTTCTCGCGCAGCAGGGCCTCGCGGACCAGGACCGAATCCCACGGCGTGACATAGGTCCGAACGGCAAGCCGATCGACCGGCGGGGTCGCTATGATCGACATCTCGCGGATGCCTGACAGCGCCATCTGGAGCGTGCGCGGGATCGGCGTGGCGGTCAGGGTCAGAAGATGAACGTCGGCCCGAAGCGACTTCAGCTTCTCCTTATGCTTGACCCCGAAATGCTGCTCTTCATCAACGATAACAAGGCCCAGGTCCTTGAACCCGACCTGCTCGCTCAAGACGGCGTGGGTCCCGACCACGATCTCGAAGGCACCGTCCTTCAGGCCCGCGCGGGTCTCGGACGCGTCCTTGGCCGTGACCATGCGCGACAGATGCCGCACGGTGATGGGCCAGCCCGCGAAGCGCTCGCTGAAGGTCTTGAAGTGCTGTCGGGCCAACAGGGTCGTAGGACAGACGATAGCGACCTGCTGACCGGTCATGGCGACCACAAAGGCGGCCCGCAGCGCCACCTCGGTCTTGCCGAAGCCGACGTCGCCGCAGATCAGGCGATCCATAGGCGTGCCCTTGCCAAGGTCTTCCAGCACGTCGCCGATGGCGTTCAGCTGATCGTCTGTCTCCTCATAGGGGAAGCGGGCACAGAACTCGTCGAACAGGCCGTGCGGCGGGGTGATGGCCTCTGAGGTCCGCAAGGCCCGCTTGGCGGCCAGGGCGATCAGCCCCTCGGCCATGTCGCGCAGCCGCTGCTTGGCCTTGGCCTTGCGGGCCTGCCAGCCTGCCCCGCCCAGACGATCCAGCTGCGCCCCGTCGGCATCGCTGCCGTAACGTGTCAGAAGATCAATGTTTTCAACCGGCAAGTAGAGTTTGCTCTCACCGGCGTACATGAGCTCCAGGCAGTCGTGCGGGGCTTCCTGGATCTCCAGCGTCTTGAGGCCCTCATACCGTCCGATGCCGTGATCGAGATGGACCACCAGATCGCCCGTCGTCAGAGCCGAAGCCTCGGCCAGGAAGTTGGACGCCCGGCGCTTCTTGCGCGGACGCGCCAGCCGGTCGCCCAGCATGTCGGTTTCGGAGATGACAGCGATCTCATCCGTCTCGAAGCCATGTTCAACCGGCAAGATGCCGCGCAGATAGACGTCTTTCGGCGCGGCCTGGACATCGGCCCAGTCACGCACGGCGATGACATGCTCCAGCCCGTGGTCGGCCATCATGGAGGCCAGCCGCTCCGAAGAGCCTTCGGTCCAGGAGGCGAACAGCACCCGCTTGCCCGCCGCCTTCAGCGCCTGGGCATGCCGGGCGACCGCCTCGAACAGATTGACGCTGTCCTGCGCCCGCTCGGCGGCAAAGCTGCGGCCCAGGCGTCCGCCGGCGTCCTCGCCTGAATTGGCCAGCGGCGACAGACGACGCACCCAGCGACCGGCCAGGGCGCTGTTCCAGTCGCCAGCATCCAGATACAGCCGCTGTGGCGGCAGGGCCCGGTTGGCAGCGCCCGCCTTGGTCATCGAGGCATCGCGCCGGGCCTCATAGGCGTCGGCCGTCAGGGTCCAGCGCTCCGCCCGCGCCGCCTCCACCTGATTGTCCAGAAACAGCCGCGCGTCATCGGGTAGATAGTCGAACAGCGTCTCCAGCCGGTCGTAGAATAACGGCAGCCAGTGCTCCATGCCCTGACGCCGCGCGCCCTCGCTGATCGCGGCATACAGGGCGTCATCGCCCGGTGCGCCGAACAGGTTCAGATAGCCGGTGCGGAACCGCGAGATGCTGTCGGCATCCAGCAGGGCCTCGGACACCGGGGCCAGGGCCACCGACGTCTTCTGTCCTGTCGATCGCTGTGTGGCCGGATCGAAGGTGCGAATCGATTCCAGCTCGGAGCCGAACATGTCCAGTCGCACGGGCTCTTCGAACCCAGGCGGATAGACGTCGATCACACCGCCGCGTACGGCGAACTCGCCCTTCTCCGACACGGTCGAGGCCCGCATGTAGCCGTTCGCAGCGAAGTAACGCTCCAGCTGGGTCGTATCCAGATCGGTGCCCGTGACGGCCTCGAAGCCCGCGCCTTCGGTGATCTCGCTTGGCGGCGTGCGCTGCATGGCCCCGCCGACCGTCGTGACGACCAGCAGAGGGTGCCTGTCCGAAGAGTCCCGCCGCGCCAAGTGCGTCAGGGCCGCCATCCGCTCGGCCGACACCGACGATGTGGGACTCAGCCGGTCGTAGGGCAGACAATCCCAGGCCGGAAACTCCACGACTTCAATGTCTTTTGAGAAGAATCCGAACGCCTGGACGAACTCTCCCATTCGGCCATAGTCGCGGGCTATGAAAACACCGATGCCGCCGTCGGTCTTCAGCCGCTCTGCAACGGTCAGCGCATCCAGTCCCTCCGGTGCGCCGCCGAGGTCCTGTTCGCTGCGCCGCAACGCCTCGCCGTCCATCAACCGGCCCCTTCAGCGACCGCAGCGGCCACGTGATCGCGCATGAAAGCTCTGATCTTGGCCATTACCGGAGTTTCGTATTCGTCCGGCGTCGGACGGCTCTCGATGATCCAGGCATAGAGTTCGTGATCGTCGTCCTGGGCCAGCAGGGCCTCGAAGGCGTCCAGTTCGTCGTCGGTCAGTGTCGGCCCCACCTGATCGGTGAACGGGCCCAGCACCAGGTCGGCCTCGCGGAACCCACGCCGCCAGGCCCGGAAGGCGATGCGCCCCAGCCGGTTCCGTTTGTCTTCCATCAGGCGTGCGTCGATATCGGTCACAAGGTTCCTTGCCCGGTCAGTGCGTCAGGTCGGCACCAGATAGCGTTCCAACCGGCCTTTCGCCAGCTATGCTGCAGTTCATGAGGCCGCAGATTCTCTTTCCCCTGTTTGCAGAGGTGTCCAACCTGAAGGGCGTGGGCCCGAAAATCCTGCCTCTGGTCCAGAAACTGGCTGGGCCGCTGGTGCGCGACGTGGCCTTCCTGTCGCCGTCCGGCCTGATCATCCGACGCCCCATGACGGCCGTCGACGCGGTCGAGGGGCATGTCGGTCTGTTCGAGATCGTCATCGACCGCCTGATCGTGCCCGGCAAGCCGGGCGCGCCGATCAAGGTCCGGGCGATCGATGAGACCGGCTTCGTCCACCTGATCTGGTTCGGCGGCTCGGCCCAGCACATCGATCGCCTGCTGCCCAAGGGCCAGAAGCGGTGGGTGTCGGGCAAGGTCGAGCGCTTCAACAACGAGGTCCAGATCGTCCATCCGGACATCTTCACCCCCGAACAGGCCGTCGATATTCCCGCCGTCGAGCCGGTCTATCCGGCCACGCAGGGTCTGACCTCACGCGTGGTGCGCAAGCTGGCCCAGGCGGCGCTGGCCCAAGCGCCGGATCTGGCGGAGTGGCAGGATCCTGCGTGGCTGGCGAAGATGCGCTGGCCGAGCTGGCGCGACGCCTTGAAAGCGCTCCATGCTCCCTCCTCCGAGCCAGACCTTCTACCAGAGGCACCAATTCGCCAGCGTCTGGCCTACGACGAACTGCTGGCACACCAGTTGGCCCTCGCCCGCCGCCGCCGAACTCGCAAGATCACGCCAGCGCCCCGCATCATGCCAGGAGATGCCTCTGCCCGACTGCTGGACGCCCTGCCTTTCAGCCTGACGGGTGCCCAGGCCCAGGCAGTTCAGGAGATACGCCGCGACCTCGCGGCGGGCGAGCAGATGGGGCGCCTGCTGCAGGGCGACGTCGGTTCCGGCAAGACCGCGGTCGCCGCCCTGGCCCTGGTCGATACGGCGGCGTCGGGCTTTCAATCTGCCTTGATGGCCCCGACTGAAATCCTGGCCCGGCAACATTATCAGAAGCTGGCCCCCTTGCTGGAGACTGCAGGGATTTCGACCATCCTTCTGACCGGCCGCGATACACCGGCCGAGCGGCGCGAGCGGCTGGCGGCTCTCGCAGCCGGCGATGCCCAGGTGGCCATCGGAACCCATGCCCTGTTCCAGGACGCCGTCCGCTTCGACCGACTGGCCCTCGCCGTCATCGACGAGCAGCACCGCTTCGGGGTCAACGAACGCCAGAGACTGCAGGCCAAGGGCGACCCTCGCACCGGCGGTGTCCATCTGCTGACCATGTCGGCCACACCCATCCCGCGCACACTGGAGCTCACCCAGTACGGTGAGTTGGAGGTGTCGCGTCTGACCGAAAAGCCGCCGGGCCGCACCCCTGTCACGACGGCCGTCCTGCCCCAGGCCCGTATTGGCGAGGTCGCCAAGCGGCTGAAGGCGGCGCTGGACAGCGGAGCCCAGGCCTATTGGATCTGCCCCCTCGTGGCTGAGAGCGAGAGCATCGACCTGGCAGCGGCAGAGGCGCGAGCCGCCGACCTGCGGCGCATCCTGAAGGTCGAGGTGGGCCTCGCTCACGGCCAGATGCCGGGGGCCGAGCGCGAGGCCGTCATGGCCGATTTCGCTGATGGTCGGCTGCCGCTGCTGGTCGCCACGACGGTCGTGGAGGTCGGTGTGGATGTTCCCAACGCCACCATCATGGTCATAGAGCACGCCGATCGTTTTGGTCTGGCGCAGTTGCACCAGCTTCGTGGGCGCGTCGGGCGTGGAGCCAAGGCCAGTGCTTGCATCCTGCTTTATGGAGGTAGTGACACCGGGCAGGAGCCTTCCTTGGGTGAGACTGCGCGGGTCCGGCTGGAAACGCTTCGCCGGACCGAAGACGGCTTCGTGATCGCGGAAGAAGATTTTCGCCTTCGGGGCGGCGGCGATCCTCTGGGTCTGAAACAGAGTGGCTTTCCGGCCTACCGCTTCGCCGACCCGATCCGCCACCGGAGCCTGCTGCTGGCCGCATCTGACGATGCACGCCTGATTTTGGGCCGGGATCCTGATCTTGTTTCCGAGCGAGGTTCGACCATCCGCGTGCTGGAAGCCCTCTTCGACTGGAAGAACGACCGCTCAGGAGCTGATTGACCTACCGCCGTTCGTTTCATTCCGTTCTTTGAAACTAAAAACGATCAGGTCTCTGTATCGGCACTCCAAGACGACAGCCTGCGCTGAACATCGCTCTCAATATCTCCGTAGAAGAGATTGTAAGGCCGGGACTTTCTTCTGTCCGTCCAGCTTCCCGTCGGTTTGAAGGATTCCGACCGGGGCTCGGTATGTCTCAGCACACCATCCTGGCACTTCGCAGCGATCTCCCTGCTCAGCAAGGCCGGACGGACCCCCCATTCCAGCCCGGTCGCATTGGTGGCACCCGCATGCAGTCTTTCTGCGGCCTGTTCGTCGTTGGCCGCGCCGGTTATCGGATTCACGCAAAGGGCCTCCCGCCCGTCCAGATAGACAAGATACCCGGCCTTGTCCCAGACCAGTGCCCGACGAAGCCGTCTTGACGCTGCGCCATCATTGCCCTCGCTGACAGGCGACCAGCCCACCAGGCAAGCTGTTTGCATTCGTTTCTGACAGGCCGGAAGTTGGGGTGTCACACCCACGGACGGCGCGACCACATCAATCAGATAGGCGGCGACGATGCGCTGACGCAGCGCAGGATCACCAGCGACCTTTTCGCGAACCAGCCGCTCGAGCAGTTCCCCGCCCTGCTCTACGCCTGCGAGGACTACTGGCCCTGTCGGATGCCGCGCGATCCAGACATCGAATGCAGCCGCCACATCCCGATAGGCAAACGACCTCGCCTCCCGCGCGTCCTCGCGCGCCGTCAGTCGGGTGTAGAGGCTGGCCTGGCGATATCGCGGTACGCTCACAGCCCCCGCCAGGGCGAAAGGACCGGCGTAGTTGGGCAGGACCACACGCTTCAGATAGCGATCGGCCTCACCGTCCCCGATCGGCCCATTCCAGTCCCGGCCGCCGTCAAAGGTCGTGGAGTGCAGGAAAAAGACGGCTGCGGGACCAGAGGCGGGACTGCGCATCTCGCTCATCGCCCAGGCATCCGGGCTTGCGTAATCGGGTGCGGGCGGCGGCGTATAGGTCTGGAACGGCACCTGCGGATCCAGAAAGGCCTGCAGAATATCACCTCGCCAGACAGCGATCGCCAGGGTCAGAACGGCCACGACGCCAAAGCCGGTCCAACCCACCCATTGCCGCAAGGTCAGACGGGACTTCGTCACCGATAGGCGTCCGCTTGCGACAGGAAGCCCTGAACGTAGCGCCTTACGCCCTCTTCCAGTGGCGTGGACTGGCCCGGATAGCCGGCCGCTCGGATACGCTCCATCCGCGCCTCGGTGAAGTACTGATATTTGTCGCGGATGCTCACGGGCGTATCGACATAGGTGATCTGCGCGGTTTTTCCGGCGGCGGCAAAGGTCGCCAGCGCCAGGTCCTGGAATGATCGCGCCTGACCAGAACCGGCGTTGAACACGCCCGACACGGACGGTGTGTCCAGCAGCCATGCGATGATGTCGACCACGTCGTCCACGAAGACGAAGTCGCGCATCTGGCCGCCATCGGCATAGGCGGGGTTGTGCGAGCGGAACAGGGTGACGGACTCATCGGCCTGCACCTTCGGCCATATCTGCGCGACGACCGATTTCATCCCCCCCTTGTGATACTCATTGGGGCCGTAGACGTTGAAGAACTTCAACCCGGCCCACTGGCTGGGCGGCTGCCCTCGATCAGACTGCCGGGCTGCATACTGATCGAACAGCATTTTCGAATACCCATAGGCATTTAGCGGCTTCAGCGCAGTCAGTGCCTCAAGACTGTCGTCATCTGTAAAGCCAGCCTCGCCGTCGCCATAGGTGGCCGCTGAAGACGCATAGATCATCCGGGCATTGCGCAGGGCGCACCAGTCCCACAGGTTGCGCGACAGGCTGAAGTTGGTGCGCAGGATCAGGTCGGCATCCGCCTCGGTCGTCGAGGAGATGGCCCCCATATGCACGACGGCTTCGACCGCCTCGGCATGCCGCTCCAGCTGTTCGAACATTTCCTCCGGCTGCCAGAAGTCGGCGATCGGGTGTTTGGCGATGTTCTTCCACTTGCCAAGGTCGGCATCTTCCAGCCGGTCGCAGACCACGACGTCATGGCGGTCTTCTTCACACAGCCGGGCCACGATGTTGGAGCCGATGAAGCCCGCGCCGCCGGTCACCACGATCATGCGCCGCATCATCCGTCCGTCCTCATCTTCTCGATCGTGCGCGTGGTGGAATAGCCGTCCTCGAAGGTCGCCAGCCGCACGACGCCGCCCCAGCTCTCGACCAGATCGCCGCCGACGACGCCCTCGCGCGTGTAGTCCGCGCCCTTGATCAGTACATCGGGCCGCAGTCGTTCGATCAGGGCCAGGGGCGTCGGATCGTCGAAAGCCGTTACCCGATCCACCGACTGCAGACCGCCGATGACGACGGCCCGGCTGTCCAGATCGTTGATCGGCCGCCCCTCGCCCTTGAGCCGTCGCACCGAGGCATCGGTATTCAAGGCCACCACCAGCCGGTCGCACCAGCTCCGCGCCTGGGCCAGATAGGCGACGTGGCCCCGATGAAGGATGTCGAAACAGCCGTTGGTGAAGCCGACCTTGAGCCCCTGCCGCTTCCAGCCCTCGACGACATGCGCCAGGTCGTCCAGCGGCATCACCTTGGCGTGGGCGCTGGCTGCGTGCTGGCTCATCTCGGCGTCGATCAGCTCCGCGGCCGTCACAACGGCAGTCCCCGCCTTGCCCACGACCACGCCCGAGGCCAGGATGGCAAACTCGACCGCCGTCTCCAGCGACGCTCCAGCCCCTAGCGCCAGACCCAGCGCCGCCAGACCGGTATCCCCCGCGCCCGAGACGTCGAACACCTCGCGCGCCCGGCCCGGGAAGTGCGCCACAGGTCCATCCCGCCGCATCAGGCTCATGCCCTTGCCCGCGCGGGTCACGACGACCGCCTTGGCCGTGGTGGTCGCCAGAAGCGCCACCAGCGCCGTCTCGACTTCCTCATCCGTCTCGACCGGCAGGCCCGTGGCCCCCGCCAGTTCGCTGGCATTGGGCTTGATCAGGTCGACGGCCCCATAGCGTGCAAAATCCCGCCCCTTGGGATCGACCACGACCGGCACGCCCGCCGATCGCCCCGCTGCGATGGCCTGAGCGATCACGGAATCGCTGACCACGCCCTTGGCGTAGTCGGACAACAGAATGACGGAAGCGCCTGTAAACGCGGCGCTATCTTTCGCCGCGACCGTTGCGTCTTCCTCATCCAGGCGCAGCAACTGCTGCCCCGCCGCCACGAAGCGCGTCTTGACGATGGTGGCCACGCCAACCCGCCGCTCCACCGCATCCTCGATGCCGTCCTCGGCCGCGATCAGGTCGACAAGTTCCTGACCTGCCGCGTCCTGACCGACCACGGCTCCCAGACGCGCCACACCGCCCAGCGCTGCCACGTTGCGCGCGACATTGCCGACGCCACCCGGCATAGCCGTTGTCCGGCGCGTCTTCAGCACAGGGATAGGGGCTTCAGGCGAAATACGGCTGACCTCGCCATAGACGTAGCGGTCCAGCATCAGGTCGCCGACGCAGGCGATCTTCAGCCCGCGCACGCGCTCCAGTAGCGCCTGCAATTGTCCGAGGTCGAGCGTCCGTTCAGCCATGCTTACGGCCTATCGGATTCACGCCGCTTTCGCCATCCGGCTCTTGGTCAGGTCGTCATAGGCGATCAGCTCGGCGGCTAGGGCCTCGAACTGATCCAGCGGCACCATGTTCGGCCCGTCCGACGGGGCATTGTCCGGGTCCTGGTGTGTCTCCATGAAGACGGCGTCCACACCGACGGCAACGGCGGCGCGTGCCAGGACGGGCACGAACTCGCGCTGACCGCCCGAGGAGGTTCCCTGCCCGCCCGGCTGCTGCACACTGTGGGTCGCGTCGAATACGACCGGACAGCCGATCTCGCGCAGGACCGGCAAGGCGCGCATGTCCGACACCAGGGTGTTGTAGCCGAAGCTGGCTCCCCGCTCGCAGGCCATGACGTTGGGGTTCCCTGCACCCACCACCTTGGCGATCACATTCTTCATGTCCCAGGGGGCGAGGAACTGACCCTTCTTGATGTTGATCGCCTTGCCGGTTGCGGCGGCGGCCAGCAGCAGGTCGGTCTGGCGGCTGAGGAAGGCCGGGATCTGCAGCACGTCCACCGCCTGAGCGGCGATGCGGCAATGCTCCTCGGTATGAACGTCGGTGAGAACGGGCAGGCCCGTCACTTCGCGGATTTCGGCGAAGATCGGCAGTGAGCCATCCAACCCGAAGCCTCGCGCGGCGTTGGCGCTGGTCCGGTTCGCCTTGTCGAAGCTGGTCTTGTAGATGATCCCGACGTTCAGCCGCTCGCCGATCTCCTTCAGCGCATGGGCCATCTCCAGCGCGTGCTGACGGCTTTCCAGCTGGCACGGGCCGGCGATGAAGACGATCCGCTGGCCGCCACCGATGGAGACGGGGCGGGTCAGGCCGTCCTTGATGTCGATGATGGCGTTGGGCTTTGACACGGGCATGGACTTTCGGCTTGGAGAGGCGGCGCAACTGACGCACCTATGCGGCGATCAGGTGGCGTCGGACGTTGGTGTTCGCAAGCTATCATGGAGCGCGACCGCATGACCACCAAGGCCGACGACAGCTCCGTCATCCTGTGGTTCCGTCAGGACCTGCGTCTGGCGGACAATCCGGCACTGGGCCATGCGGTGAAGAGCGGTCGTCCCGTCCTGTCGGTCTACATCCTCGATCAGGGCAGCCGCGTCCGGCCCATGGGCGCGGCCTCGCTGTGGTGGCTGGACAAGTCTCTGCGTGCGCTGGCGGCTTCGCTGAAGAAGCATGGTGCTGAACTGATCCTGCGACGCGGCGACAGCGAATCGGAACTGCGTCGTTTGATCGATCAGACGGGGGCCGAGTCGGTCTACATGAACCGGTTGTTCGAGCCCGATGCCTTCGCCCGCGACGCCGACATCGCCCACAGCCTTCAGGCCGACGATATCGAGTGCAAGGGCTTCAACGGGACGTTGCTGTGCGCGCCGGGAAAGGTGCTGAACGGCTCGGGCCAGCCGTACAAGGTCTTCACGCCGTTCATGAAAGCCCTGCTGGCCGAGGCGACACCGCCGGCGCATGTCGCGATCCCTCGGCACATCAAGGCCCTGACTGACGTCGCCTCAGACGACATCGACGACTGGGGGCTACACCCGACGCGTCCCGACTGGTCCGGGGGCTTTACCGGCACGCCGGGCGAGGCCGGAGCCAAGGCAGCGCTGGATGCCTTTCTGAGCACGGCAGCAAAGACCTACAGCCGCGACCGCGACCTGCCGGGCAAGGCGGGGACCAGTCGTCTGTCCCCTCACCTGCATTTCGGCGAAATCAGTCCGTGGCGGGTCGTGGAGACAGCCCGGGACAGCAAGGCCGCTGGCAAGGAGGCCGAGAAATTCATTTCTGAAGTCGTCTGGCGCGAGTTTTCGGCCCACCTGCTGGCCGCCTTCCCCCAGATTACGACCCAAGCCTTCCGGCCCGAATACGACGCCATGCCCTGGCGCAAGGATGCCAAAGCCCTGAAGGCCTGGCAGACCGGCCAGACTGGCTATCCAATTGTGGATGCCGGCATGCGCGAGCTTTGGGCCACGGGCATCATGCACAACCGCGTACGCATGATCGTGGCGTCCTTTCTGATCAAGCACCTGCTGATCGACTGGCGCGAGGGCGAGGCCTGGTTCTGGGACACGCTGGTGGATGCCGATTTGGCTTCCAACGTCCAGAACTGGCAGTGGGTCGCGGGGTCAGGCGCGGACGCCGCCCCCTATTTCCGCATCTTCAACCCCATCACCCAGGGCGAGAAGTTCGACGCCGACGGCACTTATGTCAGACGATGGGTGCCGGAGGTGCGACGCGTGCCGGACAAGTGGTTGCATTCTCCCTGGACGGCCCCGCCCGAGGTCCTGCGCGACATTGGCCTGAGGCTCGGCCACGACTACCCGCGTCCGATCGTGGACCACGCTGAAGGCCGCGCGCGCGCGCTGGCGGCCCTGAAGACCGTGTCCAACAAGGACGACCCGGAGCCCTAGTCGATCGGGACCGCGCCCAGCGTGGTCCGGCAGCTCTCGGCCTCGTCCAGTAGGGCCTTGCGCTTTTCTTCGCCAAAGTTTTCCAGCGTGCGGTAGGGCATGGCCAGTCGGACATTGTCCCGCAGCCGTCCCCGGTTTCGTTCCAGAAAGCCCCAGTACAGCCGGTTGAATGGGCATGCCCCCTCGCCCGTCTTGGCCTTCACATCATAGCGGCACGGGCCGCAATAGTCGCTCATCCGGTCGATATAGGCCCCCGACGCCGCATAGGGTTTCGATCCGACGATCCCGCCGTCCGCGAACGTCGCCATCCCTCGCGTATTGGGCATCTCGACCCACTCATAAGCATCGGCATAGACCGTCATGTACCAGTCATCGACGGCGTCCGGATGCACCCCCAGCAGCATGGCCAGGTTGCCGGTCACCATCAGCCGCTGAATATGGTGGGCATAGGCATTGGCCCGCGTCGTCTCGACGACATCGGCCACGCAGGCCATGTCGGTCTCTCCGGACCAGAAGAACCACGGCAAGGCCCTGTCCGCATCCAGGAAGTTGCGCATCCGATACTCCGGCACCTTCAGCCAGTAGATGCCGCGCACGAACTCCCGCCAGCCGATGATCTGGCGGATGAAGCCCTCGACCGCATTCAGCGGGGCCTTGCCCGCCCGGTAAACCGCCTCCGCCCGCCGACACACGTCCAGTGGATCGACCAGTCCCAGGTTGATCGAGGTCGAGATCAGGCCGTGCCACATCCATGGCTCGCCCTCGGCCATCGCATCCTGCCAGTCCCCGAAGGACGGCAGCACCTTCTCCAGAAAATCGGCGACGACGACCTCGGCCTGTTCCGCCGTCGTAGGCCAGCCGAAGCCGTCCAGATCACCAAAGTGGTCGGGAAACAGCCGTGCCACATCCGCGATCGCCCCTTGCGCCACCGCGTCTGGCACCGTCCGCAGCCGATTCGGCGGCCGCAGGCCCTTGGTCAGCTTCTTGCGGTTCTCGGCGTCATAATTCCACTGCCCGCCCTCCGGCAGTTTTCCATCCATCAGGATGCCGGTCTCGCGCCGCATCTCGCGATAGAAGAACTCCATGCGCAAGGAGGATTTGCCCGAGGCCCAGCGCCGGAACCGGTCATGGGACGCGATGAAGCGTCGGTCCTCGCGGATATCCACCGGCACCCGCCCCACGCCCGCGAAGGTCGCAAGCGCCTCGGCCAGCCGCCACTCGCCGCATTCGGTAATGGCCACGGCCTCGAACGATTGCCCCTCCAGCGCCCTATGCAACTCCCCGACGACAGAGTGGCTGTTGTCGGGATCGTCGATCCGGACATAACGCACCGTCACGCCGCGCTTCTCCAGCCGCAGCGCAAAGCTGCGCATGGCGGCAAATGTCAGGGCGATCTTCTGCTTGTGATGCTTCACATAGGTGGCCTCGTCGCGCACCTCGGCCATCAGGACGACGTCACGCTTGGCGTCCAGCCCCTCCAGCGCGGACAGTCCGTCCGACAACTGATCGCCCAGCACCAGGCGCAGCGTTCCCCTGCCCGCCCCCGTGTCGTCTGTGCTAGTCTTGGCCAATGGCCTCTCCCCTGATCTCCGCCACCGCACTCGCTGCCCGCTTTAATGATCCTACGCTGCGGGTCGTCGATGGCTCCTGGCACCTGGACGGTCGCGACGCCCGCGCCGATTTCGAGGCCGTGCGCATTCCCGGCTCGGTCTTCTTCGATCTAGACGCCGTCTCAGACCACACCTCGGACCTGCCGCACATGCTGCCGACTGCCGCAGCCTTTGCCGAAGCGGCCGGTAGCTTAGGCATCGCAGAGACCGACACCATTGTGGTCTACGACACCGTCGGTTTGTTCTCCGCTGCCCGCGTCTGGTGGACATTCCAGGTGATGGGCACGGCCAACGTCTTTGTGCTCGACGGCGGGCTTCCTGCCTGGCAGGCCGAGAGTCGCCCCGTCGAAACCGGCACCCCGCCAAAACCAGCTCCCGCGACCTTCCGCGCCACCTTGGCCTCTGACGCCGTCGCAGATGTCCCGACAGTCATGGCCGCCCTCACCGGCGATACCCAGGTGGTCGATGCCCGACCCGCCGCCCGCTTCGCGGGCCAGACGCCAGAACCGCGCGCCGGACTGCGCCCGGGTCACATGCCCGGCGCGCTGAATCTGCCCATGAAGTCGGTCCTCGACGATGCCGGTCGCCTGAAGCGGGGCGAGGCTCTGGCTGAGGCCTTCCAGCATGCCGGAGTGGACCTCGGCCGTCCTATCGTCACGACCTGCGGCTCCGGCGTCACCGCCGCTGTCTTGAGCCTGGCCCTGGCGGAACTCGGCTCCGACAGCCGCCTGTACGACGGGTCCTGGGCCGAATGGGGTGCCCGGTCGGACACTCCGATCCAGACCGGCTGACCTAGGCCGGCGGTGCCACGGGCACGTCGTCGCCGGGCTGGATCGGCACATCGTCTTCGCCACGCGACACGACCGTCGCCAACACCAGATCGCCGGTGACGTTCAGCGTGGTCCGGCACATGTCCAGGAAGCGGTCCACGCCCAGCACCAGACCGATGCCCTCGGCGGGCACGCCAACCATGACCAGAATCATTGCCACGACCGGCAGCGACCCGGCAGGAACTCCTGCCGTCCCGATCCCGCCGAGGATGCAGACCAGCATGACCACGAACTGCTGGAACAGGCTGAGCTCGATGCCGAAGAACTGGGCCAGGAACAGCACGGTCACCCCTTCGAAGAGGGCCGTGCCGTTCTGGTTTGCGGTGGCCCCGACCGTCAGGACGAAGCGCGCGATCTTGCGCGGCAGGCCCAGCTGCTCGTCTGCCGCCTTGAGCGCCACTGGCAGGGTGGCGTTGGACGAGGCCGTCGAAAAGGCCACCACCATGGGCTCGCGGATACCCCGGAAGAAGGCCAGCGGCGACCGCTTGCCCAAGGTCCAGACGATCGTCGGATAGACCACGAACATGTGGATCGCCATCGCGCCCACGGCCACGCCGGTGAAGGCCGCCAGCCGAACCAGCAGCTCCCACCCGAACAGCGCCGCCAGGTTGAACATCAGGAAGGCGATGGCGAACGGAGCCAGTTTGATGACCAGATTGATCAGCTTCATCGTGACCTCAAGGATGCCCTCGATGGTCTGCTGGAGGCGGTCGGTCGCCGGGCTCTTGGCCATGACCAGGCCGATACCGAAGATCAGGGCGAATACCATAACCGGCAGGATTTGATTTTCGGCAGCGGCCGTGAAGACGTTCGACGGGATCAGTTCAAGGAAGAACTGGCCCAACTGGATGCTCTCGGGCGCGTTGTCGACGATATTGCCGGCCCCTTCGGCACCTTGTGCCAGTAGCTGGTCGGCCAGGATGCGATCGACGCCCGCGCCCGGCTGGAAGACATTGACCATCACCAGTCCGATGATCACGGCGATGCCGGACATCAGGATTGTCAGCGCCAGAGTTTTCCAACCCGCACGTCCCAGCGATTTCAGGTCGCCCATCTCTGCCACCCCGACCACAAGGGCCGAAAACAGCAGCGGGATCACCAGCATGAACAGCAGGCGCAGGAAGATCTGCCCCGCCGGTCCGGTGATGTTGGTCGTCACCCAGACGACCCATTCCGTTTCCGGACCCACCAGCATATTGACGGCCAGACCGCCTCCCAGCCCGACCACAAAGCCGATCAGCATCAGCCAGTGAAGCGGCAGTCCGCCTTTTTTGGTCGCTTCCATATATCCCCCGGCCCGTTGATCGGGCGCTGTCATCGAATGGGCAGGGCGTAGATCAGGCCGCCCGGCCTAGCGTTCCATTGTGCGTTAAGCCCCCGCTCAAGGTCGAGCGGAGAATCCACGCCGATGTTTCTGGCAAAGATTTCGCCATAGTTGCCGCGCGCCTTGATGGCGCGTGCGGCCCAGTCATCGGACAGACCCAGCGTCGCGCCCAGTTCGCCTTCAACGCCCAGGAGGCGGCGAATACGCGGATCGGTCGCTTCCTCGATCTGGGCATCCACGGTCTCGGACGTGACGCCCAGTTCCTCGGCCGTGATCAAGGCATTCAACGTCCAGCGCACGACAGAGGTCCAGGCCTCGTCACCGCGCTTGACGGCCGGCCCCAGTGGCTCCTTCGAGATGACGTCAGGCAGGATCATGTGCTGGTCAGGGCTGGCCAGCGTCGTTCGCGCCGCCGCCAGGGCCGAGATGTCGGCGCTCAGGGCATCACATTCCTCACGCCCATAGGCCGCCGCCGCCGCCTCGGCACTCACCGCCTCGACCTTGCGGTACTCCAGGCCACGTGCGCGGAACCAGTCAGCCACATTGCCTTCGGAGGTCGAAGCCCGCTGAACGCAGACGCGGGCCGTATTCAGTTCCTGCGCGCTGGTCAGGGTCAGCGCCCGTCGCACCATGAAGCCCTGACCGTCGTAATAGTTGACGCCCGCGAACCGCACGCCTTCCTCAGCCTCGCGCGACAGGGTCCAGGACGTTTCGCGCCAGAGGACATCGGCGCGGCCGCTGCGCAAAGCTTCGAACCTTTGGGCATTGGACACGGGCACGAATCGCACGGCGTTGGCATCGCCCAGCACGGCTGCGGCCAAGGCGCGACAGAAGTCGACGTCGAAGCCCTGCCACTGACCGCGATTGTCCGTATAGGCGAAACCGACCAGGCCCTCGTGGACGCCGCAATTTAAGCGGCCCCTCGCCTTGATCGCGGCCAGCGTCGGGCTGGCGAATTCGGGAGCGACGGTGCTGGTCTCGGTCGCAGGGGCTGTATCGTCCGCCGTTTCGCCACCGCCGAACAGATCACAACCGGCCAGGCCAAGACCCAGGGCCAAGATCACACCTGTGATCGCTGCCTTGCCTGCCTTCACTGGCTGCATGTCCGTTTCACCGTCGTACTGACCCTCGTCGGCCCTTTAGAAGCGTTCGCGCCGTCGGTATCAACCGCCACGAGGCATTTAGTCCTCGGGTTCAAGCATATCCTGACCGGGCGCCAGACCCAGTCTCTCGGTTCGCGTCTTCTGAATCATGTAGCATTCGCAGGCCGCCCCCTCGAGGCGCCGCCGATTTTCGACGCGCAGGGCACCACGTGCGTAGGAGATGGCACCCTGACGTTTCAGCTCCGCAGCACCGGCCGACACAGTCGTGCGCTGCACGCCCAGCATGACCGACATTTCTTCCTGGGTCAGCTCAAGTGCGTCCCGGCCGGTCCTGTCGCATAGCGTCAATATCCATCGGGCCAGTCGAGATGTGCTGTCGTGGATCGCATTGCAGGCGGCATTCTGGGCCCCCTGGGACTGATTGTCGTGGGTCAGCAACATCAGACGCTTCAGCAGGCGGGGGCTCTCGCCCACCTGTTTCCTCAGCGCTGCTGCGGACAGGGCGATGATGGTGTCGCCTTCACGCACGGTCACCCGCCACGCACACGGAGCCTCGGCCAGGAAGGCGGCCAGGCCGGAAACGCCTTCCGATCCGACCGTCGAAATCTCGACCTCGCGTCCGTCGCTGAATGCCATGAGATTGGACAACTCTGTGGCGACCGGAAAATGCACTTCGCGAATACGCGATTCCTGCTCGATCAGGACCTGATCCTTTTCGACCTTCATGCGGCGCAGATGCGGCTCCAGCGCGATCTGATCCGCCTCGTCCATAGATTCCAGCAGACCATTGCCGCTGTTATCCGCGCTCAATACGCTGGCCATATCTTGTATCCGGTCCCCAGCGCCACCGTAGCATGACACCCATGCGCTACACCGACCGCGCCTAATATTCTACACCGCCGTGGCGACCGCTTCTATCCGGTAGAAGACAGTCCCGTCCTCACGCGCCACCGTCAGGCCGAAGACACCACCTCCAATCAGTTTCGAGGCTTCGCCCGGCAGCAACTCCGCCAGGCTGGCCACGGCACTGGCGCAGGCGGCCGCGTCGTTGGGCAGGGTCTCCCCGTCGGCATCGACGGGTGTTCGTTCTGATGTGGTGTCAAAGAAGTAGCGCGGCATGACCGGGAAAGCCGCCCCAGACGTCTTTGTTCCCTATGGCCAAGTTGGCGCGCCCAGCAGGACTCGAACCTGCAACATCCCGCTTAGAAGGCGGGTGCTCTATCCGGTTGAGCTATGGGCGCTCTCGCGGCTCAAGTAGCGCAAAGCGCGGTAGCCGCAAAAGAAAACTCGGCTCAAGCAGCGAGACGCCGAGCGATAGCCACCCTCTGATCAATGCGTCCAGGGCTGCTTGCGGAAAGTGGCGAAGTTGTCGGCGTAGGCCTTGATGATCACCGGCGGCTCTTGCGGCTCATGCAAGCGGAAAGGAATGCCATGGCGCTCGGCATAGGCCACAGCCTCCTCGGCACTGTCGAAGGTCAGACGAACCTGACCGTTCATGTCGTCGGAACTGGTCCAGCCCATGAGGGGATCAATGGTCCGCGCCGAGGCCGGCTCGAATTCCAGGCGCCAGCTCAGGGTCTTGGCCTTGCCCGACTGCATGGCGGTCTTGGCGGGACGATAGATGCGGGCCAGCATGGCAAACCTCGGCTCTGCAGCACTGAGGCACCGCGCCGACTCTGCGCTCAAGAAGCGAGCGACCGCGTCGCGAGCGTTAGCGCCCCAAATAAATGGTCGGAGTGAGAGGATTCGAACCTCCGACCCTCTGGTCCCAAACCAGATGCGCTACCAGGCTGCGCTACACTCCGGCGGCGGGATGTGACACACTCGAGCCTGCGCCGCAACGCAGCAAATCGCTTATTCGGCAAAGAATGGGTGTCGGACCCTATCTCCAGCCTTGGCCCCAATCTGGGAGGCGCGACCCGCACGTAGTTCCAGAACGCCGCTGGCAGGACCGTTCGAAGGGATCAGCGCATCGCTGTTGGGCGGCGCATTCGGAGCGATCGAAACGATCACGCCGCGCGGATCGATGTAGATGATGTCCAGCGAAGAGGGCGTATTGTGCATCCAGAAGGCGCGCTCTGCGACATCCGGAAACTGAAACAGCATGCCTCTGTCATCCGCCAGGGGTGGACGCCCCATCATGCCGCGCTGGCGTTCTGCATCATCGTCAGCGATCTCGACCATGAAGCGGTGCTCACCGGAACTGGTCACGACCGTCAGAGGCTCGAGTGGATTGCCCTGTGCATCCTTGGGCGTGCCCGCGCCTGCGCAGCCGGACAACAACGTCAGACTGACGACGCCTGCCGCCAGACCGCTCAGAAACCCACGACGATTCGACATAGACTCACACCCTCATAGGGCGGTCATGATCAACCGCCCGGTCTGATTTCCGCAACCACCAGGCCCTTTGGCCCGTCGGCGAACCGCACCGCGACGGCTTCGCCCGGCAACAGATCATCCAGTCCGCAGCGCCGCAAGGTCTCGACGTGCACGAAGATATCTCCTGGCTCGTTGTTTCGCACCACGAAACCATAGCCCTTCGTGCGATTGAACCATTTGACGACCGCTACTTCCATACCGGCGGCGCTGGCGTCGTCCACCGTCAGTGCAGCAGGATGCTGGCGAATGCCGTCGTAGGCGGATCGACGTAGGGGCTGAGTGGGGCCTTCGCCTTCGCCAAGCTCATGCACCTCGGTGACCTGCCAACCCTTGGGGCGACGTGTACAGTCACAAACTATCGGTGCCCCTTCTCCTGCCGTCTCGAAACCCTTGTCACGCAGGCTGGTGACGTGCAGCAGAACATCACGATCTTCGGTCAGACCGGAATCATCAGGCACGATGAAGCCATATCCCTTACCCGGATCGAACCACTTCACGTGACCGATGACACGAACAATCGCCACCGCACCCGTCTCAACGCCCTCGTAGTCCGACACAGCCACCCCTCCGCCCGCTTAACCTTACGGACGAGTTCCGTTTAACACGGTTCTGTGAACTCAGGAAAAGAGAAAAAACGCTGGTCGGGAGAAGCCGATGCAAATTTATTTGCGCTGGCGTGAGCTTCCATCGGGCGCGGCGCACGGCTGTTTCACCCTGGCACCACAGCGCAACCCATGAGCAGATGTCATAGGCCGGGGCACCCTGATCAGGGAAGTCCGTTCTCAGGTCTCAGGAGATGGAATGCCCCGCGCTGGCAGTCCCTAGGGGAGTCGAACCCCTCTCTTCAGGTTGAAAACCTGACGTCCTAACCGATAGACGAAGGGACCGCTGCGCGGGGAAGCGGCGATATAGCCGCCGACATTCGGGGATGCAAGCGCCGATGGCCGATTAATTCATCCGCGGATCAGCGACGTCCTCGACCTCGAACTGCACACCCTTTCGGCCGTTCCAGTCGTCCGCCTTGAGGCGACCTACGACGCTCAACCCGCCCTGCCCCGACAGCAGCGCCTGACCTGTCGGCAGGTCCGAACAGCGCCAGGCGATGGCCTTGACCGAGGCTCCGTCCGCCCCGACCAGGCGGCATCTGACATGTCCGCCCGTCATGGCCACAGCATCTCGGGCTGCGACATGCGACAGCGCGAACAAAGGCTCCGGATTGGCCGGACCGAAGGGAGCCAGTTGCTCAAACTGCTCGAACAGGACGCGCGTCGCCGCACCCGGCTCGATAAGGGCATCGATTTCCACACCATCCAATGCCTCGGCATGCGCCTGCTCGCCCGCCATGCGGTCGTTCAGGAAATCTCTCAGACGCCCGATATCGTCGACGCGCACCGTCAGGCCCGCAGCCATCGCATGGCCACCGCCCGCGATCAGCACACCCTCGTTCCAGGCCGCCTGAATAGCCCGCCCCAGATTCATGCCCGTTTGCGAACGCCCCGAGCCCTTGCCGATGCCGTTGATCGCATCGACGCCAATCACCACCACGGGCTTACGCCAGCGTTCGCGCAGACGGCCGGCCACGATCCCGACCACGCCGGGATGCCAGTCCGCCCCCTCGATGACCACGACCGCAGAACCATCGTCGTGCGCCCCCGTGGCCTCGACACGCCGCGTGGCCTCCTCGGTCACCAGGCGCTCAACCTCGCGGCGCTCGATGTTCAGCGCATGGAGCTCTGCCGCCAGGGCCGAAGCCTCAGCCTCGTCATCGGTCGACAGCAACCGCGCGCCCAGGTCCGACTTGCCGATCCGACCGCCAGCATTGATTCGCGGCCCCAGGATGAAGCCTGCGTGGTTCGACTTGGCGGGACCTGGCTCGGCTCCCGCCGCAGCCAGCAAAGCCCGCAAGCCCGGATTGCCCCAGTCGGACATGACGCGCAGCCCCAGACTGGTCAGGGCCCGGTTGAACCCAGTCAGGCCGGTTACATCACAGATCGCCCCCATGGCCGCCAGATCCAGCCATTGGCGGATGTCCGGCTCCTTGCGATCCTCGAACAGACCCTTGCCTCGGCCCTCGCGGTTCAGCGCAGCCAGAAGAACGAACACCACGCCCGCCGCCGCCAGATTGCCCTGGCCCGAGGTGTCCCCCGGCCGGTTCGGATTGACCACGGCGGCGCAGACCGGCGGATGCTCGCGCATCATGTGGTGGTCGATGACCACGACCTTCAGCCCGATGGCCGCCGCATGGGCCACCGCCTCATTGGCCGCCGCGCCGCAGTCCACGGTGATGACCAGATCCGCTCCGGACGCCTTCAGCGTGTCGAACGCCTTGGCGCTGGGCCCATATCCCTCGGTCAGGCGGTCCGGCACATAGATGGGCAGGTCAGTCCCCAAGGCCCTGAACCAGCGGACCAGCAAGGCCGCGCTGGACGCGCCGTCGACATCATAGTCGGCGAACACATGAATCGACTGACCGGCCTGCAAGGCCTCGACGATGGTTCGTGCAGCGACGTCCATGTCCATGAAGCTGGACGGATCGGGAAACAGTGCCTTCAGCGTGGGGTTCAGGAAGTTTGCGCCCTGATCGGCCTGCACCGCTCGCGACGCCAGCGCTCGCGCGAGCGGCTCGTCCAGCCCCAGCGCCTGCATGTGCGCGCGGACTAGCCCCGCCTCGGCCGGCCTCTGCCGCCAGGCCCGGCCCGACAGCGAGCGGGAGATGCCCAGAAACGCAGGCTGGCCCGCGCCGTCGGCCATCAGACCGGACGGATCGTGCGGATGCGCTGGACCGTGCGGGTCGAGGAATCCATCACCAGCGTATGGGTCGAGACGAAGCCGTCCTTCATCTGTACCCCGTCCAGCATGGCCCCCTTGGTCACGCCGGTCGCCGCGAAGATGGCGTCCTTGGAGACCAACTCGTGCAAATCGTATTTGCGGTCGAAATCGGTGACGCCCGTACGATTGGCCCGCGCCCGCTCCTCATCATTGCGGAAGATCAGCCGCCCCTGGAAATGCCCGCCCACGCATTTCAGCGCCGAGGCGGCCAGCACACCTTCCGGTGCCCCGCCGGAGCCCAAATACAGGTCGATGCCGGTCTCCGGCTCGGCGGTGTGGATCACGCCGGCCACATCGCCGTCGGTGATCAGCATGACCTTGGCCCCGACCTCGCGCAGGGCGGCGATCAGCTCGGCGTGGCGCGGACGGTCCATGACGCAGACGGTGATGTCTTCCGGGCGCACGCCCTTGGCCGAGGCCAGCGAGCGGACATTGTCGCCCGGCTTCATGTCCAGATCGACCGTTCCGGGCGCAAATCCGGGGCCGATGGCGATCTTGTCCATATAGGTGTCGGGCGCATGCAGCATGCCGCCGCCGGGCGACATCGACAGCACCGTCAGGGCATTGGCCATAGCCTTGGCGGTCAGGGTCGTGCCTTCCAGCGGGTCCAGAGCGATGTCGATGGCCGGGCCTTTGCCGGTGCCGACCTTCTCGCCGATGTAAAGCATGGGGGCTTCGTCACGCTCGCCCTCGCCGATCACGATCTTACCATCGATATCCAGCGCATTCAGCGCCGTGCGCATGGCGTCGACGGCCAGTTGATCGGCGTGCTTCTCGTCACCACGCCCGATCTGGGCCCAGGACGCGATGGCGGCCAGTTCAGTCACCCGCGCAGCATCGGCGGCCAGCGTTGAGGCGTAAGGGGCCAGATCGGCCATGGGCGTATCTCCTTGGGGGATGATCGCCGGATTCTCCGATCCGGGCGAGCGCGTCGATCAGTAAGTTATTGGCGGCGCGTGATGGGCGGTGGCGCACGGCCGCGTTCGCGGGCACGGCGCAGGTATTCATCGATTTCGGCTTGGGTCTGCTGGGTCGCCGGCGCGACGGCAGTGGCCGCCACCCTCGCCCGCAGCGCCTCGGCGAACGCCGCCGAATCGCCGGGCAGTGTCCAGTCGATCCGGGCGACTTCACCCGCCAAGGCTCCCTGCGTGACCCTCAGCGTATTGACCTCTGCGGCAATGGCGGTGGGGGTCGGGGCAGGCTGATCCGTCTTCGGAAAGTCGGCCCAGCGCGGATACTCGCGATTCGCATCGACCAGAGCCTGAACCCTTGCTGCAATCGGCGAAGTCTCGTCTGTGCGGGGGTTGAACGACGACGCACAGGCCGTCAGTGCCGAAGCGCAGACCACCATGACCAGGACGCTGCCGATTTTCTGGATCAATGCGTTCATTTCAGGTGCGCTCATATGCCATGATTGCGACAGGCGGAAGGGCGGGCGCGCGGCTTGCCCTGTCTGACGACGATCTCAAGGAGCCTGACCATGGCCAAGCCCCCGTCCAAGTCGGTCCCGAAGACGGTGCCTGACGCGGCTTCGCGTGCGCCGCGCAAGTCGGGTCGCCCGACGTCAGCAAAGCCGCCTCGTCCCCGCGCCAAGGCGGCCAAGCCAAAGATCGAGCCCACCCCCTCCCCTGTCGTCGAAGCCGTTCAGGCCGATGCGCCCCCGTCCCCGACACCGGAACCACAGCCCACATCAGAAACCCCCTCTTACCCCTTCGGCGACGTCGGCTCCGAACAGCGTCAGATGATCGAGAGCCTTTCGCTGAATCTGGCCCGCGCCGCGATGACGGCCCAGACCGCGATTGCCGAGGCCGCCCTGTCTCAGGCGGACCGCCCTGCCGCCCTGTCGCCCGACCCGTTCAACGTCGGCCCGGCAATGAACAGCGTGATGACCAGCCTCGCCTCGCGCCCCGATCGCCTGTTCGCCGCCCAAGCCGATCTGTTCAACCGCTACATGGACCTGTGGGCCACCACGACGCGCCGCGCGGCAGGCGACGACACGCCCCCCGAACCGTCGAAGGACAAGCGGTTCAAGGACCCGGCTTGGTCCGAAAACCCCATGTTCGACATGATGCGCCAGTCGTATCTGGTCACCGCTGACTGGATGAACGGCCTGGTCTCCAGCGTCGATGATGTCGATCCCCTGACCAAGCGACGGGCCGAGTTCTTCACCAAGCTTTTGACCGACGCCTTCTCGCCGTCCAACTTTCTGGCTTCCAACCCGGCCGCGCTGAAGGCCCTGGCCGAGACCAATGGCGAATCGCTGGTGCGGGGGATGCAGAATTTCGCCGCCGACATGGAGCGCGGTGCAGGCAAGCTGAAGATCAGCCAGGCCGATTATGGCCAGTTCGTCGTCGGCCAAAACGTCGCCACCGCGCCGGGCCAGGTCGTCTGGCGCGACGAGCTGTTCGAACTGATCCAGTACGATGCCGCGACGGACAAGCAGCGGGCCATCCCCCTGCTGATCTTCCCGCCCTGGATCAACAAATTCTACATCATGGATCTGCAGCCCGCGAACTCGCTGATCCGCTGGCTGTCGGCGCAAGGGTTCACCGTCTTCGTCTGCTCCTGGGTCAATCCGGACAGAGACAAGGCCGAGTTCGGCTTTGACGACTATCTGGACAAGGGCATCTATCGCGCCATCGAAAAGGTGCTGGAGCAGACTAGTGGCAAGCACCTGAACACCGTCGGCTACTGCATCGGTGGCACCCTGATGGGCGCGGCCCTGGCCCATATGGCGGCGAAAAAGGACGAGCGGGTCACGGCCACAACCTTCTTCGCCGCGCAGCACGACTTCGCCGAGGCGGGCGACCTCCTTCTGTTCACCGACGAGCACTGGCTGGCCCAGGTCGAGGAACAGATGGATGCGGCTGGCGGCGTCCTGCCCGGCGCGGCCATGGCCGAGACCTTCAATGCCCTGCGGGCCAACGACCTGATCTGGTCGTTCTTTGTGTCCAACTATCTGATGGGGAAGTCGCCCGCTGCCTTCGACCTGCTGTTCTGGAATGCGGATCAGACCCGCATGCCCAAGCGGCTTCACATGGACTATCTGCGCTCCATGTATGGCCAGAACCGGCTCAGCCAGGGCACGTTCGAGATCGGCGGCCTCACGGTCGATCTGTCCAAGGTCACCATCCCGCTGTATTTCCAGGCCAGTCGCGAGGACCACATCGCGCCGATGAACTCGGTCTATCGGTCGGCGCGGGCCTTCTCCAATGCCGACGTGACGCTGACTCTGGCCGGATCGGGGCATATCGCGGGGGTCATTAATCCGCCCAGCGCCAACAAATACCAGCACTGGATCAACCCTGCCCTGCCCGCGACCCTGGCCGAATGGCAGGCGGGGGCCGAGGAGCATCCCGGCAGCTGGTGGAACCACTGGGCCGACTGGCTGCATGACAAGTCGGGCGGATGGGTCGCGGCCCGCGACCCCAAATCCGGCCCTCTTTCGCCGCTAGAACCGGCCCCAGGCTCCTATGTGAAGGTCAAGAGTTGACGCGTATCGAACCGAACCTGCTGCTGGCCTTTGCGACCGGCATCCCGCTTCTGCTCCTGACGATGACGGCGACCGTCTATGGCGAGCCTGGTCCGGTGTGGCTGAACCCGGCGCTGGCCGTGCTCTACACCGTCATCTACGTCGGCCTGAACCAGCCGCTTTCGAAGCTGATGAAGATGAACGCCCAGCGGCCGCCCATGATCAGCCCGCTGGCTCCGACCTCGGCCGTCTGGGCGGGGATATTTCCCAGCATCGTGACCGTCCTGGCGGTCGTGCCGTTCTTCATCCGCGGCTTCAACTACGGCCTGATGGTCGTGATCGCCTCGATCCTGTTCGGGGTGACGGTCCAGTCGGCGATCACGGCCCGCAAACAGGCCTGAGCCGTCAGGCGGGCACGAACTTCAACGCCACGCCATTGTTACAGTAGCGTTTGCCCGTCGGACGCGGGCCGTCGTCGAACACATGGCCTTGGTGTCCCAGGCAGCGGGCGCAGTGATATTCCACGCGCGGGATGCCGATCGCATAGTCGGTCTTGGTCCCGATATTGGCGGCGATGACGTCGTAGAAGCTGGGCCAGCCCGTGCGGCTGTCATACTTCCACTGGGACCGGAACAACGGCAAGTCGCAACCGCGACAGATGAAGGTCCCGCGCCGGCTCTCGTTGTTCAGGGGACTAGAACCCGGCCGCTCGGTCGCCTCGTGCCGCAGGACGTCATAGGCCGCGCGTGGCAGCCGCTGTCGCCATTGCGCATCCGTCACGCGGCGAAAGGGCGAGTTGGCGTACTGACGGGTGGAGGCGTCCGCCGTCCCCGGCGCACAGCCGGTCAGGGCGACCGCACCGGCGGTCAGGAACAGGATTCGGCGGCTCAGAGCTTGGGTCATGCTTGGATATACGTCGACAAGACCGCAGAGGTTTCAAGCGCGGCGGATCAGCTCAACCCCGCCCCTTCGTCCAACGCCAGCATCAGGTTCAGGTTCTGCACCGCCGCGCCGGACGCCCCCTTGCCCAGATTGTCCAGCAAGGCCACCAGCCGCGCCTGACCGCCCGACCGGTCGCCGAACACATGCAGACGCATCCGGTTGGTGCCGTTCAGGCCCTCGGGATCCAGCCCGGACATCGCCTCGGTCGCCGACAGCGACGCCACTTCGACGAAACGCTCGCCATCGTAGGTTTGGGCCAGCACGTCATGCACGGCCGCGACCGACGGCGATCCGGGCAGGGCCGACAGGTGCAGCGGCACTTCGACCAGCATCCCCTGGCGATAGTTCCCGACAGCCGGTGCGAACAGCACGTCGCGCGAGAGGCCCGTGTGCCGCGTCATCTCGGGGACATGTTTGTGTTTCAGCGACAGGCCATAGGCGCGGAACGGCGTCGGGGTGCCGGCCTCGAACTCCGCGATCATCGCCTTGCCGCCACCGGAATAGCCGGACACCGCATTGACCGTCACCGGCCAGTCGGCGGGCACCAGCCCGGCCCGCACCAGTGGCGCGATCAGGCCAATGAAGCCGGTCGGATAGCAGCCCGGATTGGACACCCGCGTCGCGCTCGCGATCCGCTCTCTCTGGCCCATCTGGCCAAGGTTTTGGGCCATCTCCGCAAAACCATAGGTCCAGGCCGGATCGACCCGGTAGGCCGTGGAGGCGTCGATCACCCGCACCTCCGGGGTCTCGATCATGGCCACGGCCTCCTTCGCCGCCTCATCCGGCAGGCACAAGATCACCGCGTCAGCCGCGTTCAGCGCCTCGCGCCGCGCCTCGACCTCGCGCCGCCGGTCGCCCAGCAGGATCAGCTCGAGGTCGCTACGCGCCTCCAGCCGCTCGCGGATCTCCAGCCCCGTCGTCCCGGCCTCGCCGTCGATGAAGATGGTGTGGGTCATCGGACACTCCAGACCCTTCACCCCTTGCGGGAGAAGGAAACAAGAAAAAGGCGCTCCAGGTTTCCCCGGAGCGCCTTTGTAATCCCACTCGCGGTTGCGAGTTAGCGCTTCGAGAACTGGAAGGACTTGCGGGCCTTGGCGCGGCCGTACTTCTTGCGCTCGACGACGCGGCTGTCGCGGGTCAGGAAGCCGTGCGGCTTCAGGACCGGGCGCAGGGCCGGCTCATAGTGGGTCAGGGCGTGCGACAGGCCGTGGCGGATCGCGCCGGCCTGGCCGGACAGGCCCGAGCCCTCGACGGTGCAGACCACGTCGAACTGGGTTTCACGTCCGGTGACGACCAGCGGCTGGGCGATCATCATGCGCAGGATTTCGCGGGCGAAATACTGCATCTGGTCCTTGCCGTTGATCGTGAACTTGCCGGTGCCGGGCTTCACCCAGACACGAGCGATCGCGTTCTTGCGCTTGCCGGTCGAATAGGCACGACCCTGGGCGTCCAGTTTCTGGACGTAGACGGGGTGCTCTTCGCCCAAGCCGGGGGATTGCATGCTCTTCAGAGCATCAAAACCTGTGGCGGCTTCGGTGTTGGTGACGTCGGTCATGCTCAGACGCTCCGGGTGTTCTTGGGAGAGGCCGACGCGAAGTCGATCGTCTCGGGCTTCTGGGCTTCGTGATCGTGGGTCGAACCGGCGAACAGGCGCAGGTGCGTCATCTGCTTGCGAGCCAGCGGGCTCTCCTTGGGCAGCATGCGCTCGACGGCCTTTTCAAGGACACGCTCGGGGAAGCGGCCGTTCAGGACCTTTTCCGGGGTCGTCTGCTTGACGCCGCCCGGGTGACCGGTGTGGCGGTAGTAGATCTTGTCGGTGTTCTTCTTGCCGGTGAACACCACCTTGTCGACGTTGGTGACGACGACATAGTCGCCGCAATCGACGTGGGGCGTGTAGTCGCCGCGGTGCTTACCGCGCAGACGGTTGGCGATGAACGTCGCGAGACGGCCCACGACGACGCCTTCGGCATCGATGTGGATCCACTTCTTCTCGACGTCGGCCGGCTTCAACGAAGCCGTAGTGCTCTTCAGCATGACGTGGGTTTCCCGGGAAGGCGATACGATGAGCCCCTCCCCACCATATGGCCGGAAGAAGCGGAAGGCGCGCTTACTAGGGGATGACAGGGTTGGGGTCAATGATTGATGTCACCCAAACATGCCGATATGTCATTGTATATATTGGTCTAATTTAGTAAGGTATTAAAATACCGCATATGTTTGGCAGAATGAGGCGCGTTTCTACCGGCGATCCATCATGCGGGAGATCGTGATTGCCTGCGTCATGGCGTCGTTCGTCACAGAACCATGATGATCCCGCCACCCCGGCCCTGCATAAGACAGCATCCACGGAGTCTTCTCGCATGCGCCCTGATCGTCGTCAGCTTTTCACTGGTTCTGCCGCTGCGGTCGCCTTTGCCGGTCTGGCCCGCAATGTCAAAGCCCAGGCGGCACCGGCGGGCGAGACCTATATCAATGATGTGCACGGCTACGGCCCGCTGATGGCCGACCCCGACAAGCTGCTCGATCTGCCCGAAGGCTTCACCTACGAGATCGTCTCCCAGAGCGGCGACACCATGGACGATGGCCTGTTCGTGCCGGGTCAGCCGGACGGCATGGGCTGTTTCCCTCTGGATGGGACCCGCGTCGCCCTGGTCTGCAATCACGAGCTCAAAGGCTCCAGCGCGCTTCACCGCAATCTCGGCCCCGGCGGCTTTCACCAGCAGCGCA
This sequence comes from Brevundimonas sp., assembly GCF_041648055.1. Classification (GTDB taxonomy): domain Bacteria; phylum Pseudomonadota; class Alphaproteobacteria; order Caulobacterales; family Caulobacteraceae; genus Brevundimonas. Next base: position 44,189 of record NZ_JBAZPS010000005.1, read on the forward strand.
TCGGCCTGCTGGACGCGTCAAAGGGCTATGACACCTACAAGGACGGTCGCGCCCTGCCCGGCGGCACCACCACACTGATCTATGACCTCGCCACACGCCGGAAGGTCAGCCAGCATCTGTCCCTTGCCGGCACCTCGACCAACTGCTGCGGCGGCCATACCCCCTGGGGCAGTTGGCTGACCTGCGAGGAGACGACCGAAACGCCCGCCACCCGCGACGTCACCAAGCCGCACGGCTTCGTCTTCGAAGTCCCCGCCACGGCGACCGGCCTGGTCGATCCCGTGCCGCTCAAGGCCATGGGCCGGTTCGATCACGAGGCGGTCTGCATCGACCCCCGCACCGGCATCGTCTATGAGACCGAGGATCAGGGCGACGGCCTCTTCTATCGCTTCATCCCCAAAACGCCCGGCAAGCTGATCGAAGGCGGTCGCCTCCAGGCCATGGCTTTCAAGGACAAGCCCCGCGCCGACACCCGCAACTGGGACAGCGCCGAATGGGCCGTGCGCGACTGGCGCGAGGTCGTCTGGATCGACATGGACGACGTCGAATCGCCGAATGACGACCTGCGTCTGCGTGGCCATGCCTCCGGGGCGGCCCTGGTCGCGCGCGGCGAAGGCATCTTCTGGGGCGACAACGAACTCTACATGACTGCCACCTCGGGCGGGCCTCTGAAGCGTGGTCAGATCATGCGCTACATCCCCTCGCCCGACGAAGGCCAAGCGGGTGAGACCAGCCGTCCCGGTCGCATCCAGCTGTTCACGGAAAGCACCGACCTGCGCACCATGAACATGGCCGACAACATCTGCATCGCACCCTGGGGCCATCTGATCGTCTGCGAGGACAACTATTCCAGCGACATCCGCAACCACCTGAAGGGCGTCACGCCGGACGGGCAGGTCTATGCCATCGGCCGCAATGTGTTCGCGGGGAATTCCGAGTTTGCAGGAGCCGTCTTCTCGCCCGACGGCGAGGTGCTGTTCGTGAACATCATGTACCCGGGCATCACCCTGGCGATCAGAGGACCTTGGTCCTCGGTCCGGACATGAACAGGCGCGGCTGAGATCGGCGCACCAGCCACAGATTGATCGTCACCACGGCCAGGACCAGAGCCGCCCCGGCCTGGTGCAGCGCTCCCAGCCACAACGGCACGGCATGGATCAGGGTCACGACACCCAGCGCCGCCTGCATCCACAGCACGGCTGCTACTACCATGGCGCTGACGCCCAGCCCCTCGGCCAGCCGCCAGCGCCACGCCTGTACCGCATAGATCGTCCCGCCGATCAGCAGGCCGTAGGCCGCGATCCGATGGTTGAACTGCACCAGCGCCTGATCGTGCAGGAAGGTCAGCGCTCCTGCGCCCCACTCGACCGGCGGCAAGACCGACCCGTTCATCAGCGGCCAGTCCGTATAGACGAACCCCGCCTTTGCTCCCGCCACAAGCCCGCCCAGCAGGCATTGCACGAAGACGGCCCCCAGCAGCACCGCCGCCCCTCGGCTCCAGCCCACGGGCGAGCGCGAATGCTCCTCGCCGTTCCAGGCCTCCAGCCCAGTCCAGATCAGTCCCATGAAGATCAGCAGCGCCAGCCCCAGATGCGTCGCCAAGCGCTCGGGCGCGACATCGACCCGCTCCGACAGACCACTGGACACCATCCACCAACCGATCAGCCCCTGCAGCCCGCCCAGCGCCAGCAGCACCGCGCACCGCCCGATCAGCCGCTTGGGGATCTTCCGCAGCGCCAGAAACACGAAGAACGGTACGGCAAACACGACGCCGATGATTCGCCCCAGAAATCTGTGTGCCCACTCCCACCAGAAGATCGTCTTGAACCCGTCCAGGGTCATGTCCGGATTGATGTGCGCGTACTGAGGGATCGTCTTGTATTTCTGAAAGGCCTCGGCCCAGTCGGTTCCGTTCATAGGCGGCAAGGCCCCCATGATCGGCTTCCACTCGGTGATCGACAGACCCGATCCGGTCAGGCGCGTCACGCCGCCGACCACGACCATGGCGAACACCAGGGCTGCGCTGACGAACAGCCAGACCGCCACTGCCCGGCTCTGCCCACCTGCGCTAAAACGCTTCATTCGACGCCCGCCGTTCCGACCGTTACACTGCCCCCGGTGGCACTGGCTCACCGTCGGGATCAGCGGTATGCCCGCCCCCGGCGACGAGTGCCAGTCGCTTTACGGCGTCTGATCGCCGCAACAGGAGACGCTGCTTGCCCTACGCCCAGATCGCCGCCGCCGTGGCCATCGCCCTTGCCCTGGCCGGTGTGGCCGACATGCTGACCGGACGCCGCGGTTTCTTCGCCACGGCCCTGGTCTCCGGCGTCGGAGCGGTCGCGGGCTGGTTTCTGGCGGTCAGGGTTTTCGGCGTGGCCACGTCACAGCAGTGGCTGTGGCTCGCATGGTCGGGCATCGCAGCGGCTCTCGCGCTAGGCACCTTCTTCCTGTTCCGGAACAAGCGCTGATGGGCCCGCGTGGCCGTCGCCTGGTCGCCAGCCTGGGCACTGTGGTCTTTCTGATCTTCTACGTCTGGGCCGTCATTGCCATCGGCGACCATCTGCCGAACTCGCCATGGATCGACATGGCTTTCTTTGCAGTCGCTGGCATTGCCTGGGGCGTACCCCTGTTCCCGCTGTTCAAATGGGCCGAGGGCGGCAAGCCGAAGGACTGAAACGACACTTGCCGCAAGCAGCGCGTCACGAGTGCCAGGGCCAACCCGTCCTCAAGTAGCAAGCGACCGCGTCGCGCACGATAGGACAACAAAGATGAACCGGGTCAAGGGAAGATGGTCGGAGCGACAGGATTCGAACCTGCGACCCCTTGACCCCCAGTCAAGTGCGCTACCAGGCTGCGCCACGCTCCGAGAGGGGCTCCCTATAGACGGGGTTGGCCGGACCGCAAACGGAAAAATGGCCTAACCGGCGCTTCTCATGAGAACCGCATCGAGGCGTGCCCGCGCGCCCTCGATCTCGGCCAGGGCCTGACGCAGGCGAACCGTCGCTCGACCCGACGTCGAACGCGTTTCGGGCATAGCCGCAGCCATTTCATCATCGAAACTGACCAGTCCACCGGGATCACCATAGCGGGCCAACGCCTTCAGCCCCTGCTCCTTGTGCAGACGCAACACGCCCTTGATGGTCAGGCCTTCGTCATGCAGCAGCCGTTTGACTGCCTTCAGCAGCACCAGGTCCTGGGGGCGATAAAACCGTCGCCCTCCAGCCCGTTTCATCGGCGCGATGAAGGCAAATTTGGTTTCCCAGAACCGCAGCACATGCTGGGGCACACCGACCTCGTCGGCCGCTTCGGAGATGGAACGAAAAGCTTGGGGGCTTTTGGCCACGGGCGTCAGGCGCTCACGACCGCGTCGTGGACCCTGCCCTTCATGATCTGCGAGGCACGGAAACTGATGACCCGGCGCGGATTGATCGCAGCAGGCTCGCCCGTCTTGGGATTACGCCCCATGCGGGCACGTTTCTCGCGGACCTGAAACACACCAAATCCGGACAGCTTCACGGTCTCGCCGCGCTCCAGCGATTCGATGATCAGTTCCAGCGTCCGTTCGACCATGGCGGAACACTCCAGTCGCGAGAGCCCGACCTCTTCATGGACGGCTTCGCACAGGTCTGCGCGAGTCAGGGTCTGATTGTCGGTCACGGTCCGCTCCCCTCCGAGGGTCGTTCGATCTATAAAAGGCCAAGCGTCGTCAAATGGAAAGCCGAAAACCCTATTTTACAGACGGAAGGCGCAGGCTCCCCAGGTGAGCCCGCCGCCCATGGCCTCAAGCAGTACCATGTCGCCCCGCTTGATCCGTCCGTCCTGAATGGCCGCATCCATGGCCAGCGGGATGGACGCAGCCGAAGTATTGGCATGGATCGCCACCGTCGAGATGACCTTGTTTTCGTCCAGACCCAGCCTGTCACCGACGCCCTTGATGATCCGCTGATTGGCCTGGTGCGGCACGAACCAGTCGACATCGGACACTTCGATGCTGGCCGCCTGACAGGCCGCCGTGATGGCCTCGGCGATATTGACGACGGCATGACGAAACACCTGGTTCCCGGCCATCCTAAGATGCCCGACCGTGCCCGTCGTGGCCGGTCCGCCATCGACATACAGCAGGTCCGTCTTGTTGCCGTCGCAACGCAGGGCAAACCCCAGCAGGCCCTGATCGTCCTTGGTCCCCTGCCCCTCGCGCGGCTCCATGACGAAGGCACCGGCCCCGTCGCCAAACAGGACGCAGGTCGACCGGTCGGTCCAGTCCATCAGGCGGGTCATTTCCTCGGCACCGATCACAAGGGCGCATTTGGCCAGGCCCCGCGCCACGAAGCCGTCCGCCACGCTCATCGCATAGACGAAGCCAGAACAGACCGCCTGGACATCGAACGCAATTCCTACCGGCGCGCTCAGCTTGCGCTGCACGATCGAAGCCGTGGCCGGAAAGGTCATGTCCGGCGTCGTGGTCGCCACGATGATCAGATCGACATCAGCCGCCGTCTTGCCGGCATCGGCCAGGGCCCGCCGCGCGGCCTCGGTGGCCAGGTCGCTGGTCGGCTGGTCGTCACGGGCCTTGTGACGCTGCTTGATCCCGGTGCGTTCCTGGATCCATTCGTCGGACGTGTCGACGATTTGGGCCAAGTCGGCATTGGTTACGATCTGTTCGGGCAGGAAGGATCCGACGCCGGTCACGGCGCTGCGCACTACGCTCACTGGGAAGGCTCCGTCACGGTCTCCGGCGTCGCCGCCGGCAACTCCAGGGCCGCTGGCAGCCGGTTCAGGCTGTCGCGCACCTTGGTCAGATAGTCACTGCGGGCCAGATCCACCGCAATACGAATGGCATTGGCAAAGCCCTTTGCGTCAGCCCCGCCGTGGCTCTTCACCACGATGCCGTTCAGACCCAGCAGCGGTCCGCCATTGATGGAACTGGGATCGATCCGTCGTCCCATGGCCTTAAGCGCCGGCATGGCGATCGCCGCCCCGACCTTGGCCTGAAGACTGGAGGTCAGCGCCTCCTTCAACAGGGCCGAGATGAACCGCGCCACGCCCTCCGCGGTCTTGAGCGCGATATTGCCGGTAAAGCCGTCGGTCACGACCACATCGACCGTGCCCTTGGCGATGTCATCGCCCTCGACAAAGCCGTGATAGTTCAAACCCAAACCACCCTCACGCAGGACACGGCTGGCTTCCCGGACCTCCTCGTGGCCCTTCATGTCCTCGGAGCCGACGTTCAGTATGCCGACGGTTGGACACGCTACACCGTGCACGGCGGCATGAAAGGCCTCGCCCATGATGGCGAATTCGATCAGCTGTTCGGCGTCGCTCTCGATATTGGCCCCGACATCCAGCACGGCGGTCACGCCGCGCAGCGTGGGCCAGCTGGCGACGATCGCCGGACGTTCCAGCCCGTGGGCCGACATGCGCAGGATCAGCTTGGCAATCGCCATTAATGCCCCGGTATTGCCCGCCGAGACGACAGCATGCGCCTCACCCGTCTTCACCGCCTCGATCGCGTTCCACAGGCTCGAGCCCTTGCCTCGCCGCATGGCCTGGGCGGGCTTTTCTTCCATGCCCACGACCTTGTCGGTGTGGCGCACGACGACCAGATCGTCGCCCAGGCCGCATTTGCCCATCTCGGTCCGGATGGCGGCCTCGTCGCCATGCACCAGAAAGCGGACACCATCGCCGCCGTGCTGTTTGCGATAGTCTTGGATGCCGGCGATTACGACGGGCGGACCGTGGTCCCCGCCCATGCCGTCGAGCGAAATCAGTATGGAGGATGGCAAGCCGGTTCGACTCCGTCGCGCCAGGGACTCGGGCGCTTTGAGGCGGGAAGATAGACCCGCGCCGGGGGGATGCAACCGTGCAGACCCTGCGTCAACCTTCGTCGGACGGACGCAACGCTTTCAGCACCGCAAAGGGCGAGATTTCCGCCGGTTCTTCGGGCTGTACGAATTCGGCGCCCGGCTTGCGGGGGAACGGGTCCAGCTTCAGCGCCAGTTGCTCGACCGCATACTGACCCAGGTCGATCTGACCGTCCTCGATCAGGTCGGGCGCATCGTCGTCCAGGGTGACGTCGATCTCGTCACTTTCGGTTTCGACCGCCTCAGCCAGCGGTATCGAGAACCTGGCATCGATGTGGATCGGCAGCGGCTCCAGCGTCAGACCGCATGTCTGGACCGCGTCGGCCCGCACCCGGCCCGACACGCGCCAGCCCGAGTGACCACTGGGCTCCAGTTTGATGTCGGCGTCAAAAGCGTCCAGCGACGCCAGGTCCAGCGACTTTGCAATCTTCGCCCGCTCGGCTGCGTCCGGCTCCAGATGCCGCTCCAGACCCGCTCCGGCCTGATGCAACCGCACCGGCACGCTGTAGGGCAATCCGCTCTCGATCATGCCGCAATCTCCGCCCAGTCCGGGCCCTTCAATAGCGAACCAAAACCTTGTGTCGCCAGGCGTCGACGGCTGGCAATGGCATAACGCGCCAAGGCCGCACCTGTGGCCGCATCGTCGCTCTCATAGACGTTCCGCGCCAGGCCCGCCGCCAACGCCGCCTGATCGCCGTCGCGCAGAGGCGTCTCATAGGCCTGCATCCGTCCGTACATGGCCTCTCCCAGCTTGCGCATCTTCTTGCCGACGGAGGTGTCGCCCACACCCAGTTCCCGAAGCGCATGATCCAGCGCCGAGACATAGGTGTCGAACAGCGCCTGCGCCGCCTCGGCCCCGCCCTCGTCGCGATTCTGGTCATCGTCGCGCAGGCGTAGAATCAGCAGCAGGGCATGCAGAGTGTAGAGTTCGAATCGCGCATCGATCTGGTCGGCGACGCCCAGCGTCGTGTAAAAATCCGTATGGCGGGCCTGATCGACCGCCCGTTCATACAGGGTCTCACCCATTCGGACGTGGGGTCGGGTTCGGAACAGTTTTGACAGCATGATCATACGGCCCCTTTTCCGCCGCGCCGTTGAACTAAGGCGCAGGTCCGGTTAGGTCAAAGACCTTGTTTTGTCGCAGGCTCGCCCATGCTCCGCATTTCCCTGACTTTTGCCGCTCTTTCGGTCGCAGCCCTGACCGTCGCCTGTGCGCCCACGATCGGGCAGAACGGGTTTCAGGCCATCGACGCCAAGCCGACGGACATCGTGGCGGGCACGGACACACGGCAGACGGTGCTGACCCGCCTCGGCTCGCCCTCGACCACCTCGACGTTCGAGAAGGACACTGTCTGGTACTACATCAGCCAGACGACCGAGAAATATACTTACAATCGTCCGCAGGTGACGCAGCGCAGCGTGACGGAAATTACTTTCAACGACGCTGGCCAAGTCGCAGAGGTTCGTACGCTCGGGCTCGACGACGGCCAGCGCCTGTCCATGAACAGCAATGAGACGCCGACGCGCGGTCGCCAGCTGACCATTCTGGAACAACTGCTGGGCAACGTCGGCCGTGGCCAACTGCCTCGCACGGACGAGGACGTCCCCGGCCAGCAGCGCCGCGACGACTAGGCCAAACTCTTCGATGCCAGAATGAAGAACGCCCCGAGATCGCTCTCCGGGGCGTCTTTGTTTTCGCTATCGGGATGGGCTAGCCGACGTTCCCGCTCGCCAGAACTGCCAACAGCAGCAGCGCTACGATGTTCGTGATCTTGATCATCGGATTCACCGCCGGGCCGGACGTATCCTTGTAGGGATCGCCAACGGTGTCGCCTGTGACGGCGGCCTTGTGCGCCTCCGAGCCCTTGCCGTGGACGACGCCGTTCTTGTCGGTGAAGCCTTCCTCGATCACTTTCTTGGCGTTGTCCCATGCGCCGCCGCCCGAGGTCATCGAGATGGCCACGAACAGGCCGGTCACAATCACACCCATCAGCATGGCCCCTAGCGCTGCAAACGCCGTCGCCTTGTCCGAAATGGCCAGCACGGCGACGAAAAGCACGATCGGCGACAGCACCGGCAACAGCGACGGCAGGATCATCTCCTTGATCGCGGCCCTGGTCAGGATGTCGACGGCCCGCCCATACTCCGGCTTGACCTCGTAGGTCATGATGCCGGGGTTCTCGCGGAACTGACGACGCACCTCGGCCACGACGGCCTCGGCGGCCCGGCCCACCGCCATCATCGACATGCCCCCGAACAGGAAGGGCAGCAGCCCCCCGAACAGCAGGCCGACGACGACATACGGATTGGTCAGGCCGAAATCGATCGCGCCCATGCCTGCGAAGAAGGGATACAGGTCCGGATTGGCCGCGAAATAGTTCAGGTCAGACGTGTAGGCCGCGAACAGCACCAGCGCGCCGAGGCCCGCCGATCCGATCGCATAGCCCTTGGTCACCGCCTTGGTGGTGTTGCCCACCGCGTCGAGAGCGTCGGTCGAATGTCGCACCTCGCTGGGCAGGCCCGCCATTTCGGCGATCCCCCCGGCGTTGTCGGTGACGGGACCAAAGGCATCCAGCGCCACGATCATCCCCGCCACGCCGAGCATGGTCGTGGTGGCGATGGCGATGCCGAACAGGCCGGCCAGCTGGAAGCTGGCCACGATGCCGACGATGATCGTCAGCGCCGGCAGCGCCGTGGACTCCAGCGATACGGCCAGACCCTGGATCACATTGGTGCCGTGGCCCGAAACAGAGGCATTGGCCACTGACCGCACGGGCCGGAAGTTCGACCCGGTATAGTATTCCGTGATCACCACGATTGCAGCGGTGACGCCCAGGCCAACAAGCCCGGACCAGAACAGGGCCATGGCGTCGAACGTGCGTCCGTCCATGGTCGTCATTGTCTCGGGGACCAAGGTCGTGATGACCCACCACACCGCCGCGACCGACAGGACGCCGGTCACGATCAGGCCCTGATACAGCGCCCCCATGATGTTCTGGCTCTTGCCCAGCTGCACGAAGAACGAACCGATGATCGAGGTCACGATACAGATGCCGCAGATCGCCAGCGGCAACAGCATCATCGTTTCGACATAGGGCTGCTCGCGGAAGAAGATGGCGGCCAGCACCATCGTCGCCACGGTCGTCACCGCATAGGTCTCGAACAGATCGGCGGCCATGCCGGCGCAGTCGCCGACGTTGTCGCCGACGTTGTCGGCGATGGTCGCGGCATTGCGGGGATCGTCCTCGGGGATGCCCGCCTCGACCTTGCCCACCATGTCGCCGCCGACGTCCGCACCCTTGGTGAAGATGCCGCCACCCAGGCGCGCGAAGATGGAGATCAGCGAGGCCCCGAAGCCCAGCGCCACCAGGCCGTCAATGACCTCGCGGCCCGTGGCCTCAAGGCCCATGCCCGCCGTCAGCACGGCATAATAGCCCGCGACACCCAGCAGAGCCCCGCCCGCCACGAACATGCCGGTGATGGCTCCGGACCTGAACGCCAGGTCCAGCCCCTTGGACAGGCTTTCCGAGGCCGCCTGTGCGGTCCGCACATTGGCTCGAACGGAAATCAGCATGCCCGCAAATCCGGCCAGGCCCGACAGGACTGCGCCGATCACGAAGCCGATCGCCGCATAGACGCCGATCAGGAAATAGGCGGCGATCAGGATGACGATCCCGACCATGCCGATGGTCATATATTGCCGCCGCAGATAGGCTGATGCGCCTTCCTGGATCGCGGCGGCGATCTCGCGCATCTTGTCGTTGCCGGTACTGGCCTTCATCAGCGCAGCGGTCTGGATCAGTCCGTAGAGGACTCCCAGCGCGCCTGCGGCGATGACCAGCCACAGATAGTTATTCATGGCGTTTCCAAACCCTGAGTGCATTGAGCGCCCGGATCCTTGGCGCGGCGGGCCTTTTGGCCTCTTCCGCCTTCCGGTCCCCCCCGTGCGCAACGGACGCGGAACTGCGGCCTGTGGGGATTGCGTCGGAAGACTGGCAAATGCGTCAACAGGACGCAACCACTTACGGTGAACGGCGATCAGCCGGCGCGGACACCGGTCCGACGGCGGGGTGTCTGGGTGACGATCTCGACCCGCGTGACCTTGCCGCGCCCCGCGATGGTCGTGGCCGCCCGCATCAGACTGGCCGACATGGCGGCACCGTCGATGACGGTCCAATTGTTAGGCACCGTAAACGGCGTGCGATAGGCCGCACGCACCAGGGCGTCGCGGAAATAGGGCTCCTTGACCCGCAGGGCCTCCGCGGTCGTGCCTGCGCCCAGATGCAGCCTCAGCGACACGAAGACATAGTTGCGAATGCGTCCCTCGGTGATCACCGGCAGGCCCACGCCCGCGATGCTCAGAGGTGCAGCAGAGGTCGGGGCGTCCTCGCTGGCCATGGCACCGCCCGCCAGCAGACCGGCAGGCAGGGCAGCAGAGGTAGCGATGAGGTCACGACGGCGCATGCCACCCGCATTACCCGACAGGGCTTGAGATTTCGTTTGCAGCCTAGCTGTGGGTGAATCCCGGCTTGGCCAGGGTCACGGCCTGTCCTTGATAGCGCACAGCCACGCCTTTGCCCGCCACCACCTGACCGATTCGTGTCAGCGGGATGTGGCGACGGTCCGCCTCGCGCCGCAGGGCCTCCTCGCTGGAAGCCGGGGCGGTAAAGGCGATCTCATAGTCGTCTCCGCCGGTGACGAGTTTTTCCAGCGCCGCCTGGGCGTCGACCCTCTGATCCATCCAAGCCTGACCCGCCAGAGACAATGGCGTCACCTCCAGATCGATCTCCAGCCCGACCCCGCTGGCCGAGGCGATATGGCCCAGGTCGGCGACCAGCCCGTCCGAGACATCGACCGAGGCGCTCGCCATATCGCGGATCGTGGATGCGAAATCGGTCTGCGGCATAGGCCGGCGATAGTGTTCAACCAGGGCGATGATCCGCTCCATCTCCAGCGACAGCTTGCCTTGCGCGGCCTGCAGACCCAGCCAGCCGTCGCCGATCGCGCCGGTGACCATGACCACATCGCCCGGCCTCGCGCCCGCACGTCCGACCGTCCGTCCCTTCGGCATCCAGCCCAGCAGGGTCAGGGAAAAGCTGGCCGGACCCTTGGTCGAAACCGTATCTCCACCCAGCAACAGGACCTCGAAGATCGCCTGATCACGTCGCAGGCCGTCGACGAAGGCCTCCCGCTCGGGCCAGCCACAGCGATCCGACCAGTGGCAGGCCAGCATATAGCCGAAGGCTTCCGCCCCCTTGGCCGCCAGGTCGGAAAGGTTCACGCGCAACAGCTTCTGCGCCACCGTGTCCAGAGGGTCGTCGGGCAGGAAATGGACCCCCTCGACCATCGCATCCTTGGTCAGGACAAGGTCAAAGCCGGGACGCGAAGGCACTACGGCCACGTCGTCCTTCAGCTCCCTGCCCCACTCGGGATGCGCCAGGGGCGCGAACAGTCGCCGGATGGTTTCGAATTCACCGGCGACGTCGACGGAGGGCATCAGCTGGCGCGAACGTCCCGCGCCACCCCGTCCAGGGCGGCGTTGACGAACTTGGCCTCGGCCTCATCGAAGAAGGCCTTGGCCAGCTCGACATATTCGTCGATCACGATCTCTCGTGGCACATCGGGGCGCGATTTTAGCTCCCACGCTCCTGCGCGCAGCAGGGCCCGCAGCGTCGAATCGAGCCGCTCCAGCCGCCAGTTCGATGCCAGCCGCGCCTTGACCGCCAGGTCGATGGCCGACTGCTCGCCGACCACGCCGCGCACGATCTGGGCGAAATAGTCCTCGTCCGCCTCGGCCAGGGGTTCGCCCTCGATGTCGGCATCGAAGCGGTGGTTCGAGAACTCGGTGATAACGGTGTCCACGCCCTCACCCGCCAGCTCCATCTGATAGAGGGCCTGGACGGCGGCCAGACGCGCGACCGTGCGCGCACGCCGCTGGCGACTGCTCAGTTGTGGCTCGGCATTGGCCTTTTGATTCTCGGCCAATTGTTCGAGGACGGATTGAATGCTGTTGGGCTGGGTCACGATCCCAGTCCTACGCGAAGCCGCTTGCGCAGCGCAATCAGGTCCAGGGCCGCGCGGGCTGCGCCGCCGCCCTTGTCGCCCTCGCTGATGCGGGCGCGCGCCCAGGCCTGGTGTTCGTCCTCGGTGGTCAGGATGCCGTTGCCGATGATGATGCCTTTCAGGCCCAGATTGCGGATGCCCGCCGCCGACTGATCCGAGACGATCTCGAAATGATAGGTCTCGCCGCGGATCACACAGCCCAGCGCCACATAGCCGTCATAGCGCGGCGCGGTCGGATAGCGCCCGGCTTCCTCGGCCAGGGCGATCACCGTCGGCACCTCCAGCGCACCAGGCACGGAGACGACGTCGAACTCGGCCCCCTGTTCGCGCAGGGCATCCTTCGCGCCCTCCAGAAGGGCGTCGGCCAGATCGTCATAGAAGCGCGCCTCGACGATAAGGACGCGAATGGGTTCACTCAGGATTGGTCTTCTCCGTCCATTCCGCGCCAGCCGACGATGCGCAGGCCATAGCCTTCAAGCGCGGTGGGATTGGGGCGGGTCGAGCTCATCACGATCATGTCGCGCACGCCGAGATCCAGCAGGATCTGCGCGCCGACACCGTAGTTCTTCAGCGACCGATCCGCCGCCTGCGGTCGAGGCACACCCGACAGCCGCTCGGCCAGGCCGTGCAGGTCCGGATCGCGCAGGAAGACGGTCACGCCCGCTCCGTCATGGTCCGAGATCGCCTTGAGGGCCTGGGGCACATAGTCCTGTCGCGCCTCGACGTGGCCCAGGATGTCGGCGGCGAAATCGACCTGGTGCATGCGCACCAGCGTCGGCTTGCCGGCCTCGACCTTGCCCTTGACGAGGGCGATATGCTCGGCCCCCTCGATCGTGTTCCGGTACAGCATCAGGCGGAACGGCCCGCCATGGACGCTGTCGAACGGCGTGTCCATGACCCGCTCGACATAGCGTTCGGTGCGCCGGCGATAGGCGATCAGGTCGGCGATGGTGCCGATCTTCAGCCCATGCAGCTGGGCGAAGGCAACCAGATCGGGCATCCGCGCCATCGACCCGTCGTCGTTCATGACCTCGCAGATCACGCCCGCGGGCGTCAGTCCGGCCATGCGGCTGATATCGACCGCCGCCTCCGTATGGCCCGTTCGCACCAGAACACCGCCGTCCCGCGCGACCAGCGGAAACACATGACCCGGAGAGACGATATCGTCGGCCCCCTTGGTCGGATCGGAGGCCACCTGCACGGTCCGGGCGCGGTCAGCGGCGGAAATCCCCGTCGTCACGCCTTCGCGCGCTTCGATAGAAACGGTGAAGGCCGTCCCCATGCTGGTGCGATTGTCGGCGGCCATGGGCGGCAGGCGCAGCTGACGCGCCCGGTCACTGGTGATGGCCAGACAGATCAGACCTCGCGCATGACGCGCCATGAAGTTGATCTGGTCCGGGGTCGCGAACTGGGCCGGGATGATGACATCCCCCTCGTTCTCGCGATCCTCGGCATCCACAAGGATGTAGGGGCGCCCGTTGCGGGCATCCTCCAGAATGTCCTCGATGGGACTGATCGGGCTGTCATTCATGTTCGCGGCCAATTGCATCACGCCGTCTCCTGCCACCGCGCGAGGTATCGCGCCAGCATGTCGATCTCGAGATTGACCCAATCCCCGGCTTTCAGAGTGCCCAGGGTGGTCGCATCCCAGGTATGCGGGATGATGTTCAGGCCGAAAATCGCGCCCTCGACGGCGTTGACCGTCAGGGACACCCCATCCACCGTGATCGAGCCTTTCGCCGCGATGTAGCGATGCAGCGGCGCAGGAACCTCGATCTCGATCCGGTGCGACCCGCCGTCCGGCGTCACCGAGACGACGCGGCCCAGACCATCCACGTGGCCCGAGACGATATGCCCGCCCAGTTCATCGCCCAGTTTGGCCGCCCGCTCCAGATTGACGCGGTGCCCCTCGGCCCAGTCGCCCAAGGTCGTCTTCGACAGAGTCTCGCCGGATACCTCGACCGCGAACCAGCCGGGACCTTTCTCGGTGACCGTCAGACAGCAGCCTGCATGGCTGATCGATGCGCCCAGATCGATGGTCGCCGTGTCCCAGACGGTCTCGACCTCATAGCGGCGGTCGCGGTCCGTCTGGCGAACGGAACGCACGCGGCCGATGTCGGTGATGATGCCGGTGAACATGTCAGGCCATTCCGCTCAGACGTGGACGAAAAACAGAGTCCACTGAGTCCACTGAGTCCGCATGGAAGGTCGTCGCGCGATCCTTCTTACCAGCGCCGGTGGGCCTGAAAGGGCTAGCGAACCGCTTCATAGCGTTCCCACAAATCGTCTCCGAGAGGTTCGGCCGACAGACGACGGAACTTGGGGGCGTTGCCCAGCTTCGCAAGGGCCAGACCGGCGATACAGGGGCGTCCCTCCGCGCCGAGGAGGATGGGCGCGCGGAACCACTCCAGTCGATCGATGCGGCCGGCGCGGATGAAGGAAGCCGCCACCTGCCCTCCGCCTTCGATCAGGACGGAGGTGATATTGCGCTCGGCCAGAGCGCCGAAGACGGCCTCGATGGTGGGGCGGCCATCGGCTGACGCGACCCAGATGACTTCGGCGTTACCGATCGGATGTGGCTCGGTGGCGGTCAGGATCAGGGTCTTGCCGGATGCGACCTTAGCCGACGGGGGTGTGCGGAGGCGGCTGTCGAGGACGATACGAAGGGGTTGAGCGACGGCACTACCCTCTTCCCCAAACCGCACCGTCAGCTCCGGATCGTCTGCCAGCACCGTCTCGACCCCGACCAGGATGGCATCATGTGACGCACGCAGCCGATGCCCCTGCGTCCGCGAGGCTTCTCCGGTGATCCAGCGACTCTCGCCCGACGGCATGGCGATGCGCCCGTCCAGCGACGTCGCCAGTTTCAGTGTGACCCTGATGGGCATCAGCCCTTGCCCGGCTCGTCCAGCCCTTCGTCGCCCAGGAAGCGGGCGAAGTCGCCGGTGGCGCGGAAGTCCTTGTAGACCGAGGCGTAGCGGACATAGGCGACCTCATCGACCGACTTCAGTGCCTTCATGATGAAGTCGCCGACGGTCGAGGAATGGATTTCGGTCTCGCCCAGGCTTTCCAGCTGACGCACGATCCGCGACACCATCTGCTCGACCTGTTCCGGCTGAACCGGCCGTTTGCGCAGGGCGATACCCAGCGATCGCTCCAGCTTGTCGCGGTCGAAGGGCGTCCGCCGCCCGTTGCGCTTCAGGATCATCAGCTCGCGCAGCTGGACCCGCTCGAAGGTTGTGAAACGCCCGTTGCACTGTGGACAGGACCGTCGGCGCCGGATGGCCGCGCCGTCATCAGACGGGCGGCTGTCCTTCACCTGGGTGTCGGCATGTCCGCAGAAGGGGCATTTCATCGCGGGCTATCCATAGATCGGGAAGCGCGCAGTCAGTTCGCGCACTTCGTCCGCCACGCGGGCCTGGACCGCCGGATCGGCCTCGTCCGTGCCCTTCATGGAGTCGATTACATCGGCGATCCAGTGGCCGACCTGCTGGAACTCGGCCACGCCGAAACCGCGCGTGGTGCCCGCCGGCGTGCCCAGACGGACGCCCGAGGTCACGGTGAAGGGTGCGGTATCGAACGGCACGCCATTCTTGTTGCAGGTCATCAGGGCATGCTCCAGCGCCGCCTCCGTCGCCTTGCCCGTCACGCCCTTGGGACGCAGATCGACCAGCATCAAATGGGTGTCCGTCCCGCCTGAGACGATGTGCGTCCCCCGCTCGACCAGTACTGCCGCCAGGGCCCGGGCATTGTCCACGACCTGTTGTGCATAGGCCTTGAACTCCGGCTTCAGCGCCTCGCCGAAGGCTACGGCCTTGGCCGCGATCACATGCTCCAGCGGCCCGCCCTGCAGGCCGGGGAATACGGCGGAGTTGATCTTCTTGCCGATCTCCATGTCGTTCGACAGCACCATGCCGCCTCGGGGCCCGCGCAGGGTCTTGTGGGTCGTGGTCGTGACGATATGGGCATGCGGCAATGGGTCGGGATAGACGCCCCCCGCCACCAGACCTGCATAATGGGCCATATCGACCATCAGATACGCCCCGACGCTGTCTGCGATCTCGCGGAAGCGCTTGAAGTCGATGGGACGCGAATAGGCGCTGGCCCCGGCGATGATCAGCTTCGGCTTCTCGCGCTCGGCCATCTCGGCGACGTTGTCATAGTCGATCAGGTGATCGTCCTGGCGCACGGTATAGGTCACGGGCCGGAACCACTTGCCCGACTGGTTGGCGGGGCTGCCGTGCGTAAGATGTCCTCCCGCCGCCAGATCCATGCCCAGGAAGGTGTCGCCGGGCTGAAGCAGGGCCTGAAAAACCGCCTGGTTGGCCTGGGCTCCCGAGTGCGGCTGGACGTTGGCGAAGGCGCAACTGAACAGTTCCTTGGCCCGCTCCCGCGCCAAGTCTTCGGTCACATCGACGTATTCGCAGCCGCCATAGTAGCGCCGCCCCGGATAGCCCTCGGCATATTTGTTGGTCAGAACCGAGCCTTGCGCCTCCAGCACCGCCTTCGAGACGATGTTCTCGGACGCGATCAGCTCGATCTGCTCCTTCTGCCGCGCCAGCTCGCCCTGGATGCCGTTGAAGACATCGGGATCGGCGGCGGCGAGGGTTTTCGAGAAGTAGTCGGCGTGGGTGAAGGCGGTCACTGGAATCCCCGGGGCTTGAGCGGCGATCCATTTAGGCCTGACGCGGGTTCACCACAACATTTAGTGGGTCAGCGCGACGCCAAGGCCCGTTTCAGCTTGGCCAGGGCGATCCGCTCCAGCCCATGCCGCTCGGTCACGGGGCCGATGGCGGTGGCCTCGACGCCCGTGGCGACGTGCACCGCCGAGCATTTCAGATAAACCCCGTTGCGGGTCAGCTCGAGGATAACCTCGCCCAAATCGTCTTTCATCGCTGCCAGGCCGGAGGAGCTACGCGCAGGGCGTTAAGTTGATCACGCGAGGGCAGGTCCTCGGTTCGCTTGGCCATGACGAACCAGTTGAGCTCAGGATGAGGCCAGGGACAGGCGCTGATCGCCAAGCCCGCCTCTTGGGCTAGCCGCACGATGCGATCGGGCATGAATGAGACGCATTCAGGATAGACCCAGTCCGTCGTTTCGACGTTCGCGCCAGTGTCTTCATATCCCAGCAGCCAGTTGGCCAAAATGATTCCCCCTGGTGCCAAGACATCAGCAAAGGCAGCAAGGGCTTTTGCTACCGGAGCTTGTCCAGTGTGTGAAAAGACGGATTGAGCGATGATGAAATCAAAAGTCTCCTCAAACACCTCGACACGGTAATCCCGATTGGCGTCAAACCTCGGCCTCTTCAGCAGTCGAATGTCGTCACCGAGCTCGTGTTTGAATCCCTCTTCAACCAGCCTCATCTCGGGTTCGATTCCGCAATAGCGATCCGGCATCAGATAAGGGATCGCCAGCCTTCCCAGGCGAAGGGACCCACAGCCGAAATCCAGCAGCCGGTGATGTTCTCGAAGGCCAAGGAGGAAAAGCAAGGCGAACTGAGAGCCCGCCGCGAGATCATAGCGAGCAGGCTGGCCGACGAACGCGCGATGGTGGGAATAGGCGGAAAGAGGCGGACGCGCGTCTGTCATTCGTCGATCTTAACGACTGACCGTGCCACCATCCAGCGTGTTCAGGCTACCTGCGGCAGGCGCACCACGTTGCAGTGGGTCCACAGAGCGTCCATGGCCTTGACCAGGTCGTCCATCATCGCATCCGTGTGGTTCGGCGATGGCGTGAACCGCAGCCGCTCGGTCCCCTTGGGCACGGTGGGATAATTGATCGGCTGCACATAGACGCCGTACTGCTCCAGCAGCATGTCCGAGATCATCTTGCAGTGGACCGGATTGCCGACATGCACCGGCACGATATGACTGACGCTGGGCAGGACGGGAATGCCCGCCGCTGCGAACCGCGCCTTCAGCGTCGCCGCCCGCTCCTGATGCGCCTCGCGCAGGGCGCTATTTGCCTTCAGGTGGCGCACCGAGGCCAACGCGCCAGCGGTCAGGGCCGGCGGCAGCGATGTCGTGAAGATGAAGCCCGAGGCCCAGCTGCGCACAGCATCGATGATAACTGCGTCAGCAGCGATATAGCCGCCCATAACGCCGATGGCCTTGCCCAAGGTGCACTCAACGATGTCGATACCGTCCAGAACGCCGTCCCGCTCGGCCACGCCTGCGCCGGTCGCGCCGTAAAGGCCGACGGCATGGACCTCGTCCAGATAGGTCAGGGCGTTGTACTTCTTGGCCAGGGCAATCGTCCCGGCCAGGTCAGCGATATCGCCGTCCATGGAATAGACGCTCTCGAAAGCAATCAGCTTGGGCGCATCGACCGGCGCGGCGGCCAGCAGGGCCTCGAGGTGCACAAGGTCGTTGTGCGCAAAGATGTGTCGCTCGCCGCCACCATTGCGGATGCCCGCGATCATGGAGGCGTGGTTCAGGCTGTCGGAAAAGGTGATCAGGCCCGGCAGGATGCGCTGCAGCGTCGTCAGCGTCGCCTCATTGGCCACATAGCCGGAGGTGAACAGCAGCGCCGCCTCCTTCTGGTGCCAGCTGGCCAGCTCGGCTTCCAGATCGACGGCTGAGCGCGTGGTGCCCGAGATATTGCGCGTGCCGCCCGCACCGGCACCGACGGAATCGATCTCGGCCTGCATGGCCCCCAGCACCTCGGGGTGCTGGCCCATTCCCAGATAGTCGTTGGAGCACCAGACCACGACGTCCTGTTCGGTGCCGTCCTCGCGGCGGCGGCGCGCCAGAGGGAACTGGCCCCGCACGCGCTTCAGGTCGGCGAAGACGCGATAGCGCCCTTCTCCCTTGACCTGCTCTACCGAGCCCTCGAATGCCGCCTTGTAGTCGAACAACCCTATCGCCCGCATGGTCTTTTGCCGATGACCGGTATGTGCGCCTCGAGCCGATAAAAGTCTATCAACAAAGCCTGCTAAATCGTCGCAACCTTCTAATTGATAATGATTATCAGGTTGGTTTATGCGTTCAGAGCTTCGGCAGTTCATCCAGCTTGCCGCGCAGCATCTGCAGGATGGCCGAAAAGTCCCGACCGCCATAACCCAGCCCATCAAACATCTGGAACAGCGCCTCGGTCTGGGCCCCCAGCGGTGTCGAGGCTCCCGACTTGGCCGCCGCGTCCTGGGCCAGCTTCAGGTCCTTCAGCATCATGGCGGTGGCGAAACCGCCGTCATAGTTGCGGTTCGACGGTGCCGTCGGCACCGGGCCGGGCCAGGGATAGTAGGTGGTCGTCGACCAGCTCTGGCCCGAGGATTTGGACACGATGTCGAACATCTTGACCGGGTCCAGTCCCAGCTTTTCCGCCAGGCCGATGGCCTCGCACGTGCCCAACATGGTGATGCCCAGGATCATGTTGTTGCAGATCTTGGCCGCCTGCCCCGCCCCGTGATCACCGGCGCGGAAGGTCGCCCGGCTCATCGGCTCCAGCGCCGCCTCGATATGAGCGAAATCGGGTTCATCGCAGCCGACCATGAAGGCCAGGGTGCCCGCGTCCGCCGCCATCGTCCCGCCCGACACCGGCGCATCTGCGAAGGCATAACCCGCCTCCTTGGCCAGTCCGGCGACCTTACGCGCCGTGTCCACGTCGATGGTCGAGCAGTCCAGCAGCAGGGCTGACGTGGGGGCCGCCCCGATGATCTGTTCGGAGTAGACCTTCAGCACATGAGGCCCGGCGGGCAGCATGGTGATGACGATGTCCGCATCCTTGACCGCCTCGGCCACCGATGCGACCGGCGTGCAGCCCGCTCCCCTGGCCCGTTCCAGCGCCGCCTCCGACAGATCGAAGGCCGCGACCGCATGCCCGGCCTTGGCCTGATTGGCTGCCATGCCACCGCCCATATTGCCCAGGCCGATGAAGGCGATCTTGGAGGTTGTCATGGCGTCGTCTCCCGGTGTCTGTTTTGCCGGATGGTTAGCTGCTTGCGCGAGGTGACGCCAGCGTGACCGACGCGTTCCAAGCCAGGCCGAACCTGTTATGCAGGCGCGATGACCGACCTGCCCTCCCTGCGCGACAGCCTCGATGCCCACGGCCTGCTGGCCAAGAAGAGCTTCGGGCAGCATTTCCTGCTGGACCTTAATGTAACGCGCAAGATCGTTCGGCTGGCCGGGCCGTTTGAGGGGCGTGCCGTGATCGAGGTAGGGCCGGGTCCGGGTGGGCTGACGCGGGCGCTGCTGGAGAGTGATGCGGGTGCTGTCGTGCTGGTCGAAAAAGACCCGCGCTTCCTGCCGCTGCTCAGCGAACTGGACGATGGCACCGGACGGCTGCGGATCGTCGAGGGCGATGCGCTGAAAGTGCGCGAGGCCGATCTGGTCGAAGGCCCGACGCATCTGGTCTCCAACCTGCCCTACAATGTCGGGACGCCCCTGCTGATCAAATGGCTGACCGGGCCGTGGACGCCGCATGCCCTGACCCTGATGTTCCAGAAGGAGGTCGCCGAACGGATCGTGGCCGCCCCGGGCGACGACGCCTATGGCCGTCTGGCCGTGATTTCTCAGGCCGTGACCGAGGCGCGGCTGGTCATGCATCTGCCCGCCGCCGCCTTCACGCCGCCGCCCAAGGTGGCCTCGGCTGTCGTGCATCTGGTTCCCCGCGCCGATAGGCCCGATGCCGAAACGCTGAAGCGCCTCGAACGCGTCACCGCCGCCGCCTTCGGACAGCGCCGCAAGATGCTGCGCTCCAGCCTGAAAACCCTGGGCGGTGCAGCGCTATGCGAAGCAGCGGGCATCAGTCCGGAAGACCGGGCCGAGGTCATCGACTTGGCAGGGTTTCTGAGGCTGGCCGCCGCGATCAAATAGACGCCAGCAAAAAAGGGCCGCCCCCGAGGAGCGGCCCTTACATTGTCAGCCAAACGAGGCTTGTCGTCAGGCGAAAGCCCCCGCCAGAGGGGAGGTCAGGCTCAGACGGCTTGCCGCGTGCGGCGTGAGACAATGAGACATTCGACCACCTCCTTTCAATGTTGAACGATGAAGGGAGTGTACCGATCGCTAGTCGCCCCACAAGCCCTCTAGACCGCCTCGTTAAGCAGGGCATCGCGGTAGTTCTCGACCCAGAGATTGCGGGCGCGGCAACTGCGTTCGGCGTGGTAGATGTGGGCAAGTTCGGCGTAGGACCGGTCGAAGTCGTCGTTGACGAAGACATAGTCGAACTGGTCGCAATGCTCGATCTCGCCCTTGGCGTTGGCGATGCGGCGTTCGATGACGTCGTCGGCGTCCTGGGAGCGGGTGACCAGGCGGCGGCGCAACTCTTCCAGGCTGGGCGGCAGGATGAAGACGCGCACGGCATCCTGGGGGCATTTCTCGGCGATGTCGCGCGCACCCTGCCAGTCGATGTCGAACAGGACGTCGCGGCCCTCGGCCAGGGCGCGGTCGATGGGCGCGCGGGGGCTGCCGTAACGAGCGCCGTGTACGTCGGCCCACTCCAGGAAGGCATCGGCGTCGATCAGGCGCTGGAACTCGGCATCGTCGACGAAATGATAGTCGCGGTCCGCGACCTCGCCCGGACGGATGGCGCGGGTGGTCATCGACACCGACAGCTCCAGCCCGCCGTGATCGGCCATCAGGCGCCGGCATAGCGAGGTCTTGCCGGCACCCGAGGGACTGGCGACGATCAGGAGGACACCCCGGCGAGGCGTGCGTTCATTCGACATTCGAAACCTTGGGACGGGCGACTCTGCGACTGGGCGCCGTCCTAGTCCAATCGCGCCTCATTGGACAGGCTGTGGTGCCATTTGCTGTGTCGGCTGCTGTGGCACGCGGATCACCTGGGCTCCGGGCGGCACCACGACACCGGGAGGCAGGTCCTGAGCAGGATCAGTTGGCCCAGCGGCAACAGAAGGCGCTTCGGGCGGCAGCCCCGCCTTGCGCCGCTCGATCTCGCGCCAGCGGGCGACATTGGCCAGATGCTCCTGATAGGTGCGCGCGAAGGCGTGGCCACCCGAACCATCGGCGACGAAGAACAAATCTTCAGTCCGCAGGGGGTTCAGAACGGCGGCGATGGAGGCTTCGCCTGGATTGGCGATGGGCGTCGGCGGCAGGCCATCTATGCGGTAGGTGTTCCAGGGATTGGCGGCTTCAAGTTCCGACTGGCGGATGCCGCGACCCAGGGGGCGACCCTTGGTGATGCCATAGATGATGGTCGGATCGCTCTCCAGCCGCATGCCCAGACGCAGGCGATTGGTAAAGACCCCGGCGACGCGTGGCCGCTCGGCGGCGACGGCCGTTTCCTTCTCGACGATCGAAGCCAGGATGATGGCTTCGTCCAGGGTGCGGGCAACTGTGGCGGGGCTACGCTGGGCCCACAGTCGGGCGACCGCCTCGTCGTGGGCGCGGCGCATGCGGGCCAGCACCGAGGCGCGCGTCTCGCCGCGCGCAATCTCATAAGTCTCGGGCCAGAGGGTGCCCTCCTCCGGTATCGCCTCGACCTCTCCGACCAGCACCGGCTCCTTCATCAGGATGTCCACCGCCTGGGCCGAGGACCAGCCTTCGGGCAGGGTGACGAAGTGGCGCACGACCTTGCCGTCGACCAGCAGGCCGATGACCGCGTTCAGGGACGCACCACTTGGTACCTCATACTCCCCCGCCCGCAGGCGGCGGGCCGAGCCGTTCAGGGCGACGGCGGCCTTGAACAGGTCTGTCGAGCGAATCACGCCCTCGGCCTTGAGCTGGGCTGCGATGGCATTGACGCCCGAGCCGCTGGACAGGGTCACGATGGTGGTCTCGCCAGACCGGGCCGAGGGACCGGGCGCATACAGCACGGCCCAGAGCGCAATCAGAGCCGCGATGACGAAGAAGCCGAAGGTGCCGGCCGCTGCCAGCAGGGCGGTGCGACGCCCTGACCCTCGCTCGACCGATCGTCCGAACACCTAGTCGACCTTCCTGAAGATGACCGAGGCATTGGTGCCGCCGAAGCCGAAACTGTTGGACATGGCCACATCGATCTTCATCGGCTTGCCCTTGTGCGGGACCAGGTCGATGGGCGTCTCCATCTCCGGATTGTCCAGGTTGATCGTCGGCGGCGCGATCTGATCCCGAATGGCCAGGACGCTGAAGATCGATTCGATCGCGCCTGCGGCCCCCAACAGATGCCCGGTCATGGACTTGGTCGAGGAGACGGCCAGGTTCTTCGCATGATCGCCGACCAGCCGCTCGATGGCCTTCAGCTCGATCCAGTCGGCCATGGTCGAGGTGCCGTGGGCGTTGACATAATCGAGGTCAGACGGCTGCAATCCAGCCCGCTTCAGCGCCGCCTTCATGGCGCGCAGGCCACCCTCGCCATCCTCGGACGGAGCAGTGATGTGATAGGCGTCGCCGCTCATGCCGTAGCCGACCACCTCGGCATAGATCTTAGCCCCGCGGGCCTTGGCGTGTTCGTATTCCTCCAGGACCATGATCCCGGCCCCCTCGCCCATGACGAAACCGGCGTGGTCCTTGTCATAGGGGCGGCTGGCCTTCTCGGGCGTGTCGTTGAAGGCGGTGCACAGCGCCTTGCAGGCCAGGAAGCCCGCGATGCCGATGGGAACGATGGAGCTTTCCGCCCCGCCCGCGACCATGACGTCGGCGTCGTCCAGAGCGATCATCCGTGCCGCGTCGCCGATGGCATGGGCCCCTGTGGCGCAGGCGGTGACGACGGAGTGATTCGGGCCCTTGAGGCCGTGGCGGATCGAGATCTGGCCGCTGGTCAGATTGATCAGGGCCGAAGGAATGAAGAAGGGACTGACCCGGCGAGGGCCCTGTTCCTTCAGGATGATGGCCGTGTCGGCGATGGGGCCCAGGCCGCCGATGCCGGAGCCGACCATGACGCCGGTCCGCTCGCGGTCCTCATCGGTTTCGGGCTTCCAGTTGGCATCGGCCAGGGCTTCGTCGGCGGCGGCGATGGCGTAGACGATGAAGTCGTCGACCCGCTTGCGATCCTTGGGCGACATGATCTTTTCATGATCGAAGACGCCGGGTTCGCCGGGCACACCCCCACCGCGTCCATCGACCGACGGAATCTCGCCTGCGATGGTGCAGCCATAGCCTTCGGTATCGAAGTTGGTGATCGGACCGATGCCCGAGCGCCCCTCCACGATGCCCTTCCAGTTATGCTCTACCCCCCAGCCCAGCGGGGTGAGAAGACCGAGGCCGGTGACGACTACGCGACGCATGCGTGGCGACTCCCTAAAGATTCCAAGCCTTGAAACAGTAATGGCCGCCGGACGCCCCCGCTAGGGGGACGTCACGGCGGCCATCAGTGCCGTGCGAAAAAGTGGGGACGATCAGCCGGCCAGCTTCTCGTCGATGAACTTCACGGCGTCGCCGACCGTCTGGATGTGTTCGGCGGCGTCGTCGGGGATTTCGATGTCGAATTGTTCTTCGAAGGCCATGACCAGTTCGACGTTGTCGAGCGAGTCAGCGCCCAGGTCGTCGATGAAGCTGGCCTTTTCGGTGACCTTGTCCGGATCGGCGTCCAGGTGGTCGATGACGATCTTGCGGACGCGTTCCAGGGTGTCGGACATGGGGGTCTCTGCTTTTGGGGCCACCGAAGCGGCTGTTGTCTCAAATCCTGCCGTAAGACGGCGGGGGCGGCGGCGCAAGCCTTCAACGAGGGATCGCGCCAACCGGTCTGCGGGGTTTAGCACAGTCGGGACGGGTGGAAATACCCCTCGTTGGCTCTACACCATAGCCATGCCGCCGTTCACGTGCAGGGTCTGGCCGGTGATATAGGCGGCCTCGTCGGACGACAGATAAACGGCGGCGGCGGCAATCTCGTCGCCGGTGCCCAGGCGGCCGGTCGGGATGTTCTTCAGGATGGTCTCGCGCTGCGCATCGTTCAGGACATCGGTCATCGGCGAGGCGATGAAGCCGGGCGCGATGCAGTTCACGGTGATGCCCCTGGATCCCACTTCTTGCGCCAGCGACTTCGAGAATCCGATCATGCCGGCCTTGGACGCGGCATAGTTGGTCTGTCCGGGATTTCCGGTGACGCCGACCACCGAAGTGATGCCGATGATCCGCCCCGAGCGGCGCTTCATCATCCCCTTCATGGCCGCGCGCGACAGGCGGAAATAGCTCTCCAGATTGACCTTGATGACGTCCGAGAAATCCTCGTCCTTCATCCGCATCAGCAGGCCGTCCTTGGTGATGCCGGCGTTTGCGACAAGGATGTCCAGCGAACTGCCTGCGGCCTCTTCGGCGCGGGCGATCAGGCCGTCGACAGATTCAGGGTCGGACAGATTGGCGGCGGCGGCGAAAGCACGCTCGCCCAGGTCCTTGGCCAGATCCTGAAGCACAGCCTCGCGGGTGCCGGACAGGACGACGGTGGCCCCCTGGCCGTGCAGCGCGCGGGCGATGGCCCCGCCGATGCCGCCCGTGGCGCCGGTGACGAGGGCGGTCTTGCCGGTGAGATTGAACATCATCTTTTCCTTATGTCTCAGAGCGACTTCGCGAACGCTTCCAGGTCTTCGGGCGTATTCAGGGCCACGCTCTCGGCGTCCGGCGCAATGCGTTTGGCCATTCCGGTCAGGACCTTGCCGGAGCCGATCTCGGCGAAGCGGGTGACGCCGCCCTCTCCCGCCATCCACTCCATCGACTCGCGCCAGCGGACGCGGCCAGTGACCTGTTCGACCAGCAGGCGGCGGATGACCTCGGGGTCGGTTTCCGGGCGGGCGGTGACATTGGCGACATCCGGCACGACCGGCGCGATCAAGCGAGCATCAGCCAGAGCCTCGGCCATTTCGTCTGCAGCGGGCTGCATCAGCGGGCAGTGGAAGGGGGCCGAAACATTCAGGGGGATGGCGCGGGCGCCCAGTTCCTTGGCCTTTTCGATGGCGCGATCGACGGCGGCCTTGTCGCCCGAGATGACGATGTTGCCGGCGTTGTTGTCATTGGCGACGACGCAGACCCCGACCTCGGAGCCCGCAGCGGCGGCCGCCTCGGCCAGGGCCAGATCGGTCTTGGGCCCGATCAGCGAGGCCATGGCCCCCTGCCCCACCGGCACGGCGCGCTGCATGGCCTGGCCGCGCAGCTTCAGCAAACGGGCCGTATCAGCCAGCGTCAGGGCCCCGGCGGCGCACAGCGCGGAATACTCACCCAGAGAATGCCCGGCGACGAAGGCAGCGCGGCTGACGTCCACGCCGAACTCGACCTTCAGCACGCGGGCGGCGGCCAGGGAGACGGCCATCAGGGCGGGCTGGGCGTTCTCGGTCAGGGTGAGCTGATCCTCCGGCCCCTCGCGCATCAGGACTGACAGCTTCTGGCCCAGGGCGTCATCGATCTCGGCATAGACATCGCGGGCACTGGCGAAGGCGTCGGCCAGCGACGCACCCATGCCAACCGACTGACTGCCTTGACCGGGAAAGAGAAGCGCGAGGGTCATGGATCGATCCGCAGTCCGTTGATTCAACGCCGCACGGGTTAGGCGAAAGGTGTCGCAGCGGCAAGCCGGGCCGGACAAGCCGCTACTGGAACAGGCCGATAAGCTCCCGCCCCGCCAGGACGGCAAACAGAACGGTCGCCCCCGCCAGCATCAGATTGGACAGCCAGCCACTGCGCCATTCCCTCGGCACGCGATCGCTGTTGAGCAGCCAGAGCAGGGTCCCGGCCAGGAAGGGCATGAAGACGCTGCCCAGGACACCATAGGCGACGATCAAACCAAAGGGTCGGTCCATGAACAGCAAAGCGATGGGCGGGATCGTCAGCCACAGCGCATAGCCCCGGAAGGCCCGGCTGCGGTCACCGCGTACGGCCTCGTCTCCGGCCCGACCCCGGACATGGGCGATGAAATCGGCGAACATCAGGCTGACGCCCTGCCAGACGCCGAGCAGGCTGGAGAAGCTGGTCGCCCAGAAGCCGACCAGGAACAGGATGGAGATCGGACGGCCGAACCGGTCGCGGAGCACCTCGTCCAGGTCCAAAAGACCACGCTCCCCGCCCTGAAGCGCGATGCCTGCGCTGAACAGCAGTTCGGCCCCGACGATCAGCATGGCCACGACGAAGACGCCGGTGACGACGTAGCCGACACGGTTGTCCAGCCGCATGACCCGCATCCAGCCCGGCCCCTTCCAGCCCTTTGCGTTCAGCCAGTAGCCATAGGCCGCCATGGTGATGGTGCCGCCGACGCCGCCGATCAGGCCCAGAGTATAGAAGGCCGAACCCGGCGGCAGGCTGGGCCACAGGCCGGTGGCCAGCGCGGGCAGGTCCGGCGCGACGATGACGGCCAGGCCGATGACGGTGACGAACATGACCCCCACGCAGGCGGTCATGACCTTTTCGAACAGGCCGTAGTGGCCGAACCAGACGAAGGCTAGGCCCGCCAGGCCGCTGAGAATCCCCCAGACCTTCAGGTCCAGGACCGGGAACAGGGCCGCCAGCGGCAGGGCCGTCGCCGTCATGGCCGCCGCCCCGTAGACGAAGCCCCAGATGACGACATAGACGCCGAAATAGATGCCCGCCCAGTTCAGGGTCCCGCCCAGACCACCCACCCGAAACGCGCCGCCCAGGCTGGTCCAGCCATCGAAGATCGTGCGCTCGCCCGCCAGGGTCCAGCGCCCGACCGCCTCGGCCAGGGCGATCTTCAGCAATGTGCCCAGGATGGCGGCCCACAGCAGCGCATAGCCGAAACGCGACCCGGCGATCAGGGTGGCCACCAGATCGCCCGCTCCCACTCCGGTTGCGGCCACGACGATGCCGGGCCCGATCAGGGTCCAGCGGTTGCGGATGGGCGTGTCGGGGCTGCTCATGCCCTGACGCTAGTGCGCTTCGCCCGGCTAGAACAGCACCGCCGGGTTCATGATACGCTGCGGGTCGATGGCCGCGCGGACGGCCTGCATGGTGCGGATCTCCAGCGGCGACTTGTAGCGCCGGGCCTCGTCCGTCTTGAGACGCCCCAGCCCATGCTCGGCGGAAATAGAGCCGTCGTAGCGGGCGACGATGTCGTGGA
Source organism: Brevundimonas sp. (assembly GCF_041648055.1). GTDB lineage: Bacteria > Pseudomonadota > Alphaproteobacteria > Caulobacterales > Caulobacteraceae > Brevundimonas. The sequence continues at coordinate 72,046 of NZ_JBAZPS010000005.1, forward strand.
CGATACGCGACCCCTCCTCCCACCGCGCCAGAAAGGTGGCCAGGTCGGACCCGGGCGGACACAGCACATCGTAGTGCATATTGCCGTCGCCGACGTGGCCGAAGGCGCTGACCCGGGCTCCGGGGTGGAAGCGTTCGACCGCCGCCGTCGCCTCGTCGAGGAAGTCGGCTATACGCGAAACGGGGACGGAGACGTCATGCTTCCAGCCACCACCCTCCGGCTTCTGGGCGGCGGACTGCTCCTCGCGCATCTTCCAGAAGGCGGCGCGCTGGGCGTCGTTCTGGGCGATGGCGGCATCGGTGATCAGGCCGGTCTCGAAAGCGGCGGTCAGCAGCCGCTCCATCCCCGCCTCGGCCCCGCCAGGCTCGCCGGAAACCAATTCTATCAACACGTACCAGGGCGGGGTGCTATCCAGCGGTTCGCGCGTGTCGGGGATGTGCTTCAGGGCGAATTCGACGCCTATGCGCTTCATCAGTTCGAACGCCTCTACCCCGCCGCCTGTCTCGGACTTGGCGCGAGCCAGCAGGTCGATGGCGGCATGGGGGCTGTCCAGACCGACCACGGCGGTCGCACGGCTGCGCATGATCGGAAACAGCTTCAGCGTCGCGGCCGTGACGACGCCCAAGGTGCCCTCGGCCCCGATCAGCAGCTGTTTCAGATCGTAGCCGGTGTTATCCTTGCGCAGCCGTTTCAGGCCGTGGAAGATTTCGCCGTCCGGCATGACCGCCTCAATGCCCAGCACCAGATCGCGCATGACGCCATAGCGGATGACGGCCGTCCCCCCCGCATTGGTCGAGATGACGCCGCCGATGGTGGCCGTGCCCTCTGCTGCCAGGCTGAGCGGAAACATGCGATCCGCGGCCGTGGCGGCCTGTTGCGCCTCCAGCAGGGTGGCCCCCGCCTCGACCGTCATCGCATCGTCCAGCGGGGTAACATCGCGGATAGCCCGCACCTTGCGGGTCGACAGCAGCACCTCGCCGTAAGGAATCTGTCCTCCGACCAGGCCGGTGTCGCCCCCCTGAGGCACGATGGCGATGCGGTGTTCAGCACAGATACGGACGGAGCGGGCGACCTCTTCTGTAGCGCGGGGCGTCAGCATCAGGGGGGTATTGCCCTGCCAGCGATTGCGCCATTCGGTCAGCCAGGGCGCGATATCGGCGGGGTCATCGGTCCAGCCGCCGGGGCCGAGGGCGGATTTCAGGGCGGCAAGGCCTTCGGGTGACGGGGAGGTCATGCGCCTGTTGTGTCAAAGTCATGGGCGCGGCGGAAGGGCCAAGCTAGGCTAGAGGCATGACATTGTCCTTCGCCTCACCCGTTCCCGCCGTCGGCATCGTCTGCCTGCGCGGCGATGCGGTCTTGCTGATCCGACGCGGCAAACCGCCGAGGTTGGGCGAATGGAGCCTGCCCGGCGGGCGGATCGAGCCGGGAGAGCGGGCGGTCGATGCGGCCTTGCGCGAACTGAGTGAGGAGACGGGGGTCACGGCGCGGATCACAGGCCTTATGGACGTGGTGGACGGCCTCTTCGCCGATGCAGGTCTGCACTATGTACTGATCGACTATGCCGCTGAATGGGTGTCGGGCGAGCCTGTGGCAGGCGACGATGCACTGGAGGCGCGATTCGTGCCGCTGGATCAGGTCGAACCGCTGATCGATTGGTCCGAGACCAGGAGGATCATCGGGCTGGCGGCGGCGAAACGGTGAAGATTACGGCTTTGTCATCTTCGACGTGTCCGGTTTCGGTGCCGCTCGCCGAACGGTGGTGCTAGGCTGATCTCATAAGGGGAGGCTGTTGATGCTCTATTTCTCGATTTTCCTGGTCGTACTGGCGTTTGTGCTGCTGTTCAGCGTGGTCAAGATCGTGCCGCAGGGGCGCGAGTTCACCATTGAACGTTTCGGCAAATACACGCGCACCCTCTCCCCTGGCATCAGCCTGCTAACCCCCTTCGTGGAGCGGGTCGGGCGGCGCATGAATATGATGGAGCAAGTCCTTGATGTCCCTCAGCAAGAGGTGATCACCAAGGACAACGCCATGGTCAAGGTGGACGCCATCGTCTTCATCCAGGTGATGAGCGCCTCCGCGGCGGCTTACCGCGTCGAAAACCTGCACTATGCCATCACACAGCTGTGCTCGACGAACCTGCGGACCGTCGTCGGTTCGATGGATCTGGATGAGGTGCTGTTCCAGCGCGACAACATCAACTCGCGCCTGCTGACCGTCATCGATGCGGCGACCGAGCCCTGGGGCGTCAAGGTCAACCGGATCGAGATCAAGGACCTGACCCCGCCGGTCGACATAACCAATGCCATGGCCCGTCAGATGAAGGCCGAACGCGAACGCCGCGCCGTCATCACCGAGGCCGAGGGTGAGAAACAGGCCGCCATCGCCCGCGCCGAGGGCGCCAAACAGGCCGCCATCCTGGAAGCCGAAGGTCGCCGCGAAGCCGCCTTCCGCGACGCCGAGGCCCGCGAACGCGAAGCCGAGGCCGAGGCCAAGGCGACCGCCATGGTGTCCGAAGCCATCGCCCGCGGCGACGTCAACGCCATCAACTACTTCGTCGCCCAGAAGTATGTGGAGGCCTTTGCCGAACTGGCCCGCAATCCGACGGCCAAGACCGTCATCGTGCCTGCCGAGATGTCCGGCCTGGTCGGCACCATCGCTGGCCTGGGCGAACTGGTCGGTCTGGCCAAGGAGCAGCAGCAGAGCCGCAGCGACATCCGCACATCTGCGCCCCGCGCCACACCCCCTGCCCCGCCGCGCCCGCGCGGCTCTGTCCCGCCCACGGAGTAGGTCATGGACACCGTCGTCGACTTCTATGTGGCAAGTCCGTTCTGGATCTGGCTGGCACTGGGCGTGATCCTGCTGGCGGTCGAGGCGGCCTTCTCGACCGAATGGCTGCTGTGGCCGGCGGTATCGGCGGGCGTCGTCGCGGTTTTGACGGCGGTCGGCGTTCGACTGGGCTTCGGGATCGAGGTTCTTATCTTCGCCGTACTGACCATCGCCTTCACCCTGCTGTCGCGGCGCCTGATCACCCGGGTCAATCCGACCGATTCGCCCGATATAAACAGCCGCGACAGCCGACTGCTGGGTCAGCGGGCACAGGTCATTCAGCCCTTTGTCGACGGGCGCGGCCGGGTCTTTGTCTCGGGCGCGGAATGGCCTGCTGATCTGGAGGGTGCCTCACCAGAGGTCGGCACCAGCGTGATCGTCGAGGGGGTCAATGGTCCGCGTCTGACAGTAAGAGCGACCTAAGCCTATCCGGCCCGCATGTCATCGATCCCGCGGTTGGCCAGTTGGTCGGCGCGTTCGTTAAGTTCGTGCCCGGCATGGCCCTTGACCCAGTGCCACTTGACCTCGTGCCGGGCGCGGGCGGCATCAAGGCGCTTCCACAGGTCCTCATTCTTGACCGGCTTCTTCTCGGCCGTCTTCCAGCCGCGCGCCTTCCAGGGGCCGATCCATTTGGTGATTCCGTCCATGACGTAGCGGCTGTCGGTATGCAGATCGACGCGGCACGGCCTAGTCAGGGCCTCCAGCGCGCTGATAGCCCCCATCAGCTCCATACGGTTGTTGGTGGTCAGCGCCTCGCCGCCCCACAGCTCCTTCTCGTGCCCCCCGCCCGTCTGCAGGATTGCGCCCCAGCCGCCGGGGCCAGGATTGCCCTTGCAGGCACCGTCGGTGTGGATGATCACGTGACTCATTCGCGCGTCCTAACAGGTTCGCTTGGCGTCGCGCCACTGAAGCGCCTATATGCGGGTCAAGATTCAGACGGGGCGCATCGTCGCCCGACCGAGGAGAAAGTTCCGTGGGTTCATTCAGCATCTGGCACTGGGCCATCGTCGCCATCGTTGTCCTTCTGCTGTTCGGCGGACGTGGCAAGCTGTCCGCCATGATGGGTGACGCCGCAAAAGGCGTGAAAGCCTTTCGCGACGGCCTGAAAGACACCGACGAAACAAAGTCGTCGGACGAGCAGCGCGCGGGTGCACTGCCGCGCACCGAGGCCGAAAAAGAAGACCTGAAGCGATAGCCGCATCCGGCTGAGGAAACTGACGGATGGGTGGTCTGGGCCCCGGCATCGGGGGTGCCGAGTATTTAGTGATCGCGGTCGTGGCCCTGCTGGTGGTGGGGCCCGAGCGCTTGCCCCTGCTTCTGAGAAAGCTTGGCAAGCTGGTCGCCAAGGCGCGCGGCATGGCCAACGAGTTCCGCAACAGCTTCGAAGACATGGCCCGGCAGTCCGAGCTGGACGACCTTCGAAAAGAGGTTGAAGCGCTGAAGACCGGCGGCACCATGCATGCCTTGGGGGCCGACGCCGATGCCGCATTCAAGGACATCCGCGCCGACCTGAACAAGCCGCTGGAGGCCGCGCCTGAGCCGGCCGCCATGCTGGACGCCCCCGACGAGTGGCCCGACAGCCCGCCTGTTATGGCCCCGCTGGCCACACCGGACCCGGAGGCATCGCCGCAGCCCATGACCGCCAAACCGCGTGCCCGCGAGACACCTGCCAAGCCCAAAACATCCGCTGCGGCCAAACCCGCGAGTAAGACCGCATCGATCAAGGGCGCGGACGGCAAGTCCCGCGCCATCCGCGCCAAGAAGGTGGACCTGTGAGCCGGGCCGAAACCGACGAAGCCGAGATCGAGGCCTCGCGCGCTCCCCTGATGCAGCATCTGATCGAGCTGCGCGGCCGTCTAATCGTCTGCGTGGTGGCCTTCATCCTGGCCTTCTTCGTCTGCTTTTATTTTGCGGCAGCCATACAGATCTGGCTGATCAAGCCGTTTCAGGCCGCCTATGCCCTGCATGCTGCCGCGGCGGCGACCGGAGGGCATGGAGCCAATCCGTTCGAGCTGATCGCCGTGACGCTGGGGCTGCATCCCCTGCCTGCCACCACATCCACCGATCTGGTGCTGCAGGCCACCGGCCCGCTGGAACAGCTGTTCACCAAGATGAAGGTGGCCGGTTTCGGAGCCGTGGTTCTGGCCTTCCCGGTCCTCGCATGGCAGCTCTACAAATTCGTGGCCCCCGGCCTGTACCGCAACGAGAAGGGAGCCTTCCTGCCCTTCCTGTTCATCGCACCCGTGCTGTTCGTGATCGGCGGGGCGCTGGTCTATTTCGTCATGCTGCCCTTCGTCATGTGGTTCTCGCTGAGCCAGCAGATCGTGACCGAGGGCATCACGGTCGAGCTGAACACCAAAATCTCCGAATACCTCAGCCTGGTGACCTCGCTGATGCTGGCATTCGGCCTTTGCTTCCAGTTGCCGGTCGTGACCACGCTGCTGGGCATGGCAGGCATCATCAGCTCGAAGATGATGAGCGAGGGCCGCCGCTATGCCATCGTCGCCGTCGTCGTCGTCGCCGCCATCGTCACTCCGCCCGACCCGATCAGCCAGCTGATGCTCGCGACGCCCTTGGTCCTGCTCTACGAGATCTCGATATGGTGCGTCCGCCTGATCGAACTGCGCCGCAAGAAGGCGGACGAGGCCGAGGGCCTGACGGTCTAGCCAGCGTAAAGCCTCAGGACAGACGGTCGCGGAACTCGGTCCAGTCGAAGGACTTCACGACCCGAAGATCGTCAGTGTCGCTGTTCCACAGGACAATGGCCGGCAGAGGGACGCCGTTGAAGGTCGTGGTCTTCACCATCGAATAGTGGGCCTGATCCAAAAAGGCGATGCGGGTGCCGGGCGTGGGGCGCTCAGTGAAGACGTAGTCGCCGATGGTGTCGCCCGCCAGGCAGGAGGGGCCGCCCAGACGGACGGTGACCCCCGCCTCCGGCTCACCCAGCATGGCCGGGCGGTACGGGGCCTCGATCACATCGGGCATGTGGCAGGTGGCCGACAGGTCGGTGATGGCGATGGGCATGCCGTTGTCGAAGGTGTCCAGCACCTCTCCGATCAATATGCCAGCGTCCAGGGCCACGGCCTCGCCGGGTTCGAGGTAGACCTGGACCCGGTGACGATCGGCGATGTCGCGCAGGAAATCGACCAGCCGGTCGGTCTGATAATCGGCGCGGGTCACGTGATGGCCGCCGCCGAGGTTGAGCCACTTCACCCCACCCAGCAGCGGGGCCAGCTTCGGCTCCACCGCCGCCCAGATGCGGGCCAGGGGCTCGAAATCCTGTTCGCACAGGGCGTGGATATGCAGGCCGTCGACGCCCTGCATATGCTCGGGCGTCAGTTGGGAAACGGGAAAACCCAGGCGCGAACAGGGCTGAGCCGGGTCATACTTCGCCACCTCCCCTTCCGAATGTTCGGGGTTCAGGCGCAGGCCGATCTCGAATACTTCGCCCTCGGCGCGGGCGGTCGCGATCAGTCCGGCGAAGCGCGCGATCTGCTGCGGATTGTTGAAGATTACATGGTCGGACAGGTGCAGGATCTCGGGCAAATCCTGCGCGGTATAGGCGGGCGAATAGGTGGTCAGCTCGCCCTTGTAGAACTGACGCGCCAGCCGCGCCTCCCACAAGCCGGACGCGCATACTCCGTCCAGATACTCGCCGACGACATCGGCCAGCGACCACATGGAAAAGGCCTTGAGCGCCAGCAGGACGCGGGCGTCGGCCCGGTCGCGCACATCCTTCAGCACCGCCAAGTTACGCCGCACCGCCATCTCGTCGACCACGAAGGCGGGCGAGGCGACGCGGCTCAGGTCGAAGCGGGCGAAGGCTCCCGGATCACCGGCTCGGGTTTCCATGGGTCAGGCCGCGATCAGAACGACAGAGGAGCGTCCAGCTCCTCGACCGTCCAGGGCAGGCCATGCTTGTTCAGCATGTCCATGAAAGGATCGGGATCCAGTTGCTCGATATTGAAGACGCCTGCGCCCTTCCACTGGCCGGTCAGCATCAGGGCCGCGCCGATCATGGCCGGGACGCCCGTGGTATAGCTGACGGCCTGGTTGCCGGTTTCGGCATAGGCTTCCTGGTGATCGCAGATGTTCTTCACATAGAAGGTCTTCTGGACGCCGTCCTTCTCGCCCGTGGCGATGGTGCCGATGTTGGTCTTGCCCTTGGTGATGGGTCCCAGCGACGAGGGCTCGGGCAACAGGGCCTTCAGGAACTCGATCGGGATGATCTCGCGGCCTTGGAACTGCATCGGCTCGATCGAGGTCATGCCGATGTTTTCCAGCACCTCGAGGTGCTTCAGATAGCTGTCGCCGAAGGTCATCCAGAAGCGGATGCGCTTGATCTCCGGATAGAATTTGGCCAGCGATTCCAGCTCCTCATGATACATGAGGTACATATTTTTCTGACCGACACCCTCGAAGTCGAAGGCCTGCTTGTGGCTGAGGGCCGGGCCCTCTACCCAGTGGCCGTTTTCCCAGTGCCGCGAGTTGGCAGTTACTTCGCGCAGATTGATCTCGGGGTTGAAGTTGGTCGCAAACGGCAGGCCGGTGTCGCCGCCGTTGCAGTCCAGGATGTCAAGCGTGTCGATCCGGTCCAGCAGGTGCTTCTTGGTGTATGTGGCGAACACCGACGTAACGCCGGGGTCGAAGCCCGAGCCCAGCAGGGCCATCAGACCGGCCTTCTCGAACCGCTCCTGATAGGCCCACTGCCACTTGTATTCGAACTTGGCCTCGTCGCGCGGCTCATAGTTGGCGGTGTCGAGATAGTGCACGCCGGCGGCCAGGCAGGCGTCCATGATGGCCAGGTCCTGATATGGCAGCGCCAGGTTGACGACCAGCGCAGGCTGAACCTGCCGGATCAAGGCCGTGGTCGCGGCGACGTCATCGGCATCGATGGCGGCGGTGTCGATATCGACGTTGAAGCGGGTCTTCACCGACCCGGCGATGGCGTCGCATTTGGACTTGGTCCGGCTGGCCAGGGTGATGTGCGAGAAAATGTCGGTATTCATCGCCATCTTGTGGACCGCGACGGAACTGACACCGCCTGCTCCGATAACCAGCACCTTGCTCATTCAAGCACTCCTGAAGCTCAACACACCGAGGCCGGGACCCGTACCCGGCAAGAGGGGGCGGCTCTTATCATGCGCCGCGCCGCTTCGCTAACCTGTTGCCCCAGGAATGTGACGCCCTGACCCGCGACAGGTCGTCCACGCACGAAAAACCCCGGATGGGGTCCATCCGGGGTTTCCCTCGTCAAGCTGATTAGCCGATCAGCAGCTGTAGTACATGTCGAACTCGACCGGATGCGGATGCAGTTGCAGACGCATCACCTCTTCCATCTTCAGATCGATATAGCTGTCGATGAAGTCGTCATCCATGACGCCGCCCTTCTTGAGGAAGGCGCGGTCCTTGTCGAGGCTCTCGAGGGCCTCACGCAGCGAGCCGCAAACCTCGGGGATGTTGCCGCGTTCTTCGGGCGGCAGGTCGTAAAGGTTCTTGTCGGCTGGTGCGCCCGGATCGATGCGGTTCTCGATCCCGTCCAGACCCGCCATCAGCAGGGCCACGAACGTCAGATAGGGGTTGCCCATCGGATCGGGGAAGCGGGCTTCGATACGCTTGGCCTTGGGCGAGTTGACCCACGGAATACGGATCGAGGCCGAACGGTTGCGGGCAGAATAGGCCAGCTTCACCGGGGCTTCATAGCCGGGGACAAGGCGCTTGTAGGAGTTGGTCGTCGAGTTGGCGAAGGCGTTGATGGCCTTGGCGTGTTTGATGATGCCGCCAATGTACCACAGACACATGTCCGACAGGCCGGCGTATTTGTCGCCCGCGAACAGCGGCTTGCCGTCTTTCCAGATCGACTGGTGGACGTGCATGCCCGAACCGTTGTCGCCGAAGGTCGGCTTGGCCATGAAGGTCGCCGACTTGCCATAGGCGGCGGCGACGTTGTGGATCACGTACTTATACAGCTGCAGCCGGTCGGCCATGGTCAGCAGGTCGCTGAACTTCAGGCCCAGTTCGTGCTGGGCCGGAGCCACCTCATGGTGGTGCTTCTCGGGCTGCATGCCCAGGTCGCGCATCACGCCCAGCATCTCGCCGCGCAGGTCCTGGGCGCTGTCGACCGGGTTGACGGGGAAGTAGCCGCCCTTGGGCCCAGGGCGATGGCCCATATTGCCCTCGGAATACTCGGCCCCGGTATTGGCCGGCAGTTCGATGGAATCGTAGGTGTAGCCGGTGTCGTGCGGCTGGGTGCTCCAGCGCACGTCGTCGAAGATGAAGAACTCGGCTTCCGGTCCGAAGAAGACGGTATCGCCCACGCCTGCGGACTGGACATAGGCCAAGGCCTTCTTGGCCATCGAGCGGCTGTCGCGATTGTAGGGCTCGCCCGTGTCGGGGTTCAGAACGTCGCAGAACAGGAACAGCGTCTTCTGCTGATAGAATGGGTCAATCCACGAGGACGTGAGGTCGGGCTTGAGCAGCATGTCGCTCTCGTTGATCGCCTTCCAGCCCGCGATGGACGAGCCGTCGAACATGGTCCCCTCTTCCAGGAACTCCTCATCGACCAGGTCGATGTCGAAGGTGACGTGCTGCATCCTCCCCTTGGTGTCGGTAAAGCGGAGGTCGACGTATTCGACGTCGCCGTCCTTGATCTCTTTGAGGATCTTGGCTGCCGCGCTCATTTTGAAGGTCCTTCAGTCTTGTCGGGGAGGAAGACGACCTCGCCCGAGAGCGCGGCCGGGTGGATTGGTGTCGGTCAGACGGCCTGTGCGCCCGTCTCTCCGGTGCGGATGCGGATGACGTCCAGTACGTCGGACACGAAAATCTTGCCGTCGCCGATCTTGCCGGTGCGGGCCGCCGTCTGGATGGCATCCACGACCGAGGCGACCATGTCGTCGGAGACCACGACCTCAATCTTGATCTTGGGCAGGAAGTCGATGACGTATTCGGCCCCGCGATAGAGTTCTGAATGGCCCTTCTGACGGCCATATCCCTTGGCCTCCAGAACGGTCATGCCTTGCACGCCGGCGTCCTGGAGCGCTTCCTTCACGTCGTCCAGCTTGAACGGCTTGATGACGGCTTCGATCTTCTTCATGGCGACCCCGGTGCGGGCTTGGAATGGCTATCCGCTCGGGGTCTAAAGGGACATTGCATTGCACAATTACGCAAGGGTATTTTCGCACATGTCGTCATCCGTGAACGGAGAAGGTGCATGAAGCCCTCCCCACCCCTGTCCGACTGGCGACTCGACCTGCCTTGGCCGGGGCCGGATACGCATAAACATCAGCGCGGACGGCTGGGCGTCGTGTCGGGCCGGGCGCACCAGACGGGGGCAGCTCGGCTGGCGGCACGCGCCGGATTGCGGATCGGTGCAGGCGTGGTGCGCATCCTCTGCCCGCCGGATGCCACGACGGTGATTGCTCAGGCCATTGAGGCTGTCATGCTGACCCCGTTCGGCTCGGTCGAGGCGCTGATCGAGGCGGTGGAGGGCATGGACGCCGTGGTGATCGGGCCGGCCGCCGGAATCACAGATGCTACACGGGCCAATGTACGGGCCCTGGCGGCGACGGGCGCGGCCCTGATCGTGGACGCCGACGCCCTGACCGTTTTCGAGGGCTGGCCGCAGGACCTATTCGAGGTTCTTGACCGCGACGACGTCCTGACCCCGCACGAGGGCGAATTCAAACGCCTGTTCCCAGACTTGCTGGACAAGGGGCGCGAGGCAGCGGCGAGAGAGGCGGCGAAACGGGTCGGCTGCATCGTTTTGTTGAAGGGAGCCCAGACGCTGGTCGCGGCTCCAGATGGGCGGCTGGCGGTCAACGACAACGGCACGCCCTGGTTGGCCACCGCGGGCAGCGGCGATGTCCTGGCCGGAATGATCGGCGGTCTGATGGCCCAGCGGATGGACAGTTTCGATGCGGCTCGCGCCGCTGCCTGGATGCATGCCGAGGCGGCGTGCAGCTTCGGACCGGGGCTGATCGCCGAGGATCTGCCGGAACGACTGCCGGGGGTGCTGAGCGCCCTCTACGATAGACGCCCCGAAAGCCTGTGACCGCGCGCCCGGTTCAATTCGTCACCAAAGCCGCCTATCTGCACGCCTTCGCTGTCGGAGTGCCGCCTTGCTGATCGTCCTGTCCCCGGCCAAGCGGCTGGATTTTACCGAAGTCGCCGATGCCCCCGCCTCCACGCGACGGTTCACGGAGGAGACGGCGTCACTGGCCGTCACGACCAAGCGGCTGACGCGGCCAGACCTGCGGCGGCTGATGTCGATCTCTGACAAGCTGGCCGATCTGAACCGCGAGCGGTTCCAGGCCTTCGATCCCGCATCGGAAGACGGCATCCAGGCGGCTTTTGCCTTTGCGGGTGACGTCTACGAGGGACTGAGCGCGCGCGAACTGGACACCAAGGCTTTGACCTGGGCGCAGGATCATCTGCGCATCCTGTCGGGATTCTATGGCCTGCTGCGGCCCCTGGACCGTATTCAGCCCTATCGGCTGGAAATGGGAACACGGTTGAAGACCCGGCGCGGGTCCAGCCTCTATGACTTCTGGGGCGACCGGATTTCGAAACAGCTGAACGCCGACGCCGACGGTCAGGCCGATCCCACCCTGATCAATCTGGCCAGTCAGGAATATTTTGGGGCGGTCGATGCCAAGGCGCTGAAGCTGCCGGTCGTGACCCCGCACTTCAAGGAGCAGAAGGACGGCGAGGCGCGCATCATCTCCTTCTTCGCCAAGAAGGCGCGCGGCTCCATGGCTCGCTTCGCCATCGATGAGCGCATCGACAAGGCCGAGGATCTGAAGGCGTTCGACCGCGATGGCTATCGCTTTGACAAGTCCGCATCCACCGACATGGACTGGATATTCACCAGGTCGGGAAATTCTTGATTCCTTGTGTCGCCTTCGCAAACGCGAACGGCTAGGTTGACCCCGGATTTCAGTTTGCGAGACGACCATGGTTCAGCAGCCCGCGCGTAACGACAATGCCACGTCCGATCAGCGCCTGCGTGACATCGGTGATCTGGGCGGCCAGGTCGCCGTGATCTCCGGTTCGACCTCGGGCATCGGTCTGGCCATCGCCAGGGCGGTGGCGCAGCGCGGCGGCAATGTCGTCCTGAACGGCCTGGGCGATGCGGATCAGATCGAGCGGACGCGGGCGGGTCTGGAGGCCGAGACGGGCGCGCGCGTTCTCTACCATCCCGCCGACATGACCCACGGCGATCAGGTCGCCGACATGGTCGCCTTTGCCAAAGCGCAGTTGGGCCGCGTCGATATCCTGGTCAACAATGCCGGTATCCAGCACGTCGAGGCGGTCGAGGCCTTTCCCACTGACAAGTGGGAACAGATCATCGCCATCAACCTGTCCTCGGCCTTCTATGCGACGCGTGCCGCTATTCCGATCATGAAGGCTCAAGGGCGCGGGCGGATCGTCAATATCGCCAGCGCCCACGGCCTGGTCGCCAGCCCGTTCAAGTCGGCCTATGTCGCTGCCAAGCATGGCGTCATCGGCTTCACCAAGACCGTTGCTCTGGAACTGGCCCAGGACAACATCACCTGCAACGCCGTCTGCCCCGGCTTCGTCCACACGCCTATCGTGGACAAGCAGATCGACGACCAGGCCCGCACTCGCAACATGTCAAAGGAAGACGTTCTGAAGAACGTCATCCTGGGCTCCCAGCCGACCAAACAGTTCGTTACGACCGATCAGCTCGTGGGCATGTTCCTGTATCTGGTCAGCGACCTGGGGGCCTCGGCCAACGGGGCCAGCTTCTCGATCGACGGCGGCTGGACCGCGCAGTAGCCACAGAGGAAGGGGCCGAGACGATGCCGAAGACGTCCGCCCCGAAACGCCGTCCCATCAGCCTGGCCCTGCAAGGGGGCGGATCGCACGGCGCGTTCCAGTGGGGCGTGCTCGACCGCCTGCTGGAAGATGACCGGCTGGACATCCGGGCCGTCACCGCCGCTTCGGCCGGTGCGATGAATGCGGCGGCCCTGATTACCGGACTGGCGAAAGGCGGGGCCGAGGGCGCACGGGCCCAACTGGACCTGTTGTGGCGCGAAGTGAACCAGGCGGGAGGACGCAATGTCTTCGGGGCCTCGGCCGGTGGTGCCCCATCCTGGCTCAAGGAGAGCGCGGCCTGGCGGGCCGGCGAAAGCCTGGCCCTGACCATGAGCCCGTATCAGTTCAATCCTTTTAACCTGAACCCGCTGAAACGGGTCATCGAGACGGTCATGGATTTCGAGGCCGTTCGGGCCTCGGACATCGCGCTCTTCGTATCGACCACGGCGGTCCGGCAAGGACGCTCGCGCGTGTTCAAAACGCCGGAAATGACGTCCGACGTCCTGCTGGCCTCCGGCTGTCTGCCGCATCTGTTTCAGGCTGTGGAGATCGAGGGCGAGCCCTATTGGGACGGCGGGTATCTGGCCAATCCGGCGCTGTGGCCGCTCTTCTATGCGGATACGCCGGACGACATCCTGATGTTGAACCTCAACCCGTTCGCCCGCGACGAGATGCCCCGCGCCGCCGACGAGATCGCCGACCGTCTGAACGAGATCGTCTTCAACGCCCCGCTGGTCGCCGAACTGCGCGCCGTGGCCTTCGTGCAGGAGCTGATCGAGGCGGGCACGCTGAAACAGGTCGGCAAGGACCGCTACCGTCGGCTGCTGATGCATGCGGTCGAGCCGGGCCCGTGGCTGGGCAGCCTGTCCCTCTCCAGCAAGTTCGACACCGAATGGCGCTTTCTGAACGACCTGAAGGCCCGCGGGCGACAGGCGGGCGAGCAGTGGCTGGAAAGCTGTTTCGAGGCCGTGGGCGAGCGGTCGAGCGTGGATATCAAGGCACGGTTTTTATGAGCTCACGATTTCACCTCGCCTGCGGCAAACCTCGCGGCTAGTCATAGTCGATAGCTTGGTGAGTACCCGGATGACGATGCAGAATGAAAAGCGCGCAATCTGGCTTGGTAGCCTGGGCATGTTGATCGCCGCTAGCGGACCATTCACGAGGCTTTTGCCCGCCGCGATCGGACCATTTGGATCGTTGTGGATGTTCTGGCTTCTGATACTCGCAGGTCTGGGACTCGCCTGGTGGTCAGGCTTCTTCGCGATGCTGAGTTGGATCAAGGCACGTCGCGCGGAAAGCTCACCTGCCCAGTCTGCAGAGATATCGCGTTTCGACAGAAAAATGTATCCGTTACTCGGAGTTGCGCTGATCGGTATTGCTATCAGCGTGGGAAGCCTCTGGCTTAGTTCCAGCCTAGCCTGGATTTCGGTGGCTACCGGCTATGTGATGCTGCTGGCTGGCGCATTGGGTGGGACATTGGCCCGTAGCCACGAACTCGAAATGCTTAGAAGACATTTCACCGAGAGATTCTGAACCCTACCCTACAAACCCTGCCGCCCGCCTAAGCCGATCATTGATCGCTTCGCCCAATCCATCGTTCGGGATGTGAGACACAGCGATTCCTGCGGGCCTCTCGCGGTCGGCTTCGCGTAGCAGACGGAACAGTTTGGCAGCAGCTTCTCGCACATCGCCTGACGGGCTCAGGCTCCAGCGGGGGTCGCCCACGCCGGGACCGAAGCCGAGCAGAATTTCGCCGTGTTGCCGCTCCCTCGCCTCGATTCGGACGGGGGCGTCGGGAGCGTAGTGCAGGGTCAGGCGACCGGGGGACCGGTGCCCCTCCCCTGCCGTGTCCAGCGGGCCGATCAGCGCTTCGATCTCCTGACGCGTCACGGCTCCGGGGCGCAGCAGGGCCACGCGGCCGTTCAGCACCGAAACCACCGTGCTTTCGACCCCGACGGCACACGGCCCGCCGTCGATGGCGGCGGCGGCGGATGACCCCGTCTCTTCCACCGCATCGGCAAAGGTCGTCGGGCTGGGGCGACCGGATCGATTGGCAGACGGCGCGACGACGGCCCCGCCAAAGGCCGAGATGACGGCACGGGCGCGCGCATGGCCGGGCACGCGCACGGCGATGCTTTCCAGACCGGCACGGGCCAGGTCGCAGACCGCACGGGTGTCCCTGACCGGAGCCACCAGGGTCAGGGGTCCGGGCCAGAAGGCCTCCGCCAGGCGACGAGCGCGGTCGTCGAAGACGGCCAGGGCTTCGGCCTGCATGGCGTCGGCGACATGGGCGATCAGGGGGTTGAAGCGCGGGCGGCCCTTGGCCTCGAAGATCGAGGCGACGGCGGCGGCGTTGGAGGCATCGGCGGCCAGGCCATAGACGGTCTCTGTCGGCAGGATAACCAGTCGACCCGCGCGCAGGGCGTCAGCCGCTTGCGCGTCCGAGGCCGACGTCAGGCTGGACGCGCCTGAAGCTGCACCCGCACGGTCACCCGCCTGTCCACCAGCCTGTTCCACGGCCCCGTCGTCCCTATGCCGAACTGTGTGCGGTCCACTACGAACGCGCCGGTCAGATGCGCCCGACCGTCGGTCAGACGCAAGTCCACCGGAAAGGCCAGCGGTCGCGTCACGCCCTTGATCGTCACATCGGCCCGCGCCGTATAGCGATCCCCGCCCAGCGGCTCCAGCGACTTCAGGGCGAAACGAATGGTGGGATATTGAGCCGCATCCAGGAAGCCCGGCCCCTTGGCTCGCGCCGTCACGGCTGACGGCTGCATGCGCAGCGATCCTGTCTGGACCGTTACAGTGGCGCGACTGGCCGTGGCATTCTCCGGATCGAAGACGATGTTTCCGGACCATTGCTCGAACCGGCCCGAATGGGTGCCGCCAAAGGCCCGCACGGACATTTCGATTCGTGAGGCGTCTCGCTCTACCGCCCAGTCAGTGCTGCTCCGCGCGCCCGTGGTCAGGCCCAGAATGACGAATTACAGAGCGAGGGCGCGGATCATGGGCGGCGCGGGATCAGCGGGATCATCCGGTGCAGGACATTGTCCCGGTCGATGAAGTGATGCTTCAGCGCGCCCAGCACATGCAGGGCGATCAGGACGTACAGCCCCTTCACCACCAGGCCGTGGATGTCCATCAGCAGGCCCGCCGTCTCGCGTCCGCCGCTGATGGGCAACAGGGGCCAGTTGAACAGCCCGAACCAGGCGATGTCGCGCCCCGTGGCCGAGGACGCCGCCCATCCCGTCAGCGGGATGACGATCAGCACGACATAGAACAGAACATGCGTCACCCGGGCCACCAGCCTCTGCCAGACCGGCACGCGCGACGGCAGGGCGATGGCGGGATTGGCAACTCGCCAGGCGATCCGGCCCAAGGTAAGGATCAGTATGCTGAGCCCCACCGACTTGTGCAGGCTTATGAAGGTCCGCGTACCCTCCGACGCCTCATGCGCCGTGATCAGCAGGACCTGAGTCAGGACCAGGGCCGCGATCAGCCAGTGCAGGATCAGCGAGACGATCGAATAGCGGTTGCGAGGTTCGGCCACGGAAACTCCTGATCGTGTGAACGCACCTTGGCGCAGGTCGCGCCTGTGGCCAAGCGCCCGCTTGCAAGTCGGGACGCGATCACGGCAAAAGTGGGTATCGATCTGCAACCGAGTGCCCGCCCATGACCTATCGCGCCCCGATCCGCGACCTGATGTTCACCCTGACCGAGGTCGCCGGCATCAACGATGTCGCCGCCACCGGGGCGTTTCCCGACTATGACGCCGAGCTGATGGGCGCTGTGCTGGAGGCGGCAGGCCAGTTCTCTGAGGGCGTGCTCGCCCCCCTGAACAAGATCGGGGACCAGAAGGGCTCGCTCTATGCCAACGGCACGGTGACGGCCGCGCCCGGTTTCGCCGATGCCTATCGCCAGTTTGCCGAAGGCGGCTGGACCGGCCTGACCGCCTCGGTCGAAGCCGGGGGGCAGGCCCTGCCCAAGGCGCTGGAGTTGGCGGCCTATGAGACGGTGCACAGCGCCAACATGGCCTTCGGCCTGTGCCCCATGCTCTCGCTGGCCGCGATCGAGGCGCTGGAGGCCCACGGCACCGAAGAGCAAAAGCAGGTCTATCTGCCCCGGCTGGTCAGCGGCGAATGGACCGGGGCCATGGTCCTGACCGAGCCGCATGCGGGTTCGGACCTGGGATCGCTGACGGCCACGGCAACCCCAAACGGCGACGGCACCTATGCCCTGAACGGCCAGAAGATCTTCATCACCTGGGGCGACCACGACGCCACCGACAACATCGTCCACATGGTCCTGGCCCGCCTGCCCGATGCGCCGGCCGGGCCCAAGGGCATCAGCCTGTTCCTGGCCTCCAAATTCCATGTGAGGGAGGACGGCACCCTGGGCGACCGCAAC
The DNA here is from genome assembly GCF_041648055.1 of Brevundimonas sp. Lineage (GTDB taxonomy): Bacteria > Pseudomonadota > Alphaproteobacteria > Caulobacterales > Caulobacteraceae > Brevundimonas. The sequence goes on from NZ_JBAZPS010000005.1 coordinate 89,117, forward strand.
GCCTTCCGCCCCGTGGGCGTCGAGCACAAGCTGGGCATCCACGCCTCCCCCACCTGCGTCATGAGCTATGAGGGCGCGACCGCGACCCTGGTCGGCGAGCCCAATCAGGGCCTGTCGCACATGTTCGTCATGATGAACGCCGCGCGCCTGGCCGTGGGCGTCGAGGGCGTCGGCATCGCGGAAATGGCCTATCAGCATGCCCTGGCCTATGCGCTTGACCGCAAGCAGGGCCGCTCGGTCTGGACCGGCCAGGCCAACGCCCCGATCATCGATCACCCGGACGTGCGCCGGACCCTGTCGGTCATGAAGGCCAGGATCGCCGCCGCCCGCGCCATCTGCCTGGCCACCGGCGTCGCCGCCGATTTGGCCAAACATGCGGCCACCGAAGAAGATCGTCGCCGCTGGAAGGGTCGCGAGGACCTGTTTACCCCCATCGCCAAGGCCTGGTCGACCGACATCGGCTGCGAGGTCGCGTCACAGGGCGTGCAGATCCACGGCGGCATGGGCTTCATCGAGGAGACCGGCGCGGCCCAATACTATCGCGATGCCCGCATCGCCCCGATCTACGAAGGCACCAACGGCATCCAGGCCATGGACCTGGTGGGTCGCAAGCTGTCGATGGATGGCGGTCAGGCGGCCAAGGACCTGATCGCCGAGTTCAAGGCCACCCTGCTTGACCTGATGCGGCTGTATTCCGGCAAGCCTATCGAACGGTTCGCCAATGCCGTCGATGCGGTACAGGATGCCACCCTCTGGATTCTGGACCGCAAGGCTGCGGAAGATGGAGCGGCCGACGTTCTGGCCGCCGCCGATGGCTATCTGAAGCTGCTAGGCGACGTCACCGGCGGCTGGATGCTGGCCAAGGGGGCCCTCGCCGCCAAGGCTCGTCTGGACGCAGGCGGTGGTGACACCGCCTGGCTGGAAGGCAAGATCGCCCTGTACGAGGTCTATGCCGCCAACGTCCTGGGCCACGCCTCCAGCCGCCTGGCCATGATCGGTCAGGGCGGGGCGCTGCTGGAGCGGATGTCGGCCCAAGTGCTGGCCGGCTGAGCCGCATCCAGCAGCGCCATCGCCTCTCGGATATAGGCCGCATGGATGACGAAGCCGATGCCGGTGCTTTCGCCCCGCACCCGCATCTCCTGCGCCAAGATGCCCGCGATATAGGGGTGATCCGGCTTGGCTGTAGCTGACGTTCGCCGCGCCGACGGCACCCAGAACACCGGCCCGCCCGAGTTGCCGGGGAAGACTGCGAAATCGAGCAAAAAGGTGGGGAAGGCCTCTATCGGCGTCAGCGGCCAAGACGCGATCCGACCTGTCTTCAGGATCGCAAACCCCGCCGTATTGGCTGAATAGCCGTGCGGATAGCCCAGGGTCAGCATCTCGTCGCCCGGCCCTACCTGCCAGCGACCAAAGGCCTCGCGATCAGCCAGCCAGTCGAGTGGAATGGCCGCGCGGGCGAATGCGGGCGGAGCCGAAACCTCCATCACGGCGATGTCGCGGTCGGGGTGCCGCGTCCAGACCGGCTGACCTTCCTCTGAACGTATGCGAACCGGCTCGGGCGCGAACCGCCATCGCCCCTCGGGCATCTGAACCCGCCAGCCGACACGAGCGTCAGGCTTCGGCATGCCTTCCAGCACATGGGCTGCGGTCACCAGCACCGTCCGAGGCTGACCGTCCGGAAGCGGCGCGTCGATCAGGAAGCCGGTGCCGACCCGGCGCGTGCCATCGTCATTGGGCTGATCGATCTGCACCGTCGCATTGATCAGACCGACGGTCAGGTCCCAGGCCGGTACGGGAACGTCCTGAGGTGGGGGCAACTGGTCAAACATGGCCTCGATCTCGTCATGGGCGTTTGTTCATTTGACGGCTGAGGCCCGCCGCGCACAAGGTGCCGCCCTCAACGACAGAGGCCGATCATGAACCGCCGCGATCTTCTCGCCACTTCAGCCGCAGCCCTCGCCGCGACCGCCCTGCCCTCTGCCACTCTCGCCCGCCCGTCTGGAGCCTCTATGCCGCAAGCCCGCCCCGTCCCTCCGGTCGCCAAGAAAATCCCGGTCACCATCGAACAGCTGGGCCGCACCCGGACCGACGACTATCAGTGGATGAAGGACGACAACTGGCAGGCGGTGCTGCGCGACCCGACCCTGATCAAGGCCGACGTCAAGGAACACCTGACAGCCGAGAACGCCTATCGCGAGGCCATGCTGGCCTCCACCCTGCCGCTGCAGGCCACGATGTTCGAGGAGATGAAGGGCCGGATCAAGCAGGACGACAGCTCCGTCCCCGCTGCCGACGGGCCATGGGAATATTATGTCGAGTACAAGACCGGCGATCAGCATCCCCGATACATGCGGGTCGAGCGCCAGGGGACCTTCATGGTCGACGGCCAGCCGGTGACCAAGAATTTCGTGGTCGCCCCGACCCCGCAACTGCTGCTGGACGCCAATGAACTGGCGAAGGGCAAGGCCTATTCGGAAGTCTCCGCCGCCGACCACAGCCCCGATCACAGCCTGTTCGCCTATGCCGAAGACGCGCAAGGGTCGGAGGTGCATCAGGTCTATGTTAAGGACCTGGCCACCGGTGAGGTCCTGCCCGATCCGATCGGTTCGGCGGGTGGCAACTTCGCCTTCTCGCCCGACAGCCAGTGGATCTTCTGGACCAACCGCGACGACAACGGCCGCCCGGACAAGATCTTCCGCCGCCCCGCGCGCGGCGGCGAGACGACCCTGGTCTATGAAGAGACCGACGAGGGCATGTTCCAGGGCGTGGGCGTGACCGCCGACAACCAGTTCATCGTCATCTCCATCGCCAATCAGGAAACCTCGGAAGCGCGGATCATTCCCGCCGCGACCCCGACGGCCGAGCCCGTCGTGCTGGAACCCCGCCACGTCGGCCGCCTGTACGACGCAGACCACTGGGGCGACCGCTGGGTCATCCGCACCAATGCCGACGACAGCGTGGACTTCAAGATCGTCGAGGCCCCGACCGCGACACCGGCCAAGGCCAACTGGACCGACCTCGTCCCGCACACGCCCGGCCGCTTCATCGAAGGCGTGTCCCTGGTCAAGGACTTCATCGGCCGTCAGGAGCGGGCCGACGCCAATACGAAGATCGTCATCCGAGACCGCGCCGGTGCTGAGCACGAGATCGCCGTGGACGAGACCGCCTTCTCCCTGTCGCTGGCCGGGGCGTCGGAGTTCGACACCACAACCATGCGCTATGGCTACAACTCGCCGTCCACGCCGACCTCGACCTATGACTACGACCTGGCGACGCGCGAGCGGACCCTGCGCAAGGTGCAGGAGGTGCCGTCTGGCCATAACCCGGATGACTATGTGGTCGAGCGGCTGAACGCCCCAGCCAGCGACGGCGAACTGGTGCCCGTCACCATCCTGCGGCGCAAGTCCACGCCGGTGGATGGCTCGGCTCCGCTGCTGCTCTACGGCTACGGTTCGTATGGCATCCCGATGGCGGCCAGCTTTTCGACATCGCGACTGTCGCTGGTCGATCGCGGCTGGATCTATGCCATCGCCCACATCCGCGGCGGGTCCGACAAGGGCTGGAACTGGTTCCTGTCGGCCCGCAAGATGACCAAGAAGAACACCTTCACCGACTTCATCGCCGCTGCTGAACACCTGATCCAGCGCCGCTATGCCACCGCCGGGAACATCGTGGCCCAGGGTGGCTCGGCCGGTGGTCTGCTGATGGGGGCGGTCAACAACATGCGGCCCGACCTGTGGGCCGGGGTGATCGGTCAGGTGCCCTTCGTGGACGTGATCAACACCATGAGCGACACCAGCCTGCCGCTGACGCCGCCGGAGTGGCCGGAGTGGGGCAATCCGATCGAGGACGCCGCCGCCTACGATTACATGATGAGCTACAGCCCCTACGACCAGGTCGAGCCCAAGGCCTATCCAGCCGTGCTGGCCACCGGCGGCCTGTCCGACCCGCGCGTCACCTACTGGGAACCGGAAAAATGGGTGGCCAAGCTGCGTCCCGCGACCACCTCGGGCAAGCCGATCCTGCTGAAGATCAACATGGAGGCCGGGCACGGCGGGGCCTCGGGCCGCTTCGATTTCCTGAAGGAAGTCGCCCACGACTACGCCTTCGCCATCTGGGCCATCGACAAGGGGTGGGAGATGGCCTGAACGTCCTGACCTTACCGGGCCCCGCTAAGACAAGTGCGGGCCCGGCGAGGCAGAGGATGGCTGGGGAACAAGGACTCGAACCTTGAACGACGGTACCAAAAACCGCTGTGTTACCATTACACCATTCCCCAGCAGGTCCGGCATTTCCGGGGCCGAAGCGCCGGAAGGCGTGCGAGATACGACAAGGGACGACGGGATGCAAGAACCGGTTTCGAGACTATTTTCAAAGCCGTCGTTTCGCCGCTTGCGAGGCCTCGGCCCCGCCGTTATACACCGCGTCCTTAAGTCGGAGTGTGGCTCAGCCTGGTAGAGCACTGCCTTCGGGAGGCAGGGGTCGGAGGTTCGAATCCTCTCACTCCGACCATTTTTTAGGCCGCTACCGCTCACCACGCGGCGGCCCGCTGCTTGAGCGGCGCGATTTCCCGCTTTCCTGGTCCCTCGCCTCGGCTGCGACCGCATTCAGATGCGCGCCGACGGCTTCGATCGTGCGCTCGCCCAGGGCCTTGCGGCGGGACAGCAGCTCGGGGGAGCCCGCATCGTAATCGGCCATCAGGCGATCGACGAACACGCCTGAGCGGACCTCGGTCAGAACGTGGTCCATGGCAGTGCGTGACGGTTCGCCGATGATTCGCGGCCCGGTCAGATAGGCACCGTATTCCGCCGTATTGGAGATACGGGCGAAGGCTCCGGCAATGCCGCGCTCGTACATCAGGTCGGTGACCAGTTTCAGTTCGTAGAAGGTCTCGAACCAGGCGACCTCGGGCGGATAGCCGGCCTCGACCAGCTTCATGAAGGCCGCGTCGACCAGTTCAGCGGTGCCGCCGCACAGGACGACCTGTTCGCCGAACAGATCGCCCTCGCATTCGGCGGCGAAGGTTGTCTCCAGTATGCCCTTGCGGCCACAGCCCAGCGCCGCCGCATAGGACAGGCCCAGGGCATGAGCTCCGCCGCTGAAATCCTGCTGCACGCCGAACAGGCAGAAGACCCCCTGCCCTTCCTCGTACAGATCGCGGATGCGCGGTCCGATGCCCTTGGGCGAGGCCAGGATGACGTCCAGATCGGCGCGAGGTCGAACCAGGCCGAACCGCACCGACAGGCCGTGGGCAAAGATCAGCGCGGCACCGGGCCGAATGTTCGGCTCGATCTCGTCGGTCCAGAGATCGCGGTGCGCCTCATCGGAGACCATGAGGGCGACGACATCGGCCCCGGCCGTGGCCTCGCCGGCGGTCATGACAGCAAAGCCGTCGGCCTCGGCCTTCGCCCGCGTGACCGAAGCGGCCTTCAGCCCGATGACGATGTCGGTGACACCCGAATCGCGCAGGTTCAGCGCATGCGTCCGGCCCTGGCTGCCATAGCCGATGATGGCGACGCGCTTGCCGCGAATGATCGACAGGTCGCAGTCGCGGTCGTGGAATACGGGCAAAGGAGCCGCTAGTGTCTGGGTCATGAGCACACAGATAGCGATTTCGGACGTCGTCGGCTTCTGGAAAGAAGCCGGTCCCCAAAAGTGGTTCGCCAAGGATGACGCCTTCGACGCGGAGTTTCGCAGGCGTTTCCATGACGCCCATGTCGCGGCGGCGCGGCGCGAACTGGATCACTGGATGGACACGCCGGACGGGGCGCTGGCCCTGATGATCCTGCTGGATCAGTTTCCCCGGAACAGCTTTCGCGGCACGGCGCATCAGTTCGCCACCGATCCCCTGGCCCTGATGTTCGCCAATCAGGCGGTCGAGCGCGGGCATCATCTGGCGTTCGAGCCGGAGCTGAAGAACTTCGTCATCCTGCCTTTCGAGCATTCGGAGCGGCTGGAGGATCAGGACCGTTATCTGGCCCTGGCCGACGGCGACGCCGAACTGGTGAAGTGGGGCAAGGTCCACCGCGACATCATCGTGCGCTTCGGCCGCTTCCCGCACCGGAACGCGGTACTGGGTCGCGAGACGACGCCAGAAGAGCAGGTGTTTCTGGATGAGGGTGGCTTCGGCGGGTGATCCACAACTTGTGATTCGCAGCCGCGAATATCGACTCTGCGAATCGGACAGTTGCGCTCAGTCTCGTTTCCATGAACGCCGCCGTCGCCATTGCAGACCTACAAGCCCTTACCGGAGCCGCCCCTGCCGACCATCCGGAGTGGCAGTATCTGAACCTGCTGCGCGATATCCTGGACAATGGCGCGCGGCGTGACGACCGGACGGGCACGGGGACGCTTGGTGTATTCGGACGCCAGATGCGGTTCGACCTGTCCAAGGGCTTTCCGCTGTTGACGACCAAGAAGCTGCATCTGCGGTCGATCATCGTCGAACTGCTGTGGTTCCTGCGTGGCGAGACCAACATCGGTTACCTCAAGGACCACAATGTCCGCATCTGGGACGAATGGGCGGATGCGCAGGGCGAGCTGGGGCCCGTCTATGGCAAGCAGTGGCGGTCCTGGACCGCACCGGACGGCCGGGTCATCGACCAGATCGAGAAACTGGTCCACGGGCTGAAAACCAATCCCAACAGCCGACGCCACATCGTCACCGCCTGGAACCCGGCGGACGTGGACGACATGGCCCTGCCGCCCTGCCATTGCCTGTTCCAGTTCTTCGTGGCCGACGGGAAGCTGAGCTGCCAGCTGTATCAGCGCAGCGCCGACGTCTTTCTGGGCGTGCCGTTCAACATCGCCTCCTATGCCCTGCTGACCATAATGATCGCCCAGGTCGTGGGGCTGGAGCCGGGCGAGTTCGTCCACACCTTCGGCGACGCCCACCTGTATCTGAATCATGTCGAACAGGCCGAGACCCAGCTGAGCCGCGAGCCGCTGGCCCTGCCGACCATGACCATCGCGCCCAAGGCCGACCTGTTCGCCTATGCGCTGGAGGACTTCGTGCTCAGCGACTATGAGCCCTGGCCGCACATCAAGGCGCCGATCGCGGTCTGATGGCTGTTGACCTCAAGGCCTTGCAGGATGACGTCCTGCGGATCTCCGACATCTATGCCGCAGAGCACGGGATCGATCGGTCCGGCGACTGGGCATTGCTGAAGCTGCAGGAGGAGCTGGGCGAGCTGACGGCTGAACATCTGCGCGTCAGCGGGCGGGCGCGGGGTCAGGCGGATGTGCAGGCACAAGGCGATGAGGCGGCGGATGTGCTAGGGATGCTGCTGATCTATTGCGACGGCGCGGGCATCGACCTGGAGGCGGCGATGCGCCGCAAATGGCTGAAATGGCTGGAGACGACCTGATGCCCCTTGCCCGTATCGCCCTGGTCGTCGCGCGAGGCCGTAATGGCGTGATCGGCCGCGACGGCGACCTGCCGTGGCGGCTGCGCAGTGATCTGCAGCGGTTCAAGGCCATCACCATGGGCAAGCCGTGCATCATGGGCCGCAAGACCTGGGAGAGCCTGCCGCTGAAGCCCCTGCCCGGTCGGCTGAACATTGTGCTGACGCGCGACGAGGCCTACGGCACCGATCAGTCGCCCAAGGGAGCACTGGTCTGCACCAGCCTGGACGAGGCCATCGAGATCGCGCGCGAACAAGCCGAGGATGACGGCGTGGACGAGATCTGCGTGATCGGCGGCACAGCCTTGTTTGAAGCCACCCTGCCCCGCGCCAAACGGTTGTACATCACCGAGGTCGATGCTGCGCCGGATGGGGACGCCGTGTTTCCGGATTTCGATGCCGCAGCCTTCACGGAGACGTCGTCCGAGGCGCATGGTGCGGGCGAGAAGGACGACCACGACTTCGTCTTCCGCGTTCTGGACCGAGCCTGAACCACAAGGAGAACCGCCATGCTGATCGTGACCACCAATGACGTGCCGGGCCACCGGATCGTGCGGACCCTGGGATTGGCGCGAGGGATCACCGTCCGGTCTCGTAATCTGGTGGCCGATGCCATCGGCGGCATCCAGTCCATGCTGGGTGGGCGGGTCGAGGCTTATGTGAAACTGGCCGAGGCGTCGCGGGCCGAGGCCTATGCGCATCTGGTCGAGCAGGCGCAATCCATGGGAGCCAATGCCGTGTTGGCAATGCGCTATGAGTCCAACGAGATCATGGAAGGCGTGACCGAGGTGCTGGCTTACGGCACCGCCGTGGTGGTCGAGCCACTCTGAGGCGCTGTTTTCGACTGAACGTCCGGCATGGCATCCGTGCCGCACAGACGATCCCAGAAGCGCAGATGGAGGCCAAAGTTGGTCTTCATATGGGTGTGGTGCCGTCCGTGATGGGTGGCGGTGATCAGGTGACGCCCCAGCGGTGAGCGCACCCAGCGATCCGGCCACATCTCCCATCCACAATGGTTCATCACCGCGGTCACGGTCATCACCGTCAGCAATACGACCACGACCCAAATATTGACTGGGATCAGGAAGACCATCAGCGGCAGGAGCCAAGCGGTCAGCACCGCCTCGATCGGGTCGAAGGCGAAGCTGGCGAAAGGGCTAGGCTCGCGCGAGCGGTGATGGCCGGCATGGGCGATGGCGAAAAGGCGCGGATGATGCAGCAGCCGGTGCGTCCAGTAATAGTGTGTGTCCTGCACGATCAGCAGCAGCAGGAAACTGACCGGCAGCCACCACAGGCCGTATTGCATCGGATCCAGATACATCCGCGTGCCGCCCGCCTTGAACGCCTCCAGCGCGACGGCCACAGGCAGGGCATAGATGGGCGTGGCGATCAGGGAGTAGCGGATTTCCTGCATCATCAATCGCCGCGACGGACGCTCGCGGTTCAGTTGTCGCCCCACGCCCCGCGCCCTGCCCCACTGCATCCACCACACCCCGCCCGCGATCAGCAGATAGCGCAGCCCGATGATCAGGCTGAGCCAGGCGGTGGTGATCAGAACGGCGAGGAACAAGGAAGGTTCTAGGTTCTAGGGGTCAGGTTTCAGGGAGGCTTGACGTCATCGACCTCGCCCGAACACTACCCTAGAACCTAACCCCTGAAACCTAGAACCTAGGTGAGCGTCGCCATCGCCGAGCGATCGAACGCCATCAGCTCGTCGTTACGACCCTCGCGGACCTTCTCGACCCAGCGCGGATCGGCCAGCAGGGCGCGGCCGACGGCGATCAGGTCGAACTCGTCGCGCTCCATCCGCTCGATCAGGCCGTCCAGCGAAGCCGGGTTCGAGCCCGCTCCGCCGAAGGCCGCGATGAACTCGCCATCCAGGCCAACGGAGCCGACCGAGATGGTCGGCTTCTTGGTGATGACCTTGGCCCAGCCAGCGAAGTTGAGGTCAGACCCCTCGAACTCCGGCTCCCAGAAGCGGCGCTGCGAGCAGTGGAAGACGTCGACGCCCGCGTCGGACAGAGGCAGGAGCCACTCGGCCATCTCGTCGGGATTGTGGGCGATCCTAGCGTCGTAGTCCTGCTGCTTCCACTGCGACAGACGGATGATCAGGGGAATGTCGGGGCCCAGGCCTTCACGCACGGCCTTGACGACTTCGACGCCGAAGCGGGCGCGCTCCGCGATCGTCGGGCCGCCCCAGCGATCGCCCCGCGCATTCAGACCGGCCCAGTAGAACTGATCGATCAGATAGCCGTGGGCGGAATGGATCTCGGCGGCGTCGAAGCCCAGATCGCGGGCCGCACGGGCCGACCGACCAAAGGCGGCGATGGTGTCGGCAATGTCCTCTTCGGTCATGGCCTCATACTTCTGCTTGCCAGGAGCGACGAGACCGGAGGGGCTGTCGACCTGGCCCAGGGGCTGCCAGTCCGCACCCTGGCCGCGCGCCGCACCGACATGCCAGATCTGGGGCGCGATCAGGCCACCCGCGGCGTGAACCTCGTCGACCACCTTCTTCCATTCGGGCAGGGCCTCGCCGTGAAAGACCGGGACAGCGGCGTCGTTACGGGCGGCGGGCCTTTCGACCACCGTACCCTCAGTAATGATCAGGCCCACACGGCCTTCGGCCCGCCTGCGATAATAGGCGGCGACGTCACTGGTCGGAATGCCGCCCGGTGAAAAGGACCGGGTCATCGGGGCCATGACGATGCGGTTCGGCAAGGTAAGGTTCTTGACGGTAAACGGACGGAACAGGGTCTCGACGGACATCTCGGTCTCTTTGGCAATCATCCCGGAGGAGCGGGACTGGAACCGCCAAGGTGGCGATTGAGGTTGCGTTTGAAAACCCTGTCGGTCGAAAATTATCCGCTATAAGCGTTTGATGGCGATGGCGGACAGGTCCGTCGAGGGATCGACCGCCCTGCCCTCGGCCTTGCGCTCGGAATAGCGGTCAACGAGCACGCCAGCATGCGCCCGGGTCAGGACGGTAAACCGGACCAGCTCCTCCATCACATCGACGATGCGATCATAATAGGCCGAGGGCTTCATCCGACCGTCGTCGTCGAACTCCTGCCAGGCCTTGGCGACGCTGGACTGGTTCGGAATGGTGATCATCCGCATCCAGCGGCCCAACAGGCGCAGGGTGTTAACGGCGTTGAAGCTCTGCGAGCCACCCGAGACCTGCATCACCGCCAGGGTGCGCCCCTGGGTCGGCCGCATGCCACCCATGTTCAGCGGCAGGTGGTCGATCTGCAGCTTCATGATGCCGGAGACCTGGCCGTGCCGTTCCGGGCTGCACCAGACCATGCCCTCGGACCACATGGCGTGTTCCCGCAGCTCATGAACCGCCGGATGGTCGTCGCCTGCGACCTGATCGGTCAGGGGCAGGTCGGACGGATCGAAGATCCGGGTCTCACAACCCATCAGACGCAGAAGACGGGCCGCCTCCTCGACACACAGGCGGGAAAACGACCGCTCGCGCAGGGAGCCGTACAGCAGCAGGATGCGCGGCGGCGAGGCATCCGGGCCGAGACCGTGACCGGGCTGGCGGTTCAGGAAGCCTGGATCCAGGGCGGGCAGATGGTCCGGATCGGGCAGATGACGCAGCCGGCTCATCCGCAGACCTCCTTTTTCGGGGCCGTGTCGGGGAAGTAGCGGCGACCCAGCCAGAGGGCGACGGAGACCAGCAGGATCAGCACCGGCACCTCGACCAGCGGCCCGATGACGGCGGCAAAAGCGACCGGCGAGGCCAGGCCGAAGGCGGCGATAGCGACGGCAATGGCCAGTTCGAAATTGTTGGACGCCGCCGTGAACGCCAGGGCCGTGGTGCGCGGATAATCGGTCTGGATCAGCCGCCCCATCAGAAAGCTGACCACAAACATGACCAGAAAATAGATCGTCAGCGGAATGGCGATGCGCAGGGCATCCAGCGGCAGGGCGACCACTTCTCCACCCTTCAGACTGAACATGGCCGTGATGGTGAACAGCAGGGCGATCAGGGTCACCGGTCCGATGCGGGGCAGGAACCGACTCGCGTACCAGTCGGCCCCCTTGCGGGCGATCAGCACGCGACGGGTCAGAAAGCCACCCAGGAATGGCAGACCCAGATAGATCAGGACCGCGATGGCGATCGTCCAGAAACCGACGTCCACCACGCTGCCCTCCAGCCCGAACAGCGGCGGTAGGACGGTCAGGAACAGCCAGGCATAGACGCTGAAGAAGGCAATCTGGAAGATCGAGTTGAAGGCCACCAGACCAGCTACATACTGATTGTCGCCCCGCGCCAGTTGGTTCCAGACCAGGACCATGGCGATGCAGCGGGCCAGGCCGATCAGGATCACCCCGGTCATGTATTCCGGCTGGTCCCTCAGGAAGATCACGGCCAGGGCGAACATCAGGACCGGGCCCAGCACCCAGTTCTGGAACAGCGACAGAGCCAGAACCCGCTTGTCGGCAAAGACCCGCGGCAGTTCCTCGTATTTCACCCGCGCCAGGGGCGGATACATCATCAGGATCAGGCCGATGGCGATGGGGATGTTGGTCGAACCGACCGACAGGCTGTCGATCCAGCCCGGCAGGCCGGGCACCACCGTGCCCAGCACGAGACCCAGCCCCATGGCCACGAAAATCCACAGCGTCAGCCAGCGATCCAGAAAGGACAGGCGGTCTGGCCTGGCGACGGCGGCCTCGGTCATCCGCGAACCCGGCGTCCATTGCCATCGACGACGACCTCGCCATCCTCCTTGGTGAAAGGCTTGAGCCCCTCGGCCGGCAGCAGATCCAGCACCACCTCCGACGGGCGGCACAGTTTGACGCCCAGAGGCGACACCACCAGCGGCCGGTTCATCAGGATCGGATGCGCCTCTATGGTATCAAGCAGCTGGTCGTCTGTGAGGGACGGGTCGCCCAGACCCAGCTCGGCATAGGGCGTGCCCTTCTCGCGCAGGAGGTCTCGGACACTGCCGCCCATGCGCTGAACCAGCGACGCGACCAGGGCGCGGCTGGGCGGAGTCTTCATATATTCAACGACATGCGGTTCGATCCCGATATGCCGAATCAGCGCCAGGGTGTTGCGCGACGTGCCGCAGGCGGGGTTGTGATAGATGACGACGTCCATGGGGCCTCAGGCGCAGCAGGGGGCCAGTTCGGCCATCAGGGGTTGGCACAGTTCCGACCGGCCCTCGCAGCAGTCCTTGACCAGGAACAGCACCAGATCGCTGAGTTGGCTCAGATCGGCGCGATAGACGATCGAACGGCTGTGACGCGTGGCCGTGACCAGACCGGCGCGAGACAGCACGCCGAGATGGGCCGACAAGGTATTAGCCGGGACCGCCAGACGATCCGCAATCTCGCCCGCCGCCAGACCCTCGGGCTCATGGCGCACCAGCAGGCGAAAAGTCTCGAGACGTGTCGATTGGCTGAGTGCCGCAAAACCAAGCAGGGCGGATTCGGTTTCCATAGTTCCATGATAGTGGAATTATAGATCGCTGCAAGACGGGATGGCCGTCAGTTCAGCGCTAGAGCCCCCCGGACGGCACCGGCGAAGGCCATGAACCGCAGGGCGACATCACCATCCGGCTCATTGACCGCGACCGGCCGTCCCGCATCGCCACCCTCGCGCAGGCTGGCGTCCAGCGGCAGGTCACCGAGATAGGGCACGTCCAGCCGCGCCGCCTCGGCCTTCGCCCCTCCCCGACCGAAGACGTCCCCGCTCATGTTCTCGATCAGGCCCAGAGTCGGCACCCCGACCTTCTGGAACAGCGCATGCGCCCGGCGGGCGTCGGCCAGGGCAACTTCCTGGGGTGTGGAAACGATGACGGCCCCGTCCAGCGGCGTCTTCTGGATCAGCGTCAGTTGCACGTCGCCAGTGCCGGGCGGCAGGTCGACGACCAGAACGTCCAGCGGCTTCTCGGCGGTGCCCCAGCGGGTCTGGGTCAGCATCTGGGTCAGGGCCTGGGACGCCATAGGCCCGCGCCAGACCATGGCGTCCCCGGCCCCGGTCAGAAGACCGACGGACATTGCCTTCAGCCCGAACGCCTCATGCGGCTGAATCATGCCATCGTGGTACTCCGGCTTGCCGGATATCCCCAGCATGGTCGGCAGCGACGGACCGTAGACATCGGCATCCAGCAGGCCCACGCGCAGTCCTGACGCCGACAGCGCCGCCGCCAGATTGACCGCGACCGTCGACTTGCCCACCCCGCCCTTGCCGCTGGCGACGGCCAGGACGCGGCGGACATGAGCGGGCCGGTCGGTCGGGACGGGAGCCCTGGCGCGAGTCTGGTCCACCGCCTGGGGCGACAGGGAGGCGGTGCGCACCGGCTTGGTCGCGGGTGCCGTCTCGGCGGTCAGGATGACGGAGACACGGGCCATGCCGGGCAAGGCCTTCAGCGCAGCCTCGGCGGCGTCGCGGATCGGGGCGTACAGGGCGGTGTCGCCAGCCGGCACCTCCATCACGAAGCCCGCGCGATCGTCGGCGACGGTCAGCCCCTGCGCCAGTCCAGCCGCGACCAGCCCCTGCCCGGTCTTCGGGTCTAGGATGCCATCAAGGGTGGCGATGACGGTGTCGCGGTCGGGCAATGGCGCGGCCTCTGGAAAGAGCTTCGGGGTTGCGGGGCGTGTGCGGGCCTTCTATCGCCGAAAGCCCCCTCTCCGCGAGCGCCGATTTGTCCCGACCGCCCCTGATCGAACTGATCGCCGGACCGACCGCGTCCGGCAAGTCGGCCTTGGCCATGGCGCGGGCGCGCGAGATCGGGGCCGTCATCCTCAATGCCGACAGCCAGCAACTTTATGCGGACCTGCGCGTGCTAACCGCGCGTCCTTCGATCGAGGACGAGACCGAGATCGAGCACCGGCTGTACGGCGTGGCCGATGCGGGGGAAGCCTGGTCCGTCGGCCGCTGGAGCCGCGCGGTCATGCCGATCCTGAGCGAACTGGCCGAGGCGGGTCGTCCGGCGCTGCTGGTCGGTGGAACGGGGCTGTATTTCAGCGCCTTGACCAAGGGATTGGCGGACATTCCGGATGTGCCGGTCGAGGTCCGCGATACCGTCGAGCAGGCGTTCGATGCCGAGGGTGAGGCCGCTTTCCGCAGTCGGCTATCGACCTTGGACCCGCAGGCGGCACAGCGGATCGAGATGGGCGACCGTCAACGCCTGATCCGAGCGATGGCGGTCGCCACGCACACCGGCCGCGCCCTTAGCGAATGGTCCTCCGACACGACGCCACTGCTAGCCCCGGGATCATGGACCGGCAGCGTCGTCGAACCGGACCGGGCGGCGCTCTATGATCGTGGCAACCGGCGCGTGGAGAGCATGATCGAGCACGGGGCGTTGGACGAGGTCCAGGCTCTGCTCCGGCGAAACCTCGACCCCACCCTGCCCGCCATGAAAGCGGTGGGCGTCCGAGAACTTTCGGCGCATCTGGGCGGCTCGATCAGCCGGGATGACGCCATCGCGGCCACACAGCAGGCCACACGCAATTATGCCAAGCGCCAACTGACCTGGTTCCGCAATCAGACGGCGGATTGGCCCAGAGCAGCCTGACCATTGAACCGTCGCGTGGTCCAGCCGTTCAGACCTTATGGACCCGCATGACATTCAGGACCGGGGCCTTTTCCCCGAAGACCCCGCCGATCCGGCGGCAACGCTCACACCCGACGCGAGCTTGTGTCCGGAATGCGAAGGGCGCGGCACCCTTACATCAGGCGACATCTGTCCGGTATGCGAGGGCACCGGCAAGGCCACGGGCCGCACAGGGGGAGGGTGACTACCGTTCGGCGTCGTGCCCCTTTGAACCGGGGAACGGATGCCCTATATTGACCAAGCCGGGGCTTGCTCCGGATATGGCGATAAACGCGCTTGTAATAAGCGGACCGGACCCGGGTGCGATTCCCGGCGGCTCCACCATTTTCTCCCGCGTATCGGCGGAAGGTATGGGGCCGACTAGCATCGACGGACGTGTAAAGAAGACTGCTTTCGCTCGTCCTGGCCCACCGTATCGGGCCATTTTCTAACTGCGAACGATAACTTCGCTGGGGAATACGCTGTCGCCGCGTAATGCGGTTCCGGTAATTCCAACTTAAGTCCTGGGGGTTCAGATCCTCAGGCGGGGCCTGTCAGGGAGCCTGCCAACAGAATCCCTGGCACTATTTCCTTCGTCGCCATCTTTCGCCCGTCGCGCGGCCCCGCTACACCTCGCGCGAACACGAGAGCGATCCATGGCCGAAGAGACGCCCCCCGTCGACGAAATGCATTACGACGCCCTGGCGCAGGATGCCCTGCGTGGGGTGATCCGGCTTGCGCTGGAACGGGCCGCCATGCCCGAGGGGATCCCCGGCGCGCACCACTTCTACATCACCTTCAAGACCCGCGCGGCAGGCGTCAGCGTGCCGCCTGACGTTCTGGCCAAATACCCCGAAGAAATGACCGTTGTGCTCCAGCATCAGTACTGGGACCTGACGGTCGAGCCGACCCGGTTCTCGGTCATGCTGAAGTTCGGCGGCATGCCCAAGGTCCTGTCCATGCCCTATACGGCCGTGACGCGGTTCTACGACCCCTCCGTCCAGTTCCTGCTTCAGTTCGAGGAGCCGGTTACGGTGGACGAGATCGTACAGGAGATCGAGGCCGCCGAGCCCGCCAAATCTCCCGCGCCAAGCGACGACGACGGCCCCAAGGTCGTCTCGCTGGACCAGTTCCGCAAGAAATAGTCGTCCCGACTTCGCGCCTCTCGCCGTCCTGTTCGCATTTGACAAAACCCGTCATTCGCAGCAGAACATATCAGGAACTTGCGGGAGGGTTTCATGCTGACCGGCGGCTGCCATTGCGGCGCAATCAGATACGAAACGGCCGATCAGGCCGTCCACCACACCCTGTGCCATTGCACCGATTGTCGCAAATGCGCGGGTGCCCCGGCCGTGGCCTGGGCGCTGGCCCCTGCCGATCAGGTCATCATCACGGGTGAACCGGTCTGGTACGCCTCGTCCACCGACGGGCGACGCGGCTTCTGCGAGCGATGCGGGACGGGCCTGTTCTATACGAACGAGGCCATCTTTCCGGGCCAGATTGACGTGCAGAGCGCCACGCTGGACGACCCCGAGGCGATCCCTTTGCAAGCGCAGATCCAGACGGCGGAGGCCATAGGCTGGATGTCTGACCTGCACCGCCTGCCCGCCTTCGAGCGCTATCCCGCTGGCTGACCGGCGTCTCTGCGCGGGAATGACCGGATCGTGATCCGTTCCCGCTCCCCCTGGCGGCGCTCGACCAGCAGGCGCGCCACCTGGCTGTCGTCGTGGAACAGATACCCCTTGATGGCGTCCAGCAGGGCCTTGGCCAGATTGTCCAGGTCCATCCACGGCGGATCGCCGATATGTTCCATCAGGATTTCGACCGTGTAGTCGCCATAGGATGGCCGCGACGACCACTCCTTGCGCATGAACTCATAGACCAGCGGCTTGTAGTATTTGGCCTGGGTCGTCAGGCCCTCGATGGTGATCTCGACGACGTCGCCGACCTCACGGGCGCGAACCTTGCCGGTGCCGATCCAGCCGGCGGTCATGCCATGGCCTCTGGTCGCATGATGGCCGCTCCGTCCTTGCCCCTTCGCGCCTCCGTGCTACACCGCCGCGCATTCCTCCGCCACGTCTGAGAGAGCCGTTCGCGCCATGACTGATTACCGCACCGAGACCGATACCTTTGGCCCGATCGAGGTCGCCTCGGATCGCTATTGGGGCGCTCAGGCGCAGCGCAGCCTCGGCAACTTCAAGATCGGCTGGGAAAAACAGCCTCTGCCGATCGTGCGCGCCCTGGGCATCGTCAAGCGGGCGGCAGCCGAGACCAACATGGCCCTGGGCCGGCTTGATCCGGCCATCGGCAACGCCATCGTCCGCGCCGCCGACGAGGTCATCGAGGGCAAGCTGGACGACCATTTCCCCCTGGTGGTCTGGCAGACCGGATCGGGCACCCAGTCGAACATGAACGCCAACGAGGTGATCTCGAACCGCGCCATCGAGATGCTGGGCGGCGAGATGGGATCGAAGAAGCCGGTCCACCCCAACGACCACGTCAACATGAGCCAGTCGTCCAACGACACCTATCCCACGGCCATGCACGTCGCCTGCGCCGAGGAGGTCGTCCACCGTCTGCTGCCGGCCCTTCAGACCCTGCACAACGCCCTGAACGACAAGGCGCAGGCCTGGAAGGACATCATCAAGATCGGCCGCACCCACACCCAGGACGCCACGCCCCTGACGCTGGGCCAGGAGTTCAGCGGCTACGTTCAACAAGTCGCCAAGGGCATCGAGCGGATCGAGAGCACCCTGCCCGACCTGATGCAATTGGCCCAGGGCGGCACGGCCGTCGGCACCGGCCTGAATGCGCCTATCGGCTTCGCGGAAGGGGTGGCGGACAAGATCGCCCAGATCACCGGCCTGAAATTTACCACGGCTCCCAACAAGTTCGAGGCGCTCGCCGCCCACGACGCCATGGTCATGAGCCACGGCGCGATCAACACGGTCGCGGCTTCGCTGTTCAAGATCGCCAACGACATCCGCTTCCTGGGCTCTGGCCCGCGTTCCGGCCTGGGCGAACTGGCCCTGCCGGAGAACGAACCCGGCAGCTCGATCATGCCCGGCAAGGTCAATCCGACCCAGTGCGAGGCCCTGACACAGGTCTGCGTCCAGGTGTTCGGCAATCACGCCGCCATCACCTTCGCGGGGTCGCAGGGCCATTTCGAGCTGAACGTCTTCAACCCCGTGATGGCCTACAACTTCCTGCAGTCCGTGCGGCTGATGGCGGATGCGGCGGTCAGCTTCACCGAGAACTGCGTCGTCGGCATCGAGCCCCGGATCGACAACATCGAGCGCGGCCTCAACAACTCGCTGATGCTGGTCACCGCCCTGAACGGCAAGCTGGGCTACGACGCCTGCGCCAAGATCGCCAAGACCGCGCACAAGAACGGCACGACCCTGCGCGAAGAGGCCGTCGGCGGCGGCTATCTGACCGACGCCGAGTTCGACGAGGCCGTGCGCCCCGAGAAGATGATCTCGCCGGGTTGAGGCCGCCACCACGGGGACATCATCATGCCGGCCTGGTCCACAGGCCGGCATCTTGATTCAAGGCTTGTCGCGGATCGTGCGTCCGATCGGGGCGAGGGCCAGCTTGGCCAGTTCCAGATCCTTCAACGCGAACGGGATGCCGATGATGGTAATCGCCTCGGCCACCGCGATCAGCACATGGGCCAAGGCGATGTACCAGCCCGCGAACACGAACCAGATGACATTTAGGCCGATGCCGAAACAGCCGGCACCCAAGGCCGTCGCGTCCGGCTCGCGCCACACCACCTCGCGCCCGAACGGCCAGAAGGAATAGCTGGCGATCCGCCAGGCCGCGAAGGTCCACGGCAGGCCGACGATGGTCAGGGCCAGGACCGCGCCGCCGAACAGCCACAACAGGCCTGCGGCCCAGCCGTCGAGGATGAACCACAGCACATTCAGGATCAGACGGATCAACTTTGTTGGTCTCCCTGCACCCGGACGGTGCCTTTCTCACATAGGCAAAGGCCCCGCCGACATCAGCGGGGCCTTCGTGAATTCGCGGTAAGCCTGCGGCCTAGTGAGGCTTCTCGGTCCAGCGGGACTTGGCCTCGTCCTTGGTCAGGTTCAGGTGGACATGCTCGTCCACGCGCTCGACCCAGCTGATCGGGATCATGTGGTGTTTGAAGCCACCGGCCAGGTCCAGCTTGGCCAGTTCGATCTGGTCGCCCAGGACGTGGTCGACGCGTCCGACGTGTTCGCCGTCCGAACCGACGACTTCGAGGTGTTCCTTGATCAGGGTGGGGTCTACCATGGGGAGATCTCCTGTTGCGGTGTCCCTCAAAAATGCACGCCGCACGGGACGGTTTCGTATGGCAGAGGTCGGCATGGGCGACATCATCAACCTGAACCGGGCGCGCAAGACGCGGGCCAAGGCGGCCAAGACGCTGGAGGCCACGGCCAATCGGGCCGCCTCAGGCCGGACCAAGGCAGAACGGCTGGCAGCCAAGGCCGAGCGTGATCGTATCCAGGCCGTCCTGGATGGCGCGAAACGGGAGGACTAGGCGGCGGAGACCTTGGGCGCGCGGATCAACAGAACCTGACCGCCCAGGACCAGAACCAGCCCCACCAGTGCGGGCCAGCCGAAGCGGGCATCCTCGAACAGCACCGACACCAGCATGGCGATGGGTGGCGTCAGGGCCGAGATATAGCTGGCCAGGGCATAGCCGCGCGCGCGCGCGATGGTGAAATACAGGCCGAACGCGATGACCGATCCGAAGATCGACAGATACAGCAGAGAGCCGATGTAGCTGAGCGACGGCTCTATCGACCATTCGACGCCCGTGGCCAGGCCATACAGAGCCAGCACGCCGGTCCCATAGGCCATGGCCCAGGCCGTGGACGGAATGACCGCCGCTCCCGCCGCCTGTCCCTTGAAGGCGAACAGATTGCCGAAGGCCGACGCCGCAACGGCCAGCAGCGCGAAGCCGACGCCGGTCGCGGCCCCCTGCCCCAGCCCGGCCCCCAGAATTTCGGATCCCGACAGCACACCGACACCGACCACACCCATCAACGCTCCACCCCACGACGCCAGTGCCGCGCGCTGCCCGGCGGCGACGCGGAACAGGATCAGATTGATGAACGCCAGCGACGCAAAGATCACCGCCACGATGGCCGACGCGATCAGCCCCTCGGCCGCATAGGTGAAGCTGTAGCTGATGGAGAAGGCAAACACGCCCTGGGCAGCGACCGCCAGGTGCTGCGCGCGGCTCAGTCGCAGCGACTGGTGAAAGATCAGACAGCCGAGGAACAGCAGGATCGCCGCCAGGCCGAACCGCCAGACGATGGAGGCCAGGGGCGCGACCGTGCCCAGCTGCAGCGTGATCGCATACCAGGTCGTCCCCCAGATGAGGGCACAGATCGCTACTCCGCCGACCGCCAGCACGGCGGGCGACAGGATGCGGCGTGTCACGGCTGCGGGAGACGGTTCAGGGCTTTGCACCGGGCCCGATTGAACGGTTGCCGGTCAGGACGCAAGCGGGTTCGGCACCTTGCGTTACAAGCCAACCTTATGACCGCCGAATGCCGCGATCAGGAGCGCAGCTTCAGGCTGGCCCGCACCTCGGCAGGCACCGCGTGATAGACGCTGGCGGGCCGGATGTTCAGGCGCGCGCGTGCGACCTCAAGCGGCTGCGCAAATAGGGCCTCATAGTCCAGGCCCGGCAGCCAGTGCGCCGCCTTGCCGTTGCGATAGGCCTGCCAGACCGCGCGGCGGGCGGGCACCGACTTCACCTCGCGCTGGATTTCCCGCGCCGCGCCCCAGCCGATGAAGGCAAAGCCCAGATTTCGCGTCTGGGCATAAGAGAACGCGACCACACAGGCCTCGCCCAGGGCGTCGGTCTCATAGCCCGTCAGCACGTGCCAGATGTCGTGCACGTCGCGGATGCGGCGCGAGTACCAGACGACCGGATGCTGGGCATCGATCTGCGGCCCGATCTTGCGAGCCTCGTCGGCCAACCCCTCGGCGGTGAAGCCGCGCACTTCGCGGAAGGCGCGGTAGCTGGCTCCGACCGTGCCGGGCTCGAACCGGGCCAGCCAGACCGGGTCATCCAGCTTGTGCGCCAGTTCCTCGGCCAGATAGGCCTGCCGCCCCCCCTCCTGCGTCTTGAGCATATGGTTGTAGCCCCGCGCCAGCGACCGGCCTGACAGGGCGCGCATGATCTCGAACACCTGGGCGGTGTCCTCCTTGTCGGCGACTAGTTTGCGAAAGGCGCGCAACGCCGTGAGCGGCTCGATCCGCTGGGGTTGAAGGCGTGTGTAGGTGTCGAAGTCGGCGGTCGCGGTCATGGGCGGTCCTGTGACGAAGCACCGGCACTCTAGCGCGAAAGTCCCAAGGGGTGAACGCCGATCATATGATGACGGTGGGGCCAGTCGGCGCGATCTGCTACACTCATGACAGCCGCAAGGAGACCGACATGCGCCATATCCTGACCGCTCTGCCCCTGGCCGCCGTGCTGGCAGGCTGTTCGACCTTGCCGGAGGCCGGAGCTGACGCCGGCATCGGCATGGTCCCGGTCGCCGTGTCCGTTACCTATCGCGAGCGGATCCTGCTGCCGCCGGGCCATCGTCTGAGAGTGCGTCTGGAAGACGTCAGCCTGGCCGATGCCCCTTCGCGGGTGATGGCAGAGGCGGCGCAAGACCTCGATGGCCGCGGCCCGCCTTATGCCGTCACCTTGTCCGTGCAGGAGGCAGACATCGACCCGCGCCACACCTATGCGGTGCGCGCTGAAATCCGAGATCCCGCGGGAGCCCTGAGGTTCACGACCGACACGCGCCACACCGTCCTGACCCAGGGTGCCGCGTCCCGCGCTGACATCGTTCTGGTCGGGGTCAGGTGAGGCCTGGATAGTGAGCGGATTGACCAAGCGGTCGGTGTCCCTGTCCGGACACGCCACCTCCGTCGCGCTGGAGCCGGCCTTCTGGACCGTGCTCGACGAAATCGCCAAGGCTCTGGGCCTGTCGCACGCCGGCCTGATGAAACGGATCGATGAGACGCGGGGGCGAACCCCACTGGCCTCGGCCTGTCGCCTGCTGGCCCTAGCCTGGGCCAGCGGTGACCGATCGTTCCACTGACGCGAAACGACCGGACGTAGGCGCTTAGTTAGACGGTGCCGGGTTCGGCTGAGGCACCGAGGGCGGTTCGATGTTCGGCAGTTCCGGCATCTCCGGAGCCGCCGGAAGCTCCGGCAGGTTCACGTCTACATCGACATTGGTGTCCTCGGCCTGACCGCCGAAGCCGCCGTTCGAATAGACGATGAAGCCGATGACCAGAGCCGCGACGACCAGTCCGCCGACGATGAAGGCCAGCACGCCGCCGCCGCCACTGCGACGCTCGGGTGCCGGGGCCGTATTCACGGTGGTGTGGTGAACCACTTCGGGCCGGTCCTGCGGATCGATCGGACGATTAGGATCAGTCATGGCTCAGTTCCCGGGTGTTGCGGGTGCCGAAACTTCCGGCAGGTTCACGTCGACATTGACGTCCTTGGTCTCGCCGCCCATGCCGCCGCCCCGTCCGAAGACGAACCAGGCGACGATCGCCACGACGACCAGAAGCCCCCCAACGATGAAGGCCAGACCGGCGTTGCCGCCGCCGCCACTCGTATTCTCGGCCATGTGTAGTGTCCCTTCCCTATTGCAGATGCTGCCGAAACGACGGTCAGGCTTGGCGGTTCCGGATGCGGATGAAACACCGGCGCTGACATGTGGCCTCGTGCCCCTTATGTTCCCCTGATGAGTCTCCCCGATATCCCTGCCCCACGCATCTCAGACCTGGCCCGTTCGCGAGGGCCGGGCGGCGTCGAGGCACCCGCCGTCGATTATCTGAAGGGTCTGAACCCCGAACAGCGCGATGCCGTACTGACCGTCGATGGGCCCGTACTGGTGCTGGCCGGCGCGGGTACCGGCAAGACGCGGGTGCTGACGACGCGGCTGGCGCACATCCTGGCGACCGGCCGGGCGCGGCCGTGGGAGCTGCTAGTCGTCACCTTCACTAACAAGGCGGCGCGCGAGATGCGCGAGCGGATCGCCCATCTGATCGGCCCGTCGTCCGAGGGCCTGCGCTGGCTCGGCACCTTCCACAGCGTGGCGGCCCAGATCCTGAGACGGCATGCCGAACTGGTCGGACTGAAATCCAGCTTCACCATCCTGGACACCGACGATCAGGAGCGGGTCTGCAAACAGGTGCTGGAGGCCGAAGGGCTGGACACCAAACGCTGGACGCCCAAGTCCCTGTCCGGCCTGATCGACCACTGGAAGAACCGCGGCTGGACGCCCGACAAGCTGCCACCGTCCGAGGATTTCGCCAACGGCAAGGGCCAGTCCCTGTATGCCGCCTATCAGGCCCGGCTAATCAGCCTGAATGCCTGCGACTTCGGCGACCTGTTGCTTCACAACCTGACGATTCTGTCCAAACATGCGGATATCGCTGAGGAATATCGTCGTCGGTTCCGCTACATCCTCGTCGATGAGTATCAGGACACCAATGTCGCCCAGTATCTGTGGCTGCGGCTGCTGACCTCCTCCACCGGCAACGTCTGCTGCGTCGGCGACGACGACCAGTCCATCTATGGCTGGCGCGGGGCCGAGGTGGACAACATCCTGCGGTTCGAGCGCGACTTTCCCGGAGCCAAGGTCGTAAGACTGGAGCGTAACTATCGCTCGACAAAGCATATTCTGGGCGCAGCCTCAGGCCTGATCGCGGGCAACCGCGACCGTCTGGGCAAGACCCTGTGGACCGAGGACGAGGGCGGCGACAAGGTGCGCGTGCGCGGCGTCTGGGACGGCGAGGCCGAGGCCCGGCTGATCGCCGACGAGATCGAAACGGCCCGGCGCGCCGGCGTAGCCTACAAGGACATGGCCGTGCTGGTCCGGGCCTCCTTCCAGATGCGGGCATTTGAAGAGCGGTTCGTCCTGCTGGCCGTGCCCTATCAGGTGATCGGCGGACCGCGCTTCTTCGAGCGGGCCGAGATCCGCGACGCCCATGCCTATCTGCGGCTGATCGTCAGCGAAGACGACGACCTGGCCTTCGAGCGGATCGTCAATGTGCCCAAGCGCGGCATAGGCGACACCAGCGTGCAGAAAATCCT
Source organism: Brevundimonas sp. (assembly GCF_041648055.1). Classification (GTDB taxonomy): domain Bacteria; phylum Pseudomonadota; class Alphaproteobacteria; order Caulobacterales; family Caulobacteraceae; genus Brevundimonas. The sequence continues at coordinate 113,188 of NZ_JBAZPS010000005.1, forward strand.
GCAGATCGCCCGCCTGTCCGGCGTTTCGGCCATGGCTGCAGTGCGCGACCTGATCGGATCGGACGAGCTTCAGGCGCGGACCCGCACCGCCCTGTCCAACTTTGTGCGCGACATCGACCGCTGGCGCGGCTTCGCCCAGACCCTGCCGCACTGGGAACTGACCGAGACCCTGCTGGAAGAGAGCGGCTATACCGACATGCAGAAGGCCGACCGCGCGACCGGCCAGACGCGGCTCGACAACCTGAAGGAGCTGACGCAGTCGATGCAGCAGTTCGAGACGCTGCAGGCCTATCTGGAGCATGTCTCTCTCGTCATGGATCTGGATCGCGGCGATGCGGACGCCGACGGTTCGGGCGCGGTCCAGATCATGACCCTGCACGGAGCCAAGGGGCTGGAGTTCCCGCTGGTCTTTCTGCCGGGCTGGGAGGAAGGCGTCTTCCCCAGCCAGCGCAGCATCGATGAAAAAGGGGAAAAGGGTCTGGAGGAGGAACGCCGCCTGGCTTACGTCGGCGTCACCCGCGCCAAGTCGGACGCGCGCATTTCCTTCGCGGCGAACCGGCTGGTCTACGGCCGCTGGACCTCGCAACTGGCCAGCCGCTTCGTCGACGAACTGCCCATCGACCACGTCGAGGCCGAGAGCGACACCGGCTACTATGGCACCACGCCCGGCATGAAGGACGCCAAGTCCCGCTGGGACGAAATGCCCAGTTTCGGCAGCGGCTATTCCTCCCCTGGCTGGAAGCGCGCCCAGTCTTTCACTGCCGCCCAGACTCCGGCCGCCCGCCCTGCCCGCCACACCGTCATCGAGGGCGAAGGCCGCCTTGTCGCCACCGCCGACCCCAAGGCCGCCTCCGGCTGGACCCGCGGCCAGCGCGTCTTCCACCAGAAGTTCGGCTACGGCTCCGTCCGCGCCATCGAAGGCAACAAACTGGTCGTGGCGTTTGAGAAGGCAGGGGAAAAGAAGGTGATCGATACGTTCGTGGAGAAGGCTTGATCAGGCGGCCGCGCGAAGCCCCTGCAATAGCGTTGGGTTTCTTCTGAGATATTTGACCGCTTGTCGTCGCAATCCTTCAATTTCCGGCTTCAGATACTTCCCGACTTCGCCTTCGTCGCCACGCAGTTCGCAAAAAACAGCCAAGGCAAAAGCCCAGCTTCGGGGTGAGAGATAACCCGATGATCGGCTGCGCCAGCCCTGGCCAAAAGCGTCGCCATGTTGCTCGAAGCTAAAGCACGAGTTGGCACCGAATACGCCAAGACCGACAAAGGCTACTGTCAGGTCGGTCATGAGCTCGTGGGTTTCATCCTCAACAAGGTCAGCTTCCGAAGCCAGCAGATAGTGTGCCAGTTCGTGGGCGAAAGTCGCCACCAGACCGGTCGGATCGTCCAAAAGTTCCGGCGCATACGAGATAACTACATCGCCGCTCGGTTCGACGCGAAATGTGCCGTTCGGTGCCTCATCGCCGCTGATGTGAACAAATTCTGAAACTTGCTGACCCGTCCTTCGATGCCCTTGCGGTTCCAGTCTGCAAGGCCAGTCTGCAACACCCATAATGGTCTTCACGCAATCGAAGACATGCTCGGCCTTGGCATGACCGGTAGCGTCGGTAGGAGGGAAGTATTGTCTAGTCGGTAGCGCAAGCGCTGTGTCGGCCACCGCTACATTATCACCGTACCGTTCGATCAGCGTGGCCCACACATCGAAGTGCCATGCCTCAATGTCTCGATCGAGAAAGCTACGCGCGCCAAATAAAGTTGAAAGCACTAGCTGTCTCCCTGAGATCGAGGGTCAATCCCTCACCAACCGTTCGTTAAGCCCGTTCGACGACCCTGCATCTGTGCGCCCGCCCCGTCCAGATCATGGCCTGACCGAACCCTCCCCCGCCTGGTGGGAATATCTGACGTGCGGCCTGATCATCGCCATGCTGACCGGGGCCCTGATCGGCCCCGTCTTTGCGCCCCTTCAGGAAGAGACGCCGGTGCTGCGGCTGGTCTGGCTACCGGCCTATGCGGCGATTGCCGTGCTGGCTCTGTATCGGCTGGATCGGGTGTGGCGGGCCTGGCCGGCGGCGATCCTGGTCGGGGCCATCGTCGGACTGTGTTTCGCCTCCAAATACTGGTCGATCGACTATCACACGACCGACCGCCGGGTGATCGCCCTGGCCATCAGCGGCGTGTTCGCCCTGTATCTGGGAGCGGCGTTCCGGGGGCCGCATCTGCCGCGCCTGCTGATGTACACGACGCTGGTCATGGCGGCGGGCAGTCTGGTGATGATCTTCGCCTTCCCCGCCATCGGCGTGCACCAGCTCGAGAACGCCGGCCTGTGGCGCGGCCTCTGGTACGAGAAGAACCAGATGGGAGCCGTCATGGTGATCGGGGCCACGGCCTCGGCCGCCTGTCTGGCCTCGCCCGATCCGCGCAAGCTGCTGCCGCTCGCCGCCCTGATCCTGTCTTCGGCCCTGGTGCTGGCGACCCAGTCCAAGACCTCGCTGCTGTGCCTGGTCGTCGGGGTCGGTCTGGTCGGGGGCTTCTGGGCGATGCGCAGGGGTGGACCTGCGTTCGCCGTCTTTGCCGTCTGGATGGCCGTCGTCCTGAGCGGCCTGGGCCTGTGGATCTGGGACACCCACTCCGTCGAGGTGCTGGAGGCGCTGGGCAAGGACCCGTCCCTGACCGGGCGCACCGATATCTGGGCCAGCCTGATGCGCCGCGTCGCCGAGCGGCCGATGACGGGCTACGGCTATGGCGCCTTCTGGGGGCGCATCGGCGAATCGCCGCCCGCCGACTGGGTGCGTCAGGAGACCGGCTGGCTGGTGCCCTCGGCGCACAATGGCTGGATCGATCTGCTGGTCCAGTTGGGCTGGCCCGGGGCCGTTCTGGTGGGCTTCAGCCTGGCGCTGACGACCGTCATCCTGATCTTCCGCTCCGGCGCGTCGGGCCTGCGCGAGGGCTGGTGGGGCCTGGGCTTCATGGCGGCCTTTGTCGTGCTGAGCCTGTCCGAGAGCATCCTGCTGACCCACCAGAATCTGCCATGGGTGCTGTTCATGGCGGTGATGACACGGTCCATGCTGCCGTCGTCCACAGCTGCGACCGTGCCGCTTGCCGTAAAGCGTCGCCGGGCCTACCAGACCCGTCCCCGAATCGCCGCACAGTATGCAGATGGGCCAGTCCAGCAACCTTCCTTCCCTGTTTGACGACATCCCCGAGCCGAAAGGCCCGGCGACACCCCCTGCCCCGCAGCCAGAACCCGCCCTGTCGCCCCAGGCCGCCGCGCCGCGTCCGGAACCGGTGCCTGCCGCTGCACCCAGGCCGGAACCCTCGGCCCCGCCCGTGCCCGGCAGCTATTCCGCCAGCTCCATCGAAGTGCTCGAGGGGCTGGAGCCGGTCCGCAAACGCCCCGGCATGTATATCGGCGGCACCGACGAACGCGCCCTGCACCACCTGTTCGCCGAGGTCCTGGACAACGCCATGGACGAGGCCGTGGCCCGCCATGCCAAGCTGATCACCGTCGATCTGGACGCAGACGGTGTCCTGTCCGTCCGCGATGACGGACGTGGAATCCCGGTCGATCCGCACCCGAAACACCCCGGCAAGTCGGCGCTGGAAGTCGTGATGACCGTGCTGCACTCGGGCGGCAAATTCTCGGGCAAGGCCTATGAGACCTCCGGCGGCCTGCACGGCGTCGGCGTCTCGGTCGTCAACGCCCTGAGCGACCGGCTGGACGTCACCGTCTGGCGCGACGGTTCTGAGTGGAAGCAGTCGTTCAGCCGCGGCCTGCCACAAGGGCCGATCCAGCAGATCGGTCCATCCAAGAAGCGCGGCACCCTGATCCGCTTCCACCCGGACGAGGAAATCTTCGGTGTCGGCGCGGCCTTCAAGCCTGCGCGTCTGTTCCGCATGACCCGGTCCAAGGCCTATCTGTTCCGGGGCGTCGAGATCAAATGGACCTGCGCACCGGAGCGAATCACGGACGCCACGCCCGCCGAGGCCACACTGCACTTTCCCGGCGGTCTGGCCGACGCCCTGACTGAGCGGATCGGCGAGCTGGAAACCGTCACCCCCGCCTTTGCCGGACGGGTCGAGCGCAAGGGCGAGACCGGGGCCATCGAATGGGCCGTGACCTGGTCGCCGATCGGCTTCGGAGAGGCCGACGGCTTCGTCCAGTCCTATTGCAACACCGTCTCGACGCCCGACGGCGGCACCCACGAGGCGGGCTTCCGCGCCGCCCTGGTCAAGGGGCTGAAGGCTTACGGCGAACTGACCAACGAGAAGCGCGCGGTCCAGATCACGGCCGAGGACGTCATCGCCAATGCCGGGGCGCTAATCAGCGTCTTCATCCGCAACCCCGAATTCCAGGGCCAGACCAAAGATCGGCTGTCCTCGCCCGAGGGCCAGCGGCTGGTCGAACAGTTGCTGCGCGATCCGCTGGACCACTGGCTGACCGAAAGCCCCAAACAGGCCAATGTCCTGCTGGGCTTTGTCATCGACCGGGCGGAAGACCGTCTGCGCCGTCGCAAGGACAAGGAGGTCCAGCGCGCCCAGGCGACGCGCAAGCTGCGCCTGCCCGGCAAGCTGTCGGACTGTTCGCGCCAGTCGGCCAACGGCACCGAGCTGTTCATCGTCGAGGGCGATTCGGCCGGCGGCTCGGCCAAACAGGCGCGGGACCGGACCACCCAGGCCATTCTGCCGCTGCGCGGCAAGATCCTGAACGTCGCCTCGGCGACGGCGGACAAGCTGCGGGCCAATATCGAACTGTCGGACCTGGCCCTGGCGCTGGGCGTCCAGCCGGGCAACCGCTTCAACATCGACGACCTGCGCTATGAGCGGATCGTCATCATGACCGACGCCGACGTGGACGGGGCCCATATCGCGGCGCTGCTGATCACCTTCTTCTATCGCTCGATGCCCGAGGCCGTGCGGCAGGGCCGCGTCTATATGGCACTGCCGCCGCTGTACCGCATTCAGGCCGGTCCGTTGTCGGAGTACGCGCGCGACGACGCCCATCGCGACGAACTTCTCGCCACTGTCTTCAAGGGCAAGAAGACCGAGATCGGACGGTTCAAGGGCCTGGGCGAGATGATGGCCTCCCAGCTCAAGGAAACCACCATGGATCCGAAGAAGCGCACCCTGGCCCGCGTCACCCTGCCTGCGTCCGAAGACGAGATCGAGGATCTGGTCGAGCGCCTGATGGGCAAGAAGGCCGACGCCCGCTACCAGTTCATTCAGGAAAACGCGAAGTTCGCGGTGGCCGATCTAGACGTCTAGATCAGCACTCTGACCGAGCGCCATAGCGGCCTGTCACGCCAAAGACGCTCTCGCCCTGAAGCTTCAAAGTCAGCAAGCGATCATATTCGCAGTCCGGCATGTCGGGCGTGTTCTGGCCCAGAGCGCGAGCGATCATTGGGACTGTGTTACTGTGACCGACGATCAGGATGGTAGAAGTCTCGGGCGCAGCCCTGACGCGGGCGACCAAGTCCGCGACATGAGCTTCTGTGCTGGTATCCAAAGCTATGGCCACGGGTTCGATACCATAGGCCTCAGCCGTAGCAGCCGCCGTGAGACGGGTACGCTGTAGCGAGCTGGTCAGGATCAGATCGATCGAAGACGCCCTCAATCGGTCAGCCAAGGCCTGTGCCCTCGCCTCTCCCTCCCCAGACAGAACAGGATCGGCGCTTTGGTCGGCCTTCTCGGCATGCCGGACCAGAATCACGGTCTGGGCCACGACAGGGGTGCCCAAGGCGAACGCGAGAAAGATGGAGGTCAGAATAGCGACGATGCGGGTCATGCCTCGACCGTGTCACGGACCGTAGTCCGGCGAAAGGCGTCCGCCCCGCTGACTTCAGCATAGACGTCGCTCAAATCCTCGAACACGCGATTCCAGGAGAAGCGCTCGACCATGCGGGCGCGGGCCGAATCGCCAATGGCCTCGATATCGCGCTCGAACAGCGCCTCGATCGCGGCGGCATAGACTGCGGGATCGGCACTGGCGGCCAGTTGTCCGACACTGTCGTCAACAGTCTCCGCCACACCGCCGGAGTTTACGCCCACGACGGGCCGACCGCAGGCCATGGCCTCGAGAACGATCAGGCCGAACGGCTCCTTGTCGTTGGCGTGCACAAAGGCATCGCAGGAGGCGATGATCTTGGCCACGGCTTTCGGGTTGGCTTCGTAGGGAAGCGAAATCACCCGCTCTTCGGCCGGCATCCCTGCACCAGCCCCGACCAGCACCAGATGATAGGGCTCGCCAAGCCGCTGCACAGCTTCAATGAGGACATCGATGTTTTTCTCTCGCGCCGGCCTGCCAGCGAAGCACAGCAGTCTGGCCGAGGATGGCAGACCCAGTTTGGTCAGCAGCCACTCGCGGTCACGACGGTCGGGCCGAAAGGTGTCGATTTCCACACCTAATGGCCGGATCACGATATTTCCAACACCTGCCTCTTCCAGTCGCCGCGCGATGTAGCGACTGGGCGACACGACCTTGTCGAACTGGCCGAATAGACGCGCCCAGCGTTTCTCAACCGGTTTCTTGGCCCATTCTCCAAAATGAAGCGCGGCCAAACCAGCGGGATCGGAGTGGCAAAAGCCGATTACGGGGCAACCCGCCCTTTGCCCAGCCTCCAGCGCCCCCTGCCCTGGCGTATAGGGATCGCCAGCCTCGATCACGGTCGGATGCAGGGCTGCTACCCATGCCCCCCAACGACGCACAGAGGTGGGCCATCGGTAGCCGTCACCAAACGGGAGCTTTGTAGCATGCAACTGCACCACGCCATCGTCACCGGCCCGGTGATGCGCGCCCGGCACGACCAGCGAGTGAGCCACGCCGGGCCGATTGGTTTCAAGCCAGCTCTTCTTGGACTGGAGATAGCGCTTAACCCCTCCGGATTTCGGCGCGTACAGCATAGTGGTATCAACCAGGCGGGCACGCTCATCCTCTGCCGCCGCCTTCAAGGCCGCCAGCGTATTTGAAACTTCTTCATCCCATCCTGGTATCAGGCGCAGTTCGCCTTCTTCGACCTCCAGTCCCGCCAGGCTCATCAACTCCGCTTCCTGCGGACTGATAGCGCCACTGCGGCGAGCCCGTTTCTGGATACGGCGGGCCTTGCGAACCCGGGACATGTGAGACTTCACCATACCCGGGCCGTAGCGCCGCCCGCAGGCAATCTCAAGCGTCATCCGCTATCTGACAAATCCACGTGCTGAGACCTCGAGGTCACACCAAGGCTCATGGTCAGCCAACGAAGGCCCGACAACCGGTAATTCGGGCCGTCCATCGCTCCGGCCACGCTCGTCCCCGGACATTTCCATCCGCCTTCGGCCTTGCATTCGCCTCAAATTCGAGAAACTTGAGGCATGCTGAACCGGTCCCTGATAGAGGATTGTCGGCGTCTCTGCGTGTCTCGTCCACGGGGTTTTCTTCGAATGCGTATTCTACTTGCGACCGCAGTTGCGATCGCTCCCTTGATGGCCGCAACCGGTGCAATGGCCGAAGTCGTGATCTCGACGACGAGGACTACGCCCATCACGACAGGCAACGCCACTGGCAGTGGTCCTGACAACGTAAGAATTACAACGGGCGGGCTGATTAGCGTCTCGAGCGGTACCGCCGTGACCGTCGACTCGAACAATACATTTGGCATCGGCGGAAACGGTGCCATCAACATGCTCAATGCTTCTGATGGTGCGACCGCTGTTTTGGTCAATCCGGGTGTGACAACAACTCTGATATTCGATGGCGGCATTTCCATAACGGATTCGATCGCAGAATATCCTGACACGGATAATGACGGTGATCTGGACGGGCCCTGGGCCACTGGTTCCGGGCGATATGGCATCAGACTCGCCGCCGGCGCTCCGGTCACCGGGGACATCGACATCATCGCTGGCACCGGCATCATCAATGTCGAGGGCAACAACTCGTTTGCTGTCTCCATTGAGTCCGGACTAATCGGAAACTTCGAGAGCTTGGGCACACTTCGGGTCGTGGGGGACAATTCGGTCGCCCTACAGACTACCGGTGATGTCACAGGCAACGTTACCCTGCTGGGCCAGGTCATAGCCAGGGGCGAGAACTCTTCAGCCGTATCGACGCAGGGCGACATCAGCGGGAGGCTTACGCTCCAAGGCGAAATCAGCGCGAGCGGGTATCGCTACACATCGCGTGGAAACGACGATTTTGAATCCAAGCTAGATCCTGACGATAAGTTGCAGGGCGGACCCGCGGTAGTGATTGCCGGCAATGTTGCAGGTGGCGTCGTGGTGGATCGCCCCCCGACAACCAGCACAACAAATACTGACGTTGATGGTGATGGAATTCCCGATGCCACTGAAGGCACGGGTGTGATTAACAGCTTCGGCCAGGCACCAGCTGTCCTGGTAAGTTCTTCTAGCCAATCGATTACGCTGGGTAACATCGGCACCGGAGATAACGCCTACGGTTTCATAAATCGCGGCACGATCAACGCGCAGGGCGTTTATGATCTTATTGACGCCAACGGCCTCGTTTTCGGCGGGGTGGCAGGTCAAACAGTGGATCTGACCGGTGGTTTTCTGAACCAGGGCACGGTCGCCACGCTCGCAAACGATGCTGATGCTACTGCGGTGCGCTTCGGTGCAGGAAGCATTGCTCCAGCCGTATCGAATTCCGGCGCGATCACCGCGGGCGTAGCAAGCGACGTGGCGGCCACTGCGACCGCAGTTCAGATCGACGCAGGTGCCGTCGTTCAAAGCCTGACAAACAGTGGCAGCATCCTTGCCAGCACCGGCGGCGGCGTCGCCGATGTCGTCGGCATTAATGACCAAAGCGGCACGCTCACATCGATTACAAACCTCCGTTCGATTCAGGCTGCGATAGGGCCGAACGAAGCGGGTGATCCGATCACCGGTTCAAGCACGGCAATCGACGTGAGCTCCAACACCACGGGCGTGACCATAACGCAACGCGGCGTTGTCGGTACCCCGACCGCGACCAGCCCGGACTCGGACGGTGACGGCGTCCTCGACTCCGAGGAACCAGTAATTTTCGGGGCCATCAGGCTGGGTACCGGAGCTGACACCGTCAGCATCGAAAATGGCTTGGTGGAAGGTGATATTTCCTTTGGAGATGGCGCTGACAATCTGGCGATCAGCGGCGACAGCGTTGTTCGCAGCGAGATTACCGACACAGACGGCGCTCTGAGCATCAACATCGCCAATGGAACGCTGGATTCGCTAAGAACGACGGCGCTCAATCTCACGACACTGGATATTGGGGCCGACGGTAGGTTGCTGATTAGCCTGGACCCGGAGAATAGCACCGGAGGCACTTTCGTTGTGTCTGGCGCAGCCACCTTGGCAACAGGTGCTGAACTGGGTGTGCGCTTCAACTCTCTTTTGACAGCTCCACGTCGCTTCGATCTGATCGACGCCGGGACACTGAACCTTGGAGATGTCGATCTGAGCACGATCGGCGACAACTCACCGTATTTGTACGTGGTCGAGGCAGGAACAGACCAGGCAAATGGAATAGTGTTTGCCGACGTGCGTCAGCGCACAACTGCCGAAGCTGGAATGATCGGTGCCGAAAGCGGCATCTATGATGCTTTCTACAGCGCTTTAAGCCGTGATGAAGATGTCAGGAACGCCTTCCTGACGCAGACGGGCCGCGACAACTTCTTCAATCTGTATGAGCAGTTGCTGCCGGAACATTCCGGAGGCCCACTCCTGTCGCTGGCATCGGGCGTAGACGCCGTCACCCGCGCCCTGACGGGACGCAATGCCTCCGCCGCCCCAGGCGAAACCAGCGCCTGGGTTCAAGAGATCAATTTCTACGCCGACAAGGATCGCACCGACACATATGGTTTCCGCTCAGAGGGCTTTGGCGTCGCGGGTGGCGTCGAACGCGGGACGGGTCTGGGCGCTGTTGGTTTGTCAGTTGCCTTCACCTCATCCGATCTAGAAGACCCCGAGGCCGAGGCCGAAGAAGTCCTGTCTGCCAACCTCTTGGAGTTGGGCCTCTACTGGCGTGCACAGGGCCAGTATTGGACGACTTGGGCTCGAGCGGCAGCCGGCTATGCTTCGTTCGAATCGGAGCGCCGTCTGGTCGGCGCAGGTCTGAACCTGCGTAATGAGGCCAGCTGGAACGGCGTGACACTCGCCGCTGCCGGTGGCGCTTCGTATGAGCGCAACTTTGGCCGGTTCAGCTTCCGTCCTGAGGTTTATGCCGAGTATTTCTCGCTGAGCGAGGATGGTTATACCGAAGAAGGCGGCGGCGACGGGTTCGATCTGGAGATCGACGACCGCGAAGGCCACCTTTTCTCGGCGACCGCTGCCATCAACATCGGAATGGGTATGGGCGAAAACAGCTGGTTGCGACCAGAGGTTCGTCTCGGCTGGCGTCAGAATATCTCGGTGGATCCGGGCGACACTATCGGTCGGTTCACCTCTGGCGGGCCCGACTTCCGACTGGATCCGGCCACCGTCGAAGGCGGTGGACCAATCCTGGGCTTCCGCATGAATGTGGGTAACGAACTGGGCATGCTGTCGATCAGCGCCGACGCCGAGCTTATAGAAGACTACGTCCGCTACATGCTGTTCCTGCGGGCCAGCTTCCGCTTCTAGACCTGCTAAAATAACGCCCGCCAGCAGCCGCTGGCGGGCGTTTCTGCGGCTGATGCTAGTCAGGCTGCGAAGCGTCCGCCTTCAATCGCATAGGCTTGGTTGCCTCGCGTGATGACGTCATCACTCGGCAATATGGCGTCTATAGCAATGGTTTCTGCCCCTTGGAGCCGCTCATAGACCGGACCGAAATCCTGAAGTGTCACAGCTTTCAGCGCATCGATGCTGTCGATAACGAAATAGACCTGCTGGAAATCGTCGATCCGATAAAGGGTCTTCATCACCCGCTCCAGATCGAAGCCGATCCGATTAGGCGAGGCATCCTCGACCGCGAACACACTCTCTGTCGCTGAAGAGACGATGCCGGCCCCATAGATTCGGAGCTGGCCTTCCTCTCGCATCAAGCCAAACTCGACAGTGTACCAGTAAAGGCGTGCCAAGTTGGGCAGCATGCCCAGTGAGGCCGCGCGTTGGCCGCCTTTCCCATAGGCCTCCATATAATCGGCGAAATCGGGGTCCGTCAGCATCGGAACATGGCCGAAAACGTCGTGGAAGATGTCCGGCTCCTGCAAATAATCCAGCTGATCGGGTGTGCGGATGAACTGGCCCGAAGGGAAACGACGGTTGGCCAGGTGGTCGAAAAAAACGTCATCAGGCACGAGACCGGGCACACAGACTACCGTCCAGCCCGTCAATGCCTGCAGCTTGGGATTCATGACCGCGAAGTCGGGAATGCCGCCCGTATTGAGATCCAGCGCGTTCAGCCCCTTCATGAAGACTTCGGCCGCCCTGCCCGGCAGGATTTTCATCTGCCGGGCATAAAGGGTGTCCCAGGTCTGGTGCTCGACCGGCGTGTAGGCAGACCAGTCCTGGGGGATCGTCCAGTCGGCGGCCGCGCCCTCTGGCGGCGTTTCAAAGACATGGGCAAAATCGGACATCGACGGGCTCCTCGCACACTCGGCCTTCAGGGCTCTATCAGTGCAATCTAGGCTCGCCGCAGAACCTAGCCAATGGGCCATCAGTGAAGAGCGTGATCGACCGGTGTGAAGCGCCCTTCGGGATGCAAAGTGAAAAGTCGATCAGCGTCATCGGGATGGAGGACGCCCTAGTTGGAGTCGGGGATGAGATCATCCTCGCGAGTATAGGCCGTGAACCCGCCATCGGGGCCTACCGCCAGGATACGATAGAAGGGCTGGCCTGCCTCAGCCACCCGATCGTCGAAGGACGGGTCGATATCGATCACAACCCCGCGAAAGCTGGCGTCGCGGCGCTGAACAACATCGCCGAGGCTGAATCTGGCTGTGGTCTGGCGCTCCATGAGGACAGCTTTGCCATAGCGGTTCTGAGCGCTGCCCGGCCTCGCCGTTCATTTTCATGACAGGATCGCTTGGCGCGAAGCATACGCGCGGCCTAGAGTGATGCTGACGGGCACCGCAATGGACCGCCCACCTTGAAAGATTCGGCCATGCCGGAGACCGACGACGCGCGGAAGCGTGACGAGCGGTCCCAGTCCGGTCGCTCCAGCGGATCGCGCGCCCGGGATGGCGACGACGCTCGAGGAGCGCGGGCAATGGGTCGTGAAGCACCTCTGTATGGGGCGCTGGACCTGGGGACCAACAACTGCCGGCTGCTGATTGCGCGGCCAAGCCGCGAAGGCTTTCGCGTGGTCGACAGCTTCAGCCGGATCGTGCGCCTGGGCGAGGGCCTGGGTCGTACAGGGCGCCTGGATGAGGCCGCGATGGATCGGGCCTACGATGCACTGGACCTCTGTGCCGAAAGAGTGGTCCGCAAGGACATAGACCCCAGCCGTTTGATGGCTGTCGCCACCCAGGCCTGCCGTCAGGCCGAGAATGGCGCAGCCTTCATAGAGCGCGTCCGGCTGGGGACAGGACTGAAGCTGCGCATTATCGATCCGGTTGAGGAGGCGCGGCTGGCCGTTGAAGGCTGCCTCAACCTGTTCGACCCTACGGCCGAGGCCATTCTGGTCGTCGATGTCGGAGGGGGGTCGACGGAGCTGAGTTGGCTCAAGAAGACCGGGTCGAGGTTTGAGCTGCTGGGCTGGATGTCGGCCCCTGTCGGCGTGGTCACCTTGGCGGAACGGCATCCGGAGCCAGCGGCATCGCCGACTCGAGCGCTGGACGACTGGTACGAAGCCATGGTCGCCGATATGGGACAAGCCATCGCCTCCGCCCCGGTGGATCCGTCCTTGCGCGAGCTTTTTGCCAGTGGCCGCGCGCATCTGGTGGGCACTTCGGGGGCCATTACCAGTCTGGCGGGCATACATCTGGGCTTGAAGCGGTACCAGCGGAGCCTCGTCGACGGGCTCTGGATGACGCGGGCCGACTGCGAGAAGGCTGCGCAGATGTTGAAGGATCTGGGTCCGGAGGGCCGCGCGGCCGAGGCCTGCATCGGGCCGGATCGGGCCGATCTGGTTCTGGCCGGAGCAGCCATCATGGAGGCGATCCAGCGGGCCTGGCCGTCGGAGCGGGTCCGGGTCGCCGACCGCGGCCTGCGCGAGGGTTTGCTGTTGCAGCGGATGCGCGAGGATCACCGCCCGGCCCGCAGACGCCGGCGGCGCAAACGCTCAGGTCAGGCGGCTGGCCCGGCGACCTGAACCGGCAGAGTGATGTCGCAGACCGAGAAGTCTGCACCGCGTGACGTTCTCGTCTCTGCCACCAAGGCCTGAAAGCGTGGCGAGGCGGTGTCCAGCACCCGAACCGAAGGCCGTTCCACCTCTGGCAGGTCGGAGGCTATGCGGACGCGGGTCATCCGATCAGGTTCCGAGCCGACCATGCCGTTGTCGCCATCGCCGACCTTGATCGCGCGGACCACATCCAGACCCGACACCGTCATGCCCCAGACGGAATAGCGCTTGTCCAGAGCCGGATAGGACTGGCGCATCAGGAAGAACTGACTGTTGGCCGTGTCATTGCCCTCGTCGCGGGCCATGCCTGCCACGCCGGGGCAGTAAAGGCCCCAGCCATGCACCTTGGCATCGCCGGTCAGGGCAAATGCGGAATCAGGCTGGGTCTGGACCGGCAAAGAGCCCAGAAAGCCCACCAACGCTCCGGAGGGGGCCGCCACGGGCGTGAAGGGCATAGAGGGGTCGCGGCGGAAAGTGAACTCGCCTTTCAAATCCGGATATGGGCTCTGGCCTTCGCCATTTCCGAGCGGGTCACCCGTCTGGGCCATGAACCAGTCGATGACCCGATGCCAGGCCAGATTGTCATAGAAGCCGTTGCGCGACAGCAGGCGGATGCGCTCGACATGCAGCGGCGCAACCTGAGGCATCAGTTCAACCAGGACCCGGCCCTTGGTGGTGTCGATGACCAGCAGGTTCTCGGCCGCGACCGAGCGCCATTCGGGCGCAACCATCGTCGTTTCAAGCGTCGGCGTGGGCGGTGGGGGTGGTGGACCGCCGACGTCCTGGGCCGCTACAGACTGCGCTAGGGCCAACGTCCCGGCGGCGATCAGTCCTGAAAGATTACGCATGGTGTCCCCTCCCCTTCGTATTGCGCTTAGCCGCTGACCATTTCCGCAGGCGGCAGGGCGTCACAGATTGTGAATCGGGTCCCCCGCGCGGCGCGGCGTTCGGCCAGCACCGCCACATAGGCGGGATTGGCCACGTCCATGACGCGAACAGACGGACGCTCTGCCTCCGGCATGGCGGCAGCGGTACGAACGCGCGTCATCACGTCGGGGTCGGTGACGCGGCCATTTGCAGCTTCTGGCCCCACTTTCAAAGCAGCCACGACCTCTTGCCCCACAAGGACACGCCCGAACGGGGTGTAGGTACCGTTCAGATTGGCGCTTTCGGCCAGGGTCAGGAAGAACTGGCTATTGGCACTGTTCGGGTCGGTGTTGCGTGCCATGCCGGCAATGCCGGTGCAGAACAAACCAAAGGCGTCGGTGCGGCCGTCAGCGTTGAACATCATCTGGGCATCCGGCTGGGTCTGAAGCGGCATAAAACCCATGATGCCGCGCGTCCCCGCCCCGCTTTCCGCTACGGTGGCGAACCTTGCGTCGCGCCCTCGCCGGAACTGAAACTCGCCAGGCACGTCAGGCAAGTCGCTGCTGCCCGCGCCGGTGCCCAAGGGATCGCCGGTCTGGGCCATGAAGCCCGCCATGACACGGTGCCACGCCAGACCGTCGTAGAAGCCACGATCAGCCAGCGTGCGGATACGCTCGACGGATTGCGGAGCCAGACGCGGGTCCAGCCCGACCAGGATGCGACCCTTGTTGGTGTCGATGACCAGCAAATTCTCTGGCGCGACGGTCCAGGATGCGTCGGCAGGTATCGGCGTCGCAGCGATCGCCGGGGCCGGTGTTGCTGCGGTCTGTGACACGCTCTGGGCCACCGCCGATCCGGCCGTCAGGGCCGCGACGCACAAGCCCAAAACCAGATGGCAGTTCACACTCATAAAGTCTCTCATACTCGGTTCATGACCTTGGCCCGGACGGCCTCGGCGACCGTGGGGCTGACGAAACTGTCGATCGCGCCATCCAGACGGGCGATTTCCTTGACCAGGCGCGAGGCGATGGCCTGATGCCGAGGGTCAGCCATCAAGAAGACGGTTTCAATGTCGGCATTGAGGCGCTGGTTCATCGCCGTCATCTGGAACTCGTATTCGAAGTCGGCCACGGCCCGCAGGCCACGCACGATGATGCTGGCGTTCAGTTCTTCGGCGAAATGCATCAGCAGGCTGGAGAAAGGGCGTACCTCGATCCGGTCGCCGAACTGAGCGACCTCGCGCCGGACCATCTCGACCCTCTCTGCGGTCGTGAACAGCGGGCCCTTGTCGTCGTTCTGGGCCACGCCGATGACCAGCTTATCGACCAGCTTCACGGCCCGGCCGATGATGTCCATATGGCCGTTGGTGACCGGATCGAAGGTGCCCGGATACAGTCCGATGTGCATGGCGTTCCCCCTGCCTTTCCTGAGGTTTAGCAGGTGAGACAGTTCTGGCCTAGATCGTCTGATGCGGCTGTGACGACCAAGCATCCTTCAGTCGGGCGATCAGATCGGGCCGCACTTGAAAGACGTGGTCATCGATGGCTGTGACCGATGCGGCCGGTGTGGCGCTGTTGCAGATAAAGGCCGCTTCGAAATGCGAAAGGTCTGCGGCAGTGACGGGCTGAGTCGTCTGGCTTATATCCTGCGCTTGCAAGCCCCTATAAAGCAGTGCCTGGGTCACGCCGGCCAACATGGGTGCGTCAGGCCAGACGACGGTGTCGCCGGACAGGAAGCCGATATTCCAGAGAGAGCCTTCGGAAATCCGACCGTCACGATCCATGAACAGGGCATCGTCGAATCCCGCCGCCCTGGCTGCCCGACGCGCACGCAGCAGGCCGAAGGTGGCGACGTGCTTCAGGTGCGGAGCCTCGCGTTCATAGGTCTGGAGTTGCAGCCGCGTGGTGTCGGCCAGCGGTGAAGGCGGGTCGAAGACACCGATCATGACGCGCGGGTCACCCCGGGCCGTCGGATCGCGATTGGAGATGGCGTTCGAGAACAGGCTGATGCGCAGCCAGGCATTCTGGCGCGTGCCGAGGGCCGAGCGCATCAGGGCGCGGAGGTGATCCATCCCGAAGGTCTGGCCGAAGAGTTCGACGGCAGAGGCCTCCAGCCGGGCCAGGTGCAAGTCCAGACCGCGCACGCCGCCGTCCTCGACCAGGAACGAGGTGTAGGCCCCGTAGTTGACCAACGCCTGATGAGCCAGGTCTTCTAACGTAGCGGGGGCACCGTCGATGAAGAGGTCGGTCGTCACTTTATTCCTCCTCCGACGGGGAAGGATCTAGGCCTCGGCGTCGCCGCTGTTCTCGACCGCACCTTCATCATCCCCGCCACTATCCGGGAGGCGCTCGACCGAGACGACCTTTTCGCCCTGTGCGGTCTTGAAGATGGTGACACCCTGGCTGGAGCGGCCGACGATGCGGACCTGGGCCATGGGTGTGCGGATCATCTGACCACCGGAGGTGACCAGCAGCAGGTCATCGCCTTCCTGAACCGGGAAGGCGGCGGCCAGGCGTGTGCCTGCGCGTCCGCCCAGGCCGTGGGCGGTCAGCCCCTGCCCGCCACGACCCGTGCGGCGGTATTCATAGGCCGAAGAGCGCTTGCCGAAGCCGGTTTCGGTCACAGTCAGAATGAACTGTTCGGCGGCCCCCAGTTCGGCGATACGCTCGACCGACAGGGCTGCCTCGCCCGCACCTTCCGCCTCGTCGTCGACTTCGACGACCGCCGTGTCATCCTCGCCGTCGGTGGCGCGGCGCATGGCGTTCGCGTGTTTGACATAGGCCGTGCGCTCTTCAGGCGTGGCATCGACGCGGCCGAGAACAGCCATGGAGATGACCTCGTCGCCCTCCTGCAGGCGAACGCCGCGCACACCGGTCGAATCGCGGCCCTTGAAGACCCGCACATCGTCCGCCTTGAAGCGGATGGCACGGCCCAGGGCGGTGGTCAGCATGACGTCGTCGTCGGCGGTGCACAGGGCCACGCCAACCATGCGGTCGCCGTCTTCCAGCTTCATGGCGATCTTGCCGGCCCGGTTGACGGTGGCGAAATCCGACAGCTTGTTGCGGCGCACGTCGCCGGAGCGAGTGGCGAACATGATGTCGTAGTTATCCCAGTCATGCTCGTCTTCGGGCAGAGGCAGGACATTCATAATGCTGTCGCCCGGCTCGATGGGCAGCAGGTTGACGAAGGCCTTGCCGCGCGAGGTCGGATTGCCCAGCGGCAGGCGCCAAGTCTTGAGCTTGTAGGCCTTGCCGTTGGTGGCGAAGAACAGCACCGGCGTGTGGGTCGAGGCGGAGAAGACGCCGGTGATGGCGTCCTCGTCCTTCATCGTCATGCCGGACTTGCCCTTGCCCCCGCGATGCTGGGTCCGATAGGCGTTCAGGGCGACGCGCTTGACGTAGCCGCCGTGGGTGACGGTGACGACCATGTCCTCGCGCGGGATCAGGTCCTCGTCTTCCAGCTCGAAGTCGCCGTCGCCGATCATCGTCCGACGCGGCACGGCGAACTCGGACTTCACCAGCAGCAGGTCCTCGCGGATAATGGCCAGCACATTGGCGCGGTCCGACAGGATGGTCAGGTGACCCTGGATGGTGTCGGCCAGTCCCCTCGCCTCGCCGAAGATGTCATCGCGGCCCAGGCCGGTCAGGCGGCTGAGGGTCAGGCCCAGGATGGCGCGGGCCTGTTCGTCGGTCAGGTTCAGCTTGTCGCCGTCGATCAGCATCGAGCGCGGGTCGGCGATCAGTTCGATCAGGGCGATCATGTCGCCGACCGGCCAGGATTTGGCCTGCAAACGCTCGCGGGCCTCGGCCGGATCGGCGGAGGAGCGGATGATGTGGATGACCTCGTCGATATTGGCGACGGCGACGGCCAGGCCGACCAGGACGTGGCCGCGGTCGCGGGCCTTGGCCAGCTCAAACTTGACCCGGCGGATGACCACCTCTTCCCGGAAATCCAGGAAGACGTCCAGCATCTTGCGCAGGCCCATCTGCTCGGGCCGTCCGTGGTTCAGGGCCAACATGTTGACGCCGAACGACGACTGCATGGAGGTGAAGCGCCAAAGCTGGTTCAGGACCACATCGCCCGAGGCGTCACGCTTAAGCTCGATGACCATACGCATGCCGTCGCGGTCGGATTCGTCGCGGACGTCGCTGATGCCCTCGATCCGCTTTTCGCGGACCATTTCGACGATGCGTTCGATCAGGGTCTGTTTGTTGACCTGGAACGGCAGTTCGGTGACCACGATGGCCTCGCGGTCCTTGCGGATGGTCTCGATGGAGGCCTTGCCCCGCACGATGACGGAGCCGCGGCCCTCGCGCAGGGCGTTGCGGGGGGCCGTGCGGCCCATGATCTCGCCGCCGGTGGGGAAGTCGGGGCCGGGCACGATGTCCAGCAAGGCCTCTTCGCCGAGGTTCGGATTGTCCAGCAAGGCGACACAGGCGTCGATGATCTCGCCCAGATTATGCGGAGGGATATTGGTCGCCATGCCGACGGCGATGCCGCCCGCGCCGTTGACGAGCAGGTTGGGAATCCGCGCCGGCAGGACGACGGGCTCCAACTCCTTTTCGTCGTAGTTGGGCTGGAAATCGACGGTGTCCTTGTCGATGTCGGTCAGCAGGGCCGCCGCCGCCGGGGCCATCCGGGCCTCGGTGTAACGCATGGAGGCCGGCATATCGCCGTCGACCGAGCCGAAATTGCCCTGACCGTCGACCAGCATCAGACCCATGGAGAAGGGCTGGGCCATGCGAACCAGGGCCATATAGACTGAGGCGTCGCCGTGCGGGTGGAACCGACCCAGCACGTCACCGACCACACGCGCGCATTTCGAATAGGCGCGGTCCGGAGACATCTTCAGATCGTGCATCGAATACAGGATGCGGCGGTGCACGGGCTTCAGCCCGTCGCGCGCATCCGGAAGGGCCCGGGACACGATCACGCTCATGGCATAATCGAGGTAGGAGCGCCTGAGCTCGTCCTCGATCGTGATGGTCGAAATGTAACTGCCGCCCGATGGGGGTGCGGCATTGGTATAGGTGTCGTCGGTCAAGGAAATCGGGCTTTAAATGGCCGGAATCGGAACGTGATCCGCTACCGCGTTTTCTAGCAGTCTGGCCCGCGCAAGGCAAAGTCGCCGCGACCGGGCATTCGTTCCAATGCACAAGGATTTTTCGCCATGCGCCTGCCCCTGATCGCCGCCGGACTGATGAGCCTTCCCATGATCGCCTGTGCCCAATCGCAAGACATGGCCCAGCATGCCGGTCACGGGATGAACCACGGCACGACGCGGGCGACCGTGGGCGCGACGGCTCAGGCTCCGCTGATGAATGCCCAAGGTGCTTCGGCGGGCAGCGCCACCTTCCGCCAAGGCCCTACCGGCGTGCTGATCCGGGTCGAGGCCAGCGGCCTGACGCCCGGCTGGCACGGGCTGCACCTCCATGCAGTGGGTCAGTGCGAGGGCCCGGGCTTCCAGTCCGCCGGGGGCCACGTCCAGCACAGCGCCGAGGCCAAGCCGCATGGCCTGCTGAACCAGGACGGCGATGACGCGGGCGATCTGCCCAATCTGTATGTCGGGACTGACGGACGCGGCATGGCCGAAGTCTTCACCACGACGGCAGCTCTGGTCGAAGGCGGACCGGGCCAGCACCTGCTCGACGCCGACGGCTCCAGCATCATGATCCACGCTCAGGCCGACGACTATGTCAGCCAGCCCATCGGCGGATCGGGTGCGCGCGTCGCCTGCGGTATCGTCAGCGGCGGCTAGGAACTCGCTCAGACCGTCCCGTCACTCGCTGACGGGACGGGTCAGGTCGAATTCCACGCGGAAGTGACGGTTGGCCCGGCGCAACTCATAGGCATAGATTCGCCCAGGATGGACCTCGACCGCCCAGACATTGTTGGTCGATACGGCTGCATTGCCCGCGTTGAACAGTTCGACCGAGAAATCATCGACAGGAAATTCCTGACGATTTTCTGTCCCGGTACTGGTCGTGTCGCCGCCATACCAGTGCAGGCCGTCCGGGTTGCCTTCCGGGTCGCGGTGATCATGCTTCAGCGTCAGGCCACCCTCATCGTTGCGGCTGACGACCCAGGTGCGCGAGCGGTCTTCGCCGACCCAGAAAGGAATGCGGACTTCCTCGTCGGAACAGTCGCGCACGTGCATCAACAGGCGCTGGCTGGCGAAGTTGGCATCAGCCGCATCGGTCGTGACCACTCTGCCGACGAATCGCTGGCCACACAGGGCATTGAGATTGGCCATGAAGGCGCTCTGCTGAGGCGCGGGCATCGGCGTCGTGGCGCAGGCAGACAGGGCCATCAGGGCGGCAGTGGCAAGGATGATCTGTTTCATGTGGGGCAGCCTAATCGGAAGGTCTCAATCCGCCTAATCGAGTCAAGTTCAAGATGCTGCGCAAACCGCGTTGACTTCCGGGCGTCCCTGAGTATGTTCCGCGCCTCATATTTTAGCGGCTTTCGCCGTCGCAGAGGTAATTCCGATGGCTAAGCCAGCTTCGATCAAGATCCGCCTGAACTCGACCGCCGACACCGGCTTCTTCTATGTCACCAAGAAGAATGCCCGCACCATGACCGAGAAAATGGTCGTCAAGAAGTACGACCCGGTCGTTCGCAAGCACGTCGATTTCAAGGAAGGCAAGATCAAGTAAGGACTTGATCGCACCGATCTTTTGAGGCGCCCGGTCGAAAGGCCGGGCGTTTTTCTTTGGGCTGGACATTGCCGCAGCGTGCTAGGGTGCCGTCATGAGCGACGCTGATAATGACCCGACCGTGGCTGCCAATGAGCCTGCGGGGGAAACCCCGATCCAGAAGGCGCTGCGTCTGAAGAAGGCGACGATCGACGCACGTCCGACACCGCCCAAGGGTGGCAAGTTTCAGCGTGAGCAAGCTGCGCGCATCGCCTCGGGCAAATCCAAGCCCTGGATGAGCCGCTAGGCAGCCCGCGCGATGACCTGATCGCGACCCTTAGCCTTGGCTTCGTAGACGCCTTCGTCGGCACGTTTCAGAAGAGCGTCCGGGGTGTCGCCGATACCGCCGCTGGCAGAGACGCCGATTGAGACAGTGACGGTCAGGGACTCGGCTCCCCCCATTATCGGAAAGGGTTGAGCCGCCACGTCGCGTCGGATGCGATCAGCGACGCGGGTCGCGGCTTCCAGCGACGCACCGGGCATGATGACGACGAACTCCTCGCCACCCATCCGACACGGCAGATCGATGGCGCGAACGTTGGTCGCCAGCCTGACAGCAAACTCCTGGAGCACCTCGTCGCCCGCGTCGTGACCAAAGCTGTCGTTGACGACCTTGAAGTGGTCGATGTCCATCATCAAAACAGCGAAGCCTTCACCTCCTTGCGCCGACCGGATCATCATGGTGTCCAGCTGGCCTGCCATGTAACGGCGGTTGTGCAGGCCGGTCAGGGCGTCGGTGACAGCCATCTCCAGGCTATAGTCCAGCTTTTCCTTCAGGAAGTCCGTATAGCGTTTGCGCCGCACCTGGGTGCGGGTGCGGGCCGACAGTTCCTCAGGGTCCACAGGCTTGGGCAGAATGTCATTAACACCAAGCTCCAGCGCCTTAAGCAGGCGCGGCCGGTCGGCGGGATCGACGACGGCCAGGACTGGCACCCGCCGCGACGCCTCGGTCGAGCGCACCTGCGCCACGAAACGCAGGCCGTCGAACTCTGCAGACGAGACATTGACGATCATCAGATCGATGGGACCGCGTGCCGCGATCAGGGCAGCGGCCGTGTCAGGCTCAACTACCGGGCGATGTTCCTGCGACAACTGTTCGACCATCCGCTCGGCCTGAACGGTGCTGTCGTCGACAATCAGGATGCGCCCGCCTGAACCTCTGAGACGCCCGGCCCCGCCGGTGTCGACACCCATCCGCCGCCCGCTCTCCTCACGCTCGCGCAGTTCGTCCATTACAGACTTGAGGCGGACAAGGGATTTCACCCGGGCAAACAGGATGACGTCGTCGATCGGCTTGGTAACAAAGTCGTCGGCCCCGGCCTCCAGACCCTTGATCTTGTCTTCGCGCCCATCCAGCGCAGTGACCAGAACGACCGGGATGTGCCGGGTGACGGGATCGGCCTTCAGACGTCGGCAGGTCTCGAACCCGTCCATGCCAGGCATCATCACGTCCAGCAGGATGATGTCAGGGCGCTCCTCGCCCGCAATCTGAAGGGCTGTCGCGCCATCCATGGCGGTCAGCACCTCATAGTATTCCAGCGTCAGCTTGGCCTCGAGAAGCCTGACGTTGGTCTCCAGATCATCGACGACGAGGATTCGTGCAGTCATCGCCCTTAGCCCAGATGTTTTCGGACGACGTCAAGGAAATGCATCACCGAGATCGGCTTCGAGATATAGGCCTCGCAGCCGCCCTGACGGATTCGCTCCTCGTCGCCCTTCATGGCGAAGGCGGTGACGGCGATGACGGGGATGTGGCTCAGTTCCTCGTCGTCCTTGAGCCATTTGGTGACTTCAAGGCCACTGATCTCGGGCAGCTGGATGTCCATCAGGATCAGGTCGGGGCGATGTTCACGCGCAAGCGCAAGCGCCTGCAGGCCTTCGCGGGTCTGCAGCGTCTGATAGCCCTGCGAGTCGAGGAGATCATGAAAGAGCTTCATGTTCAGCTCGTTATCCTCGACAATGAGGACGGTCTTGGACATCGGCACCCGGTCTTTCGCCCCGGGTTCGCAAACTTTGCGGCCCGGGCTTTTTTCACGCGTCTACGGATGCACTATGCCTTGCCGGGTCTTAAGTTGGGGTGAAGCCACGCCAACCCTGTTTTGCGAAAGGAGGCACGTCGCGCATGAAGTCCCTCTGCCGCGACTGCCTGTGGAGTTCTGCCGAGATTGTCACGCGGTGCGAGGCCTGCCTGTCACGTCGGCTGATTGCGCATGAGGAACTGGACCAGCTGACCATCGCGCATCTGGACTGCGATGCCTTCTATGCCTCGGTGGAAAAGCGAGATCGGCCCGAACTGCGCGACAAACCGGTCATCGTCGGAGGCGGCAAGCGAGGCGTCGTCTCCACCGCCTGCTATGTTGCACGCCAGTATGGCGTCGGTAGTGCCATGCCGATGTTCAAGGCCTTGAAGGCCTGTCCCGAGGCGGTGGTCATCAAACCTGACTTTCGCAAATATGTGCACGAGAGCGAGCGCATTCTGGGAACACTGGCCCGTCTGACACCCCTGATTCAAACGCTGTCGCTGGACGAGGCCTGGGTCGATCTGTCGGGGACGGAGCGGCTGAACGGTGGACCGCCTGTATGGCAGCTGGTGCGGGCACAGAACGAGATCGAGCGAGAGACCGGCCTGACCGTCTCCATCGGCCTGGCCCCAAACCGTTTCCTGGCGAAGATCGCGTCCGAGTTGGACAAGCCGCGCGGGCTTTCGGTGATCGGGTCGGACGCCCAGGCCCTGCTGGCCCCCAAGTCGGTGAAAGTCCTGCCGGGCGTGGGGCCGGTGTTCCTGAAGACCCTGCAGAGCGACGGCTATGCCACTGTCGGGGATCTGGCCGCCGCCGATCCGCGCGATCTGATCAAACGCTATGGTGAGACGGGTTTTCGTCTTCACGAACTGTCCCATGGCCGCGATGCGCGTACGGTCAATCCTGAACGCGACCGCAAGGGGATGAGTACGGAAACGACCTTCAACGAGGACCTGACCAGCGCCGCCGATCTGGAGGCCGAGCTGTGGCCGCTGTGCGAAAAACTGGCGTCCAAAGCGCGGCGCGACGGCGTGGCCAGCCGGGTGATCGTGCTGAAGCTGCGGCGGACGGATTTCAAGATCGTGACGCGGCGCATCAGCCTGCCCGAACCCGTTCAGACCGCGCGGGCGCTGTTCGCCGCGGCGCGTGAGCTGATGGCACCTGAACTCGGTCGCCCCTATCGCCTGATCGGCATCGGCATGGCGGAGGTCGTGGATGCCGTCGATACGCCCGTGCTGTTCGAAACCTCCGAGACGCGCGCGCTGAAGACAGAGACCGCCATCGACGTCCTGCGCGCCAAATTCGGCCAGGGCGCCGTGATCGCGGGCCGCGCCCTTCCCGGCAAGACGCCCGCACGCTAAACCGCCCGCATAGTCCTCAAGGAGCCCCGCCCCATGACCGTCGCCGCCCGCTTGGCCGAACTGAACATCACCCTGCCCGAGCCCGCCAAGGCCGTGGCCAACTATGTCGGCTGGGTCCGCACGGGCAATCTGGTCCACATCTCGGGCCAGCTGTCGAACGACGCCTCGGGCGGCATCAAGGGCACGGTCGGCGACGACGTCAGCCCGGATCAGGCCTTGGCCGCTGCCCGCCTGTGCGGCATCAACCTGCTGGCGCAACTCAGCGACGCCCTTGACGGCGATCTGGAGCGGGTCGTGCGGGTCGTGAAACTGAGCGGCTTCGTCCAGGCCGCCGGTGACTTCACCGCCATTCCGGCCGTGATCAACGGCTGTTCGGACCTGATGGTCGAGGTCTTCGGCGACAAGGGCCGTCACGCCCGTGCCGCCGTCGGCGTCTATCGCCTGCCCCTCGGCTTCGCCGTCGAGGTCGATGCCATCATCGAGGTGCAGTGACCTTCCACATCACGGTTCACGATCGGGTCGCGGACATCGGCAAGGCCGAATGGGACGGCTGTGCCGGGCCCAGCGGCGACCCCTTCCTGTCCTTCGATTTTCTCGACGCCTGCGAGGCCTCGGGCAGTGCGGTGCCGCGTCAGGGCTGGGCCGGGCGACACCTGTGTGTGCGCGACGACCAGCGGCGTGTGACCGGCGTCATGCCTCTCTGGCTCAAGGGCCACAGCCAGGGCGAATACGTCTTCGACCACAGCTGGGCCGACGCCTATGAACGGGCGGGCGGCCAGTATTACCCCAAGCTTCTGGGGGCCGTGCCCTTCACGCCCGTGACCGGGCCGCGCTTCCTGGCCCATCCGTTCGCAGACGAGACCACGGTGCGCCTCGCCCTGCTGCAGGGCGCGACGGCCCTGGTCGAGCGACTGGGCGTGTCATCATTGCATGTGAACTTCCCGACCCAGGGCGACTGGCGGACCATGGGCGAGGCCGGCCTACTGCTGCGCGAAGACATGCAATACGTCTGGCGCAACGACGGCTATGGCACATTCGACGACTTTCTGGCGGCCCTGTCGTCTAGCCGGCGCAAGACCATTCGGCGCGAGCGGCGCGATGCCCAGGCGGGGCTGGATATCCGTGTGCTGACCGGGCGCGATATCGAGCCCGCGCACTGGGACGCCTTCTTCGCCTTCTACATGGACACGGGCGAACGGAAGTGGGGACGCCCCTATCTGACGCGCGACTTCTTCGACCGGATCGGCGCGACCATGGCCGACCGCATCGCCCTGGTCATGGCGTTCCGTGACGGCGCGCCGATCGCCGGAGCCCTGAACTTCATCGGTGACGAGGCCCTGTACGGGCGGCAATGGGGGGCGCTGGACGAGGTCCCCTTCCTGCATTTCGAGCTCTGCTATTATCAGGCCATAGAGTTCGCCATCGCGCGGGGCCTGTCGCGGGTCGAGGCGGGGGCGCAAGGCGAGCACAAGATCGCGCGCGGCTACCTGCCCTCCCCCGTTTATTCAGCCCACTGGATCGCCGATCCGGCCCTGCGGGAGCCAGTCGCCCGCTATCTGGACGGCGAGCGCCCGGCCGTGGAGGCCGAGATCGCTGTGATGGCGCAGGAACTGTCGCCGTTCCGAAAGAGCTGAATGTCAGTTGCTGCGGCGGCGGTCGTCACCGCCGATGAACCAGCCCGCGATCCAGCTGACGACGCCCGTGACGATGGCGGCACCAATGCCAGCCCATAGCCCATCGACGACGAACCCCTCCAGGAACATGGCGACCAGACCGATCATGGCCGCGTTCACCACCAACAGGAAAAGGCCGAAGGTGATGACGGTCAGAGGAAACGTCAGGATGGTCAGGATCGGCCGCGCCACGGCGTTGGCGATGCCCAGCAGCAGGGCCGCGATCAGCAGCGTCGTCGTCGATGCGACCGCCACGCCCGGCACGATCTGTGCCGCAAGCCACAGGGCGAGGGCCGTGACGGCGAACTGGATGATGAAACGCAGCATGGGAAAGTCTCCGGTCAGAACCTTGACCATAACGCGAACGGCTTGATCCGGCTCCCCTCTTTCGCAACGATGGGCTCAGGAGATTTCGATGACCCTTCACGCGCCCTACGACGCCGACAACATCTTCGCCAGGATTCTGCGCGGAGAGATACCGGCGGTGAAGGTGTGGGAGGACGATCACGTCCTGGTCTTCATGGACGTGTTCCCTCAGTCTGAGGGACATGTGCTGGTGATAGCCAAGACCTCAACGGCCCGTAATCTGCTGGAGATCGAGCCGGAGGTGCTTAATCGCGTTGTGGCAGCCACCCAGCGCACGGCGCGGGCGTTGGAGAAGGCGCTGAAGCCCGAGGGCTTTCAGATCATGCAGTTGAATGGGGAGGCGGGCGGCCAGACGGTCTTCCACCTGCATTTCCACATCATCCCGCGCTGGTCCGACCGCTCGATGAAAGGTCATGGCCATGCACCAATGGCCGAGCCCGCAGTTCTCAAGGCGTTGGCAGAGCGGATCGCTGCGGAACTGGAGCCTGCGGGGTGAGTCGGATCACAGGGCCGGGTTTAGGAGAGCCAGCGCCTGGCTTTGCCACGCCGGGGGTCACCAATCCGCGCTATGTCTTCGACACGGCGGCGGGGCGGTACCTGCTTCTGGCCATCGTCCATGCCGGGCCGGGTGTCGAGGCGGCTGTGCGTACACTGGAGCAGCGGCGAAAGACGTTCGACGACCTCCACGCCAGCGCCTTCGTGCTGATCGTCGGCGACGACGCGCAGCGGCAGACCCGCCAGGATGGCTTGCCGGGCCTGCGCTTCCTGTTCGATACCGACGGCGCAATCGCGGCGCGTTACGGTGCCGCCGATACAGATCGCTGGTTTTTGATCGATCCCGCTCTTCATGTGCTGGCCGCCGGGCCCGCAGATCAGGCCAGTCGGATGATAGAGCGGTTGACTCAGTTGCCGCCGCCTGGCCGACACTCCGGCGCGGCCGGCGCAGCTCCCGTCCTGCTGACGCCGCGCATCTTTGAACCCGCCTTTTGCGAGGCGCTGATCGGCCTCTACCGCGAAAAGGGTGGCGAGGCGTCAGGGTTCATGCGGGAGATCGATGGCGTGACCACCCTGATGATGGATGAAAATCACAAGCGCCGCACGGATGTGATGGTGGATGACGCTCAAGTGCAGAAACAGATCATGGCCCGGCTGAGACAGCGTCTGGTCCCGCAGATTACCAAGGCCTTCAACTTTCAGCCCACCCGCATCGAACGCTATCTGGTGGCGCGCTACGATGCCGAGACCGGCGGCTTTTTCCGCCCGCATCGCGACAATACCACGAAGGGTACTGCGCACCGTCGCTTCGCGGTCTCGATCAACCTGAACGCCGAGTACGACGGCGGCGATCTGCGCTTTCCTGAGTTTGGAGACCGAACTTATCGACCACCGCCTGGCGGAGCCTGCGTCTTCTCATGCTCTATGCTGCACGAGGCGACCCCGGTGACACGAGGCGAGCGATTCGCCTTCCTGCCTTTTCTGTATGACGAAGCGGCGGCAGCGATCCGCGAGGCCAACCTGAAATATCTAGACCCGGCGCTTTCGGCCTGAACCTCAGGTATCGCGGAACTGCAGTTTTGCCAGTCTGGCGTAAAGCCCGCCCTGCGCGATCAGGTCCGCATGGCTGCCCTCTTCCACCACGCGGCCGTTTTCCATGACAGCGATCCGGTCGGCCCGAAGAACCGTAGCCAGACGGTGGGCAATGACGATGGTGGTGCGGGCTTCCATGGCTTGATCCAGAGCTATCTGGACCAGTTGCTCGCTCTCGGCATCCAGGGCCGATGTCGCCTCATCCAGCAGCAGTATCGGGGCGTCACGGACGAGGGCACGCGCGATGGCCATGCGCTGGCGCTGGCCGCCCGACAGGCTCTTGCCTCGCTCGCCCAGCGGCGTGTCGAAGCCTTCTGGCAGAGCCTCCACAAATGTCAGTGCCTGAGCTTCACGGGCGGCAGAAACGACATCATCCGATGTCGCAGTTTCACGCCCGAAGCGGATGTTTTCATTGGCAGAGCCGGAGAACAAAGGTGCCTCCTGCGACACCCAGGCGAAGCGACTGCGCACGGCGACGGGATCGGCATCACGGACATCGACACCATCGACGCTGACCACGCCGGACTGGGGATCATAGAAGCGGAGCAGGAGCCGGAACACGGTGCTCTTGCCCGCCCCCGACGGTCCCACCAACGCGACCGTTTCGCCGGCCCGGACATTCAGCGTGAAACCGCGCAGGGCGGGCAAATCGGGGCGTCCGGGGTAGCTGAAGCCGACATCGGTCATCGACACCTCGCCGATGGCCGGGCTCGGCAGCACTTTCGGAACGGCCGGTGCCTCGATAGCGGCTTGAGCACGCATGAGTTCGTCGATCCGCTCCATGGCTCCGGCGGCCTTCTGGACATCACCCCAGCTCTCCCCCAGTGCGCCGACCGCCGCCGCAGTGAAGACCGACAGCAGAACGAACTGCAGCAGCGCGCCTGTGCTCATCCGGCCTGCGATCACGTCCTGGGCCCCCAGCCAGAGGACCAGGGTCACGCCGCCAAACATCACGATGATGATCAGGGCTGTCATCAAGGCGCGTGCCCGCATGCGGACAAGGGAGACGCCGAATGCGTCCTCCACAGCCTGGCCGAAGCGGGAGATCGACGAGGCTTCACGGCCAAAGGCCTGGACGGTCTCGATGGCATCGACGCTTTCGCCGGCAAAGCCCACGGCATTGGCAAACCGGTCCTGGGACTGGACCGTCAGCTTGCGAACCCGTCGGCCGAACACGAACAGCGGCACGATCAACAGCGGCACGATCAGCAGCACGAAGCCGGTCAGCTTGGGGCTGACGATGAACAGCAGCACGGTCCCGCCGACCAGCGTCAACGCGTTGCGCAGCGCGTAGGAGACCGATGTCGTCATCAGGGTTTCGATCAGGGCGATGTCGGTGGTCAGGCGCGACAGCACCTCGCCGGTCCGCATCTTCGCATAGAAGGATGGGTCAAGCGTCAGTATCCGTTCGAACAAGCCCTTGCGCAGGTCCGCAATGACCCGCTCGCCCGTCTTGGTGACGTAGAAATAACGGGCCGCCGTAGCCAGACCGAGCAAAAACGCATTTGCCCCGAGGACCAGAAACCAGAAATTGAGCTGGGTGCCGCCGTCCCGGAAGCCGTTGTCGATGGCCCCGCGCGCCGTCGCCGTCAGCCCCAGCGACGCCGCCGTGGAAACCAGCAGCCACAGGCTGGCGACAACCAGATGCCCCTTGTGCCGCATGGCATAGGGCAGCAGCCTCAGCAGGGGGCGGACGTTGCGAGAGCGGGCCCGTCGCCCTGCCGCCTCGGTGATCTGTTCGCTGAGTTGCGCCCCCGCCCCGGGACGCGCCCGAAGGTCGGCGGTATCGGTCGGAGCGGCAAAGGTTTCGGTCATTGTGCGCGCCTCTTGCCCCGGAACGCCCCCCGGTGTAAACGCCGCCGCTCATTCCCGCCGGGTTCTGTTGTCACAGGCACGGCGGGTTTCTCATTTTCGCGCACCGACGGTCGGCATCGTCACCGCGCCAGAGACAACGGACGACGACCATGAAGGCCGATACCCACCCCGACTACCATTTCATCACCGTCACCATGACGGATGGTACGACCTATCAGACGCGCTCGACCTATCAGAAGGAAGGCGCTGTCCTGAACCTGGACATCGATCCGCTGACGCACCCGGCCTGGACGGGCGGAAACCAGCAGATGCTGGACCGTGGTGGCCGCGTGTCGCGCTTCAACAACAAGTTCGCCGGCTTCATCAAGAAGTAGGCCCTACCCGCCGGTGTGTGCGCCAAAGCCACACCCTGAGGTCTGCAGATCACGAAGGCGTTGGGCCCCGGCCCAGCGCCTTTCTGTTTGGCCGGAACGCCAGTAATATGATCGCGTTGACCGTCGAGTGGCGCGGACGCTGTGTCCGCATCGACGGCCGAAAGATGCGACTGAGATGAACCGACGGCAACTGGGTCTGGGCGCGGCCGTGACAGCCATGGCATCGGCGACGGGACTGGCCGCACAGGCACAGACCCGCGATCCGGCCACCGTCGCCTTCTACAATGGCTTCAACGACCAACTGGCGCGGCTGCCCGCGACCATCCAGCCTGACGTGCGTGCCTTCTATGAATTGAACGGCTGGCGTCCCGTCTGGACGGCGGATCGTCTGCGTGGACTTCAGGCCGCCTCGCTGCGGGCTGAGCGCCATGGTTTGTCGCCCATCGACTATTTCGACTTCGACGCCCTGGCCGCCGACCGCAGCGCAGCCGAGATTCGCACGACCGCCGCCGCCTTGACCTATGGCCGCGTGCTGGCGGAAGGCCGCGTCCGTCCCGAAGACGTCGAAGATCTATGGGAGATGCAGAAAAACCGCGTCGACCTGTCCACCGGGCTGAATGACGCCCTGGCCCAGAACCGCTTGCTGGACTGGTTCGAAGGTCTGGCCCCGACCGACATCGGCTACACCAACCTGTCGGCAGGTTACGTCCGCTATCGCCGCTTGAGCGCGTCGGGTGGCTGGCCCACCTTCCGTCAGGGCGGCACGATCGAACCGGGGACCAGCGATGCCCGTATTCAGCCTCTGATCAAGCGTCTGGTTGCCGAGGGCGACCTGAGCGAGGAGGCCGGGGCGCGTCTGGCGTCGGCGGGCAATGTCTACAGTTCCGAGATTGAGGCCGGCGTGCGCAACTTCCAGACGCGGCATGGTCTGGGCGCAGACGGCCGCATCGGTGCGGGTACGCAGCGCTCGTTGGGGGCCTCGGTTGAGGATCGCGCCCGCCAGATCGCCTTGAACCTGGAACGTCGCCGCTGGCTGAAGCGCGACGTCAATCCCGAGCGGATCGAGGTCAATACGGCCGCCGCCATCATGGTCTACTGGAAGGACGGGCGCCCCGTTCACTCCAACCGGGTCGTGGTTGGTAGCCCGGAGAACGAAACACCCAGCCTGGAGAAGCCCTTCGCATCCGTCGTGGCCAATCCGCCCTGGTATGTGCCCGCAGGCATCGCCCGGCGCGAGATCCTGCCGCGTGGTCCCGGCTATCTGGCCAGCCAGAACATGTATGTGACGCCCCAGGGCAATGTCATCCAGCGCGCGGGGCCGACGGCGGCCCTGGGCTATGTGAAGTTCGAACTGCGCGACAGCTACGCCATCTTCCTGCACGACACACCGACCAAGGCCGCCTTCAACCTGTCTATGCGCCAGCGCTCACATGGCTGTGTGCGGGTTCAGGGTGCGGTCGAGTTCGCCCGTATCCTGCTGGCTCCAGACCCTGCCCTGCTGAGCGAGTTCGACACGGCTCAGGACACGCGGGAAACGAAACGCATCCAGACCGGCCGCGAGATCGGTGTACGTCTGCTGTACTGGACAGCCTTCGTCGATGGTCAGGGTCGGGTCGCGTTCCGAGAGGACGTCTACAGCCGCGATGCCAAGCTTGCTGAAGCGCTCGGCATCGCCGTAAGCCTGCCGCGCGTGGTGGCCGATGGGCGGAAGGACGCCAACGATGTCGGGCCGTAAGACCTAACGCCCGAAAGCCGCCGTCAGGCGGTCCATCTGGCTCTGCACAGGATTGACCGGCGCTTCGTCGGGTGCGTCCCTGTACATGCGGCGGTCCAGATGCAGAACCCGATCATATAGCCTTTCAGCCTGAACCAGGTATTCGATCAGGGCGATGGGTAGTTCGGGATCGCTGGGTTCGGCTGACGACTTGCGGTCGGCCAGACGGTAGCGGGCATCGCACGCGGCCAGCGCACTCATGTCTCCCTCACGCACAGCCCGCTGCACCAGCAACCAGGATGCGATCTGCATCAGACGCGTGGTCAGGGTCATGCTTTCGCCCGCATAGGCCAGGGCCGTAGCGCGTGACAGCAGACGCGACTCGCGCCGCCCATCGCCATCTAGATAGGCAGCGGTGTCTTCAACCAGCTCCATACCTTCGCGGAAGGTGCGGTCGAACAGCTCCGAGCGCGCGAAATCGTCCACGACGGCGGCGCGCGTGCGGCCGGTCGCGGCGATGGACGAGGAGACGGCGGGATCGTCGGTCGGCATGACTTCAGTCAGACTCATGGAACAGGCGCACTCGTATCACGACCGGCACGGTTTCGCGCGGCGAGAGAATGGTCTGCAACCGCCATGCCACAAACGGTCCGTCATCGGCCAAAGTTGAACAGGGCGTCCGCAGCATTGCGCTGACTGGATTTACCGTCGATGGCGGCGCGACAGCGCTGCACCTCGGCTTCCAGCGTCTCGATCCGCGTCTGCAGGTCTTCGACCGAATAGGGATCCAGGTCTTCGCGGATCACGGCAATCAGGGATGCGCCGCGTGCGGGACGGGGTTCGTTGTCTTCGAACATGCTCACCTCCTCCTTGGCCAGGGCCGTCAGAACCGACTAGGAAACGCCGGGACACGGATATTTGCAAGGACGACAGGCAGGATGAAGGCGATCGACATCGACGGCGGCTCCGGACCAGCCGAAGCCTTGAGGCTGGTCGAACGACCCGATCCGGTGGCGGGACCGGGCGAAATCCGCATCCGGGTTCGGGCGGCGGGCGTCAACCGACCCGATATCCTGCAAAGGCGGGGGCTCTACCCTTCCCCACCGGGCGCACCAGCCGGACTGGGACTGGAGGTTGCAGGCGAAGTCGATGAGGTCGGTGATGGCGTGACACGCTGGTCGGTCGGCGACCGGGTCTACGCTCTTCTGGGCGGCGGGGGCTATGCCGAGATGGCAGTGGTCGATGCACGCCATGCCTTGCCGATGCCGGTGGGCATGGACTTCATTCAGGCAGCCGCCCTGCCCGAGACCGTCTGCACCGTCTTCGCCAATGTGTTCGAGGCGGGTGATCTGCAAGCGGGCGAGACCCTGCTGATCCACGGCGCGACCAGCGGCATCGGTGTCACCGCTATCCAGATGGCCAAGGCAGCAGGTGCCAAGGTAATCGCCACGTCTCGCGGAGCCGCTAAGGCAGCGGCCGCGCAGGCGCTGGGTGCGGACCTTAGCCTGGATGCGACTGCAGATGACCTGGAAGGCGCCATCAACACTTTCGGCGGCGTCGACGTGGTGCTGGATATGGTCGGGGCGGACTATGCGGCTTTGAACCAGGCGGTTCTCAAGCGTTTCGGGCGGTGGGTGGTTATCGCCACCCTGACCGGAGCCAGGGCCGAGATTGATCTGGCGTCGGTGATGATGAAGCGAGTCGTGCTGACCGGGTCGACGCTGAGGGCGCGACCAGCTGACGAGAAAGCGAGACTTATTGCAGCCATCCAGGCCAAGGCCTGGCCGTGGATCGCTTCGGGACAGGTTCGCCCCCCGGTCGAGGCAACATTTGATCTGGCAGAGGCTGCAGCCGCCCACCTCAGGCTTGAGGCGGGCGGCCACGTCGGCAAGATTGTCCTGATCGTCTGATGTCTACCAGCGACCGCCGCCGCCACGACGTGCGGGGCGAAGCGACGAAATGCTGTCGTTCAGCTGCCAGCGCGCCAGATTGGTTTCGTCGCCATCGAACACTGTGCAGCGCCCGCCGAAATTGGCGTCGGTGCACAGTTCCCAGGTACCACGCAGGCGGAACGAACTGATGGCGTCGTTCATGCCTGTATTGCGCAGGTTTGAGACCTCGCCGTTGAACTGCATCGCCTGACCGCGATAGTTGGCGTCGCGGTAAACCGTGATGCTCTGGCGACCACCATTCCAGCCGCCGCCGGGCCCACCGGGATAGCCGCCGCCGGGTCCACCCGGGTTCCATCCCCCGCCTGGACCGCCGGGATAGCCACCGCCACTACCGGGCCGGCCTTCGTCGTCGCCGCGATACGGGCCGCAGGTCAGAATGCCGTCGGTGTTGCGAATCTCGTAGCTAGAACAACGGGCCAGTTCGATCGACGTGGCACGGATATCGTTCCGACGTGTGCGGCAATCGGCGTACAGACGACCGCGATTGACATACTCGCCACTACAGCTGTCGCGGTAGTCGCCGCGCGGTGCGCCGCGCTCCTGCGTCGGCATTTCAGCGCCGGACATCATCGTCATGGCGGCCAGTGTCTCAAGCAACATGGTACCCTCCCAAATTCAGAACCCACAGACGCCCAACGCGCCGTTGCGCGCAATGTTCAATACCCTCCATGAACCTTGGCTGTACGAGATTGCAGGCTTTCGTTTTCTTTTCCAGAGAATGCGATTATATCCAGACCATCAACGCCCGGTCGAAAGGCCGGGCGCCGTCGTATCCGGAGCCCGACTTTCTGGCCCCGTCCTAGAACCGGAATACCCGTATGACCGACATCCTGATGCCCAAGGCCACTGCGGTCTGGCTGGTCGACAATACCTCCCTGACGTTCGAACAGATCGCGCAATTCTGTGGTCTGCACCCGCTGGAAGTGCGCGGCATCGCCGACGGCGACGTGGCCCGCGACATTCGGAGTGCCGATCCGCTGGTCAATGGCCAACTGACACGCGAAGAGCTGGACAAGGCCCAGAACGACGAGACCTATCACATGCAGGCCGTGGTCAGCCGCCACGCCGAGATGATGAAGGCCGCCAAGCCTGCGCCGAAATATACGCCCGTTTCGCGCCGCCAGGATCGCCCTGACGCCATCGCCTGGTTCGTGCGCAACCACCCCGAGGTGACCGACGCCCAAATCTCCAAGCTGTTGGGGACCACCAAGTCCACCATCGAGAGCGTGCGGAACCGGACCCACTGGAACAGCGCCAATATCAAGCCGGTCGATCCGGTGACCCTGGGCCTGGTCGGCCAGATCGTCCTGGATGAACTGGTCAAGAAGGCCGCCGACAAGAAGGCCAAGGATGACGCCAAGAAGGGCGGCGCGACCCTGCAACCTGCAGCCCCGGCCGAGCCGGTCGAGGACGAGTTCGTGCCCGAAGCCCGCGAGCGTCGCGGTGCCGAGCCCACGGCGGAATCGGTATTCGGCTCCAAGGACTGAAGCTAGCGCCAAACGAAAAACGGCCCCGGAGAGCGATCTCCGGGGCCGTCTTCAATTTCGGACTTCGGAGACGCCGCTATCCGGCGCGCGCCTCCAGACTGGTAATCTGTTCCTTGAGCCGGAGCTTCTGTTGCTTCAGCTCACGTACACGAAGCGAATCCGTGGCCGGGTGGGTGATCTCGCGCCGGATGGTCTCATCCAGATTGCGGTGACGGTTTCCCAGTTCGCGGATACGGGCTTCGATGGTCATGGCTTTCGCCTCCATGTCTAAGGACCGATAGCGACACCTTGCACCGATCCACTCGCTTGCGCATCGGGCCCGGTATCGCCACTAGTGAGCGCCCAGCTTGACCGGCTGTAGAATCACATTCCGGTGATCGCCGAACCGACTGGACAGACAGAAGCCTGGAGCCCGAATTGGCCGAAGTTGTGAACACAGCCATACGGAACCCACCGCAGCGACTGGTGGTCGGGATTTCCGGTGCATCCGGCGTGACTTACGGGATCCGGGTTCTGGAGGCACTGCGCGAGCTGGGGGTCGAGAGCCATCTGGTCGTGACCCGCGCGGCCCTGCTGACACTGTCGCAGGAAACCGATCTGACGCCCGACGACCTGACGGGCAGGGCCGATGTGGTGCACAAACTGGCGGATGTGGGGGCAACCATCGCCTCGGGCTCGTTCCGCACTCTGGGCATGATCGTGGCCCCCTGTTCGGTGCGGACGATGAGCGAAATCGCCACGGGCGTCACCTCCAACCTGCTGACCCGAGCGGCCGACGTGGTGCTGAAGGAGCGGCGGCCGCTGGTGCTGATGGTGCGCGAAACGCCGTTTCATCTGGGCCATCTGCGGACCATGACGGCTTTGACCGAGATGGGGGCCATCATCGCGCCCCCCCTGCCCGCCTTCTATGCACGGCCCAAGTCCATCGAAGACATCGTCGATCAGTCGGTCGGGCGGGCGCTAGACCTGTTCGGGCTGGATTGGTCCGCCGTGCGGCGCTGGGACGGGCTGAAGGGTTCGACCCCGGCATGAGCGAGACAAGTGCCGACCTGTGGCCCTGGGTGCTGGCCGCCTATGCGGCACCGGGCGTGGCCACCGCCTGTCTGGAGCTTCAAGACACCGCCGGACAGAATGTGCCCCTGCTGCTTTGGACGGCCTGGGCGGCCGCCACAGGGCGCGCCTTGGACCAAGATGCCCGCGAGGCGGCCTGCGATACGGCCCGCGTCTGGGAAGAAACCGCCATCGCGCCCCTGCGAGCGGTCCGCCGCGCCTTGAAGATCAAGGCCGTCGATATGGACGACGACGATCGGGAGGCGATCCGTAGGCAGGTCAAGGCCGCCGAACTGGATGCGGAGCGCCGTTTGCTGCTGGCGCTTGAAGCGCTCAGCCCCACGCCTTCAGGCCCCGCCCGTCCGCCCATCGACGCCCTGGTTGCTGTCGCCAGAAGCTGGTCGTCGTCAATTCCGCGCCCCGGACTGACCCGTCTCGCCCAATGTCTTCCGGCCTGAGCGGTCGCACGATATAAGCGCCCGTCCGGGGAACACCATGAACGACGACGAACCGTTTCTGAGCGAAGAAGACCAGGCGCTGGCCGCCCGGCTGAAGATACTTCAGCAGGAGCATGCCGATCTGGGGGCCTCGATCGACGCGCTGGGACACATGCCCATTCCCGATCAGCTGATGATCGCCCGGCTGAAGCGCAAGAAGCTGACGCTGAAGGACGAGATCGTACGGATCGAAAACCTGATCCTGCCCGATATCATCGCCTGACCGCGATCAGGCGGCGCGGCTGACCGCAAAATCCGCCAATTGTTCCAGGGCTGTGCGCCATTCGCCCTGCGGCAGGACTTTCAGCGCGATCTTGGCCGCGTCGGCATAGGCATAGGCCGTGTCGAGCGTCGTCGTAACGGACCCCGTGCCGATGATCAGCTCGCGCGCACGCCGGAAGTCGTCCTCGGTCCGCTCGCCCTTGTTGATGGTCCGCTCCCAAAAGGCGTCCTCACGACCGCGCGTGCGAGCCGCAGCCAGCAAGAGCGGCATGGTCACCTTGCCCTCGTGGAAATCGTCGCCCGCATTCTTGCCCAGCACGTCGGACGAACCACCGTAGTCGAGAGCATCGTCTGCCAGCTGGAAGGCAAGCCCGAGGTTCAGCCCATAGGACCGCAGCGCCTCGACCGTCTTGTCGCCCGCCCCTGCACCCACCGCCCCGGCCTCTGCGGCAGCGGCGAACAGTTCGGCGGTCTTGGCCGAGATGATGCGCAGATAGGTTTCCTGATCCAGGTTCAGGTCGTGCGCCCGGGTCAGTTGCAGCACCTCGCCCTCGGCGATCACGCTGGAGGCCCGCGCCAGAATGCCGAGCGCCCGCATCTGGCCCGTTTCGACCATCAGTTCGAAGGCGCGCGCGAACAGAAAGTCGCCGACCAGAACGCTGGACGGTGCCCCCCAGATCAGATGCGCCGCGACCTTGCCGCGCCGCAGCTGGGACGCATCGACCACGTCGTCATGCAGAAGGGTCGCCGTGTGGATGAACTCGACCGCTGCCGCCAGCTTGACGGGGGCCTCAATGTCGCCCGCCGCCCCTGCCGCCCGAGCGGCCGCCACGGTCAGCAGAGGACGCAGACGCTTGCCACCCGCCGCCACGATGTGCTCGGCCAGCAGGGGAATGACCGGCACCTGCGACTGCATGCGGGCCACGATCAGCCGATCGACCGCCGCCATGTCGGCGTGCGCCAGCCGAACCAGGGGCTCGACGTCACCCTTCACGTGGGGGTCTGCCAGGGTGACAACGTCCAACTGCTTACTCGTGCGGCATGGCGCGATAGTGGATCGCGCCGGAAAATCCTGACGCCGCCTTGCCTGACGACGACGCACCGCACAATGGTGATCGGCCAAGAAAGGGTCAAGCCGCGTGACCGTCGCACCACCGCCACACCTGACGGCCGAGATCGTCGAGAACGCCCTGCTGGGCGGGCGGGTGCGGCTGCGCCAGCCGGCCAGGGGTTATCGCGCGGGCATGGACGCCGCCCTGTTGGCCGCCGCCGTTGCGGGCAGGCCCGGCGAACGCCTGATCGAGGCCGGCTGCGGGGCTGGCGGCGCACTGATGCAGATTGCCGCGCGTCAGCCTGAGATGACGCTGGTCGGGCTTGAACGGGATACCACGATGGTGGAACTCGCGCGCGAGAACGCGAGCCTGAACAGCGCCCCGGCACACATTGTCACGGGCGATGTCGCCACAGGCTTTCGCGCGCTGGACCTCCCACCGTTCGACTGGGCCATCAGCAATCCGCCCTTCTTCGACGATCCCGCCGCCCTGCGTGCTCCGGCACCGGGCAAGCGCGACGCCTGGATGGCCGACGACGGTCTGCGGGCCTGGACGCATTTCCTGCTGAAGGCCGTGCGCGAGGGTGGACGGATCGTCGTCATCCACCGGGCGGATCGGCTGGCGGACCTGCTGGCACTTCTCGGCGAAAAGGCCGGCTCGTTCGCGGTCAGGGGCATCCACCCGCATGCGGACGAGCCCGCCAAACGTGTGTTGGTCCAGGCGATCAAGACCGGTCGCGCGCCCTTGCGTCTATTGCCGCCCCTGATCCTGCACGACCGGAGCGGGGCCAAGCATACGCCCGAGGCCGAGGCGATCCTGCGTGGCGAAGCCACCCTCCCCTTCTAGCCTAGGCCTTCTGATAGGTGACCGCTTCGTCTAAAGCGGTGCTATGTCCCTGCGCCCCCTCTTCGTCACCCAGGTTTACGAGGCCAGTCTGGCCGACACGCCCGGCTTCGACGTCTTCAACGCCGAACTGACCGAAGCCTGCCGCGTGCTGGCGGTCGAAGATCACGCCGGCCGGGCCTGGTGCAAGGCGCACGGTTACCGCGGCTATACCTCCTACGGCTCCCTGACCGACCTGCCCCAGCGCCTGCCGGAGTTCGCCGACCTGAAGCGGCATCTGGATCGCCACGCCGTTGCCTATGCCAGGGCCCTGAGCTTCGACCTGGCCCGCAAGCCCAGGCTGGACAGCCTGTGGGTCAATATCCTGAGGCCCGGCGGCAGCCATACCGGCCACATCCACCCCCACGCCTTCCTGAGCGGCACCATCTATGTCGAAGTTCCGGACGGAGCCTCGGCCCTGAAGCTGGAAGACCCCCGCCTGCCCATGATGATGGCCCGTCCGGGCGTCCACGCCGACGCCCCCGAGGCGGAGCGCCCCTTCGTATACCTAGCCCCCCGCGCAGGCACGGTCCTGATGTGGGAAAGCTGGCTGAGGCATGAGGTGCCGGTCAATGCGGCAAAGAGCGAGCGCATCTCGATCAGCTTCAACTACGCCTGATCGCCCTGTCAGCGCCGCATTCGCCCTGAAGTCTGCCCTTCTGGTGAAGCTTAAGGGGGCCTCCATGCGGGGATTGACACTGCTAGCGATTTTGTTGGCTGCGAGCCTCGCAGCGGGCTGCGGCCAGCGTGCGGACGCCCAAACCACCGCCGAATCCGCCGCCGGGGGCGCGCCCTATGTGCTGAAGGGCACCCAGGTCTGGTCGGTGCCCGACCCTGTCTCGGGCCGCGACTATGAGGTCTTCGTCAGCCTGCCCGCCAGTTATGACACCGAGCCCAATCGCCGTTATCCGGTCCTCTATGTCACCGACGCCGACTATGCCTTCCCCATCATCCGCCAGATCGCCCGACGGGTGAATCTGGATGGACCGGTGATCGAGGAGTTCATCCTGGTCGGCCTGTCCTACGCTGCGGGCGAAAGCGGCATGAGCAGCCGCACTCGCGACTACACGCCCGTCCGTATCAACGACCGCACGGGCGGCGGCGTGGCCTATCAGGCCTATCTGAAAACTCAGGCCCTCCCCTTCATTGAGGACCGCTTCCGGGCGGACCCAGCGCGCCGCATCCTCTTGGGCCACTCCTATGGCGGGCTGCTGGGGGCGCAGATCCTGTTCAGCGAGCCGGAGCTGTTCGATGGCTACATTCTGGGCAGTCCGTCCTTCTGGTTCGGCGACTACGCGATGATGCGGACTGAAACTGAATATGCCCGCGCCCACACGGACCTTCCGGCGCGGGTCCACATGTATATCGGCGAGCACGAGTTTCCGGGATCGGGTCGCCTTAACACGCGCTACGACATGGTCGGAGACAATGTGCGTTTCGAGCAGCGCCTCCGGTCGCGCAATTACCGGAGCCTGACCTTGACCAGCGAAGTGCTGGACGACGAAGACCACCTGACCGTCGCGCCGAGCGGCTTCACCCGAGCGCTGAAGGCGGTCCTTCCGGCCAGGCCTTAGCCGCGCAGGCAATCTGATTGCGCCAGCTACCCAATTTCAAGGCCATTTCAGTACCCGGTCCAAGCTGAGCGGGCCCGCGCCGAAACGGACCAGATAGAGCAGCAGCGCGCCCCACAGCAGGTGGGTCGGCCAGCCGAGCGGATAGACGAAGACCTGGATCACCAGCGTCATGCCCAGCAGGGCCAGGGCCGAAAACCGCGTCATCAGTCCCAGCACGATCAGGATGGGAAAAAGATGCTCCGAATAGGTGGCCAGATGCGCGGCGATGTCGCTCGGGATCAGCGGCAGCTGATACTCGGTGGCGAACAGGCTGTAGGTGCCGTCGGTGATATCGAGCAGCCCCTCGACCTTGGTGCGGCCGGACAGGAAGAAGACCGCGGCGATGGCGACCCGGATGATCAGGCTGATGACGGAGGCCGGAAGCAGGCGCGTGATCAGGTCGGGAACGAAGGCCAGTTGGGGACGCACGGCAGTATGGGCGGCGGTGTCGGTCATGGGCGGACTTTCAGATCAGGTGGGTGAACAGGCCTGCGCTCAGCAGGCCGGAGAAAAGGCGGGCGATGTCGGTGTCGAGGGCCTGCCCCTGGACCTCCAGAGCCACCCGGCCCAGCGGCAGGTCGCGGCGGCAGCCGTCGAGGAACAGCCATTCCGCGCGCGATAGCCGGCGATGAAGCACCGTCAGATCGGGGCGATGGATGACCAGGCCTTCTGGGCTGTCTGTCCAGTCGACGACATCATCCGGGTTCGCATCCGGTCGATTGGCGAGCCAGATCGACGGTGCGGTCCAGTCGAACCAGAACAGCTGGACCGAGGGATGCAGCGTTGCGCGGGAGCCAAACAGATCGCGCCCGGCCAAGCCTTCGGCTGTCGCTACAGGCGCATCGGCTGACCGATGGGCCCGGCTCCAGGCCAGATCCATCCGCGCGACAGGCGGCAAATAAGACAGGGATTGCGCAGGTTCAAACCGGGTCAGCCAGGCCGGAAACGCCTGCCCATAGTCGTCCAGAACTGGGCTGGTCGGTGGATGTTCGGCGGCGAACATCAGGGCGGCGTCACGAAACCAGTCCTCCCCGACCAGCCGCTGGACCGTGGGGAACAGACCTGCCAGGGCATCGGCTCGCCCCTTGGCGACCGTGTTGCGATAGATGGCCAATCCGGCATCCTCGCCTGCCAGCCAGGGCATAAGCGTTTGATCCGATCCGATAATCGCGGCGTCAAGCGCGCGGTGGAAATCCTCAGGCACGCAGCGCCTCCTCAACGGCGACCAGCACGGCATCGGCGCGGTCCCGCTCGATCATGAGATCGCCAAAGGCGGGAAGGTTGTCGTCGCGCTCGATCAGCGTCGGCCGCGGCCCGATACGGGCGATGGTGCGGGCATAGAGCGCCCAGACCGGCTGGGAGACCGGGGCGGCATGGCTGTCGATCAGCAGTCGCTCGCCGTGCTCCGGGTCGGGGTCATGACCGGCCAGATGGATTTCGCCGATCGCCTCGACCGGCAGGGCATTCAGATAGTCGAGGGCCGAGGTGCCCAGATTGTTGGCGCTGACATGAACGTTGTTGATGTCCAGCAACAGGCCGCAGCCCGTGCGCCGGACCATCTCGCCCAGCAGCTCCGGCTCCGACATCTCGTGGCCGAGCAGGTCCAGATAGTGGGAGGGATTTTCGATCAGAATCTGCCGCCCCAGCACGTCCTGGGTGCGCGAGACGTTGGCGCAGATCTGGTCCAGCATGGCGCGACTGCGCACGAAGGGCAGCAGATCGGGATGATAGACCTCGCCCCGCCGCGACCAGGCCAGATGTTCGGACACGACGAACGGCTCGAATCGGTCGGTCAGGGCCTTCAACCGCGCCAGATGATCCTCATCCGGCGGCTGGTCGCCCGCCAGCGACAGGCCGACCCCGTGCAGGGACAGCGGCTTGTCCTGACGGATGGCATTCAGCCAGGCGAGCCGGGGCCCGCCGTCGACCATATAGTTTTCCGCATGGACCTCGAACCACAGACCGGCCGCCGACGCGGCCAGGGCTTCTTCGTAATGCACGGATTTCAGCCCAAGCCCCGCCGTGGGGGCAGAAGGGGGAACCGCAGCCGGCCTGTGGGTCATTCGCCTGATCCGATCAGCGGTTGATCGGGGTCAGCGAACCATTGCCCGCCGGCGTGCGGATGGAGGTGCAGGTGCCGCGCGGGACGTTCTTCCAGGCGTTGCCCTGATAGTTGCGCACCGAGGTGCCGGCGCAGGTCGTGCCGGGGCCGGCGGCACAGTCGTTCTTGCCCGCCATGGCGACGCCATAGCATTTCTCGACGGCCGGGGCCGGGGCCTGGCGGTTGTTGTTCTGGGTCGACTGGGCGTAGGCGGCGCTGGCACCGGCGGCCAGGGCGACGGCGACCAGGCCGGTGGAGGTCAGGGTCTTGGCATTCATCAGAAGGCTCCATTGAAAGGGTGGTGGCCGGTCGTCCGGTCACACCTCCCCATTCGCCTGAGCTCACCGGGCGGTTACAGCCACGCTGGAAA
Source organism: Brevundimonas sp. (assembly GCF_041648055.1). Taxonomy (GTDB): domain Bacteria; phylum Pseudomonadota; class Alphaproteobacteria; order Caulobacterales; family Caulobacteraceae; genus Brevundimonas. The sequence goes on from NZ_JBAZPS010000005.1 coordinate 156,118, forward strand.
AAATCGCGTCGGCTTTTCGACAAACAGGCTGTAACCCTTTGCTTATCGCGCGCGTATGGACCCCAAGACGTGACAGATCGCGAAACCCATTTGAAAGCCTTGATGCTGCGTGGCCTTGCGGGTGACGCGGGGGCCTGGCGCGTGCTGTTGACGGATATGGGCGGCCATCTGAGGCCGTTCTTCACACGACGCCTTTACGACGGAGCGGCTGACGCCGAGGACCTGGTGCAGGAGACATTGATCGCCATCCACGCCAAGCGTGCGACCTGGGATACGAGCCAGCCCTTTACTGCCTGGGCCTTCTCGATCGCCCGCCACAAGCTGATCGATCACCTGCGACGCCAGGGACGCCGTCCGACCGCACCGCTGGACGACGCAGGCGACCTGTTCGCCGATCACACCGTCGAGGATGGCGCTGCAAGACACGATTTGACCCGGGTATTGGCTCTGCTGCCGGTGCGCCAGCGGCACCTGATCGAGGACATCCGCATTCAGGGCCTGTCGGTTGCCGAGGCCGCAGAACGCCACGGCTATTCTATTGCGGCCGCCAAGGTCAGCGTGCACCGCAGCCTGAAGACCCTCACCGCCCGATTTGCGCCCTCTGCAGTGAGCGAAGGGATTTCCGATGAAGACTGACGACCTGATCACCGCCCTGTCGGCCGACCTGCCCCCTGCGCGACGGCCGGAGCGCCGTCTGCTGCTGTGGCTGGTTCCCGCCGCCGTGCTTGTTCTGATCGCCGTGGGACTGTGGCTAGGCTTTCGCGCCGACCTGATGCTGGCTATGCGGGGACCGACCTTCTGGGCCAAGGCGGCCTACACAATCGCCTTGGCCATAGCTGGATTCTGGCTGCTGGACCGTCTCGGTCGCCCCGGCGTCAGTGCGCGAGCGCCTCTTCTCGTGCTAGGCCTGATCCTGGCCGGTGTTCTGGGACTGGCCGCCTATGAGCTGGTCGCTATGCCCATGCCGGATCGTATGCCCGCCGTCATGGGTGACAGCGCCCGCGTCTGTGCTCCAAACATCGTCCTGCTCAGCCTGATCGCGGCCCCCTTCGTCTTCTGGGCCGCGCGCGCATTCGCTCCGACCCGGCCCATGCTGGCCGGGGCTGCCGCAGGGTTGCTGACTGCCGCGCTAGCCACGACGCTGTACGGCCTGCATTGCCCGGAGCATACGGCGTCCTTTGTAGCGGTCTGGTACACTCTGGGCATGGCGATCGCCGTGGCCATCGGAGCCTTGATCGGCAAACTGGTCTTTCGCTGGTAGGCGATCGCGCCTTCAAACCGCCCTGCCCGGCCGCTAGACGTTTGCCACCCGGCGCTGGGGTCGCTACATCCCGCGCCTATCTCCCCATCCGATCGAACGACAGGGCGCGACGCACCTCATGGCGCAGCAATATATTTTCCAGATGCAGGGTCTGACCAAGACCTTTCCCGGCGGCAAGAAGATCTTCGAGAACATCTGGCTGAGCTTCTACAACGACGCCAAGATCGGCGTGGTCGGCGTCAACGGCTCGGGCAAGTCCACCTTGCTGAAGATCATGGCCGGCCTGGACACCGAGTTCAACGGCGAGGCCCGTGCCGCCGACGGGATCAAGCGCGGCTATCTGGAGCAGGAACCCCAGCTCGACGACAGCCTGAACGTCCGCGAGAACGTCGAGGCCTGGTGTGAAGAGAAGCAGTGGGTCAACCGCTTCAACGCCATCGCCATGGAAATGGCCGAGAACTATTCCGACGAGCTGATGGAGGAGATGACCGCCCTTCAGGAAAAGATCGACGCCGGCGATGTCTGGGACATCGACAGCCGCATCGAAATGGCCATGGACGCCCTGCGATGCCCGCCCGACGACTGGGCGGTGACCAATCTGTCCGGGGGTGAGAAGCGTCGCGTCGCGCTCGCCCGCCTGCTGCTCAGCAAGCCCGACATGCTGCTGCTGGATGAACCGACCAACCACCTCGACGCCGAAAGCGTCGCCTGGCTGCAGCATCACCTGGAGGCCTTCCCCGGCTGCGTGATCCTGGTGACCCACGATCGCTACTTCCTGGACCTGGTGACCAAGTGGACGCTGGAGCTGGACCGCGGCAAGGGCCACCCGCACGAGGGCAACTACTCTAGCTGGCTGGAAGCCAAGACCAAGCGCGTCGTGCAGGAGCAGTCGGAATCCGAAGCCCGCCAGCGCGCCCTGACCCGCGAACTGGAGTGGGTCCGCTCCGGTGCCAAGGCCCGTCAGGCCAAGTCCAAGGCCCGTCTGGCCGCCTATGAACGGATGGTGGACGAGCAGGAAAGCATGCGCGGGGCCCAGACCCACGCCGTCATCCAGATCCCGCCCGGCCCGCGCCTGGGCAATGTGGTGCTGGAGGCTGAGGGCCTGCAGAAATCCTATGGCGACAAGCTGCTGTTCAAAGACCTGTCGTTCAAGCTTCCGCCCAACGGCATCGTCGGCGTCATCGGCCCCAACGGTGCGGGTAAGTCGACCCTGTTCCGCCTGATCACGGGCCAGGAACAGCCCGACGCCGGCTCCATCAAGGTCGGCGAGACGGTCAAGCTGGCCTATGTCGACCAGTCGCGCGACGACCTGAAGCCGGACGAGACCATCTGGCAGGCGATCAGCGGCGGCACCGACGTGATGATGGTCGGCAAGCGCGAGATCAACACCCGCGCCTATGTCGGTAGCTTCAACTTCAAGGGCGGCGACCAGCAGAAGAAGGTCGGCCAACTGTCGGGCGGTGAGCGCAACCGCGTGCACCTGGCCAAGACCCTGGCCACCGGCGGCAACCTGCTGCTGCTCGACGAACCGACCAACGACCTGGACATCGAGACGCTCCAGAACCTCGAAGAAGCCCTCGAAGGCTTCGCCGGCTGCGCCGTGGTCATCTCCCACGACCGCTGGTTCCTGGACCGCCTGGCCACCCACATCCTGGCCTTCGAGGGCGACAGCCACGTCGAATGGTTCGAGGGCAACTTCGAAGCCTATGAGGAAGACAAGAAGCGTCGCCTGGGCGTCGAAAGCCTGATCCCGCACCGGATCAAGTTCCAGAAGTTCGGGCGGTAAGACTTTCCTTCTGATTGCAAAGCCTAGCGGAACCACGGTATCCAACAGGCCTGCGATTTGGGGGCTGAAATGCGCTATCTGGGTCTGGTTGATCGGCTGTTGCCGGAGGCTTCACCTTCGGCGTTTCGATCCGTGGAAACGACACTGTCGTGGCGTCAGACGCTGTCCACCGAACCATTCGCGGACCCAATGTACGTGCCGCCATCGCCGGGCGATCGCACCGTCACGAGAGGGAGCTGGCGCTCTGAAACCTTGTACAGCCTCAACGGAGGCGCGGTCTTTGGCCTGAATGGTAACGACCGGCTCATTGCCGATCCCTTGGGCGCATGGCTCGAAGGGGGAGGCGGAGACGATTTCCTGGATGGGGGCGCCGGGAACGACATCATATGGGGCGGAACGGGCGCAGACTATATCCGCAGCGGCGGTGGGGCAGACCGATTCATCTTCACACCCGGCGATACGGTGGCACCCCAAACGGGCGGGATAGGTGGAAATCCGGATCGTATCTCCGACTTCAATCCCGCCGCAGGTGATGTGATTGAACTGTATGGCTTCACGACCATGCCCCGCCTCGATGTCGGTGCTCAGGGTTGGGCGACGCTGGTCTTCCCCGACGGGTCAGAAATCATTCTCGAATACCTGGACACTGCGACCGTGGCGGCCTTCCCGCAGGCCATCCGCCTGATGCCGGGACCCGCTCCAACGCCAGCGCCTGTTCCAGCGGGCGGGCCAGTGGTTGGATTGGGTCCGTTCCTGGTTGAGGCTGGAACCACCCACGTGTTTACTCAGGACGCCGCCTATTCCATCGGTGGGACAAACGGCGGCCTGTCGAACTTCGGGACCCTCATCGTTCAGGGCCCGCCGGATGACAGCGCACTGAACTTCGGCGTGTTTCAGGAATATGGTCGCTTCCTCAACGGTAGCACAGGGGTGTTGCGGGTCATCAATGACGGTGCTGCAGGCGCGATCGGAACGCGAGGCAGCGCCGATCTGACGAACCAGGGGCTGATTGACGTTTCATCGGAGTATGACGCGACTGGTGCCGCTCCCCGATCCACGAATTGGGATCTCGACAACTCGGGCACGATCCGCGTCACTGCCGGCAATCTGGCGCAAGGCGTACACGTCGCAAACACTCCGATCTTGACGTCGGCTCCACAACGCGCCGCTGTCACGATTTCCAATAGCGGCGAAATCCTTGCCGACGGCGCGTTCGCTTTCGGCATCAACAGCGCTCTGAATGCCACCCTTGCGAACAGCGGCCTGATCGAAGCACGCGGGACTCAGGGGGCTATCGGGGTCGTCCTGGATGCAAACGGCAGCTTCACGAACAGCGGCACAATCCGGGCGATCGCAACAGGTGAAGGGGCGCTGAGCATCGCCTTTACCGCCGTAAACACCGCTTCGCCTTTCGCGCGCGGCAATGGCCTCCAGACCTATGTCAATAGCGGTCTGATCGAGGCCGACATCGCCATCTTGATCGACGACACGGCCATGCAGCTGTCGCGCGAGCACGTGCTGAACTCCGGCATCATACGGGGGGGCATCATCCTGGGTGCCGGTCTCGACGAGGTGCGCAACAGCGGCACCATAGATGGCTACGTCGACCTAGGCTCCGACGCCGACATCTACGACGGCACCGGCAACAGTGTCGCAACCGGCGGCGTTTTCGGTGGCAACGACAACGATCGGTTGATCGGCGGAAACCTGTCCGACTATCTGTTCGGCGAAGAGGGGGCCGACGCCATCTTTGGTGGCGCGGGCGACGATTTCATCGACGGCGGTCGCGGCAGCGACGCCCTCGACGGTGGCGAAGGCCACGATGTGTTGTCGTATCTGACATCCAGCGCGGGCGTAATCGCGGATCTTTCCGCCGGGACGGCTCAATCCGCCGGCAACGATGCCATTCGCAACTTCGAGGCGGTTCAAGGCAGCGTCTTCGCCGACACCCTGACAGGAGACGCCGGCGACAATGTCCTGGAGGGCAACTCCGGTGCAGACATCCTGTCGGGCGGCAAGGGGGACGACATTCTGTTCGGAGACCAGGGCAACGATGTCCTGACGGGCGGGACCGGTCGGGACACCTTTGTGTTCAACCTCAATGACGGCGGCGACATCATTACCGATTTCGAGACAGGTCCTTCGGGTGACCAGTTGTCGATTCATGGTTATTCCGCCGCCCAGTCGATCCAGCAGGTCGGGGCAGACGTACTGATCGTCCTGTCCGCTACGGATTCCATCCTGGTACGCAATGTGACGGCGGTCGCGCTGAACGACTCGATCGTCTTTGCGAATGACGCACTGCCGCAACAGCCAACGCCAACCCCCACGTCAACTCTAAACGTCAATCAGCTACTGGAGATCGGCGATGACGAAACCGTCATCATCGCGCGGCCAACCCTTTATGACGCCGGCATCGTGCTCGAAGCCGTCGATGCCCGCCCCCAGCCGGCCCTGTTCAACAGTGGCCATATCGTGGTTCAGGGGCTGTCGGACCAGGCTAATCTGTATGGCATTTTAGGGAACGACGAGAACGTCCTGTTTGATCCTTTTGTGAACCGGGCCGGCGGCAGGCTCGAGGTTACAGCAGGTGGTAGCACGAACGTTTTCGGCATCTATCAGATCGAAGAGGTCTTCAATGCAGGGCTAATCCGCGTCACCGGGCAAGGCCATGTTCTGGGCATCCAGCCCTTGCAGCAGTTCAGCAACTCCGGACGTATAGAGATCAACGCAGGCCTCAGCGCGACAGGTGTTGAGGCCCGCATCGGAAGCCAGGACGTCTGGAACTCCGGCGAAATCGTCGTGGTGGGTGGCCAGGCGAGTATCGGCGTAAGCGTCAAACTGGATGATCACCCCTCACCCAATGCCTTCGTGAACAGCGGCAGCATCATTGTCAGTGACTCAACCGCCGCGATGGACAGTATCGGCATGGCCTTTGGGTCCCTGTTCGTCGGCAGAATTTTCAATAGCGGCATCGTGCAAGCCGACTACGCGTTGCGCAACGTACCGGCGGTGACAACGCCCGAGAACCAGAAGTCCATCATCGTCAATACGGGTGAACTTCGCGGCCTGGTCGATCTGGGCGAAGAGCAATCCACGCTGTTCAACGACGGGCTTATCACAGGTCACATCGATCTGGGTGGCTCCGACGACGTCTATGAGGGGCGTCTCGGCCTTCAGAGCGGCGGGATAGACGGAGGAGACGGGGATGATCGCATCTACACAGGCCGGGGTGCCGACGTCATCAGCGGTGGCGCAGGCGCGGATCACCTCAGCGGCGGAGCAGATAATGATACTCTGACGGGCGGCGCGGGTGCCGACATCTTTTACGCCGGGTCCGGGGCGGACGTCATCACCGATTTCAGCGCCGCGGCGGGCGACCGCATTCGGGTTGCAGGCCACAGCGCATGGCAGTCGATCCAGCAGCAGGGCTCGGACGTCCTGATCGTCTTCTCCGCTACGGATAGCCTGTTGGTGCTTAATGCTCTGGTTGCTAATCTCAACCCGGGAGTGCTGCAGTTTTCAGCAAACCTGCCGAGCGAGGTCACCGGACGCTCGCAGGCACCGACAGCATCAGCCACGCCGATCGTGTCTGGCCAGCCACCGGTTGCGCCCCTGATACAGTCCGGGAATGCAGGCAGCGACAACCTGACAGGCGGAATACTGAACGACATGCTGCGCGGCCTTGACGGTGCCGACGTCCTGTCAGGCGCTGACGGCAACGACATTCTGGAAGGTGGTGCGGAATCAGACCGTCTGAATGGCGATGCAGGTGATGACCAGCTTCATGGTGGGTCCGGTAATGACATTCTGAGCGGAGGGGCCGGTGACGACTACATGGTCGGCGGAGCCGGCGCTGATCGTTTCGAAATCGATGTGTCCAGCGTCACCTATGATCGCATCTTCGACTTCAACCCGGCCGAAGGCGATACGATCGTCGTGCGTGGAGTTACAGGCTACAGTCCGACTTCGGATGGCTTCTTTTTCTATAACTACACCGGATCGTCTCAACAATCTGTCAGCCTCTTCCTCGACTTGCTGATTGGGCGAGACATGAACGGAAGCATCATCGTCTACGCGACTGAAGGACGTGATCAGTTGTCCCCGCCTGCATCCGGCGTAATTTTTGGCCTGGGTGGCGACGACTACATTTCAGGTAGGGATCAATATGACGACCGCTTCGACGGGGGCGAAGGCAACGACGAGCTCTGGGGTTCCGGCGGCGACGACATCCTGATCGGCGGGGCTGGGAACGACCGCTTGAACGGCGATTACGACACCGACACGGCTGTTTTTTCCGCCGCCCGCTCGGCGTACACGATCGTGACAAACGCCGCGGGCGTAACCACGGTAACCGGGCCGGACGGTGTGGATACACTGACTGGTATCGAGCATCTTCGGTTCGCCGACATGATCACGGGCATCGATGGCGTCCCGCTGCCCTCCAGTTTGGAGGGCACTCCGGTGGTTGACGTTCTCGTCGGAACGGCAGCGCGCGAAATTCTGCGAGGCGGCGATGGCGCAGACGTGATTTACGGGATGGGTGGTGGCGATACCATCTATGCTGGCGGCGGTGACGACTGGATCAGCGCCGGGAGCGGGCGGGTCACGGTCTTCGGAGGTCTGGGAGACGATACATTCATCGGCAGTGCCGAGATTGGCACCACGGGCTCCATTTACGACGGCTATTTGGGGTTCGACACTCTCGACTACAGCGCAGCGACTGTCGATCTGACTATTGATGGCACCGTGCTGAGGAGCCGATTCACGATCGGACAGGACACCTTTAAGAACATTTATGGCGTCATCTCGGGTTCTGGAAACGATCGCATCGACTTGTCGGCGATGGAACTGGCGACCGAGATAAGCGGGGGTTCCGGTAACGACTTCTTGCGCGGCGGCACGGGGACTGATTTTCTGCAGGGCGGCGACGGTTCGGATCAGCTTTACGGCTGGCGTGGCGATCGACTGTCTGGCGGAAACGGCGACGACCGGATGATTGTCGCGGCCGGCTTGCCTAGCTCCGTCTACAGCAACAATAACATCATCGTCGATGGTGATGCGGGCCACGACAGCCTCGTGCTGTCCGGAAGCCGGGTCATGCTGCGATTGTCGACCAGTTTCGGCTATGTCTCGGACACACAAATCGCGGTACGCACCGTCGAAGACGTAGTCATCGAGATCACGGGGGCCGGCCAGCGGTTCATTCAGGGCGACAACGGCGCGAACCGCATCTCCGTGGGCGCGGGTGACGACGGAGGCGCGGGCGCAAAGTTCGAAGGCTTTGGCGGTGATGATGTTCTGATCGGCGGGCGCGCAAACGATGTGCTGGTTGGGGGTGTCGGAAACGACAGGCTGGAAGGCGGTCTTGGTTCCGATACCGCCGACTACGCACTGGCCTATGCCGGCGTGACGGCCAGCCTGACCAGTAACCGTGCAACCGATGATGGGGACGGTGGCACGGACGTCTTTTTCGATATCGAGAACCTGACCGGCTCGTCTTTTGCGGATCACTTGACAGGCAATAATGCAGCAAATGTGCTTAACGGCGGCGCGGCCAATGACATTCTGATCGGAGGGGCAGGCAACGATCGGCTAGACGGCGGTACTGGCAGTGCTGATGTCGCCGTCTTCAATGGCCCGAGATCAGCATATACCCTATCCACCGTCGATGGCGTCACAACGGTGACGGGCCCAGACGGGACAGACACACTTACAAACATCGAACGGCTGCGGTTCAATGATGGCTTATTCGATATAGCTGGTGCCCCCCTGGGCCCCAACATCATCAATGGCACGGCAACCGGCGATATCCTGGACGGTACGATAGAGAGCGACGTCCTTGATGGCGGAGCTGGTTCGGACATCTTGTCAGGCAACGACGGTGACGACCGTCTGATCGGCGGGGCGGGCAATGATACGCTGAACGGCGGAGCCGGGATCGACACGGCGGACTATTCGTCGGCGGCGGCTGGCGTGACGGCGCAGCTGAACATTGGTTCGGCCAGCAACGACGGTGACGGCGGGACCGATACCTTCAGCGGGATCGAGAACCTGACCGGTTCGGCGTTCAACGACGTGCTGCTGGGCGACGGCGGGGGCAATGTCCTGCGCGGCGAAGCCGGTTACGATGTGCTGATCGGCCTGGCCGGGAACGATGTGATCCACGGCGGCACCGGTGCGGCCAACGAGATGTACGGCGGTCTGGGTGACGACACCTATGTCGTCGAGGCCGTCGGCGACACCATTGTGGAACAGGCGGGCGAAGGCACCGAACTGGTCCAGACCAACCTCGACCGCTATCGCCTGTCGGCCAATGTCGAGAACATGACCTATGTCGGCACCGGCGGCTTCGAGGGTCAGGGCAACGCGGGCGGCAACGTGCTGCGCGGCGGGACCCAGCGTGACGTGCTGCTGGGCTTCGGCGGTGACGACATCCTGTACGGCGGGGCCGGGGTGGCCAATGAGCTCTACGGCGGCACAGGCGACGACTACTATGTGGTCGAGGCGGGCGACACCATCGTCGAGAATGCGAACGAGGGCATCGACACGGTCGAGGCGCGGATCGACAGCTTCACGCTCCGGGCCAATGTCGAGAACCTGATCTATGCCGGGACCGGCAACTTCACCGGCATCGGCAATGCCTCGAACAACCAGATCCAGGGCGGTATCGGCAACGACCGTCTGGTCGGCGGGGCGGGCAATGACACGCTGATCGGCGGGGCGGGTATCGACACGGCGGACTATTCGTCGGCGGCGTCCGGGGTGACCGCGCAGCTGAACATTGGTTCGGCCAGCAACGACGGCGACGGCGGCACCGATACCTTCAGCGGGATCGAGAACCTGACCGGTTCGG